>CAXXRA010000015.1:492500-1658219 GCA_963663975.2 uncultured Bauldia sp. | reverse complement strand
CGTGGTTCGGTCCGGCCGACCCTGGGCACCGCAACCCGGGCCGCCGGCCTGGCTGCACGGCCATCACTGCCGGCCATCTGCATAAGTGCTGCTATCCGGTTTTCGGTTGCCGGGTGGGTCGAGAAGAGATTGTCCATGCGCTCGCCCGACAGCGGATTGATGATGAACAAATGCGCGGTCGCCGGGTTGCGTTCGGCGGCTTCGTTGCGGACCAGCCGCGCGCCCTGGGAGATCCGGCGGAGCGCCGAGGCCAGCGCCGCCGGATTGCCGCTGATCTCGGCCGCGCCGCGGTCGGCGGCGTATTCCCGGGTGCGGCTGATCGCCATTTGCACCAGCATGGCGGCGAAGGGTGCGGCGATGGCGGCCACCAGAATGCCGATCAAGCCCAACGGATTGTTGTTGCGGCCGCCGCCGAAGCCACCGAAGAAGAAGGCGAAATTGGCGAGCATCGCGACCGCGCCGGCGATGGTCGCGGTGATCGTCATGATGAGGGTATCGCGGTTTTTCACATGTGCCAGTTCGTGGGCCATGACGCCGGCGATTTCATCGCGCGACAGGGTCTTGAGCAGCCCGGTGGTGGCGCACACGGCTGCGTTTTCGGGGTTGCGGCCGGTGGCGAAGGCGTTCGGCTGGGGATTGTCGGCGATGTAGACCTTGGGCATGGGCAGATCGGCGCGGGCGGCAAGATCGCGCACCATGGCGTGGAAGTCCGGTGCGGTGCGCGCATCAACCTGGCGGGCGCCGGTCATGCGCAGCACCAGCCTGTCGGAGTTCCAGTAGCTGAACAGGTTCATGCCGGCGGCAAAAACGAACGCGATCAATGCGCCGCCGGCGCCGCCGAGCAGGAAGCCAACGCCGACAAAAATCGCCGTTAGCGCCGCCAGCAGCATGGCCGTTCGCAACGTATTCATCGGTCACTCAGAGTTGGTTGAAAGGACTCTAGATGATGGGAAGGTCGGTGCGCGGCTGCAAGTCTTGACCCGGTAAATCTTTGGCGAAGCTGGCCCGGACTTCCTGCAGGTCATGTCCAGTGTGGGAAGTCCGGGCTAGCGGTTTTGGCGGTTGTCGATCAGGTCATCGACCACGGCAGGATCGGCCAGCGTGGAGGTGTCGCCGAGGTTGGAGAAATCGTCCTCGGCGATCTTTCTCAGGATACGTCGCATGATCTTGCCGGAACGCGTTTTGGGGAGACCCGGCGCGAATTGGATCAGATCCGGCTGAGCGATCGGGCCGATCTCCTTGCGCACCCACTGACCGAGTTGCTTGCGCAGATCCTCGCTCGGCTCCAGTCCGGCCATCAATGTGACGTAGGCGTAGATGCCCTGGCCCTTGATTGCGTGGGGATAGCCGACCACCGCGGCTTCCGAAACGTCAGCATGGGCCACCAATGCGGACTCGACCTCGGCCGTACCCATGCGATGTCCCGAAACGTTGATGACATCATCGACGCGGCCGGTGATCCAGTAGAAGCCGTCCTCGTCGCGGCGGCAGCCGTCGCCGGTGAAATAGTTGCCCGGATAGGTCTGGAAGTAGGTCTCGATGAAACGCTGGTGGTCGCCGTAGATCGTCCGCATCTGGCCGGGCCAGGAATCGGTGATGACCAGATTGCCCTGTCCGGGGCCTTCAACGATTTGGCCCTCGGCATCGACGATGGCCGGCTTGACCCCGAAGAACGGACGGGTGGCGGAACCCGGTTTGAGATCCGTGGCGCCGGGCAGCGGGGTGATCAGGATGCCGCCGTTCTCGGTCTGCCACCAGGTGTCCATGATCGGACAGCGGGCCTCGCCGACGACGCGGTAATACCACTCCCAGGCCTTGGGATTGATCGGTTCGCCGACCGATCCGAGCAGATGGAGCGACGCCCGTGAGGTACGGGTGACGTATTCGTTGCCGGCGCCCATGAGCGCGCGGATGGCGGTCGGCGCGGTGTAAAGGATGTTGACCTGATGCTTGTCGATCACTTCCCAGATGCGCGACGGAGTCGGCGCGTTGGGAACGCCCTCGAACATCAACGTGGTGGCACCGTTGGCGAGCGGCCCGTAAACGATATAGCTGTGGCCGGTGACCCAACCGACATCGGCGGCGCACCAATAGATGTCGCCGTCATGGTAGTCGAAGATGTATTTGTGGGTCAGCGCGGCGTAGACGATATAGCCGCCGCTGGTGTGCAGCACGCCCTTGGGCTGGCCGGTCGAGCCTGACGTATAGAGGATGAAGAGCGGATCCTCGGCGCTCATTTCCGCCGGCGGGCAGTCCGCCGATACGGCTTCGGCGAGATCGTCATACCAATGGTCGCGGCCGGTTTTCATGGGGACATCGGCGCCGGTCCGCCGTACCACCAGGACCTCCTCGTCGCCGCGGCATTTCTCCAGTGCGGCATCGGTGTTGGCCTTCAACGGCACCTTCTTGCCGCCGCGCAGGCCCTGGTCGGCGGTGATCACCAGCTTGGAATCGCAGTCGAGGATACGGCCGGCCAGGGCGTCGGGTGAAAAGCCGGCGAAGACCACGGAATGGACCGCGCCGAGGCGCGCGCAGGCGAGCATGGCCATCGCAGTTTCCGGGATCATCGGCATGTAGATGGTCACCCGGTCGCCCTTCGATACGCCCAACACCTTCAGCACATTGCTGAATTTGCAGACCGCGCCATGGAGTTCGCGGTAGGTGATCGCGCGGTCTTGCGACGGGTCGTCGCCCTCCCAGATGATGGCGACCTGGTCGCCGCGCTCCGCCAGATGTCGATCGAGGCAGTTGGCGGACACGTTGAGGGTGCCGTCCTCGAACCATTTGATCGACACGTCGGGCATCTGAAATGAGGTGTTCTTGACCCTGGTAAAGGGTTTGATCCAGTCGATGCGACCGGCCTGTTCGGCCCAGAAACCCTCGGGATCGGTGACCGATTGCTGGTAAAGCGACAAATATTTCTCGTTGTCGATAAAGGCCCGTTCCTTCCAGGCTTCCGGAACCGGGTAGACCGCAATCTCTGACATCAGAACTTCTCTCCCCCGTGTTGGCGCCGCCAACGCCGCGCCGCACGCTTGTTAAGCGCAAACCGCCGGTGCGATGCAAGAACCTTAAGACGTACCCCGGCCTCGTCCCGCTCAGGCGGCAGCCAGCCTGGCGAAGGCCGGCAGGGCCCTTGCCACCATGTCGTCGGACGCGGTCAGGCTGATGCGGAAATGGCTCGGTGCGTTCATCAGGCCGCCGGGCATGACGAACACGCCATCGTCGGCAAGCACATTCCACATGCGGTCGGGCCACATGCGGTCGGGCCACATGCGGTCGGGCCACATGCGGTCGGGATCGCCGTCGGGCCATCGGCTCCACAGGTAGAACGTACCCTCGGGCGCAAGTACGCGGCAGCCGCCGCTGGTCAACGCCGTCGTCAGGAGGTCGCGCCGCCGGCTCAGCGCGTCCATGTCGATCGACAATTTCTCCAGGTCGGGGACGCAGTACTGCATCACCGCGTTGGGGAAACACCAGCCGAGCGCCATCTGGACCGGGAACATCGCGTCCCGTAGCGCCTGGCGGTCCGGCGGCGGCATCAACGGCGATATCGCCAGATAACCCAGGCGCTGGCCGGGCGTCAGCAGAACCTTGCCGTAGCTGTAGGAAATGACGGTCCACGGATAGACGCTTGCCGGGCTGACGAAATCGCGGCCGTCGAAACGCAACCGCCGATATGGTTCGTCGGACAGAAGGTAGATCCGATGACCAATGCGCGAGGAGGCGCGCTCCAGCAGGTCGGCGAGCTCCTTGAGCGCCGACGGCGGGAAGATCCTCCCGGTCGGATTGTGCGGTGTGTTGACGATGACCAGCCGGGTCCTGGACCCGATGGCCGCCTCGATCGCCTCCAGATCGAGGTCGAAATCCGGCCGCGCCAGAGGAACCTTTCGCGGAACCGCGTCGGCAAGCAGGAGCATCGGCTCGTAGGAGAACCAGGAGGGCTCGGAAAACACGCCTTCGTCGCCGGTCGCCAGCAAGGTGTGGAACGCCACCGAGATCGCTGCAAACGCCCCCGCGGTGAGGGCGATGTCATCCGGTTCGAAGTCCAGCTTCAGTTCCCGGCTCAGAGCCTCGGCGACGAAGGCCTGGGGATCTTTCTCGCTGGTTTTGTAGGCAAACCAGTTCTCGTCGCGGGGAATGGCGTGTTTCTGCACGGCGTCGACGAATCCCTGCAGCGGCATTTCGTGCGGGTTGCCGAAGGTGAAATCCGAAATCTCGGCGTGGCCGCGGAGCTCGCCATAGCGCGAACTGAGATAAAATTCGGCGATCGGCGCGAATGCTTGGGCGGCAGCCCGGGCACGTCCGGAGACATCGGTCATGAAGCGCCTCCCATTTTGACGACCAGCTTCCACTCGGCCGCCGAGACCGGTTGCACCGATAGCCGTCCGAGCCGCACCAGGGCCATCCCGGTAAGCTTCGGTTGCGCTTTGACTTGCACCAGCGAGACCGGTTTCGCCAACGGCTTGACCGCGGCGATGTCGACGCATTCCCACGCCTCATCGGTGGAATCGGGATGGGACTCCTTGACCACTTCGACGATCCCGACGATCTCCTTGTCGGCGCCCGAATGGTAGAAGAAGCCGCGATCGCCCTTCTTCATGGCGCGCATGTGGTTGCGGGCGGCGTAGTTGCGCACCCCGTCCCATTCGGTGCCGCGTTTGCCCTGCTTGACCTGATCGTCCCACGACCAAGTGTTGGGTTCGGATTTGAACAGCCAATACGCCATGCGTCTTGCCTCCCGTGTCAGCTTGCCGAGAGGCAGGCTAGAGCGACCGGCAGCGCCGGTCCAGCATCACCCACGTTCGGGTTTGAGGGGGCGTGCCATGAGGCCGTCGATCGCCGCTTCGACTGATGCTTCGCCGTTGACGATGGCCGCCACGGCATCGACGATCGGCATGTCGAGGCCGGCTTCGCGGGCGAGCTTGCGCGCGGCAAAGGCGGTCCATGCGCCCTCGACCAGATCGCCGCGATCGCGATCGGCGGCGCCGTCGCGGCCAAGTCGCTCGCCGAACGCGAAATTCCGCGACTGACCGGAGGTGCAGGTGAGCACCAGATCGCCGAGACCCGACAGGCCCATCATGGTCTCACGGCGCGCTCCCAGCGCCTCCGCCAAGCGGTTCAACTCGGCGAAGCCGCGGGCGATGGTGGCGGCGCGGGCGCTGGTGCCAAGGTCGAGGCCGGTAACGATACCGGCGGCAATCGCCAGCACGTTCTTGACCGCGCCGCCGATCTCGACGCCGACGATGTCGGTTTCGGCGTAAGGCCGAAAGCCGCGTCCGGCCAGCGCCCGGCAGATGTCCAGCGCCGGTTCGAGGTCGCCGGCGGCAATCGTCACGGCGGTGGGTAGTCCGGCCGCCACGTCGGTGGCGAAGCTCGGTCCCGACAGGACCGCTGGCCTGGCGCCGGGCATGGTCTCGGCAAGCACCTGGGACTGCCTCAGTCCGGTGCCGACTTCCAGACCCTTGGCGCACAGGACGACCGGCGTACCGTCGGGCAGGGCGGCCGCCGCAGCGCGGGTGACCTCGCGCGACTTCTGGGCCGGCACGGCGAGCAGCACGGCATCGGCGGCAAGCGCATCGCCGATATCGGTCGTGGCCGTAATATTTGCCGGCAGTGCGGTGCCGGGGAGGCGGCGCCTGTTCTCATGGTGCTCGTTGATGTCGGCCACGGTACCGGAATCGCGCGCCCACAGCGTCACCTTGCGGCCGGCGGCCGCCGCGATCAGCGCCAGGGCGGTTCCCCACGCTCCGCCGCCAAGTACGCCGATGCGCACGGTCATCGCATCCCCGCGCCGATCACCTGGCGGAGGCGAGGCAGGAAAGCGTCAAGTCCGCCGAAGAGTTCGGGCACCGACACGAATGGTACGAAGAAGAAGGCCATGCGGATCGGGCCACCGCCACCGTCAGGTGCCTCTTCGGTCCACTCCCAGAGTTCCGGATAGTCGCCCGTAAGTGGTAGATGGAAGAAGCTCCGGGCATGTTCGTGTCGGATGCCGTCGGCCTCGTAAACGTGGGTTCGGGCCACCCGCCCGAGCAGGGTCATCGCGGCCGGTGCCGCGAAGCCGGTTTCCTCGACAAATTCGCGTCGGGCGCCGTCCTCGATCGCCTCACGGTCCATGACCGTCCCACCCGGCACTTGCGTCCCGGCTTCGGGAAACTCCGGTTCGGTGAAGACAAGCAAGCGTTTGTGCCATGTCGCGTACAGAACGACCTTCCGGCGAAAGCGGGTTTTCAGGTTGCCGTTCATGCCCTTGGTCCCCGCGCGCCGGCGCCGAGTTTTGCCGCCGCGGTCTCATCCAGCGGCCATCTCGGCCGCGCCGGTGCATCGAGCCCGTCCACAAGTCCAAGCGCCAGGCGTTCGGCACCCGCCCAGGCAATCATGACGCCGTTATCGGAGCATAATTTCGGAGGCGGAACGACCAGCCGAAATCCCTGATTTTTGGCGGTTCGGGCCAATCTGGCGGCCAGCGCCTTGTTGGCGGCAACGCCGCCGGCGGCGACCAGCACAGCCGGCCCGCCATGATCGCCGGCGAAGGCCTCCATGGCGTGGCGGGTACGATCGGCGACGGTGTCGAGGACCGCAGCCTGGAACGAGGCGCACAGATCGGCGACATCGGCCTCAGACAGCGGCGCGGCCGCCTCGGCCGCCAGTCGCAGCGCCGTCTTCAGCCCGGAGAACGAAAAATCCGCACCCGGTCGGCCGACCATCGGCCGCGGCAGGGCGAAGCGATCCGGCTTGCCGGAGAGCGCCGCCTGCTCGACCGCCGGGCCGCCGGGATAGGGCAGACCGAGCAGCTTGGCTGCCTTGTCAAAGGCCTCACCGAGCGCGTCGTCGATGGTGGTGCCGAGGCGCCGGTAGCGGCCGATACCTTCGACGGCGACGAGCTGGCTGTGGCCGCCCGACAAGAGCAGCAGCAGAAACGGAAAATCGAGTCCGTCGGTGAGACGCGCGGTCAACGCGTGGCCTTCGAGATGGTTGACCGCGATCAGCGGCTTGCCGGAACCCAGTGCCAGCGCCTTGGCGGTGGTAAGTCCGACCAAAACGCCACCGATCAGGCCCGGGCCCGCGGTTCCGGCAACCGCGTCGAGGGCTTCAAAGCCGATGCCGGCGTCGGCCATGGCGGCCGCGACGACGCCGTCCAGCGCCTCGACATGGGCGCGGGCGGCGATTTCGGGCACGACGCCGCCATAGGCCGCGTGCGCGGCGATCTGACTGAACACGATGTCGGACAGGATGCGGCCGCGGCCATCGGCCTGGCGCTCGACCACGGCCGCGGCGGTCTCATCGCAGCTGGTCTCGATGCCGAGCACGATCATCGCTGCTTCCCGTTGGAATTCAATGCGTTGGCCTTGCGCGCACCGGTGTAATCGGCCAATTAGACGGGCGCTGGCGGAAAGCCACTAACACCCGGGCGAACATCTTTGCAAACGGTCGAGTTCCGCATCGGCACACGCGGCAGCCCGCTCGCCCTGGCGCAGGCCGGCGAGACCAGAGGCGAACTCTGCCGCACGCTGTCGCTGCCGGAAGATGGGGTGGAGATCGTACCGATCCGGACCACCGGCGACCGGATCGCCGATCGGCCGCTGGCCGAACTCGGCGGCAAGGGCCTGTTCACCAAGGAGATCGACGAAGCGCTGCTCGCCGGGCGGGTGGATCTGGCGGTGCATTCGGCCAAGGATCTGGAGACCCGTCTGGCGGACGGCGTGATCATCGCCGCCTGCCTCAAGCGGGAAGACCCGCGCGACGCCTTTCTGTCGCCGGTGGCGGCAAGTCTGACCGACTTGCCGACCGGTGCCACCATCGGGACGTCGTCACTGCGCCGACGCGCGCTGGCACTCCATCACCGACCGGATCTGAAGGTGGTGCCGATGCGCGGCAATGTCGAAACCCGGCTGGCCAAGCTCGACGCCGGCGAGGCCGATGCAACGCTGTTGGCCCAGGCCGGCCTCGCCCGGCTCAACCTGGCCAATCGCGCAACCATGCTGATCAACCTCGACGACTGGCTGCCGGCGGTGGGCCAGGGGGCGGTGGCGTTGACGGTGCGCCACGACGATCGGCGCGTTCTCGAGGCTGTCGCCAAGGTCGATCACCCGCCGACGTCGATCGCGCTCGCCGCCGAGCGGGCATTCCTGGCGGTGCTCGACGGGTCGTGTCAAACGCCGATCGGCGGGTTGGCCCGTCTCGACGACGGGGAACTCGCGTTTCGCGGCATCATCATCAAACCGGACGGTAGCGTGGCGCACCGGGTGGCTAAGAGCGGACCGGTGGCCGTTGCGCGCCAGATCGGCCGCCAGGCCGGTGAGGATCTGGCCCGGCGCGGCGGTGCCGATTTCTTCGCGATCTGACCCGATGCGCCTGCTCGTCACCAGGCCGCAGCCGGACGCCGGCGAAACCGCCCGGCGGCTGGTCGAATTGGGGCATCGCGCCGAGGTCTGTCCGTTGTTCGAAATGGTGTTTCATCCCGAACCCGGGGCGCTCACGACCCCATCCGGTATCGCCGTGACCAGCCGCAACGGCGTGCGCGCGCTGCAACGCTGGCCGTCGGCGCGTGGATGGCACGGCCTGCCGGTCTACGCTGTCGGCGAGGCGACGGCCGACACCGCCCGCCGGGCCGGGTTTGGGGATGTGCGTTCTGCCGACGGCGATGGCGATGGCGCTGCGCTGGCGGACCTCATTCGCCGGAACCATCCGCCATCGCAGCCGGAGCTGGTTTATCCCGCCGGGCGCGACCGTGCGATCGATCTCGGCGCGCTGCTGTCGAACGCCGGAATCACACTCGTCACCGTCGAGGCCTATCACGCCCGCGCGGCCGAAGCCTTTGACCAAGTTACGCTGGACCTCATTGCCCGGCGGGACCTCGACGGCGTCCTGGTGTTCTCGCGGCGCGCCGCCGCGGTACTGGCAAAACTCATCACCGAGGCCGGTCTTGCCGGTGATCTCGGCGGCATGCTCATCCTGGCGATATCGGCGGCTGCCGCAGAGCCGCTGGCGGGTCTGGATTTCGCCGGCGTGCAGATCGCGGAGAAGCCGAACGAGAAGAGCGTGCTGGCGCTGGCCGGGGCAGCCGCAACCCGCCCGTAACGGTTTCGCGATACGATTTCGCGTATAATCTGACGGGCGGTTGTCTCGGGGGCAAACGACAAAAAAGAGGCGGACATGACCGAGGGCAGCGACGGCGGCAAACCAAGAGGACGCGGCGCACGCGCCGGGGGTAAGCGCACCCGTGCAAAAAAACCGCCGGTGACCATCGATCTGGAGGCGGCGCCGGCCTCGACCAGGACCGCCGCGGGGACGCGGGAAGCCTCTGAGACCGGCCAATCCTCGTCGCGTAAGCAACAACCCACCGGCGCCAAGGCGTCGTCCAAACTGGCCAAGCCACCGTGGGCGGCCGCTGCCGCCGGACCCGCCGCAGAGGCCAATGAACCGGCGCCTGCCACCACCGAGCCTGCCGTCACGCCGGGCGATCCGGTTCGTCCACCGGCCACCGATACCGGTTCCGGCGGTAACGCGCGACTGGTCGCGGCCGGCGCCGTCGGCGGTGGTGTCGCACTGGTTCTTCTGTTTGTCCTCCAGGCCGTCGGCGTCATTCCGGCGCCCGGTCGTGACACGGCTGAGCAGGCGCTTGGCCGCGGTATCGCGGCACAGCAGCTGGCCGCTGCCGCCGATGGCCGCGTTGCCGACCTCGAGGCGCGGCTCGGTGACCTCGGCGGCCGCGTGGATGCGATGACACAGGCCCTGGACGATCGCGCCGAGGCCCTGGACGCGCTTGGCCGCGAGCTCACAGCGCTGTCCAGACAGGTCGACTCGGCCGCGACGACGATCGCCGCCAAACCGTCGGCCGCAGAGCTCAGCCAGGCGATCGCCGGGCTGGAGGCGAGGATCAATCCGGCCGGGGGAGCCGAGGCCAGCGGCGCCGCCGATGCGATTGCAGCCATGTCGGGCGAGATCGCGGATTTGGAACTGAAACTTGCCACGCTGGCCGAATCCGCCAGTGTTTCGACGCTCGGGCCGGGTGAGCCAGGCTGGGCGATGGCGGTTCTGTTGCTGGAACGCATGTCGCGCGAAAGCCAGCCCTTCGATCTGGCCCTGGACGCGGTGGC
The DNA here is from genome assembly GCA_963663975.2 of uncultured Bauldia sp. Classification (GTDB taxonomy): domain Bacteria; phylum Pseudomonadota; class Alphaproteobacteria; order Rhizobiales; family Kaistiaceae; genus JANQRX01. The sequence continues at coordinate 1,648,116 of CAXXRA010000015.1, read as the reverse complement.
CTCGTTCGGCGGCGAGGCGGCGGCGATCGACCAATTGAGGCCGCTGGCAGCGGCTGGTGTTCCCTCTCGCGACTCGCTGCGCGACAGGTTTGCCGGCGTGGCGGCAGCGATGACGGCGGCAGCGATGACGGCGGCCGGGGGCGGCGAGACCGTCGGCGGCGGCATCCTCGCCTGGCTGGGCGATATCGTCACCGTGCAGCGGGTCGGGTCATCGGAGCAGGCCGGATCGGATGCCGGCGTGGGGCTCGTCGCCGAGGCGGTCGCGGCCGGTGATCTGGCTGCGGCGCTGACGGAACGGGCGCGTCTCAACCAGGCCGCGCAGCAGGCTTCGGCCAATTGGGCCGAGCAGGTCGAGCAAAGGCTGGCGGCGGACGCGCTGGTCGCCGAGATCGCCGCCTCGCCGCGAGGCGAGACGTCAGGCTGATGCGACCGGCATGATCCGCTTCATCATTTTTGTGGCAGCATTGTTTGGGCTCGCCGGGGCGTTCGCCTGGCTTGCCGACCGACCGGGCGAACTCGTGCTCACCTGGCAGGACTACCGGATCACCACCTCGATGATGGCGGCGGCCATCGCCATCGCGGCGCTGGTGGCGGCGCTGACGGTTGTCGGTGCGTTGCTGCGCGCGGTCGTGCGGGCGCCGAGGACGGTCAGCGGCGCACTGGGAGCGCGGCGGCGCGACCGCGGCTACCGCGCTCTGTCGCGGGGGATGGTAGCGGTCGGCGCGGGCGATCCCCGCGCCGCAAGGCGGGCGGCGCAAGAGGCCCGTTCGCTGCTCGGCGGTGATCCGCTGGTGCTGCTGCTGTCGGCGCAAACCGCCCAGATCGCCGGCGACCGCGACGCCGCCAGAACCGCCTTCGAGCAGCTGTCGGACGGTTCCGATACCAGGGTGCTCGGCCTCCACGGCCTGTTCGTCGAGGCCCAGCGCCAGGGCGAGGATGCCGCCGCGGTACATTTCGCCGAGGAGGCGCATCGTCTGTCGTCGCATATCCCATGGGCCGGCCGGGCGCTGTTCGACTATCGCTCGCGCGCCGGCGACTGGGACGGAGCGCTGGAGGCGCTGGCCGCCAACCTTGCCGCCAATCTGGTCGACAAGAATCGGGCACGGCGGCTGCGCGCGGTGCTGCTGACCGGCCGCGCCATCGAACTGGAGGCGGGTTCGCCCGACGAGGCGCACACCGCGGCGCTGGAGGCGGCCAAGCTGGCGCCCGATCTGACGCCGGCCGCGGTGGTGGCGGCGCGGCTGTCGACCCGGGCCGGCGACACCCGTCGCGCCACCCGTCTGCTGGAGGCGGCGTGGAAAAACGCGCCCCATCCGGAGGTCGCCGCCGCCTATGCCGAGGTTCGCACCGGTGAGCCGGTTCGCGACCGACTGAAGCGGGTGCAGAAACTCGCCGGACTGGTGCCCGACAACCCCGAAGGCCCGATGGCTATCGCCCATGCGGCGATCACCGCCCATGAATGGTCGACCGCCCGCCAGGCGCTGGAGGGACTGGTGCAAGCCGGGCCGAGCGAACGGGTGTGTTTGCTGATGGCCGATATCGAGGAGGGCGAGAGCGGCGATCTCGGTCGCGTCCGGACCTGGCTTGCGCGAGCGCTTGGCGCGCCGCGCGACCCGGTGTGGACCGCCGACGGCAGGGTGTTCGAGGCCTGGGCGCCGGTGTCGCCGGTGTCGGGCCAGGTCGACGCGTTCGCCTGGCGCGTCATCGCCCAGCCGCCGAGTTTGGCGCGGGCGATCGACCTGGATGTCGACAAACTCGGACCGGCGGTGGCAGACGCCGGCCAGACCGCCTCGCTCGAATCAACGAAGGTGACGCCGGACATGGCGGCCGAAGCGGTTGTGCCGCCGGCAAATGAAAAGGCGCTCCAGGCGAAGGTTGCCGACGCGCTTGGCGAAGAGGCTGGGCCGCCGTCGCCCGATGATCCCGGGCCGGCGGCGGGGGCCGCCGAGCGCGGCGGGGTCGGAATTCGCCGCGGTTGAGGACGATCGCTTGAACGCGGCGCTGACGGCGCGTATCAAGGCGCGGCGATGCCGAGGCGAAGAGCGCGACGCGATGCGCTGCCGGCGGTGAGCCGCAATAGCTCAGTTGGTAGAGCACAGCATTCGTAATGCTGGGGTCGGGGGTTCGAATCCCTCTTGCGGCACCACTTCAACCCCACTATAGCGCCCGCTTGGCGGCAGTTCTTGGTCGTTCATAAGCACACCTAGGCGGCCGGCGATCTCGATGTCGAGCGGTGCACGTGGCTCGGTCGGGCGGACTGTGACGTGGTCGACCAATTCGCGGAAACGCTGGTGCGCCTCGCGCCCATCTTCTACCGTCGCTGTTACGCGAAACACCTTTGCCAGGTCCTCTATCTGGCCCAGATATCGGGTCATGGCGCCCGGATGCAGAGAGACCGTCTTAGTTGGCGGTTCGGTGAGTCTGCCCTGCAGCTGATGTTCTCCGATTGTAGCACCAGCATTTCGTCCTCGATCATGTCGATCGTGGCGCTGCCGTCGCCGATCGATTTCACGTAGCGTTTCAGTTCGCGGTCGATGGCGCCAAGCCGACGTTCCGTTTTGGCGCGGCCGGCGTCCTCTGCTTTGGCCAGACGTTTGCGCTCCTTCTGATGGGTCTCGACGTATCGCCGGATCATGTCCGGCTCGCGCAACGCATCGCGCAGGCCCTCGAGCACGATTGTCTCGATCGCCTCCAGATAGTACATGCGCCGGTGGGAACAGGCGCCGCTCTCGCGATAGCGCGAACAGCGGACGCGAGATTTTCCGGTGCGATCGCGATCGTGAATCGCCATTCCCGATCCGCACACTCCGCATCGCAGGAGGCCGGACAGAAGGCGCCGCGGTCGCTGCGTCAGTCGCTTCCGACCAGGCTTCGGGGTCCGCCGGCGGATAACCTTGGCGTAGAGGCCGGGATCTATGATCGCCAAGTGAGGTACGTCGACCGTCATCCATTCGCTTTTTGGATTAACGCGGCCGATGCGGCGGCCCGTGTCAGGATCCTTGACCTTCCGCATTCGGTTCCAGACCAGCTGGCCATTGTGCAGCTCGTTACCGAGGATGCCGGTGCCGCGGTTGCGAGCGCCGTTGATGGTCGAGGCGTTCCAGATGCCGCCGCGTGGCGATGGTACGCCGTCCCGATTGAGCCTGGCGGCGATCTCCCGCGGCGTGAGCCTGGCCGCATACTCATGATAGATGCGCCTGACGATTTCGGCCTCCTCGGCGACGATCTCCACCTCGCCGGGTTTGCCGAGGACCGGCCGGTAACCGTAGGCGCGGCCGCCGGCGCGCTTGCCGGAGCGGATGGAGCCCGCCTGGCCACGGTGTATCTTCCGCGCCAGATCGACCAGAAAGTTGGAGGCCATCATCGCCTGGATGGTGCCCTCGATGCCTGACAGGACGCCGCCATGGGCGGTGTGGATCTCGACTTCGCAGAACGCCAGGCGCTTGCGCGCGGTGTGGTAGTCGGCCTCGTCGCGGGATATCCGGTCGAGATCCTCCGCGATGACGATGGAAAACCGGCCGGCGACAGCATCGTGCATGAGGCGCTGCCAGTCGAGTCGGCCGGCGGTACTGGCGCCGGAGACCGCCCGGTCGGCGTAGGTGTCGACGACGGTCAGGTCGGCGCGGACCGCGTAGGCGCGGCACAGCACGATCTGATCCTCAACCGAGCGCTCATTCTGCAGGTCGGTCGAGTACCTTGCGTAAATCACGGCTTTTCCGCGCATTTGGCACATCCTCGCAACGGCAATCGTGTGTTCGGGCATGGTCCTCGCGTGCCGCCTGAATTGCAAGCGCATCCACGAGTGAGAGCAGGAGGTCAATTTCAGTTGCCGAACGGGACGATTCTACACCGACAAGTAGACCTCTCCCAGGTGATCGCTTTTTGCTACGTGGGATAGAACGCGCGTTCATTGGGCGATCGCGAATGACTTCAAAACCCGACCCCACTGTTTCGGTTCAGGTTGAATCGGCACAAACATTGCCCAACCGAACGGCACCAGTCGTCCGCACGCGGCGAGGGACATTTCGGTTCGCCGACACAGTCCAGCGAACTTTCTCTGCCAGCAGTGGACGATCGACTTAACTGTCGAGCCCGAAGATGCAGACGACCGCGCGCCAGGATCTTGCCAATCTCGGCGATTGGGTCCGACCCTCTTGAACTAGGTTTGATTGGCCATTGCATACCGAGATGCATCGGCATGCTGTTCGGCAAGATCAAGACTTCTCAACGGTGAGAAGAAATGAGTCGCAGACGAAAGTGGTGTGTCGCAGACACGCGATCGGTTTTGTTGTGTACAACCTGCCGGGTGACGACTTCGTCAGTCGATGCGACAATCTCAGCAAGTGATTCGTTTTAGGTGCAACTCATGTCGACCAAATCTGGTGCACCAGAGATTTCCGGTCTAGAAACGATGTCGCAGGAGTTCGAGCGCTTTCGATCCAGACTGTCCGATGCGCTGAAGCCGATTCGCGAGAGCATCCGCGGTATCAGTTTAATTACCGAGGCAATATCTCCGGATTTGGGGACTTTCGCCGATCAGATGAAACCCATCAGCGACCGCATGCGCGGTTTGAGGTTTATCGGTGTCAAACGGCTTTCAATATTGACCCCCGATCGGCGTGCAAAATTGACTCCCCTGAGCGGCACGGCGGAGGTTGTCCCGGTAGTCAATAGGGGGGGTACCTGTTGACCCACCGGGGCAACCGGGCCGCAGGCACGGCCGGCGGCGGCTCAGGAGCGGTTCTTGAAGCGCCAGCTCTCGTTGCCGGTCTCGATGATCTCGCAATGATGGGTGAGACGGTCGAGCAGGGCTGTGGTCATCTTGGGGTCGCCGAAGACGGATGGCCATTCGCCGAAGGCGAGGTTGGTGGTGATGACGATAGAGGTGCGCTCGTAGAGCCGGCTCATGAGGTGGAAGAGCAGCTGCCCGCCGGCCTGGGCGAAGGGCAGGTAGCCGAGTTCGTCGAGGATGACGAAGTCGCGGCGTACAAGCTGATCTGCGGTGCGGCCCTGGCGTCCGGCGCGGAGCTCGGCCTCGAGGTGGTTGACCAGGTCGACGACGTTGTAGCAGCGGCCCCGGGCGCCCTTGCGGATGCAGGAGCGCGCGATGGCGACGGCGAGATGGGTCTTGCCGGTGCCGGTGCCGCCGACCAGCACGATGTTGCGCTTGCCCTCCAGGAAGCCGCCGCCGGCGAGCTCCTGGATCAGGGGCTCGTTGACTGGCGAGGCGGCGAAGTCGAAGTCGGCCAGCTCCTTGGCCGTTGGCAACCTGGCGGACGCCATCTGGTACTTGATCGAGCGCGCCGTCTTGTCGGCGATCTCGACCTGCAGCAGCGTACCGATGATCTGCTGCACCGGATGACGACGCTTGAGCCCGTCGGCAAGGATGTCGTCGTAGGCGGCGCGCATGCCCGCGAGCTTCAACGCCGTCATCATCGCCAGCACCTCATGACGCTCCATGACCGGCCTCCCTCAGGCGATCGTAGCGCTGACAGTCGGCCACCGGCCGGTGGCGAAGCTGCAGGCCCTCGGGCGTCGGGATGGTCGCCGGCGGTGCCGGCTGGCACTGCCGGGCGAGGATGTTGAGCACGACGTCGGCGCTGCAGGCGCCGCAGTCGAGCGCCTCGGCACAGGCCGCCTCGACCGCCTCCAGCCCGTCCTCCTGAACCGCCGCGAGGATCCTCACGAACTGCCTGTCACCGTCGTCGCAACCCGTCAGCCGGGCCCGTATGCGGCCGAGCGCGCCGGGCAGTTGCCAGCCCTTGAAGGGCGCGCCATTGCGCAGCGCGCCGGGCTTCCTCGTCAGGATCGGCACGTAGTGCCACGGATCGTAGGCGACCTGGCCGCGCCCGAAGCTGCGGGGATGCTCGGCGACGGTCTCGCCGTCCTGGCGGATGACGATCCGATCGGCGTAGGCCCGCACGTCGACCGGCCGCCCGACGGCACGGGCGGCGACGCTGTAGTGGTTGTTGTCGAAGCGCACCAGACAGGTCTTGGACACCGCCACCTCGGTGGCGTGGAAGCCGTCGAAGGGGCCGCGATAGGCCATCAAGAAGGGCCGCTCCTCCTCGAACACCTGCCACACCGTCTTGCTCTCGATCGTCGGATGCGGCCGCTTCTTGGCGTCCTCGATACACCGATCCATCAGCCACTCGTTGATCTCGACGTAGGAGCGGCCCCGCGGGATGGGCACGAACAGGCGGCCGCGGACGTCACCCACCTGCCTCTCGACCTGCCCCTTCTCCCAGCCCGCACCCGGAGTGCACGCCACCGGCTCCACCAGATGGTGGGAGCACAGCTCCAGAAAGCGCCGATTGTAGGCGCGCTCCTTGCCGACGAAGACCATGCTCACCGCCGTCTTCATGTTGTCGTAGATGCCCCGCCGGCAGACCCCGCCGAAGAAGTGGAAGGCCCGTTCGTGCGCCTCGAACACCATCTCCTGGCTCTCGCGCGGGAAGATCTGAACCAGCTGCATGCGGCTGTAGCAGAGCCGCATGTGCGCCGCCTTCACCTTGGTCGTCACACCCGACAGGCGCGCGTACTCGTGGCTCCAGTCGAACTGGTAGGCCTCGCCGGGATCGAAGCTCAGCGGCACAAAACCCTGCGACGGCGACAACAGCCGCCACCGCCGACGCCAGGTCCTGGCGTAGCGGCGCACTGCGTCGTAGCCGCCGCCATAGCCCAGAGCCGCAAGGTCTTCATGAATCCGCAGCAGAGACAGCCGATCCCGGCGCGGCCTCTTCTCGTTGGCCTCCAGCTGGCGCTCGAGCTCATCCACCCACGGCCCAAGCTTCGGCATCGGCTGGATCTTGCGCTCGTAGCTGTACGAGGTCTCATCGCCCCGCACCACCTTGCGCACCGTGTTCTTCGAAACCCTCAAATCCCGGGCGATCTTCTTGATCGGAACGCCCCTCACCAGATGATCCCGACGTATCCGTGCGATCGTCTCCACAACCAGCATCTCCCCCACCTCGTCTGTCCAAACAACGAGGTGTGTTAAAAATCACAAAACCAGGGGGGTCAATTTTGGACGCCGATTACCCCACCAAGGGGGTCAATATTCCACGCCGATCAACAAGCCCCACCCTCGCGGGTAATTCACACCCCGAGATTTCACTAGTGAGGCTTCCAGATCAGAGGGTTGGTGATGGTTGACGATGTTGACGGATGGTGTCTCGGGTTGACGGTCGGAGACGCCTCGAGCCGAACACTCCGACCCTGGCCGATACTGACGGCCTCTACGGGTGCAAATCTCGGTGCTCGGCTAGGGGCTTCGAGGGTTCGACTTCGTACTCGTAAGACCCATCCAGAATCCAAGGTTTATAGGGTGGGTCTTCCTGGTTGTGACGGTTGACAGTACGCTCTAACACGCTCTCGTGCACACGTGGTTTGCCGTGGGTCTTGGTCGGCCAAGACCTGACTTTTCGCCTGAAATACCACTTGCTGGAATCATGCATCATTCCATTGGCATTTGGACTGGTCTCGACATTATGTTCGGGAAAAATCTCCAGTCCACGTTGCTCAGCCATTTGGACCATCCAGTTCAACGCGATGTCTGATACTGCTTGCTCAGGATAACCACCACCCACGTCGGTGTGCACACCGCAGAACCAAACTTGCTTCAAAGACTGATAGTCCGCGATGTCGGTTCCCCATAGGGTCGGGAGAAAGGGCCGACGTTCCTCGTCGATCGCCAGTGCATGGTAGGCATGCGCGACTGAACGGCTGAGGCGGAGATCGTGAAAACGATGTTTGACGATAGGGATCCTGTCGACGATGCCGTCGATCGATTTGATCGGCACGCCAAGAGCGGCGACGGTGTCCCAAACACCTAGAAATTCGATCGTGCACCACATGGTATGGTGTCGCCCAACAAAAGCCTTCGCGGCACTTTCGCGCTCGGCACGGTTGGCTTTCTTGTAGATCTTGTAAGCTTGCTTAATCAGTTCCGGTCTGGCTTTGGGCAGGATTCCGAAGTGGTGAATGAGACCTGACAAGCTTCTGACGGTTGTTGCACCACGACTGAACCCGAATAGGTAAATCTTGTCGCCAGCCTCGTAGTTCTCAAAGATGAACCGGTAGCATTCGCAGATATTTTGCGAAATTCCTCTCCCTGCGAGATTACCTGAGAACCTCCGAAGCCCGGTCCCGAGACCACGATCGTAAAACGCAATCTACTTTGGCGAGCGATCAAGAACCATATTGTAAAGCCTGTAGACGTTCGTGTTTGTGCCCTTGCCACCTTCTTGTCCGGTGCCATCGGAAAAGACGACGATGTTCTTCGTCATGAAATTCCCTCCCGTTGAGAAATCTCACCAGTGTGACGGGTAGCGGTGCGGGTTCGCAAGCGGCGGCCTCCTGATCTCCAAAACGCAAATCCTGATGGCTACGATCGAGCCGAGATCCAACGTTCCGTCCCTGCGATGTCACAGCGCCCGAGCACCTTTCGGCCACCATGTCAGCCCGCCGGTCGTCGCGCCGCCTGTCGTCAGTACGACCGGGATCGCGGTAGCGCCCGCAAGCGTAGCTACGACGCCAAGTGGGACAGGGTCTCCAGGGATTGGCGCCGAGCACATCCCAAGTGCCTCGGCTGCGAGGCGGTCTGCTGGCTGATATCGGCGGATGTGACCGACCACATCGTCCCGCGTCGTGAAAACCGGTCTCTGTTCTGGGACGAAGCCGACCTGCAGTCGGCGTGCGCTTGGCACCACGACACCGTCAAGCAACGCCTTGAGGCGCGGCACCGGTCCGGAGCGATAGACGCCTCGGCCCTTCGCCTTGACAGCGCCGGTGCCATCGCCCTCGACCGGCGCTGACCCCGGGGGGCGGGTCATAACTCTGCAGCCTGCGCGAAAACCGGACCGGTTGATGGTGAGGGTGATTTGCACTGAGTGAGGACTAGGTCGGCATGGAAAACCTGGGGGAAAGCCGCGATTCTTTTGCCGACAAAATCGACGAACTCCGAGATCTGCTAATTCACATGACGGAAATAGTCACATGGTTTCAGGGTGATATTTGGGACGATGAGGTCGAGGCGCACGCGGTGGGCGGCAACGCACGTTCTTGGGGTCAATTGCGTTTCTTTTTTTTGGGGATGGTGAGGCTCAGCGACGGGCGTTTGGGGGGTTAATTCGCTGAAGTTTTTTTCTGGCCAGGCTCTGACTCAGCCGCGCTGAGGAGCTTCGCCTCGACCAGGGACGACGCCGGGAGTTGCCAGATCTTGAAGCCCTCTTTCTGGAGCCAGGTCGGCTGAAGGTTCATCCGTTGGTCAGGCGGCGATGGATGACGGTCGATCCCGTTCCGTCTCATTTGTCACCGTGCGCGATAGGACCGGCAGCAACGACCCGGATTCCTTCTACGGCAGCGATCGGAGTTCGCGCCGTGCCGGTCTGTGCCGCGTTTCCCTACGCCCATACAAGGCGCTTGAGACGATCGCTGCGAATGCACCGTTTTACGTGCCCGATGAAATCATGCGGCTCGATGCGATCGAGGAGCGGCAAATCGCAGATTTAGGGGATGATTTGGAGCGATCATCGAATGAACGAACGCCTCTGCTTTATGTGCACGGCGCCTATATGGGCTTCCCGAAAGGCTGCAGGGCACCTCTAAAAATCCCTGTTCCGAGCCTTGATCGGTTATAATCCGGACGGTTTGGCGCGTAGATGTGGGGAACCGACCATGGGCCAAATGGGCTTTTTCGACATCGCGAATCGGTATGCCGGCCTGGACGCCAAGAACGATCCTTTGGCGAGGATCGGCGCGGTGGTTCCGTGGGAGAATTTCCGTGCCCGCCTGGAGGCGATCTGGCGCAAGCCGGCCGAGGAACGGAAGTCGCCGGCGGGGCGAAAGCCCTGGGACGCGGTGGCGATGTTCAAGGCGATCGTTCTCTGCGAGCTTTACAATCTCTCGGACGACCAAGTGGAGTACCAGCTTCGCGACCGCCTCTCGTTCATGCGGTTCGTAGGGTTCGGTCTTGAGGACAAGGTCCCCGACGCCAAGACGGTGTGGCTCTACCGGGAACAGTTGGCGCGGGCGGGCATGGTCGAGGCGTTGTTCGAGGACTTCGACGGCTATCTGGAGAAGCAGGGCTACCTGGCGATGGGCGGCCAGATCATCGACGCGTCGATCGTACCGGTCCCCAAGCAGCGCAACAGCCGTGACGACAACGCGCGGATCAAGGATGGCGAGACGCCGGAGGGCTGGAAGGACCAGCCGGCCAAGCGGTCGCAGAAGGACACGGACGCACGGTGGACAAAGAAGCATGGCAAGAGCCACTACGGTTACAAGAACCATGTCAACGTGGACCGCCGGCACAAGCTGGTGCGGCGTTACCAGGTGACCGACGCGGCGGTGCACGACAGCCAGGTCGTGGAGGACATCCTTGATCCGGACAACACGGCCTCGGACGTGTGGGCGGACAGCGCCTATCGGTCGGCGGAGATCGAGGCGAAGCTGAAGGAGAAGGGCCTGAACAGCCGCATCCACCGCAAGGGGCATCGCGACAAGCCGCTGAGCGAGCGGGAGAAGCGGGGCAACAAGGCCCGTTCGAAGGTGCGGGCGCGCGTCGAGCACGTGTTCGGGGCCCAGAGCAACGACATGGGCGGGACGCTGGTGCGCAGTATCGGGCTGGTACGGGCGAGGGCGCGGATCGGGCTGAAGAACCTCGCCTACAACATGCGCCGCCTGGTGCAGCTGGAGCGTCTCGCCGCGGCGGCGCCAACGTGATGGTCATCAGGGGAGAAGTCTGCCTGGAGCCCCCATTGACAGGGAAACAGACCCGCCGGGGAGCCGGAGAAGGCCGAAAACCCAGACGCCAACCCCGCTCATGACCCGCGAGAACCGCACAACCTGTCGAGTTTCACGTCAGTCGCATTATTTTTCGAGGTGCCCTTATGGCTGTTCACTACCGCATCGAACGGGCCGCCCTTCCCGAGGGGCGAGAGCACCGCAAGTGCTGACGGAATGACCTCAAAGAGTAGGTACGAGCTAGCTGTGAGCTTTCAGGAGGTTGTCCATTCGGACCGGACCGAGGAGACTGGAGTTACCAGACTTCAGCCCACCCCGGAGGGTCCGAATGAACATCCACAAGAATGCCTGTCTGACACCGTTGCGTCGAGAGGAGATGGATGCCTACCGCGCGCCCTACCTCGACGAGGCGGCCCGCAAACCCGTTCTGGCCTGGCCGAACGAGATCCCGATCGGCGGCGAGCCCGCGCGCAACCTCGAAGTGCTCGAAACCGCCGCGGCCTGGCTGGTATCCTCACCGCAGCCCAAGCTGCTGCTCTACGCCTCGCCGGGCATGATCTTTCCGCAGCCGGCGGTCGACTGGATCGCGCAAAATTACGCCAACGTCGAAACGCGATTTGTCGGCGCCGGCCTGCATTACATCCAGGAAGACCAGCCGGAATCGATCGGACGCAATCTGTCCGACTGGCTCCGCGACCGGGTCGATTAGTCGGGCACATGCGGAGCGGGTCCTGTAGGAGCCCGCCCTGGTTGCGGCGGCTCACGAAAGCCCGTTGACGGAAAAACTCTCGGCGTCGTCGACGCGGCCGATGATCCGCGCCGGATTGCCGGCCGCAATCACCCGCTCCGGCAGCGATTTGGTCACCACCGCGCCGGCCCCGACAGTCGTGCCCTGGCCAATGGTGACGCCGGGCAGGATGATGGCGCCGGCGCCGATCCAGCAGTCCTTGCCGATGGCGATGGGCCTGGCGATGTTGACCGGCCGGAACGGGACCAGCGGCGCGCCCGGCGTCTCGATCATCCGCTCCTCGGGCTTAACCGGATGGCTGGCGGTGATGAACTGGACGTTGGGGCCGACGGTGACGCGCTCGCCCAGCGAAATCGTCGCACTGTCGAGAAAAATGGCGCCGGTGTTGATGAAGCACATATTGCCAAGCCGGATGTGAATGCCGAAATCGACATAAATCGGCGGCACGACGATGCCGACCTCCGGCGCCGCCCCGATGAGGTCGCCAAGCGCCTCGCGCAGCACCTCGCGCCGGTCGGAGGGAATGGCGTTGTAGGCCGCGACCTTTCTCGCCGCCCTGGCCTGCAGCGTGAACAGTTCCAGATCGACGCTGGTATAGACCTCGCCGTCGATCATCTTGCGGTAGTTGGATTTTTGAGCAGCCACAGACACTGACCCCCGAGGGAGCCGACACAGGATCAGGCGGGTGGTTGGCGGTCAACGCTCGGGACGAGTTCAGAACGGCGTTCGCCTGTCGGTCGGGCGATGCCTCGCCGACATTCGACCATCGGCGGAAGCGGACGCGGTCAAACGACCGTCAGTCGTGGACGTTCAGGCTGTCGGCCGGCGCCTGCTCGCGACTGACCATGCCGTAATCGCGGATGACGCTCGCCACCCGCAGGCGGTAATTGGCGAACACCGTTGATCTCCCCCGGCTCTGAGCAATGCGGTGTTGCGGCAGCTTGCGCCACTCGGCCACGGCCGCTTCATCACGAAAGAACGACAGCGACAGGATCCTGGTCTCATCGCTGAGGCTCTGGAAGCGCTCGATTGAGACGAAGCCGTCGATCTTTTCCAGGTGATCCCTCAGGTCGGCGGCAATATCCAGATATTCCTGCCTGTGGCGTGGATGGGGTTCAACTTCGAAGATGACCGCGATCATGACGTCACCTGCGCTGCATGTGGAGCAGAGGCCAGGGTCGAAGAAGTTCGGTCTTCACGCAACAGGAGTTTCTCGTTTCCGGCGAACGGATGGTTTCGGTCGGCCGTCACGTTTGCGGCGAGCCGGACACTCGACATTCTGCGGCGGGCAGCTATCCGGCGGCATGTCGTGAAACTCATGACCCGGGGGAGCCGATCGGACGGCGTTCGATTCTTCACCGCCAGAAAGGCCTGACCGCTTCGCGCTCGGCCTCGGCGCGCCAGATGCCGATATCGCGCAGCAAATGGTCGTCAAGTCTGGTCAATGCGCGACGATTGCGGCTGCGCTCGATCCAAATCGCGGCAAGCTGGAGCCAACCGGGGATGGCAAATCTTCCCGGGCGCGTGTCCGGTTCGGGCGTCGCCCAGATGTCTTTTTCGAAGATCCCATAGGTTACCTGTCGCTCCGTGATCATACCTGATGCTCCTCTGTCTACGCGGCTGGACGAGGTGAATCTGGCACATTGCAAATGCGTCATGCTTCGACTACCATCGAAGTATGAAAGACGGACCGGATATCGCCCTGCTCGGATCGCTGATCGGCGATCCGGCGCGGGCCAACATGCTGACCGCCCTGATGAGCGGAAAGGCACTCACGGCAAGCGAGCTCGCGGCCGAAGCCGGCGTGACGCAGCAGACCGCCAGCTCACATCTCGCCAAGCTCGAAGAGGCTGGCCTTCTATCCCGGCGCAAGCAGGGGCGGCACCGTTACTTTGCGCTGGCCGATGCCGAGGTCAGCGGCGTTCTGGAGGCGCTGATGGGCCTTGCCGCAAAACGCGGGCTGATGCGCACGCGAACCGGCCCGCGCGACCCCGCCTTGAGAAAGGCGCGGGTTTGCTACAACCATCTGGCAGGTGAACTCGGCGTCAGACTGTTCGACAGCATGGTTGCCCGCCGTTTCCTCAGGGAGAGGGAGGGCGGCGTTGCGCTCACCAGGCCGGGCCGCGAGTTCGTCGAGGGATTTAGCCTCGACCTGGAAGAGCTGAGCAGGCAGCGCCGGCCCTTGTGCAAGTCATGTCTGGATTGGAGTGCGCGACGCACCCATCTGGCCGGCTCACTGGGCGCTGCGTTCCTGAAATCGTTCTACGAGCGCGGTTGGGCAAGACGACTGGACGGCTCGCGCGTCGTCGAGTTTACCCGACCGGGCGAGCGCCGTTTTCTCGCCCTTTTCCCGGCCGATTGAGAGCGGTCCCCTTGCCTCAACCGGCCAGTTCGGTGACGCCGCCATGCTCGCCCGACCAGGCCAGCGGCTCGTCAAGAAAACGCTCGACCTGATCCAGCGTCGCGGTGTCGAAATAGTCTCCGGCGCGACTGGCGGCCAGCACGTCTTTCCAGGTTGCCAAGTGATGGAGCCTCAGGCCGTGCTCGGCCATCGTCGCCTCGGTGCCGGCAAATATGCCGTAATTGAAGATCACAAACGCGTCCGACACGATCGCCCCGGCCTGGCGCAGCGCCTCGCAGAAGCGGATCTTGCTGCCGCCGTCGGTGCTGAGGTCTTCGACCAGAAGAACGCGCTGTCCTTCCGTGAGATCGCCCTCGATCTGGGCATCGCGGCCGAAACCCTTGGGCTTCTTGCGCACATACTGCATCGGCAGCGCCAGTCGTTCCGCGATCCAGGCGGCGAACGGGATGCCGGCGGTTTCGCCCCCGGCGATGGCGTCGAGGCGCTCGAAGCCGATGTCCCTGAGGATGGTGGCGACAGCAAAGTCCATCAGGGTCGAGCGGATGCGCGGAAACGAGATCAGCTTGCGGCAGTCGATATAGACCGGGCTGGCGAGCCCCGAGGTGAGCTTGAACGGCTCTTCGGCGCGAAAGTGCACCGCCCGCACCTCAATCAGCATCTTGGCCGTCATCTCGGCGATCAGCGCCGGGTCGTGAAAGGCGGTCGCGGTCATCGGTGAGAAGGCCTCCTTCGTCGGGCTGGTGCGGCGTCAGCCCGTACCATCTTCGTCGACCCGCCAGAACAGCGGGAAGCCCGGATCGAAAACGACAACCGTATCATCGCCGACACGGATGCCCGGCGCCGCGGGCGCCGGCTCATCGTCGCGGATCAGCTTGAGCGTGCCCTGATTGGGCTGCAGGCGGTAGAACGCGGCGCCGTTCAGCGATGCGAAGCGTTCCAGCCGATCAAGCGCGTCCTCCGCCTCGAATACATGGGCCAGGCAGGCCAGCGCGTTCGGCGCGGTGAAGATGCCGGCGCAGCCGCAGGCGGTCTCCTTGGCGCTGGCGGCGTGGGGCGCCGAATCGGTGCCGAGAAAAAACTTGGCCTCGCCCGAGGTCGCGGCCTGGCTGAGCGCCAGCCGGTGCCGCTCCCGTTTGGCCGCGGGCAGGCAGTAATAGTGCGGCCTGATGCCGCCCACGAACATGGCGTTGCGGTTGATGATCAGGTGATGAACGGTGATCGTGGCGGCAAGATCGTCGCCGACGGAACGCACATAGTCGACCGCCTCGGCCGTGGTCACGTGCTCCATCACCACGCGCAGGCCCGGGTGGCGGCGGCGCAGCGGATCGAGGACCCGTTCGATGAACGCCGCCTCGCGGTCGAAGATGTCGATTCGCGGGTCGGTGACCTCGCCATGGACCAACAGCGGCAGGCCGATCGCCGCCATTCGCTCAAGAACGCCGTCGACCTTGGCGATATCGCGCACGCCGCTGTCGGAATTGGTGGTGGCTCCGGCCGGGTAGAGCTTGACCGCACTGATCAAGCCATCTTCCGCCGCCGCCGCCACGTCCTCGGGATCGCTGCCCTCGGTCAAATAGAGGGTCATCAGCGGCTGGAAGTCATGGCCCCGCGGCACCGCCGCCAGAATTCGCTGGCGATAGTGGGCGGCCTGTCCCGCCGTGACGACCGGGGGAAGAAGATTCGGCATGATGATGGCGCGGCCGAATTGCGCGCTGGAGAAGGGCGCCACCGCGGCGAGCATGGCCTGGTCACGCACATGCAGGTGCCAATCGTCGGGTCGGCGGATCACCAGTTCGCGGCGGCCGGTCACGGTAGCTCCAGCCGGCGGTCAGCACTCATGCCAGGTCTTTCGTCGGAGGAAATCACCGCCGCCGGATTAGGCGAAGCGCCGGCGCGACGCAACACGTGCCTGCCGTGCGTTGTGGAGACACGCCGTCGACCGGGTGAATCGAAATTGTAATCACTTCGTAATCGTCTCGTAATGTCGCCGCCACGTTCCCGCCGCGTAGGTGATGCATCGACCTGGCGTGTCCATGGTGTACCGGTTCCATCAAACGCCAAGCGGAGGCGACCGCCTTGCCGATCACTGCCCGTAAGGATGGCTATTCGCGCCTGTCCATCGCCGTTCATTGGTTGGCGGCGGCCATCATCATCACTCTGTTCATCACCCAGGGGGGTGATCGTGGCACCACCGCCTACGCGATCCATGTCGGCGGCGGCGCGATCGCCGGGATCTTTCTGCTGTGGCGGGTGTGGCATCGCTTTCGGCTGGGAATGACCGAAACGTCGGACCAGGCCTATCTTCTCAACCTGGCCTCGCAGATGGTGATCTGGGGCTTCCTTGCCGCGATCGTGGTGGTGGTGGTGACCGGATATCTCATCCCGTGGTCCGAGGGGCGCCCGCTCGATGTCTTCGGCATGATCGCGATCCCATCGCCGATGGCGGCCAACGGTGCCCTGTCCGAGATCGTCGAGGAACTTCACGAAATTGCCGGGCAGCTGTTCATTCCGCTGCTCGCCCTGCACCTACTTGGGGCGGCCAAGCATGCGTTCATCGATCGCGATGGCGTCGCGGTCCGCATGTTCAGATCGGTGTCGGGCGGGCGCTGAAGCCAAGGCCTTTCGACCATCCCGGGCAGCGGACATGGTCTGCGCATCATTCCCGGATTGTGTTCAGGGCGCAGATGGCGGTGCGATCGCGCGTCCGGTGGCGGCCGATTCATAGGCCGCTTCGGCGAGCGCGAAGGTCTTCAGATTGTCATCGGCCGAGGTCGCCGCGGGAACGCCGCGCCTGAAACTTTCCAGTAGATGACGACAGGTGGCCGGCACGCTCTGCTGCGCCACCCGCCAGCGCTCCTCCATCCACGGGCGGAGCGGTTCGACCGCCTCCTCCGTGCGCAGTTCGCCGCCCGAAGTGATCTCGATGGTCCCACCGGGACGGAGCACGACGGCGCCGCGCTCGCCTTCTATGGTGAGGGCGGTTTCGGGAAACGGGTCCGGCAGACGTCGCGCCTCATAGGTATGCTCGACCACCGAGACCGCGCCGCCGGCATGGCGCAGGACCATGGTCGCGGTATCCTCCGCCCGCACCTTCGGGTTTCGCCGCTGGGCCTGGCAATAGACACGCTCCGCTTCGCCCAGGAACACCCGCGCCAGATCGAGGACGTGGATACCGACGTCGAGGATGGCGAAACGCTCCTCGCTGTAGAAATAGGGTTGGGTGTTGTAGACATCGAAGCCGGTGCGGAAGCTGATGCGGGCCCAGTTGGCCTCGCCGATCTCGCCCGAGCCCAGGATTTCAGCGACCCGCACCATCGGCGGCTGAAATCGGAAATTCTCGTGCACGGCAAGAAAAACCCCGGCCTTGCGGGCGGCGTCGCGCATCGCCACGCAGTCCTCAAAGGTCGGCGCGAACGGTTTTTGCACGATCGTCGCCACGCCGTGCCCGATCGCGGTTTCCGCGAGCGCGCGGTGGCTGTCCATGCGGGTGGCGATGTCGACCAGGTCGATCGCCTCGGCATCGAACATCGCGGCGGCATCGTCGTACCAGGCGGCAACGCCGAACTCGGCCGCAGCGGATTTCGCCTTGTCCGGATCGATATCGCACACCGCGACCAGCCTTGCCGCGGGCGCCTGATCGCGCCATGCGTGAAGGTGGTTGCGGGCGAAGAAGCCGCAGCCGATCAGTGCGACCTTGGTCGCCTCCATCCCTGGCCTTCCGTTGATGATCGGGAGATTTCGCGGATCACGAGGATTCTATCTGTTTTTGAGCGGGCAAGTCAGTGCCCCGCCCTACTATCAAGGGTCAACCAGTGAGGATCGATCCCAGGTGAGATTTCCCTTCCGGCAACCGGCATGGCTCGTCCCGGCCGCGGCGGCCATGGTCGTAGCCGCCCTCGCCGCTGCACCGCCGGCCGCGGCGCAATCGATCATGGATTGGGCGCGGGAGTTTCCGCTGACCGATTTTTCGCGCAGCCAAATCCCCTTCGGCGAAATCACGTTCGACGGCGCCAGGAGGGATTCGATCCCGCCCATCCACGAACCGGTGTTTCGGTCCGTTGCCGAGGTCGAGGATATCGGCGATCTCGAGCCGGTGATCTCCGTCGAGCTCCAGGGCGAGGCGCGGGCCTATCCGTTGCGCATGATGCTGTGGCACGAAATCGTCAACGACCGGATCGGCGAGATACCGTTCGTGGTCACTTACTGCCCGCTGTGCAATTCCGGGATGGTGTTCGACCGTCGCCTCGAAGGGCGGGAGTTGAGTTTCGGCAACACCGGGCGCCTTCGCCACTTCGATATGGTGATGTACGACCACCAGACCGAAACCTGGTGGCAGCAGTTCGGCGGCGAGGGATTGATCGGTGAGTTGGCCGGCGCCCGGATGAAGCTGCTGCCGGCACGGCTGGAATCGCTCGGGACGTTTCGCTCCCGCTCGCCGCACGGCGTGGTGCTGGTGCCGGAGGATCCCAATCTTCGGCCCTATGGTGATTCGCCCTATGCCGGCATGGAAACCCGTGCCCCGTCCAAGAGCAGGTTTCCCTACGACATCCCCGAGCAGCTGCGCATGTTCGATTACGTCGTGGTTGTCGGTGAGCACGCCTGGCCGCTGGACCGGATCGCCGAGGAGGGGCGGATCGAGGAGGCCGGAATCGTCCTGGAACGTGCCGCCACCAGGAATTCGCTGCACGACCGGAAGGAAATCTCCAAGGGCCGCGAGTTGATCGGGGTCACCGTGGCCGAGGCCGACCGTCCGGACCGAGAGCTGCCCTATGACGTGACGTTTGCGTTTGCCTTTTCGGCGTTTGTGCCCGATGGAGAATGGATGCTCGGCGCGGCCGAGTGATCAAAGGGCGGCAGGCCAAAGTCTCTCCGCCCCGGCAGCAGGCGGCGGGCCCGATGGACGAAGACCTAAGACTGGCCGAGCTGTCGACCATACCGCTGTTTGCCGGTGCACTCGACGCCGAACTCCTGGCGGTGCTGGCGGCCAAGGCGCGGCATGTGGTGTTTCCCGCCGGCTCGACCCTGATGAACAGCGGTGACTTCGGGGTCGCCATGTATGTCATCATCGAGGGGCGGGTCGATGTCCATGTGACGACCGAACGCGGTTCGGATCGCGAGATTGCCGAACTCGGCTCGGGCGACATCGTCGGCGAGATGTCGCTGATGACCGGCGCCAGGCGCAATGCCAGCGTCGAGGCCGAGACCGAGGTGACGGCGCTCGAAATCACCAAGGTGACGCTGGAGGAGATTCTGGCGCGGGCGCCGCAGTTGATCGAACACTTCAGCGCCATTCTGGCAACACGGCAGGCCGAACTCGACCGCATCGCGGCCGAGCCGCCCTCCAGCGCCTCCGATATCGCCCATCAGATACGAGGCTTCTTCCACACCGTTTTCAGAACATGATCTTAGCCCGGACCTCTCACACTGGGCACAGGCGCGCAGGTCATGTCCAGTGTGAGAAGTCCGGGCTAGTCCGCGACGGCGAGTTGAAGACCGCAGCCAACCTCGCGATACTCACTCCGCCGATCCATGGATTGCGAGGGCAGTCATGTTCAAACGCGCCGGGCGCCTCTACCTGCTGATGGTCGTCGGCGTTCTTGTCGCGGCGACCGCGGTGCGGATCGCCGATCCTTTTTTCCTGCAGAGACTGCGGCTGATTGCGTTCGATTCCTATCAACTGCTTTCGCCGCAGGTCTACGATCCGGAGGTCCCGGTCCGCGTCGTCGACATCGACGAGGAATCGCTGAGCCGGATCGGACAATGGCCGTGGCCGCGAACGGTCCTGGCCGATCTGCTTACCCGACTGGCCGACCACGGTGCGGCAACCGTCGCCTTCGATATCCTGTTCTCCGAGCCCGACCGGACATCGCCGGAACAGAACGTCAAACTGCTTGCCCCCGAGCAGGCCGAATTGATCGCGCCGGCGATCTCACTCTTCGACACCCACGACGCCGCCTTTGCAAAAATCGTCGGTCAAACCCCCGCGGTGCTCGCCACGACGCGGTCGCAGAATATCGGCGGTTCCTTTCCGGCCAAAGCCGGCTTCGCTTTCGCCGGCGACGATCCGGCCCCGTTCGTGCATGAATTTCCCGGCCTGACCGCCAACCTGCCGCCGCTCGACGAAGCCGCCGCCGGGATCGGTTCCATCAACCGGGTTCCCGATCTCGATCAGGTCATACGTCGCGTGCCGCTGATGTACCGGGTCGGCGAACAGTACATTCCAAGCTTGGCTGCGGAGGCACTCAGGGTCGCGCAGGGGGCCAGCACCTACATCCTCAAAGCGTCGAACGCCAGTGGCGAACAGGCCTTCGGCCGCCAAACCGGGCTCAACAACATCAAGATTGGCAGTATCGTGATACCAACCGACGCGGACGGCGGCATCTGGCTGCAGTTCCGGCCGTCTAACCCCGACGCCTACATCCCGGCCTGGCAGGTGCTGGCGGGCGAGGCCGACCCGGATGAGATCGCCGGACGTATCATCTTGGTCGGGACGAGCGCGCCCGGGCTGCAAGATTTGAGGGCGACGTCGCTGGATGCGTCCATCCCCGGCGTCGAGGTCCACGCCCAGGTGATCGAGCATATCCTGACCGGCCGGACGATCACCCGGCCGGATTACGCGGAACGGGTGGAGCAGGCTCTGACCCTCGTCCTCGGCATCATCCTTGCATTCGTGCTGCCCCGAATGGGGGCGGCGCTGGCCGGTGTGGCCGGAGTCGTCGTTGTCGGCGCCATCGTCTTGGCCGGATGGTTCAGCTATGCCTATGGCGGCCTGCTTTTCGATCCGTCCTATCCGGTGCTGGCGCTGCTGCTGCTGGTGGCCACGGCCACCACCGTCATCTATCGGCGGGTCGAACAACAGCGTGGCGAGGTGCGGCGGGCGTTCAGCTACTACGTCGCGCCGGCGCTGGTCGACGAAATCATTGCCGATCCCGACAAGCTGGAACTCGGCGGCGAGGTCCGCGACCTGACCATCCTGTTTTGTGATGTGCGCAATTTCACCGCGATTTCGGAGCGCCTGTCGGCCCAGGAGCTGACCCATTTCATCAACAGCCTGTTGACGCCCCTGTCGGACGTCATCCTCGCCAATCGCGGCACCATCGACAAATATATGGGGGACGCGATCATGGCGTTCTGGAACGCCCCCCTGTCCGACCCCGACCATGCCATCAACGCCTACAAGGCGGCGATGACGATGATCGATCGAATGAAGGGATTGAACGAGGAATGGCGCGCCGAAGCCGAGGCGGCGGGTCGCCCGCACAGCAGGGTGGCCATCGGCATCGGCATCAACACCGGCGACTGCCTTGTCGGCAATCTGGGATCGCTGCAGCGCTTCGATTATTCGGCGATTGGCGATGGGGTGAATGTCGCCTCGCGTTATGAAGGCCTGTCGAAGGTCTACGGCGTACCGATCGTGATCGGCGAGACGACCACGGAGCGGATCCCCGATCTCAGGCGGATTGAACTCGACATCATGCGGGTGAAAGGCCGAACCGAGCCGACACGGATTTACACGCCGTTCGTTCTGTTCTCCGCGGACGGATCGTCGTTCGATCAAATCGCGTCGTGCCACGGCCAGATGCTGGAGGCCTATCGCCGCAGCGACTGGGATGGTGCGGAGGCCGCCATCAAGGATTGCGAAGACAACGAGGTTGAGGGGCTGAAGGCGCTGTATGGCGTTTATCGCGGCCGCATCAGCGGATACAGACAAGACCCGCCGCCGGCGGACTGGGACGGGACGTTCACGGCGACGACCAAATAACGGTCCAAGGGTGTGACCGAGGTCATACCCTGATGCCTCGATCGTCTTCATAACCGACCCGATATGGCGGCCGAGCCAAGGACGAGGCAGGCATTTGACGGTTTCATTGGCAACCATACTGGGATTGTTCGGGGTGCTGCAGATCAAGCACTTTGTCTGCGATTATCCGTTGCAAACCCGCTACCAGCTGATCAACAAGGGGACCTACGGTCACCCCGGGGGCATCCTTCATTCCGGTATTCATGCCGTGGCCACGACCCTGGCTTTTCTTGTGCTGACGCCGACCCTGCTTGTTGGCACACTCATCGTGGTCGGCGAGTTTCTGCTGCACTATCATATCGACTGGACCAAGGTGCGGATCATGAAGGCGACCGGCTGGTCGTCCGATCATCCACCGTTCTGGTGGGCGATCGGCTTCGATCAGCTCGCCCATCACATGACCTATCTGGCCATCATCGCGGTTCTGGTCATCGCTGCCGGTTGAGCGGGGTTGAGCGCCTGTCGACATGAAACACATACTGATAACCGGCGCGGCCGGCGGCGTGGCGGGGATGGTGCGCCCGCTCCTGCGCGAGCGCTACCGGCTACGACTTTCCGACCGCACACCGGTGACCAATTTGCACCCGAAAGAAGAGGACCTGCCGGCCGATCTCGGTGACATGGATGCCGTCCGGCAGGCGGTGCGCGGCGTCGACGGATTGATCCATCTTGGCGGAAGAGCCGTCGAGGACGACTGGGAGACCATCCACAGTGCCAACATCACCGGCACCTACAATCTGTTCGAAGCGGCGCGACTGGAAGGCGTCGAACGGGTCGTTTTCGCCTCCAGCAACCACGCGGTCGGCTTCTATCCCCGGGCCCAAACCATTGCCGACGACGTCACCGTCCGGCTGGATTCGCGCTATGGCCTCAGCAAGGCGTTCGGCGAGGCTCTGGGCTCGCTCTACGCGGACAAATACGGATTGCGGGTGCTGAGCGTGCGCATCGGCAATGTTGCCGAAAAACCGTCAGACGTGCGGCGACTGGCGATCTGGATCAGCCCGCGAGATCTGGTCCAACTCATTTCGATCGGGTTGGAACATGCGGACGTCCACAACGAGATCGTGTACGGGATGTCCGACAACCAGCGATCGTGGTGGGACAATACCAACGCGGTTCGCCTCGGCTACCGACCGGTGGATCAATCGGAACGCCATGCCGCCGAGATCCTGGCCTCGGAAGGGCCGCCGGGCGACGGCGTCGCCGACACCATGCAGGGCAGCGTGTTTTGCGTCAGCGAGAAAATCTAGCTCGGTAGCTCGTGCCGGAGGCCAGACGATGCCGGCCTTATCAACAGGTTTTCCACCGGTCTTGCAAACGCGTCCTTAACGAATATGATCAACCGCACGATTCGCTTCGGACGCCGCTGAGTTGGCGGACGCGATCGTTCCCGATGACGGGATTGTTCGGTTGTTTTTGGCTTGGTTTGGATACGGAGTTATTTGATCAAAGTTGGTGATTTAGTTCTTGCAGCTCGGCTTTTTTGTCCGGGGAATCGTTATTGAAGGCAGGTTTTAGTGTTTTTTTGACCATTGAGGAACCGTCGGTCGTGAGGCCGGCGGTTTTTCACGTCAACGACCCTTTCGGTTGCTGCCGCGACCGTTAGAGTTCTTTCGACCAACTCTGAGCCATTCTGACGGAGCGATTTTGTGACGAGATCAAGTCGAGCTTCGATGAGCGTATCTGGATACGGTCGAGGAGCTTGGTGCCGGAATTGGTACAAAATCGCCTGTCCCTTCGGGTTCCCGATTGGCGGGCGCCCAACGCCGAACCAATCTAGGACGATGCGGGCGCATCGCCCGTCGATCGTTTCGACGCCGGTTCGCCTCGCCAATCGGGAACAGAATTGACCCAGAGTTGGTCGAAAGGACTCTAGACTCACCCGAAAGGGACTTGGCATGTTTGCAGCGTTCAGGCGATTTCTCGACGATCTCACCGGGGACGATGACCAGACCGATACCGGCGAGGACGACGTTCGCCTGGCCGCGGCGGCGCTGCTGTTTCACGTGATGGGCATCGACGGGGTTGCCTCGGATGATGAGGCGGAGCTGCTGCGCGAGCTGTTGAAGCACCGGTTCGAACTCAGCCAGGAGGACACCAGACGGCTGGTGGCGGCAGCAGGCGAGGCCGATGCACAGGCGGTCGATCTCTACGGCTTCACCAGTGTCTTGAAGCAGAATCTCGAGATATCCGAGCGCGAGCGTATCGTTGAGATGATGTGGCGCATCGTCTTCGCCGATGGCGAATTGCACGAGTTCGAGGATAATCTCGTCTGGCGGGTGGCCGAACTTCTGGGGGTCTCCGGCGGGGCACGCATACGGCTGAAACAGATGGTCAGGAGCAATGGCGGCTAACGCCAAACGCCCGATCCTGGTCATCCTCCACCAACAGCACTCCACACCCGGTCGGGTCGGTGAGCGGCTGGTCGAGCGCGGCTACCGTCTCGACATCCGCCGCCCGCGCTTTGGTGATTCCCTACCCCCGACGCTCCATGCCCACACCGGTGCCGTCGTGTTCGGCGGCCCGATGAGCGTCAATGACAGCGACGAATACCTGAAAACCGAAGTCGACTGGCTGGCGGTGCCGCTGAGGGAGGGGGCGCCGCTGCTAGGACTTTGCCTCGGTGCGCAGATGCTCGCCCGCTACCTCGGCGCCCGCGTGTGGCGTCACAGCGCCGGCAATATCGAGGTCGGCTGGTTTGCGCTCAACGCCACCGAAGCCGGGCGCCGGCTGCTCGACTGGCCGGATATGGTGCATCAGTTTCATGTGGAAGGCTTCGACCTGCCGACGGGCGCGACCCTGCTGGCAGAGGGCGATGCCGACACTTTCCCCAATCAGGCCTTCGCGGTCGGTGAGACCGCTCTGGCGATCCAGTTCCACATCGAACTGACCCGGGACATGGTCGAACGCTGGACGGCGCGCATTGGCGACCGGGCGGAGAAGCCTGGCGGCTATCCCGCCGAACATCACTTCGACGGTCGGCGGCGACACGACCGCCAGGCCTCGGATTTTGTCAATGGGCTGCTCGACGTGTGGCTGGCCCGCGACAACAGGCCGGTCTGAGGCCTCAGGATGAGGCAATTTGCAACGCCAGCGGCAATTTGCGAGGCGCTGTCGGTTAACAAATTAATAACAAAATCAATCAGTTGTGGCTAGCGGGGCGGCAGTGCCGAGATATTGACGCACTCGGCTGGCAAGCCGCTTGCCACCCGGATGTCACGCTGGCGCCTGGTTCTTGCGTAGCCAGCGAAAAAATGGCGGGGGAAGATGGGCGGCGTTCGCGCCGAACCACCTTCCCCCGACCGCTTGCTTCCAGGTGGAGGTCCTGATCTCTATTGCCAGTTGGCGCTGCCGCTGATGGCTGTCGCCAATTGCCGATACTGGTCGCAGTCGGCGCCACACAGGGTTTTCAGCTTTGTGAAGCTGCGCAACCGCAAGCCCCATCTCGCCGACGGCGACATAACCCGCGCCGAGATCTTCGAGCGGGTTCAAATTGTCCGGGCGATGGTCTGGATCAGGATTTTCGGCGCCGCCGGCGGATTGCGCCGCGCCGCCGCGTCAAGCCGGTGAGACTTTGTGGCAGCCGGAATGAACCTTTTGTCGGGCCGTCAAAAAAAACGAGGAAGAAGTCTGGCAAGCACCATGGTCGCCAAGATTCCTCCGGCGGCGTACACCCACCACTTGGCGCCCTTCAGCTTCACGATAAACGTGCTCGGCGCCGAATCCACCGGATGGGCGGCCTGGAAGTTGCGGGTATCGCGTTGCTCGAGCCATTGGCGGGCGAGGCTGCGTCTGTCTTTTGGCCAACGGCCAACGATCATGCCGTCCCGCACCTTGTCATGGCCGAGTTCTTCGAATTTGCGTAGCCACTCTTCTTGTTGACGCTCGTTCATCGCCACATCGGACCGCCGACCATGCCGTCGCTCGGTCCGTCCTCCATCCTTGCCTATCATCGGCCATTGCGGTTGCCAATGTCGGGCGCGGGTAGAGTGGAGCTTCCCGTGCGCACCACTCACAGGCAGGTCGAACGCCGCGCGGTGCCGGCGGAATCTGGCAAGACACTGAGATGGCGCATTAATCTGGTCGCGGCTCGAAGCCATCGCCGTGCCGACGATGTGCTTTTCAGCCCTCAGATCGCTGCGGTTCATGTCAGGCGATGACTGGTGGAGCCAGACGGAATCGAACCGACGACCTCGTCATTGCGAACGACGCGCTCTCCCAACTGAGCTATGGCCCCGACAAGGTGGCGGCCATTTACGGGAGGGCCATCTTGCCTGTCAAGCAAGCCGTTGGCGAACCATCACAGGCTTTTTCAGGGGTTGCGACCGCACCCTGTGGGCCTTAAATCAGAACAGGCGCACCGCATTGGCCGATCGGTGCCGCGAACCGGCGGCGAAGCCGCTGCAAACCGCGAACCCGGTGGACCATGCTCCAACTCATTAATTTCATCAATTTTCTGCTGCAGCTCTACGTCTATGTTCTCATCGCGGCGGCGGTCTTCAGCTGGCTCATCGCCTTCAACGTGGTCAACAGCCGCAGCCAGTTGGTCGCCACCATCGGTACGTTCCTGTACCAGATCACCGAACCGGTGCTGCGGCCGGTGCGCAACGTCCTGCCCAAATTCGGCGGCATCGACATCTCGCCGATTGTGGTGATCCTCATCATCTTCTTTATCCAGAGCGTGCTTCTGTTCAATCTCGCTCAAGCCGTGAGATGACCCCAGCGAAACCGTGCGCCGTGAAACCAGCCCGGGCGGCCGCTGCTACGTGGCGGACGGCAACGGTGTCGTCGTGCTGGTGCGGGTGACCACCCGGGCATCGCGCGGCGGCGTCGATGGCGTCGGTGTGCTCGCCGACGGCAGGGCGGTGGCCCATGTCCGCGTGCGGGCAGCCGCCGTCGACGGTAAGGCCAACGCCGCGCTGATCGGCATTTTGTCAAAACAGTTGAAGCGGCCGAAAGCGATGATCCGGCTGATCTCCGGTGCGACCTCAAGAGTCAAACGGGTCCGGATCGAAGGCGACCGGGAGGCGATTGCGGCCCTTGTGGAGGGGTGGCCGAAAACCTGACCAATGGCCGCATACGCTCGTCGCACCGGCGGCGGGAGGTATCGGGCCGGCGATAGCATGGGCAGCCTCACCGCGGGGCGCTGAATCCCGCGAATTCGGCCGCGCCGATGCGATGGCCGGACTGGAATTGGCCACTCCCGCGCCTTGCCTTTGCTGCAACCGTGCAGCATGGTTCGGACCCGCGGCGAGGCGGGGAAGGTTCGAAACGCCGCGGAGTGATTTGAACAGTGGAGGTCGCAATGAACCGCGAATTACGTCGTTCGAAATGGATGATCATGGCCAGTGTCGGGCTGGCGTTCGGATGTGCCGGCAGCCTCGTAGCCGCCGGCGAGGCGGAGGACATCGCCGCCGTCATCGAGGCGACCGCGAAATATGCGGATGTATCCGTCGCGCTTGCCGAGGGCTTCGTCCCGGCCGGCGAATGCGTCTCCGCCGCCGGCGAGGGCCTGCCTCCCGAGTGGGGCGCCATGGGTATTCATTATATCCATCCCGGGAAGCTCCAGATTACGGCCACCGAGCCACGCGTCGATGGCGACAGCACCCACGTCGATTTCCTCAATCCCGCGATCCTGATGTACGAGCCGCAGGCTGATGGTTCGCTTGAGTTGCTTGGTGTGGAAACCCTGGTGTTCCAAGCGGCATGGGCCGAGGCCGGGAATGACGATCCGCCCGCCTTCGCCGGGAAGCCTTATGACGTGATGGCCGACGACCCAAATACCACTGCCGATGAGGCGCACGCGTTCGAGCCACATTTCGACCGGCATGTGTGGACCTTGCGGGAAAACCCGAACGGCGGTTTTGCACCGTTCAACCCGGCCGTGACATGCGAGCACGCAGCCGATTATTGATCCGCCACGGTATCGGCGCCGACCGTGAGTCAGGGGGCCAATGAACCTCCGAGTATCGCGGCGCGGTGCGATCGGTCGGGGCTGCGGACGATCATCTCGCCGTCGGTCCGGCGCTGCGGCCTTTTGTGGTATGGCCGAAGTCTAGCCCGCCGAGCCCCAGGCATAGGCGATCTTGGCCAGCGCCGTGCCGCCGAAGCGCTCGTTGGCGCGGGCGACCTTGCGGCCGCCGGCGTTGCGGTAGAATCTGCACGCATTGTCGTTGTCGGCGAGCGCCCAGACCACCACCGTGTCGAAACCGAAGCGCCGCAGCTCGCTCCTGGCGGCCAGGAACAGCTGAGTTCCCAATCCGATGCCCTGGTACTCGGGCAGCAGGTAGATTTCGTAGACCTCGCCCTTCTGGCGGAGATTGCGCGCCCGGTTGGGCCCGAAGGTCGCGTAACCGCAGATGACGCCGCCGACTTCCAGGACGAGGATGGCCGTGCCGCGCCGAATCGCCCGGCTCCACCATTGCGGTCCCCGACGCACGACGATGCGGGACAGTTCGCGCGCTGGAATCAGCCCATCATAGGCGAGCCGCCAGGAGGCATCGTGGACGGCGGTAATCGCCTCC
Source organism: uncultured Bauldia sp. (assembly GCA_963663975.2). Taxonomy (GTDB): domain Bacteria; phylum Pseudomonadota; class Alphaproteobacteria; order Rhizobiales; family Kaistiaceae; genus JANQRX01. The sequence goes on along the minus strand of CAXXRA010000015.1, from coordinate 1,619,935 downwards.
GCGTCTCCGGTTTCGGCCCGCCTTACGTCGATGGCCAGAGTGCTCATGATCATCACCTTACCATCGCGATCCGCCTTGCAAAGAGGGGCGGCGGCAAAACGCACGATAAAATCGCGGGGGTGTTGCGCAGATGCTATGGCAAACGGAAAGCGTGGCGTGCCGCGCTTGCGGTCTGGTTTCAGGCGACCCCGGCGCGCTGCGCCCGCTTGCGGGCGTGCGGATCCAGCAGGGCCTTGCGCAAACGGATCGATTTGGGGGTCACCTCGACCAGTTCGTCATCGCCGATATAGGCCAGCGCACGCTCGAGCGACATGCGGATGGGCGGGGTCAGCCGCACGGCCTCGTCCTTGCCCGCAGCGCGCACATTGGTCAGCTGCTTGCCCCTGATAACATTGACTTCCAGGTCGCTGCCCTTGGTGTGCTCGCCGACGATCATACCGCGATAGACGCGTACCCCCGGCCCGATCAGCATGGGGCCGCGGTCTTCGAGGTTCCATAGGGCGTAGGCAACCGACTCGCCGACGCTGTTGGAAATCAGAACGCCGCTGTTGCGGCCGGCAATATCGCCGCGATAGGGCGTGTAGTCGTGGAAGACGCGGTTGAGGACAGCGGTTCCGCTTGTGTCGGACAGGAGCTCCGACTGATAGCCGATCAGGCCACGGGTCGGTGCATGGAACACGAGCCGCACGCGGCCGCCGCCGGAGGGCTTCATCTCGAGCAGGTCGGCGCGCCGTTCGGCGAGCTTCTTGACCACCGCACCGGTGTGCTCCTCGTCGACATCGATGGTGACTTCCTCGATCGGCTCGAGCCGCTGGCCGGATTCGGTGGTTCGGTAGACCACCCTGGGGCGTGCCACGCATAGCTCGAACCCCTCCCGGCGCATGGTTTCGATGAGGATGGCAAGCTGTAATTCGCCACGCCCGGCCACCACCATGGCGTCGTTGTCGCCGGCCTCGGTGACACGCAACGCGACATTGCCTTCGGCCTCACGTAACAGCCGCTCGCGGATGACCCGGCCCTGAACCCGGTCGCCTTCGGTTCCGGCGAGCGGGCCGTCATTGATCCGAAAGGTCATGGACAGGGTGGGCGGATCGATCGGTTGGGCGGCAAACGGCGTTACGACGTCCAGCGCGCACAACGTGTCGGCCACCGTGGCCCGCGCCAACCCGGCGATGGCGACGATATCGCCGGCGGTGCCTTGCGTGATCGGCTGGCGTTCCAGACCACGAAACGCCAGCACCTTCGACACCCGTCCTCGCTCCGCCACCTTGCCGTCGCGGGTCAGCGCCTTGATGGACATATTGGGTGCGACCGATCCGGAAACGATGCGCCCGGTCAGGATGCGTCCGAGATAGGGATTGGCCTCGAGCGTGGTGGCCAGCAGGCGAAAGGATCCGTCCACCACCGTCGGTGGCGGCACATGTTCCAGGATGCCGGAAAACAACGGCGCCATGCCGTCCTTTGGCCCGCTCGGCTCAGAAGCCATCCAGCCTTCCTTGGCCGAACCGTAGAGCACCGGAAAATCCAGCTGTTCTGCGTTGGCATCGAGAGCGACAAAAAGATCGAAGATCTCGTCCAGAACCTTCTCGGCGCGTTGATCCGGCCGGTCGATCTTGTTGATGGCAACGATTGGTTTGAGACCAATCTTCAGGGCCTTGGACAGGACGAACTTGGTCTGGGGCATCGGGCCTTCGGCGGCGTCAACCAGAATGACCGCGCCGTCTACCATGTTGAGAATGCGCTCGACTTCACCGCCGAAATCGGCGTGGCCGGGAGTGTCGACGATGTTGATGCGGTCGCTCCCCCATTCCACCGACGTCACCTTGGCCAGGATCGTGATGCCGCGTTCGCGCTCCAAATCGTTGGAATCCATCGCCCGTTCGGCCACCCGCTGGTTGGCGCGAACGGCGCCGGCCTGCCTGAGCAGGACGTCGATCAGCGTCGTCTTGCCATGGTCGACATGGGCGATGATGGCGATGTTGCGCAGGGACATTTGGGACGGTTCCGGGTGGCGGCGCGCACTATAGGTTGCGGCGCAGCAAAGGCAATTACGAATGCCGAATTTTTGCCGTGCCGTCGTCGACCAGCCTTTCGACGGTGACGCGGTCGCCGTGCAGCCTTACCCGGGCAGTTGCGTTGAACGCCGCTCAGCCGGCGCGGGAGCCGCCCTGCCAGGGGCCTTCCGCACCGGGCGGATCGGCCTCCTCGATCATCATGAATTCGGCCAGGTTCTCGCGGCTGACGTAACCGACCAGGCGATCGTCGCGGTCCAGAACCCCTATTTCGGTCGCTTGCGATTCCTGCATCAGCCGCAGCGCCAGTTCGAGGCTCTGGCCCTGACGCACGGTCGGAGCATCGCGCGTTATCACGTCGATCACCGGCGTTGTCGGACCGGTCGCCTTGAGCGCCCGGATCATGGCGTCGCGGCCGAGGAAACCGCGCAGGCGGTTGCCGCCGTCGACGACCGGGAATTCGCGCTGGGTGGTTCTGGTCAAGGCATCGGCCGCGTCGTCGACGGTCGCCTGGGTGCCGAGCGTCTCGAACGCACTGACCATGGCACGGTCGACCGTGGCGCGCCGCGTGGCCTCGCGCAGACCGACGTCGCCGGCCTCGGCGGCGGCGGCCAAGAAGATGAAAATGGCGATGAACACCAGAAAGGGATTGCCTCCGAGCAAGCCCCAGAAGCCGAAGACAAAGGCCAGAGCCTGACCGATGCGGGCGGCGATCCGGGTCGCCCGCCGCCGGCCAAGCCGGAAGGCGAGCAGGGCGCGCAGCACCCGGCCGCCATCCATGGGAAAGGCCGGGATCAGGTTGAAGACGACCAGAATGACGTTGATTCCCGCCAGACGCGCGAGGAAGCCGGGATCGGGGTTCTGGATTTCGGCGACCGTCATGGGATTGAACCGGGCGCCGAGGAAGAGAAAAAGGACCGCTGCGATCACCACGTTGACCAGCGGCCCGGCGACCGCGATGACGATCTCCTCCGACGGCTTTTCGGGCATGCGCGACAGCCGCGCCAGGCCGCCGATCGGCAAAAGCGTGATGTCCGGGGTGGTGATGCCGTAACGACGGGCGGCCAGCGCGTGGCCGAATTCATGGGCCACCACGCAGGCGAACACCGCCACGATGAAACCCACCATCTCGACTACGGCCGCCGCTCCTCCCTGGATGAATTGGGCGATGCCGATCCAGGCCAGGAGGATCAGGAAGGTGATGTGGAGGCGGATCTCGCTGCCCGCAATGCGTCCCAACGTGATGGACCAGCTCATGGCTTTGCCTCGCGCATGATCGTCACCCCTACGGACAGGCCGAAGACGACACTAAGCGGACATCGCCGCTTCTGTCCACGGGTCGCCGGGCGCTCGCCGCTGGCCGGCTATGGTGTCCGCCGCCGCCGGGCCAGCGAGCGCAGGCGCAGCGCGTTCAGACGGATAAAGCCGGCCGCGTCCTTCTGATCATAGGCACCGCGGTCGTCCTCGAAGGTCACCAGTTCACCCGAGTAAAGAGATTTCAGGCTTTTTCGTCCGGTCACGATGACATTGCCCTTGTACAATTTCAGCCTGACCGTCCCCTCCACATCCGACTGCGATTGGTCGACCAGCGCCTGCAGCATCTCGCGCTCAGGCGCAAACCAGAAGCCGTTGTAGACCAGTTCGGCATAGCGCGGCATCAGTGACTCCTTCAGATGCGCGGCCTCGCGGTCCAGCGTCAGCGATTCGATCGCCCGATGGGCGAGGTGAAGAATGGTGCCGCCGGGGGTCTCGTAGATGCCCCGCGACTTCATGCCGACGAAGCGATTCTCGACCAGATCGACGCGGCCGATACCGTTGTCGCGGCCAAGCGCGTTGAGTTTTGTCAAAAGCTCGGCCGGGCTCATCGGTTGGCCGTCGATGGCGACCGGGTCGCCGCCGGCAAAGGCGATCTCGACCATCGTCGGCGCGTCGGGCGCATCCTCCGGCGCCACGGTGCGCTGGAAGACGTAGGCCGGCGGCTCGGCCCAGGGATCCTCCAGGACCTTACCTTCGGAGGAGGAGTGGAGAAGATTGGCGTCGACCGAGAACGGAGCCTCGCCCCGCTTGTCGGTCGGGACCGGAATCTGGTGCTGTTCGGCAAAAGCGATCAGGTCACTGCGGGATTTGAACTCCCACTCGCGCCACGGGGCGATGACCTTGATGCCGGGCTCCAGCGCGTAGGCCGCCAGTTCAAAGCGCACCTGATCATTGCCCTTGCCGGTCGCACCGTGGGCGATCGCGTCGGCGCCGGTTTCGCGGGCGATCTCGACCAGGCGTTTGGCGATCAGCGGACGGGCGATCGACGTCCCGAGAAGGTAGACGCCCTCGTAGACGGCGTTCATGCGCATCATCGGGAAGACGAAATCGCGAACGAATTCCTCGCGCAGATCCTCGACGAAAATGTCGTTGATGCCGAGCAGCTCAGCCTTGCGCCGGGCCGGTTCGAGCTCTTCGCCCTGGCCGAGATCGGCGGTGAAGGTCACCACCTCGGCGTCATAGGTCGTCTGCAGCCATTTGAGGATGATCGAAGTGTCGAGGCCGCCCGAATAGGCGAGCACGACCTTCCTGATGTCGGACATTGCGGATGACTCCGAAAAAGGGCGCCGTTCGGCCGGCCGGCTTATAGGACGCCGGGCGCCGGCCCGGCAAGCGGGAGATCAGCTGCGTCGAAAGGGCCGGCGAAGCGCAACGCCGGCTTTGGTCAGCGCGCGCTCGAAGCTGCTATCGGTCAGCGCCTCGGGCGGATGGTCGGTAAGGATGCGATAGACCACGGCGATTACCGTCAGCGTCATGGCCCAGGACAGGATCACGTCGGAGAGGAAATGGCCGCCAAAGGCGACGCGGTTCAACGACAGGAGCACGGCCAGCGCCATCAGCACCGCCACCACCGGTGCGCGCCAATTTGGCGGAAAGAACAGCGCCAGAGTGACCGCCCACAGCGCCGAGGATGCTTCGCCCGACACGAACGAGCAGTTCCTGGCGCAATAGTCGGTGATCTCCCAGGCCCGGACGAAGGGAAACTCGCCGCCAAAGGCATCGACCGCCACCGGCCGCGGCCGACCCCAGTTCGATTTGAAAATGACGTTGACGAGAATTCCGGGGGCAATGACGAGGGTCGAGAAAACCAACAGCATGTCGCGGGGCGACAACATGGTGCGGCGGGTCGGGACGGCGAGCTTGACGGCGATGGCCACGGCCATCGCTGCAATCGCCAGCATGACCATCTGATCACCGATCCCGCGCAGCCACCTCAGCGCCTCGAATTTGGCCAGCGGGAAACCCTCGCCGGGGCTGTAGAAGAGGGCTGAAAACCACACATCGATTGCCGGGAAGGCGACGAACAGCGCCGAGGCGGCGGCAAGGGCCAGCAGCCCGTGGACAATCGGGTCTCGGGCGGGACCCGGCGAGCGCACGAACGGCCAGACGGCGGGGTCGGCCATCGGTTGGCGGTCTTTCACGCCGGGCCATCCTGGCGACGGTTACGGCCGATACCGGCCATGCGACCGGCAATGAACCAGTACACCGCGCCGCCGACAAATCCGGCGGCGGGAAACGCCAGCGCGCGCTGCTGATACATCTCGACGGGACCGGCGAACGGGGCGAACTGGTGAATGACATAGCCCAGTGCGCCGCCGAAGATCAGGAAAAAGAACACCGAACGGATGCGCCACAGTTCGGAGGCGGCAATGGCCAGCAGCGATGGCACAAAGGACGCGGCACCGGCGTAGAACATCATCACGCCGGAGACGATCACCAGCCCGGACGGGCGTAGTCCACTGTCGGAGCCGAAACTTGCCGTCGCCACTGTCACGGCGGCCGCAGCGTTGGCGACCACGTAACCGAGGGGTATCAGCACCAGAAGGCGAAGGAGATCGGACAATCTGGTCTCTCCCGCCCTAGATGCGAACCTTCAGGAGGCTGTCCATTCGATCCTGTCGAGAGAAGCTGATGTCGGCCAACGCCAGTGATTCTCCGGAGGACCGAACGGACGTTCACCAGAATGCCCGGCTCACGCCGAAAGGTCGAGAGGGCGATAGCCCGGACTTCTCACTGGACACGCAACCCGAAGGGCCGGCCTGAACCGGCGCCGGTCATGTCCAGTTTGAGAAGTCCGGGTTAGCCGGCGATCATCGCCTCGAGCGCCAGTCGTTCGCGAATGCGCAGCCGCTCCGATTCGCTCTTGAGCTGGCCGCAGGCCGCCAGAATGTCGCGTCCGCGCGGGGTCCGTATCGGCGAGGCGTAACCAGCCCTGTTGACGATTTCGGCAAAGCGCTCGATTTGATCCCAATCGGAACATTCATAGCCGCTACCCGGCCACGGATTGAACGGAATGAGGTTGATCTTGGCCGGAATGCCCCTGAGCAGGCGGACCAATTCACGAGCGTCGGCGAGGCCGTCATTGACGCCCTTGAGCATGACATATTCGAAGGTGATCCGCCGCGCATTGGACAGCCCATTATACGCGCGGCAGCCATCGAGCAGATCGGCAATCGGGTAGCGTCGGTTCAGCGGCACCAGTTCGTCGCGCAACGCGTCGGTGACGGCGTGCAGTGAAACTGCCAGCATCACCCCGATTTCCGATCCGGTGCGGGCGATCATCGGCACAACGCCCGAGGTCGACAGGGTGATGCGCCGCCGCGACAGGCCGATGCCCTCGCCGTCGGAGGCGATCAGAAGCGCTTCCTTGACGTTGTCGAAATTGTAGAGCGGCTCGCCCATGCCCATCATGACGATGTTGGAGACCAGCCGGCCGGTCGGCGGCGTGCCGCGGCCGTGGCCCGGGCTGGCGCCGGGGTAGTCCTGCAGCCGGTCGCGGGCGAGCAGGATCTGACCGACGATCTCCTCGGATGTCAGATTGCGGACCAGCTTCTGGGTACCGGTGTGGCAGAAGGGACAGGCGAGCGTGCAGCCGACCTGGCTCGACAGGCACAGCGTGCCGCGGTCGACTTCCGGGATGTAGACGGTTTCGATCTCGACCGGCCGGCCGGCGCCGCGCGGGGGAAATCTCAACAGCCATTTGCGGGTTCCGTCCTGGGAGACCTGCTCGCTGACGATCTCCGGCCGCGGCAGTGCAAAGGCTTCGGCGAGCCGCGTACGCATGTCCTTCGAGATGTTGGTCATGCGCGAGAAGTCGGTCGCCCCACGGACGTATAGCCATTGCCACAGCTGGGCGCTGCGCATGCGCAGCTGTTTTTCGGGTACGCCGATCCCGGTCAGAGCCTCGGCCAGCCGCTCGCGCCCCAGTCCGATCAGCGATGGCTTGGCCGCGTCGGTCCGGTCCGGCGTCTTGGCTAACTCGGCAATCGTCACGCGGATGCCCTGCCCCTGGCTGTCCGCCCCGCGTCGAGCGGGGTCGTCGGATGGGTGATGAGTTTGGTCTTATAGCCCGCTGGGCCAAGAACGTCAGCGGTATCACACCTGCGGTCGGCTGCGGCGGCCGTGACTGCGCTTAGAGCATCTTCCGACCAATTTGACCCATTCTGACGGAGCTTCTTTGCGCCAATTCCTGCGCAAGGTCTCTCGACCGTATCCAGATACGCTCATCGAACCTTGACTTGATCTTGTCACAAAATCGCTCCGTCAGAATGGCTCAGAGTTGATTGGAAGGGCTCTAGGTCCTGTTGACAGTTATCGGAGCCAGATGATGGCACCGACAAGAAACAGCATGGCCATGTAGGCCGTTGCGGTTTTTTCATAGCGCGTGGCGATGCGCCGGAAGTGTTTGATTTTGTTTATGTAACATTCGACGAGATGTCTTTCTTTGTAGAGTTCGGCATCGTAGGGGATGGCTTGCGCCCGTGACGGGTTGGATGGAATCACCGCCACTATTCCGGCATCGTTGAGACGAGCGCGGAGATGATCGGCATCATAGGCCGTGTCGGCGATGAGGTTTGCGCCGGCCACGTCGGCGATCAACTCTTCAGCCTGGGTGACATCGCCAACCTGACCGCCGGTGAGGATGAACCGTAATGGATTGCCGAGCCCATCGACAGCGATGTGAACCTTGCTCGTCAAGCCGCCGCGCGAACGTCCGATGGCCTGATTTTGAGTCCCCCTTTTGCGCCCGACGCATGTTGATGTGCCCGCACAATGGTTGAATCGATGATCAGGTATTCGAAGTCCGGATCGTCCACCAAGGCCTTGAAAAGACTCTCCCATGCCCCTTGTTTGGCCCACCGGGAAAAGCGCACGTACACGCTGTTCCAATTGCCGAACGCGTCCGGCAGGTCGCGCCATGGCGAACTCGTGCGTGCAATCCACAATACCGCATCCACGAACAGACGATTGTCCCGTCCCGTGGATCCGCAATCCGACGCCTTGCCGGGTACCAAATCCGATATCCGTTCCCATTGAACGTCCGTCAATTCCCTGCGAAGCATGACCGGTTCCTCCTCCACACCCAGGTCTTGCTTGAATCACAACCGCCATTAATAAACCGTTAACTGTCAACAGCACCTAGCGGGAACACTCCTGCCGAGCCGCATCCAGCGCTGCGGTGACCCCCGAAAGCGAGTAGGTATCGGTCGTCTGGGTGCCGCGCCTCGATGTGCCCTTCACCAGCATGACCGAACCCCGCCGCATGGCGTCGACCAGGGCCGGTTCCTGGTCGATCTCGATCCAGGCGGCGTCGGCCTGGGTGAACATGGAGAATTTCTGACCGTCAACCTCGACCGTGACGTTCGACGCTTCCTGGAACGGATAGCCGATGATGGTGCTGGCCTCGCTCTGAATGTTCCTGGCCGGAATCGTGGTCACCATGAAGAAGGCCGGATCGCGACCCGAAATGCTTTGCGAGTAGGTCGAATCCTGGGGCTGGGAGGCGACGAAGCACATCTTTTCCGGGGTGCTGGCGACGTAGGTCCTCCAGACCCGGAACTCGCCAACCAGCTTGGCGTCGGATTGGGCGAAGGCGGCGGTGGAGACCACAAGCATGGTCGCGGCCGCGAGCGAGATATTGAGGCTGATGGTGCTCCAACGAGCGGTCATGGCGCGGACAGGGTTCCCGATTGGCTGCATCGAACGACGCTGATTAGGATTCGGCGATCACAGTTACTATTTCGTGAACCATGGCGTTGCAAGACCGGCCGGAGCGGTGGCCTCCCGCGGGCCGCCAATCAGCGATGCAGACCAATGTCGACGATTTTGTGTTGGCGGCGTGCCGTCAGGCGCCGTTCTCGGCCAGCGCGCGCCGCGCCGCCTGCCAATGCGCCGGGGTGATATGTGGCCGAACCATGGCAATGGCGGCGACCAGAACGGTTATGTCATCGGAAAAACCGATGCCCGCCAGCACATCCGGCACGGCATCGAACGGCAGAATGAAATAGGCCAGCGCCGCCAGAAGAATGCCGCGGACACGATGCGGCGTGGCCGGATCGAGCGCGCAAAAATATCCGGCGACCAGGTCTTCCGAAAACGGAATGTAGCGGGCGGCCCGGCGGAAGGTCTTCCAGAATCGGGCACGGACGCGTTGTGAACGCGTCTCCTCGTCCTCGGGCCCCAGGATTTCGCCGTGAAGTATGTCGTCCAAGGTCAATCTCCCGCCGATCGCCCGCCCCAGAGCAGATGGGGTTGCCGTCATTGCCGCGCAACCCGGCGGCGCGCCTCAGGCGGACGCGAAACGCTCCACCACGGCGGCCAGGTCGAGGTCGCGCGCCGTCACCCCGCCGGCCTCATGGGTCGACAGCGTGACCGTGACCCGATTGTAGACATTGCTCCATTCAGGATGGTGATCAGCCTTCTCGGCGGCCAGGGCAGTTCGTGTCATGAACCCGAAAGCCTCGCTGAAATCGCCGAATTCGAATGTCTTTTCAATGGCTTTTCCAGATCTCACGGGCGTCCATCCGGGCAGCTCGGATAACGATTTTTCCAGTTCGGCGGTGGCCAATATCGTGATCATGCGGGCATTTCCTCTCACGGTGGTTCGTTACGGCTCCAGCGGATAGACATGTTCGACCACATAGGGTCCGCCACCCACCAGTTCCCTGGCCGAAAACAGCACGAAGCGATCGACGGCGAAAGGCTCGACGCCAAAACCTCCGTGCAGGGCGAGGTAATCGGCAACCGCCCGCGGGGTACCGCTGCGCAGGCGCGCGAGGGTAACGTGGGGGACGTATTTTCGGCCTTCGGGCGGCAGTCCCAGCCTTTGGATGAGCCGCTCATGCTCGGCCTGCAGGTCGATGAGCGGGCGGCGGGTGTCGGCGTGGGCGAAGATGGTGCGGGGACTGCGGCCGCCGAAGGCGCCCAGGCCCGACAGCCCGAGACGAAACGATCCGCGCGTTACCTCGCCCAGCGCTTCGGCAATCATGTCGGCGGTGATCCGGTCGACGTCACCGATGAAGCGGAGCGTGAGATGATAATTGTCGGAGGAAATCCATCGTGCTCCTTGCAGCCCACCCTGGAGCGAGGCCAGGCGCCGGGCGGTGATGGCCGGGATTTCGATACCGGTGAAGAGGCGCGGCACCTTGGTTACCTCGTCGTAACGGAGCCGTAACGGTCGTCTCTCGCCGGTCCATGACCGACCTCCGCGGACCGTTGGGCGCAGGGTTGCAAATATAAAATCACAGCGGTCTGAAGGACAAGCAGGCGCACTTGTCTGGGGCCGGCCGAAGTCCCATATTGCACGCGAGTTCCGCGGTTATTCGCGGAGTCTGAGCTTTCGGATCCAGGAAGGAACAATCTCAATGGCGAACTATGACAACCGGCCGCGTTCCGGCGCAGCTGTAGCGCATGGCTCGGAAGCGGTCATCGATGCGGGCCTGAGGGCCTACATGATCCGCGTTTACAATTACATGTTGAGCGGATTGGTGCTCACCGGCATCACCTCCTACGCCACTTATCTGATGGCGTTCCAGACCGTAAACGGCCAACTCGCCTATACCGAACTGGGGCAGGTCCTGTTCGGCGGCCCGCTGGTGTGGGTGATCATGTTGGCGCCGCTGGGGCTGGTCTTCTTCGTCAGTGCCCGTATCGGATGGATGAGCGTATCGGCCGCCCAGACGACGTTCTGGATTTTCGCCGGCCTGCTCGGGGTGTCGCTGGCGACTATCTTCGCGACCTACACCGCGACCAGCATTACCCAGGTGTTCTTCATCACCGCCGCCACCTTCGGGTCCATGAGCCTCTACGGCTACACCACCAACCGCGACCTGACCGGCTGGGGTTCGTTCCTGTTCATGGGGCTGATCGGCCTCATCATCGCGATGATCGTCAACATCTTTCTCGGATCGTCGTTGCTCGACTTTATCATCTCTGCCGCTGGCGTGCTCATTTTCGTCGGCCTGACCGCCTACGACACCCAGCAGATCAAGAACATGTACGACGTCAACGACGACGGAACGGTGTCCGGCCGCAAGGCGATCATGGGGGCGTTGCGCCTCTATCTCGACTTCATCAACCTGTTCCTGATGCTGCTGCGCTTGTTCGGCAACAGAAATTAGGGACATCCCTTCGGAAATCGACGAGGGCGCGGCTTGGCCGCGCCCTTTTTCTTTGCTTTTAATGGCGCCATGGAGGGACGACTGATCCGCCCGGTCCGCCGTGACGACATGGCGGCGATCACAGCGATCTACCGCGATGCGGTTCTGAACGGGACCGCGACCTTCGAAATCGATCCGCCGGATGAGGACGAAATGGCGCGCCGAATGGCGGCGATGACCGGCGGCGGCTATCCCTATCTGGTCGCGGAACTCGACGGAAACGTGGTCGGCAGCGGCTACGCCGCACCCTATCGCTCGCGCCCGGCTTATCGCTGGACGGTCGAGGATTCCATCTATCTGGCAGCGGACGCGCGCGGCAAGGGCATTGGCGGCGGTGTGCTGGCAGCCCTCATTGCCGAGAGCGAAAGCCGCGGTTTTCGCCAGATGATCGCCGTCATCGGAGATTCCAGGCACCTGCCGTCGATTCGCCTTCATCGGGCGGCCGGATTCGCCGAGGCCGGGGTGCTGAGCAACGTCGGCTACAAGCACGGACACTGGCTCGATACGGTGTTGATGGAACGCTCGTTGGGACGGGGCGCGACAACCGCGCCCGATCTTGACACCGGGGCGTGAGCGCGAGAGTTCGGGTTTGTCGATTGGCGGGGCCCAGCGCCGAACCAATCCGGGAACGATGCCGAGGGATCGCCCGTCGAGCGTTTCGACGCTGGATCGCCTTCCAAATCGAGGAACAGAATCGACTCAGAGTCGGTCGAAAGAGCTCAGGCGACCACCCGCAGCGGGGAATCAATCGCTCTGAGGACCTGCCGAATCTCATGCCCGCGCTGGAGAATGAGGCCCGTCGGCGTCACCACCGAATAGGCGCCCTGGCGGCGACCCGATCGCGCCTGCTTGATGATCCGGTAGAGCGGCACTTCGGAAGCGCGCCGAAAAATCGAAAAAACCGCACGCTCGCTCAACTGGTCGATGGCGTAGTCACGCCATTCGCCGGCAGCGACTTTGCGGCCGTAGACGTTGAGAATCTCGTGAAGTTCCTGGCGGGTGAAGCGTATTGGCGTCGATGAGGGAGCCGGGCCGGGGCTGGCGGCGGAGACGCTGAAGCGCGCCCGGCCGCCCAATCGTCCTTCGTCGTCGCACTCGGCCATGATCCCTCCGTATCCTCCACCAACGGCCATGATCACAGGGTTTTCGCCGTGGCGTCAAGTTTGGCCGGGCGCTGGAGCCGATACCGCCTCAACTTGAATCGAATGACACTGGAAAACCATGATTTTGCCCCGATTCGGCCCTTGGCCGGCCAAGTTGCATCTGCATGATCCCGCCCGTTGCCTCAGACGGTCCGGTCCGATGGAGGCCGCGGAACTTTCTCAGCCCCCCAGCCCCCCGGGGTTTTTGTCGGGCCGGACCACCCCTCCCTGATTGTCTGACCTCACCCGCCGCCGCTCGTCGTAGTTGGCCGGCCTGTGCCGCGCCCGCCCCTGCGCCCGCAACGAAGGCTTGAAAGCGGTGCGCTCAGCGGCGATATGGGCGATGGTTTCTGCAATCCGCAAGAACGGGGGCTGGCACGGCCAATGGCTGCCAAACGGACGTCCGGGAAACGCAAGGGCGATGGCAAAGACGCGGCCACGCGGCCGTTCGAGGCCGAAGTCTCCCGCCTTCTCCACCTCATGGTCAACTCGGTCTATTCCAGCCGGGACATCTTTCTTCGCGAACTGATTTCGAACGCCGCTGATGCCTGCGAAAGACTGAGGACCGAGGCGCTGGACGCGCCGGACCTGGCCGGTGGTGACGATCCCTATCGCATCGTTCTTTCGACCGACGCCAAAGCCGGCACCATCACGGTCCAGGACAACGGGATCGGCATGAATCGCGATGAACTGATCGACAATCTCGGCACCATCGCGCGCTCCGGTACCAGGGCCTTCCTCGATGGTGTACAGGACGACAAGGCCGGCGCCCAGATCATCGGCCAGTTCGGGGTCGGATTCTATTCCGCATTCATGGTCGCCAATAGCGTCGACGTGGTATCGCGGCGGGCCGGGACGGACGAAGCCTGGCGATGGCGCTCGGACGGCCTGGGCAGCTATGATATCGAACCGGCCAAGGTCGAAGAGGCGCCGAGCCGGGGCACGCGAGTGACCCTGGCGCTCAAGCAGGACGCCGCCTCCTATGCCGAACAGGCCACGATCGAAACGGTCGTGGCGGCCCATTCGGCGCACGTCCCGGTGCCGATCACGCTCGAGGTCGGCGGCGGCGCCGCATCCAAGACGCTCGCCGATGGCAGCGCGCTGTGGCGAAAAGCGCGCTCGGAGGTGACCAAGGACGAATACGCGGAGTTTTACGGACACGTCGGCGGCCAGTTCGACGAGCCGGCGCTGACCATCCACTACCGTGCCGAAGGCCGTCAGGAGTTCTCGGTTCTCCTGTTTGTGCCGTCGATGAAGCCGTTCGACCTGTTTGACCCCGAGCGCAAGAGCCGGATCAAGCTGTACGTGCGGCGCGTCTTCATCACCGATGAAGCCGAAATCCTGCCCGGCTGGCTGCGTTTCCTGCGCGGGGTGATCGATTCGGAAGACCTGCCGCTCAACCTGTCGCGCGAGATGTTGCAATCGAGCCCGGTTCTGAAAGCGATCGGCACCGCCGTGACCAGCCGCGTGATGACCGACTTGAAGAAATTCGCCGACGACGACGGCGAGGCGTTCCTGAAGATCTGGGAGGCCTTCGGTCCGGTCATCAAGGAGGGCATCTACGAAGACGCGGAACGGCGCGACGCGCTCTATGAGGTGGCCCGGTTCAGGACCACGCAAACAGATGCCTGGCGCAGCCTCCAAGACTATGTCGAGGCGATGCGGCCGAACCAGACGGCGATCTACTATGCGCTCGGCGACTCCCATGAGGCGATTGCCGCCAGTCCCCATCTGGAGGGTTTTGCCCGCCACGGGGTCGAGGTGCTGATGCTGTCCGATCCGGTCGATGCCTTCTGGGTCCGCTCGACGATCGGTTACGACGGCAAGCCGTTTCAGTCGGTAACCCAGGGCGGCGCCGATCTCGACAAGATCCCGGTTGTCGCGGCCGGCGACGGCCAGGACGAGGAACCCGAGGAGGCGACCCAGAGCGCGGTGGCGACGTTGGCGGCGCTGTTCAAGCAGAGCCTCGGTGACCGGGTCAGCGCGGTTCAGGCCTCCAAGCGGCTGGCAACCAGTCCGGTCTGTCTGGTTGCGCCCGAATCCGGGCCGGACCTCCAGCTCGAGAAGATTCTCGCCCGCGCCGGCCAGTCGGGCGCCCGCACCGCGCCGGTGCTCGAACTCAACCCCGCCAACGGCCTGATCAAATCGCTGACGGAGAAGGCGGTTCAGGGCGGTGCCGACAAGCTGCTGGAGGACGCCGCGATCGTTCTCTACGGCCAGGCACGGATTCTCGACGGGGAACCGCCGGAAGACGCCGCCGACCACGTCGAGCGGGTTGGCCGGCTGATTGCCCGCGGGCTTGGCTAGCTGACCGTAAGCCGGATTACCGTATGATTCTGCGCTACCTTACGCACCCACAGGTGAACGTGAATCCCAACGTGCCGTTGCCGGAATGGCGGCTGTCGGCCCAGGGGCGAGACCGCGCTGAGAGGCTGAGCAGGTCGCCCGCACTTCGCGGTACGCGCACCATCGCATCCAGCGGTGAAGCAAAAGCCGTCGAGACGGCAACGATTGTGGCTTCTGAACTTGGCCTGGATGTCGAGGTGCGCGCCGGCATGCACGAGAACGACAGAAGCGCGACCGGGTATTTGCCCGAGCCGGAGTTCAGCGTGTTGTGCGCCAATTTTTTCGACGAACCGGAGAAGAGCATGCGCGGTTGGGAAGCTGCGGTTGACGCCCAAGAACGCATCGTTTCCGAACTCGATGCGATCCTCCGCCAACACGCCGGCGGCGACCTTCTAGTGGTCGGTCATGGCGCGGTTGGCACGCTGCTTTACTGCCACTATGCCGGTCTGGCGATCGACCGGCGCCATGATCAGCCGGCAGGTGGCGGAAACTTCTTCTCGATGGTGGTCGGATCAGCCGACGTGGTCCACCATTGGCGTCCGATGGAGGACATGTAGCCCCGGCGTAGCGTGATTTACTTTGGCGGTATGGAGTACCCGCGGTCCGCCGCGGTCGGCCTACCAGTTGGCGGCGATGCGGGCGGCGCCCAGCATCGGTCCCGGCGCGCCGCCTTCGGCCTCGACCTGAAGCAGGAAGGCGCAACTGTCGACCTCGGCGTGGTCGATCTCGCTCCTGGGCACGTCGATCGTCATGGCGTTGCCCTTCCACATGGCAACCGGCCTGAGCTTCCTGACCACATTATGATAGGTCAGGGTGCGGCCGGTGTTCTCGCCGCGATCGATGGTGACGGTGACCGAGCGGTCATAAAGTACCAGCCACAGGGTACCGTGCGGCGTCTCGGGATCGTCCGACGGTCCGATCTCAACGGTCACTGAATCCGAAGTGGTGGTCAGGTTGATTGGGACGGGTGGCGGCGTGAAACTCCGGAGCGCGTGCTCGATCCTGTTGCGGCTGCTGCCGACCACGTGGGTTCTGCCGTCGACCACGACCTGCGGCGTGTAAATGCTGCGCTCGCCCATCACCCTGGCATAGTCGCGCTGGCGTTGGGTGTACTCGGGGCTGGCGAGCGTATCCTTCCAGCCGATCCAGTCCCAGACATCGACATTGAACGACAGCGCCAGGATATCCTCCCGTTCGGCCAACTCACCGAGCAGTTTGTCGGCCGGCGGACACGACGAGCATCCCTGGCTGGTGAACAATTCAACCACCGACAGCGGCTTTGCCGCAACTGTGGCCTCCTCGGCGTACGAGCCGCCGGCGACTAGTCCCAGCAGTGCGAAGGCGGTGGCGAATTTGATCATCATGGCGTTGTCCGAAACGAGCGGCACGGTACGGCCCCTCATCTCAGGACCCAAATTAGGTCGGGAAAGGCTCAATATCGAGTCACGTTAGGGTGAGAGATGCACTGTTTGCCGGGTGCCGGCGCGGCTCAGGCGGCCAGCCGGCGCAGGACATAGTGGAGGATGCCGCCATTGTTGAAATATTCGAGCTCGTCGAGCGTATCGATCCGGCAGGTCAGCGGGACGGATATGGCCTGGCCGCTGGCACGCCTGATCTCAGCCGTCAGTTCCGCGCGCGGCTGCAGCCCTTCGCCGATTCCGCCGATGCTCAGCGTCTCGTCGCCCGTCAGGCCCAGCGACTGCCACGATGTGCCCTCGGCCAACACCAGCGGCAGGACGCCCATGCCGACCAGATTGGAGCGATGGATGCGCTCGAAGCTCTCCGCGATCACTGCGCGAATGCCCAATAGTCGCGTCCCCTTGGCCGCCCAGTCGCGCGACGAGCCGGTGCCGTATTCCTTGCCGGCGAAGACCACCAGCGGAACGCCGTCGGCCTGGTAGCGCATGGCTGCCTCGTAGATCGAGACCCGCTCGCCCGACGGGTGGTGTACCGTCACGCCGCCTTCGACGCCGGATACCATCTGGTTCTTGATGCGGATGTTGCCGAAGGTGCCGCGCATCATGACCTGATGGTTGCCGCGGCGCGATCCGTAGGAGTTGAACTCGATCGGGCGCACCTGGTGGGAGACCAGATAGTCTCCGGCCGGGCTGGTGCCCTTGATCGCGCCGGCCGGCGAGATGTGATCGGTGGTGATGGAATCCAGGAATAGGCCGATGACCCGCGCATCGACGATATCTTCGATCGGCTCCGGCTCGACGGTCATGCCGGCGAAGTAGGGCGGCTCCTGGACGTAGGTCGAGGTGTCGGACCAGTCGTAGGTTTCACCGCCGCTCACCGAAATCGTCTTCCAGTGCTCGTCGCCCTGGAAGACGTCGGCATAGCGGGTGCGGAACATGTCCTCCGTCACGGTCGTGCGGACCAGTTCGGCGATGTCGGCCGAGGACGGCCAGATATCCTTGAGATAGACCGGGTTGCCGTCGGCGCCGGTGCCGAGCGGCTCGGTTACGATGTTCTGCCGCATCGTTCCGACCAGCGCGTAGGCGACCACCAGCGGCGGCGAGGCGAGATAGTTCGCCCGCACGTCCTGGTTCACCCGGCCCTCGAAATTGCGGTTGCCGGACAGCACCGAGGCGACCACCAAATCGTGCGCCGCGACCGCGGCCGAAATCTCCTCGGGCAAGGGACCGGAATTGCCGATGCAGGTGGTGCAGCCATAGCCGACCAGATTGAAGCCGAGCGCGTCGAGGTCCCCCTGCAGCGCCGACTTGGTCAAATAGTCGGTCACCACCTGGGAGCCGGGGGCGAGCGAGGTCTTGACCCATGGCTTGGTGGTCAGGCCCTTGGCCCGGGCGGCGCGGGCCAGCAGGCCGGCCGCGATCAGCACGCTCGGATTGGAGGTGTTGGTGCAGGAGGTGATCGCCGCGATCACCACATCGCCGTCCGACAGGGTGAAATCGCGGCCTTCGACCGCGGCGGTCTTGACCGGGTTCGGTACCGACCCACCGCCCTCCGCGGCCATGTCGGCGGCCGCGTCGGAGCCATTGATGCCGCGAATGTCGGCGAGCGCGGTTTCAAACGCCGAATCGGCAACATCCAGCGCCACCCGGTCCTGAGGCCGCCGTGGACCGGCGAGCGAGGGAACCACATCGTCAAGGTCGAGCGCCAGGGTGTCGGTGAAGACCGGATCGGCGGTGCCGTCGCTGCGGAACATGCCCTGGGCACGGGCGTAGGCTTCGACCAGGGCGATCTGATCACCATCGCGGCCGGTTGCCCGCATATAGGCGAGCGTGTCGCCGTCGACCGGGAAAAAGCCACAGGTGGCGCCGTATTCGGGCGACATGTTGGCGATGGTGGCCTGATCCTCGAGCGACAGATTGGACAGCCCCTTACCGAAGAATTCGACGAACTTGCCGACCACGCCGAGCCGGCGCAGTTGTTCCGTCACGGTCAGCACGAGGTCGGTGGCGGTGACCCCCTCGCCGAGCCGGCCGGACAGTCGAAAGCCGATCACTTCCGGGATCAGCATCGAGATCGGCTGGCCGAGCATGGCGGCCTCCGCCTCGATGCCGCCGACGCCCCAGCCGAGCACGGCCAGGCCGTTGACCATGGTGGTGTGGCTGTCGGTGCCGACCAGAGTGTCGGGATAGGCAAACTGAACGCCGTCTTGTTCGGCGCTCCACACGGTCCGGGCCAGATACTCCAGATTGACCTGATGGCAGATTCCGGTTCCCGGCGGGACAACGCGGAAATTGTCGAACGCCGACTGGCCCCAGCGCAGGAACGAATAACGCTCGCCGTTGCGGCCATACTCCATTTCCACATTCCGGCGAAAGGCGCCCGGACCGCCGAAATGATCGACCATGACCGAATGGTCGATGACCAGATCGACCGGGATCTGCGGGTTGATCTTCGATGCCGTACCGCCGAGGCCGACCATCGCGTCGCGCATGGCGGCCAGATCGACCACCGCGGGCACGCCGGTAAAATCCTGCATCAGTACCCGGGCCGGTCGAAAGGCGATCTCCTGGGTGCTGGTCCGGCTGTCGAGCCAGCCGGACATGGCGCGGATGTCGTCGGCGGTGACGGTCTTGCCGTCTTCATGGCGGAGCAGGTTCTCCAGCAGAACCTTGAGCGAGAACGGCAGCGACGAAATACCGGCAAGGCCGTTCTTTTCCGCTTCCGGCAGGCTGAAATAATCGTAGGAGGCTTCACCGACGGTCAGGGTGCGCCGGCATTTGAAGGTATCAAGCGATGTGGTCACTTGGCTGTGCTCCGGAAATAGCGCGCGAGCGCGGCCTTGCCCGGCGGTTCTCCGGCGCTTGTTGTGGGCGACGAAGGAACTGTGGAGGCGACGGCGCGGTACCGCCGTCTTATAAGGAATTTCCGATGATGTGGCCAGACGAACAGGCGGCCGGCCGCCCTCAGCCAATCTTTCCCGTGGATCGCCGCGGGAGGCGTCTTCAGTGCGCCTGAGCGGCCGCGATCTCACCGCCATTCGCGGGTTGAAAACCGTCTTTTCCGGCGTCTCGTTCGCGCTCGAAGCGGGCGACCTGCTGGCCGTCACCGGGCCCAACGGGTCGGGCAAATCGACGCTCCTGCGCCTGGTGGCGGGGTTGCTGCGTCCCGCCGCAGGGTCGGTGACGATCGATCCGGCAGACGGCCGGGACGGGGTTGCCCATCTCGTCCACTATCTCGGTCACCTCGATGCGCTCAAGCCGGCCTTGACGGTGCGCCAGAATATCGAGTTCTGGATCCGCTTCTGGGGCGGCGGGGACGTGGCGGCGGCGCTTGAGCGGGTCGGCCTCGCGGCGTTGGAAAATCTTCCCGTCGCGGTCCTGTCCGCCGGGCAGAAACGGCGCGCGGCGATGGCCCGGCTCGTCCTGGTCGACCGACCGATCTGGCTCCTCGACGAACCCTTGACCGCGCTCGATGCCGCCGGGGCGACCATGCTCGGCGAAGTGCTGTCCGAGCATCTCGAAGCGGGCGGCAGCGCGATCGCCGCGACCCACCGCGACCTACCGGTCGCCGCGCGTGCGACCCTGGCCATGGGGGCAACCGCATGACGGCCTTTCTCGCCATGATCGCGCATACGGCGCGGCTGTCGTTCGGCAGCGGCGGCGGGGCGCTGGTGGCGCTGGTGTTCTTTCTGGCCGTCGTCACCGCCGTGCCCTTTGCCGTCGGTCCCGACCTCAACCTGTTGTCGCGCATCGGGCCGGCAGTCTTGTGGATCGGGGCGTTGCTGGCCTCGCTGCTGGTGCTTGATCGCCTGTTCGGCGACGACCGCGACGACGGTTCGCTGGATTTGTTGAAACTGTCCGATCTGCCGCTGGAACTGGTGGTGCTGGCCAAGGGCATCGGTGCCTGGCTGGCGACCGGCCTGCCGGTGGCGCTGGCCTCGCCGTTCTTCGGACTGCTGCTTGGCCTGGAACCCAAGGCGCTGGCGGCGACCACGGCGACGCTGATCGTCGGGACCCCGGCGCTGACCCTGATCGGTGCCATCGGCGCGGCCTTGATGGCTGCCCTCGGCCGTGGCGGCCTGCTGATCGCCGTGCTGGTGCTGCCCTTCACGATTCCCGTGCTGATCTTCGGCGTCAGCGCGGCGGCCTCGGTCAGCCTGCCGCCGGCGCCGTTTATGGCCCCGTTCCTGATTCTGGTGGCGCTGACGCTGGCCAGTTCGGTGATCGCTCCGGTGGCGGCCGCCGCCGTGCTCAGGTTCGGGCTCGACTAGCGCCCTTTCGACCAACTCTGAGTCAATTCTGTTCCTCGATCGGCGCGGCGAGCTCTAGTGTGAATTTTCAGGACGTTGTCCATTCGGTCCTGTCGAGAGAAGCTGATGTCAGCCAACGTCAGTGATTCTCCGGAGGACCGAATGGACGTTCACCAGAATGCCCATCTTACGCCGAAAGGTCGAGAGGCCATGGTTCGCGCCGTCATGGATGAGGCCATGACGAAGGCTCAGGCCGCACGCCGTTTCAAGACAACGGCCAAGACCGTCGCCAAGTGGTTGGGCCGGTTTCGCGCGGAGGGCATTGCCGGGCTTGCCGACCGGTCCTCCAGGCCCCATTCCTCGCCAAGCCAAACGCCTTGGGCCACCGGCGAAGCGGTCGAGGTCTTGCGCCGGGCTCGTTGCACGCAGGACCACATCGCCCAGGAACTCGGCCTCAGCCGGGCGACCGTCAGCCGTATTCTCAAGCGGCGTGGCCTCAGCCTGTTGTCCGCCCTCGAGCCCAACCAGCCACGCCCGCGCTATGAGCGCGAAACGCCAGGCGAAATCATCCATATGGACATCAAGAAGCTCGGTCGCTTCAATCGTGTCGGCCATCGCATCACCGGCGATCGCAGGCGCCAGAGCAACCAGCGCCATAACGGCACCGCGCCCGGTTGGGAGTATGTCCACGTCGCCATCGACGACCATTCCCGCATCGGCTTTGCCGACATCTTCCCGAACGAGAAAAAGGAAAGCGCCGTGGCCTTCCTCGAAGCCGCCGTAACCTACTTTGCCACCCTCGGCGTTACCATCACCCGCGTCATGACCGACAATGGATCATGCTACAGATCCAAGGCCTTCCGCGATGCCTGCCGAAGGCTCACCATCAAGCATATCCGCACCAAACCCTACACGCCTCAGACCAACGGCAAGGCCGAACGCTTCATCCAGACAATGTTGCGAGAATGGGCCTACGCAACCGAATTCCACAACTCAGACCAGCGAAAAGCAGATCTGCCGAAATGGCAGCACCGCTACAACTGGCATCGACCCCATGCCAGCCTCAATCGACAAACACCAATCAGCCGACTCGGCCTGAACCGGGACAACCTGTTGAAGCTTCACATCTAGACGCGCCAATCGGTCCCGTTGCCGTCAAGCGCCTCGATCCCTAAAACAATCCCATGGTGCTCATCGATCTTGCCAATCCGACCCGCTTTCTCGACCTGTCGCGGCGGGTCCTGCCATGGCTGTGGGCGGCGGCCGTGCTGACGCTGGCGCTCGGCCTCTACCTCGCCTTTTTCCTGGCTCCACCGGACTATCAGCAGGGCCAGACGGTGCGCATCATGTTCGTGCACGTGCCCTCGGCCTGGCTGTCGATGGCCGGCTACGGGCTGATGGCGGTTGCCTCGCTGGGGACGCTGGTATGGCGTCACCCGCTGGCCGATGTCGCCGCCAAGAGCGCGGCCCCGCTGGGCGCGGCGTTCACCTTTCTGACGCTCGTCACCGGCTCGCTGTGGGGCAAGCCGATGTGGGGCACGTGGTGGGTGTGGGACGCCCGGCTGACCTCGGAACTGGTGCTGCTGTTGATGTATCTCGGCCTGATCGCGCTGTGGCAGGCGATGGACGATCCCGGCCGGGCGGGGCGGCTGGCGGCGGTGCTGACGCTGGTCGGCACGGTCAATCTGCCGATCATCAAGTTCTCGGTCGATTGGTGGAACACGCTTCACCAGCCGGCCAGCGTCTTCCGCGCCGGCGGACCGAAGATCGACGACTCCATGCTGGTGCCGCTGTTTGTGATGGCGGTCGCCTTCACGCTGCTTTATGCCGCGCTTCTGATGATGGCGATGGCCAACGAGATCCTCCGGCGCCGGGTGAGGACGCTGGAGATGACGGCGGCCGAGGCTGGCGCATGACCCATGCCGGCTTCATCGCCGCGGCCTATCTGGTATCGGCCGGGGTACTGTTCGGCCTGGTGGCGTGGATCGTCGCCGACGGGCGGGCGCAGAGGCGGCGGCTCGCCGACCTTGAGGCGCGCGGCGTTCGCCGACGCTCGGCGGCCCGGGATGCGGCCGGGAAGGGGGCCAGTTGAGCACGCCCGAAACCCGCAAATCGTCGGCGCAAAGCCGGTTGCTCTATCTCCTGCCGCTGGCCTTCTTCATCGCACTGGCGCTGATTTTCCTGGTGCGCCTGCAGTCCGGCACCAACCCGGAGCACATTCCCTCCGCCCTGGTCGGCCGGCCGGCGCCCGAGTTCGATCTGCCGGCGCTGGCGGGAGCGGGCGTGCCGGGGCTTGCGCGCGCCGATCTCGACGGCGTCGTGACCCTGGTCAACGTCTTTGCCTCGTGGTGCGGCCCGTGCCGGATCGAACACCCGATCATCGAGCGGCTGGCCGCCGACCACCGGTTCAATGTGGTGGGCATCAATTACAAGGACGAACCCGGTAACGCGCTCGGCTTTCTCGAAGAGCTCGGCAACCCCTACACCAGGATCGGCACCGACCCGCGCGGCCGGATTGCGATCGACTGGGGCGTCTACGGCCTGCCGGAAACCTTCATCGTCGGCGCCGATGGAACGGTGCTGTTCAAGTTCATCGGACCGCTGACCGAGGCCGCGCTGGAAGCCAGTTTCATGCCGGAACTGGACAAGGCGCTGGCGAGATAACGCCAGAGGTTCGAATCTATCGTTTCGAACCACTGGCTTGTTTGTTGATGGATCAACTTATCGAGACATTACAATGCTTATACGGTTCACTCACCGGCAAGCCCGTCTGGACTCAAATGTCCCGGTTGATCCACTGGCCGCGGCGAAACGGCAGCGCTTATTCGTCTTCGGCCAGCGAGTGGCGGTTGATCAGCGGCATCTGCAACAGCGCAAAGACGAAAGTGAGCGGCAGGAAGCCGAACACCTTGAAGCTCACCCAGACGTCGGTCGAGAAACTCCGCCACACCACTTCGTTCAGCACGGCCAGGGGCAGGAAGAACAGGCCCCAGCGGATGGTCAGGCGCCGCCAGCCTTCCTCATCGAGTTTGAAAACGGCGTCGAAGACGTAGCCGAGGAATGATTTCCCGAATGCCAGCCCGCCGAGGAGAACGGCTCCGAACAGGAGGTAGATGATCGTCGGCTTGAGCTTGATGAAGGTCTCGTTCTGCAGCCACAGAGTGAGCCCGCCGAAGATCACCACAACGATGGCGGTGACGAAGGGCATCAGCGGCAGGCGCCGGGTCAAGCCATAGGAGACGGCCAGCGATATCAGGATGGCGGCGATGAAAACCGCGGTGGCGAAGAAGATCGGCTTGCCGAGCGCGGCGATCGCCGGCCAGCTCTGGGCCAGTCGCTCGCCACGGGCGTTGGCGAGAAAGAACAGGATCAGGGGCCCGATATCCAGCGCCAGCTTGAGAAACGGATTGATCTCGGCGCGGTCGGGCGCATCGGGTGTGCGTTCGATTGTCATGTCGCCGGGCTCTCCTGTTCTTGGCGAAGTCCCGCCAGCGCGCGGGCGAAGTCGCTTGCGGCAAACGGTTCCAGATCGTCGATCTGTTCGCCCACCCCGATATAGTGCACCGGCAGGCCGAATTTTGTCGCTAGCGCCACCAGAATGCCGCCCCGGGCGGTGCCGTCGAGCTTGGTCATGACCAGGCCGGTGACCCCAGCCCGGCGGCCGAACGCCTCGACCTGGGCGACGGCGTTCTGCCCGGTGGTGGCGTCGAGCGTCAACAGCACCGAATGGGGGGCGGTGGAGTCGATCTTGCGCAGGACACGGACGATCTTTTCCAGTTCGGCCATCAGCGCATCCTTGTTGTGCAGCCGCCCGGCGGTGTCGATCAGCAGGATGTCGGTGCTGGCGGCCTGTGCCTCTTTCAAAGCGTCGAAGGCCAGGCCGGCGGCGTCGGCGCCGGTTTCGCGGGCGAGGAAGGCGGCCCCGCTGCGCTCCGCCCAGATCCCCAATTGCTCGATCGCCGCGGCGCGAAAGGTATCGCCGGCGGCGATCATGACGCTCCGCCCCTGGCGGCCGAACTTGGCCGCCAGCTTGCCGATGGTGGTGGTCTTGCCGGTGCCGTTGACGCCGACCACCAGGACAACGTGGGGCTTGTTGGCCGGGTCGATCACCAGCGGCCGGGCGACCGGCGCCAGTACCCTGGCGATCTCGCCGGCCAGCACCTGCCTCACCGCGTCAACGCCGATCTCGCGGTCGTAGCGGTCGCCGCGCAGCGCCTCCGTAATCGCGGCGGCGGCGTCGAGGCCGAGGTCGGCTCGCAACAGCGCATCCTCGAGGTCCTGCAGGGTGTCGTCGTCGAGTTTGCGCTTGGTGAAGATGGATGTGATCGACTCGGTCAGCGCGCCCGAGGACCGTGACAGGCCGGCCTTCAGGCGCTGACCCCAACTGCGGCTATCGGGTGCCGCTTGTGTATCCCGCGAGGCGCCGAAAACGCGGCCGAGGAGACCACCGCTTTCGGCCATCAGGCGGCCTCGGAAAGGGCGGTGGCGATCAGACCGGTCCGGTCATGGCCGACGATCCTGGCCGCGACCACCTCGCCCGGCTCACCAGCGTCGATGGCGGTGCGGGTGAAATGTTCGGTGCGCCCGGTTCCAACTGCCTCGACCAGCACGCGTCGCGTGGCGCCCCGTTCAGCCGCAAGATGGACGGCCAACGCCCGCTGACCCGCTTCGCGCAAGCGCGCCGCCCGCTCCTTGACGGTCGCGCGTTCCACCTGGGGCATCCGGGCCGCCGGGGTGTGCGGCCGCGGCGAGAACGGGAAGACGTGAAGGAAGGTCAGGTGACAGTCCTCCAGCAGCGACAGCGTGTTGGCGAACATCGCCTCGGTCTCGGTCGGGAAGCCGGCGATCAGGTCGGCGCCGAACACCACGCCCGGCCGGCGCGCCCGCACCGCCTCGACAAAACGCACCGAATCCTGGCGCGAGTGCCGGCGCTTCATCCGCTTCAAAATCATGTCGTCGCCGTGCTGGAGCGACAGATGGAGGTGGAGCATCAGCCGTTCCTCCTCGGCGATCGCCGCCATCAGCCGGTCGTCGACTTCGATCGAGTCGATCGAGGACAGCCGCAGCCGGTCGAGCTCGGGCACATGGCGCAAGATCGCCGACACCAGTCCGCCGAGCCGCGGGCGACCGGGCAGGTCGCCGCCATAGGAGGTGATGTCGACGCCGGTCAGCACGACCTCGCGGTAACCGCGCTCGACCAGTCTCTCGATTTGCGCCACCACCGCGCCCATCGGCACCGAACGCGAATTGCCGCGGCCGTAGGGGATGACGCAGAAGGTGCAGCGGTGATCACAGCCGTTCTGCACTTCGACGAAGGCGCGGGTACGGCCGTCGAGGCCGTCGACCAGATGCCCGGCGGTTTCCTTGACCGACATGATGTCGTTGACGCGCATACGCGGTGCACCGTCGGGATCGGGGCCGAAGGCATAGCTCTTCGCCGTCAGCTTCTCGGCATTGCCGAGCACCAGATCGACCTCGTTCATGGCGGCGAAACTGTCCGCGTCGATCTGGGCGGCGCAGCCGGAGACCACGATCTTTGCCCCGGGATGGTCGCGGCGGGCACGGCGGATCGCCTGGCGTGCCTGGCGCACTGCCTCGGCGGTGACTGCGCAGGTGTTGATCAGGATGGCGTCGTCGAGGCCGGCCTCGGTCGCGCGGGTGCGCATCACCTCCGATTCCAGCGCATTCAGCCGGCAGCCGAATGTCGTGACGGTGACGGCCATCAGGCCGCACCCCGCTCGCTCACCCGCCAGGCCAGGGTCCCGGCGTCGATGGTGCCGGTGAACTCGTTCTCGACCGGCCCGGTCATCCACACATGGCCGTCGTCGCGCCATTCGATGGTCAGCGGCCCGCCGGGCAGCGTCACCGTCACCCGCTTATCGGTTAATTTCTTGCGCATCGCCGCCACCGCGGCCGCGCACGCGGCGGTGCCGCAGGCCTTGGTGATACCGACGCCGCGCTCCCAGGTCTTGACCGTCATGGCGTCGCGGCGGTGACATGGGCCAGCGAAATGTTGGCCCGGTCGGGAAAGATCGGATGGTTTTCCAGCATCGGCCCGAAGCCGGCGAGGTTGTGGGCATCGATGTCGTCGACCCAGAAGATGGCGTGGGGGTTGCCCATATTGACCGCCGAGGGGGAGTGCAGCACCGGGGCGTCGATCGGTCCGATCTGCAGCTCGAACGTGCGGGTGTCGTGGAAGGCTTCGGCGAGCGGGATATCCTGCCAGTCGAAGCGCGGCGTGCCCATGTCGACGGTGATCAGCTCCGGCTCGCCGGCGTCATAGGTGGTGAGCAGCCCGGCATTGGTCTCGATCGCCGCCTCGTTGGCACCGTTCTCGTTCATCACCAGCCAGCCGATGCAGCGGGTGGCGTTGCCGCAGGCGTCGACCTCGCCGCCGTCGCGATTGTGGATGCGCATGAAGGCGTCGCCGCCCTGGGCCGCCTTTTCGATGGTGATCAGCTGGTCGAAGCCGATCCCCTCGTCCCCGCCGAGATGGCGGATCGCCTCGGCGTCGATGTCGATGGGCCTGGCACGCGCATCCAGCACGACGAACTCGTTGCGGAGGCCGTTCATCTTGCGGAAGGGGATGGCGCTGTCGGGCATGGGTGTTTCGGGCCGCTCTAGCCGGGTCGGGCTCTATATGGCGGATCGGGCGCCGGAACGCCAGTATTTGGCGATTCCACGGGACGTTGGCTGCGTGGCCGGATTCTAGTCAGCGACCTTCAGGTTATGAGCCTGAGCGCGAGCGGGAAATTTCCCTTTAGAATCAATGGTCCCGCTCAATTTTGCGTCGATTTTGCGCCATCCAGATCGGCGGAATCGATGCGCATACGCGTACTCCGCGTGAGTTAGTGTGATTTGCCGGCAGCTCATGCAACTCCACGAGCATGTGTAGATGGCGGCATTCAGTCAGGCCTGATCGCCGCGGAGTAGCTTGAAAGCCAGTAAGGTGTCGTTAGAAAGACGGAAGGTGATCTTGCGATCCGGAACAGACAGCTTCCAATGAAACCCGGTCATGCTTTACCAATAAACTGGACCACTCGCGCGCGGTCGATGAGGACATAAGAACGCCCCTTCTATTTCACATCACCAATGCTATCGTCCATCGCCGATCAACCTCAATGTAGATCATACGCGTCGATGTGATTGATACGGGCCACCCGGTCAAACGCTGTGCGAAATTCTGGATCTTGACGAATTGGCGTGAAATCCG
Source organism: uncultured Bauldia sp. (assembly GCA_963663975.2). Lineage (GTDB taxonomy): Bacteria > Pseudomonadota > Alphaproteobacteria > Rhizobiales > Kaistiaceae > JANQRX01. The sequence goes on along the minus strand of CAXXRA010000015.1, from coordinate 1,592,078 downwards.
TCCCCGTCAACTCAGGTCTGTCCGGCGCGCCAATGCTCCAAGAGTATCTTTGCATCCGAGTTATCACCCGGTCTCGAAAACGTGGGTCCGACGCCGATGCCAACATCATATCCACTGCCCGTTCTTTCATCCCAAGTTGCAAAAACAGCTCCCCGTACCGAACCGAATACACGTTGTGGTCGCTTCCGATAAGATTGACTATTCTTTCGACTTCCGATGATTCAGCTCCTCTTTCTGACAGGGCTGTGGCCATCGTAGAGAACGCCAGCAGCCTTCCGAATCTCGAAATGTGATCCATTTGCGTCGCGGCACGCGCCAATTCAACGGCTCGGGCGTAGTGACCAATTCGGCGATTATATCCCGCCGCGTTAATCAGAATATTCGTCACCTGTTTGTTATGGAGGCCAACCTGTTTGATTCCTTCGTCGTAGGTGGAGACGGCCAGTTCATATTCTCCCAGGTCCCAATGATTCTGGCCTATTGCGTCATACAGCCAAACTGCGTTCTCCGTGGAGTCGGAATAGTTTGCAATCGCGGCAAGCGCATGCCGCGCGATTCCGATTGCGGTTTGGTGGCGACCGACGCGCCGTAGCGTCGACAGAACCGGAAGCAGATATCGTATCTCATCATCGTGTTCAGCCGCAACGCTCTCCGCGTTGGCTAATTCTCCAGCGTCATATGGCTGACACCCGATCCGCCGACCGCGTAGGACGTCAATTCTGTATCATGCCCCAGCGTTGAACGGTCCTGTCCTCCAGCACGCGGAATATCAACCTGTCCATCACGAGCCACAGGACGCCAATGATAATCATCCCGCGCAGGATGATTTCGGTCTGATACCATTGCACAGCCTCGATCGTGATGTATCCAATCCCTGACGTTCCAGCCAGCATTTCGCCACCCACAAGGGCGCGCCAGCCGAAAGCCATTGAGGTGCGCATGCCAACCAGGATCTGCGTTAGCGCACCTGGGATCACGAGATCAAAGAGGATTTGCTTCTCACTTGCACCATGAGAACGCGCCGCTTTGAACAGAACGGGGGGAATGGAGCGCACCCCCAACACGGTATTATAAATGTTCGAAAAGAAAATCGTGTTGGCGATGACGAAGATAACCGCGCCGTCGCCAATACCGAACCAGATAATTGCGAGTGGGACCCAAGCGATCCCGGCGATCGACTGCATGAAAGTCAGTACAGGCTGGAAGACGTCCGCGATCTTGGTATTGGTGGCAATCGCGATTCCCAGCGGGATGGCGATTGTGTTGCCTATAACGAAGCCTATCGCCAGGCGGCCTAGGCTGCTCGCCACGTTGAAAACCAAAGAGCCGTCCGCAAGATGCTTGCCGGTTGACTTGAGTACGCTGGCCATAGTCGGGAACATAAACGGCGGAATGTCGGCAACGGCCGGCGCGACCATCCAGACCGCCAAGGCCACACCCAATGGTATCAGCCCGAGCATCCACCGCCTGAAAAACGGCCGCGCCAAGACAGTCGTGCTCTCATTCATTTCGAATCACTCACCAGGCCCCAGCGTTCAATCGTTATCTTCTCGACCGGGCTAAGATAGGCACGATCGATTACCAGCCACATCAGCCCGATCGTAATCATCCCCACGATAGTCCGGTCAGTCTGCTGCGAATTCGCTCCTTCAAAGATCAAATACCCGACACCTGTTTGCGCCGCGATCATTTCCGCAAAGATCAAGCCGCGAAAGGCAAAACCGGCGCCGATTCTGAAGCCCGTAAATATGTTGGGCAAAGCGGATGGTAAAATTACATTGACCAGGACTTGCAGATTCGTCGCACCAAGTGATTTGCTGGCGTTGATCAGAACCGTCGGCACCGTCCGTACGCCGATGAGGGTGTTGTACAGGACAGGAAAAGCAGCCACGTAGACGAGCGCGACGATGATCGTCTTTATCCCGTAGCCCCACCAAATAACGAACAGCGGGATCCATGCGACTTCGACAATCGAGTAGAAAAAGTTGATCGTGGGCGCCAGCACTGCTGACATCAACCGCGACAGGCCAATCAGGAGCCCGATCAACACCCCGATCGATGTCCCGCAAAATACACCAAGAGCATAGCGACCGACGCTATCACCAATATAGGGTGGCAGGATACCGCGCTCGACTAGCTCAATAAACGCATCGAAGACGTTGGACGGCCCCGGATAAAAGTACGGTGGCAGATCGATCACCCACACCGATATCTGCCACGCGACAACAACCGCTAGAATACCACCGAGTTGGCGGATTCGTTTCGCATTTTTCGGGCTGCGAAACGATCTTTTGGCCGCGGCAGCTGGAATGGCTTCGGTGGTCATCGCGTTATCAACCGAATATCGCTAACCCAGTAGTTGCGTGCCAAACGCCGAATGTCATCTGGGTGCACGTCAAACAGCGTCACCTCTTTGTTTTCATAACTGATGAATCGGCCGGCTGCCTGAAGCTTCAGCATGTGAAACTGTTCCGGCTCGAATGGCATGACGATAACGATATCCTGGGACTCGGCGTCCCAATCGGGCCTGAAATCGGCCATGATTTGGCCGGCCAAGCTCCGCGTCCAGATCTCGTAAGCCAGAAAGATAAGCAGTATGGCTGCCGAGGTCAGGATGATGGAACGGGGGATTTTTGCTAGGCGGCGGAGCATGGCGGCGGAGCATGGCGGCGGATGACATGTCCCTGATGGGCTGGCGCGTCATGTATCGATTGGACGCCAGCCTCAATGAATTAGAATGGACCACTTCGGCCTGCTCGACAGCCTTCTTGTCGCAGACTGCAAATTCGAGTGTAGATCCAACTACGGCATTGCAGCAAGCCAAATAGCCCGGAGCGAGTTCCAATTGGACTCCCGGCCACCGGGGCCCATCGCGAACGACGGGTCCGGTGTCCGGGAGGAACATTCTCAGTATGCGCGGTCCGCCGGGATCGGGTCCAAGTCATCGAAGAACTGTGGCACCTCGGTTGTCACCTCTTGAATCAGCGATGCATCAATGGCGGTTGATGGATCGAAAAGTTCTTCTATCCTGTCGGTCGAAAGCATTAGAGGCAGAATAACTTGGTTGTACCCGTCAAGCGTATTCTTGGTGATCCGCATATCAAAGGGCAGCGTGCGCAGAGCTTCCTCGAGGGTTTCAAGTTTGGTACCCGGAATCCAACGACTGGCAACGTCCGCTGCTTCCGCGCGATTGTTCCGGACCCACTGATGCGACTCGGCAAACGCAGTCAGGAGAGCCTTTAGGTCGTCGCGTCGCTCGCTGATAATCGATTCGGTGCTCAGCACCGTGCCGGCGAAATAGCATCCCTCGCATCCACCGGATTTCACCCGGACTGTTCCCGCCACTACCGTCAGTGCATTGCTGGCATGAGCCTCCCAAATCGAGACAGCGTCAACATCACCGTTCTGCAGGGCGGTATTCATATTAGTAGGTGCAACATGGATGAGCGTCACCGAGTCTCTGTCTAGCCCGGCGGATCTCAAAAGGCCGATCAGGTAAGGCTCCGCTCCTGACCCAAGCGGTAGGCCAACACGTTTGCCGTCGAGCGAATTGACGTTCTCTTCTTCGATGCCTGATGCCGACAAGCCCACAACTGAAAGGACTTCACTCTGCGAGGTTGATAAAGCACTGCCCCAGTTGTGAGCAATTAGCTTCAGAGGCAGACCTTTCGACACGCCGGCAAGCAAAGGAAACGAACCCATCACGGTTGCATCGACCTGCCCCCCATTGAGCGCGTTTATCATTTCCACGCCGCTGGCAAAGATTTTGACTTCAACTTTCAACCCGTGTTTGGCAAAGAATCCCTTTTCCACTCCTGCGAACACGGCGGCATCGGAGATAGCCGTCCCTGCTGCAACGGTAAGCTCTTGAGAGCTGGCGGCTGACACGGCAAGCGACAATACAAACGCGCTTGTCGCGACACGGCAAGCGACAATACAAACGCGCTTGTCGCGACGGCGAATTTTCTCATTAGATCATTCATGGAACACTCCTCATGCCATATATAGATTGGCGCGGGCGGGCATTAATCGATATACCAATGGGCTATATTTCAATGCAATGAAGTCGGAAGGGTGACCATCGTCGCTGGCAAGAGCCACTCGCGCGCTGATCTACTCGCGGCCCTTATCGATGGACAACACGGCCTTCATTTCCAAGGGCCTTGTCCAGCACGTTTCGGCCGGAGACATGGGCTTGGAGTTGTAGCCAGAGTAGGGTTGGTAATCGTATCAGCGGAGCCAGCTTGTCAGGTCAGCGCCTTCTGTGCGACCGTCACGGCTTTGTGGTGGCGGCCCTTATGTGGCCTGTTGTGGGCCATTCTGGCCTAGTAGCGCCTTCTGCGTCGGTCATGATGCACCGAGGCGGTGCCGCTCGATCTCGCCGTCGGTAGGGGGCGGTTGTTGCGGCGAAGGCACGGGGCGTAGAACTCTGCGGCTGACGCGGCTGCTCGGTTCAGGTGACATACACGTTGCAAAATAAGGCAAAGCCAAGCGTCGAAGGTCGGCGCCTTTCACGTGAAACAGGACGGGCTGTTGGATTACAACGACAGCTAGATCCAAAGCGTCTAATCGTTCAGACTACTCATCATCTGATAAATAGCTGTAGCGTCTTGTCGCCCGCGCCCATCGTCGATGGCGGCGCTGTATATCGCGTCGGCTACGTCGCCTGACAGCATTGCGACTCCGAGGCGCTTTCCGTCAGTTGTCGCCAGCCGCAGATCCTTCAGGGCCAACTCGATCGGGAACCCAGCGGTGACATCGCCAGCCAAGACCTTCTTGGGATATACGACACGAGCATACCCCTGACCGACTGCGGTATTGGCCATAACGTCGAGCGCAAACTGCTCGTCCAGATCGTAGGCGCGCGCGAGGGAAAGGGCTTCGGCAGTGACGACGTTGGACAGTAGTGCCAAATAATTGTTCACCAGTTTCATCGCCGACGCCGCGCCAATTGCACCACAAACGATAGTTTCCCCCATCGTGTCTAAGACTGGTCGAACCGCTTCGACAGCTGACGTATGCCCGGCCGCCATAATCAACAGCGTTCCGTCGTGGGCATTGTCTGACCCTCGGGCGACCGGCGCTTCAACGAAGCGCAGGCCCCGACTGTGAAGCTCCGATGCGATTTTTTCATTTTCTAGCGGTGACACCGTGCTCATATTAACAATTACACATCCGGGGTTTGCCTCGCTGAGTGCGCGCGTGTCACCCAGCAAAACAGTCTCCACCTCTTTGATTGTCGGCAGCATCAGCACGATGCTTTCGCATCCCTGATATGTTTCAGGTAAGGTCGAGCACACGACCGCGCGAGTGTCTGCAAAAGCGCCGCGGGCATCTCGGCTCTCGTCATAGACACGAACGGAAATGCCAGATCTCAGAATGTTGCGAGCCATCGGCGCGCCCATTGTGCCCAGCCCAACGAAGCCAACTGTTCGCATAATCAGCGCTTCTCACATATCTATCAGAATATGAATTGAAATTTCATCTATTGCAATCCATCATGAGAGTCAAATACGAGCCAATCGTTCAGTCAGCGACCACCCGCGACATGCGGCTGTTGACCGAACGGAGGCGACCGCAATGATAATTCGCTACACACTCTGCGAGCTATCATAATAACACAGAATCGGGAATTAGGCGTCTGCGTCTCTCGCCGACACCAATGCATGAGGGGTGACACTTGTTAAGACAGGTCGCTTATCAGTCCTTCAAGACAGCGCTCTTCGAACGGACGATCCGCCCTGGACAGTTTCTAACTCAGCGAGAGTTGTGCGGCGCGCTCAATGTGTCGGTTGCGCCCATGCGGGACGCCCTGCGTCAACTAGAGGCGGAGGGCCTTGTGGAGTTGCTGCCACAAACCGGCATGCGCGTAACAAGCGTCGATACTCGGTTCATCCGCGACGCCTTTCAGTTGCGCCGCATGCTCGAGGTGCAGGCATGCCGTGGAGTCGAGGATTTAGGCAGCTGGCCGGCGAATTTGATGATACGCACCGAGTCAATAGTTACGCGCGCGCGCAATTATTGACTCAGAGCTGCTGAAGGCGGCGGAAGTTGTTAACTGGGAGTTGCACAATGGCCTTATCGACGCTCTGGATAACGCGGTCCTCAAAAACGTTCACCGCATCAACAGCGACAAGCTTCATCTCATTCGCCTGAATGCACGATATACCGAATCACGCGTGCTTCCGGCAATGTTGGAGCACATGAGCGTTATCGAAGCGCTCCGCGAGAAGGATTGGGAGGTGGCGGCGCAAGCGCTAGACCGCCACATACGCATCTCTGAATCGCGCGCGCTGGGTGCCGACACGATCATCATCTAGCCGGCCAAAGTAAAATTGTGTCCGGCGGCGCGGAGGCCACGAAGGCGCTACGTTCGTTTTCACGATGCGATCCATGGATGTGCGTATCATAATTGCAACCGCCGCACTCGTCAGCTCAAGCGGATATGGCGAGCCGATGCTACGGGTCGGCTGCGGTGATGACCTGCGAGAATTCCGCGATGCTTTTGTGGTCGACAGCATCGTGGTCCCAATCAATACCGAGACCCGCTTGGCTGGGCGCGAACACCTGGCCCGCCTGAATCCGCACCTGACTATTCGTGACGGCGTCGAGTTGAGGAATGTACTCGACATACCTCCCGTTGGGCACCGCGCAAGTCAGGCTGACGTGCAACTCCATCAAAAAGTGCGGGCAAACTGGTAGGTCAAAGGCCTCAGCGGTATGGGCTACCTTCAGCCAAGGCGTTATTCCGCCGATCCGTCCGACGTCGACCTGGACAATCGAACAGGCGCGGCGTTGCATGTACTCTCGAAAATGCCGAATGGAATATAAAGACTCGCCGATTGCGATCGGGGTCGATGTGTGGCCCGACAAGCGCACGTGCCCATCGATATCGTCGGCTGGCAGAGGCTCCTCGATCCAACCAAGGTTGAGGTCAGCAAGTTGTGGAAGGCGCCTGATCGCCTCGTCGACGGCAAACGCCTGGTTGCAGTCCACCATGATCTCATAAGAATCGCCGACCGCCTCACGAACGGCCGCGAGCCGACTACGGTCCTCTGCGCCGCTGGGCTTTCCTATCTTTATCTTCGATCCCATGAATCCAGCTGACTTGTCGGCCACAGCTTGTTCAACGATCTGTTTTTGGTCAAGATGCAGCCAACCGCCCTCGCTTGTATAGACGGGGCGTCGGTCGCTGGCGCCTCCAGCGACTAGCCACAGAGGGAGCCCGAGGCGTCGGGCGCGTAGATCCCATAACGCGGTATCGATTGCTGCTAGGGCGATCGACGTCATCGGGCCGATCGTGGTTGCGTGGGTCGCAAACTCCAGATCATGCCAGATGGCTTCGATGGCGTTTGCGTCCCGCCCAATCAGCCGTCCAGCAAGGTGATCGCTCAACAGGCGCATGATTGATGAGCCGCCCGTCCCGATGGTGTAGCTGTAGCCGGTACCAATTCCGCCGTCTGAGTCAGTGATAGTGACAATCGGCGTCTCTTGACTGGCAAAACTTTGGATCGCGTCTTTCCGCTCGGTTTGCGGAACGAGGTCGATCATCCGCAACTCAACTCGCTCGATTTTCGCCATCGGTTTTCTCCGTGATCGTTGCCGGCCTACAGGCTCGGAGCCGCGGGTTCCGGAGATGGATAAATGTCGACCGCACCAACAACCGGGTTCAGCCCCTGCTGCAACATTTGGTTGCCTGTTGTGCCACTCCGCGAAGCCGCTTCACACATTCAAGGCTCGCGGCTGCGAGGTTCGATCTCCAAAGTCTCAATCCCCATCGCGCGGGCCTGAACCATTGCGAGGTGCGATTGCAGCGCAGCAACCGCGGCATCCGCATCGCGCCGCGCGAGAGCCTGGGTTATCCTGATGTGCTCCCTCGTGACCGGCTCAAGGCGAGATTCGGTCATTTGGCCCTTCAACCGTATCAACTGAAACTTCTCCATCGTTGCTCGGTGCACATCGGTAATCATTTCGTTGTTCAAGTGGGTCACAATATCGTCATGAAAAGCACGATCGACAACGTAGGTGGCTTCAAGCAATTCCTTTGAAATGGGTCCGTTCGCAGCTCGTTCCAACGCTCGGAGAAATGCGTCGTGGTGCCGCAAAATACGAGCTTCGGAAGCGTGTAGGGCAAATTTCCGAATCGCCTCCGTTTCTAAGACCATCCGCAACTCAGCTGAGTTCTTGATCAGCTCCAAGTTGACGTCAACGATCTGAATTCCGCGTTGGGCAACTAGCTTGACTAGAGCCTCGGCCTCAAGGCGCTTGAGCGCTTCTCGCATCGGACCCAGTGGCACGCCCACGATTTCGCAAAGCTCTCGCTGCGACACGAACTGGCCCGGACGCAGCGTTGCACCGAACAGACACTGCTTGAACTTGGTGTAAGCCTCTTCGCGAAGCATGGGGCACCTGTCTTCAGCTGGCGTTGGCGCCGCCACGATGGGCGCTGGTCGTATCAAGCCAGTTATCCTCGACCTTGACTTGCCAGCGCAGTGAATCCGCCGGATTGACCGCGCGTGCCCAAGACTGAAACGCTTCTTTGTCTTTGCGCCGCCGAGCCATCTGGACAGCAATACGATTTGGATCCCAGCCCGCCAGAACCCGAGCACTGAGGGCTTCGCGCACGGCATCGAATTGCTTTGTTTCCGCCAAATCGTGCAACTCATCCGGATCGTCGATCAAATCGAACAGTTGCGAGCGACCCTCGTTGGAGAAAATCAACTTCCAGCGGCTTGCACGGACCATGCGCTGCATAACCGGGTCGTCTGGCATCCATCGGGCCATTCCATCGCTGCAAAACTCGGAATAAGTTTCGTTGATCCAAGGCAGGCTTGGTTCCTCGGCCAATTTGAGCAAGCTCTTCGCCCGCGTGCCCGGTGGCGGTTTTGCGCCAGCTGCATCGAGCAAAGTCGCTCCGACATCAATCAGATTGACGACTTGGTTTCGTCGCTCACCTTCCGGAAAGCGGCTTGGCCACGACATAATTAGAGGCACCTTGGCAGCGTCATCGTAGAAGCTCTGCTTCCACCACAGGTCACGGTCGCCAAGCTGGTCACCGTGATCTGAGCTGTAGATAATAAGGGTATTGTCACTGAGGCCCGAAGAATTCAATTTATCCAATGTTTGGCCAACCATACGATCCATTGAGGTGACGAGGCCGTAATACGAGGTGCGTGCGCGTACTATATCTTCCGCAGCGAGGCTCTCAATATTTGCGTGGTCCCGCCACTTCGAAAAATAGGGATGCTCTGGGTATGAGCGTCCGAGCTTCGGCAAACCGACCTTGCCTTCGTACAATTCGAAATCTGAGCGCGAACAAACGTACGGCGCGTGAGGCAACATGAGGCCGACGGAAACCGCGAACGGGCGGTCGTCGCCTCGCTGCCGCGCCTCGGCGATTTCGTCAAAAAGATCCAGAGTCGCCTTCGTGACGTCCCGATCCAGCGCCTCGTAGGAGGATTGACCGAACCCAGATTTCTCAATACTCACCCGAAATGGCTCGGCGGTTCCCTCCAGCACACCTAGATTGTGCTGCTTGGCGCCCACCCACTTTGTGCTGTGGTCACCAATCCGTCGCTCCGCGTAGCCATGCTCCTGATCCGGTCCGATCGCATGCAATCGGCCGACCAGTGTCGGATGATAGCCGGCCGCGCCCAAGCCGTGCACATAGGTCGGAATGTCAGAAGCTAGAACATCGCTGTTGGTCCAGCATGCTTGGTCAGACGGGTAGCGCCCTGTCAGCAAAGCCATCCTGGCTGGTGTACAGATGGGGGCAGGCGTGTAGGCGTTGTCAAAAACAATTCCTCGGGACGCAAGGCGATCCAGGTTCGGTGTTTGTGCGATCGGATCTCCGTAGCAGCCACTGATCTTTTGTGTGTGCTGGTCCGAAAGGATGAACAGAAGGTTGGGTGTCGCTTGAGAAGCCACGATTCCTCACTTTCTCTTACCTGCGGCAAGACAGCCAATGCAGAACGGCGGCTGGCCCAGCGGGTGATTTCGCACGGGATTAGCAAACGCCTCGTTGGCAGTCCACGCGAAATCTTCATTGGTATACCGGAGAGATACTAGTAGCTGACCGAGGAACGTGCAAGGTATGCAGGGTTTGTAACGGGCATGTCCGATTGTTGAGATGCGAATGTGGGCCATGGAAGCCGAACTTTCCTTCTGGACATCAGGCTGACATCTATGTAAGATGTCAGCCATTTTTGGAGAGAGGCTTCGCCCAGACCGGCCAAAATGGCTAAATTGGACGGCGGCCTCGGCGGGAAATGTCGGAGCCGAGTTTGCCCCAGGTTGAGGCGGTGAGCACCGGAGCACTTACCCGAGATTCGAGGTCGTCCATGATGTGTGACGTCGACTGGCAAAGATCCCCACGGATACTGGACGGAAGAGGCTCCCCTCAATGACCATCAAGATCTCGGTGCGCAATATCTCGGTGGAGTATGTGAACGAGGAACGCGGTGAGCGCCACGTCGCCGTGGAAGCCTTAACGCTCGATATCCATGAGACCGAATTCCTTTGCGTTGTCGGTCAGAGCGGATGTGGCAAATCCACGTTGTTGGCCGCGATCGCCGGGTTCCTTCGGCCACGCTCGGGTTCAATAACGATGGATGATCAGCTGATCACGGGACCTGGCGCGGACCGCGGCGTTGTCTTCCAGGAGTACGCTCTACTGCCGTGGAAAAATGTCGCCGACAACGTAGCTCTGGGCCCGAAATTCAGGGGTGCCACCAAACAGGAAAGACGCCACATAGCGGAAAAATACCTGAAACTGATCAACCTGACCGACGCTGCCAATAAATACCCCCACGAGTTGTCGGGTGGCATGAAGCAAAGAGTCGCGGTCGCGCGAACTCTGGCGAACGAGCCCGAAGTAATGCTGATGGATGAACCGTTCGCCGCGGTTGACGCGCAGACGCGCATGACCCTTCAGGAGGAGCTGATGCGCATCTCGGCGGAATCGAACATCACAGTGATGTTCGTGACACACAGCGTTGAGGAGGCAGTATTTCTGGCCGATCGAGTGGCGGTTCTGACGGCGGGACCGGGCCGAGTTAAAACAAACATTCCAATTGATATCGCTCGGGGAAAACGCAATTGGAGCGTCATGAACGCGGACAGCCACTTCTTGGAAATGCGTGATCAGATCATGTCCGAGGTGCGCATTGAGGCCGCACCCGCCTGATGTGGGCGGTGGCAATCGCCGGGTGATCAAAAAGCCGCATTGTTGCACGCCGGATGTTCTTTACGACCTTCTCAGCCGGGCGCTTCCGGCGATGCGTAGGCGGTCGAATTATCAAACCCTTTTCGGACCAAGATTAGCTAGAAACCTCCGAGAATGCAGTTCGACGATTCAATTCATTATCCAAATACCCTGGCTTGATCAGGCCGTTCGTATTGAAAAATTGAAAATCTAATATTTCACATTCGGGAAGGCCGAACTCACCTCCTTGTTTTTTGAGCGGAGACGATGAAATTAAAAAAAGTGGGGCAGACCAGAGCCAACGCTGAATGGAGCGCGCCGAGCTGACCGGGTCGAAATCCGGTGTTTGGCGCACCCAACAGTTTCAGCTCAAGCTCTTGTTCAGTGAAGTACGACAAAGTGCGAATCTTCTCGATGCAACCGAAAATCGTGATCGAGAAAGTCCACTAGCGTGCTCTTGTCAACCAGTGCTCGATATCCGTGCGCAAGTTCAGCGAAGCCGCGCGGCATCATGCAAACTCACCTCAAATGAGGAGGTCAAAAACAAAGGAGCTTTGTCGGCGTCCAATCGTGAACAAAACAGGATCAAACGGCCGCTTTTTGCGACGTTTTTGCGGCATGGAGTTTACCGGAGAGTATCAGATTCTACGGAGCGTTTCGCGTAACTCATTGAAATACATGGGATTTGTGTCAAGGCGCACGGGATCGATCGAAATCGGTGCCAGCTCATGGCAGCGATCAGAATAGTTCAATGATTTCAGACAGTTATTTGGTTGCGGGGGTAGGATTTGAACCTACGAACTTCAGGTTAGCACCCTGACGATTCCGCGAGTCGCGCCAACGGGTTGCGTTGAATTTGCGCCAGTTTTGCGTCGCCGAGATGCTGGCCGAAAAATCCGCGGCAGCATTGGCCAACCGCGCGCCCCGCCGTCGTCTCTGTTCGGCGCTCTACTCAGGCCCGCCCTTGATTGACTCCGGCGCCCGGCCCACGTAAATGCCAACGCAATAACTGTAGACGACGAACGACAACCATAAGCCGACCGGGGCTTTCGATCCCGGAGGTCAGCGTCCGCCAGCGCGTTGCGCCCGCGGACGCGCTTGCGTGGAAACTCACAGCCGGGCCGCATCATGGCAGCGCCGGGTCAGACGTCGAGCCGACAAACGCCATGACCGCGGAGTAGACCGACTAGATGTTCGACACTCTCTCTGAACGCCTCGGCGGCATTTTCGAGCGGCTGACCAAGCGCGGCGCGCTGTCTGAGGCCGATGTCGGCGAAGCCATGCGCGAGGTTCGCCGAGCGCTGATCGAAGCCGATGTGGCGTTGGATGTCACCCGCACCTTCGTCGACAAGGTGCGCTCGCGCGCCGTCGGCCAGGAGGTCGTCCGCTCGGTCACGCCGGGCCAGATGGTGGTCAAGATCGTCCACGACCAGCTGGTCGAGATGCTGGGCGCCGAGGCGGTCGGCATCGATCTCAACGCTCCGGCGCCGGTGGCGGTGATGCTGGTCGGGCTGCAGGGCGCCGGCAAGACCACCATGGCGGCCAAGATCGCCCGCCGCCTGTCGGAGCGTGTCAAGAGCAATGTGCTGATGGCCTCGCTCGACACCAGCCGTCCGGCGGCGCAGGAGCAGTTGAAAATTCTTGGGCAACAGGCAGGCATCGCCACCCTGCCGGTCGTCACCGGCCAGACGCCGGTACAGATCGCCACACGGGCCGAGACCGCAGCCAAGCTCGGCGGCTACGACGTGGTGATCCTCGACACTGCCGGCCGAACCCATGTGGACGCCGCGCTGATGGCCGAAATGGCCGATATCAAGCGCGCCGCCAGCCCGCACGAGATCTTGTTGGTAGCCGACGCGCTGACCGGTCAGGACGCGGTCAACCTCGCCACCGCCTTCGACGATCATGTCGGCCTCACCGGCATCGCGTTGACCCGGGTCGATGGCGACGGGCGCGGCGGCGCGGCACTTTCCATGCGCGCCGTCACCGGCAAGCCGATCAAACTGATCGGCGTCGGCGAACAGCTCGACGCGATCGAGGATTTCGATCCCCAGCGTATCGCCGGGCGCATCCTGGGCATGGGCGACATCGTCGGCCTGGTCGAAAAAGCCGCCGCGACCGTCGATGCGGAGAAGGCCGCCAGGGCAGCCGAGCGCATGCGCAAGGGCGCCTTCGACCTCGACGATCTCGCCGAACAGCTCGGCCAGATGCAGACGATGGGCGGCATGTCCGGCCTGATGGGCATGCTTCCAGGAGTCGGCAAGGTCAAAAAGCAGATCGAAGCCGCCGGCCTCGATGACGGCGTCTTCAAGCGCCAAATGGCGATCATCTCGTCGATGACGGGAGCCGAGCGCCGCAAGCCGGAGATCCTGAAGGCCAGCCGCAAACGGCGTATCGCCGGCGGCTCCGGCACAAAGGTCCAAGAGGTCAACAAGCTCCTCAAGATGCACCGCCAGATGGCCGACATGATGAAGGCCATGGGTAAGGGCAAGGGCAGGGGCATGATGGGCAAGCTCGCCGGTGCCTTGGGTGGCGGAATGGGCAGCGGCGGCATGGGTGGCGGTATGGCCGGTGGCGGCCTGCCGCACATCTCGCCCGATCAGCTCGAGCGGCTTGCCAAGGCCGGCGGCGGATTTCCCGGAGCACTCCCCGGCGGCCTGCCTGGCGCCGGCGCCGGCGCCCTTCCTGGTCTGCCCGGACTCCCCGGTGCCCCGGCCACCAAACCGCCCGGATTACCGGGCCTGCCCAAGAAGAAATAACCACACTTTTTTCAAATCGAGAGACAGAAGGAACAACAAACCATGCCCCTCAAGCTTCGCCTCGCCCGCGCGGGTGCCAAGAAACGGCCCTTTTACCGCATTGTCGTGGCCGACGCGCGCAGCCCGCGCGACGGCCGGTTCATCGAAATCGTCGGCACCTACAATCCCATCCTGCCCAAGGACGACGACAACCGGGTGAAACTGAAAGAGGAGCGTATCCAGCACTGGCTCGGAGTCGGCGCGCAGCCGACCGACCGGGTGTTGCGGTTTCTCGACGCCGCGGGCCTTGCCAAACGTGAGCCGCGCCACAACCCGCAGAAGGCTGTGCCGGGCGAGAAGGCGCGCGAACGGGCCGAGGCCGCGGCGGCGGCCGCCGCCGGTGGCGGTGAGGAAAAAGCCGCCACGCCTGCCGCCCCGGCCAAAGCCCCGGTGGTTGACGATGCGACGCCCGACACTCCAGCCGAAGCCACGGCTGAAGTCGCGGCCGCCGAGCCTGCCGAAGCTTCCGACAAGGAAGCTGAGCCTGCCGAAGCCGAAGCTCCGGCCGGCGAGCCTGCCGAGGCTGAAGCCGCATCCGCCGAGGCGGAAGCCGCAGCGGCTGAATCCACCGAAGTTGAAGCTCCAGCGGCCCAGCCCACCGAAACTTCCGACCAGGCCGATGCCCCAGAGGCGGAGGCTGCCGAAGCCGATGACGCTGCCGAGGAGGCACCTGCCGAAAAAGCCGAGGCGGCGAGCTGACACGGGCGCCATGAGCCGCGACCGGGTCATTGTCGCCCGGATCGGCGCCGCCCACGGCCTGGGCGGCGAAGTGCGCCTGAAATCCTTCACCGAAACCGCCGGCGACGTCGCGGCCTACGGGCCGCTCGCCGCCCCGGACGGGCGGCTGTTCGAAATCACCAGCGTGCGCGCGGCGCCGGGCAAGGCGACAGACATGCTGATCACCAGGTTCAAGGGCGTCGACGGCCGCGAGGCCGCCGAGGATCTCAACGGCACCGATTTGTCGGTCAGCCGCGCGGCACTGCCGGCGCCCTCCGACGAGGAATTCTATCACGCCGACCTGATCGGGCTGAGCGTGGTCACCCCGTCCGGCGCGGCCTTGGGCACGGTCGCCTCGGTGGTCAATTACGGCGCCGGCGATCTCATTGAAATCGCCCCGGCACACGGCGCCGCGTTTCTGGTTCCGTTCACCCGGGCGGCGGTGCCCGAGATCGAAATCTCATCGGGAAAGCTGGTGATCGATCCACCGCTGGGCACTCTGCCCGAGAGCGACGAACCGTGATCTTCCGCGCGACCGTCCTGACCCTTTACCCGGACATGTTTCCCGGTCCCCTCGGCTTGAGCCTGGCCGGCAAGGCGCTGAGTGACGGCGCGTGGTCGCTCGAAATTCGCGACATCAGGGAGTCGGCCACCGACCGGCACCGTTCGGTCGACGATACGCCGGCCGGCGGCGGGCCGGGCATGGTGATGCGGCCCGACATCCTGGCCGCTGCGATCGACGGGGTGAGCGCCGGCGGCGACCATCGCCCGCGCTGGCTGATGAGCCCGCGCGGGGTCCCTCTCGATCAGGAGATGGTCGCCGAATTGGCGGAAGGTCCCGGCATTGTCCTTGTCGCAGGGCGTTTCGAAGGGGTCGACGAGCGGGTGATCGAGGCGCGCAATCTGCGCGAGGTCTCGGTCGGCGATTTCGTCCTTTCCGGCGGCGAGATCGCAGCGATGGCGGTCATCGATGCCGCCATCCGCCTTCTGCCGGGCGTGATGGGCAACCCCCAGTCGATGACCAGCGAGAGTTTCTCCGACCATCTGCTGGAGCATCCGCACTACACCAGGCCGACCGTCTGGGAAGGGCGGGCGATCCCGGAGGTGCTGGTGTCGGGCGATCACGGGCGGATTGCCGCCTGGCGACGCCGCATGGCCGAGGCGCTGACCGCGTCGCGCCGGCCGGAGCTGATAAAAAAAAACGCCAAGGACGCAAGCGAGGCGGAAGGCTCGTGAGGTCCGGCGGCGCCCTCGAGGCTATCGACATCGCAATCCGATTGAGGTATTGAACCGCCGGTTTTCACCGGACGACAAGCGGCGGCCCGACCCTTCCCGGGAACGCTTGTTGTCCGGCGTTTGGAAGGTCTGTTCGCATGAACATCATTCAAGAAATCGAAGCGGAGCAGGCGGCCGCGATTGCCGAGAAGCGGACCCTGCCTGATTTTGCCCCCGGCGACACCGTGCGCGTCAACGTCAAGGTGACCGAAGGAACCCGCAGCCGCATCCAGGCCTATGAGGGGGTGTGCATCGCGCGCTCCGGCGGCGGGCTCAATGAAAGTTTCACGGTCCGCAAGATTTCCTATGGCGAAGGCGTGGAACGCGTCTTCCCCGTCTATTCGCCGACGATCGATTCGGTCGACGTGATCCGGCGCGGCAAGGTGCGGCGGGCGAAGCTCTACTATCTGCGCGGACGGCGCGGGAAGTCGGCGCGCATCACCGAAAAGCAGGACCACCGTCGGACGGCTGCGACGGCCAAATCGGCAGCCCGCAAGCCGTCGGCCAAGGCCTCCGGCAAATAGCCTCGGGCCTTCGTTTCCTGTCCAGGCTTGCGGGACGGCGCTGCCGCCCTTTTGGTGTCCAGCCACGGACCGCCGCTCGCGCTCTAGGATTGACCGGACGCAGTTGCTATCTAGAAGCCCCTTCGACCAACTCTGCGCCATTCTGACGGAGCGATTTTGTGACAGGATCAAGTCAAGGTTCGATGAGCGTATCTGGATACGGTCAAGAGACTTGGCGCAGGAATTGGCGCAAAATCACCCGTCCCTTCGGGTTTCCGATTGGCAGGCACCCAACGCCGAACCAATCTAGAACGATGCGGGGGCATCGCCCGGCAATCGTTTCGACGATTGCTCGCCTCCCCAATCGAGAAACAGAATTGCCTCAGCGTTGGTCGAAAGGGCTTTAGGCCCTGAACGGAACTGTTTTCATGCCCCAGGCGCAAACCCTCTACGACAAGATCTGGAACGACCATCTGGTCGACGAGGCCGACGACGGAACCTCGGTGATCTACATCGACCGGCATCTGATCCACGAAGTCACCAGCCCCCAGGCCTTCGAGGGCCTGCGCATGGCCGGCCGTGTGCTGCGCGCGCCGAACAAGACGCTGGCGGTGGTCGATCACAATGTGCCCACCACCGATCGCTCCCTCGGCATCAAAAATCCCGAATCGGCGCTTCAGGTCGAGACCCTGGCCAAGAATGCGGCCGAGTTCGGCATCGACTATTTCGACGAACACGACCGGCGCCAGGGCATCGTTCACGTCATCGGGCCGGAACAGGGGTTCACGCTGCCCGGCATGACGATCGTGTGCGGCGACAGCCACACCTCGACCCACGGCGCCTTCGGCGCGCTCGCCAATGGCATCGGCACCTCGGAGGTCGAGCACGTGCTGGCCACCCAGACGCTGATCCAGCGCAAGGCCCGGAACATGCGGGTGACGGTCGAGGGAACGCTGCCGGCCGGCGTCACCGCCAAGGACATCATCCTGGCGATCATCGGCGAGATCGGCACCGCCGGCGGCACTGGTCACGTGCTGGAATATGCCGGTGAGGCGATCCGGTCGCTGTCGATGGAAGGCCGGATGACGGTGTGCAACATGTCGATCGAGGGCGGCGCCCGGGCCGGGTTGATCGCTCCCGACGAGACCACATTCGCCTACATTAAAGGCCGCCCGCGGGCACCGAAGGGCGCTTTATGGGACGTCGCCATGCGGTATTGGCAGACGCTCTATTCCGAGGAAGGGGCGGAGTTCGATCGCGAGGTGCGCATCGATGCCTCGAACCTGCCGCCGCTGGTGACCTGGGGTACCAGCCCGGAAAACGTCACCACCATTGAGGGCAAGGTGCCGGACCCGGCCGAGATCGACGATCCTGATCGCCGCAGCGCGGTGGAGCGCGCGCTCGCCTATATGGGGCTGGAGGCCAATACGCCGATCAAGGACATTGCCATCGAGCGGGTCTTCCTCGGTTCGTGCACCAACGGCCGTATCGAGGATTTGCGTGCCGCGGCCAAAGTCGTCGCCGGGCATAGTGTCAAGGAAGGCGTCAATGCCATGGTGGTGCCCGGGTCCGGGCTGGTGAAGGAGCAGGCGGAGGCCGAAGGCCTCGACCAGATCTTCAAGCAGGCCGGCTTCGAATGGCGGGAGCCGGGGTGCTCCATGTGCCTGGCGATGAACGAGGACCGCCTCCGCCCGGAGGAGCGCTGCGCCTCGACTTCCAACCGCAATTTCCAGGGGCGCCAGGGCTTCAAGGGCCGGACCCATCTGGTGTCGCCGGCCATGGCCGCTGCCGCCGCGGTCGCCGGACATTTCGTCGACATTCGAACCTGGTCGTAGCGGCGGCCCGGTGATGAGCGGCCGCGTGGCCGCGGTCGGCTACAGCCCGGGCCACACCTTCAGCAAGCTCGTCGCCGGGCCATCGAGCTGATCGAGGACCACGGCGTCGACGGCCATGCCGGCTCTAGGCTGTCGCTTCGCGCCTAGAAGCCGAACTGGAAACTGAAGCCTTGCTGACGGCGGTGCGGCCGCGCGTAATAATGACGCCGGTGCTGAGGGCGGAAGCATTGGACACCGACCCTGACGCGCTTCCAATAGTGCCGACCGTAACGGTCGTGCCGGCGCACCTGCTTGAACACCGGCTGGCAGTTGCGGTTGGGCCGCACGCGGGAGCCGTAATGGGGCCTCACCCGGTTGCCGTAATTGAAGTAGATGCCGCTATTGCCGAATTGGAAGCTGTAGCCGCGTTGGCCGGCCGATGCGGTTTCGGTGGTTGCGAACAGTCCGCCGACTGCGATGAGGCCGGCGGTCGCCGAGGCGATAAGCGTTTTCTTGAACATCATGTTTTGCCCTTTGGTTGCCATGGGTCCGTCGTTGTTTGAGAATCTTTGTGCGATCGCCTGATCGACTTGATGACGAATTTGTAATGTTGGCCCGGTGAACCTGATCTGAGGTGCCGGTTCATCTTAGGTTCATGCTGGCTCAAGCGCTTGACGAGGGCCGCCGGGCAGGCATTCTATCGTTTCGAACCACTCGATTCTTTGATGATGGATCAACTTATCGAGACATTGGAATGCTTTACACACAATGCATCACAAACTTGTCTGGACTCAAATGTCTCGGTTGATCCATTTGGCCACCAGGGAATGGTTTCATGACGCGTGACGGCCGATGGATGATCCGACAATAACTCCGCTGTTGCTTGCCGATGCGCACGAATTGGCGCCTCTGCTGGCGGCCTACACGCAGGACCAGAAGCGCGGCGCGCCGGGGGCGGCGGACGAATATTACGCCGAACTCCTGGTCAGGGATGAGACGGCCGAGATCGTCGGTTTGCAAGAATCCGGCCGGCTGATCGGTTTTGCCGTCTTCCATGATCTGCCGGATACCATGACCGGCCGGAGGGCCGGCCAGCTCGACGATTTGTTCGTGATCCAGGATGCCAGGGATCGACGCGCCGGACAATTTCTGGTCGAGGCGGTGCTGGCCGAAGGGCGCCGGCGGCGATGGGTGCATCTGCGCTGGATGGTGCCCCATAAACCGGAGACGGCGCGGTTGCTGGCAACAAAAATCGGCACCGAGGGGCCGTGGTCGGCCTACATCGTTCCGATTGACGCGACGCCCGGTTCGTCGTGACCTTACCGCCAGGTGCTGCGCGCGGCGACGATGTAAATTTGGCCGCGCTGACGGCGCCCACCCTCGACGATTTCGAGCGCGTGGCGGCCGTGGCCTTCAGTGGGCTGCCGGAGGAGTTTCGCCGCCTGGCCGGCGATCTTCAGCTGCGGGTTGCCGATTTTCCCGAACAGGACGTGCTCACCGAACTTGGCGCCGAGACCGAGTTCGACATCCTCGGCCTGTTCCAGGGCGTCGGCATGGCCCACGACGCGACCGTGCCGGAGACCGGTCAGCTTCCCAACATGATCTGGCTCTACCGCAGGCCGATCCTCGACTACTGGACCGAACACGATGAATCGCTCGGCGGTGTGATCCGCCATGTGCTGATCCATGAAATCGGCCATCACTTCGGGCTGTCCGACGACGACATGATCCATGAAATCGGCCATCACTTCGGGCTGTCCGACGACGACATGGAGGCGATCGAAGTCGCCGCCGGTCAGAGCCCTTCCGACCAACTCTGAGTCGATTCTGTTTCCGATTGGCGGTCGCGAAACAGAATTGACCCAGAGTTGGTCGAAAGGGCTCTAAGCCAGTATCCGCCTGACAACTTCTGGCTGGGAAGGCTTGTCCTCGGTCTGCCCCTGAAGCGATCACACGGTGAGGATTAACAGCCACACAATGAGACCCCAGATCAGAATGGCCAAGACGATAGCGATAACCCGGAGGGCTTTTTCCCCCCGCGTTTCTGCGTATCCGTAGGGCATCTTTTGCCCCCGGCGGGGCGGGCTTTTCACTCGTCAAAACCGGTAAAGCAGTCCAGCGTGTCCGTGGGCCTAGAAACCCGGACCTGAGAAAGCGATCGATCCGCTTGCCGGCGGATGGTCGCTCGGGTGGCGCCATGGCGGGCGCGCTCACCTGGCCAATATGGCCGGGGTCGGCGTACCGTGTCCAGAGGGGCAACCCTTGCACACGACGCGGATGGCAATGTATTGGGCCCCTCGTTCGATCTCGTCCTGGCGCAGCCTTCTTTCCTTGGACAGCGCGCCCGAAGCGAGACGGGTACATCAAATCAGCCCGGAGGCTGTCCCTGGCTTATTGCGCGCGCGTACTGCTGAGCGAACTCAGGATTGTTCTCAAGCCATT
The DNA here is from genome assembly GCA_963663975.2 of uncultured Bauldia sp. GTDB lineage: Bacteria > Pseudomonadota > Alphaproteobacteria > Rhizobiales > Kaistiaceae > JANQRX01. The sequence goes on along the minus strand of CAXXRA010000015.1, from coordinate 1,571,326 downwards.
CATGAACTGTACGAGCCGAGGGCATATCGTCCCGAGTGCAGATTGCGTGGAGGCTTAAACCTTCTGCCAGTTCGCCGCAGATGGCGTCGGCCATGTCCTGGCTAAAGGCGGTTGGCCGTCCGCCGGCGTGGTTTGACTCAGTCATCTCATTTTCCTTTCACGCGGCCTCGGCCGGCCCCACCACAGATATAGACAAAAGGAGGCACCTCTCTGGCTTCGGATGTCTACGACGGCGCGACGGTGATATGCTTGTGTGGCAACGGAGGACGCCAGCCATGAAACGCGGCGCATATATTGCGCTTCACATCGGTCCTGCGGTGTTGCTGGTCGCGGCGCTGGGTCCGTGGCCGTACTGGTACTACCTCTTGCTTCCATATGTAATCTGCATCTCGGCGGCTTGGCTGGCCGTTATGGACTATCAGCAACGTGGCACCGTCGGGCCTTGGGTGATCGCGCTCGGTATCGGTGCAATTCTCTTCAATCCGGTCATCCCCATTCCCTTGACGCGAGAAATCTGGTTTCTCCTCAATTTGGGATTGGCCGCGGTATTGGCAATCGACCTGCGGGCGACGTGGGATCGTCAACTATATGGCTGACGAACCGGCATAGCCGCGAGCGCGTCGAGGCGCGCCAACCTGGGGCGGGCTTTCGGGTCCGCCCTCTTTGGGGGGAAAGGCATTGACGATTTCTCTAGGTTCTTAGCTTGCATGCGGCGCGCCCCGAGCTAAGCCTCCGAGATCGCCACATCCAGGGCCAGGCGCGCCATTTCGGTGAGCGACGACTGGCGCTCGTCGGGGCCGATCTGGTCGCCGGTGACCAGCGAATCGGTCATGACACAGATCGCCAGCGCCCGGGCGCCGGCGCGCGCGGCGAGCGTATAGAGGGCGGCGGCCTCCATCTCGACGGCGAGCACGCCGTGAGCGCGCAGTGTGGCATACGCCTCCATCCCCTCCGGGTGATAGAACACGTCGGTCGAGGCGATGCCGCCGACGTGCCAGTTGAGGCCAGCCTCGGCGGCGAGATCGGCGGCGCGACGCAGGAGATGGTAATCGGCCGGTGGGGCGAAGCTGAAATGACCGAAGCCGTCGCGGGCGATGGCGCTGTCGGTGCTGGCGGTCGAGGCCAGCACGATGTCGCGGAGTCCAACCTTCTCGGACAACCCGCCACAGGTGCCGACGCGGATCAGCTTGCCGACGCCGTAGCTGTCGAGCAATTCGTGGACGTAGATCGCCAGCGAGGGCTGTCCCATCCCGGTCGCCTGAACGCTGACCGGCTTGCCGCCATAGGTTCCAGTGAAGCCGAAGCAGCCGCGGACGCCGTTAACCTGGCGGGGGTCGTCGAGAAAGGTTTCGGCGATCCATTTGGCCCGCAACGGGTCGCCGGGCAGGAGTACGGTTTCGGCGTAGTCGTCTTTTTCGGCTTCGATGTGCGGCGTCATCAGGCCCCCCTTATTGTGCGCCGGCGATTGACGTTGCGCCTGCCCGTCCCTTGACCGGCGTGCCCTTGACGTCGCATGAGTACCCCACACCACCAGCCCGAGCACCGGACATGGACAAGTTCACCACTCTTACCGCAGTCGCGGCCCCGCTCAACATGATCAATGTCGATACCGACATGATCATTCCCAAGGATTATCTGAAGACGATCAAGCGGACCGGGCTCGGTAGCGGACTGTTCTCCGAGCTGCGCTATCACGACGACGGCAGCGACAATCCGGACCACGTCCTCAACAGGCACGCCTATCGCCATGCGAAGATCCTGGTCGTCGGCGACAATTTCGGCTGCGGATCAAGCCGCGAGCATGCTCCATGGGCGCTGCTCGACTTCGGCATCACCTGCGTCATCTCGACCAGCTTCGCCGATATTTTCTACAACAATTGCTTCAAGAACGGCATTCTGCCGATCGTCGTGACCCGCGAGCAGCTCGATGTGCTGATGGACGATGCCGAGCGCGGCGCCAACGCCACCCTGACGGTCGATCTGGAAGCCCAGGAGATCCGCGGCCCCGATGGCGGGGTGATCGCCTTCGAGATCGACCAATTCAAGAAATACAACCTGCTGAACGGCCTCGACGAGGTGGATTTGACCCTGGGGAAGGCGTCGCAGATCGACGATTACGAACAAAGGGCGGCGCTCGAACGCCCGTGGGTCTGACGCCGCCGCGGCTGCGATTAGAGTGCTTTCAACCAACTCTGAGCCATTCTGACGCCGGAGCGCCTCGCCGATCGCGAAACAGAATTGACCCAGAGTTGGTCGAAAACGCTCTAGGAGCCGGCGGTTTCGAATTCGTCCTCCATCGCGTCGATCGCCTCGACGATCTCCAGGGTGCGGCGCGACGAGCGTTCGTGCAGGCGCTCGACCATGCGGCCGGCGACCTTGATGACGCTGTGGTTCGAATTTTCGGGCGCGGCGAAGGCCTCGACCACCCGGCGGGCCCAGGCGATCTCCTTCTTGGACGGCGCCATGGCGCGGTTGGTGATCGGAACCTGGACCGGATGAATCAGCGTCTTGCCGTCCACGCCGAGGAGGCGCCCCTGCTCGCATTCGGCCAGCAGACCAGCATCGTCGCCGATGTCGTTGAAGGTTCCGTCGAGCACGGCCAGGCCGTGGGCGCGGGCCGCCACCAGCACGTGCGCGATGTGCGGGATCAGCGCCGCGCGGCCGGGCTCGATCGTTGCCCTCAGTTCGGCGGCGAGATCGTTGGTGCCGATCACGAAACAGGACAGCGACGGCGACGGCATGGCCGCGATGGCGGCGATGTCGGCGACATTGAGAACCGCCGCCGGGGTTTCGATCATCGCCCACAGGCGCAAATCGCGGCGCGCCCCGGCGGCCGCAATGGCGGCGCGAATCCTGCGGATATCCTCCGTCCGGGATATCTTGGGCACCAGCACGGCATCCGGCTGGACCGTGGCCATTGCGGCCAGGTCACGGGCAATCCACGGCGTATCGAGACCGTTGACGCGGACCACGATTTCCCGCCGTCCCTGGATAAGATAATTGACGGTTTCGGCGACCGCTTCACGCGCCTGGCTCTTGACGTCGGGCGCCACCGAATCCTCCAGGTCGAAGATGATGACGTCGGCCGGGATCGACGCTGCCTTCTCCAGCGCCCGCTCGTTGGAGCCGGGAATGTACAAGGCGCTGCGGCGCGGGCGTGTGCTGACAGCCATCTTCCCCTCCAGCGGCGACGACACTACTCGGGATGGGCATGTGCTGCTACCGGTGCTGAAGCGCTGCGCACGGCCGGGCGGTGGCAATGACGGCCGACCAAGACGTCATCGTGATCAACTCCCAGGTGGCGGCCGGTTCGGTCGGGGGACGGGCGTCGGTTTTCACGCTTCAGCACGCCGGCTTCGCCGTGGTTTCAATACCGACCGTGCTGCTCGCCTGGCACCCGGGGCACGGCGCCTCGACCAGGATCGTCCCCGACGGTTTCGGCGACCTTGTCGACGACATCGCCGGCGCCCCATGGCTCGGCCGGGTCGGCGGGATGTTGTCCGGCTATCTCGGCGAAGCCGGCCAGGCGGTGGCGGTGGCGCGCCTGGCCGATGCGCTCAAGGCGGCCAACCCGGGGGCGCTCTATCTCTGCGACCCGGTGATCGGCGATTCGACCGGCCTCTACGTGCCGCGCGCGACCGCCGAGGCCATCCGCCACCACTTGCTGCCGCGGGCGGACATTCTCACCCCGAACCTCAGCGAACTCGCCTGGCTGGCGGACCGAAAGGTTTCCGGTCCTCACGCCGTCGGTGAGGCCGCCGCCGCTCTGGCCGTGCGCGAGGTCGTGGTGACGTCGGTCACGACCGGGTCGGCCGGCGAGACCGGGGCGGCGCTGTTCGGCAAGGACGGTCCGCTGCTGGCGCGGCACACATTGCTGAAGGGCACGCCGCGGGGGACGGGCGACCTGTTCGCAGCGCTGTTCATGACGGCGCGCCTGCGTGGAGAGGCCGGCCGGGCCGCGCTTGCCCGCGCCACCGGTGGCGCGGCCGCCATGGCCGCCGCGGCCGAGCGGCTCGGCGTCGATGAGCTGCCGCTGGCGGAGCGCGCGGCGGACCTTGCAGGGGATGTCGAAGCGATGGTGGCGATCGAGCCCTGGCCCGAAGTCGGGTGAGTTGTTCAGGCCGCCTGCCGCTTGGGCACGATCAGATTGCGGTTGAGCAGAACCTCGGCGATCTGCACCGCGTTCAGCGCCGCGCCCTTGCGCAGATTGTCCGACACCACCCATAGCGCCAGGCCGTTCTCGACCGTCGGATCGGCGCGGATGCGGCTGATGTAGGTGGCGTCCTCGCCGGCGGCCTCATAGGGGGTGACGTAGCCGCCGTCCTCGTGCTTGTCGACGACCAGACAGCCCGGCGCCTCACGCAGAAGATCGCGGGCCTCGTCGGGTTCGATCGGGTTCTCGAATTCCAGATGAACCGCTTCGGCGTGCGACACGAACACCGGCACGCGCACGCAGGTTGCCACCAGTTTGATCGCCGGATCGAGGATCTTCTTGGTCTCGGCGACCATCTTCCACTCCTCGCGAGTGGAACCGTCCTCCATGAAGCTATCGATATGGGGAATGACGTTGAACGCGATGCGCTTGGTGAACTGGTGGGTCTCGACGGGATCGGAGACGAAGACGGCGCGGGTCTGGGTGAACAACTCGTCCATGGCGTCCTTGCCGGCGCCCGAGACCGACTGATAGGTCGCCACCACCGCCCGGCGGATGCGGGCGCGCTCGTGCAACGGCTTCAGCGCGACCACGAGCTGGGCGGTCGAGCAGTTCGGATTGGCGATGATGTTGCGCTTGGTGAAGCCCTCGATCGCATCGGCATTGACTTCAGGAACAATCAACGGAATGTCGGCCTCGTAGCGCCAGGCCGAGGAGTTGTCGATGACGACGCAATCCTGGGCGGCGATCTTCGGCGACCATTCCTTCGAGATGCTGCCGCCGGCCGACATCAGGCAGATGTCGGTGGTGGCGAAATCGTGGTTGTCGAGCGCCCGCACCTTGAGCGTGCGGTCGCCAAATGAGACCTCGGTGCCCTGGCTGCGGCGCGACGCCAGCGCGACGACCTCATCGGCGGGGAAGCGGCGTTCCTCCAGGACGTTGAGCATTTCGCGGCCGACGCTTCCGGTGGCCCCGACAATCGCGACACTGTAGCCCATCTTGATAAAAACTCCGGTTCCTCTCCCGCTTAACGCGGGGTGTCGGGGGCCGCCCGCACCGCTCAGCCGGGAAGAGGGATCGGCAGGAGCGTGGGACGCTTTAGGTCGTTTTGGTGGTTTTGGTCGTCGGCCGTTTGGGCGCGCGAGCCTGCGCCGAACCCCGTTGGGCGGCGGTCAGGTAGGGCGCTGCCGTGGCAACGGCATTCCGGGATGTCCGGTCGATCATGGCGTTCCTTCTACGCGATGGCGGAGCGGTGTCAATGTGCGGAGCGACCGGGGCGGCGCCCGCCAAGCCGGTGGGAACAGATCAACTGGCAGGCTTGCTCGATCCCCTCGACGCCTCGAATTCGGCGACCGCTTCCGGTGCCAGTTCGCGCAGGCCGTCATGGATCACGGTGTCCTGCCGCAACTCGAACTGGAGCGGATTGGGATGGTCGGGATGCTCGGCGAACAGATATGGCCGCTTGATGCTGCGCGGACCGATCTTGACGTAGTAGCGCCAGCCGGTGAGCCCGTTCCGGGCTTCCAGCTTCAACGTGCCTGTCGGCCGCCATAGCGTGGCGATCGTTCGCCCGTCGTCGGCGACTTCGAGCCGGGCGATCTGGTCACGCGAATCGGTGAGGAGTTGGCGAAGGCCATAGATCGCCCCGCCGATAAAGGCGATGCCGAACAGGTAGGCCCAACTGTCGCCGCCGCCGCCAGATGCCCGCACGATCTCGCCGATGCCCCACAGAAACACCACCACCAGCACCACCAGTGAGACGGTCTGGCGGATCATCAAACCGCGGATTTCGAAAACGGTGGTCATGGCCGCCCGGGGCGGTCGCCGCCGTCGAGCTCCTCGATGATCGCCGCGCTCATCTCTTCGGTGCCGATTTTGGTGTGCCCGTCCGACCAGATGTCGGCGGTTCTGAGGCCCCGGTCAAGCACGGCGGCGATCGCCCCGTCCACCGTATCGGCGGCGTCAAGCATGGCGAAGGAATAGCGCAGCGCCATGGCGAAGGAGGCGATCATGGCGATCGGGTTGGCAATCCCCTGTCCGGCGATATCGGGCGCGGTACCGTGAACCGGCTCGTAGAGCGCCTTGCGGCGGCCGGTCGCGGCGTCGGCCGCACCGAGCGAAGCCGAAGGCAGCATGCCGAGCGAGCCGGTCAGCATGGCGGCGATGTCCGACAGCATGTCGCCGAACAGATTGTCGGTGACGATGACATCAAACTGCTTGGGCGCCCGAACCAGCTGCATGCCGCCGGCATCGGCAAGCATGTGGTCCAGTTGGATGTCCTGATAGCCGTCGCGGTGGGTCCGGCTCACGACCTCGTTCCACAACACGCCCGACACCATGACGTTGCGCTTTTCCATCGAGGTCACCCGGTTGCGCCGGGTGCGGGCGAGGTCGAAGGCGGTACGGGCGATCCGCTCGATCTCGTAGGTGTCGTAGACCTGGGTATCGACGGCGCGTTTCTGCCCATTGCCGATGTCGGTGATCTCCTTGGGCTCGCCGAAATAGACCCCACCGGTCAGCTCGCGCACGATCAGCAGGTCGAGGCCGTCGACCAGTTCGCGCTTGAGCGACGAGGCCTCGACCAGGGCCGGGTAGACGATCGCCGGCCGCAGATTGGCAAAAAGCTCAAGGTCCTTGCGCAGCCGCAACAGGCCCGCCTCGGGGCGCAGATCGTAGGCAACGCCGTCCCATTTCGGCCCGCCGGCGGCGCCCAGGATGACGGCGTCGGCCGCCATGGCCTTGTCCATGGTGGCGTCGGTGATCGACCGGCCGTGGGCGTCGTAGGCGCAGCCGCCGACCAGATCCTCCTCGTAGTCGAAGTGTTCACCGCCCTGATCGTTGAGCCAGGCGATGAGGGCCTTGACCCCGCCCATGACCTCCGGGCCGATGCCGTCGCCGGGGAGTAATAGGAGCTTGTGGGTTGCCATGAGTTCCGTCGCACGCCTCGCGGGTCTGCCTGATGAACTTTCGGTGGCGGTTGCCTAATGGCGCGAGCCGCGAATGGCAAGGCGGGGCTTGGTCGACGCGGCTACCGTCATTCGGAATCCAGCCTCAACGCCGTGACCTCGATCTCCACCTTCATCGCCGGCTCGATCAGCTCGCAAATGACCATCGTGGCCGCGGGGCGGGTTTCGGCGAAGGCCTCGCTGAGCACCGCCATGATCGCCGGCACGTCGTCGCGGTTCACCACGTAGTAGCGTGCGCGCACCACGTCGGGCAGGGAGAATTCGGCTTCGGCGAGTGCGGCGGTGATGGTGACAATCGCGTTGCGGGCCTGGTCCGCCGCGGCGTCGGGATAAGCGCCGGTGTCGGAATCAAAACCGGTGGTGCCGGCGACGAAGCACCACGGACCGTCGACCACCACGCGGCTGTAGGCCGCCTTTTCTTCATAAGGTGAACCACTGGAAATCCGCCGTCGCGCCATGATGGTCATCCCTGTCAAACCTTGCCCGTCGGCGTTTTTGACGGGTCCTCCCAGACCAGCTAGAAACGCAGCCGATACCGGACCTTTGAAGGGCACCATCCACCATGGCGCGCCTCGACTCGCAAGCGAATCGACCGCTTTCGCCGCATCTCCAGATCTATCGCTGGCATGCGACGATGACGATGTCGATCCTCCACCGGGTGACCGGCTCGGCGCTTTATTTCGGCACGGTCCTGTTGGTCTGGTGGCTGGTCGCGGCGGCCGCGGGACCGGCGGCGTTCGAAATCGCCAACGGGGTCCTCGGCTCCTGGTCGGGGCTGGTGGTGCTGTTCGGCTTCACCTGGGCGCTGGTCCACCACATGCTCGGCGGATTGCGTCACCTGATCTGGGATTTCGGCGTCGCCCTTGACGCGCCGCTGCGCGACCGTTTGGCGATCGCCAATCTGGTCGGATCGGCGGTCCTCACGCCGCTCCTGTGGCTCATCGGTTTTTCCCTGAGGTAGATGATGCGAACCCCGCTCAGCCGCGTTCTCTATCTTGGCGCCGCCGGCGGCGGCACGGAGCATTTCTGGCGCCAGCGGCTGACCGCTGCGGCCAATGTGATCCTGATCTCGGCGTTCGTGGTGGTCATGCTCGCCGCCGTCGGCAAGTCGCACGCCGAGGTGGTGGCGATCCTCGGTTCGCCATTGGTCTCGACCCTGTTCGTCCTGCTGATCGTGTCGGTGGCCATCCATATGCGGCTCGGCATGCAGACCGTGATCGAGGATTACATCCACGGTGAAGTGCTGAAGATCGCCCTTCTGGTCGCCAGCACCTTCTTCTCCGCCGCAATCGGGGTCGCCGCCCTCCTGGCGGTCGCTGCCATCGCATTCGGGGGCTGAGGCAAATGGCGGCGAACGAAGCCAACAATGGCGGCGCGGCGAGCGTCAACGGACGGGCCTATCCCTTCACCGACCACACCTTCGACGTGGTGGTGGTCGGCGCCGGCGGCGCCGGCCTGCGCGCCACGCTGGGCGCCAGCGAGGCCGGACTGAAGACCGCCTGCATCACCAAGGTGTTCCCGACCCGGTCCCATACCGTCGCCGCCCAGGGCGGCATTTCGGCAGCACTGGGCAATATGGGCGAGGACGACTGGCGCTGGCACATGTACGACACCGTCAAGGGATCGGACTGGCTGGGTGACCAGGACGCGATCGAATATCTCTGCCGCGAGGCGCCGGCCGCGGTCTACGAGTTGGAGCATTTCGGCGTTCCGTTCTCGCGCACCGAAGAGGGCAAGATCTACCAGCGGCCGTTCGGCGGCATGACCACCAATTACGGCGAGGGCACCGCCCAACGCACCTGTGCGGCCGCCGACCGCACCGGCCACGCCATCCTGCACACCCTTTACGGCCAGTCGCTCAGCCATCAGACCGAGTTCTTCATCGAATATTTCGCCATCGACCTGATCATGGAGGAGGGCGCCTGCCGCGGGGTGGTCGCCATCAGCCTCGACGACGGCACCCTGCACCGCTTCCGTGCCCATAAGACGATCCTGGCCACCGGCGGCTACGGCCGGGCCTATTTCTCCTGCACCTCGGCCCACACCTGTACCGGCGACGGCGCCGGCATGGTGCTGCGGGCCGGCCTGCCGCTGCAGGACATGGAATTCGTGCAGTTCCACCCGACCGGTGTTTACGGCGCCGGCGTGCTGATCACCGAGGGCGTGCGTGGCGAAGGCGGCTATCTGACCAATGCACAGGGCGAGCGTTTCATGGAGCGCTACGCACCCCACGCCAAGGATCTCGCCTCACGCGACGTTGTCAGCCGGGCCATGACCATCGAGATTCGCGAAGGCAGGGGCGTGGGCGGCGACAAGGACCACCTCCACCTCCATCTGTCCCATCTCGACCCCAAGGTCATCCAGGAGCGGCTGCCGGGCATCGCCGAATCGGCGCGGGTCTTTGCCAATATCGACGTCACCCGTGACCCGATCCCGGTGCTGCCGACAGTCCACTACAATATGGGCGGCATTCCGACCAACTATCATGGCGAGGTGCTGACCAAGGTCGACGGCGATCCCGATACCGTGGTGCCCGGGCTGATGGCGATCGGCGAGGCTGCCTGCGTCTCGGTCCATGGCGCCAACCGTCTCGGCTCCAACTCGCTGATCGATCTGGTGGTGTTCGGTCGCGCCGCCGCCATCAGGTGTTCCGAAACGATCGAGCCCGGCGAAAAGCATCCCGACCTGCCGACCGATGCCGGCGATGCCGCATTGGCCCGCCTCGACCGCTACCGTTATGCCGACGGCGACACGCCGACGGCGGAGTTGCGGCTGCGGATGCAGAAGGTCATGCAGGAAAACTGCGCCGTGTTCCGGACCGGTGAGATCCTGCAGGAGGGGCACGAGCGCATTCACGGCGTGTGGGGCGCCGACGACGACATTTCGGTGTCGGACCGCACCCTGGTGTGGAACACCGATCTGATCGAGACGCTGGAATACGACAATCTGATCGTCCAGGCGGTCACGACCATGGATTCGGCCCTCAATCGCACCGAATCGCGCGGCGCCCACGCGCGCGAGGACCATCCCGACCGCGACGACGAGAACTGGATGAAGCACACGCTGGCCTTCGTCGAGCTACAAACCGGGACGGTGAGGCTGGAGGACCGTCCGGTCCATGCCTACACGCTGACCAACGACGTCCAATACATCGAGCCGAGAGCGCGGGTTTACTGAATTCTCACGCGCTTGCGGCTCTTTTTGCCAGATTTGGCCGCCATTTACCGTCGAATCTTCACGAATGGTGCGAAAAAGGCATGACGTTCGCGCCTCAATCGCCTAATATTGCAAAAAACAGGGCCCGAAACGGCAGATTTCGGTGCAAGACGCGGTTTTCTTAACCCGCAAAATTCGTACCAGCCCGTTTCGATTACCAGCCGTGGTCTTGGCAAGGACCGCGCGGAACCGTGTTTGGCCGAAGGACGTGTAAAAATGGCGCTCGCGACTCTTGGAACTGCCGGTTATTCGGTGAAGCCGCTGCCGGAAAAACTTGGCTATAGACAAGGGCAGAAAATTGCCTTTGTGGGCCTGCCAGACGAACTTTCAGGACTACCGGGATCGGCGGAGTTCGGCAAGGTCGCCAAGCGCCAGAACTGGTCGCGGCCGCTTGGCGCCACCGATTACGACATCATCCATGCCTTCACCAAAAGTCGTGACGAGATCGTCGCCGGCCTGCCGCGGCTGCGCCGGGCGCTGAAATCGGACGGCACGATCTGGGTCTCATGGCCGAAAAAGTCCGCCAAGGTGCCGACCGACGTGACCGAGGACGTGGTGCGCCACGAGGCGCTGAAATACGACCTGGTCGACGTCAAGGTGGCGGCGGTCGACAATGTGTGGTCGGGCCTGAAGCTGGTGGTCAGGGTCGAAAGCCGGTGACCGACTGAGGCGTCGTTGCGACCGAACCCGTAGCGAATGGACCTGACTGCGGAAATCCCCTATTTCAGACATCGGCGGCACCAGCGCCCGTGCTGGGCGGCTTGTTGAAACCGAAACGGGGACGCTAGCGATACAAAATTGCCTCAGAGTTGGTTGAAAGGGCTCTAGTTCATATGGTCCAGTTGACGCTTCCGAAAAATTCGAAGGTGGGAAAGGGGGATCATGCTACAGATCCAAGGCCTTCCGCGATGCCTGCCGAAGGCTCACCATCAAGCATATCCGCACCAAACCCTACACGCCTCAGACCAACGGCAAGGCCGAACGCTTCATCCAGACACGGCGGCCTGAACCGGGACAACCTGGGTCGGGAAAGGGGACCCCTGAGGAAGCGTCGCACCGGACCGAATTCCGGGTCTATCGCTGGAGCCCCGACGACGAGGAAGGCCCGCGGCTCGACACCTATGAGGTCGACCGCGACGATTGCGGGCCGATGGTTCTCGACGGGCTGATATGGATCAAGAACAAGGTCGATCCGTCGCTCACCTTTCGCCGGTCATGCCGCGAGGGGGTTTGCGGCTCGTGCGCGATGAACATCGACGGCACCAACACGCTTGCCTGCACCAAGGCGATGGACGACGTTCGCGGCGGAACGGTGGCGGTCTATCCGCTGCCGCACCTCAGCGTCGTCAAGGATTTGGTCGCCGACCTGACGACATTTTATGCCCAGTTGCGCTCGATCGAGCCGTGGCTTCAGACCGAGACGCCACAGCCCGAAAAAGAGTGGCGCCAGAGCCATGACGACCGGGTCAAGCTTGACGGCCTGTATGAGTGCATATTGTGTGCGTGCTGCTCGACATCGTGTCCTTCCTACTGGTGGAACGGCGAGCGATATCTTGGGCCGGCGGTCCTTTTGCAGGCTTACCGCTGGCTGATCGATTCTCGCGACGAAGCCACCGGCGACCGCCTCGACCAACTCGATGATCCGTTTCGTCTGTACCGCTGCCACACCATCATGAACTGTGCTCAGACCTGTCCCAAGGGGCTGAATCCAGCCAAGGCGATCGCCGAGATCAAGAAGATGATGGTGGAGCGGCGGGTCTGAAACGACCCCGGCGATTGGCTGAACTCGTCGGTCGGAGGCGGCACCGGCCATTTTTTCGGAACCCCGCAATAGCTCGTTTCCGCGGACGTTCTGTGCTAGCACCCAAAGCCATGCTCGAAAGCGGCTGCAATTGGGACCGACAATGCTGAATTGTCGACCACCGGCGGCAACGCAACCGACGAACAAGGGACCATCGCCTATGGCGATCAGATTTGCCGCACCGATTGCGATGGCCATGATGCTTGCCGGCTGTGGCTCCATCGGCGCGATCGGGCTGCGTGTGTTCAACCGCCCAGAGCCGCCGCCGGAGACGATCGGTCCCGCGGTGGTTCCGCCGGTCGAGACCGCGGCGCTGCCGCCGCCGGGGACAACCACCCAGCAGGATCCCTTCCTGCCGCAAACCGGCGTGCCTCCGAGCGACCGTTTCGTGCAGGCACCGTCGTCGACTGTCACCGGGACCACGCAGCAGCCATTCGAACCGCTGCCGGGAACCCAACCGCAACAGACCGCGCTGGCGTCGGGCGCCACGGTGGCTCCCTCGGCGAGCGGCATCGGCCGCACCGATCTGCTCGGCGGATGGACGATCACCGCCAGCGGCGATTCCTGTCAGCTGTTCATGACGCTGACCAGCTGGACCGGCGGTTACCGGGCATCGACGCGCGGCTGTGCGGACGAGACGCTGAAATCTATCACGGCGTGGAACCTGCAGGGCGACCAGGTCGTGCTGTCGGGGCAGGGCGGCACGCCCGTTGCGCGGCTTCAGTCGTTGGGCAATGGCCGTTTTGACGGCCAGACCGTAGGCCAGGGCGAAAGCGTCAGCTTTTCACGCTAGAGCCCTTTCAACCAACTCTGGGCCATTCTGACGGAGCGATTTTGTAACAAGATCAAGTCAAGCTTCGATGAGCGTATCCGGATACGATCGAGGAGCTTGGCGGCGGAATTGGTGCAAAAATCGCCCGTCCCTTCGGGTTCTCGATTGGCGGCCGCCCAACGCCGAACCAATCCAGGACCGATGGTGGGTATCGCCCCTCGATCGTTTCGACGCCGGGTCGCCTCCCCAATCGGGAACAGAATTGACCCAGAGTTGGTCGAAAGGACTCTAGACCAGGTGAGATTTCGCAGCAGATGCGGGCGCTGGCCATGGCGCCCACGCTCCCGGCCATCGCCGTGAAATCAGGCGATCCGGCCTCGGTCGCCGACCGCTACACCGCCATGGTGGTCGAGGGGCGTATCTCCGACGATCCGGCCCAGCGCATGGCCGCGGCCCAATTCGATGACATCGCCAAGGCTTTGAGCGAGGCGGTCGAGCCGTCCTTCCTTCGCCGGTGGTTGCCGCAGCGGGCGCCAAGCCTCAAGGGGCTCTACCTTTACGGCGACGTCGGACGCGGCAAGACCATGCTGATGGACATGTTTTTCCAGGCGGCGCCGATCGCCGCCAAACGGCGCGTCCACTTCAACGCATTCATGGGCGATGTGCATGACCGGGTGCACGCCGTGCGGGAGGAGGAACGCCTCGGCCGGAGACAGAAGGGCGATCCGATCGCACCGGTTGCCGAGGCCATCGCCGGCGATATCCGCCTGTTGTGCCTGGACGAGTTCGCGGTCAGCGATATCGCCGACGCGATGATCCTTTCGCGGCTGTTTTCGGCGCTGTTCGAACGTGGAGTCGTTCTCGTTGCGACGTCGAACATCGCGCCGCATGATCTTTACCGCGGGGGTCTCAACCGCGACCTGTTCCTGCCCTTCATCGATCTGTTGCAGCGCCAGGTGACGGTAGCGCGCTTCGACGCCGGGACCGACTACCGGCTGCGCATGCTGAGCGGCCAGCCGATCTATCTTACGCCGGCGGACGACCATGCGACCGCCGGGCTTGATGCGCTGTGGACCGAACTCACCCTCGGTGCGCCCGGCGAGCCGTCGAAGATCCGCTTCAAGGGACGCGATATCCTGATTCCGAAGTCGGCCTGCGGAGTGGCCAGGTTCGGTTTCGGCGACCTTTGTGAAAGGCCGCTCGGCGCCAACGACTATCTGGTCATGGCGCAGGCCTTTCACACCATGTTCGTCGACCGCATACCGATTATCGGCGCCGGACGGCACGAGGTCGCTCGGCGTTTCGTGCTGCTGATCGACACGCTGTACGATCACCGGGTCAAGCTGGTGGCCTCCGCGGCCACCGAGCCCGCCGGTCTGTACGCTGCCGCAGGCCAACTGGCCTGGGCCTTCAAACGTACTGTTTCCCGGCTGGCGGAGATGCGTTCGCAGGCCTATCTGGCGGCCTCCCACGGCGTCGAACAGCAACCGGCGGCGGGTCCGGCCGGACCACTTGCGCTGCCACGGCAATCGGGTTAGAGCGCTTTCAACCAACTCTGAGCCATTCTGACGGAGCGATTTTGTGACAAGATCAAATGAAGGTTCGATGAGCGTATCTGGATACGGTCGAGGGGCTTTACGTAGGAATTGGGGCAAAATAGCCCGTCCCTCCGGGTTTCCGATCGGCGGGTGCCCAACGCCGAAGCGATCTCGGACGATGCACGAGCATCGCCCTTCGATCGTTCCGACGCCGGATCGCCTCGCCGATCGCGAAACAGAATTGACCCAGAGTTGGTCGAAAACGCTCTAATCAACCCGGCGCACCCGACGGGCGCGGGTTCGTTCATCATGGGTGCCAAACCGGAGTTCAGGGGCATATGGCTCGTGCGCGAATTGCGTTGATCGGCGCCGGCCAGATCGGCGGTACGCTGTCCCATTTGGTCGGGTTGAAGGAACTTGGCGATGTTGTCCTGTTCGACGTCGTCGAAGGCGTGCCCGAGGGCAAGGCACTCGACATCGCCGAGGCTTCTCCGGTCGGCGGTTTTGACCTGAAGTCCACCGGTGCATCGGAATACGCTGCCATCCAGGGCGCCGACGTCTGCATTGTGACGGCCGGTGTGCCACGCAAGCCGGGCATGAGCCGCGACGACCTGATCGAGATCAACCTCAAGGTCATGGAGCAGGTCGGCGCCGGCATCAAGAAATACGCACCCAAATCCTTCGTTATCTGCATCACCAACCCGCTCGACGCGATGGTGTGGGCGCTGCAGAAATTCTCCGGCCTGCCGAAGGACATGGTGGTCGGCATGGCCGGCGTGCTCGATAGCGCCCGCTTCCGCTACTTCATTGCCTCCGAATTCGATGTATCGGTTGAGGACGTGACTGCGTTCGTGCTCGGCGGCCACGGCGACACCATGGTGCCGCTGACCCGCTACACCGCGGTAGCGGGGATCCCGCTGCCGGACCTGGTCAGCATGGGGTGGGCGACCAAGAAGCGCATCGAGGAGATCGTGCAGCGAACGCGGGACGGCGGGGCCGAGATCGTCGCTCTGCTCAAGACCGGGTCGGCCTATTACGCACCGGCCCACGCCGCCATCGCCATGGCCGAAAGCTACCTCAGAGACAAGAAGCGGGTGTTGACCTGCGCGGCAAGCCTGAAGGGCGAATACGGGGTCCGCGACCGCTATGTCGGCGTGCCCGTCGTGATCGGAGCGCGCGGCATCGAACGGATCATCGAGATCGACCTCAACAAGTCCGAACGGGCCATGTTCCAAAACTCGGTCGATGCGGTCGAGGGCCTGATCGAGGCCTGCATCAAGATCGCTCCCTCGCTCGGCAGATAGGTTAAAGCCCTTTCAACCAACTCTGAGCCATTCTGACGGAGCGATTTTGTGACAAGATCAAGTCAAGCTTCGATGACCGTATCCGGATACGGTCGAGGGACTTGGCGCCGGAATTGGCGCAAAATAGCCCGTCCCTTCGCCTCGCCGATCGAGAAACAGAATTGACTCAGAGTTGGTTGAAAGGGCTTTAGGGCCTGGGGGAAGACGGGGCTCCATGAACATCCACGAATATCAGGCCAAGGCGGTCCTGAAATCGTTCGGCGCTCCGGTTCCCGATGGGGTCGCGGTGCTTGCGCCTCAGGACGCAAGAAAGGCGGCCGAAGACCTCGGCGGCCCGGTCTGGGTCGTCAAGGCGCAGATCCACGCCGGCGGCCGCGGCAAGGGCCGGTTCGTCGGTGCCGACAGCGGCGAGGGCGGCGGTGTTCGCCTGACCAGATCGGTCGATGAGGTCGTCGACAACGCTGAGGCCATGCTCAACCGCACCCTGGTCACCAAGCAGACCGGGCCCGACGGCCGGACGGTTCGCCGGCTCTATGTCGAGGATGGCTCCGAGATCGAGCGTGAGCTCTATCTGTCCTGCCTGGTCGACCGCGAAGCCAGCCGGATCGCCTTCATCGCTTCCCAGGAGGGGGGCATGGACATCGAGGAGGTGGCGGCCACGGCGCCGGACAAGATCATCACCGCGCGCGTCGATCCGGCGACCGGCTATACCCCCTATATCGGCATGAACCTGGCCGTCGGGCTCGGACTGTCGGGCGCGCTGGCCAAGCAGTGCGGGCGCCTGATCGGGACGCTGTATGAAGCCTTCCTTGCCCGCGACATGAGCCTGTTGGAGATCAATCCGCTGATCGTGACGGTCGACGAACGCCTCGTCTGCCTCGACGCCAAGATCAACTTCGACGACAACGCCATGTTCCGCCAGCCGGACATGGCGGCGCTGCGCGACCCCGACGAGGAAGATCCCAAGGAGGTCGAGGCGGCGGATAACGGGCTCAGCTATGTGGCGCTGGACGGCACCATCGGCTGCATGGTCAACGGCGCCGGGCTGGCCATGGCGACGATGGATATCATCAAGCTCTACGGCGCCGAGCCGGCCAATTTTCTCGACGTGGGCGGCGGTGCGAGCAAGGAAAAGGTGATCGCGGCCTTCAAGATCATCACCGCCGATCCGAAGGTGAAGGGCATTCTGGTCAACATCTTCGGCGGCATCATGCGCTGTGACGTGATCGCCTCGGGGATCGTCGCGGCGGTGCGCGGGGTCGGCCTCGAAGTCCCGCTGGTGGTCCGGCTGGAGGGCACCAATGTCGATCAGGGCAAGCAGATGATCGCCGAGTCCGGATTGAATGTGATCAATGCCAGCGACCTCGACGATGCGGCCCAGAAGGTCGTGGCTGCGGTCGGCGAAAGCGCTTGATGTTGACGTCCCGACCCGACCGGCGCGGCGCCCAAGCAGGCAAGCGGATAGAGAGCGGGCGCCCAACGTCGAACCAATCTGGAACGATCGGCAAGCATCGCCCGTCGATCTTTTCGACGACTGTTCGCCTCGCCAATCGTGAAACAGAATTGACCCCGAGTTGATCGAAAGGTCCCTAAATGGCCATCCTTATCGACGCCGACACGCGGGTCATCTGCCAGGGCTTCACCGGAAAAACCGCGACCTTCCACTCCGAAGAGGCGCTGGCCTACGGCACAAAGCTGGTCGGCGGTACCTCACCGGGCAAGGGCGGCCGGTCCCATCTCGACCTGCCGGTCTTCGATACCGTGGTGCAAGCCAAAGCGGCGACCGGTGCTGATGCTAGCGTGATTTATGTGCCGCCGCCCTTTGCCGCCGACGCCATCCTGGAATCGGTGGCGGCGGAGATTTCGCTGATCGTGTGCATCACCGAAGGTATCCCGGTCCTCGACATGGTCCGGGTCAAACGCGCGCTGACCGGCAGCGGCAGCCGACTGGTCGGACCCAATTGCCCCGGCGTGATGACGGCGAGCCAGTGCAAGATCGGCATCATGCCGGGCAACATCTTCGCCAAGGGATCGGTCGGAATCGTATCGCGATCGGGCACGCTGACCTATGAGGCGGTGTTCCAGACCACCAATGCCGGCCTCGGCCAGACCACCGCCGTCGGCATCGGGGGCGATCCGGTCAAGGGCATGGACTTCATCGAGGTTCTTGAACTTTTCCTGGCCGACGAGGCCACCGAATCGGTGGTGATGATCGGCGAGATCGGCGGATCGTCCGAGGAGGACGCGGCTAAATTCCTCAAGGATGAGGCGGCACGCGGCCGCGCCAAGCCGGTGGTCGGCTTCATTGCCGGGCGTACGGCGCCGCCGGGCCGCCGCATGGGACATGCCGGTGCCATCATCGCCGGTGGTCGTGGCGGCGCCGACGACAAGATCGAGGCGATGAAATCGTCCGGCATCACGGTGGCCGACTCGCCGGCGCGGATCGGCGACACGCTGCAGGAACTCTTGAAGCGGTGACTGGTTAACCCAAATCAAGGGCCACCGGGTTGACTCTGGCGGTTCAGAGCGCAGCTTGTGGCTGCGCAACGTGAAGAGCACAGGGGCAACACATCCCCCCGCGAAAAAAAACATGGCACGGCAAGACGCGAACCAGGCCTTTGCGGCGACATCCTTCCTCTATGGCGCCAACGCACCCTATCTGGAGGACCTGCGCGCCAGATATGGCCGCGACCCGGCATCGGTCGACCAGGAGTGGCGAGCCTTCTTCGAGGGACTGAAGGAGGTTCCCGGCGAGGCCGGGCACAACGGGCCGACATGGGGACGGGCTGGCTGGCCGCCGCCCGGCGACGGCGATCTGATCGCGGCGCTCGGCGGCGACGTCTCGGGGCTTGAGGAAAAGATTGGCGAGCGTATCCAGGCCGGCGTGACCCAGCGCGGCGCCGAGCTCACCGCCGACGACGTCCAACAGGCCACGCGCGATTCGATGGGGGCGCTGATGATGATCCGCGCCTATCGCATGCGCGGGCATTTCCACGCCGATCTTGATCCGCTCGGGCTGGCGCGCCACGAGAGCGAAGTCGAACTCGACCCGGCCAATTACGGTTTTACCGAAGCCGACTATGGCCGCCGGATTTTCCTCGACAACGTCCTCGGGCTGGAGTTCGCCACCATTCCCGAAATGGTCGCGATACTGGATCGCACCTATTGCTCGACCCTGGGTGTCGAATTCATGCACATTTCGGACGCCGAACAGAAAGCCTGGATCCAGCAGCGCATCGAGGGTCCCGACAAGGGCATCGCTTTTACCACAGAGGGCAGGAAGGCCATCCTGAGGAAGCTGATCGAGGCGGTGGGCTTCGAGAAATTCCTCAACGTCAAATACACCGGAACCAAGCGCTTCGGGCTCGACGGCAGTGAATCGCTGGTGCCGGCGCTCGAGCAGGTGATCAAGCGCGGCGGTCAACTCGGCCTGCAGGAAATCGTTCTCGGCATGGCCCATCGCGGGCGGCTCAACGTGCTTGCCCACGTCATGGGCAAGCCCCACCGCGCGATCTTCAACGAATTCACCGGCGGATCGTCCTCACCCCAGGATGTCGTCGGCTCCGGCGACGTCAAATACCATCTCGGCGCCTCGTCGGACCGGGAGTTCGGCGGCAACAACGTGCATCTGTCGCTGACCGCCAATCCTTCGCATCTGGAGATCGTCGATCCGGTGGTGCTGGGTAAGGCGCGGGCGAAGCAGGATCAATGCTGCGACGATCCCGATGCCGAGTTGATCCCGCTCGATCAGCGCTCGCGCGTCCTGCCATTGCTGATCCACGGCGACGCCGCTTTTGCCGGCCAGGGCGTGGTCGCCGAGTGTTTCGGCCTGTCCGAATTGCGCGGCCACCGCACCGCGGGATCGATCCACTTCATCATCAACAACCAGATCGGCTTCACCACCAATCCACGGTTCGCCCGGTCTTCGCCCTACCCGTCCGACATCGCCAAGATGGTTGAGGCTCCGATCCTGCACGCCAATGGGGATGATCCGGAATCGGTTGTCTACGCCGCCAAGGTCGCGATCGAGTTCCGCCAGAAATTTCACAAGCCGGTGGTCGTCGATATGTTCTGCTATCGACGGTTCGGACACAATGAGGGTGACGAGCCTGCCTTCACCCAGCCGCTGATGTACGAACGGATCGCCAAGCATCCGACGACCTTGGAGATTTACGGCGACAAGCTGATCGCCGAGGGCGCGGTGACCTCCGGCGAGGTCGAAGAGATGAAGGATAGCTGGCGAGCCAAACTGGATGTGGAATTCGAGGCCCGCGAAAGCTATCGCCCCAACAAGGCCGATTGGCTCGACGGTGCATGGTCCGGCCTCAAGGTTGCCGAGGTGGGTGACCAGCCGCGTCGCGGGGTGACCGGCGTGCCGGTGGAAGCGCTGCGTGACATTGGCGCCAAGCTCACCAACGTGGCCGAAGGCTTCTCAGTCCACCGTACCGCCCAGCGTTTTCTCGACAATCGCAGGAAGACGGTGGAGGCCGGTGCCGGCATCGATTGGGCAACCGCCGAGGCGCTGGCCCTGGGATCGCTGCTGGCGGAAGGAACGCGCATTCGCCTGTCGGGCCAGGACAGCGAGCGCGGAACCTTCTCGCAACGCCATTCGGTGCTCTACGACCAGCAGGACGAGACCCGCTACGTGTCGCTCAACCACCTGGCCGACAAGCAGGCGCGGTTCGAGGTGATCAATTCGATGCTGTCGGAGGTCGCGGTGCTCGGATTCGAGTACGGCTACTCGTTGGCCGAGCCGGACGCGCTGACGCTGTGGGAGGCCCAGTTCGGCGACTTCGCCAACGGCGCCCAAGTGGTCATCGACCAATTCATTTCGGCCGGTGAGAAAAAATGGCTGCGCATGTCCGGCCTCGTGCTGCTGCTGCCGCACGGTTATGAGGGCCAGGGGCCGGAGCATTCATCGGCGCGGCTGGAGCGGTTCCTTCAGTTGTGTGCCGAAGACAACATGCAGGTGGTCAATCTGACCACGCCGTCCAACTACTTCCATTCACTGCGGCGCCAGCAAAAACGCGAATTCCGCAAGCCGCTGATCGTCATGACCCCGAAATCCCTCCTGCGTCACAAGCGCGCCGTGTCTCGGCTGGAGGAAATGGGGCCGGACAGCACCTTCCACCGTCTGCTCTGGGACGACGCGGAAAGCGATCCCGACAGCCCGGTCGAACTGGTCGCCGACGATAAGGTCCGTCGCGTGGTGATGTGCTCGGGCAAGGTCTATTTCGATCTGCTCGAGGATCGCAACAAACGCGGTATCGACGACGTCTATCTGCTCCGCCTCGAGCAGCTCTATCCGTTCCCGGCCAAGGCGCTGATCAAGGAGTTGGGGCGTTTCCCCCAGGCCGACATGGTATGGTGCCAGGAAGAACCGAAGAACATGGGCGCCTGGACCTTCGCCGAGCCCTATCTCGAATGGGTGCTGGCGCGGGTCAAGGCGAAGTCGCCCCGACCGCGCTATGTCGGCCGTTCGGCTTCGGCGGCGACGGCCAGCGGCTTGGCGTCCAAGCATCTGGCCCAGCTTCGTGCCTTTCTCGACGAGGCACTGGGCGACCAGAGCCCTGGGGACCAAGTCTAGAACGAGCGACAACGGGACAGCGAGCAATGGCACAGGAAATCCGGGTTCCGGCCCTTGGCGAATCGGTCACCGAAGCAACCGTCGGGCAATGGTTCAAGAAGGTCGGCGACGTGGTCGCGGTCGACGAACCGCTGGTCGAGCTCGAAACCGACAAGGTCACGCTGGAGGTTCCGGCGCCGAGTGCCGGGGTGATCGAGGCCATCGCGGCGGATGATGGCGCCACGGTCGAAGTCGGCGCCGTGCTCGGCTCCATCAACGCCGATGGTGCGGCCGCGGCGGCCCAAAAGCCCGCGGCGGCGGCCAAGGCGACAACCCATAAGGAGATCGCCGCCGCTCAGGCAAGTGAGCCGGCGCCGGCCCCAGCCCCGGCGCCGAAGCCAGAGGCGCCCGCAGCGTCACCTGCCGCATCTCCCGCCGCACGTAAGATTTTGAGCGAGAAGGGCGTCGATGCGGCCGCCGTCAACGGCAGCGGCAAGGACGGCCGCGTCACCAAGGCCGACGCCATGGCGGTCATCGAAGGTGGCTCGCAGGAAGTTCGGCCAGCGACACCAACGGCATCGGCGCCCGCGCCCGCCGATGAGGCGCGGGAAGAGCGCGTGCCGATGTCGCGGCTCAGGCAGACCATCGCCCGGCGCCTCAAGGACGCCCAGAACACCGCCGCCATGCTGACCACGTTCAACGAGGTCGACATGGGCGCGGTGATGGCGCTACGGGCCCAATATCGCGACCTGTTCGAGAGGAAGCATGGCCAGAAGCTCGGCTTCATGGGTTTCTTCGCCAAAGCCTGCGTCCAGGCGCTGAAAGAGATTCCGGCGGTCAACGGTGAAATCGACGGCATCGACATCGTCTACAAGAATTATTACAATCTCGGCGTCGCGGTCGGCACCAAAAAAGGGCTGGTGGTCCCGGTCGTGCGCGACGCCGACGTCAAGACCTTGGCTGAGATCGAGCGCACGATCGCCGATCTCGGCGCCCGCGCCCGCGACGGCAAACTGACCATGGCAGAAATGCAGGGCGGGACGTTCACGATTTCCAATGGCGGCATCTACGGTTCGATGATGTCGACGCCGATCCTCAATGCGCCCCAGTCGGGCATTCTCGGCATGCACAAGATCCAGGAGCGGCCGATGGCGGTCGACGGCGAGATCAAGGTGCGGCCGATGATGTATCTCGCGCTGTCCTACGATCACCGGATCGTCGACGGACGGGAGGCGGTGACGTTCCTGGTGCGCGTCAAGGAGAGCCTGGAAGACCCGCAGCGGCTGGTTCTCGACCTCTGATCAGGTGTCGGCCACGAAGCCGGTTGGCGTTTTGCGGCGGACCGCGCTAACGCTGGCGTTGACAGTTACGCCCGCCACCGTCGCCAGCGGCCAATCCCAGGACGATCTCACCGCGGTACTCGGCGGGGCGCTTTAGCCTGTCCAACTGATGGCCTATTGCTGGCGCGAGGTCGAGGATGATTCCGCGTTCCTCGAGGCCGGGCGCGGCTGGAACGGGCGCAACTGGCAACTGCTGGCCAATATCGAGGCGCTCGGCCGCGAGGCCGGCGTGTCGGAGGCGGAACGCCGGCGGATTGACGAAACAACCCTGGCGGCGATTGCCGAGACGGTGTCCGGCCAGGGTGACCGCGCCGCCTATTGCCGCACGTTGGCCGGGCTCGTCGAGCAGGGCTTCTTCGACATCGATCAGCGGGAGGATCTGCGCGCGGCGCTGAAGAGGATTTTTGGAATCGACTGACGCCGGCGGAGCCCCCAGCCTTGCCTTCGGCCAGGGCGATCCAGGCGCAGCCAGGCAGTGACGGTTTGTCTACCGGCCGGTCCTTCGGCGCTGACATCGGGCCAGCGACCGGTTATCAGTTTCTCGATTGTTCGAGCCAGCAGGAGTCATTGCCTTGTCCTATGATCTCGCCGTCATCGGCAGCGGTCCCGGCGGCTATGTCTGCGCCATCCGTGCCGCCCAGCTCGGTATGAGCGTCGCCGTCATAGAAAAAGAACCGACCTTCGGCGGTACCTGCCTCAGGGTCGGCTGCATTCCGTCCAAAGCGCTGCTGCACACGTCCGAGATGTTCGAGGCCGCCGGACACCATTTCGGTGATTTCGGGATCGGACTGAGCAAACCGAAGCTCGATCTCCCCCGGATGCTGGCGCACAAGCAGGGCACGGTCGATGCCAGCGTGGCCGGCGTCGCCTATCTGTTCAAGAAGAACAAGATCGCCACTGTCCGCGGTACCGGTGCGCTGGCCGGGACCGGCAAGATCACCGTCACCGACGAGGCCGGCGAAACCCAGTCTGTCGAAGCCAGGCACATCGTCATCGCCACCGGCTCCGATTCGACGCCGCTGCCAGGGGTCGAGGTCGACGAAAAGCGGATCGTGTCCTCGACCGGCGCGCTCGACCTCGCCAAGGTGCCGAAGCGCCTGGTGGTGGTGGGCGCGGGCGTGATCGGTCTGGAACTCGGATCGGTGTGGCGGCGGCTCGGCGCCGAGGTCACGATGGTCGAGTTTCTCGACCATATCCTGCCGGGAATGGACGGCGAGGTGGCCAAACAGGCACGGCGCATCCTCACCAAGCAAGGCATGACCTTCAAGCTCGCCAGCAAGGTCGCTGCGGTCGATACCTCCGCCAAAACGCTGAAGGTCTCGGTCGAACCCGCCGCCGGTGGCGAGGCGGAGACCATCGAGGCCGACATCGTGCTGGTGGCGATCGGACGCCGGCCCTACACCGACGGGCTTGGCCTGGAGACGACCGGGATCGCCCTCGACGAGCGCGGGCGGGTTCCCGTCGACGCCGGTTATCGGACCGGGGCCGAGGGTGTCTACGCGATCGGCGACGTGATCGCCGGTCCGATGCTCGCCCACAAGGCCGAGGACGAGGGGATCGCGATCGCCGAGCTGGTTGCCGGCCAGGCCGGGCACGTCAACTACGATGCGATTCCCGCGGTCGTCTACACCATGCCGGAAATCGCCTCGGTCGGTAAAACCGAGGAGGAACTGAAGGAGGCCGGGATCGCCTACCGGTCCGGCAAGTTCCCGTTCTCAGCCAATGGCCGCGCCCGAGCCATGGGCACCAGGGACGGTTTCGTCAAGGTGCTGGCCGACAAGGCGAGCGACCGGGTGCTCGGCGCCCATATCGTCGGCCCGATGGCGGGCGAGATGATCCAGGAGATATCGGTGCTGATGGAGTTTGCTGGTGCGGCGGAGGATCTGGCGCGGGTCAGCCACGCCCATCCGAGCCTGTCCGAGGCCGTCCGCGAGGCGGCGTTCGCTGCCTGGTCCAAGCCGATCCACATGTGAGGAGGCGGCTCGTCGATGATGATGATCCATGATTCATAAGTCGATCCGAGCGCTTACAATTGCCTATGACACGCGGAGGTTTTGCTGAAACCGAAAGACAACCATATTTTGTCGTTGATGTCGAAAAACGGCAGTTAGAGGAGTATGTAAAACAACAGCGTCCGGGAAGGGTCGCCAAGCGTCCCCGCTCAGGGCTAAGGCCCTGACAGCCCGGTCGCCTTTTTTTGCCACGATGCACCTTTGCTACATTGATGAATCTGGAACATGCCGGCCCTATGAAGCCGCCCGTTTACGGTCGCTAAGGGTGAACCAGCCGACGCCGGCCAGCACCAGCGCCGTGCCTGCAACGTCGGTGGGGGTCACCACCTCGCCGAGAATCACCATCGCCATGATGATGGTGGCGACCGGCGACAGGGTGCCGATGGTCGCATTGGCCTGGGCGGAAATGCGATGCAGGGCGGCGCTCAGGAAGAATGACGGCAGCACCGTCGATCCGATGGCGATGAAAATGAGGATCCCGAGGGCACGCGGTTCGACCAGGACGTCCGCCAAGGGGTGCGTCACCGCAAAAATCACGAACGCTCCGGCCGAGGCACCGCTCATGGCGATGCAGGTAAACAGGCGCGGGCCGATTTCGGTAATCAGCGGCTTGGCCAGCAATTGATAGAGGGCGAACGCGATTGCGGCGGTCAGAACGAGGCCGCCGCCGACCGCGATGTCGGTGCCGAACTGGCCGAGCTTCTCGTTGAAGATCAGAATCAGGCCGGCATAGCTGACACCGATCGCCGCGAGTGATCTGAGCCGCAGGGGAAGGCCGAAGAACGCTGCGCCGAGGATCACCACAAACAGCGGGTAGGTGAACAGAATCAGCCGTCCGAATTGGGCCGAGATGAACTCCAGCCCGAGAAAATCGGCATAGCTGGCGACCCAGTAGCCGAGCAGGCCGATCATCACGACTTTCGCCACCTGCGGGCCGCTCGGCAGCTCCTGACCGCGTCGCCGACGGTCGGCAACCGCCAGCAATCCGATGACCAGATAGATCGGCAGCGAGAACGCCATGCGCAAGGCAATCACGGTCTCGGCGTCCAGCCCCTCGGCATAGGCCAGCTTGATCGCCACCGCCTTGGTAGAGAACAGAATGGCGCCGGCGGCGGCGAACAGATAGCCGAGTTCGACATATCCGCGTGGCTTTGCCGACGGCTCGGGCGACGGTCGGGTTGGCGGACCGGGGGCCGCGGTTTCCAGATCCGTTGGTGACGACATTTGACTCGTGACCGACGCGGCCGGCCGGTTCTCTTGGTGATTGGACCGGCCTACCTAGCACCGGGTCGATTCAGCCACCAGCAATCCGGCGTCCTGCGCGGGGATGCGCCTGTCCCACTACATCCAGCAGCCGCCTGGTATCGACCTCGGTGTAGATCTGGGTCGTCGACAGGCTGGCGTGGCCGAGCAGCTCCTGAATGGCGCGCAGATCGCCGCCATTGGCCAGCAGATGGGTGGCGAAGGAGTGGCGAAGTGCGTGCGGCGTCGCCGAGTCCGGCATGCCGAGGGCGCCGCGAAGGTTCGCCATCGCCCGCTGGATCATGCGCGGGTTGAGTGGCCCGCCGCGCACGCCGACAAACAGCCGATCCTGCGCGCCCGGCCGATAAGGGGATTGGCCGAGGTAGGTCTCGATCGCCGCGCTCACCGCCGGCAGCACCGGGACGATGCGCTCCTTGCCGCCCTTGCCGGTGATCCGCAGCACGGCATTCGGTCCCGCCGGCACCTCGCCCCGGCGCAGCCCCAGCGCCTCCGACAGGCGCAGCCCGCAGCCGTAGAGGAGCATGAACACCGCGGCGTTTCTGGCCGCAATCCACGGTTCCTGGTCGCTATCATGGTCCATCATTGCCCGCGCAACGCCGGCACGTAGCGGTCTGGGCAGCGCCCGCTTGCGGCGCGGCGTGCGGATCGCCCTGGCCGCCGCGCCGTTGGCGCCTGCGTTCCGTTCAAGAAACCGGATCAACGAACGAATGCCGGCAACGCCGCGCGCCAGCGTGCGCGCGCCGGCGCCCTGATTGTGCCGGGACGCCAGGAAGGCGCGCAAATCGGTGATGGACAGGTCGGCAAGGTCGCCGAGATCCGGCGGTCGGCCGAGATGCACGGTCAAGAAGCGTAGCAGCTGATCAACGTCGCGGCTGTAGGCCTCCACGGTCCTGGCCGCCAGCCGTCGCTCGCCGGAAAGATGGCGCCGCCAGCGCGCGACCATGTCGGCCAGCGCCGGGGCCGCGATCACGGCGAGCGTCCGCGAATCAGTCGAATTGGCCATGACGAATGAAACTATCACTGCCCGGGCATGAAGGGCCGGTTAAGCCTTGTCATGGGGGATTATATACTTGACCGAACGGGGCGTTTGATACGGGATGGCTTGGCCTTCCTGTCTCCGCCCTTTGGCTTGTGCTGCAACAGCGCGAGGCCCACCATCTCCGGTGTCGCCACGGCGTAGCGCGGGTTGACCACCCGCTCCGGGGCCAGCGTCGGCTTCGGCTTGGTTTTCTTCCGGGCCATCGAGTGCTCCCCTATCCGATCTGTATATCAAGAGCCTGTGTTGCAGCGCTGTGCTGCTGCAAGCCTGTCTGCAATGCTCGAATGGCGTCATACCGTTTCGCGATCTCGCGCTGAGCATCAATGTCCCACTCGCCGGCATCGTTCACCGGAATCTCCACGCTGACATCCCGCAGATTCGTCGGCACCGCCTTGTTCGTATGGTCGAAAGCGTGCACGGCTTTCATGTTGCGGAGCGCGTACACGAGATAGCGGGGGTCGATCCGTCCATCGACAATTCGGACGATCGTGCGGTCACCTGTAACGTAGAAAGGACTTTCGTGGACAATGAAGTTGGTGCCCGCGCTACCGTCGCCATTCGCGGCGAAGGAAACGAGCGGATTTTCTGGGGAAGCGTCAATGCGACCCAAATGCGTGGGCGCGACGTAAGCGCTGGCGCCCGCCGCCGCGCTGTAGACTGGCAGGCAGTCCGACCCGTCGGACTTGAGCTTGTGCAGCGCCCGTTTCGTCCACCCGGTGTAGGTGGTGATGTAGGCGAATGCGGAGGCGCCGAGATATACCGCCTTGGTGCCGGATGACGGATTCGTGTCGGTGCTATCGCGGCAGGAATAGATCATCGCTTGAAGGTCGTGCACCAACAGGTCCATCCTTGCGATGAACTCGGTGTGATTCACCACCTCCCGATTTTTCTCGATACCGAGACCCACCCTCTCGGATCGAGACCGCCACCGCTCTACTCTCCAGTCGCGCCGATCCGCCACCGCAGCGAACTTCACGACCTTGCAGCGTGGTGACTGGGCATCGAAGCTACCTGGCGCCGCCCGAAACTGCCGGAACAAGCTCACCATCTCGGTCAAGTCATTCTCGGTGGTCTCAATCCGGTTCGCGTCCAAGGTTTCGCCGATGGACTGAACGATGTAGCTGAACACCGGATCGGTCTGTTCTTCTGGCTCATGCTTTCGTTCAAGAGCCAAGATGTACGTCTGCCGGGTCGTCGCGTAGAAGGTGCGCGCCGGTAGGGAGACGATACCTCGTACGATGCAGTGCTGTTGCAGCGCCCGTAGAGCTGGTGGTCGGCGCAATAGCGTGTCCGGGACGATTACAAGCGCCTCTCCCCCGGGCCGGAGTTTCTTCATGATCCAGTTGAGCGCAAGCCCTTCCGTGCCCTTGAGTCCGAGGTCGTAGAATTGCCCAGTTTCCGGGCACTTCGAGATAGCCTCTTGGAGGCTCTTGCTCCCCCTAGTCACATAGGGCGGGTTCGTCACGATCAGGTCATACGGCTCATCGTCAACGAGCGCGAACGTTCCGAGATTGCTGCGGAGTAGGCGAAACACGTTGTTGAGTGCCTTGTCGCAGAACGTCCGCAGTTCCTCGCGCGAGTGATGTTTTGCAAGCATGTCGGAGAAGTAGATCAGCATATTGGCTTTCGCCAAGATGATCGTTCTCTCGTCTTCCTGTTCGTCGGTGCCCTTGTCGTAGCCGACTAAGGTGATTTCTGGCGAAATTCGACCTTGTTTGGGAGCGAACTGCTTGTAAAGTTCCGGTCTCTCCATCAGCAATTCCAGCACGAACCCTCCGACTCCGCAGAAGGGGTCGCATATTCGCGCTCCGCTGTTCACCACGCCCGCCATCTTCACCATCGCCTGCACGACATTGCGAGGCGTGAAGTATTGCCCTAGAGCCTTGATCCCTGCGCTTTGCCGCAGGAACGACTCGTAGAGCCGGGTCTTGAATTCGCGCTTGATGTAGCGGAACGATCCGAAGTTGCGATCATGGTTCGCCAGGTCCCCGATGATCTCGGAGAACAGCGCGGCCTGCGCCACATTGGCGGCCCCATCCTCGTTCACGAAGATGGTGCCGTTGATGATGCTCGTACCGTCGTCTCCCGACGGGAACAGCTCTTGGATTTCCTTCCTACAGTTGTTCGCATAGTACTTGAGCGCGTCGCTGGCATTGGAGCGGGTGGCGATGCTCTCCACATGCCAATAGTCGTTGTGTTCTCTCAACACCCCCAAGTCGCTCAGAAACTTGAAGACGAATAGCTCGACCACGTTGTAGAGGCACTTCTCAGGGGATTTCCCGGTCTGCACCCATAATCTTCTGCCATATGGTGTTTGCGAGAGCCGACGGATCGTGCACGGCGGGCGCGGCCAGCCTGTTGTTCGTTGCGCTAAGAGACGCCTGGGCGGCGTCAAGCAGCCGCTCCAACTCAACCGCGTTCCCTTCGCCACGAGCAAGTGCCTTCGCATCAACGATGAAGGTCAGTTCCGATCCGCCCTCCGTTCGCACTCGGTCTCCGGTCTCGGCGTTGATCCAGATAGACTTCGAGCCGGAGGTGACGATGTAGATCTTCCCAAGCTCCCGCGCGACCGGAAGCTCTTGGTCAATGGCGTTCTGAATTTGTTTGGCGGTCTTTAGCTTTGCCGGGGGCTTGTATTCGACTACCGCCCGAACGGTACCGTCACGCAGCACGATCAGCCCGTCAGGCTTTTTGGCGAGAAGGCTGCGGTCGAAGCGCCCCCTGATGATCTTGGCGTCTTTGAGTTGGCCTAACGTGGACGCGCCGAGTTTGAAATATCGGTATCGGCCGAACTGATTGGGCTCAATCTGTAGGAGCTCTTCGCTCAACTGCGCGCCCCAGAGTCCAAGCCGTTGTCCGCGATCAGGTCGCGGTAGCAGAGGCGCTTGCCGACCATCCCGGCAACGACGGACGCCATCTGGTCGATGGTGTCGTGCTCCCGGATGTTGTGTCGCCCGGCGAACTGGCGGACG
Source organism: uncultured Bauldia sp. (assembly GCA_963663975.2). Taxonomy (GTDB): domain Bacteria; phylum Pseudomonadota; class Alphaproteobacteria; order Rhizobiales; family Kaistiaceae; genus JANQRX01. The sequence goes on along the minus strand of CAXXRA010000015.1, from coordinate 1,541,384 downwards.
TAGCGATCCAGGTGCTTCGGCGAGAGCTTATGGTAGACGCCCTTGTGGGCGCGTTTCAACATCGACCAGAAGGATTCTATGCCCTGGGTGTGCGCCATCCCGCGCACATACTCCCCGACCGAGTGGTTGACGGCCTCGTGTCGCGGCAGCCCCCGGTAGGCCCCATGCTCATCCGTGAAGATCACGGCGGCCTCCCCAGCATGATCGCGGACGAATGATTGCAGAGTCGAGGCAGTCGTGTCACGGACTACTTTCGCGGCGACAGTGTTGGTGGCCCGATCCTTCACGCCCGCCACTGCCGTCATGTCTACCGGGCCACGCCCTTTGAGGGTCCGGCGCTTGGCCTTCGGCATGTTCTTGCGCTTCCCGCCGATATATGTCTCATCGACCTCCAGGGGGCCGGCCATAATCGCGTCGGCCTCGCCCGCCCACGCCTCGCGGATGCGCTGCTGCATGAACCAAGCCGTCTTCTGCGTCACCGTGAGGTCGCGGTGCAGCTTCATCGACGACACGCCCTTGAGGTTGGTCATCTCGAGGAAAATGGAGATGGCCCACTTTCGGAGCGGAACGCGGGACCGCTCAAGCGCCGTGCCGATCCGCACGGAGAAGCCCTTGCGGCAAGCCGGGCACCAGTAGGGCTGCTTCTTGGATGGCGGCGCTTCGGCGGTCTCGGTGTTGCCGCAATGGGGGCAGTGACGGCCGTTCGGCCAAACCAGCGCCTCGAACCATGCGGTCGCCGACGCTTCATCAGGGAACATGTCAGCCAGCTCGATGAAGCTGATACCGTCCCGATGCGCTTTCCCTGGTCCCTTCTTCGCCATCACGCAACCCCTTGTTCTGTATTCCTAATCACAATATAGGGGGTCGCAGGGTGTTCGGTCAAGTGTATAATTCCCTTGTCATGGGGTCTCGGCCAGCCGCAGGCCGACCGCGGCGTCCGCGAACGCGCCATGGCGCCGCTGGCAGCGGGTGCAGTCACGATGCTGGCGAAAGGAGCCGCCGCGGGTCACCACATAGGTCTGGCCGTTGGGATTGAAGTCGTCGGTGACCGGGCTGCCGCCTGGATAGGGACGGTAGAGCGATGAGGTCCATTCCTCGACATTTGCCGGCCATGTCGACGGCGCCGCACCACGCCACATTGTCGGCCGTCGCGCCGATCGGCCGGGTGTGGCCGTGCCTGGCTTCCAACCGCCACCCTGTCCCCGCTAATCCAGTTTTGTCGGTATTTGCCGTGAGGTACTAGTGACGCTACACTCTTCGGTTGTCGCCCGAAGACACACTATAGTGAGTTTCATCAAACGGCCCTGCGCATATGCCTCTCGAAAGCGAACTAAACAGAATCGTTATCCGCGGTGCTTTGTCATTAGACGATTCGTCGCGCCTTTTGGCGGCAATGCATCGAACAGTGAATGTTAAGAAATTTTCTGATTTTACACTCGGTTTTTCCGGATGCACTCGTGTATTACATCCCCAAATGCTCGGCATAGCTGCAGTCTATCAATCTTATTGGAAGAAGAGCGTCGACATTGATTTAATATTGCCCATTCAGAAGAATCTACAGAGGCTCTTTATAAACACCAATTGGGCCCATTATATTGATTTCAGACGATTCGAAAAAAGTCGATTTCGGGGCTACACGCATGTGCCAGCCATGCGATTCTCCAACGGAAAGGAGCAGTATAATAGTGTCAACAAGGTACTTGATACGTTGCTCTCGGCAATCCGTCACTTCTCCAGGGATGATTTACGCGCGATAGAGTGGTCTATCAATGAAATTACAGACAATGTGATTAATCACTCAGAATCAGAGGTAGGAGGATTCGTCCAAGTATCGAATAATACACAATCTCAGCAAATTGAATTTTCTGTGTGTGATTGTGGATTAGGTATACCGTCAACTATTAGAACGGGTCACCCCGAATTGGCGTCAGATCACGAAGCGCTGGACGTGGCGATCCGAGAAGGAACCACCAGAGATATTAGTGTAGGACAGGGAAATGGGTTGTATGGAACGTGGAGTATAACACGGGAAAGTTTGGGTGGTTTTATGATTTTTTCGAACTATGCCACCTTAGTCTCTGACTCTGAGACGGTAAGAGTGACGGGACCTGATATACCATATTCTGGAACATTGGTTACTGCCAGAATCCGTTATGGAGAAAAGATTGAATTGTCGGACGCTTTAACATTTTCCGACAAGAAGTATATCCCGCTCGATTACATAGACAGTCATTTTGATCAGGACGAGGAGGGAAATATTAAATTTTCACTGCTTGAGGAGTCAGAAGGGTTCGGTTCGCGGCAAGCGGGTGATCCGGTTAGACGGAAACTTAGAAATGTGATTGACTGCGTCGGTGGGGGGCGTGCTGTTGTAGATTGTTCTGGGATTAAAGTTGTATCGAGCAGTTTTGCGGATGAAGTATTTGGAAAATTATTCATTGAATTGGGGCCGATAGAGTTTAGCAACAAAGTCCAATTCAGTAAAGTCGATCCTCTCGTGCGAGATTTGATAGACAAAGCGATAATGCAAAGAATGAAACAATTATGATGGAGCCTGCGTTTGCGGAATATTGTTGGAGGTTAGTGGGCCACGTTTTGGGTCGACGAGCCATGTCGATCGGAGTATATCGTGCAACGACAAACTAGATGAGATATACAGAGCATGCGCGAGTAACCGTCCGGTTGGTGCCGTTGGCGTTGTCGCCGCTTCACACGGCAGCTTCAGTGGAACTCTGGACTGAAGGGGCGGGTCGAGAGGGCAGCCTTGACCCTTTAGCGGTCACGACCAAAGCCTCACGCCGGCACCCACTGCGTGTTTGTCTTCCGCTGAGGGGCGGCGAGAGGCAGGAGGAAAACACCTATAGCTTATCGAGTTCCGCCAGCAGATGCAGGCCCACTCGGTCTTTCATCCGCTCCCACGCAAACTTCATGGGAACCGGATTCTTGAATACGAGACAACCCTCGATTCTGGGCTCACCAGCGAATCCGACATACTTTTTTACTTCCTTCTGATGCGCTGAGATTACTTTGATGCGGTTGAGGTGACGTAGAAGCAAATCTGGCTTTCCATCTGGCGTGATTTCACCCCGAAAATCTGCAAGCTGTTCCGCAACCTCCCGATCATTCTTGCTGTAATGCACATCCTTGCACTCGATTAGCAGGACCCGTCGGGTGTCATCGCGCCAAGCTAGCACGTCAACATCTCCAAAATTCTGCTCAAAGCCCTTGCGCAGAAGTTTGGTCACCGAGACTTTGGTTTCCGTTGTCCAGCCAAGCGCCACCATGCGCCTTGCCACGGTATGGCTGAACTCTCGGCCGATTTTGTTCCGGGATCTCCCGGCCCATTGTTTCATCTTCGGCGTGAGTTGTCGGCGCGGGAAATCCCCGCGATGATAATTGCTAATCATATATCCCAGTGCATCGACCAGCATCCCAGGTGCTACTAATATCGTCGGGTCATCATGCTCGTCGATTTGAAGCAGAGGTTTGCGCAGTACGCTCAGTCGACGCCGGAAGCGCCACGGAAATAGGTCCCGATCTTCATATCCTACAGGAACTTCACGCCAGCGCAATCGGCTCTTGAACGTCAAGAACCCTACGAGCGATGTGACGTGCTCGGGCTGCGCTCCCGGCATCTCAACCAGCGCGCTTCTTTTTACGAACACGATGGCACGATTTGCCTTGAGGACGATTTCCTCCACATGGTCAACAAACTTCAGTATATCATCGAGTGATGCTCCAAATTCTTGCCTAATCGCTTCCAAGAATTCCGGCGCCAAGGTGCTCACATCGGCCTGCGGAGTGTTCGGCCCTTCGATATTTTCGGCATAAGATTCAACCGCCTCACGCACATTGATATCGACGCCCATTCGGCTGTAGGGTTTCAGGATCGCGTCGTGGAATGTCACATCGGCGTGTATGTCGCCCAGCGCCGTTATCCGGACACGCGGTTCCATCGCATCCCAACGAATGGCGTCAGACCAGCCGCCGATGCCCGGAACCATCAGGACCTTCGCCATTAGTCGCGACATATCGCGCAGCCCTGGATCGCGTCCGCTGTCGACCGGGCATTCACAGAGGGCGAACTCGATCAATAGCCGTGATGCCTGGAAGACGGCGTTCAGTTCGCTCTCATGTTTTGCGAATGTCTGAAGTACCGCCTCCTTGTCGTCGTGGAGGGCGATGACGGCTGCGGCCGTGCGCCTCCAGTTTTCCCGGTCATTGATTGCGCTTTCGTGGTTCATGACCACGAACTGCAGCACCGAGGTGCGATTCAAACTTCTGAGCTCTTCGCAAATCTCGTCTTCGAGCAAGCGAACGATTTCATTCAGAAAGATGGTGCATTCGTCCTTGCCACGAATGTCGCCGCCAAGTTCGCGACGGCGTGCGCGCCAACCGACGCCAAGCTTCAGAATCGCCGCGTCGTCCTTGTCAACGGTGATCGGGGCCCGCCAGACAGAATCTCGCACAAAATCCCGAAACTGCTGTGCCCGGAACGCATGCGATTGCCGGGCGCTTACGTCGCCGGCAATTTTCTGCACGAGCTCATCGTTTCGGTCGGCAGATGGTTTCGCGGATGCAAGACGGGCGAAGCCCTCGACGGCACCTGTTACAAGCGCGCGCTCCGCGATATTCTCTGGATGGAAGATCGCGTCCTCGAACAGAGCGTCGGCGACAACCGATACAATTCGGCTCGCTTTATCAACCTCCACCGAAATCGTTGATTTCGCATCGTCGAATGTCAACCGGCTCCTTGCGCCTTTTTCGCCCCAGTCCCCGATATTCCCTTCGAACCGCGAACGCCACAGAAGGGTACCAGTCGGCAACTCCGGAAAGGCTGTTTCGAGCACGGGTACAATGCGACACATCCACGTCTTGAGTAACTTCGAGCGTTCATAAGCCTGATGACCAGGCGTCCCATCGGGCGTTTCTAACTCGCACCACCACGTACGCGATACCGTCTCGTAAACACCGCGAAGCCAGCGGCTGCCGTCACGCTCTTCCGCCATGAAGAACGGTAGCTGCTGATCTTCTCTGAACAAGGAGCCTCCGTCCTTGCGAACTCCGATCCATCTTCCAAGGATGTTCTGAACAACGTGATGGTCCCAATACGTCGCGACTTCATAGCGAACCTGTAGAAGCGCATTCTGCTCGATCATGATGAATGTCGGAATGTTGCTGTCGCCGAATTCATCCGGCAAGTCGCCGTGCGGTACCAGATGCCCGCCAAGCGAACGCGCCCAACCGACCATATTCAACAAGCCATTGATGTTGTGTAGCTCCACGCCCGCCTGCTCAACGCGATGCTGACCTTCAAGCAGCCGCCAGAGCGATAGCGGCGTGAAGTCGGGTAGCCAGCTCAACGTTATGAGGTCCGAAGCTCCGACAAACTCAAACCGCCAATCTTCCCACTGCCTATCAGAGGTGAAATCAACAATTGCACGGCCGATACCGCAGCCTACGAGTAGCGTAATCCCTTCGCGGAAATCAGTCTCAGCGCGCGCGGCCTCGCAGGCCTCGTCAATCCGTCTGTCGACTTCTTCTGCGAGTTCGCGCGATTGAGCGCCCGGAAACCAGCCGGGTAGCCCGCCGTTTGCAAATCCCTCAAGCGTGTCCGAGAAGAATATGAGATTCAGGTAAAGACCGGTGTCGATACGAGCTACCCCTCCGGCAAGTAATCCACTATCCGTTTTCTCAAACCCAATCTGGGCTCCGCTGCCCTTGCCCAGCAATGGTGTGTTTGAAAACAAATGCGCATATTCAAACGCAAGCGTCTCCGCGGACTCATCGCGCAGCGCGAGCGCATCCATCTCGTCAATAATATACCGCCGTATAGCGGTCCCTACGGCAGTGGGAAGCAGAAGGAAATACTGGCCGTTTCGATGCGCGATTGGGAAGCGCTCAAGAGTAGAATGACCAATTGTCTCTTCCGCAAGGTGCCTCCGCATAGACGAGTCAAATAGGAAATCAGCAAGGTCATCGACTGAAATTCCAACCGCCGCGAAATCCGCCTCCGTGAATCTCGCTACTTTGCCGAAAGAACGACCCGGTTCCGCAATTTTTTTTGGTAAGATCTTCTCGGGATCGACGTTGCCGAGTTGATGCCGCGTAAGGCCAGCGCGCTCACACACAACATCAGACAGACTCAACAGCGCATACACACAGTTACGCATTTGATCGAAGCGCCCGTCCGCCGGAATTGACTCAAGCGCATTCACAACACGTTGGACATAGAAGCTGTTTGATTCCCAGACGCCTTGGAGAATCCTGAAGTTTCCCCTTGGCGTCGCGATGGAAGAAACAAACACATCTTCGGCCGGGTCTTCCAGCCGTCCCACAATTCCCTCGCCCAAAGCGGCGAACAGCTTTGAGATTATTTTTGGGTTTGGTTTCCGCTGTCCGTCGCCGAATACGAGCGAGAGATGGACGAGACCTTCAATGCGAATGCAATTACTTTGAAGCTCAGGAAGAGTCAGCAATCACGCGAACGTGGCTGCCATGCGCAACGGATCGAATGGGGCAAGCTCGCCGAGTTGCAGCCTGTTTTCATCGACAATGGGCTGCAAGGGGATTCGGCCGAGGCCGAAAGCAGGTATTGCATCTAGATCAGGCGCTAAGTTGCTCACTTCCTGCCTTTGGAAAGATAAGGCTTCGCGGCCGCCATCTATCGTTTGGCGCGAAGCGTTGTGTTGCTTGTCATTGCGCGCGCATTCCGATAGCGGACCTAGACCACAGCAAGCTGGGCAATATGACAACCCTGCTTTGCGAAAGATGCGCCAACGCGCACTCCAAGCTACACAAAAAAAGTGATTCGCTGGGGCATTCTGCATGCAAGCCGAATGTGGCCATGACGAATGAAACTATCACTGCCCGGGCATGAAGGGCCGGTTAAGCCTTGTCATGGGGTCTCGGCCAGCCGCAGGCCGACCGCGGCGTCCGCGAACGCGCCATGGCGCCGCTGGCAGCGGGTGCAGTCACGATGCTGGCGAAAGGAGCCGCCGCGGGTCACCACATAGGACTGGCCGTCGGGATTGAAGTCGTCGGTGACCGGGCTGCCGCCTGGATAGGGACGGTAGAGCGATGAGGTCCATTCCTCGACATTACCGGCCATGTCGACGGCGCCGCACCACGACACATTGCCGGCCGTCTCGCCGATCGGCCGGGTGCGGCCGTGGCCGGCTTCGCTGGTATTGGCGATACCCGGGCGGTAGTCCGGCCCCCAGGGATAGGTGTGGGCATCGGGACCGGCGGCTGCGTATTCCCATTCGAACTCGGTCGGCAGGCGAAAACCGCGACCGGTCTCGCGGCCGATCCAGCCGCAATAGGCCGTCGCCTCATCGAAGGAGAGACGGACCGGGTGGGCGGCAAGATCGGTGTTCGGGCCATGGGCGCGGGCGACCTCATGCTGGCCGGCTTGTTCCAGGAAGACGGCATAGTCGACCCGGCTGACCGGCAGTTTCGCGATCCGGAAGGTCTCGATACGCAATCGAAACCGCGGAGCCTCCTTGCGCAGCCATTCGATTTTGACGCCGATGTCGGCGAACTCGGCCGCCAGCCGGTCGAGATCGGCGAACGGGGTGCCGATCGGCGCATCGTCGGCCGCGATCTCGATCATGGTCGGCATCGCCACGGTCATGGCTTGAATTGTCTCCACAGCCGCGGTCAGTCGATGGTCTGGCCGGTCTTTTCCCAATCCGCCAGGAAGGCCGCCAACCCCTTGTCGGTCAGCGGGTGCTTGGTCAGCGACTTCAACACGGTCGGCGGAATGGTGGCGACGTCGGCGCCGGCCATCGCGGCCTGCTTGACGTGGTTGGGGGTACGAATGGATGCCGCCAGGATCTCGGTGTCGAGGTTGTCATAATTGTCGTAGATCACCCTGATCTCGCGGATCAGTTCCATGCCGTCGGCGGCCATGTCGTCGATGCGCCCGACAAAGGGCGAGATGAAGGCAGCGCCGGCCTTGGCCGCCAGCAGCGCCTGAGTGGCGGAGAAGCAGAGTGTCACATTGACCTTGTGCCCGGCCTGGCTGAGCGCCCGGCAGGCCTTCAGGCCGTCCCAGGTCAGGGGCACCTTGACCGCCACATTGTCGGCGATGTCGGCGAGCTTGCCGCCCTCGCTCATCATCCCGTCGAAATCGGTGGCCGCGACTTCGGCCGAAACCGGCCCTTCGACCAGCGCGCAGATTTCGGCGATCACCTCCCGGATCGGCCGGCCCGATTTGGCGATCAGCGACGGATTCGTGGTCACGCCGTCGAGCAGGCCGGTGGAGGCCAGTTCGCGAATTTCGGCGACGTCGGCCGTGTCGATGAAGAATTTCATGCCGTGCTCCCTGGGAACGCCGTCTCGGCGCCTCTCGCGTGGATTGGTCGGGCTTTCCTTTAACCGAAAGTCGGCCCATCGTCAGCCCATCTGAGAATCGACCTGGAAAACAAACGGTGGCGGACGAAAAGATCGTCTCTGTGCTGGTACCCGTGGCCGTCGCGGCACCGTATTCCTATCGCGCAGATGAAGATGTTGCACCTGGCGACATCGTTGTTGTGCCGCTCGGCACGCGCGAGGTCGTGGGCGTGGTGTGGGACGATCCGGCCGACGAGACCATCGGCCACAATCGGCTGCGGGCGATCGGCGATCGTCTCGATGCACCGCCGCTCAACGGTGAAATCCGCGGCTTCATCGACTGGGTGGCCAACTACAATTTGACCACCCGCGGCATGGTGCTGCGCTCGGTGCTGCGGGCGCCTCGGGCGCTGGAAAAGGAGGCGCCGCTGACGGGGGTGCGCCGGGCGGGACCTGAGCCAGGCCGCATGACGGCTGCCCGCCAACGGGTGCTGGCGCAGTTGGAGGGTGGCCTTGCCTGGTCCAAATCCGGGTTGGCGGCCGCCGCCGGCGCCAGCCCAAGTGTGGTCAAGGGGCTGCTGGCCGCCGGAACCCTTGAGATCGTCGAGATACCTCGACCGCCGCTGGTGCCGGACCCCGATCCCGATTTCGCGCCGCCCGATCTCAATCCCGACCAGTCGCAAGCGGCGGCCGCATTGCGCCGCGCGGCAGCATCGGCTCGCAGCTCGGTAACGCTGCTCGACGGGGTCACCGGTTCCGGCAAGACGGAAGTCTATTTCGAGGCGGTGGCAACGGCGCTTTCAGGCGATCGCCAAGTGCTGATCCTGATACCCGAGATTTCGCTAACCGTCGATTTCCTCGAGCGATTTGCCGCCCGCTTCGGCGCCCGCCCGGCCGAGTGGCATTCCGAGGTCCCACCGAAGAAACGGGAGCGCGCCTGGCGCGGTGTGGCCAATGGCAGCGTTCGGGCGATCGTCGGCGCGCGCTCGGCGTTGTACCTGCCGTTCCACAATCTCGGCCTCATCGTCGTCGATGAGGAACACGACCTGGCCTACAAGCAGGAGGACCGCTCGACCTACAGCGCCCGCGACATGGCGGTCGTCAGGGGGCATCTCGGCGGTTTTCCGGTCATTCTGTCATCGGCAACGCCGTCGATCGAATCGCGGGTCAACAGCGACAGCGGTCGTTACCGCCATGTGATGCTGCCGACCCGCTACAAGGCTGCCTCGCTGCCCGAAATTCACATTGTCGACATGCGCCACAACCGTCCCGACGGGGGTGGATTTCTGTCCCCTCCGCTGGTCGAGGCGATCGCGCAAGTTCTGTTGGAGAACCAGCAGGCGCTGTTGTTTCTCAATCGCCGCGGCTACGCCCCGCTGACCCTTTGCCGCAGCTGCGGTTATCGCTTCCAGTGCCCGAACTGCTCCACCTGGCTGGTCGAACACCGCTTTCGCGACCTGCTCCTGTGCCACCATTGCGGCCACGCAGAGCGCACGCCTGAGGCGTGCCCGCAGTGCGGCGACACCGAAAGCCTGGTCGCCTGCGGGCCGGGGGTGGAGCGGCTGGCGGAGGAGGCGGCGGCGCGATTTCCCGGTGCACGGTCGATCATCCTGTCGAGCGATCTGGCCGGAGGCGTGGCGCGACTGCGTACCGAGTTGGCGGCGATCGCCGCCGGCGAGGTCGACATCATCATCGGCACCCAATTGGTGGCCAAGGGGCACAACTTTCCGCTGCTCAGCCTGGTCGGGGTGGTCGATGCCGATCTCGGGCTCGCCCATGGCGACCTCCGGGCCTCGGAGCGCACCTTCCAACTGCTCAGCCAGGTCACCGGCCGCGCCGGCCGTTCCGGCGCCGCCAGCCGCGCGCTGCTGCAGACCTATGCGCCGGATCAGCCCGTCATCCAGGCGCTGGCATCGGGCAATCGCGAGGCGTTCTACCAGAGAGAGATCGCCGCTCGCCGCGCCGCCGGACTGCCACCTTTCGCGCGGCTGGCAGCGGTTATCGTGTCGGGCGCCGACCGGGACGCGACCAAGGGCTTTGCAACGGCATTTCGCCGTGCTGCGCCAAAGGCTCGCAACATCGACATCCTCGGCCCGGCCGAGGCACCGATCGCGGTCATCCGCGGGCGCCACCGGTACCGGCTGCTCGTCCGCGCCCTGCGCACCGTCAATGTGCAGGCATTCCTGCGCGCCTGGCTCGACGCGGGGCCAAAACCACGGGCCTCGATCCGGGTCCAGACGGACATTGACCCGCAGGGTTTCCTTTAGCGGTCCGAGCACATCGCGTGGCCAGGGGCATTGCACCATATTGCTCTGCGAAAGAGCCTATGCTAAGCGAACCCGCGACGCTTGAGACGGGGCTTCCGGGCTCACGGCGTTTCACAAAAAAACGCAATCCGTTCAAAGTCTTATCAAGACAGGCCGGGGTTGACCGGACAGGGTGTTTGGTGTCGGAGGTCGGGGCAAAGGGTGGCCGATAGCAAAGCGCTCACTTCTGGGGTGGCGGAGCGTTACGCCAGTGCGTTGTTCGAACTCGCGCTTGACGGGAAATCGCTCGAGTCGGTCGAGGCCGATCTCGGCCGATTTTCGGATCTGCTCACCGAAAGCGAGGATCTGCACCGCCTGGTCAACAGCCCGGTCTTCTCCGCCGACGACCAGTACCGGGCGGTCACGGCGGTGCTGGAGGCAGCCGGGATCGGCGGCCTGGTCGCCAATCTGGTCAAGGTAGCGGCGCAAAACCGCCGCCTGTTCGCGGTGCCCGGCATAATCTCTGCGTTTTCGCGGCTTGCCGCCCGTCATCGCGGCGAGGTCGCCGCCGAGGTGACCAGTGCCGAACCGCTGTCCGAGGCACATATCACCGCGCTCAAAAACGCGCTCAGGCAGTCACTCGACAAGGATGTGGCGCTCGAAACAAAGGTCGATCCCGACCTCATCGGCGGGCTGATCCTCAGGGTCGGCAGCCGCATGATCGACGGATCGCTCAGAACCAAACTCAGTTCTCTCAAACTTGCCATGAAAGAGGTCGGCTGATGGACATCCGGGCCGCAGAAATCTCCGCGATCCTGAAGGATCAGATCAAGAATTTCGGCAAAGAGGCGGAGGTCTCGGAAGTCGGGCAGGTGCTGTCGGTGGGTGACGGCATCGCCCGCATCTACGGCCTGGACAACGTCCAGGCGGGCGAAACGGTCGAGTTTCCGGGCGGCATTCGGGGCATGGCGCTCAATCTCGAAACCGACAATGTCGGCGTCGTGATCTTCGGCTCCGACCGCGACATCAAGGAAGGCGACACGGTCAAGCGCACCGGCGCCATCGTTGACGCACCAGTCGGCAAGGGCCTGCTCGGCCGTGTCGTCGACGCGCTCGGCAATCCCATCGACGGCAAGGGACCGATCGAATCGGAGGAACGCCGCCGAGTCGACGTCAAGGCGCCCGGCATCATTCCGCGCCGCTCCGTCCACGAACCGATGCAGACCGGGCTGAAGGCGATCGACGCCCTGATCCCGATCGGCCGCGGCCAGCGCGAGCTGATCATCGGCGATCGCCAGACCGGCAAGACGGCGCTCGCCCTGGATGCAATTCTCAACCAGAAATCGGTCAACGACACCGGTGACGAAACGCAGAAGCTCTATTGCGTCTATGTTGCCATCGGGCAGAAGCGCTCGACGGTGGCGCAGTTCGTCAGGATCCTGGAGGAGAACGGCGCCCTCGATTACTCCATCGTCGTGGCCGCCACCGCTTCCGATCCGGCGCCAATGCAATTTCTTGCCCCGTTCACCGGCTGCACCATGGGCGAGTATTTCCGTGACAACAGCATGCATGCGCTGATGGTCTATGACGATTTGTCGAAGCAGGCCGTGGCCTACCGGCAGATGTCGTTGCTCCTGCGCCGGCCGCCGGGACGCGAGGCCTACCCGGGCGACGTGTTCTATCTCCACTCACGGCTGCTGGAGCGTGCCGCCAAGCTCAACGCCGACAACGGTGCCGGATCGTTGACCGCGCTGCCGATCATCGAGACCCAGGCCAGCGACGTGTCCGCCTACATCCCGACCAATGTGATTTCGATCACGGATGGTCAGATCTTCCTTGAGACCGATCTGTTCTATCAGGGCATCCGGCCGGCGGTGAATGTCGGCATTTCCGTGTCGCGGGTCGGTTCGTCGGCGCAGATCAAAGCGATGAAACAAGTCGCCGGCACGATCAAGGGCGAACTCGCCCAATACCGCGAGATGGCCGCCTTCGCGCAGTTCGGCTCCGATCTCGATGCCACCACCCAGCGCCTGCTCAACCGCGGTGCGCGCCTGACCGAACTCTTGAAACAGCAACAGTTCTCGCCGCTCAAGGTCGAGGAGCAGGTCGCCGCAATTTTCACCGGCGTGAGCGGCTACCTCGATGATCTGTCGGTTGAGCAGGTGGGTGCCTTCGAGCAGGGCTTTTTGACCGTGTTGCGGTCCGACCACCAGGATCTGCTCGACAATATCCGCGACCAGCGGGAGATCAGCGACGACTCCCGCGATCGGCTCACCGCCGCCGCCGATGCCTTCGCCAAGGTCTTTGCGTGAACCGGGCCCGGCCTGAGCGCGCGCACGAGACAGCGATTTAGCGATGGCGAGCCTCAAGGATCTTCGCAATCGGATTGCTTCGGTCAAAGCGACCCAGAAGATCACCAAGGCCATGCAGATGGTGGCGGCTTCCAAGCTGCGCCGGGCGCAGGCCGCGGCGGAGGCCGCACGGCCCTACTCGGAGCGCATGGCCACGGTCCTTGGCAATCTCGCCGGCTCGGTGTCGGGACGCCGCGACGCGCCCAGGCTGCTCGCCGGCAGCGGCAGCGACCAGACCCACCTTCTGGTCGTGTGCACCGCCGAACGCGGCCTGTGTGGCGCGTTCAACAGCTCCATTGCCCGGCTCGCCCGCGATCACGCCACGCGCCTCCAGGACGAAGGCAAGGACGTCAAGCTGCTGTGCGTCGGCAAGAAGGGCTTCGACGCCCTGAAACGTCGGTTTGGCAATCGGATCATCGACCGGGTCGACCTGCGCGCGGTGCGGCGTGTGGCCTTCGCCGATGCCGACGCCATCGGCAAACAGGTCCTGTCGCTGTTCGACAAAGCGCAGTTCGACGTGTGCACCATCTTCTACGCCGAGTTCAAATCGGTGATCGCCCAGGTACCGACGGCGCGCCAGTTGATCCCGGCCATCATTACCGGCGATGCCGAGGTGCCGGCCGCCGACACGGGCGATGCGATTTACGAGTACGAGCCGGACGAGGAGGCCATTCTGGCCGAATTGTTGCCGCGCAATGTGTCGGTACAGATTTTCCGGGCGCTGTTGGAAAACGCAGCGTCGGAAATGGGTGCCAAGATGACCGCCATGGACAACGCCACGCGCAATGCCGGCGACATGATCGACGCCCTGACGCTCAACTACAATCGGACGCGCCAGGCGATGATCACAACGGAACTGATCGAGATCATTTCGGGCGCCGAGGCGCTTTAGACAAGCGACAAGAGGACCACCCATGAACTCCACCACGAAAGAGAACGTCAAGGGCGTCACCGGGCGTGTCGCCCAGGTCACCGGCGCCGTCGTCGACGTAAAGTTCGGTGATCATCTGCCGGCGATCCTGAACGCGCTCGAAACCGACAATAATGGGACCCGCCTGGTGCTCGAGGTGGCGCAGCATCTGGGTGAGAACACCGTGCGCACGGTCGCCATGGACACCACCGAGGGTCTGGTCCGCGGCCAGGAGGTCACCGATATCGCCGAGCCGATCTCGGTGCCGGTCGGCGACGGGACCCTCGGCCGTATCATGAACGTTATCGGCGAGCCGGTCGACGAGGCCGGCGCCATCGTGACGCAGCAGAGGCGGACGATCCACCAGCCGGCGCCTGAATTCGTCGATCAGGCGACGGAGTCGGAGATCCTGGTGACCGGGATCAAGGTTACGGACCTGCTGGCGCCCTACGCCAAGGGCGGCAAGGTCGGCCTGTTCGGCGGCGCCGGTGTCGGCAAGACGGTGATCATCCAGGAACTGATCAACAACGTCGCCAAGGCCCATGGCGGCTTCTCGGTGTTTGCCGGGGTCGGCGAGCGTACCCGCGAAGGCAACGACCTCTATCACGAGTTCATCGAATCCGGCGTCAACGTCGATCCGAAGAAGAACAAGGGCTCGAGCGAGGGCTCGAAATGCGCTCTGATCTACGGCCAGATGAACGAGCCGCCCGGTGCCCGCGCCCGGGTCGGCCTGTCCGGCCTGACGGTGGCGGAATACTTCCGCGACCAGGGCCAGGACGTGCTGTTCTTCGTCGACAACATCTTCCGCTTCACCCAGGCCGGTTCAGAGGTGTCGGCGCTGCTCGGCCGCATTCCCTCCGCGGTCGGGTATCAGCCGACGCTGGCGACCGATATGGGCGCCCTGCAGGAGCGGATCACCACCACCACCAAGGGCTCGATTACCTCGGTGCAGGCGATTTACGTGCCGGCCGACGACCTCACCGACCCGGCGCCGGCGACATCGTTCGCCCATCTCGACGCCACCACCGTGTTGTCGCGGGCGATCTCGGAGAAGGGAATTTACCCCGCCGTCGATCCGCTCGATTCGACCTCGCGCATGCTTGATCCGCGCGTCGTCGGCGACGAACATTACAATGTTGCCCGTCAGGTCCAGGCGGTTCTGCAGCGCTACAAGCAGCTCCAGGACATCATCGCCATTCTCGGCATGGACGAGCTTTCCGAGGAGGACAAGCTTGCGGTGGCGCGGGCGCGCAAGATCGAGCGCTTCCTGTCGCAGCCCTTCTTCGTCGCCGAAGTGTTTACCGGCACGCCCGGTGTTTTCGTCGAGCTCGAGGACACAATCAAGGGGTTCAAGGGCGTTGTCGCGGGTGAGTATGATCACCTGCCGGAGGCGGCCTTCTACATGGTCGGCACCATCGAGATGGCGGTCGAAAAGGCCAAGAAACTGGCCGCCGAAGCGGCCTAGCCCGCACCAGCGCGGCCACTAGAGAGAGGACCGGCAAATGGCTGATCCGTTCCAGTTCGAGCTCGTTTCGCCGGAGCGATTGCTGATGTCGGCACCGGTCGATCAGGTCGTGGTGCCGGGGGAAGAGGGCTACTTCACCGTCTTGAAGGGCCACGCGCCGTTCATGTCGACCCTGAAGCCGGGCGTGGTTGACGTCACCCGGGCCGAAACGTCGGCGGTCGAGCGGATCTTCGTTCGCGGCGGTTTCGCCGATGTCGGCGCGACCGGCCTGACCATCCTGGCCGAGCAAGCCATTCCGCTGGCCGAGGTCGATAGCGATGCCCTTGCCCAGGATGTCCGCAACGCCGAAGAGGACGTGGCCGACGCCAAGGATGCCGAAGCCCGGGCCGCGGCGGAATTGGTTCTTCATCAACTGCGCGAAGTGCAGACTGCGATCAAGGCCGGTTGAGCCGAGAGCCTCGGCGACCGGTAGCCTCGCGCGAACTTTCGGGCACGGCTGGCAAAGGCAAAGGCAAAGGGCTCTACGCCACCGGTCCGATCTCTCCGAACGCGGCCGCGACCTCGTCATAGACCGGGCGTTTGAAGCCGATCACCAGGGCCGGCAGGTTTTCCAGACGCTCCCAGCGCCACTCCGAAAATTCCGGGGTGTGACCGCCGCCGCCCGGCGCCGCCACGTCGATCTCACTGTCATTGCCGACAAAACGCAGCGCGAACCAGTGCTGCTCCTGACCGCGGTAGCGGCCGCCCCAGGATTGGCCAATCAGGTGCCGTGGCAGGTCGTAGCGGATGACCCCTGGCGCCCTGGCGATCAGGTCGACGCTGCGCACCGAGGTTTCCTCGTAGAGCTCGCGGCGAGCCGCATTGAGCGGATCCTCGCCCGGGTCAAGACCACCCTGGGGCATCTGCCACCAGGTTCCCGGCCCCTCGGCCTCCTCGGGGGCATCGGCGCGCCGTCCGACCCACACCAGGCCGTCGGGGTTGAACAGGGCAATACCGACGCACGGTCGATAGGGGAGAGAGGCGGGCTCGCCCTGTGACAAATCAGGTGCGCTGAGAGGGCAGCAGGGCGCTGAGCGGGACCAGCAGGATGCCGCGGTCCGCCGCCCTGCGCGCAAACGCACTGACGCGCTCGATGGTCAGGGGAAAGGCCGAGCCGGTGGCCACGGCGTAGCCCCGCTCGCGGGCGATCGCCTGCAGTTGATCGAGCCGTCGGTCGATCGCGGCCTCGGTCAGTTCGCCGTCGAGGACCAGGTCGGCGCGCAAAAACGGTGCCCGGCCTCGGGCGATGTCCGAGGCGACGCTGCGGCTGGAGGCGCCATCGTCGAGGTAGAGCAATCCGCGCTTGCCGAGTTCATCAAGCACCGGTGCAAAGGCGGAAGGGTCGCCGGTGAAGCGCGCGCCAAGATAGTTCATCACCCCGATGTAGTTGGTGGTGCGGCTCAACAACCAGTGCAGGCGGTCCAGATTGGTGGCCTCGTCGGCCGTCCGGGTCAGGGTGTGGGGACCGGGATCGGTGGCTGGGTAATCGAACGGCTCGAGTGGGATCTGGAGCAGCAATTCGTGGCCGTTCCGGCGCGCTTCGACGAGGGCGTCATGGAGCGATTCACCGTAGGGGGCCAGCGCCAGGGTGACCTCGCCGGGCAGTGACCGGATGGCCTCCGCGGTGCCGGTCGCATTGATCCCGATCCCGCTGATGACGATAGCGACCCGGTCGGCGCGGCTTGCTCCCGCGACCGGGCGGGCATAGGCCTCCAGCGGACGACGCCCGCCGGGCGAAATACGCGGTAGCGGGCCATATCGGCCATCTTCGAGCAGGTCGATCTCCGGCAGCGCCGCCAGGCGAAGGTTGCTGCCATCGGAGGGGTTATGGATGATGACCTCGCCGAGGTCGAGAAGGGCGCCGTCGGGCGTGATCTCGACCAGTCCCGGCGTGTCGCGAAGCGCCAGAGAATCCGGCACGGTCGATCCGGTGAGTTCGGTGGCGTCAACTGTCACCGCATCGACGATCGGAGCACTTGCGGTGGGCCCGGCGCCGGGACTTCCAAGCCACACGAATCCGACTGCGGCGGTGATCGCCAGAGCCCCGGCGCCGGCCAGACCGGCCAGCGCCACGCGACCAACCCGCTTGCGCGGCTCGGTCAGTCCCAGAGGCCTCGTCAGGTCGTCATCTGCCGCCATTCGCCCGCCACCGCATCGGACCGCGCCGGCAGGCGGTGCGCTGATATCGCCTCGCCGACCGTCTAGAGCCCTTTCAACCAACTCGGAGTCAATTCTGTTTCGCGATTGGCGAGACGATCAGGCGTCAAAACGATCGACGGGCGATGCCCCCGCATCGTTCTAGATTGGTTTGGCGTTGGGCGCCCGCCAATCGGAAACCCGAAGGGACGGGCGATTTCGCGCCAATTTCTGCGCCAAGGCCCTCGACCGTATCCAGATACGCTCATCGAACCTTGACTTGATCTTGCCACAAATTCGCTTCGTCAGAATGGCTCCGAGTTGGTTGAAAGGGCTCTAGTTCGGTATGCCGCGATTCGGGTCCAGCGGGAAGGCCGAGTTCACCTGAAGGCCGCGCAGCAGATCGAGGGCGTAACCGAGTTGATCGTCATCCTCGGGATCAGGCGGAACATAGGCGAGCGAGCCGCTCTCCTCCTCTTCCTCACCATCTTCGCCGGTCAGATGCCCGCGCAGGCTCGCTTCACCGCGAGGCTGGACGGTCGGCCGCCCAACGAGGTCCTCGGGCAGTTCCTGTGTGACCCGAATATCGGGATCAATGCCCTTGGCCTGGATCGAGACTCCGGACGGGGTGAAGTATTTCGCCGTCGTCAGCCGCAGCGCGCCGTTGGCGCCGAGCGGAATGATGGTCTGGACCGAGCCCTTGCCGAACGATCGCGTGCCGACGATCGTGGCACGGCCGTGGTCCTGCAGAGCTCCGGCGACGATTTCAGACGCCGACGCCGATCCACCGTTGATCAGAATGACGATCGGCTTGCCATCGGTCAGGTCCCCGGAGCGGGCGTTGAAGCGTTGCGTCTCATTGGCGTGGCGACCGCGCGTTGAGACGATCTCGCCGCGGTTCAAAAACGCATCCGAAACCGCGATGGCCTGGTCGAGCAGGCCGCCGGGATTGTTGCGCAAATCAACCACGAAACCACGGAGGTTCTCCTTGCCGATCGATACGGTCAATTCCTGCACCGCGTCCTTCAGGCCTTCGAAGGTCTGCTCGCTGAACCGGGAGATCCGCAAATAACCGATGTTGTCCTCCACCCGGGAACGGACCGCCTGGATGGTGATCTCGGCGCGAACGATTTCCACCTCGAACGGATCCTGGACGCCCTCGCGCAGCACCGTGAGGACGATCGGGGTGTCGATCAGGCCACGCATGAGATCGACCGCCTCGTTCAAATTCAGCCCCTGTACGGCTTCGCCGTCCAGGGCGATGATCTGGTCGCCGGCAAGGATGCCGGCGCGAGCCGCCGGCGTGTCGTCGATCGGCGAGACAACCTTGATCACGCCATCTTCCATGGTCACTTCGATGCCGAGGCCGCCGAACTTGCCGCTGGTCTCGACCTGCATGTCCTGGAAGCTTTCCGGGCTCAGATAACTCGAATGGGGATCAAGGCTGGACAACATGCCGTTGATCGCCGCCTCGATCATGTCGCCTTCGTCCGGGACTTCGACGTAGTCGGCGCGCACCCTCTCGAATATGTCGCCGAACAGATTGAGTTCGCGGTAGGTGTCGGCAGATGCTGCATTGGCACCGCCGTTGTTCGGCCGCGGTTGTGTCAATCCGATCGTGACAATCGCGCCGATCACGATCCCGGCGAAAACAAAGGAAGCTTTACGAATCATCCGCCAACCTTTTCGGTGCTGGACCCGGCCCACCAGGGGGTCGGGTCGATCGAAACCCCATCCCTTCGAAACTCGATATAGAGCACCGGCTGCCCTGCGCCTATACCCGAAGCCCCCAAGCTTGCCAGTCGCTGGATGGCCATTTCGCCGACCGGTTCCCCGGCCAGAACGAATTGGCCAAGCTGAACATCGATCCTCGCCATCCCGGCCAGCAGGACATGGTAGTCGTCGCCGGCGTTGACGATCAAGAGCCGGCCGTAGCTTCGAAACGGGCCGGCATAAACGACCCAGCCATCGGTGGGAGACGATATCTGGGCGCCAGGCCGCGTCTCCAAAGACACCCCCTGGGCCACCCCACCGAGGCCATCGTCGCTACCAAATGTGGTGATTTGCCGTCCATTTGCCGGCAGCGGCAGCAATCCCTTGGCGTCGCCGAAAGCGACCGATGGGGTGAGCCGGTCGACCGAACCCAGCGAACGGGCGGGGCGGCCTCCGCTTTGGCTTCGGGCGATCCGACCCGCGCGGTCGGCGGCGGCAGAGGCGGCTGCGGCGGTTGCGTTTTCGGTTTCGATCCGGCGGATCAGCTCGCGAAGGTCGGTGACCTGGCTGGCCAGCGTCTGAGCCCGCCTTTCCTCGATCTGAAGCGCTTCAAGCGAGGCCGTCCGTTGAAACCGCTTTTGCTCCAGGAGCAGCGCGATGCGGGTGCGCCCCTCGATCAGGGCCAGGGCGTCGGCACGCAGGCGGTCGCGCTCACGCTCCTGTGCCTGCCGCAGTGCAACCAGGCGCGAGAGGTCGACCGCCAGTTCATCGGCGCGCTCTCTCAGGCCCGGAATCACGGCGCCCAGAAGGATGGCGCTGCGCACCGATGCCAGCGCGTCTTCCGGCCGCACCACCAGGACCGGCGGCGCCCGGTAGCCCAGTCGCTGCAAGGCGGCCAGGACTTCGGTCAAAACCAGTTGCCGCTCAAGCAATGAGGCTCGTAGCCGGTCCTCGTCCGACAGCAGCGAGCGTAGTCGTCTTTCCGAAACATCGATCGCGCCCTCCAGCCGCTGAACCTCGCGGCTGCCGTCGATCAGCGATTGGTTGAGGGTTGCCCGATCGGTCTCGAGGCTCGCGATCTCGTGCCGAAGTTCGGCCTTGCGGGTCTCGGTCAACTCGATGTCGCGGGTGAGAATGTCCAGCTCGCCCTGACGGGCGTCGACGATGGAATTTGCACCGCCCTGCGCGCTGGCCAAGCCGCCATGGCTGATCGCAGCCAGGATCGACAGGCAAACGAGAATGCCGTGGCGATTCCTCAAAAGGCCGGTTCCCCTGTCATGTCGGATGATAGTAGGGCGTCAGGTGCCGGCGGTCTATCAGCCGGCCCGGCGGGCCCGCATTTGTCTTTACGAGCGGTGATAGGGGTGGCCCGCCAATATGGTGACGGCGCGATAAAGTTGCTCGGCGAGCATCGGCCGTGCGAGTTGATGGGGCCAGGTCATCGCGCCGAAGGCGAGGCGATCGGCGGCCGCGTCGAGAACGGCCTTGCCGTGGCCATCGGGTCCGCCGATCGCCACCACCAGATCGGCCGTCCCGCTGTCCCGCCAGTCGCGCAAGGCCTCAGCGAAGTCGCGGCTGGTGAGATTTCGCCCGGCCTCGTCAAGCGCCACCAGACGCGCGCCACGCGGCGTGGCGTTGAGGATCGCCGCGGCTTCCCGGTCGCGGCGCTGATTGACGTCCTGGTCCCGTCCCTCGGCAAACTCACGCAGCGACAGCGACAGGCCCTGCTTGCGCCCGGCGCTCCGGACGCGGTCGAAATAACGCTCCGTCAGCGTCCGTTCGGGACCGGCCTTCAGGCGACCGATCGCGGCGATGGTGATGTTCACCGATTCCGGCGCCCCGGGCCGCTGGCGTCGATTGGGCTCAGGCCGCGGTCGGCCCGGCCGGATGACCGGCCTGCCACATCTTCTCGATGCCGTAGAAGCTGCGTACTTCCGGCCGGAACACGTGCACGATGACGTCGCCGGTGTCGATCAGGACCCAGTCGCAATTGCGCTGTCCTTCGACCCGGATGCCGCGTCCGCCGGCCTGTTTGAGGTCGGCGATCAGCTGCTCCGTAATCGCGTTGACGTGCCGGTGAGATCGTCCCGACGCGACGATCATGTAGTCGCCAAGCGGCGTTTTTCCGGCGATGTCGATTGAAACAATGTCCTCGGATTTGGAGCCTTCGAGGCTCTTGAGGACCACTCTGTGGGCGTCCGCAGGCGACACGATGCGATCTGCGACGACCGGGCGGGGCGTTCCAGCCTCTCCCTGACGAAGTGCGGTTGTCAGTGTCTGATCCCTCTTCTCGATCTCGCCGGTCGAGCCCGGCCGAGACCTAGAATAGGCGTTCAACCATGGCACTTTCAAGATGTGGTGGGTTTCAACCCACGGGCAGCGCGCAAGTCGGTCGAGGAGACCGGTATGTGCGGGGAGGGCAGGAAGATCCAGGCCGGCGGTGGTTTCACGGCCAGATTCCCGGCCTCCCTCGGTCGCACCCGCGCCCGGCCAAACCTGTTGGCGGCGGGCGAGGACATCGCTGCCAAGGCCGTCGACGGCCGGTTGAACACCGCGATCGGGATACGCGCGGCGATCGATCTCCAGTCGCTCCAGAGGTGAAAGTTCCGGAGATTGTCGGCACCCATCATCCACACCGGTCGGATGCCGGCCAGGCGCGGCAGAAGGCGATCCAACGCAGCGGCGGTTGTGCGCGTGCCAAGCGCCTCCTCGATGCACGTCACCTGGATGCGGGGGTCGCTGATCAGCGCCCGCGCCGCCGCCACGCGCCGCGCCAGATCGTTCGACGGGGCATGCGGTTTGAGCGGGTTTCGGGGCGAGACCATCCACCACACCTGATGGAGGCGGAGCCGCCGCAGCGCCACGGCGCTGACCTCGAGGTGCCCGTCATGAGGGGGGTCGAACGAGCCGCCGAACAGTCCGACGCGCATGCCGCGAGACATCGGCGGCAGGCGGCAGGCGGTGGGGTCAGCGGCAGTTGGCAACGAGGCGGATCGCTTCAAGGACGTACCTGGCCGGTCCCGTGCACGCGATATTTGAAACTGGTCAGCTGTTCGATGCCGACCGGGCCACGAGCGTGCATGCGGCCGGTGGCGATGCCGATTTCGGCCCCCATTCCGAATTCGCCGCCGTCGGCGTATTGGGTTGAGGCGTTGTGCAGGACGATGGCGCTGTCGACTTCGGCCATGAAACGGTCGGCGGCCTTCGGGTCGCCGGTGACGATGGCGTCGGTGTGGTGGGAGCCATAGCGTTCGATATGGTCGATCGCCGCGGCGAGATCGTCGACCACCGCGACCGCGATCGTCACATCGAGATATTCGGTGATCCAGTCGGCTTCGACCGCCGGGACGATCCCGTCGATGATCTCTCGAACCGCCGCATCGCCACGGATTTCGCAACCGGCTTCGCGCAATGCCGCGGCGATTGACGGTAGGTAGCTGGCCGCGATGTCGCGATCGATCAGCAGCGTTTCGGCCGCTCCGCAAATGCCAACCCGGCGCATCTTTGCGTTGAGGGCGATCGACACTGCCATGTCGCGATTCGCCTCGCGGTGGACATAGACGTGGCAGATCCCCTCGAGATGGGCGAAAACGGGGACGCGCGCTTCGTTCTGGACGCGTTCCACCAGGCTCCGGCCGCCGCGCGGAACGATCACGTCGATGGCGCCGTCGAGGCCGGAAAGCATGGCGCCGACCGCGGCCCGGTCGCGAGTCGGCGCGATCTGAATGGCGTCGGCCGGCAGTCCGGCCGAGGTCAGTCCCTCGACCAGGCAGCCATGGATGGCCCCGGACGAGCGGAACGAGTCCGAACCGCCACGCAGGATCGCCGCATTGCCCGCCTTCAGGCACAAGGCGCCGGCGTCGGCGGTGACGTTGGGGCGGCTCTCATAGATGATCCCGACCACGCCGAGCGGTGTGCGCACGCGCTCGATCTTCAGCCCGTTCGGCCGATCCCAGGATGCGATCACCGATCCGACCGGATCGGCGAGTGCGGCGATATCTTCCACAGCGGCGGCCATCGCCTCGACCCGTTCCGGCGTCAGCGTCAGCCGGTCGATGAAGGCTTTGCCGCTGCCCTTTTCGGTCATCTCGGCGACATCCAGGGCGTTGGCCGCCAAGATCACTGGAGGGTCGCGGCGGATGGCGGCGGCCGCACCTTGCAGCGCAGCGTTCTTGGTGGCGGTCGTGGCCAGTGACAGCGCTCTTGCCGACCGCCGCGCGGCACGCCCGATCTCGGCCATGGCGACGGCGATATCGGTTGTCCGATCGTCGGATCCGCCCCGGCCGGTGGCCGCGGTTTCTGCGATACTCATGGCGATATCCACTTGAATGAAGGCGCCTGACGCTTGTCACGCCGGTTTTGGCACACGTCGGGTGGTCTATCAACGCGGACGCGGTGAACAACATGTCGTTTTCGCTTGCCGGAACCCATCCTTGGCTGTCACTTCGGCAGCCATGAAAGTGGCATCGCTCAACCTGACACGCGGTTCCCCGCGCGGCCTGATCGCCGCCGGCATCGGCCTGACCGTGCTCGGCGTCATGCTGTTTGCGGTCAACGACGCGATGGGCAAATGGGTGCTTACCACCTATGTGCTCGGCCAGATGCTGCTGGTCAGAAGCCTGGCCGGGCTGGCGATTATCGCGCCGATCATCTGGCGCACCGGGCTGGGCGTGTTCACCAACCTACCCCAGCCGGGCCTGCAATTGGTCCGGGTCGTGCTGGCAACGCTCGAAACCGCCTTCTTTTTCTGGGCGGTGTCGTTTCTGCCGCTGGCCGACGTGACCACCTTCTACCTGGCCTCGCCGATTTTCGTGACGATCATGGCGGTCGTCTTTCTCGGCGAACGGGTGGGTTGGCGCCGCTGGCTGGCAATCGCGGTCGGCTTCCTCGGCGTGGTGCTGGCACTGGGGCCATCGGCAGGCGTGGCCACCCTGCCGGCGGCGATCGCGCTGATCGGTAGCCTGATTTTTGCAGTGCTGATCATCATCACCCGCCATTTGCGGGCGACACCGGACGTGGTGCTGGTGACGTTCCAGTTTCTCGGCGTGCTGATCTTCGGCGCGGTCACCGCCCCGTTCGGCTGGTCGCCGTTTGCGACGTTGGACGTGCTGCTGATCATGGTGATGGGAGCCATGGCGCTCGGCGCCCATGTCTGCATCAATCGCTCGTTGAAGCTGGCGCCGGCGTCCATCGTCGCCCCCTACCACTACACGCTGATCGTGTGGGCGGTGGTTCTCGGCTTGTTCGTCTTCGGCGACGTTCCCAGCGTGGCGACGCTGGCCGGCGCGGCCCTGATCATCGGATCCGGTCTGTTCATCTTCTTTCGCGAACGGTACCTGGCGCCCGATGACGTGCCGGACATACCGGAACGCTGATCACTCGCCGCTCAGCACCATGTCGTCGCGGTGGATGATTTCGGCGCGGCCGGTGAAGCCCAGAATGGAACCGATCTCGCGGCTGTTGCGGCCGGCAATGCGGGCCGCGTCGGCGGCGTCATAAGCGACAAGTCCGCGCCCGATCGCCTTGCCGTCGATATCTGCAATATCGACCGCGTCGCCGCGCTGGAAGGCGCCCTCGACGCGACGGACACCGGCCGGCAGCAGGCTCTTTCCGGCGCGCAGGGCCTTGACCGCGCCGGCATCGACCACCACCGTGCCCCTGGTTTCCAGGTGACCCGAAATCCACCGCTTGCGGGCGGTGACGGGATTGGCCGACGGGGTAAACCAGGTAGCGGTTCCGCCTTCGGCGATGCGCCGGACCGGATGGGCTTCGCGCCCGCCGGCGATCACCATGGCGGTACCGCCGGCGGTGGCGATCTTGCCGGCTTCGATCTTGGTGCGCATGCCGCCGCTCGACAGGTCCGATCCGGTGTCGCCGGCGACCGCCTCGATCTCCGGCGTGATCCGCTCAACCCGGTCGATCAACCGGGCATCGGGGTTGGTGTCCGGTGGTGCGCTGTAAAGGCCGTCGACGTCGGACAGCAGGATCAGGAGATCGGCGCTCGACATCGTCGAAACCCGCGCCGCCAGCCGGTCATTGTCGCCATAGCGAATCTCGTTGGTCGCGACCGAATCATTCTCGTTGATGACCGGCACGGCACCGAGTTTCAACAGAGTTGCGATGGTCGAGCGGGCGTTGAGGTAACGCCGCCGTCCCTCGGTATCGCCGAGGGTGAGGAGCATCTGACCGGTGGTCAGGCCGACCCGGTCGAGGGCATGGCTGTAGGCGCGGGCGAGCGCAATCTGGCCGACGGCGGCGGCGGCCTGGCTCTCCTCCAGGCGAAGCGCGCCCCGGCCCAGGCCGAGAACGCGGCGCCCCAGGGCAATTGCCCCGGACGACACCACCATCACCTCGCAGCCGCGTGCTTTTAGACCAGCGACGTCGTCGCAGAAACTGTCGAGCCAGTGCGAGCGCAGCGAGCCGTCATCGCGCTCCACAAGCAGTGACGAGCCGATCTTGACGACGATGCGGCCAAAGGGCCCGAGGGTGCCGGCGAGAGGCTCAATGGGTGGATCTTCTGACATCGCAGGTGAGGGTTTACTACGGCGGCAAGCCGGTGCGCTACGGTTGCCAGCCGGCCGCGCCGGTCGAATCGGCGGCTGCGGCGATCGCTGGCCTGCCGGCGTCGATGGCACGTCGAAGCTCACGCAGGGTCGGCTTGACGCCCTCGCCGGACACCGACGACAGGAACACAACGTCCTTTGCACCGGTCTCCCGCTCAAGCGTGGCACGGCAGGCCGCCCGCTGGGCGTCGTCGAGCGCGTCGGATTTGGTAATCGCAACGATTTCGGACTTGTCGGCCAGACCGTGGTCGTAGGCGGCAAGCTCCTGTCTGACGACGGCATAGGCCGAGCCGGGATCCTCCGCGGTGCCGTCGACGAGGTGAAGGAGGATGCGGCATCGCTCGATATGTCCGAGAAACCGATCGCCGAGGCCGGCGCCCTCATGGGCTCCGGCGATCAGGCCCGGTATGTCGGCGATGACGAACTCGGTCCCGTCGACGTGCGCGACACCGAGATTGGGATGGAGCGTGGTGAAGGGATAATCGGCGATCTTTGGCCGTGCGGCGGAGACGGTGGCCAGAAAGGTCGATTTTCCCGCATTGGGCTCACCGATCAGCCCGGCATCGGCGATCAGCTTCATGCGCAGCCAGATCGCATATTCGACACCGGGCAAACCCGGATTGGCGCGCCGTGGGGTGCGGTTTGTCGACGATTTGAAGTGGGCGTTGCCGAAACCGCCATTGCCGCCGCCGGCCAGCCGAACCTTTTTGCCCGGATGATCGAGATCGGCGATGACCGTCTGGTTGTCGTCTTCCAGGATTTCGGTGCCGACCGGAACCTTGAGCACGATGTCGCCGCCCATGGCTCCGGCGCGATCGCGGCCGGAACCGTCCTGACCGCGAGCCGCCTTGGAGTGCTGGCGGTAGCGGTAGTCGATCAGGGTATTGAGGTTGTCCACCGCTTCGGCCCAGACATGGCCGCCGCGTCCGCCATTGCCGCCGTCGGGACCGCCGAACTCGATATATTTCTCGCGCCGGAAGGACACGCAGCCATTGCCGCCATCGCCGGATCGGATGTGGATTTTGGCCTGGTCGAGAAATTTCATTCGTTCATTCGCGTGTCATGATGAGCTGTTTGACGCACGCACCAGGCCGCCGTCAGCAAAATCGGGGTGAGTTGTAGTTCATCTCGGTGCAGCTGTCCCGCATCAGATTGCCGATGCCTATCGCGGTCAGGCCGGAGCTTTGTATCAGGCTAGCTATCGGTCTCGGGATCGTCGGATCGCACCAGTCTCAGCACCGGAGCGGGAGGTGGCCGCGTGGGATCAGCCTCCAGAACTCCGATCATGTGTCCAATCCACATACGGGTGGCCCTGTCGTGTACGTCGTCATCAAGGTGATCAAGATAGTTTTCGAAATCGCTGATCGTTATCTCTCTGTCGAGGGCATCCTGTTGGACCAAACTGGCCATCAGCTTGGTAAGAGCACGCGCCAAGCCGACGAGAAGGGCGTCAGTTTTCACGTCGATTTCTCCCGAAGATTCCCTGGCAGTGCTTCGTCTTTCTGCCTCGAAGCGTTCGTCGCTTCAACCAATTACCGAGTCGCAAAGTTTGACCGACGCCCAGGCGGTTGCCAGAAGCCCCAACCCGGTGACGATCACCACAGGAGCCGAGCACCGGCTTGTCGATGATCACAACCAGCACCATCAGGGGCAGATAGATGATCACCGAGACGGGGGCGAACAGCCGCACGGCGGCTTCTCAGCCGCCGACCGTTACCCTCGAGCGGCATCGGGCGCAGGAGAACCATCCTCTGCGCCCCAGGCCTTCAGGCTGGCCCAGTTGCGGCGATCGAGGACGAATCGCTCGACGGCGAAGGCGCCGCCCGACGATGGCGGGCGCAACATGCCGCTGCCACGAAACTGAAACCCCGACTTCTCCAGCACCCGCCGCGCGCCGTCATTGGTGACCCTGACGGCGCACCACAGAACACCGACGCGCTCGTCGGCGAAGGCGTGGTCGATCAGCGCATGGGCGGCCTCGGTGCCGAGCCCCTTGCCGCGATCCTCGGGCCGCAGCCACAGCAGCAGCTCCACCGGGGCCGGGGTCTGGGCGAGGCCGCGATATCCGACCTGGCCGATCACCTCGCCGCTCTCGGCGGCAATGACGACGAAATTGGCGCCGTCGACAGCCTCTCCCGGGCGTGGCGGCAGCACCTCGTCGACGAGCCGCGGATCGGCGGCAAGCGCCTCGATCGCCCGCCGGTCGCCGGCGCCTTCGCTGCGCAGCACCAGGCGTGCGGTGGTCAGTACAAGCGAGGTGGCGTGGTCGTCACCGTCGTCTTCCGGCTCGATTGGCATGGGGGGTTTCGTCCGTCTGAAACGCAAAAAAAAGGGGAGATGGGACGCCATCTCCCCTTTTGCGTTCGTTGTTCGCCGGGTCGATGAGACGCCGGCGAAAAAAATCTTGCCGGCGCTATTGGGCAGCCACCATCGGGTTGACCGACACGAAGGTGCGGCCGTTGGCTTTGGTGCGGTATTCGACCTTACCGTCGACGAGGGCGAAGATCGTGTGATCCTTGCCAAGCCCGACACCGTCACCCGGCCGCCATTTGGTGCCGCGCTGGCGGATGATGATGTTGCCGGCGATCACCGCCTGGCCACCAAACTTCTTGACCCCGAGGCGGCGTCCGGCCGAGTCGCGACCGTTGCGCGACGATCCGCCGGCTTTCTTGTGTGCCATGACCGGTTCCCCTCAGTCCTCGTCGGCCAGGAGTTTTTTGGCCTGATTGACCCAACCGTCGCGTACGATCCGGCCCTTGAAATTGAGCTCGTCGTCGATGCGGGCGACATCGTCGTCGCTCCATCCGGCGATTTCGGCGTAGGTGGTGATGCCGAGGCCGTTGAGCGTCTTCGCCAACACCGGTCCGAGCCCGGAGATCTTCTTCAGATCGTCCGCAGCAGCCGCCTTCGCGGTCGCCTTTTTGGCCGCTGGTTTGGTCTCGGTCGCCTTTTTGGGCGCCTTCTCGGCGTCTGGCTTGGGCGCTGGCTTGGCAGCGGCCTTGGCAGCGGCGGCGGGCTTGGCTTTGGCCTTGGCGGCGGTCTTGGCCTTGCTCGGCTTGGCGCCGCCGGTCAGGATCTCGGTGATCCTGACCAATGTGTGGTCCTGCCTGTGCCCGCGGGTGCGCTGGGAATTCTTCCGCCGGCGCTTTTTGAACACGATGATCCGCCGGTCGCGGCCGTGACTGACGATCTCGCCGGCAACGGTGGCGCCGGCCACCACCGGGCTGCCGATGTCGATACCCTCGTCGTCGCCGACCATCAGCACGTCGCCGAAGGCGATCGCGTCGCCGGCGGTGCCGGACAATTTCTCGATCTCGATCAGATCGGTGGCGGCGACCTTGTACTGCTTGCCGCCGGTTTTGATGACTGCGAACATGGTGTTCCGGTCCAGCCCGGCGGGCGGCCCTGAAGCCGGCCCGTGACGGTGCGATGCGAACGAAAAAGCGGCGCGGAAATCGAGCCCGCGCCTGTCTCGCGGCGCACTATAGGCATGGCCCTTTCGCTGTCAAGCAGGGTGGGGCGGGGAGTGTTGGCGGCTCGATTTCGTCGCCACCGGTTGAGCGCTGGCTGACGGCTTTCACACCGGCCGTGACGGGGTGATCGCCGGCCACCGGGTCGGCAAAATAGTGACTGAATCTGCGCGCTTGCGGGCTGGCAGTGCTGGTGTATGTTGCGCGCCCAACCAGACGACCCCGTACCAAGGAGAGGTGCCGGAGTGGTCGAACGGGGCGGTCTCGAAAACCGTTGAGCGCGCAAGCGTTCCGTGGGTTCGAATCCCACCCTCTCCGCCAGGGATGATATAACTGTTTGTAGTAATTGATTATTTCGAAAGACGGTAGAACCACCCACAAATCTGCCAATCACAGAAAACGGCTGTTTTCCGGGATTTGCCGTTTAGTGGCTGCTCAGCTTGTTCCGGTGCCGCTTTGTGCGCGGCTAATTCGCCTCATAGATGACCAGTGGATCAATCTCACGGTTGTAGCTGGCGTCAACTTCGAAGCGTGAAAGCACCAACGTCCCTTCGGCGAACCTCCACACACCGTGAGTGGTGGCATCGCCAACGCCCCGCCAAAACGTGGTTGCGGAAATCCGCCGCGTCGACGGATCATATTCGGAATTCACCAGTTCCAATCCTGCGTCCCATCCGACAACTGATATTTCTTCGACATCACTTTCCGGGTTGTTCTCGTCTTTGTAGAGGACTCTAAAGCTCGGGCGAGCGAAGGAAATCTGCCGGACAAACCCTTCCGGCCCCACCTTGTGCCATCGGTACGTGAAGTTGTATGCGCCAGAATCGCAGTAGAGGCGAACCAGCCACGCGACATTATCAGGCCGGGTCGAATCCTGCAGTTCGTGTCTCCAAGTAACACGGCACGCCTTGTCACCAGCGTCTTCGTCTTCAATGTAGAAGGGTCGGTATCGGCATCGGCCGTGTGCATCAAACGCTCCTCTGGCGGCTTTGATTGCCATATCGGGTGTCATTATTTTTGTAGTGGCTCGGGATGGTGGGGGACGTTCTCCGCTTTCTGCGTTGAAGACAAAGACCTCTCCCTCCTCAGTCAGAACGACGGCTCTGCCAGCCGATTCCATAAAAGTGGCCGTGATGTCATTCGCTGTACCAACGGGGAGCAGACGCTCACCGTCCCCTTTCTGGTAGAGGACGACGCTGGACTTGCCATCGGGAAGGTTCAGGATCACCCGATATGCAGGGAATGGCATGAGGGACTCGACGCCACCGCCCCACGCTATCGAGCACTCGCCCGATTGTCCGAGCGCTCCGGTTGCACGTACATATTGGCACGGCGTCGTGCCCTCCACCGGGGGCCCCGCCGACGCCGGAAGCTGCCAGAGCCCCAAAACAGCTGATAGGACGACCATCTTCGGCAAGGCCGTAACGTTGTTCATGCTCTTGCCCTTCCGAGCGTGAGACCCGTGAGGTTATCACGTGAGGGGTGCTATCGTCCCCGACTGCAACGTCCGATCAGCGCGCAACCGCGCCGCGTCATCTGCGGGCCATCCACAATATTGCCCACCTTGTGGTGATGATCCCCGGTCTTGTTCGCGCCGGAGTTGCGATCGATGATGACACGACGTCGTTTCCTGCAGGGCGTTGGCGCTACATTTCTCTGCGGTTTGGCGACGGGCAGCTATGCATTTGGCCTCGAGCCAATGAAGTTGCGGGTGCAGCACTATCGGATAACTCCATCCGATTGGCCTTCAGGTCTCAAACTCAGGATCGCGGCGCTCGCCGATATCCATGCGTGCAAGCCTTGGATGTCGGCTGATCGCATCCGTTACATTGTTGGGCGGACCAACGCGCTGAGACCCGACCTGGTCGTCCTGTTGGGAGATCTCGCGGCTGGGCACCGGTTCGTGCTTGCGCCGGTTCACTCGACGGAATGGTCTGACGCGCTCGCCGGCCTCTCCGCGCCGTTGGGCGTTCACGCGGTCTTGGGCAACCATGATTGGTGGGACGACCGGACCGCCCAGCGAAACGGCCATGGGCCCATCTACGGTCGCATCGTACTCGAGAAAGTCGGCATCAGGGTCTACGAGAACGATGTCCTGCGGTTGCACAAAGACGGGCGGCAGTTCTGGTTGGCCGGGCTCGGCGATCAGTTGGCGCTGCTGCCGGGAAAACCGTGGGGGCGCACCGGTTGGCAAGGGGTCGACGACCTGCCCCACACCCTCGCCGGGGTGAGCGACGCCTCGCCGGTCATCCTCATGGTGCATGAGCCCGATATTTTTACTCAGGTTCCTGATCGGGTCGCACTGACTCTGGCCGGTCATACCCATGGCGGCCAGGTGCGGGTGCTGCGCTATTCACCAGTGGTGCCCTCCAGATACGGCAATCGATATGCCTATGGCCACATCGTCGAGCGCCAGGTCGATAACGCCGGGCGGCGGCAATCGGGGCCGCGCAGCCTGATTGTTTCCGGCGGCCTTGGTTGCGCCATCATGCCGGTTCGCTTCGGCGTGCCGCCGGAGATCGTGGTGGTTGATATCGCTTGATCGGCGACCGCACTGAGCGGTTGTCGCAAGCACACGGGCTTGGCCCGACGATCCGGCGAATCATCCCACGGCGATTCAGAATGGCCCGACCGTCAAACCGAGCAACGGCGGAGCGGACCAGGGTCAAAAACTGGGCAGCAGCGTCGCCACGCCGAACAGGATCAGCAGGATCGACAGCAGCCTGTGCAGGCCGGCCGCCGGCACGCGAGCGTGAAGCCATGAGCCGGCCAGCGCGCCGACCGCCAGCGCCGGGCCGAGCACCAGCGCCAGCACAACCGAACCTCGTCCCAGCACAATCGCCGTCAATGTCGCCATCACGCCGATCGGGATTTGAACGAACTGCGCCAGGGTGACGATGAAATGGGCCGGCAAGCGCATGATCATCAGGATCGGCACCAGCACCACCGGCCCACCGGTTCCGGTCAGAGCCGAGAACAGTCCGACCGGGGCGCCGAGGATGGCGGCGGCGCCGGTGTTGAGCGAACGTTGGGTGGTCAGTGTCGGCTTCATCCACACTCCGGCCAGGCCGGACAGGATCGTGAAGATGGCCAGGATGGTCAGCGGCCAGGCTGAATTCGAGCGCTCGACCAGCCACACGCCGGCGATCGCTCCCAACCCGGCCAGGACCATCAGCACACGATGAGCGCGCGTGGCGCCGCCGATTTCCCGCGACTGGACCCACGATCCGACGATCCCGGTGAAGACGAAGGCGGCGAGCGAAGCCGGGACCGCGTCGCGCACGTCGAAACCGACCGCGTAGACCAGCAGCGGCACCATCAGCACGCCCCCGATTCCGGTCAGACCGATGGCCGCGCCGACGAGCACGGCCACCGGCAGAACCGGCAATATCGCTGCAAACTGTTGTAGATCGGGGAACAAGAATCGTTGGTCGCTTGGGTTCCTGAACGTCCGGTGGGTCTAGCGCCCGGAAGCACCTTTGTCTGTAGTGGATGCCACCGGATCGGAAGCGGCTGAAAGGTTCACCCGTTGCGGGCTACGGGGAATCGCCATGCCGCGGCGCTTGCGGCGGGCACATGCGCGGGTCATGAACTGATCCGATGATCGGCGGCGATCACAATGCCCGACGCTCGGCCGGGAGCCCGAATTTCGCCAATCCCAACAGCGGGAGACTGGACCAATAGCACACACATATCTGGACCAATCGGAGCGGATGGGCGCGGCCGAGATCACTCCCGCCGGCGCGTTCGAGGCGGGCAGCCATCAATCCTTCACGCTGACCTACACGGCCGGCACTTTCGGCATCGACGGGCATCGCGCCTGGTCGAGCCCGATTTACGTCTTTCGCTGATCCGGCGTCATCCTGATCACGGCTGCGGCTCGGCCGCTCAGGTGCCCGGGTCGACCAGATCGTCGCGCACCATGCGACCTGCCAGCGGCTTCATGGTCAGACCCTGGACGATGATGGAGAACACCACCACGGTGTAGGTCATCGCCAGGATCACCGGTTTGAACGCGATCTCGGGCAGCGACAGGGCCAGCGCCACCGAGATACCGCCGCGCAAACCTCCCCAGGTCAGCAGCGTGATCGCGCCGCGGGAGAACTGCGCCCGTAGCGACAACAGGCCGATCGGTACCGCGACCGAGATCCACCGCGCCGCGAGCACCAGTGGGATGGCGGCGAGGGCCAGCGCCAGATGGTCGAGATAGATGCCGACCACCAGCACTTCGAGGCCGATCAGCAGGAACAGCAGCGAATTGAAAATTTCGTCGGCCAGGTCCCAGAACTGGAAAACATGACGGCGGGTGTTTTCGCTCATGCCGAAGCGGGCACCATGATTGCCGATGAACAGGCCGGCGACGACTACCGCGATCGGCCCGCTGATGTGAAGGCGCAACGCCAGACCATAGCTCGCGGTGACCAGCGCCAGGGTGATCAGAACTTCCATATTGTGCTCGTCGATGCGGCGCATGGCGGCGTAGGCGAGATAGCCGGCGGCGATGCCCAGGACTGCGCCGCCGACCGCCTCGGTCACGAACAGCCGAACCACGTCGAGCGCGCCGAACTCTTCGCCGCCGACCGCCAGCGCCAGCAATATGGTGAAGACGACGACGCCGATGCCGTCGTTGAACAGGGATTCACCAGCGATCTTGGCTTCCAGCGGGCGCGGTACCCTGACAGTCTTGAGGATGCTGAGCACGGCGATGGGGTCGGTCGGGCTGATCAGGGCGCCGAACACCAGTGCCCAGGCAAAAGGCAGCGGCGCGCCGAGGGCCGCGCTTAGAGCCCAGACGGCGAGGGCAATCAGGACTGTGGAAATGAGGACGCCGGCGCTGGCCAGGGTGGTGATCGCCCATTTGCGCCGGGCAAGTTCGGAAAGATCGACGTGCAAGGCTCCGGCGAACAGCAGGATGCCGAGCATGCCCTCCATGACCACGGCGTGGAAGTCGATTTCCCGGAGGACACCCCGTAGCGCGTCATCGAGCGCAAACCCCTCGACCACGCCGTCGAGCGCAATCAGGGTCAGCGAGGCGGCAAGCGCGATCAACACCAGGCCGATCGTGTGGGGCAGACGCAGATACCTGTGATTCAGGAACCCGAACACTGCCGACAGGGTGAGCAGCAGTGCGATGATTTCAAGCAGCCTCATGGGCTTCCGTCCGTTGCAGCAACGCCGCTTGGCTCGGCGGGTGACCGCCACCGTCCGACGCGGTGCCCGTGGCCGCAAGGGCGCATCGATGCTGGAAGTGTCGGGACTTTCTGGTCGGTGCGCATAAGAGTGGCCGACCCGGACGGCACTACCATCCCTCGACCAGACGCGTCAGTCGATCGGCAACATCCGCCCCTTCGACAAGGTCGCCGTGCGGCGGCACGAAAACCGCCGGCGGCCGCTCTCTCAGCTGGTCGAGAACGTAAGCCCTGACCGCCTTCCTGTCGTTGAAGCTCGCCATGGCGGCGAGCCGGTTGACGCTGAAACCGGGACCGCTGCGGCTGATCCGCCACAGCAGTTTGACGATCGGATTGGGGGCTTTTTCGAGGTTGGTGATCAGGTGCGAGCCGTAGAACACCCGCCCTGAATCCGTCTGGATGAAAATCATCAATTCGCCGGCCTTGGTGTTGGGCATGTCGAGGACGGATACATGCGCCGGCAGAAGGTCCCTCAGGGACCCAATGGACTCCGGTTCCGCCAGGCCGTCCACCTTTTTGGAGATTCGAGCGCGTCCGACTTCCGGTGCGAACACCCGCGCAGACGGAAAGCGCTGCTGCCAGGGTTTCAATCCCCTGAAATGAAAGCCGTTGGGCGCGACCAGAGCGGTGACGGAGCCGTAGGGCGCCAGATCCGACACAACGCCATCGGAGGGGTCAATTTCGGGTCCGACGACCATCAGGCCGCCATCGCCCAGGCCAACGGCCAGGCTGTTCGCCTCTCCCGGCAGGGCCGAAAAATAATAGGCCTTGGCCAACACGCTGGCGGTCTCGTCGATGACGGTCCATCCGTGTTCGGTCTTGTCCATGTCTCCTCCTGGCCTCGCCAGATACCGACTGACCGGCGATCAACATTCGCACCGCTGATCGTGAGGGCTTGTCCGAGCGGCGGGTAGGGCTGAACCGCACTCTGTCACGCCCCCGCCTCCCGTTCCAGCCACGCGCGGACGGTTTCGAATTTGTGCGCCAGATGGCGCTTCAGCACCCTTGCCAGTGCGGTGCCGTTCCTGTGCTGGAGCGCCGCCAGGATCTTGTCGTGGTCGGTGATCGCCTGGCGCCAGCGGTCGGGCGACATGGGAGCGAGATAGCGCGCCGACATCATCCGGGCCGAGAGCAGGCGGTACTGGTCCTGGAGCGTGCGGTTCCGTGTCGCGGCGAATATCGCGTCGTGAATCTGGCGGTTGACCTCAAAATAGGGGCGGTGCCTGCCGGCCTCGAAATGGCGGACCATACGCTCGTGCAGCCTGGCGATCGCGGCAATCTCGGCGTTGCTGATCCGCTGTACCGCAAGTTCGCCGGCGAGCGCTTCGAGCGCGCCGATCACATCGAAGGCATCACGCAATTGGTCGATCGAGTGGGTGGCGACGGCGGCGCCGTGATGGGGGGTCAGGACCACGACCTCCTCCGATGCCAGCACCTTCAGCGCTTCGCGCAACGGCGTGCGCGACACGCCAAACCGCTCGCACAGTACCGTCTCCTGGATTTTGGCACCGGGGGCGAGCTCGCCCGAGATGATCAGATCGCGCAGCAATTCCACCAATTGCAGGTGCAACGGCGTGCGCGCGATGGCCTGGGAGCGAACGGTGCGGGTCATGGCGTTTCGCCGGCTTCCGCGGCCGCGGCATCGATCGACAGGGCGAGCACCTGCGCCGGATGAAGGACGGTGCGGCCGGTGCGGCCGGTGCGCCCGGTGCCGTCGCGGATCTGGTGGCGGCACGAGGTTCCGGCCGCGACGATCAAGGCGCCGTCGGGCGCCGTGCGGATGGCGGGCAGCAGCGCGATCTCCGCCATCGCCATAGACACATCGTAGGTCTCGGCCTGATAGCCGAAGGCGCCGGCCATGCCGCAGCAGCCGGACTCGACTGCCGTGACCTCGAGCCCCGGGATCTTTGCCAGAACATCGGTGGTGGCACCGAAGACGCCGAAGGATTTCTGGTGGCAGTGTCCGTGGACATGGGCTTGTGCGGCGATGGCGCCGAGCGGCAGGTGAGGCAGTGCGTCGGCGCGCCGCCGGACGAGGAATTCCTCGAGCAGGAAGGTGTTGGCGGCCACCTCGTCGGAAATTTCGCCCGGCAGAAGTGCGGCCAACTCGTCGCGAAAGGTCAGCAGGCAGCTCGGTTCCAGCCCGACAATCGGGATGCCGTCATCGGTGAGCCGGGCGAAAACCGCCGCGGTTCGTTCCATCTCCAGGCGGGCGAGGTCGACCCGACCGACCGACAGATAGGTCCGGCCGCAGCACAGCGCTCGTCCGGACTTGTCGGCTGGCGCCGGAAAAACCACCCGGTGGCCGGCTGCGGCCAACACACGAACCGCGTCGCGGAGGATGTCGGGCTCGATCCAGCGGTTGAAGGTGTCGGCAAACAGCGCCACCGGCGGGCCGCCTTCCGGGCCGGCGGCCTTCTCCTCGGTGAAGGGTCGGCCCGACCATTCGGGCAGGGATCGCCGCGACGATAATCCCAACCCGGCTTCGATCAGTCGTGGCAGGCCGGGGATGCGGTTCGGCAGACGCGATAGCCAGGGGGCGCGCGCCATGAGTGGCGCAATGCGTGGAAAATGGCCAAAGATCCGGTCCCGCAGCGACAGGCCGCGTCGGGCCGAACGGGCCGCCAGCACCTCGATCTTCATGCGCGCCATATCGACGCCGGTCGGGCACTCGCGGCGGCAGGCCTTGCACGACACGCACAGTTCCATCACATCGGCCATGGCGTCGGAGGCCATGGCGTCGGGTCCGAGCTGACCGGACAGTGCCAGCCGCAAAGTATTGGCCCGGCCGCGCACCAGGTGCTTTTCGTCGCGCGTGACCCGCCATGACGGGCACATCACCCCGCCGGCAAACTTGCGGCAGGCGCCGTTGTTGTTGCACATCTCGACGGCAGCCTGGAAACCGCCGTCCGGGCCCGGCCAGGCGGACCAGTCGAGCACCGTTTTGGTGTCCGATTCCCGATAGTGGGGCCCGTAGCGCAGCAGCCGGCGGTCGTCCATCCGCGGCGCCCGCACGATTTTCCCGGGGTTGAGGACACCATCGGGATCGACGCGGTCTTTGACCGCCTCGAAGGCGCGCACGATTCGCGGTCCGAACATGAACTCGTGAAATTCCGACCGGACGATGCCGTCGCCGTGCTCACCCCGAATGCGAGCCTTTGTAGTCGCGCACC
Organism: uncultured Bauldia sp.; assembly: GCA_963663975.2. Classification (GTDB taxonomy): domain Bacteria; phylum Pseudomonadota; class Alphaproteobacteria; order Rhizobiales; family Kaistiaceae; genus JANQRX01. The sequence continues at coordinate 1,503,792 of CAXXRA010000015.1, read as the reverse complement.
AGCGCAAACGCTTCCTCGGCGATCGCCCGCACCGCCTTGAGGTCGTGCTCGAGCTTGAGATTGAGAATCGGCCGGACGTGCAGGCAACCGACGGCGGCGTGGGCGTACCAGGTCCCGGTGGTGCCATGCTTCTCGAACAGGGCGGTCAATCGTTCCGTATACTCCGCCAGATGTTCCAGCGGGACGGCGCAATCCTCGACGAAGGAGACCGGCTTTCCCTGCTCCTTCATCGACATCATGATGTTGAGCCCGCTTTTGCGGACCTCGGTCAGTGCGGCCTGGGTTTCAGGTTCGATCAGGGGCACGACCCCGCCCCAATGGTCGCCGCTGTGATCCCAGGCGATGCCGAGTTCGTCCATGCGCTCGGCGAGGGCTTTGAGACGGCGGCGGTTTTCGTGTTCATCCTCGGCGAATTCGGCGATCAGAAGTGCCGCCGGATCGCCGCGCACGATGCGGTTGATGGTGTCCCGGTACAAGGGAATGTCGCGTCCCAGCGCGATCATGGTGCGGTCGATCAGTTCAAGCGCAATCGGGCCGAGCCCGACCAGGTGGCGGGCGGCGTCGACGGCTGCGTGGAACGAACCGAAATGGCACACCCCCATGACCTTCGGCCCGATCCGCGTCGCCAGACGGAGCTCGATGTTCGTCGAGAATGCCAGCGTTCCCTCCGAGCCGACCAGCAAATGGGCGAGATTGTTGGAGCCGGCCGGCGCCAGGGCATCGAGATTATAGCCGCCGACGCGACGCTGGACCTTTGGAAACCGCTTTGCCACTTCGTCGGCCTCGCGTTTGCCGATCGCCAGTAGGTCGCGCGCCAGAACCGGCCCCTCACCGGAGTCCCTCAACGTGCCGGGCTCGACCTCGCCGAAGCGGAGCGCGGTGCCGTCGGCAAGAACGGCGTCGATGGCTTCGACATTGTCGCGCATGGTGCCGTAGCGCAGCGAACGGCCGCCGCAGGCATTGTTGCCGGCCATGCCGCCGATGGTGGCGCGCGACGAGGTCGAGATGTCGACCGGAAACCATAACCCGGTCGGCGCCAGCGCGCGGTTGAGTTCGTCCAGAACGACGCCCGGCTCGACCACGCAACGCTCAGCCTCGGCGTCGACCGAGACGATGTTGTTCATGTGCCGCGTGGTGTCGACGATGATCCCGTCATTGACGGTCTGGCCGCACTGCGACGTGCCGGCGCCGCGCGGCGTCACGGAAACGCCCGCCTCGCGAGCGACGGCGAGGGTTGCGTGCACGTCCTCGGCGTCCCTGGCGATCACCACTGCCGCCGGCATGATCTGATAGGACGAGGCGTCGGTGGCGTAACGGCCGAGCGTGAAGGGGTCGAACGCGACCTCGCCGGCCACCGCCTCGGCAAGCCGGCGTTGCCAGTCCGGGCCGTCGCGTGCAGCCTTCAGCCTTGTTGCCAAGACGTGCTCCCGTCGAGTTCAGATGAATTATGAATTATGAATTCATAATTGGTGGAGTCAAGCCGAGCGCCGTCGATCAAAGACTGACTGGTTGCCCTCCGTTCGGTGAAAGGGCCTGTGCGACCCTCACGTGGTGATGCGGGCGTGAAGACACGGCTTTTTTGCATCAGCCGGAAACACGCCACCGACCGCCTTGCTCGCGCGGCGCCCGCCTCAGCTCGGGTAGCATCCTGCCAGGCGGGCGCGCTGTTTGACCAGGGCCAGCACGGTATCGAGCGTCGGCGTCGGCTCGCCGACCAGAACGCCGAGCTCCTGGACCGCGCCGATCAGCGCGTCGATCTCCATCGGCCGGCCCTTTTCCAGATCCTGGAGCATGCTGGTCTTGTGTTCGCCGACCGCGACGGCGCCATCGATGCGCTTGTCGATATCGACCTTGAAGCGAACATCCAGCGCCTCGCCGACGGCCTGGATTTCGGCCATCAGGCGGCCAATGAGCGTCCGCGTATCGGGGTCGCGGCCGATCTCGGCAAGCGTTGCTCCGGTCAGCGCGCTGACCGGATTGAACGAGGCGTTGCCCCACAGCTTGACCCAGATCTCATCGCGAATCCGCGGCCGGATCGGTGCCTTGAGGCCGGCGGCGATCAACAGACGCGACAGCGCCTCGACCCTTTCGCTTCGCTCCCCGGTGGGCTCGCCGAGCGAGAACCGGTCGCCGGAGCGATGGCTCACCACCCCCGGCTCGGTGACTTCGGCTGCCGGGTAGACGACGCAGCCGATCGCCCGTTGCGGACCGATGCCGGACCAGATCACCCCGCCCGGGTCGACCGTTTCCAGCCGGTGGCCGGAATAGGGGCCGTCAAGCCCGTGAAAGTACCACCACGGCGCGCCATTGACCGCGAACACCACGGCGGTGTCGGGGCCGAGCAGACAGCGCAGCGGCTCGACCCCGGCCGGAATCGAATGAGCCTTTAAAGTGACGAACACGAGGTCCTGACGACCGAGTTCGCTGGTGTCGTCGGTGGCGGTGAGTTCGAACGTTTGGCGTTTGCCGTCCTCAATCAGGGTCAGCCCGTTGGTGCGGATCGCTTCCAGATGGGGCCCGCGGGCGATCAGCGAAACCTCGGCATCGGTGGTCGCCAGTTTAGCGCCGAGATAGCCGCCAATGGCACCGGCGCCGTAGATCGCGATCCGCGGCATCACACCAGGCCGAGTTTCTCGGCCAGTACGATCCGCTGCAGTGTGCCCGTTGCCCCCTTGGGAATCTCGTCGCGCACGATGATCTTGCTCGGCACCTTGAAGGTCGCCAGGCGCTCGCCGGCGAAGGCGCGGATTTCGGCGGCGTCGGCCAACTGGTCCTGTTTGAACACGACCACCGCCGCCACCTCTTCGCCGAGCTTGTCGTGGGGCAGCAAGCGTGACCCGGCAACCGCCTCCTGATTGCGCCCGGCCCGGCCGAGGATCGCCTGATGCATGGTCGGCACGGCGGTGTACCAGGTCGGCCCGGCTGCGCTGAACCACTGGAAGAACTTCAGTGCGTTGAAGCCCGGCGTGCACACGACAGGGGCGCCGGCCGACATCGACGACAACAACGAGGCGATCAGCCCGTGAATGTGGAAAAGCGGCATGATGTTGAGCCCGACATCGTCCGGGGTGAGCCCCAGCGTCTGGCGGATGTGATGGGCGGAGGCGGCGAGATTGCCGTTGCCGAGCGGCACGACCTTCGGTCGCGAGGTCGTGCCCGAAGTGTGAAGGACCAGCCCTCGTCGGACTCCTGCGAAGGTCCGGATCGCTCAGCCGTTCCGGCCGGCGCGGTATCGGCGAAGCGGAAGCTTCCAGCCGGCTCCGAGGCCGACCACGCGATCGACAGGACCGGGATGCCGAGCTCGCCCGCGGCTGCCACCGCCGGCGACTGACTGCCGGCCTCGACCACAAGCGCGCTGGTGCCGAAGTCGTCGAGATAGAACGCGAACTCGTCTTTCTTGTGCGCCGGATTGAGCGGTGCCGCCGAGGCTCCGGCGCCGATCGACAGGAAGGCGGCGGCCATTTCCGGGCCGTTGGGCAGGACGATGGCCACCCGGTTGCCGCGTCCGATGCCACAACCGTTCAGGGCCGCGGTCGTCCGTCGGGCCAGCTCGTCCAAACCGCCATAGGTCAGGCTGGAGCGGTCCGGCGCGCCGATTGCCGGCCGATCGGCGGCCGGCCCGACGATGATGTCTGGGATCGTCTTCAAGGGGCTCGTTCTCTTTCGCACTTCGATTGCCAGCCTGTCGCCGGGAGCGGCGTCAGACCACCGACACGTTGAGGTCGCCGACGCCGTCGACGTGGCCGTGCATCGTGTTGCCGCGCTGGACCGGTCCGACACCGGACGGCGTGCCGGTCAGGATGATGTCGCCGGCCTGCAGGGTGAACAGCTCCGACAGGTAGGAGATCATCTCCGGTACTTTCCAGATCATCTGATTGAGGTCGCCACGCTGGCGAAGATCGCCGTCGACCTTGAGCCAGATTTCGCCGCTGTCGGGGTGGCCGATCTGCTCGGCCGGCACCAGCTCGGTGCACGGCGCGGAAAACTCGAACGCCTTGCCGATCTCCCACGGCCGGCCGAGTTTCTTCATCTGGCCCTGCAGGTCGCGCCGGGTCATGTCGAGCGAAATGCCGTAGCCGAATACGCATTCGAGCGCGTTGTCGATCGAGATGTTGGCGCCGCCCGATTTCAGGGCCACTGCAAGTTCGATCTCGTGATGAACGTCCTCGGTCATGGACGGATAGGGGAAGTCACGGCCTTCGGGCAGAAGATTGTCGGGGTTCTTCTGAAAGAAGAAGGGCGGCTCACGGTCCGGATCGTGCCCCATCTCGACGGCGTGGGCGGCGTAATTTCGACCGACGCAATAAATGCGGTGGACGGGAAAGGCCGCGTCGCTGTCGCGCACCGGGAGGCTCACCTGGGTGGGAGGAGAAATGACGTATTTCATGCCGTGTCGTGTCCTCAATCGTGGAAAAGCGGGTTGCCCCCGCTGGATGATCTGCCAGTGTCGTCTCAGTGCAGCTTTGCGATGCCCAGCTCCTCGGCGATTTCGGACAGGGTTGCAATCAGGTTCGGATGCAGCGGAACGCCATTTTGCGACCGGTCTTCAAATGTCGCGTCGCGGTCCTGGCCGGGAATGCGAACCGCCTCGTGGCCGGGCAGCGTCGCCGATTCGCGCAACGACCGGAAGACACCGTCGACCGTTGATTTGAAGGCCGCCACGTCGGCGAAGGCGGCGACCGAGATGGCGGCAATGAATTGACCGGTGTTGGTCGGGCTGACCGTGTCCTTGGTAAAATCGACCACGTCCCTGCCCAACGCGGCGCCGTTCAGCGCGCCGGCGAGGAGACCAATGGCCAAGGCCAGGCCATAGCCCTTGGCACCGCCGATCGGCAGGAGAAATCCCTCCTGCTGGCGCGACGGATCGGTAAGCGGCCGGCCATCGCGGCCGACCATCCAGCCCACGGGCATGGCCTCGCCGCGCTGCGCCAGGGTCTTGACCTTGCCCGAGGCGGCGGTGGTGGTCGCCATGTCCAGAACAAAGGGCGGCGAGGTGCCGGCGGGCACCGCAATCGCGATCGGGTTGGTGCCGAGCAGCTTGTCCATGCCGCCGAACGGCGGCACGTGGTTGGCGCTGCCGACGGCACCGTAGATACCGACCATGTCGCGTTCGACCGGCATTTTGACGTAAAGCGAGGCCGGCCCGGCGTGATTACCGTTGCACACCCCGACCCAGCCGATGCCCTGGTCCGCCGCCTTCTCGATGGCCAGGTCGGTGGCGAACCGCATGGCCAGGTGACCGAGGCCATTGTCGCCGTCGACGACCGCGGTCGCGCCGTGGTCCGCTGCCGTTGTCACATTCGGCGTCGGGTTGGTGCCGCCGTCGCGCAGCCGGTTGACGTATTGCCGCAGGCGGAATGTGCCGTGGGTGTCGTAGCCGTAAAGATCGGCGGTGACCATCAAATGCGCCACGGCGGTTGCATCGGCCTCCGGTACCTGCAGCGCGGAAAACGCCGAGGCCAGGAAGGATTCGATATCAGAGGCGCCGTGTCGTGGTGCCGGGCTGCTCATTGCCGGGACGCCGCGGTCGCGTCACCGCCATCCGATCCGCGAACCTGCATAGTCCGCCACCTCCGCCAACGGCCATGGCTGACCACCTTGGCACCGATCTTCACCAGCTTCTCGCGCAGCGTGGTCGGAACGACCAGTGCCACCTCCTTCGGCAAGGCCAGTGTCCGCATGAAGTTACCGAGTGTGTCCAGCCAGGGCCGACCGCGGAAAGCCGAGCGCAAAGACGAACAATATCAGCGTGGAACCATCGCCGCGAGCCGCCGGATCCCGCGAGCCTGCCGTTCATGGCGCTTGGGTTCAAGCGTCGCGTAAACTCATAGAGGTCCACCGAAGGCGGCGTTCGCACCTTCCGACCCTTGTAGCGAACGACAACCGGCTTCAGCACGCTTGCCAGATATCGGCGCTGGAACGTTGCCAGGGCGCAGCGAGACACTCGGCTAACAGATGAATGCGATAGCAGGTGGGCCGAAGAGGCACGACCAAAACATCGCCCAGAAATGGCCCATCAGGAAATTCGACGAATAAAGCTCGAGACAGCGCCCCGAAACCGGAACGATGCCATGCCGCCCGTTCTTGCCGGTACGACTGTCTTGGAAAAGACCGCCGCCAACCTCGGTCAGGCCAAGGGCATCGTCAAGCTCCCGGTAGGCGAGCAATCCAGCGTCTGACGTAACCTTGGAACCATGGAATTCAAGCTTGAGGCGACGGTCGAAATCGACCCGTAAATGGGGGGTCCTGGGTTCACCCGCCGGGTGACACGGGCCTCGCCCGGTGTGATGATCCCTTCATAGCAGAATCGACCATGCGCGTCATCAAATTGCAATTCATTTGAAATCGGGTCGATATCAGAGGCGCCGTGTCGTGGTGCCGGGCCAGCTCATTGCCGGGACGCCGCGGTCAGCGTCACCGCCATCCGATCCGCGAACCTGCATAGTCTTCAACCCTGTGCTCCAGCCACCCGACCGCGGAAAGCCGAGCGCAAAGACGAACAATATCAGCGTGGAACCCCGCGAGCCGCCGGATCCCGCGAGCCTGCCGTTCATCGCTTGGCAGCGTAAAACGCCACCCGGCGTTCGAGATAGGCAAGAAACTCGGCTAACGTGAATGCGAGGGCGAAGAGCACGACCAAAACCGCCCAGAAATGGCCCATCAGGAAATTCGACGAATAAAGCTCGAACAGCGCCCCGAAACCAACGATCGAGATCAAAAGCTGTCCAATGATGACTCCCTTCACCGCGCGGATGACGCCAATTCGAACGCCGCCCAGGATTTCAGGCAGGGCCGCCCAGAAATAGACCTTGATGAAAGCGTCGATCGGCGACGCAATCGAAAACAGTGTCTGCAGGACTTCAGACAAGGGAGGTATGATAAAGGTTATGTCCAGACGCCCTGCGACTTCCCATAGAAGTCCCCACAGGATCATAGCTGCGCAGCGATTCCCAGATCTTGTCAACGATATCAAGATATTCCGGATCGCGGCGAATGCTGTCCATGCCCTTGTTTCGGAAACTGGTCGGCCTGATGATCTCGGACACGCGACTGGGTCGGGGAAGCAAGATCGGGACCTGGTCTGAAACGTAGACAGCTTCTTCGATCGAATGGGTCACGAAAATGATCTGCTCACGCGCCCCCTCGGCCGGCCGCCGAACCATCGATCGGCGACGCAATCGAAAACAGTGTCTGCAGGACTTCAGACAAGGGAGGTATGATAAAGGTTATGTCCAGACGCCCTGCGACTTCCCATAGAAGTCCCCACAGGATCATAGCTGCGCAGCGGTTCCCAGATCTTGTCAACGATATCAAGATATTCCGGATCGCGGCGAATGCTGTCCATGCCCTTGTTTCGGAAACTGGTCGGCCTGATGATCTCGGACACGCGACTGGGTCGGGGAAGCAAGATCGCGACCTGGTCTGAAACGTAGACAGCTTCTTCGATCGAATGGGTCACGAAAATGAGGTTTTGTTCTCCTGCTGGACGAGTGAGAGCAGGTCTTCCTGAAACTTGCGCCGGGTTTGTTCATCGACCGCCGAAAATGGTTCATCCATCAAGAGAACCTGTGCATCGACCGACAACGCCCTGGCCAGACCCACCCTCTGGCGCATGCCGCCCGACAGCTCGTGCGGATAACTGTTCTCGAACCCGGTCAGGCCGACGTCGCGGATGTATTTTTCCGCGATGCTTTCTCGTTCCGATTTGGCGACGCCGCGCAGCTCCAAGCCAAAGGCAACATTGCGCAGCGCGCTCGCCCAGGGCAGCAGCGCAAAATCCTGAAACACGAACGCCCGGTCCGGACCCGGTTCGGTGACGGGTTTTCCGTTCACTTCGACTTCACCGGAATTGGGCGACAGGAGCCCGGCAATGATTTTCAGGAGTGTCGTTTTTCCGCAGCCCGAAGGGCCCAGCACGGAGGTCAGCTGTCCGCGGGGAAAATCCAGCGACAGGTCCCTGAGGGCCTCGACATCGCCATAGGATTTTGAGATACCGCGGGCGCGTACGGCAAAATCAAATTCGCGCGTGTCGGACGTCTCGAATGCTTCCTTAGTCTGAGGCATAGCCACGGATGTTTCCTTTGAATAGATGTTTTTCGATTCTCTCCAGCAAGTTCAAAAAGAGAACAGCCAGCAGAATGATCGAGAAGATGGCGGCATACATGCTTGGATAGTCCGCGATTGAGCGGCTGAAGGTGATGATGTCGCCGACACCCGTCGGCGTGATTTTCAGTTCGGCCAGAATGGCCCCGATGAACCCGGCCGAAACGCCCAACCGTAGTCCTGAAAAGATTATCGGTGAGGCGGATGGAATGATGATCCTCAAAATGACATCAAGCTTGGTCCCGAGGAAGGCGCGCCCCATCTCGATCATTGAGGAGGGGGTGTTGCGAACTGCACTGCTTGTGTTCAGAACGATGACGGGCATCGCCATAATGCAGACCACAAAAACCTTGGACGTCAGACCAATTCCATAGGCGATGATGAGCAGCGGAATCAGTGCAGCAAGCGGCGCGGATTGTGCATCACGATGAAGATTGGCGAAAAGAGCCAATCGAACTTGGAACTCAATCCGATCCAAAGACCAAAACCGATACCAAGCACCGCCGAAATTGCGATGCCGACGACAAGGGGTCTCAAAGTCTCGGCATAGGCCGTGAACATGGTGCCGTCCAAAGTCAGCGTGACCAACGCCGACATGGATTCCAAAAAGGTCGGAAAGGCGTTGCTTACAGGGACACGACCGGCGATTTCCCACGCGCCAAAAACGATGACGGCAGACAGGAGCTTCAGGAAAAGCGAACGGTTGCGCATCTGTCTTTGTCTCGCACTTCGGTAAGAAGAGGAGCAGCCACCAACCCGGTTCCAGGTCGCTGGCTGCCCCCAATCGGACTTACTGCGCAGCCGACTCCAATGGCTTGAAATACCAGAAATCTTCGATATTCAGATCGTTGGCGTCGCCGGTCAGCTGACCTGCAGCGGAATACCATTCCATGTCCGCCATGGCCGCCTTCCGTCCGCCACCATCTTGATCGTAAAGCCCGCCTGCGACCGCTTCGGCGTAGAATTCGTCGAGGCTGTCGAGGATCTCCTGGGGAAGCTGGCCGATGGGGCCATCCGGATCTGTCTCCCTGCTGATGATCGTCGGATCGCTGGCCATGTCCCGATAGACGCTCACAAGCGCCTTAACGAAAATGTCGACGTCCTCTTCATTGGCCTTGATCCAGTCGAGGTTGGCAAACAGTGCCTCATCGCTGGCATCGACCTCGAACATCGGCAAGACGTTGAACTTGTCGCCCTCCTGTCTGACCAGCTTGTTCTTGTTTGAAAGATCCACGATCGTCGCGTCAGTCTGACCTGCAATCAGAGCAACGATGCGGTTGGCCGACCTGGGAACATAGGACCGTTCGCCGAATGTGATCCCGAGCCTATTTTCGATCACATTCGCAATCGAATCGGTACCGCCACCACGGGAATGCAGCAAGATCGGCTCTCCATCGAGATCTTCAAGCTTGCTGTATTTCGTGGATGTGACGGGAAAGAATTTCAGCTTCGACAGTTGAAAGACAATACGGATCGGGGCCTTCGATCTCTGCATGGCCGCATAGGGGGTGCCGAACCCGATGTCCATTTGGCCGCTGAGGATTGCCTGAATGGCCAGTTCCTCGTCCGCGAACGCAGTCCACTCGTATTCGAGGCCGTTCGCCTTGGCACGGTCCAGCGCAACAAAGAAGGCTGCAACCTCGTCCGACGGCGTTTCGGCCAGTGCGATCCAGGTCTTACCCGCCTGGGCGCCTGAAGTGGCCAGTCCGCCGACAAGCAAGATCGCGGCTAAAAAGAACGTTATATTTTGTAACAACTTCTTCATGATTTCCTCCCTGACACCACAAATGTGGTTTGGTTGTTTCACGTTGAATCCAACTGGCTGAGTTCTTCTTTTACCTCCCTGAATTCGCGTGGAATCAGACTGCATCGAGCCGACCCCGCGGAAGGGCGCCGGCACGCAGGCCGGAACCGGGCACGTAGCAGACCGAATTGTATGCGATCCCGTTCTCCTTGGCCATCAGATGCATGATCCCTTCGGTGCCGAAACCGCGACCGGGCACGGCGATGTCGCACCGTCGAAAAAACTTGGCATGTCATCCTCCAGACTTTGCTGCCTGACATATCCACGCGGATTCCTTGTGCCCGCGGATCGGGCGGTTCAAGCAGCGAAGTCGGCCGCCGCAGCATCGCGCACCGTGTTGGTCAACTGACCGATGCCTTCGATCTCACAGGTGATTGTGTCTCCGTCGCTGAGGTAGATCGGCGGATCCATGGCGTAGCCGACGCCGGCCGGCGTGCCGGTGGCCAGGATGTCTCCGGGCTCAAGCGTCAATCCTTGCGACAGCGATTCCAGAAGCCGGTCGATCGGGAAGATCATGTCGCCGGTGTTACCGTTCTGTCGGGTTGCGCCGTTGATCTTGAGGCTGATGGCGAGGTTCTGAAAATTCGGCAACGCATCGATGGTGACGATCTCGGGTCCCATCGGGCAGGAGGTGTCCAGTCCCTTGCCCTTCAGAAATTGCCGGTGCCGGCGCTGCAGATCGCGCGCCGTCACATCATTGATGATCGTGAACCCGAAGATGTGCTGGACCGCATTTGCCGCCGGGATGTTGCGCCCGGCCTTGCCGATCACGACACCAAGTTCGACCTCGTAGTCCATCTTCTCCGACACGGAGGGATCCAGGCGTATGGCACCGCCAGGGCCGATAACTGCGGTCGGCGGTTTGGTGAAGAACACCGGATATTCGGGGGCCTTGTCCTGCGTTGCCTGCGCCCGGCTCGCCTCGGCGACATGAGCGCGATAATTGCCGCCGACGCAAAAGACGTTCTTGGATGGACGCGGGATCGGCGCGAGGAGGGACATGGTTGCCGCGGAGTGGCGGGCCGGCGCCAACGCATCCGAGCCGGCATGGGCCAAAATGGCCTGGCAGGCTCGCGCCATCGGCTCGCCGCCGGCAATGATGTCCGTCAGGCTCTCGGGCTGGCCGGCATCGGCGGCAATCAGACCGGCCTTGCCGGCGAGCGCGAAAGCTTCGGGCAGGTCGACGATGGATTGCTCGTCGGCGAGGAGGCCGGGTCGCTGTCCCCTGTCGGATTCGAACGTCACGAAACGCATTTGACGAACACACCTGCAGTTAGGAGTTCTTGTCGACGCTGAGGCCCGTAACCGAGCGCCTTCAGGCTCGACAGCGCCCGGCCATCGCACCAGGAGCGCAACCAATTGGACCTTTGGGTCAACGTCTGCTATCCAATCAGCCTTGCAATGCTGCACTTTATGTGGATTGATTTACGAATTGAACCCACTATTTCAAGCCAATATCTAATTTGGTTTTGACATGGATGAAAACGTGACGAGCGAAAAGGCAGCCCTTGCGGCGCTCAGAAACTTCCTCACGGAGCAGAAACTTGCGCTGAACGAGCGGCTTCCGCCGGAGCGCAAGCTGTGTGACGAACTCGGCCTGTCGCGGGCCAGATTGCGCAAGGCGCTGGCGGTCGTGGAAGCCGAAGGCCAGATCTGGCGCCATGTCGGCCGCGGAACCTTCATCGGCCCCAGACCGGTGCTCAATCTGAGCGATATCGAGTTCCTCAGCAGCGAGACCAGCCCGACCGAGGTGATGGAAGCGCGGATGTCGGTTGAACCCCAATTGGCGCGGCTGGCGTCGCTGCACGGAACCGAGGCGCACTTTGCCGAGATGCGGCGATGCAATCGGCGCTGCAGAGCCGCCAAGGGCTGGCGCGCCTACGAGTCGTGGGACAACAATTTCCATCAGGTGATCGCGTCGGCGACCCGCAACAAGCTCCTGATCAGTCTGTTTGACACGCTGAACATCGTCAGGCGATCGACCGTTTGGGGGCAGTTGCGGATCACCAAACTTCCCCCGCCGGATCACGAAAGCTTCCACGAACATGACGCCATCTGCGAGGCGATTGCCGGGCGCGATCCCGATCTGGCGGCCCAGTGCATGCGAACGCATCTGAGAACGGTGCGCGATCGCGTTCTTTCGTCTCTGGATTCGTAGGACCCACAAATGGTGAGTGAGGTCGGCCGGTGACACGCGATGAGGTCGCCAGCACGGTCAAGGCGCTCGCCCTGGGCGCGCTCGGCGCCGGCGCTGCCTACCTGCTGTCATTTCCCGCGCCGTTTCTGACCGGTCCGGCTCTGGTGGTTCTCGTGGCCAGCCTGCTGGGACAGAAACTGACGGTTCCGCACCTCGTCCGCGATGCCTGCTTCGTGGTCATCGGCTTGACGCTGGGAACGGGCGTGTCGCCCGAGGTCCTCGATTTGGCCCTAAACTGGCCGCTCAGCCTTACCGGCCTGACACTGGGGCTGGTGACGATCATCCTTGCCGGACGGCTGCTCCTCACGAGGATCTGGCACCACGATGACAAGACCGCCACGCTGGCCTCGATGCCCGGGCATTTGAACTACGTCATCGGCATCTCGACCGGATCCGGCAGCGACGTGGCGGCGGTCAGCATCATCCAGAGCATTCGGGTGGTGTTGCTGATGCTGGTGGTGCCGTTTGCGGTGGTGCTCATCGGCTACCAGGGCGGCCCGGCGGCGTCGCCGCGCGCGGTCATGGCCGGGGGTGTCCTGGTGATCACCCTGGCCGGTGCGGCGATCCTCGGGGCAGGCCTCAGCAGAACCAAACTGCCGGCGGCGTTTCTGCTCGGCGGCATGCTGATGTCGACCACCACGCATCTGGCCGGATGGTTTGAGGGCGCTGTCCCGGCGTGGCTGGCCGGGCCGAGCCTGGTGGTGATGGGCACGTTCATCGGGACGCGGTTTTCGGGCGTTTCGCTGGTCGACCTTCGCCGGGTCACCCTTGCCGGTCTGGCGGTTGCGCTGGTGGCGTTTGCCATAGCCGGACTTGCCGCGCTGACGGTGTCGATCATCCTCGATCTGCCGGTCGCTGTGGTCCTGGTCGCTTTTTCGCCGGGCGGCCTTGAGGCGATGGCGGCGATGGCGGTCGCGCTGGACGCCGACCCGGCCTTTGTCGCCGCGCATCACGTTTTCAGACTGTTTCTTTTGACCTTCCTGGCGCCTTTCTCCCTGAGCCTCAATGGCCGAAAACAGCGGCTTCGACTGCGTCGCGAGCAAGCGCGAAAGGACGCAGGTGGGCAGCCCCGGGACAGCTGACGCCGTGAAATCGCCCAAGCAGCCTTGCTGTCAGGGGCGTCATCCGGCTGACCGAGAAACCGCCAGCGTTGATGAATCGATCGGGGATGAGACGATGGTCGGCGCGCTCGCTCCAGTTTAAGCGGTGGCGCCGTCCTTGGCCGCCCAGGCTCCGACGATGCGGGGAAAGAAAATGCAGTGGTCGCCGGACACCGCTTGTCGACGCAGGCGGTCGGCGAGAATGTCCACCCCGACTTCCTCGGCGCTGGCAATGCCGAACTCCTCCATGGCGGGAACCAGCGTCCGTAGCGTCTCGGCGGCGAAGTCGTAGGTGATGGAGTTCGGGCCGCTTTCGATCTTGCAGCTGCCGTGCAATCGCGGCTCCAGACCGGCGGCGCGAAAGGTGGCGTAGAGCTTGGAGCCCATATTCGGCTCCACGCCGACCTTGTCATAGGTCCGGATGATCCAGCTGATGCATTTGTCGAGCAGCGGCAAATCCGGTTGGGCGCCGGCTTCGGAGATATCCATCTCGATGAACGCAACCACGCCATCCGGCCTGAGAAACCCGGTGAGACGCTGGAGAGCTGCGGCTGGATCGCTCAAATGCATGAGGATGAACCGGCCGACCAGCGCGTCGAACGCGCCGTCCGGCTCATAGTCGAGGACGTCGGCCTGTTCGAACCGCACCCGACCATGAGCGGCGCCATCGGCTCGCGCCCGCGCCCGCGCCAGAAACAACGCACTTCCGGCATCGTCGATGCCGACGACCTCGCCTTCCGGCCCGACCATCCTGGCCGTCGCCATGGCGACGTCACCGGCACCGCAGCCGATATCGAGCACGCGCATGCCCGCACGGATGCCGGCGCGCCTGAGGATGTCGTCGGTTTCCTGGCTGAAGATTTCGGCCTGTTGCTCAAGCCGTGCCAGCTCGCCGTCGGAGTGACCGAGAACGTACCCAGACTCGCCAGATTTATCGAAATCCAACATGCGCGCCCCTGCAATCTCAGATCGTCTTCGAGTGTCAGCGAAGGTACTTATGGTGGCAGCGATAACGGCGCTCCCACCGGAAAGCAACCGGATTGGAAGATCATCCCATGCCTGTCTCGCCGATTCGTTAACACACCGGCAACGTCGCAAGTCGGCCGGGTTTGTCGCCCGATTTTAAGCATTGATAAGGGTATTGGCCATATCAATATCGGCGACAACGCTACACTTGCGGGGGACACTACGATGTCATCCAGCGACAGAACCGTGACGACCAGCCACGCCGATATCGCGGTGAGCGAGACCGCCGGCAGCGGCGTGCCGATCGTGATGATTCACGGCAATTCGAGCAACCGCAGGGTTTTTGCCCGCCAAATGGACGGCGCGGTCGGTGACGGCCACCGGGTGATCGCTCTCGACCTGCCCGGCCACGGTGAGTCAAGCGACGCGCAGGAGCCGGACCGCACCTACACGATGGCCGGTTACGCTGAAGCGGTGATCGAGACATTGGCAGCCATGGACGTCGACCGGGCGGCGGTGTTCGGTTGGTCGCTTGGCGGCCATATCGGTCTGGAGTTGATCGCGCGTTTTCCCGGCATGATCGGCCTGATGATCACCGGAACCCCGCCGGTGGGCCGGGCGCCTGAGGAGATCCAGAGCGGTTTCCAACCGAGCCCCCATATCGGCCTGGCGGGCAAGGCGGATTTCAGCGCCGAAGAGGCGGGAATTTTCGCGTTTGCGACTTACGGCGATCCACAAAGCGCGGAGGCGCATCAGGCGATCGCCCGGACCGATGGCCGTGCGCGCGCGGTGAAGTTCGCCAGCCTGTTTGCCGGTCAAGCCTCCGACCAGCGCAAAATCGCCGAGACCTCTCCGGTTCCCTTGGCGGTTGTCAACGGCGAACATGATCCGCTGGTCGATCTCGATTATATCGGCTCGCTCGCCTACGCGAATCTCTGGGAAGAGCACTGCTTTGTCCTGCGTGGTGCCGGCCACGCCCCGTTCATGCAGGTGCCGGACGTCTTCAACCCCACCTTCGAGCGGTTCGCGGCGGACATGAACATGCGTGCCGGTACGGTTCGGCACATGGCATCGTCATCGGTCACCGCCGCATGATGATCTGACGCGGAGCAGACCGGCGTCGCGCCTCCCGGGCAAAAACGGAAGGTCGGCATGGCCCCGATGTCAGCGTAGTGCCGCGTACCCACGGTGCGGAATTTGAGAAACGCAGATCACGACAGCGCTCTTCAAGACTCGACGAACCTGTCCCCGGTTTCGCCGAGCGAGGCGGACGACGCCGCCAAGGCCCGCCACATCGGCGATTTGCCGGCCGAAATCTACATTCCGCTGGTCGATGCGCTCTATTCGGACACCAAGAGCCTCTACATCGGTTCGGCCGCGGCATCGGTTGCCGCGCTCTTGGTCGCCTTCAAAAACGGCGAGCCGATCATTTATCTGTGCGCCGTGGCGATCGTCATCGTCACCGCGGCCCGTACCGTCGATATGCGCGCCTACTGGCGCCTGCGGCCAGGTCTGAACACGGTCGGGGCGGTCAGGCGCTGGGAAGACCGCTACACGGTCGGTGCGGCGATCTACGCGGCCCTGCTCGGCGGCTGGACCTTCGCCACCTTCTACCTGACCACGGATTCGTTCAGTTGGCTGTTCAGCTTTGCGGTCACGCTGGCTTACCTCGTCGGCACGCCCGGCCGCAACTTCGCCAGCAACCGGCTGGTGACAGCTCAGATCATCGGCGAGGGCATCCCTCTCAGCGCCGCCATGTTCTACGCCGGCGGGCTGTACTACGCGGTGTTCGGTTTCGTCCTTCTGCCCTTCTTCGTGGCGCTGAAGTTCATCTCCGACCGGCTTCGCCGGACGCTGCTCGATGCGGTCATTGCCAATCGCGATGTCGGGCTGATCGCGCGGCGTTTCGACACCGCGTTGAACAACATGCCGCATGGTCTGGCGATGTTCGATGCCGATCAGAGGCTGGTCGTTATCAACCGGCGTCTGGTCGAGATTCTTGGACTGGCCGAGGGGACTGATCGACTGGGTCAGTCGATCCGCGAGTTGGTCAGTGAGAGCGTCGACGCCGGCAAGATCTTGCGGTCGGAGCTTGACCAGTTCGCGACCGACTTTGAAACGCGGCTGATCGCCCGCACGCCCGACAATTTGGTCACCGAACACCAGGACGGGCGCACGCTCAGCCTTACCTTCCAACCCATGGAAAACGGCGGCTCGGTGGTTGTCATCGAGGACATCAGCGCACGTCGCGCCGCGGAAGCCAAGATCACCCGGCTGGCGCGATTCGACACGCTGACGGGATTGCCCAACCGGACCCATATGGGTGAATTGATGCAAGGGGCGCTGGCGGCCGAAGGTTCCAGGCCCTGCGCCGTGTTGTTCATTGACCTGGACGGCTTCAAACAGGTCAATGACACGCTCGGCCATCAACGCGGAGACATCCTTTTGCGCGCCGTCGCCGACCGTCTGCGGCGCATCGTGCGTGACACTGATTTGGTGGCCCGCTTTGGCGGCGACGAATTCGTGATCCTGCAAAGGCCCGTCGCCGGACGGGACGACGCGGCCGCTTTTGCCGAACGGATCGCGGCCGCGATCGGCGGCAGCTACGATGTCGAGGGCAACCAGGTGATCGTCGGCGCGACAATCGGCATCGCCTTGTCGCCGGCTGACGGCAGCAGCGCCGAAGATCGCCGACATCTGTTGAAGATCGCCGACATGGACGCTTTACTGGGCCAAGCAGGATCGGAAGGGTTCCTATCGCTTCTGCGAAACGTCTATGGACGCCCGCGCTCACGCACGACGTACACTCGAGCTTGACCTGCGCCGGGCCCTGGCCACCGACGCTTTCGAAGTTCACTATCAGCCGATCATCAACCTCAAGAAGAGGCGTTTGGCGTCCTGCGAGGCGCTGTTGCGATGGCCCCATCCCGAGCGCGGCATGGTTCCGCCCTCCGAGTTCGTGCCGGTTGCCGAAGACATGGGTCTGATCATCCAGCTGGGCGAATGGGTGCTACGGCAGGCCTGCCAGGCATGTGCGCTGTGGCCCGGCGATGTTCGCGTCGCGGTCAATCTATCGGTCAATCAGTTCAAGAACTCCGACGTCGTCCAGACCATCAAAGGGGCGTTGGCCGAAGCCAAGCTCGATCCGAGCCGGCTCGAGGTCGAGATCACCGAATCTCTGCTGCTTCAGGATACGGTCACCACCCGCAACACGCTGCTGGCTATTCGGAAACTTGGCGTCCGAGTTTCGCTCGACGATTTCGGCACCGGTTACTCCAATCTCAGTTATCTGCAAAGCTTGCCGTTGACGAAGCTGAAGATCGACCGCTCGTTTGTTCCGCAGGATGATCATGACAAGCGTTCCCTGGTTCTGTTGCGGGGCATGGCAAATCTCGGTGCCGAATTGGGCATGGCGGTCACGGTGGAGGGGATCGAGAAGCCGGCGCAGCTGGACCTTGTGATGGCCGAGGCGGCCGTGACAGAGGTGCAGGGCTTTCTGTTCAGCCCCGCCATCCCGGCCCGCGAAATCAGGACGTTGTTGAACGCCGGAACAATTCATGAGACAATGGTTGCCTGATTCACTGCAATTCCGCCGATACCGTACGGTATAGGTTGCTCGATCAACAATAGATCTTAGCTGAGCGGTCGAATATTAAGCCTGATAATTTATTTGAATTCAACTCTGTCAGAAAATACAGCGCGCTGTCGGACAGTTTCAATTTAAATATTTACGAAAATTAACCATACTCTTCGATCGTAAGCTTATAGTTAAGGAATTCTCTTTCCTTTTGGTAAACGTTCGGTAAACATGTCCTTCTGTCGTCAATCCGAGCGGATTGGCTACGAGGAGGCAGTAATGAGTACGGTTGCGGATTGCCGATCGGGAAACCGATTCACCGATCGCGTGTTCGATCTACTTGAGATCGTCGACTACCGGCCGGCCGTGACCGATGAGGATCGCGATGCGGTGTTCAGACTACGCTATCAAGCGTATCAGCGCGAGCATGCCTATCAAGCCCGACTTTTCGCGCCGTCTGAGCGATCGATTCGACGATCTCGACAACACGTGGATATTCGGCGTCTACGTTGAAGGCGAACTTGCCGGCTCCATGCGCCTCAATGTGACGGCCGACGACTATCCCGATCTGCCGGCGTCGGGCATCTTCAGCGATCACCTGGCGCAGCATATTGCACTTGGCAAGACGATCATCGATCCGACGCGCTTCGTGGTCGACGCCGATGTGGCGCACATCTACCCGGAACTGCCATACGTCACCACCAGGATCGGATGGATGGCCGGCGAATATTTCGCGGCGGATAAGATTCTGGCCACCGTTCGCCGGGAACACCAGGCGTTCTATCGAAGGATTTTCGGACACGAAGTGGTCGCCGACGCGCGGCCCTACTACACACTGACCAAACCACTCAGCCTCATGGTGCTGGATTATCCTGCGGTCAAGGACCGGGTCCATCAACGCTACCCGTTCTTCCGCTCCTCCTATTTTGAGAGGCGGGCGCTGTTCGAGGCGCCCGGCCTGCCGGTCAACTGGTCGGCGGAGCGGCCGGGCCGCCAGCTTGGACGGGGTACGCCAGCTGGGGCGGGTTCGTTGCCAAACGAGCAGGTGCCGGCGCAGGTGCCGGTTGCTCTGTCGGCCTGAACCCTGCCGCCGAAGCGCGCTACGGAAGCACCAGGATCGCGCGGAAATCGTTGACGTTGGTCAGCGTCGGCCCGGTTTCGACCAAGTCGCCCAGGGTGGCGAAATAGGGCTGGACATTGTTGGCGGCCAGATGGGCGTGAAGGTCAAGCCCGGCCCGCGCGCCGCGCGCCAGCGTGTCGGGCGTCACGACGGCGCCGGCATTGCTCTCGCTGCCGTCGATTCCGTCGGTGTCGCCGGCCAAGGCAAAAATTCCCTCGGCCGCGTTGAGGCCCAAGGCGAGACCGGCCAGGCATTCGGTATTGCGCCCGCCCTTTCCACGAGCGCGCACGGTGACCGTCGTTTCGCCGCCCGACAGAAGCACGGCCGGCGGTTCGACCGGCTGCCCGTGGCGGCGGGTCGAGAGCGCAATGCCGGCCAGGACCCGGCCTACCTCGCGCGCCTCGCCTTCCACGGCATCACCCAGAACCAGTGGCGCGATCCCTCTGGACCGGGCGAGATCGGCGGCGGCATCGAGACTGGCCAGCGGTGAAGCGATCAACACCAAGCGCGATCCGGCGAGTTCCTGGGCTCCCGGCTTGGGTGTTTCGCCGCCACTTCGCGCCAGGTGGTCGCTGACATTGCGGGGCAATTCGATCGCGTAGCGTTGGACGATAGCGCGGGCCTCGGCAAGGGTCGAGGGATCCGGCACGGTCGGGCCAGAGGCAATGATCGCGGGGTCATCACCCGGCACGTCGGAGATGATCAGGCTCATGGTCTGTGCCGGCCATGCCGCCGTCGCCAGTCGGCCGCCCTTGATGGCCGACAGATGCTTGCGCACGGTGTTCATTTCGCCGATGTCTGCGCCGCAGGCGAGCAGATCCCGATTGACCGACGCCTTGTCTTCAAGCGACAGCCCGGCGGCCGGAAGGCTGAGCAGGGCCGAGCCGCCGCCCGAAATCAGACACAGGACGAGATCGTCGGGACCAGCCGATCGGGCCAGATCAAGGATGCGGCGCGCGGCCGCCTCGCCACGGGAATCGGGAACCGGGTGGGCGGCTTCGACGATCTCGATACGGTCGCAGTGGACGGCATGGCCGTCGCGGGTGACGACCAGCCCGGTCAGATCACCCGGCCAGGCCCGTTCGACTGCCCGGGCCATTGCCGCCGACGCCTTGCCCGCGCCGACAACGATGGTGCGCCCCGGCGGCGGGTGAGGCAGATGTGGCGGCACGACCTTGCTCGGACGGGCGGCGTCGATCGCGGTTTGGAACAGGGAGCGCAGAAACTCGGTGGCGCTTTGCGGCGTCATCGGCTGAAACTCCTTGCCGGGCTGCCCGGGCAGCGGCTCAAATCAGCTGCCGTCGGGACAGATTGCGCATCAGATCGGCGGCTCCGAATGTCCACGGCTCGGCGTCCGATGTCAGGACCACCTGATTGGACAGCCGACCGAGCCTGGCCGATTCGACGGTGACGATGTCGCCGATCCGGTGAGTGAATCCCTGACCGTCGGCTTCCCGGTCCTGGACGGGCGCAAACATGGTGCCGAGATAGAGGACCATGCCGTCGGGATACTGGTGATTGGCGCCCATGGTCGCACTGACCAGGTCCTGCGGGTCCCGGCTGATCTCGGCCATGGCGCTCGAACCTTGCAGGCGGTAGCCACCATCGCCATCAACGGTCAGCGCGACGTCGGCGGCACGCACATCGTCGAGCGTAAACCGGTTGTCGAACAGTCGAAGGAACGGGCCGATCGCCGCGCTTGCATTGTTGTCCTTGGCCTTGCCGAGGAGCAGAGCGGAGCGGCCTTCGACGTCGCGAAGATTGACGTCATTGCCAAGTGTCGCTCCGACGATTGTGCCCGAGGATGCGACTGCCAGGACGACCTCCGGTTCGGGATTGTTCCACGACGACATCGGGTGGATACCGACTTCGGCGAGATGACCCACCGCCGACAGCGGCTGAGCCTTGGTGAAAACCTCGGCGTCGGGGCCGATACCGACCTCGAGATATTGCGACCACATATTGCGGGCGATCAGCAGGTCCTTGAGTGCCATGGCCTCCGGTGAGCCGGGCTTCAGTTGGCGCAAATCGTCGCCGATCACCGCTGCGATGTCCTGGCGGATCGTCGCTGCGCGGTCGGCAACTCCGCCCGCGCGCTCCTCGATCACCCGTTCCAGCATCGACGCCACGAAAGTGACCCCGGCCGCCTTGATCGCCTGAAGGTCGGTCGGCGCCAACAGCCATGGCGCAGACGGATTGCGAACCGCACGTGGGGTGTTGGCCGCGATGTCATCGAGCAGGCCGACCGGCTCGCCGGCAGCGTCGACGGCCAATGCCGCCGGCTCATGCATTTCGCACAAATCCCGCATGGTGGGCGCCGATCCGCTGATGTCGACGACTTTGCCGCGGCGCACGGCGACCACCGACGGTCCCTCTTTGTCCGGCCGCCAGATGCGGCCGACCAGGACGGCATCATTGTGATCGGAAGGCAGCAAGAAGAGGGCTGCGGTATTCAGCTGCATGGAGCGGAACGATCCCCGATTCAACACGTTGGATTGCGCGAGGCAGCCACGGCAACAGCGCGGTCAGGTCACATCACCGCACCGATCTGCCAGGGGACGAATTCGTTGTCGCCGTAACCGAGCTCTTCCGACTTGGTATGCTTGCCGAAAGCGACGGCGAGAATCTCGTCGAGAATCTCGCGTCCCTTGTCCTGGATGGTGACGCCCTCGAGGATGTCGCCGCAGTTGATGTCCATGTCCTCCGACATCTGCCGAAAGGTGTCGGGATTGGTGGCCAGCTTGATCGACGGTGCCGGCTTGTAGCCGAAGGCCGAGCCACGCCCGGTGGTGAAACAGATGATGTTGCAGCCGGATGCGACCTGCCCGGTCACCGATGCCGGGTCGTAGCCCGGAGAATCCATGAACACGAACCCTTTTGTCGTCACCGGCTCGGCATAGTGAAAGACGCCGCGCAGGGTCGTCGAGCCGCTCTTGGCGGTGGCACCGAGTGATTTCTCCAGGATCGTCGTCAGCCCGCCGGCCTTGTTGCCAGGCGACGGATTGTTGTTCATTTCGCCGTCATTGCGGCTGACATAGCGCTCCCACCATTTGATGCGGGCGACCAGCTTTTCGCCGATCTCGGTGGTTGCCGCGCGCCGCGTCAGCAGGTGCTCGGCGCCATAAATTTCGGGGGTTTCGGCCAGCACACCGGTCGCACCCTGTTCGACCAGCAAATCGGTGGCATAGCCGAGCGCCGGGTTGGCGGTGATGCCCGAATACCCGTCCGATCCGCCGCACTGAAGGGCAACCATGAGATTGGACGCAGGCACGGTCTCGCGCCGCGCCGCGGCCACCGCCGGCAGCATTTCGCGGATCATCTCGACGCCGCGTTCCACTGTCTTGCGGGTGCCGCCGATCGCCTGGATCGTCATGTGGCGGAAGGTCCCGCTCTCGGCGAGGCGGTATTCCTTCATCAGGTCCGGGATCTGCATGATCTCGCAGCCGAGGCCGACCATCAGCGCACCGCCGATGTTGGGGTGGGTGGCGTAGCCCCATTCAACCCGTTGCAGCGCCTGGAATCCCTCGCTGCCGGCGCCGGCCATGCCGCAGCCGGTGCCGTGAACGAAGGCAACGACGCCGTCGACGTCGGGATAGTCGTCCAACATGCCGGTCCGGTTGACCGCCTCGGCAATGAAACGGGCGACCGAGGCCGAGCAATTCACGCTGGTCAGGATGCCGATGAAGTTGCGGGTGCCGACACGGCCGCCGGTCCTGCGGTAGCCCTCAAACGTGCGCTGGTCGGACTCCGGCACGATGGTTTCGGTGGTCGCCGCCTCGGCAAACCGGTAGTCGCGTTCGAAATCCCGCATGCCGCAATTGTGCACGTGGACATGGGTGCCGGGTTCGATCAACGAGGTCGCAAACCCGATGGTCTGGCCGAATTTGATGACGGGCTCGCCTACTGCCACCGAAGCGGTGGCGAATTTGTGCCCCTTGGGGACCCTGGCGGTGGCCGTCACTCCCTTGACCGACGATCCCGGCAGGATCGCGTCGACGGCGACGACGACATTGTCGGCCGGGTTCAGCCGGATTGTCCTCGGCGCGGCGGCCCGGCCCGATAGCTTGGAATCAGCCTGAGCGGTCATTGGGAGGTCGCTCCTGGTATCTCGGTGTCGAATTTGCCACAGCAATCGCTCTCTAGAGTCCTTTTTACCAACTCAGGGCCATTCTGACGGAGCGATTTTGCACCAATTCCTGCGCCTCGGCTCTCGACCGTATCCAGATACGCCCTTCGAGCCTCCTGCTTGATCTTGTCACAAAATCGCTCCGTCAGAATGGCCCTGAGTTGGTAAAAAGGACTCTGGAGCCGTGGGGTCAAGTCGCCGCCGCGACCCGGTCGATCTCGCTCCGGTGCGGAAAACTCGGCTGGGCGCCCTCTCTCGTGCAGGCCAGAGACCCGGCGATGGCGGCCAGCCGCATGGCTGCTGCCAAATCAAGGCCCTCGTCGAGGAACGCGGCAAGGGTTCCGGCGAATGTATCGCCAGCGCCGGTGGTATCGACGACGTCGACCGGCAAGGCCGTGACGTGAACCAGACCGTCCGATCCGACCGCCACCGCGCCCGCCGCGCCCAGTGTGGCAATCACGGTCTTGCCAAGTTTGTCGTACAGCCGGCCGACCGTTTGGTGGGCGTCGGCACGGTCAAGGCCGTAGGAGGATGCCATATCGGCCGCCTCGTGTTCATTGACCACGACCATCGAGAACGGTTCGAGGCTTTCCGGCGGCAACGGGCTGAACGGCGCGATCGACAGGATCGTCCTGGCACCGGCCCGCGAGGCGGCGTCGGCGGCGACGACATTCTCCTCGAACGGCACCTCCATCTGAAGAAGCAGCGCGCCGCCCCGGGAACCGTAATCGGCAAGACCCGAGGCGTCCGCGCGGGCATTGGCGCCGGGTGAGACGATGATGGCGTTCTCGCCCTGTGCATCCACCGCAATGATGGCCAATCCCGTGGTTCCCTCGCGGACCGATACGCCGCCGAGGTCGACGCCTTCGGAGCGCAGCTCGCCGAGCGCAATGTCGGCCATGTCGTCGGTTCCAACCGCGCCTGTCAGGCGGACTTCGGCCCCCGCCCGACGGGCGGCCAGCGCCTGATTGGCACCCTTGCCGCCGGCGATCAGCGCGTAGTCGGAGCCCAGCACCGTCTGCCCTGGTCCGGGAACCCTGTCGAGGCGGCAGACGAGGTCGACGTTGATGGAGCCGAAAACTGTGATCACCGGTGAAGTCTCCCGATCGGTGGTGCCCCCGCGTTGAATACGAAACCGCTGTCGGGATCGCAAATCCGACGCGGACCGTCTTCGCACCTGCACAATTTCGGTTCCCGCAGCGCCGCAATCCGGCTACACAATGGCGCCACCGCCGATCGACCAGGGTGCAGCCGAATCGTGCCGATCAAAAAAATTCTCGTCGCGAACCGGTCGGAGATCGCCATTCGCGTCTTCCGGGCTGCCAACGAATTGGGACTCGGTACGGTGGCCGTCTTTGCCGAAGAAGACAAGCTGGCACTGCATCGCTTCAAGGCCGATGAGGCCTATCGGATCGGCACCGGACTGGGGCCGATCGAAGCCTATTTGGCGATCCCCGAGATCATTCGCGTCGCCCGCCACGCCAACGTCGATGCCATTCACCCCGGCTATGGTTTCCTCTCCGAAAGCCCGGAATTCGCGGGGGCTTGTGCGGAGGCGGGGATCACATTCATCGGGCCGACGCCCGAGACGATGCGGCGGCTGGGTGACAAGGTTTCGGCGCGGGCGCTGGCCGAATCGGTCGAGGTACCGGTGATGCCGGCCAGCGCAACGCTGCCGGACGATCTCGACCAAATCAGGGGTATCGCGGCCGGGATCGGCTATCCGTTGATGCTGAAGGCGGTGTGGGGCGGTGGCGGCCGCGGCATGCGGGTCGTTGCCGACCAAGACGGGCTGATGCGTGACCTCGAGCCGGCGCGGCGCGAGGCCAGGGCGGCGTTCGGCAAGGACGAGGTTTATCTGGAAAAGCTGGTCGAGGACGCACGCCATGTGGAGGTGCAGATCCTGGCCGACCAGCACGGCAATGTCATCCACCTCAACGAACGCGACTGCACCGTTCAACGGCGTCACCAGAAGGTCGTTGAACGGGCGCCGGCGCCGTATCTCGACGACAGCCAGCGGCGGGAGCTTTGCCGGCACGCCATCGCGATCGCACGGGCGGCCGATTATGCCGGCGCGGGCACGGTCGAATTCCTCATGGATGTGGCCACCGGCGCCTTCTATTTCATCGAGGTCAATCCGCGGATCCAGGTCGAACATACGGTGAGCGAGGAGGTTACCGGCATTGACATCGTCAAGGCGCAGATCCACCTCGCCGACGGGGCGGAGATTGGCTCACCGGCCTCGGGCGTACCCGTCCAGGACGATGTTCGTCTCAACGGTCACGCCCTTCAATGCCGGATCACCACCGAGGATCCCGAGCAGAATTTCATTCCCGACTACGGCCGCATCACTGCCTATCGCGGTGCCACCGGTTTCGGCATCCGGCTCGACGGCGGCACCGCCTATTCCGGCGCCGTGATCACGCGGTTTTATGACCCGCTTCTGGAAAAAGTGACCGCGTGGGCGCCGACCGCCGAAGAAGCGATCCTGCGTATGGATCGCGCGCTGAGAGAGTTTCGAATCCGCGGCGTGGCGACCAATCTGACCTTCCTGGAAAACATCATCGGTCACCCGAAATTCCGCGATGCGACCTACACCACGCGCTTCCTCGACGAGACGCCGGAGCTTTTCGAGGCCGTCCGCCGGCGCGATCGTGCCACCAAACTGCTGACCTACATCGCCGATGTGACCGTCAACGGCCATCCCGATACACGCGATCGCCCGCGACCTGCCGGTGGGCGTGGTCTCGACGTGCCGCCGCCGCGCTTCGACGATGAACCGATCGACGGCACCAGGCAGCGGCTCGATCGCGACGGGCCGGAGGCTTTCGCAAGCTGGATGCGCGGTGAAAAACGGGCGCTGGTCACCGATACCTCGATGCGCGACGCCCATCAGTCGCTGCTGGCCACCCGCATGCGCAGCCACGACCTGATTGCGATCGCGCCGGCCTATGCGCGGGCATTGCCGCAATTGCTGTCGCTGGAGTGCTGGGGCGGGGCGACGTTCGATGTGGCGATGCGGTTTCTGGCGGAGGATCCGTGGGAGCGGCTGACGGCGATCCGCGAGGGAGCGCCCAACGTTTTGCTGCAGATGCTGTTGCGCGGCTCCAACGCGGTCGGCTACGCCAACTATCCCGATAATGTGGTCAGGTTCTTCGTCCGCCAGGCGGCCGAGGCCGGCATCGATCTGTTTCGCGTTTTCGATTGCCTGAACTGGGTCGAAAACATGCGCGTTTCGATGGCGGCGGTGGGCGATGCCGGCAAGCTCTGCGAAGGGGCGATCTGCTACACCGGCGATATCCTCGATCCAGATCGGGCCAAATACAGTCTCGACTACTATGTCGGGCTGGCCCGGGAACTCGAGGCAGCCGGGGCGCACATCATCGGCATCAAGGATATGGCCGGTGTCCTCAAACCCGCCGCGGCGACCAAGCTGATCTCGGTCCTGAGGCAGGAAACCGACCTGCCGATCCACTTCCACACCCACGACACCTCCGGTGCCGCCAGCGCGACCGTGCTTGCCGCGGTCGAAGCCGGGGTCGATGCCTTCGATGCTGCGATCGATTCCATGTCCGGCCTGACCTCGCAGCCCTGCCTCGGCTCGCTGGTCGAGGCGCTGGCCGATACCGACCGCGATACCGGGCTCGATGCCGAGGCGATCCGCCGCATCTCGTTCTATTTCGAAGCCGTGCGGGCGCAGTACGGCGCCTTCGAATCCGATCTCCGCGCCGGGGCCTCGGAGGTCTATCTGCACGAGATGCCGGGTGGCCAGTTCACCAATCTCAAGGAGCAAGCACGCTCGCTCGGGCTGGAAGCGCGCTGGCACGAGGTCGCCCAGGCCTATGCCGACGTCAACCGCCTGTTCGGCGACATCGTCAAGGTTACGCCGTCATCGAAGGTGGTGGGCGATTTGGCGCTGCTGATGGTCGCTTCGGACCTGACCGCCGCCGACGTCACCGATCCCGGCAAGGATATCGCCTTTCCCGAGTCGGTGGTTCAGATGATGCGCGGCGATCTCGGCCAGCCGCCCGGCGGTTGGCCGCCGGAGCTGCAGAGAAAAGTGCTGAAAGGCGACACGCCGATCACGGTGCGGCCCGGTTCGCTGCTCAAGCCTGCCGATTTGGAGGCCGAACGGGTGGCTGCCGCCGAAACGACGGCAACCGATATCGGCGACCGCGAGCTCGCCTCCTTTCTGATGTATCCCAAGGTCTTCACCGATTTCGCCAAGGCGGCCGAGACCTACGGTCCGGTCGCGGTGCTGCCGACGCCGGTGTTTTTCTACGGCCTGCCGGCCGGCGAAGAGATCCTGGTGGAACTGGAACGCGGCAAGACGCTGGTCATCCGAAACCAGGCGGTGGGGGAGACCGACCAGGACGGCTTTGTCCGCGTCTTCTTCGAGCTCAACGGCCAGCCGCGCATGGCCAAGGTGCCGGACCGCGCCCATGGGGCGGCGGGCCGGGAAGCGCGGCGCAAGGCGGAAGAAGGCAACGCCGCCCATGTCGCCGCGCCGATGCCGGGCGTGGTGTCGAGGCTTGTCGTCAAGGCCGGCCAGTCGGTCAGCGCCGGCGACGTGCTGTTGTCGATCGAGGCGATGAAGATGGAAACCGCGCTCCACGCCGAACGCGACGGCACCGTGGCCGAGGTGCTGGTCCATGCCGGCGAGCAGATCGACGCCAAGGATTTGCTGGTGGTGTTCGGGGATTAGCATAAGGCGCGGCCGACATCACGACATCGCGCCACTTCCGGCTTTTGCGCGATCGTTAGCGCTTCGCCCGGTATCGGGTAGAAGGAACCGTTTGGACATGAGCGACGAAAAAGCATCAAGGCGGTTCCGGGAACTGGTTGCCGAGGCAAATCAGCTGCAAGGGGAAATACGCCTGCTTTTTCCAATGTTGGCGGAGGCGCGGCGCAAGTACATGCGTTCGAAGAACGACGCCGATCGCTGCGAAATGAAGCGAATTCAGAACATCGCAACTGAGTTGTCTGAACGCCACAGCGCATTGGGCGAGGAGATGCGACGCGCAAGCGGACTTCCGGAGGACATGCTTGCGGAAATCGACAAGCCCGACTTTCCCGGTGAAGAAGAAAATAGGCTTCTAAGAAAGGACCTTGTTGAACATAGGGTCGCCGTTACGTCTCTGGTGGAAACGCATCTTGCCGAGGCGCTTGACAATGTGGTGCGTCTATTGCCCCGGGGCTGGCTTGAAAATGAAGTTAATATCCCGCATCGCATCGATGGCCTGATCGGTGGCGACGAATGTCTTTCGCTTGTGAAAGGCCTCCGGCCAGAGAGCGAGTTCCCGCCGTTACACAGGCTCCGTCAGATGATCCGAGTTGCCTCTGGCGACCCAGAGAATAGTCACGGCTCACATTGCGGAAAAAAACGATCTAGTTCCTAGGTCTCAGACCATCATTTCAGAAGTGTGCATACGCACTTTTGTTCGTCTATCAGTTCGAGGGTCAAAATTTGGCCTGAGTATTTGGCCGCCGTGAAAATCTCGCTCCGTGTCCGTCCGCGGCGCTACGAAGGCTTCAGATTTGAGCTTGGCCACAAGCTCTTCCTCCCAGCCATTGACCATGGTCCCTGACTTGAGGAACGCGCGTCCGACCGCCAATAGGTACCTCTCTTCCTCAGTGTGGAAGATGGGTTTAGGGCGCCATTGCGATAGTCTTTCTAAAGAGGCGGGAACAAGTTCGAGAACTAAATCGAGATTGCATGACCGTCCCCGCCGTTTCGATGTTTCAGTATCGTTTTCGCTATGGACAATTGTGAAACTGAGAGGACTGAGCTTTGCAGTTTTTAACGCCGCGAAAAGATTGACCCAGGCTGCCGGTTGCCGGTTGGCGTAGCTAAACACCAACCTCCCACTCGGCTTGAGCACCCGCTTAAACTCCAAGAAAATCGGAATCAGTTGTTTTCTGTAACTTTTCTGTCCAGTCAATTCTCGAGAGTGCGGGATGGCGACAGCCTCCGTAGCTGGTCGCTCGAGTGGCAGCTCGGCCCAAGCACGAAACGGCAATGAAAGTTCGTGATACTGGACATCATCGTGATAGGGCGGATCGGTTAGGATGAGATCAACTGTCTTATCGCCCAAGAGCATGCGTTCGGAGCTACCACAGACGACGTTAAGGCCGGCGTTGGAAACTCGGCGCCGTATCCTTTTGTTGGCGTGGATAGGTCCCGAAGAATAAAAGTTGATGTTTTGCTCTTCCAACCACTTCGCTGCTTTTCGAAGGCCTGCAAGTCTTTTGACGAGCGATCCACGTCCGTGCGCGTTGAGACCTATAACGTTCGGTTCTGTGGTGAACGTAGTAAAATTGAAACGGTGCGACGCCATACTTTCATAGCTTTTAAGATAGTAGCGATCCCATCGTGAAAGATGCCCGGCCATCTCCGCAGTACCCAACGCTGCCATGCGCAGAGCGCGTTTGACAGACTTTGCCGTTGTGAGTGCATCAATCAGAGCGAGAGTCTTCTCCATCACAGGGCGCTGGCGTTTTGTGTAAATATCGTTCCAGATCTTGAAACCGTGCCGTCGCAGAACTCTCGTTTCGTGAACGTCTGGAATATCGCCAAGGTCTCGCTTGCAAGTCCATTTGTGGCAATCGGCTTGTCGTCTCTCAGCCACGGTAGGCGGACCAATTTCACGCGTTGCGTTGAACGATCTCTCGACCAAAACGATTTCCCATCCGAGGCCTGAGACAGCGGCGATTTGGTTCAAGGATTCCTGATGACTGCAGCACAGGCACGTGTTAATGCGTTTTGGAAGGTAAACCGCTTTCGGGTCTGTTGGTGTCTGACAGTCGGGGCATTTGCTTATTTCGTGTCTAGTCCCCCTGAAAAGATGACCGTTCGGACACGCTAGATAAGCGGTGTTGTTCTCGCGCTTTTCTAGCTTTCGGTCCTTACGCTGTAGCAGCGTAACCAAGGCGTGCGGATAGAGACGTTGTTCATAACTGCAATTGGTGCAGGCCCCGACAGCGACTCTGAAGGTCTGCGATATGTTCGCAACGTTCCCATCTTCCAATGTCGTTCCGTATGCTTCCTGCGCAAGCGGCCTCAACAAAACGATCAAGTTTGCGCCGGCGCGCTTGATTGCTTCTTCTGATGGTAAGGCGAGTGCGGTCGCAAGTCCTTCGGCCACCCAAGGATTCAGATCTTGCGCGTAAACGCGGTGACCGCGGCTCAAGGCCGCCATCGGGATGACGCCACCGCCGGCGAACGGATCAGCTAAGAAGAGTCTGTCACCTGCGTCGAGGGTCTCGACCGCCGCGTCGAGAATCGCGCCGTTTACGGCCGCAGTACGCCGGGCCCACCAGCGATAGACACTCACAGGAGGCAGGGGAACTTCCCGATTGCGCGACTCGATCTGAACCTGTTGGCTAACGGCCTCTTGGTCAAGGCGACTGAGAATGCTCGTCATCTGGGCTGTCATATCGGAGCCGGATACGGTTGGCCGCTCAGGTCTTCACCTCTCAAGTGGGCGAAGAGTGCCTCGATGTCGGCGCCTGTGTCGATGACATCTTCGTAGGCAACCTCATCGGGAAGCGCCATTGCAGCGATGTCAACGTCGCTCAGAATTCCGCCGAGCTGTTCGGCTTTCGCTTTCACCCTGGTGTCGACAGTGACGTCGATGGTCTCGCTCGTCACAAGAAAGGTGATCCGCGTATCGACCTCAGGCATGCCGAGACGATGGAATCTGTCGATGCTTTGAAGATAGTGCCCCGCATTGAACGTGCGGTCGAGATAGATCGCATCATGACAATGCTTGTGCAAACTGACGCCCTCACTTGTCGCCGCGGGGTTCGCCAATAGTACGAGGCAATCGCGATCATGCCTGAACCGCTGAAGCTCGCTTTCACGTGTACGATCAGCGCTCGGCTTCGTCAGCTCTGACGGAACGTCGCCGTGGATGATCGCTGGATTCAAGGCCGCGAATGTGTGCTCCAACATTTTGATGTTTGCAACGAAATTTGTCCACGCGAGTGTTTTCCGGCCGTCTGTCGCATTGCCCTTAACGAGCTCCGCTAATTTCGCGATTTTGGGCGGCAGTTCGTGAGCTGGGTAGTTCGCAATCAAGTCCAAAAGAGAAGCGTCCGGTGGTAAGTCCAGAGGCGGAAATCGCGGCTGCGATGAGATGGGGTCCGGTTTGTCGCCAAACGGTAACAGTGTTGGATTTGTCGCTGCCTCCAAAAGGTACATGACGACCCGGCCCATACCCGCAAAAGTCGCCCGATCGCTTCGCGTCATCAATATATCGCCAGCATACTGATTCCTCAGCGCATGGTAGACGGCCCGCTGGTGTCCCACCAACGGGATCTCGTTAACTTTCATTTTTGGGTCACGAAGATTTAGGTCTGATTTAGTTGTCCGCACAAAGAACGGCGCAATCGTCGAACCAACCTGGGCCGCGATGTTCCGTGGTGGTCGGCGATCGAAGACGGCGCGTGGCAAGATCCGGCGCGATTGGTTCGGCCAAATGAAGTCAATCAGTGCTTCAACGTCGCGGACACTCTGAGGCGCGGGCGTTCCGGTTAAAATGTCCCGGCGCGTCGCGAGCTGAGCTAACTGAAGGCAGTGTTGCCCCCATGTCCCGCCCCACCCTCTTTTCATTCGATGCGCTTCATCGAGGACGACTTGGCAGGGGGCGGTCTGCACCCAATTTGCGATCTTGTCATAGGACAACGGCAGCCGCTGATAGTTGACCAGACAAACCTCGGCGTCGTCTGGAATCGGCGTCCCATCGAAAAAGTAAACGATGGGTCGCTCGTTGAAACAGTCGCAAACTTCACTTTTCCAAGAATCATACGCCGATAGCGGTGCGACAATGAGTAGTCGTTCAACTTTCCCCGCTAGGCGTTCAGCCTCAAAGAGGGCGTACGTTACGGCTGTTTTTCCAGCGCCAGGTACGGAAAAGTTCGCGCCGTTCGACAAAGCTAAAAGCCATCCGAGATCGCGCTTTTGGAAATCGCGCAGCGTCCTACTGAAGCGCCCGCCATCCAAACGTGCATCGACTGCGGCTTCATTGAGCGAAGATAAGCCGCTCATGATGTTCAAAACCGAGGTTTGTTCTTTGCGTGTTTTGATGACAAGGTCTTCTGTCAAACGGCTTTCAATATTGACCCCCGATCGGCGTGCAAAATTGACCCCCCTGAGCGGCACGGCGGAGGTTGTCCCGGTAGTCAATAGGGGGGGTACCTGTTGACCCACCGGGGCAACCGGGCCGCAGGCACGGCCGGCGGCGGCTCAGGAGCGGTTCTTGAAGCGCCAGCTCTCGTTGCCGGTCTCGATGATCTCGCAATGATGGGTGAGACGGTCGAGCAGGGCTGTGGTCATCTTGGGGTCGCCGAAGACGGATGGCCATTCGCCGAAGGCGAGGTTGGTGGTGATGACGATAGAGGTGCGCTCGTAGAGCCGGCTCATGAGGTGGAAGAGCAGCTGCCCGCCGGCCTGGGCGAAGGGCAGGTAGCCGAGTTCGTCGAGGATGACGAAGTCGCGGCGTACAAGCTGATCTGCGGTGCGGCCCTGGCGTCCGGCGCGGAGCTCGGCCTCGAGGTGGTTGACCAGGTCGACGACGTTGTAGCAGCGGCCCCGGGCGCCCTTGCGGATGCAGGAGCGCGCGATGGCGACGGCGAGATGGGTCTTGCCGGTGCCGGTGCCGCCGACCAGCACGATGTTGCGCTTGCCCTCCAGGAAGCCGCCGCCGGCGAGCTCCTGGATCAGGGGCTCGTTGACTGGCGAGGCGGCGAAGTCGAAGTCGGCCAGCTCCTTGGCCGTTGGCAACCTGGCGGACGCCATCTGGTACTTGATCGAGCGCGCCGTCTTGTCGGCGATCTCGACCTGCAGCAGCGTACCGATGATCTGCTGCACCGGATGACGACGCTTGAGCCCGTCGGCAAGGATGTCGTCGTAGGCGGCGCGCATGCCCGCGAGCTTCAACGCCGTCATCATCGCCAGCACCTCATGACGCTCCATGACCGGCCTCCCTCAGGCGATCGTAGCGCTGACAGTCGGCCACCGGCCGGTGGCGAAGCTGCAGGCCCTCGGGCGTCGGGATGGTCGCCGGCGGTGCCGGCTGGCACTGCCGGGCGAGGATGTTGAGCACGACGTCGGCGCTGCAGGCGCCGCAGTCGAGCGCCTCGGCACAGGCCGCCTCGACCGCCTCCAGCCCGTCCTCCTGAACCGCCGCGAGGATCCTCACGAACTGCCTGTCACCGTCGTCGCAACCCGTCAGCCGGGCCCGTATGCGGCCGAGCGCGCCGGGCAGTTGCCAGCCCTTGAAGGGCGCGCCATTGCGCAGCGCGCCGGGCTTCCTCGTCAGGATCGGCACGTAGTGCCACGGATCGTAGGCGACCTGGCCGCGCCCGAAGCTGCGGGGATGCTCGGCGACGGTCTCGCCGTCCTGGCGGATGACGATCCGATCGGCGTAGGCCCGCACGTCGACCGGCCGCCCGACGGCACGGGCGGCGACGCTGTAGTGGTTGTTGTCGAAGCGCACCAGACAGGTCTTGGACACCGCCACCTCGGTGGCGTGGAAGCCGTCGAAGGGGCCGCGATAGGCCATCAAGAAGGGCCGCTCCTCCTCGAACACCTGCCACACCGTCTTGCTCTCGATCGTCGGATGCGGCCGCTTCTTGGCGTCCTCGATACACCGATCCATCAGCCACTCGTTGATCTCGACGTAGGAGCGGCCCCGCGGGATGGGCACGAACAGGCGGCCGCGGACGTCACCCACCTGCCTCTCGACCTGCCCCTTCTCCCAGCCCGCACCCGGAGTGCACGCCACCGGCTCCACCAGATGGTGGGAGCACAGCTCCAGAAAGCGCCGATTGTAGGCGCGCTCCTTGCCGACGAAGACCATGCTCACCGCCGTCTTCATGTTGTCGTAGATGCCCCGCCGGCAGACCCCGCCGAAGAAGTGGAAGGCCCGTTCGTGCGCCTCGAACACCATCTCCTGGCTCTCGCGCGGGAAGATCTGAACCAGCTGCATGCGGCTGTAGCAGAGCCGCATGTGCGCCGCCTTCACCTTGGTCGTCACACCCGACAGGCGCGCGTACTCGTGGCTCCAGTCGAACTGGTAGGCCTCGCCGGGATCGAAGCTCAGCGGCACAAAACCCTGCGACGGCGACAACAGCCGCCACCGCCGACGCCAGGTCCTGGCGTAGCGGCGCACTGCGTCGTAGCCGCCGCCATAGCCCAGAGCCGCAAGGTCTTCATGAATCCGCAGCAGAGACAGCCGATCCCGGCGCGGCCTCTTCTCGTTGGCCTCCAGCTGGCGCTCGAGCTCATCCACCCACGGCCCAAGCTTCGGCATCGGCTGGATCTTGCGCTCGTAGCTGTACGAGGTCTCATCGCCCCGCACCACCTTGCGCACCGTGTTCTTCGAAACCCTCAAATCCCGGGCGATCTTCTTGATCGGAACGCCCCTCACCAGATGATCCCGACGTATCCGTGCGATCGTCTCCACAACCAGCATCTCCCCCACCTCGTCTGTCCAAACAACGAGGTGTGTTAAAAATCACAAAACCAGGGGGGTCAATTTTGGACGCCGATTACCCCACCAAGGGGGTCAATATTCCACGCCGATCAACACTCTTCCGCCTTGTCATCCCAATCAATGCCGGTGCTGTATGTCCGACAGGCCTCGAAAACCCAATCCAGATTTGAAAGAAAGAACTCGATAGGTGTCGAGATGACGGAATTCGGATCGGGTCCGGCAGTTCCCCATTCTGCGAGGACCTTGCTCCACAGGACATTCGGCACGTCCGTCGAGCGCGCGATACTGATGACCTGCACGTCCGGTCTCGTTATCTTTAAAAGGGCGGGCACTACGGATCGGCGCCTTCAGTCAATGCGTCAGTGAGCGCGCCGCTCGCCGCCTCTAAATCGTCGATAGTCGCTTTCATCAGGACTTTTTCGAATTCGTCGCGATGCTCGACATCCTTGTAGGCTTCGATGGCAGCTCTGATGTACTTGGTCGCCTTTCGAACCAGCTCGATTGGGCGACCAAGCTGATCGCCTTCCCTTTTATCTAGGCGAACATCCTCAGCGGCCCCTTCGAATGCTGACCGCAATTCCCGTGAGAACTGAGAACGCGGTATCTTGGTGAATCCGCTATCCGGTGTTCCAACGGCGACATCGTCTTTCCCGGCGCTATTGGTGAGCGTTTGCAGTAGTATTTTCGCGGTCCTTTCCCGCGGCGCAAAAAATCCGCTATCGGGTTTAAGAACGTCCAGACCCGGCAGGTCGGAGGCTGTTTCGATGCCCGGAGCCTTCGTTAAGACGTCGACATAAGGCTTGAGAACCGGGCGGTCCTCCATTGCGGGGATAAGGTATTCTTCGAGGAATTTGCCGCTGATCTCTCGAAGCTCGCGATAGCCGACATTTGCGAGAAGGGCCGCCAAGCGCGCATCTCGGACTTCGCGCGACGCCTCAGGGTCACTTTTTTTCAGCGCTTCGACTTCATCGTCGATTTCAGAAAGCGCCTGGCATTGTCGTCGAACTCAATGAGCTTGATCTTCTGATCACTCATATGGGCACCTCTAAAAATCCCTGTTCCGAGCCTTGATCGGTTATAATCCGGACGGTTTGGCGCGTAGATGTGGGGAACCGACCATGGGCCAAATGGGCTTTTTCGACATCGCGAATCGGTATGCCGGCCTGGACGCCAAGAACGATCCTTTGGCGAGGATCGACGCGGTGGTTCCGTGGGAGAATTTCCGTGCCCGCCTGGAGGCGATCTGGCGCAAGCCGGCCGAGGAACGGAAGTCGCCGGCGGGGCGAAAGCCCTGGGACGCGGTGGCGATGTTCAAGGCGATCGTTCTCTGCGAGCTTTACAATCTCTCGGACGACCAAGTGGAGTACCAGCTTCGCGACCGCCTCTCGTTCATGCGGTTCGTAGGGTTCGGTCTTGAGGACAAGGTCCCCGACGCCAAGACGGTGTGGCTCTACCGGGAACAGTTGGCGCGGGCGGGCATGGTCGAGGCGTTGTTCGAGGACTTCGACGGCTATCTGGAGAAGCAGGGCTACCTGGCGATGGGCGGCCAGATCATCGACGCGTCGATCGTACCGGTCCCCAAGCAGCGCAACAGCCGTGACGACAACGCGCGGATCAAGGATGGCGAGACGCCGGAGGGCTGGAAGGACCAGCCGGCCAAGCGGTCGCAGAAGGACACGGACGCACGGTGGACAAAGAAGCATGGCAAGAGCCACTACGGTTACAAGAACCATGTCAACGTGGACCGCCGGCACAAGCTGGTGCGGCGTTACCAGGTGACCGACGCGGCGGTGCACGACAGCCAGGTCGTGGAGGACATCCTTGATCCGGACAACACGGCCTCGGACGTGTGGGCGGACAGCGCCTATCGGTCGGCGGAGATCGAGGCGAAGCTGAAGGAGAAGGGCCTGAACAGCCGCATCCACCGCAAGGGGCATCGCGACAAGCCGCTGAGCGAGCGGGAGAAGCGGGGCAACAAGGCCCGTTCGAAGGTGCGGGCGCGCGTCGAGCACGTGTTCGGGGCCCAGAGCAACGACATGGGCGGGACGCTGGTGCGCAGTATCGGGCTGGTACGGGCGAGGGCGCGGATCGGGCTGAAGAACCTCGCCTACAACATGCGCCGCCTGGTGCAGCTGGAGCGTCTCGCCGCGGCGGCGCCAACGTGATGGTCATCAGGGGAGAAGTCTGCCTGGAGCCCCCATTGACAGGGAAACAGACCCGCCGGGGAGCCGGAGAAGGCCGAAAACCCAGACGCCAACCCCGCTCATGACCCGCGAGAACCGCACAACCTGTCGAGTTTCACGTCAGTCGCATTATTTTTCGAGGTGCCCATATGCTGGATCTCGCGTACAAGTGCCAAAATTCGAAGATATTGTTGAACTTGATCCGTCGCGTTTCGTAGGCCGGCTTTGTTCGTCCGAGAGGCCCACCCCATCTCTAAGGCAATGTCTTCGGATTTGTAATGGTGGCTCTGGATCAGATCTTCGACGAACAGCAACTCATTCGTGTACGTATAGTCGCTCCGAAAGTCGCGCTTCATTTGAAGCGAGAGTTCTAGACGATCGATTTCTAGTTGAGTGGCGTCATCCGGCAATACCGCCGCACGGAGGTAAAGTTCACCATTGTCACGCAGAGCAACACATCGTGTATTCGCATTGACAAGCTTTCCGTCCGTGATGACTACACCCGGCTCCAGCTGTCCGATATCCTTCAGATTCTGTTGGAGGCCCTTGAACTTCTCAGCTTCCCGAAGGATATCCTCTATCGCTTGCTGTGATGCAAGTGAGTAAGGAGTAGCGGAGATTTCATCCCGAAATTCCGATGATTCGAATGCGGTGGCTTCGTGGGTTGAGGACTAAAGGGCACCTCTAAAAATCCCTGTTCCGAGCCTTGATCGGTTATAATCCGGACGGTTTGGCGCGTCCACCATGGGCCACTGCCGGCCTGGACGCCAAGAACGATAGGATCGACGCGGTGGTTCCGGTGGGAGAATTTCCGTGCCCGCCTGGAGGCGATCTGGCGCAAGCCGGCCGAGGAACGGAAGTCGCCGGCGGGGCGAAAGCCCTGGGACGGGTGGCGATGTTCAAGGCGATCGTTCTCTGCGAGCTTTAGGGCACCTCGAAAAATAATGCGACTGACGTGAAACTCGACAGGTTGTGCGGTTCTCGCGGGTCATGAGCGGGGTCGTCTGGGTTTTCGGCCTTCTCCGGCTCCCCGGCCGGGTCTTTTTCCCTGTCAATGGGGGCTCCAGGCAGAACTTCTCCCCTGATGACCATCACGTTGGCGCCGCCGCGGCGAGACGCTCCAGCTGCACCAGGCGGCGCATGTTGTAGGCGAGGTTCTTCAGCCCGATCCGCGCCCTCGCCCGTACCAGCCCGATACTGCGCACCAGCGTCCCGCCCATGTCGTTGCTCTGGGCCCCGAACACGTGCTCGACG
Source organism: uncultured Bauldia sp. (assembly GCA_963663975.2). Classification (GTDB taxonomy): domain Bacteria; phylum Pseudomonadota; class Alphaproteobacteria; order Rhizobiales; family Kaistiaceae; genus JANQRX01. Next base: position 1,465,864 of record CAXXRA010000015.1, on the reverse strand, counting down.
CGCGCCCGCACCTTCTCCCCGCTTCTCCCGCTCGCTCAGGGAATGTCGCGCGGTGGATGCCGCAGGCCCTTCTCTTCAGAATCTCGCCGGCGCTGTCCGCCCACACGTCCGAGGCCGTGTGTCCGGATTCATGCCTCCCGACTTGTCTGCCCGCCGCGTCGCTGGTAACGCCGCACCAGCTTGTGCACGTTGACATGGTTCTAGCCGTAGTGGCTCTTGCCATGCTTCTTTGTCCACCGTCGCGATGGCCGGCTGGTCCTTCCAGCCCTCCGGCGTCTCGCCACTTGATCCGCGCGTTGTCGTCACGGCTGTTGCGCTGCTTGGGGACCGGTACGATCGACGTCGATGATCTGATCGCCAGGTGCCCTGGCAGGCCCTTCTCCTTCAGACTCGCTGTCCGCCCACACGTCCGAGGCCGTGTTGTCCGGATCAAGGATGTCCTCCACGACCTGGCTTCCGCCGCGTCGGTCAGTCTCATACGGCTGTTGCGCTGCTTGGGGACCGGTACGCAGATGATCATGAAGCACTGGGCACCTCTAAAAATCCCTGTTCCGAGCCTTGATCGGTTATAATCCGGACGGTTTGGCGCGTAGATGTGGGGAACCGACCATGGGCCAAATGGGCTTTTTCGACATCGCGAATCGGTATGCCGGCCTGGACGCCAAGAACGATCCTTTGGCGAGGATCGACGCGGTGGTTCCGTGGGAGAATTTCCGTGCCCGCCTGGAGGCGATCTGGCGCAAGCCGGCCGAGGAACGGAAGTCGCCGGCGGGGCGAAAGCCCTGGGACGCGGTGGCGATGTTCAAGGCGATCGTTCTCTGCGAGCTTTACAATCTCTCGGACGACCAAGTGGAGTACCAGCTTCGCGACCGCCTCTCGTTCATGCGGTTCGTAGGGTTCGGTCTTGAGGACAAGGTCCCCGACGCCAAGACGGTGTGGCTCTACCGGGAACAGTTGGCGCGGGCGGGCATGGTCGAGGCGTTGTTCGAGGACTTCGACGGCTATCTGGAGAAGCAGGGCTACCTGGCGATGGGCGGCCAGATCATCGACGCGTCGATCGTACCGGTCCCCAAGCAGCGCAACAGCCGTGACGACAACGCGCGGATCAAGGATGGCGAGACGCCGGAGGGCTGGAAGGACCAGCCGGCCAAGCGGTCGCAGAAGGACACGGACGCACGGTGGACAAAGAAGCATGGCAAGAGCCACTACGGTTACAAGAACCATGTCAACGTGGACCGCCGGCACAAGCTGGTGCGGCGTTACCAGGTGACCGACGCGGCGGTGCACGACAGCCAGGTCGTGGAGGACATCCTTGATCCGGACAACACGGCCTCGGACGTGTGGGCGGACAGCGCCTATCGGTCGGCGGAGATCGAGGCGAAGCTGAAGGAGAAGGGCCTGAACAGCCGCATCCACCGCAAGGGGCATCGCGACAAGCCGCTGAGCGAGCGGGAGAAGCGGGGCAACAAGGCCCGTTCGAAGGTGCGGGCGCGCGTCGAGCACGTGTTCGGGGCCCAGAGCAACGACATGGGCGGGACGCTGGTGCGCAGTATCGGGCTGGTACGGGCGAGGGCGCGGATCGGGCTGAAGAACCTCGCCTACAACATGCGCCGCCTGGTGCAGCTGGAGCGTCTCGCCGCGGCGGCGCCAACGTGATGGTCATCAGGGGAGAAGTCTGCCTGGAGCCCCCATTGACAGGGAAACAGACCCGCCGGGGAGCCGGAGAAGGCCGAAAACCCAGACGCTAACCCCGCTCATGACCCGCGAGAACCGCACAACCTGTCGAGTTTCACGTCAGTCGCATTATTTTTCGAGGTGCCCACTAGCCCTCAAGTCTGCGATGTTGCTCGTTCACTAGTCGTACAATGCGTCATTTGACGGTGACGGGAGCCTAGAGAGTTTTGTAGCTAAAGCTACTTAGTATTCAGCCCAATATTGCTCTTGTTCGACTCCGCAAAATAGTCCTCATGCAGATATCAGGGCGGATGAAGCGATAACCCGAATCGCTACAGAGACTCCGTCTCATTATGCATGTTATGTGTCCGGTCGGCTGAAAACTGATTTGAGGTTATGGAATGAGCCGTGCGGGTGGCTTCGAGGCTCGGCCCAGCACTGCCCGAAAGCGAGCGGGCCGGGCCGCTTGAAAGGACTGCCCTACTTGATCACCGGCAGTAGAGCGAGCGACCGTCGCGCCCGCGCTTGGCCGTGTCGAGATGAAAATGATCCTCGTGAAAGGCGTCCGAACCGGGACCCAGAACGGTGGTGAACGACCCGCATGCCGAGCGGCGAACCGCGGCGATGAACCTCCGAGGCGCGCCTGATGCACCGCCGACCTCGATCCAGCCATGGCCCGACACCTGGAAGGCGGAGATATCGATGGCGTTGCCCAGGGCGTGCTGGCTGAGTTTGGCGCTGGCCTGCGAGTTTCTCGCCCGGCAGGCGTAGGAGGCGGCGATACGAAGCCCGGTGACCTCGCCGGCGAGCATGGACCGAGCGGCCGGCCGCAGGTGATCGTTGAGCCAGATCGCCAGGGTTTCGGCGGTCGGGCAATCGAGAATTGCCGGCTTCGTCAGCGCGATCACACCAGCTCCGAACGCCGACACGACGACCGGCGTGGACATACCGCAGGCGCCTTGGCGCATCCGTGCCATTGGGCGGGCGGTCACGCCGAGCGCCGCCAGGGCATGGCCGCAGGTCGATGTCGCGGCCGGAGGCGGCCGAATGGGAAGCGGTGGAGAGGCCATCGCGCCGCGCAGCGGACGCAGCCTCGGCAACGGAACCGCGGGCGGTGGTGCCGGCGCACGTTCCGGTCGCCGAAAGGTCTCGGTCGGCAGCGTCACGGGCGGGCCGACCAGTTGCCGCGGAAACTCCAGCGGTGACTGTTGTGCGGCCGCCGATGCGGCGGTGAGCGCCGTGGCAAGCATCACGGCCAGAAACCTCCGGAGCGCCACCTATGCGAACTCGGCCCTGAGATCGAGCGTGGCCCGGTTGCCGACCGCGTCGAAATTTTCGTCCAGCCAGCCGCCAGCGGCCTCACGACCGGCGGCGAAAAGCTCCTGGAAGAAGCGCCAGCTGGTGTCCAGCTTGGTCGATGCGGTGTGGCCGGCCAATGCGGCGGTGGCGTCGATGCGGTGCAGCCGGTTGCGGCGATAGGTGGTCTTCTCGAGGCGGTGCTCGTCATGGAGCCGGTTGACGAAGTCGATGGCGCGAAATTCGCGCAGCAGCGAGGCGTTGAACGTGATCTCGCTCACCCGCTCCATGATCTCCACCGCGGTGCGCGGTATTGTCTCGCGACGCACCGGGTTGACCTGAACCAGCAGGATGTCGTCGCAACCGGTCCCGTCAAAGAACGGAAACAGCGCCGGATTGCCCATATAGCCGCCATCCCAATAGGCCTCCTCGCCGATTTCAACCGCCCGGAACACATGGGGCAGCGCGGCGGACGCCATGACCGCGTCGACGCTGACGTCGCTGCCGGAAAACACTCTGATCTTACCGTTGCGGACATTGGTGGCGGAGATGAACAGAAGCGGCTGCCGGCATGCCGCCACCTGCTCGAAGTCGACCAGGCGGTCGAGCAATCCCTTCAAGGGATTGATGTTGAGCGGATTGATGCGGTAGGGCGACACCAGATTGGCGAATTGCTGCATATAGGACAGCGGCGAGAAGCCGGGGACGTCCCAGAACCCGAACAGCCGGTCGATGATGTCGGTTCCGGCGTTGCGGCCGCCGTCATGGCTGATGCCGCGCCAGAAGGCCTCGAGCCGCTCGCGGGCGCCGTTCGCCCCCGAACGCATCACGCCGTCGGCGTACACGACCGCGTTCATGCCCCCCGCGCTGGTGCCCGAGATGGCCTCGAACTCCAGCCGGCCGTCTTCGATCAGGGCGTCGAGCACGCCCCAGGTGAAGGCGCCATGGGCGCCGCCGCCCTGCAGCGCCAGATTGATCCGCTTGGGCGCCGGGGAATCGTTCACGCCGCGACCCAGCCGCCGTCGATCTGATGCATGGCGCCGGTGATGTTGCGTGCCTCATCGGAACAAAGGAACAGGGCGAGCGCGGCCACCTCGTCGATCTGGACGAATTGTTTGGTCGGCTGGGCGTCGAGCAGGACGTCGCGCTTGACCTCGTCCTCGGTCATATTGCGCGCCTTCATGGTGTCGGGGATCTGACGTTCGACCAGCGGCGTCCACACATAGCCGGGGCAGATGGCATTGACGGTGATGCCCGCCTCGGCGGTTTCCAGCGCCACCGTCTTGGTCAGCCCGGCGATGCCGTGCTTGGCGGTGACGTAGGCCGATTTGAACGGCGAGGCGACCAGCGCGTGGGCCGAGGCGATGTTGATGATACGCCCCCAGCCCTTCGTCTTCATCGCCGGCAGGGCGGCGCGGATGGTGTGGAAGGCCGACGACATGTTGATGGCGATGATGGCGTCCCATTTCTCGACCGGAAAATCCTCGATCGGCGAGACGAACTGGATACCGGCATTGTTGCACAGGATGTCGATCGCCCCGTGCCTCGCCCCGGCCTCCCCGATCATCGCCGCGATCTCGTCCGGCTTTGACATGTCGGCGCCCGAATAGCTGACCTCGACGCCATGGTCGGCCGCCATGGCTGCCCGGTTTGTCTCGATCTGGTCGGCGTCGCCGAAACCGTTCATGACGACGTTGCAGCCCTTGGCCGCAAGGGCTGCGGCGATTCCGAGGCCAATGCCGGAAGTCGAGCCGGTGACGAGCGCGGTCTTGCCTTGCAGCATGGTGATCCTTCCATAGAGGAGTGGCGTGAGAGGAGTGGCGTGAGAGGAGTGGCCAGGCGGTATATATTGCATTGCAATATCAAACGCAGCCCCGTTTTCCGTTCAGCTCGGCATGGGGTCAGTCTGGCCGCTGGAGACCGCGCCAAAACGGCGGCACTGAGGGGAATCCGGGCCAAGTGTCGGCTGGCGTGGCAAAAACGGGCTTGAAGCCGGTCGGCTTGGCCCCCACGGTAGGTTGGCCTTGGCGCAACCGCGCTGATCATTCAGGGAGGATCAAGCGATGACCATGCCCGTGAGTGCCGCCGCCGAAATTCTTCGCGAGGCGGTGCGGGATACCGTCCGGCGTCATTCCCTGTGGTTCCTCATCCAGGCTGCGCTGATGGTTGCCGGCGGCGTTGTGGCCCTGATTTATCCGGTGATCTCGTCTGTCGTGGTGATTTTTCTGCTCGGCTAGCTGTTGATCATCACCGGAGTCGTGCAGGGCATCGGGCTGATCGGGGCGCAGCAGGTGCCCGGTTTCTGGCTTCAGCTTATTTCCGGAGTGCTGTCGGTCATTGTCGGCTTCTTCTTCCTCAGCATTCCCGGTGAAGGACTGCTGACGCTGACCCTTCTGCTTGTCGTCTTCTTCCTCATCGAGGGCATGTCCAAGGTCATTTTCGCTCTCATGATCCGGCCTTTGCCGAATTGGAGCTGGCTCCTGGCAAGCCGTGTCGTGGAAATCGACGGTGTGCGACAGGCGTTGTGCTGGCCTTCATTCTGTGGTCGAGCATGCCGGTTGCGGCGGTCTGGTTGCTGGCTGTGTTGCTTGGCGTTCAATTGATCGCTGAAGGCGTGGCGCTGGGGTACCTCGCCTGGCGGGTGCGAACGAGCTGACGGGAGTTCCGGTGACGGCCAGCGGTTCGAATCTATCGTTTCGAACCACGTGCCTGTTTTGGTGATGGATCAACTTATCGAGACATTGCAATGCTTTACAGCTCACTCACCGGCAACCCTGTCTGGACTCAAATGTCTCGGTTGATCCACTAGGAGAGCGTCTCCACGATGTCGACCATGGCTGACAATGATCACCGACCGACCCGCCCGTCGGGGAAGCTCGGACTGGCGCTCGGCAGCGGGGCCGCGCTTGGGCTCGCCCATATCGGCGCCATTCAGGTGTTCGAGGAGCACCGTCTGGCACCCGATGTGGTGGCCGGCACCTCGATCGGTGCAATTATCGGCGCGGCCTATGTTTTTGGCGTTCTCGACCGGTTCGAGGAAGCCGCCCGCACGGTCGGCTGGCGCGAGATCATGCGCTTGGCCGACATCAGGTTGGGCAAGAGTGGTTTTCTTAGCGGCGAGAAGATCGTCGACGCGGTGAGGGACTATTTCGGCGAGGCGACCTTCGCCGATGCCGGCCGCCCTTTTGCGGTGATTGCCTCCGACCTGGTGAGAAATGAAGAGGTCACGCTGAAAACGGGGTCGGTGGTCGATGCGCTCCGCGCCTCGATCTCGATGCCCGGAGTTTTCGCTCCGGTCAAGCGCGACGGTCGCGTGCTCATCGATGGCGGCATCAAGAACCCGGTGCCGGTCTCTACCTGTCGCGCCTTGGGTGCCGACACCGTCATCGCGGTCGATGTGACCGGAGACTATGCCGGCCAGGCCAAAGCAGCCGGAATGGTTCCCGGACAGGCTTTCGAAGGGGGTCTGTACGAGGTCGCGACGATGTCGGTGGCCATGATCATGAAGCAGATCGCCCAGGCGAACTACGCTCTCCACCCGGCCGACGTGACGATCGTACCGAAGATCGGTCACGTGAAACCGTACAAGTTCGGAGAGGCTGACGAGCTCATCAAGGCCGGCCGCGAAGCCGCTCTGTCGATGCTCATAAAATTCGACGGCAGTATCTGAAGCGCCGCTCTCGACCGTTGCTCAACATTTTTCGGCCTCTCCCCGGATCGGCTTCTGCTTGGAGGCGGTGGCTCGGAGGCGTTATATATCTGCGCTCAAAAAAACGCCGGCACGACCGATCCGCACCATGGACACAATCAGATGACCGTCGACACCAGACCGCCGGAGGAACGCCGATTCGTGCCGCCGGCGGACGACACTGCGCGATCGACGACGCGCCGCGCCGCCGTCCCGGTCAAGGTCGGCGACGTGGTGATCGGTGGCCAGGCGCCAGTCGTCGTCCAGTCGATGACCAATACCGATACCGCCGATATCGATGCGACGGTCGAACAAGTGGCGGCGCTGGCCCGGGCCGGATCGGAGATCGTCCGCATCACCGTGGACCGTGACGAGGCCGCAGCGGCGGTCCCGCGGATCCGCGACCGGCTGGCGGCGATCGGCGTAGCTGTGCCGCTGGTCGGCGACTTCCACTATATCGGCCACAGGCTTCTGGCGGACCACCCCGCCTGCGCCAAAGCGCTCGACAAATACCGGATCAATCCCGGCAATGTCGGGTTCGGCGAGAAGAAGGACCGGCAGTTCGCGGCGATGATCGAAATCGCCCTGGCCCATGACAAACCGGTGCGCATCGGCGTCAACTGGGGCTCGCTCGATTCAGCGCTGCTGACCCGGCTGATGGACGACAACGCTGCCGGCGCCAATCCACTGTCGGCCGCCGAAGTGACCCGCGAGGCGATCGTCCAATCGGCGCTGTTGTCGGCGGCCCAGGCCGAGACCATCGGGCTGACGCGTGACCGCATCATCCTGTCGGCCAAGGTGAGCCAGGTTCAGGATCTGGTGTCCGTCTACACCGAGATCGCCCGCAGGAGTGACCATGCCCTCCATCTCGGCCTCACCGAGGCGGGCATGGGTTCCAAGGGTATCGTCGCCTCGTCGGCGGCGCTTGCGGTTCTCTTGCAGCAAGGCATCGGCGACACCATCCGCATGTCGCTGACGCCGGAGCCCGGCGGCGACCGCACCCTGGAAGTGACGGTGGCGCAGGAACTGCTCCAGTCGATGGGGTTCCGCACTTTCTCGCCGGAGGTCGCGGCATGTCCGGGATGCGGTCGCACGACCTCGACCGTGTTTCAGGAACTTGCCCGGCAGATCGGACAAGACCTCGACGAGGCGATGCCGGCCTGGCGGGACAAATACCCCGGCGTCGAAGCGCTCAAGGTTGCCGTGATGGGATGCATCGTCAACGGTCCGGGGGAATCGAAGCATGCCGATATCGGCATTTCGCTGCCCGGCACCGGGGAGACGCCGGCCGCACCCGTGTTCATCGACGGGAAAAAGGCGGCCATCCTGCGCGGTGAGGCGATCGCCGATGAGTTCAGAAAAATGGTCGGCGCGTATGTTGAGCGGCGCTGGGGACCCGGCACCGCCTGATCGGGCGGCCGGCGTTACGCCCGATCCAGCGAGGTGGCGGCGTCGCGCAGATAGTCGGCCCGTTCGCCGAACGGCTCGAGCACAGCGATGGCCTGGCTGATGGTATCCCGAAGGATGGTCCTGGCACCCTCGATCCCGTGCCGCGCGACCAGCGTCGCCTTGCCCCGGTCGACATCCTTGGCGGTCTTCTTGCCGGCCGACTGGGTGCTTGCAGTCGCGTCGATGAGGTCGTCGGCGATCTGAAACGCCAATCCCAGGCCGGCCCCGAACTCGGTCATCCGAGCACGGTCGGACCCGTCCGCCCGAGCCAAGATCGCCCCGATCTCGCAGGAGCAGCCAAAAAGCGCACCGGTCTTCATCGCCTGCAGGGTTCGGATGGCATTGTCGGACAGGTTCTGGTTTTCCGATGCCAGGTCGATCATCTGGCCACCGACCATGCCGCCGACTCCGGCCGCTTCGGCGAGACTGGCGGTGAGCGCGGAGCGCACCGCGGCGTCGTCGTGGGTGGCGGGATCGGCCAGAACCGCGAAGGCCAGCGTGAGCAGCCCGTCGCCGGCCAGGATCGCGGTCGCTTCGTCGAAAGCCTTGTGAACCGCTGGCTGCCCGCGACGGAAATCGTCGTTGTCCATGGCCGGCAAATCGTCGTGGACAAGGCTGTAGCAGTGAACGCATTCGAGCGCCGCCGCGGCCCGCAGGACGCCCTCACCCCGGGTGCCGAACATGCGAGCGGTCTCAATCACCAGGAACGGGCGCAGCCGTTTGCCACCGCTCAGGGTTCCGTGGCGCATCGCCGCGACCAGAATTTGGCGCGGGTCGGCGCTGCGATCATCCCCCAGCGGCGCCAGAAGGCGATCGAGCAGCGCCTCGGTGTCGGCTTTCACCTCGGCAATACGGGTCGCGAAGTGTGGTCCCATGGCGATCGCACATGGGCCGAAAGCTCACGGACGGTCAACCTCGGCATCCTGGCTGCCGGCGATTTGATTGGCGCCGCCGGGACGGCTATGCGGGGGCCATGACCCGGTCGACAAGCGATCCAGGAAAGAAAAAGAGCTCCTCTGCCGCGCGGCGCGGCAGAGGAGCCGGCACATCCAGCGGGTCAGTGGCGAGAGGAAAACGGCCGGCCGGTGGGCAGCGCCGCGTGGGCGATATCCTGCGGTTCCTGAGGCGATGGGCAGGGCGTCTGACGGTGGCGGCGATCATGATCCCGATCATCCTGGTGCCGCTCTATACGGTGCTGGCGCCGGTCTCGACCCTGATGGTGTGGCGTGCGGTCACCGACGGTCCCATCGACCGGCGCTGGCTGCCGCTGGATGAGATCGCGCCCGGGCTGGTGGCATCGGTGCTGATGTCCGAAGACGGTCGCTTCTGTTCCCACACCGGTGTCGACTGGGAGGAACTCAACCGGGTCTTGGAGGCCTCGTCCGAGCGCCCGCGCGGCGCCTCGACCATCACCATGCAAACGGTCAAGAATGTCTTCCTGTGGCAGTCGCGCTCGATCATCCGCAAGGCGGTCGAATTTCCACTGGCGATGTTCGCCGATGCCGTTTGGCGTAAGCGCCGAACGATGGAAATCTACCTCAATGTGGTCGAGTGGGGCCCGGGCGTGTTCGGCGCCGAGGCGGCCGCCCGACATCATTTCGGCCGCTCGGCCGGGCGGCTGTCGGCTGCCCAGTCGGCGCTCCTGGCCGTCACGCTCCCCAATCCCGGCGCACGCGATCCGGCGCGCCCGACGGCGCGGCTGCGGACGCTGGCGCGCACGGTGGAGGCGCGGGCGCGGGGCTCCGGTGCCTACACCAATTGCCTCTAAGGGCGAGGCTCTGTATAACGCCCGCCAACTCCGCAAATGAGCGAGATTTCAGGAGCCTGCCATGGCCGTTCCCAAACGAAAAGTATCGCGCATGAAGCGCGGGTTTCGGCGATCCGCCGATGCGCTGAAGCAGCCCACATACATTGAAGACAAGGATTCGGGGGAGTTGCGACGTCCCCATCACATCGATCTGAAGTCGGGCATGTATCGCGGCCGGCAGGTGATCGAGCCACGGGACGACGCCTGACAGGCGTCTTCAATCTATTTTACCGGCTCTATTGTTGCTCCCGGGCCCCGTTCCGCGGCGGCGCCGGCTCGTGCTAATATGGCCCTCCCCGACACCGGAGGCCATCCTGGATGCTCGCCGCCATTCCCCTGACGCTCATTCCGCTGATCATCTTCAACGTCGTCGGCTTCGCCTTCGGCGGCGATCCATGGGGCAGCCAGCTTTTTTCAATCACGATGATGTCCGGCGCCGCCTGGATCCTGACCTTGGCGGACGCGATGATCGTGGTGGCGATCATCATCCTGTTTCTGGAAATCCTGAAGGCGGCCAGGCCGGGTCCGAGTACGGTCTACAACCACATCGTGTCGACCGTGGTTCTGGTGGTTTACATTGTCGAATTCATCGTCGTGGGCGCGGCCGCAAACTCGTTGTTCTTCATTCTCACGGTGATTGCGCTGGTCGACGTCGTGGCCGGCTTTACCATTTCCATCCGCACCGCCACGCGCGATATCGCTCTTGGTTCAAGCATGGACGGTCCACTGTAAGAAACATTGATTGGTCGTCCAAACAGTCGCAAGCCGACCGTTTCAGCCGCTGTCTGCCAGCTTGTCGAGTTTCTTCTGCATCTCGTCCAATTGGCGTTTGAGGGCGTCCAGTTCGCCCTCGCCGGAAGCCTCCGAAGTTCCCGGCGTCGCCTTCGGCGCCGGCGTGGCCTGGCCGCTCGAGAAGGGCAGGAACATGCGCATTGCCTGCTCGAACATTTCGCTGTTCCGGCGGACCTGGTCACCGACCACATCGAGGGTCCCAGTGCCGAAGGTGTTGGCCATTTGTGAGCGCAGTTTGTCCTGATCGCGCACCAGCGAGTCGATCGAGAAATCGAGATAGGCGGGCACCAGGTTCTGGAGCGAATCGCCGTAGAGCCGGATCAACTGGCGGAGAAAGGTGATCGGCAGCAGGTTCTGCCCCTTGTTCTCCTGTTCGAAGATGATCTGGGTCAACACCGAGCGGGTAATATCGTTGCCTGATTTGGCGTCGACGACAACGAAGTCCTCGCCATCTTTCACCATGTCGGCGAGGTCCTCGAGGGTGACGTAGGTGGAGGTACCGGTGTTGTAGAGACGCCGGTTGGCGTATTTCTTGATGGCGGTCGGCGTATCTTGGCTGGTCATGGCGGTGTCGCGACCCCTCGATCGCGCCGTTGGAAAACATCCGGCACGCCCGCCACGATACGGTTTTTTTCACTAATCCGCCAACGGTTTGTGCACCGCGCTCGGTTTCGCTGCGCCGCAGCGATTGACACCTGGGTCATCGGTTGTCTTATTCGCCGTGAGCGAAAACCGGGCGGATGTGACAGGCCCGGCGCAAGGGAAAAGGACCTTCCAGAAAATGTCATCCAGCGAGATCGTTATCGCCGGCGCTACGCGAACCGCCGTCGGCTCTTTCAACGGCGCCCTGTCGTCGCTGCCCGCCCATGATTTGGGCAAGGCCGTGATCACCGAAGCGCTGACACGGGCGGCCACCGAGACCGACCAGGTCGACGAAGTGATCATGGGCCAGGTGCTGACCGCCGGCCAGGGTCAGAATCCCGCTCGCCAGGCGTCGATCAACGCCGGTCTGCCGAGTGAAACCACGGCCTGGGTCATCAACCAGTTGTGCGGGTCGGGCCTCAGGGCGGTGGCGCTCGGCATCCAGCAGATCCAGACCGGTGCAGCCGATATCATCGTTGCCGGCGGTCAGGAGTCGATGTCGATGGCTCCGCACTGCCAACACCTGCGCCAGGGCGTCAAAATGGGCGACTACCAGATGATCGATACGATGATCAGGGACGGACTGTGGGACGCCTTCAACGGTTACCACATGGGCATGACGGCCGAGAATGTCGCCCGCGAGTTTCAGATCACTCGCGATCAGCAGGACGCGTTTGCGGTGGCTTCGCAGAACAAGGCCGAAGCGGCGCAGGCCGCGGGCCGTCTGAAGGACGAGATCGTCCCTGTCACCGTCAAGACGCGCAAGGCCGAGATCGTCGTCGATCAGGATGAGTACATTCGAGCCGGGGCGACGGTGGAGAACATCGCTCGCCTGCGACCGGCCTTCCAGAAGGACGGGACGGTGACCGCGGGCAACGCGTCAGGGCTCAATGACGGAGCGGCGGCGGTCGTGGTCATGCGCTCTGAAGAGGCCGAGCGCCGTGGCGTCGAGCCGATGGCCAGGGTGGTATCCTGGGCCACTGCCGGCGTCGATCCCGCCGTCATGGGGACCGGGCCGATTCCGGCGTCGCGCAAGGCGCTGGAACGCGCCGGCTGGTCGATCGACGATCTCGACCTGATCGAAGCGAACGAGGCCTTTGCGGCACAGGCCTGCGCGGTCAACAAGGACCTCGGCTGGGACACCGACAAGGTCAACGTCAATGGCGGTGCGATCGCCATCGGCCATCCCATCGGGGCTTCCGGTGCGCGGGTTCTGGTGACGCTTCTCCATGAGATGAAGAAGCGCGACGCCAAGAAGGGATTGGCGACGTTGTGCATCGGCGGCGGCATGGGTGTCGCCATGTGCGTCGAGCGTTAGGTGCCCTTTGGCCCAACTCGGAGCCATTCTGAGGGAGCAAAATAGCCCGTCCCTTCGGGTTTGTTGATTGGCGGGCGCCCAACGCCGAACCAATTAGCCCGGATTTCTCACACTGGGCAGGTCATGTCCAGTGTGAGAAGTCCGGGCTGGAACGATGCGGTGGCATCGCCCGTCGATCGTTTCGACGATTGTTCGCCTCGCCAATCGAGGATCAGAATTGACTCAGACTTGCTTGAAAGGGCTCTAATGGATCGACCGGGACATTTCGAGTCCCGACAAGCTTGCCGATGAATGAATCGTGACGCATTGAAATGTCTCGATAGGTTGATCCATCAGCAAATGATCCAGCAGTTCGAACGAATGGATTCGAACACCAAGTCGGATCGGGGACGGCAACGAACGGGAGGACAAGCGCCATGGCCAAAGTGGCCATCGTTACCGGCGGAACGCGCGGTATCGGCGCCGCCATCGCCAACGCTCTCAACGAAGCGGGGTATTCGGTCGCCGCGATCTATCGCGGCAATGACCAGGCGGCGTCGGCCTTCAGCAAGGCGACCGGCATCGCCAGCTACAAATGGGATGTCGCCGACGCCGAGGCGTCGGCCCAAGGCGTGGCACGGGTCGAGGAGGACCTCGGGCCGGTCCAGGTGCTGGTCAACAATGCTGGCATCACGCGCGACGCGATGTTCCACCGCATGACTGCCGAACAGTGGAAGGACGTCATCGATACCAATCTGGGATCAATGTTCGCCATGACCCGACCGGTCATCGAGCTGATGCGGGATCGCGGCGCCGGCAGGGTCATCAATATTTCGTCGATCAACGGCCAGAAGGGTCAGATCGGGCAGGCCAACTATTCGGCCGCCAAAGCGGGCGTCATAGGTTTCACCAAGGCATTGGCACAGGAAAACGCCCGCAAGGGGATCACGGTGAATTGCGTCAGTCCCGGCTATATCGACACCGATATGGTCGCCGACGTGCCGGACAAGGTGCTGGAGGGGATCATTGCCCAAATCCCGGTTGGACGGCTTGGCAACGCGGCTGAGATCGCTTCGCTGGTGGCTTATCTCGCCTCCGACGCCGCCGGCTTCATCACCGGTGCGGTGGTCAGCGCCAATGGCGGCCAGTATCTGGCCAACGGCTGAACCTCCCTAGAGCCCTTTCGACCAACTCGGAGCCATTCTGACGGAGCGATTTTGTGACAAGTCAAGTCAAGGTCCGAATGAGCGTATCTGGATACGGTCGAGGGGCGGGCGCGGTGCCGTTGCGCAGGAATTGGTGCAAAATCGGCTCCGTCAGAATGGCTCCGAGTTGGTTGAAAGGGCTCTAGTCGGGCGTTAGCGTATGGCTGGATACGGTCGATGCCCTCCGCGCGAAACCGGCTTTGCGCAGGAAGCCTTCGTCATGGCTTCATCCATGACAATGTGCGAAATGGGCCTATCGACTCCGTGGCAGCAATGGCTCGGTCCTCCATGAGTCACTGACGTTGGCTGACCAATCAGCTTCGACTCGACCTGAAACAACCTGTCCTGAAGCTTCACACCTAGAGCCCTTTCGACCAACTCGGAGCTCGCGCCGGTTGTCGCGGGCGTAGGAGGCGATGATCCGCTGGATCTCGTCGCCGATGTCGTTCGCCTTCACTGTCCTCACTCGGTTCCGGGCTCGGCGGGGTGGTCGGCGTCGCCTCCTTCTCCCGAGATGTTTCGGCGGGAGCGGTTTCGTCCGTTGCGGTCACACCGTCGGCGCCCTCGACCAGGACGTCGACCGCCTCTGCGATCGCCGCCAGGATGGAGTTCTCCAGTTGTTCGTTGGCGCCAGCCTCACCGCTGTCACCACCGTCCTCACTCGCCGATTTCTGGGCGTTCGGTTGTCCCGCGACTGCGTCCTCGCGGGTCGGTTTTTTGCTCTTTGGCGGGGGCTTGCCATCAACCGACATGGCGGCGGCGGTCTTGCGGTCGCGAACGGAGGACGCGATGCGGGCGGCGATTTCAGCCTTGACCTGCGCCGCCGTTCTCATCGTCCGGCGCGGCTGATCGTCGATGATTGGCCCGGTCAGGTCACCCTCGGCAGGTTTGTCCGGTAATCCGGCCTCGGCCTCGGCCTTCTGCTTGCGTGAGCGCTTCGCTTTTTTTGGCTGCGGCGTTTCAGCGTTCGAGTCGGCCTTGGACGCCGCAGCCTTCGGCGTCGTCGCGACCTTGGCCTTGGTGGTCGCCTTGCCGCCGGTGACGCGCTTCCTGGTCCGGTCCACCAGCCACGCCGACAACAGTCGCTCCTCGCCGGCGTCAAGGGGTGTGCCGGTGTTTCCGATCAGATACCGGGCCTGTTCGCGGAAGACTTCGGCCAGTCGACGCGGGGTATCGTCGTTGGAAAAGACGTGGCCCTTCAGCGCCAGGCCCTTGACGACGAAAACCACCTGCCGCCGGGCGACATTGCGGCCGATGGCGCTCAGCCTGTCAGCCACCCGCCTGGCCGTGGGCTGGAAATCGTAGCCATTGGTGGTGATCTCCACCGACAATTGGCGGAACAATTCCGCATAGGTTTTCGGGGTCAACAATGGGATGCTGGTCACCGAGCTGATCTTGCGGGCAAAGGCCTCGATTTTGGCGCGATCCGGCGCTCTGGCCCGGCTGTCGCTGCCGGTGATGAATGCCGCCAGCGCCTCGGAAGTGAGCACGGCATCGGCCAGACGACGCTGCTTCACCGTCAATTCGTCGTCGGAGTACACCACCGTCTTTCTGTCGGCACCCTTCAGGCGTGCGAGCAAGGGCGTGAGGTTGGCATCGGGCGACAGCAGAATGAACTCGGCGTAGTCGACGTTGTCGTTGAGCGCGTCGACGGCGTCGATCGCAAAGTGGAGTTCGGCGCCACTGTGGCCGCCCTTGCGAGCCGGGCTGTCGATGACGTCGAACCCGGAATCGGCCATTGCCTTGCTGCCGTCGCCGAGCATGTCGGGATCGGCAAAGCAACGCCTGAGCAGAATCCTCCGGGGACCGGAGGGTGAGATCAGATCGCCGTTCTCCAGCGCTTCAAGCCAGCGCCGGCGCTGGCAGCCAGCTGATCGCCGGCCTCGCCGTCGCCGAGCATGTCGGGATCGGCAAAGCAACGCCTGAGCAGAATCCTCCGGGGACGGCAGATCTGCTTTTCGCTGGTCTGAGTTGTGGAATTCGGTTGCGTAGGCCCATTCGATGAAGCGAGCGGCGCGATCCATTGTCGGTCATGACGCGGGTGATGGTAACGCCGAGGGTGGCCAGATCGGCAAAGCCGATGCCGTCGACGTCGATGGCGTTCAAGCTGCGCCTGACGCCGTCGAAGTCGATCAACAGAACGGAGGTTACTGATTCTGCTGCCATGGTCTCCTCTGGGGCCGATATAGTTGCCCGAGGCGGTTGGGTTTCGCTAGAGCCCTTTCAACCAACTCCGGGTCAAGTCTGTTTCACGATTGGCGAGGCGGTTCCAGGGTCGAAACGGTCGACGGGCGATGCTTGAGCATCGTGCCAGATCGGTTGGGCATTGGGCACCTGCCAATCTCGGCCGTCGACGGGCCGGTCGAGGGCATCAGAAATTGTCCTTCCGCCGCCTTATCTCGGCGAAGATTTCGGCCGCGCCGGCGTCGCCCATGCCAAGCCGGTCGCGGATCGTGGGTTGGTCGACCCGCAGGAACGGATTGGTCCGTTTCTCCAATGCGATGGTGGTGGGAAGCGTCGGCTTGCCCGCCTTCCGGGTTTCGGCGACGAGAGCGGCGCGCGCCACCAGATCGGCGTTGTCGGGTTCGATCGTCAGGGCGAATTTTGTGTTGGCTTCGGTGTATTCGTGGCCACAATAGCAGGTCGTTTCATCGGGAAGCTGGAGCAGTTTCTCAAGCGACCGCCACATCTGGTCCGGGGTTCCCTCGAACACCCGTCCACATCCCATGGCGAACATGGTGTCGGCGACAAAAGCGACCGAGGCCTCGGGGATCCAATAGCAAATGTGACCAAGCGTGTGCCCGGGTGTCTCGATGACCGATACCTCGAGGCCAGCGAAGGAAAGCCGGTCGCTTTCGCCGACCGGGCGGTCGATACCGGGAATTCTGTCCGCTTCGCCGGCCGGGCCGGTGATCGTGCAGCCGAACTCCTCCTTCAGAGCAAGATTTCCCTCGACATGATCAGGGTGGTGGTGGGTGGTGAGGATGTCGGTCAGGCGCCAGTTCTTGGCGGCCAGGCGGGCGCGAATAGGCTCGGTCTCAGGAGCATCGATCGATGCCGTGGCGCCGCTTTCCGGATCGTGAATAAGGACGGCGAAATTGTCCGCGCGAGCGAGAAACTGTTCGATGATCAGGTTCATGCCGTGCCGCCTGCTCTCCTGTTGAGATGTCTCACCGTGTCACGACCGTGCCGCCGGCGATGGGTTAGTATAACCTCATGTATATCGATGTCGTCGATCTGAGGGCGTTCTATGTCGATCGGTTGGGGGTGATCGCCCGTCGCCTGATCACCGAGCGGTTGCGCAGGCACTGGCCGGATATCGGCGCCGAAGAATGCCTTATGGGCATAGGCTACGCCACCCCGTATCTGGCGGCATTCCGCAACAAGGCCGGCCGCGTGCTGGCGTTCATGCCGGCCGCCCAGGGCGTGGTGCATTGGCCCGCCGAGGCACCGAATCGAAGCGCGCTGGTGGACGAAGACGCTCTGCCACTGCCCGATGGCAGTGTCGACCGGGTGCTGGTCGCCCACAGTCTGGAGATGGTCGACAATCCAGGCGACCAGTTGCGCGAAATCTGGCGGGTTCTCACGCCGCACGGCCGCGTCATCATCGTCGTTCCGAACCGCAGCGGCATCTGGTCGAGGTCCGAGACCACGCCGTTCGGCTATGGCCGCCCGTTCGGTCGGGGCCAGCTGACCGCGTTGTTGAGGGAGACCCAGTTTTCGCCAATTGCCTGGTCCGAAGCGCTGGCCTTTCCGCCATTTCGCTATCGGCCGATCCTGCGCTCCGGCGTTACCTGGGAGCGGGTAGGTCGGCTGATGTGGCCGGCGTTTTCGGGTGTCATCATCGTGGAAGCCAATAAGCGCCTGCATCGCGCCATTCGCGTCGGCAAGCGCCAGCGCCGTCTGCGTCCCGCGCTGCAGCCGGCGCTTCAGCCACCCGGTGCCTGAAGTGCTGATATCGGTCGACCCGGCTTCAGCGCTAAGGTTTGTCGAGGCCACGCGTCAGCAGAAAGACCGCCTGCTGACCAAAGAGATTCCAGAACCACAACGGTGCGCTGAAGGCGTTGCGTTCGCCGGTGCGGCCGAGCGCAATCGATTTTTCCACGCTGGCGCCGATCTCGTCGCACAATTCGACGAAGTCACGGATTGTGCAGAAGTGGATGTTGGGGGTCTCGTACCAGGCCATCGGCAGGCTGCGGGTGACCGGCATGCGGCCGCCAAGCCCGAGCAGGATACGCACGCGCCAATGGCCGAAGTTCGGAAATGACACGATCACCTTGCGGCCGATACGCAGCATTTCTTCAAGCACGTGGCGCGGCCGGTGAGTCGCCTGCAGGGTCTGGCTGAGAATGACGTAATCAAACCCGTCATCCGGGTAGTCGGCAAGGTCGGTGTCGGCGTCGCCCTGAACCACCGAGAGGCCGCGCGCGACACATTCGTTGACACCGCGCTGACTGATCTCGATGCCGCGGCCGTCGACACGCCGTGTGGCTTCCAGCAGCGCCAGCAGCCCGCCGTCGCCGCAGCCGATGTCAAGGACCCGACTGCCCTGGTTCACCAGTTCGGAGATGGCGACCAGATCAACCCGGTTGGCGCCGTTGACCAAGACGCCGCCGTCGCTCTTCACGGCTTCAGGCCTCGCGCCACGGCCGCGGCCGACAGGAACCCGCGGATGGTGCCGAACAGTTCGGGCTCGTCGAGGAGAAATGCATCATGGCCGCGATCGGTGCCAATCTCGACAAAGCTGACGCTGGCGCCGGCGGCGTTCAGAGCACGAACGACCGACTTGTTCTCGATCGTCGGGAACAGCCAGTCGGAGGTGAACGAGGCCACGCAGAAACGGGTCCGGGATCCCACAAAGGCGTCGGCCAGACGTCCGCCATGGGCGTCGGCGAGGTCGAAATAATCCATCGCCCGGGTCATGTAGAGGTACGAGTTGGCATCGAACCGGTCGACGAAGGTGAAACCCTGGTGGCGCAGATAGGATTCGATCTGGAAATCAGCGTCAAAGCCGAAGGTAAGTTCGTCCCGATCCTGCAGATTGCGACCGAATTTGCGGTGCAGCGCACCGTCCGAAAGGTAGGTGATGTGAGCGGCCATGCGTGCCACCGCCAGACCTTTTCGGGGGCTGACGCCAGCTTCGATATAGCGGCCGCCGCGCCAGTTCGGATCGGCCATCACGGCCTGGCGGCCGACCTCGTGGAAGGCGATGTTCTGAGAGGAGTGGCGGGCCCCGGTGGCAATCGGCAGGGCGGAGAATACCCGCTCCGGATAGGACGCGGCCCATTGCAGCACCTGCATTCCGCCGAGCGAGCCGCCGGCAACGGAGAACAGGCTGTCGATGCCGAGATGGTCGAGCAGCATCGCCTGGGCGCGGACCATGTCGTGAACGGTGATCACCGGCAGGTCGAGCCCATAGGGCTTGCCGGATGCCGGATTGATCGATGCAGGCCCGGTGGTGCCCATGCAGCCGCCGACGACGTTCGAGCAGATGACAAAAAAACGTTCGGTGTCGATCGCCTTGCCCGGACCCACCATGAGGCTCCACCAGCCCGTCTTGCCGGTCTCCGGATTGACGCTGGCGACGTACTGGTCGCCGGTCAGGGCGTGGCATATGAGGATGGCGTTGGAACGTTCCGGGTTGAGCTCGCCATAGGTCTGGTAGGCAATTTCGAGGTGATCGAGGCGGCCACCTGAATCCAGCGCCAACGGCGTGTCGGGGCCGAACGAGGCCACCTGACCGGACAATTCGTCGACCTCGCCAACCGAGCGCGGTGGCGCGCCGTCGTCGTACGGGTCGGAATCGCGGGTTTCAGTCATCGCCATACGCTCGATGTATTACGGCAGAACCGGTTCGGAAAAGTCGGCGAACAGCTAGGTGCCGTCCCGTAAACTGTCAATGTTTTCTTTGATTTCGCCCCACTCCTCGCCTATGAGTCGCGCCCGATCAAGAGGCATCTCCCTGCCGACTCGACCCGACGATTTCGAACTGTTCGACGCGACCCATGCCCGATGCCAGTCAAAACCAGGCGCACAACCTCGCCACCCTGCGCAGCCGCATCGACGGAATCGACGCGGAGATGCACCGCTTGTTGATCGAGCGCGGAACCGTGATCGGGGCTCTGATCAAGGCCAAGGGCGCGCAGCGCCCGGGTGCCGCATTCCGTCCGGCCCGAGAGGCCGCCATGATGCGCCGCATTGCCGCCCGTCATCAGGGCGAACTCCCCCTGGCGACGGTCGAGCACATCTGGCGCGAAATCATCGCCACTTTTACGCTGATGCAGGCGCCCTACGAGGTGGCGATCGACGTGTCGAACGAGCCTGAGCGTATGCGCGACCTTGCCCGTTTCATTTTCGGTTTCTCGGTTGCGGTGCGGCCCATGGCCGGCCCGGCGGCGGTGGTCGAACGGGTGGCGGCCGGCAGGGATCTGGGGATCGTTGCGCGGCAGGCCGAGGGCGCGTGGTGGGCGGCGCTCAAGGGTGAGCAGCGCCCCAGGATCACTGCGATCCTGCCCTTCATCAGAGCGCGTGGTAGGCCGGCCGAACTGCCGGCCTTTGTGGTATCGCCCCAGCTTGCCGATCCGACTCCAGCCGAAATTGCCGTCTTTGCGGTTTCCTCGCCCGGTCCGCTCGCCGATCTGGCCGATCTGGCCGATATGGTGGTGCTGGCCCAAGCCGATGACGGCGGCGGGCGCCAGTGGCTGTTGGCCGATGCCGCCGGTCGTGATTCCGGATCCCTGGCGGCAGCCCTTCCGGCCGAGGGCGGGGCGGCGGTCGATGTTGTCCGTATCGGCGGTTTTGCACGCCCGATCGACGAAGCCGGCGAGCCGTTCGCGCTCGCGGCCCTGGCGTGATCAGCATTCGGTCGGAGGGATCAGAGATGAACGATCGGCCGGTTGCGCGAGCCAGCGTTCTGGAGATAGCGCCCTACATTCCGGGCAAGGCCGACGCGGCGGGCGGACGCGCGGTCCACAAATTGTCGTCGAACGAGACGCCCCTGGGCCCCAGCGCCGCTGCGGTCGAAGCGTTTCGCAGCGCGGCCGGCTCACTGGAACTTTATCCCGACGGCGCGGCGAGGGCGCTGTGCGAGGCGGTGGCCGGCGCTTACGGCCTGAGCGCCGACAGGATCGTCTGCGGCGCCGGCTCGGACGAGATTCTGAACCTCCTGGCGCAGGCCTATCTCGGACCGGGGGACGAGGCGATCCATACCCAATACGGCTTCCTGATCTATCCGATTGCCATCCGCGCCGCCGGGGCGACCCCGGTGGTTGCGGCCGAGCCCTCGCACACGGCCGATGTCGACGCCATCCTCGGCCAGGTCGGCGAGCGCACGCGGCTGGTTTTCCTGGCCAATCCCAACAATCCGACGGGCACCTACATACCCTTCGACGAGGTGCGGCGCCTGCAGGCGGGACTGCCGCGCAGCGCGCTTCTGGTGCTGGATGCGGCCTATGCCGAATATGTTCGCCGCAACGACTATGAAAGCGGCATGGAACTGGTCGCCACCGCCGGCAATGTCGTCATGACACGCACATTCTCGAAGATCTACGGCCTGGCCGGGCTGCGGATCGGCTGGTGCTATGGACCGCCGGACGTGGTCGATGCGCTCAACCGGATTCGCGGACCCTTCAACGTGTCGTCGGCGGCCATTGCGGCGGGCGCGGCGGCCATGGGCGACCGCGCCCATGTCAAAGCGGCCGAGCGGCACAATGCCGAATGGCTGCCAAAAGTCAGCGAAGCCTTGCGCGCGCTGGGGCTGACGGTGACACCCAGCGTCGCCAATTTCGTGCTGATCCACTTTCCCGATCAGGCCGATTGTGGTGCCGCCGCCGCGGATCGGTTTCTGCAGAAGCACGGGATCGTCGTGCGGCGACTGGAGCCCTACGGCCTGCCGAACGCCCTGCGCATGACCATCGGCACCGCCGAGGCGAACCGGGACACCATTGCGGCGTTGACCGAGTTCATGGGCGGCGCGGATACCGGGTCATGAGCGCACCGGTCTTTCAACGCCTTGCCATCATCGGTCCGGGCCTGATCGGCGGCTCGATTGCGCTGGCGGCGCGTCGCGGCGGTGCCGTCGACCATATCGCCATCCATTCGCGCAGCGCCGCCACCCTCGAGCGCGCGCGGGCGCGCGAGCTCGGCGACAGCTACGCCGCCGCTGCCGCCGATGCTGTACAGGATGCCGATTGTGTCATCCTGTGCGTGCCGGTCGGAGCGTCGGCGACGGTGGCAGGTCAGATCGCCGATAGCCTGAAGCCGGGCGCGATCGTCTCTGACGTGGGATCGGTCAAGGCCTCGGTGATTGCCCAGATCGCACCGAGGATGCCCGACGGCGTCCATCTGGTGCCGGCCCATCCGGTTGCCGGAACCGAGGAATCGGGACCGGATGCTGGGTTTGCCGAACTTTTCGACGGTCGCTGGTGCATCCTGACTCCGCCGGCCGGAACCGAACCTGCCGCGGTGGAGCGCATCGCCGAATTCTGGCGGAGGCTGGGGTCCGACATCGAGTTCATGGATCCCGAGCATCACGATCTGGTGCTCGCCATCACCAGCCACGTACCGCATCTGATCGCCTACAACATCGTCGGCACGGCCGACGATCTGGAAGCTGTGACGCGGTCGGAAGTGATGAAATTCGCCGCCGGTGGATTTCGCGACTTCACCCGTATCGCCGCATCCGATCCGACGATGTGGCGCGATGTCTTCCTCAACAATCGCCCGGCGGTGCTGGAAATGCTGAGCCGGTTCAGCGAAGACCTGACGGCGCTGCAGCGGGCAATCCGGTGGGGCGATGGCGAGGCGCTGTTCAAGCTGTTCACCAGGACAAGGGCAATACGACGCGACATCATCGAAGCGGGTCAGGAAACCGATGCCAAGGATTTCGGCCGGCCTCACGGTGCGGCCGACACCAAGGGCTAGGTGCTGTTGACAGTTAACGGTTTATTAATGGCGGTTGTGATTCAAGCAAGACCTGGGTGTGGAGGAGGAACCGGTCATGCTTCGCAGGGAATTGACGGACGTTCAATGGGAACGGAATGGGGTAACGTCGATATCGGAAATCGTCTGTTCGTGGATGCGGTATTGTGGATTGCACGCACGAGTTCGCCATGGCGCGACCTGCCGGACGCGTTCGGCAATTGGAACAGCGTGTACGTGCGCTTTTCCCGGTGGGCCAAACAAGGGGCATGGGAGAGTCTTTTCAAGGCCTTGGTGGACGATCCGGACTTCGAATACCTGATCATCGATTCAACCATTGTGCGGGCACATCAACATGCGTCGGGCGCAAAAGGGGGACTCAAAATCAGGCCATCGGACGTTCGCGCGGCGGCTTGACGAGCAAGGTTCACATCGCTGTCGATGGGCTCGGCAATCCATTACGGTTCATCCTCACCGGCGGTCAGGTTGGCGATGTCACCCAGGCTGAAGAGTTGATCGCCGACGTGGCCGGCGCAAACCTCATCGCCGACACGGCCTATGATGCCGATCATCTCCGCGCTCGTCTCAACGATGCCGGAATAGTGGCGGTGATTCCATCCAACCCGTCACGGGCGCAAGCCATCCCCTACGATGCCGAACTCTACAAAGAAAGACATCTCGTCGAATGTTACATAAACAAAATCAAACACTTCCGGCGCATCGCCACGCGCTATGAAAAAACCGCAACGGCCTACATGGCCATGCTGTTTCTTGTCGGTGCCATCATCTGGCTCCGATAACTGTCAACAGGACCTAGAACCTTATCGCCGGCAATACCACGATGGGGATGATGCCGACCGCGACCAAACCGTCAATAATCGTCAGCGTGGTTTGCCGAGCCGGCCCGTCCTCGGTCTCCACCGGTACCGTCATGGCGGTCAGGGCGACCAGCGCCGGGCCGACTTGATCGCTGGAGCCGGGTCTCAATTGTTCGATCAGTGCGGCGAGGGCGTCGATATTGGCGACGCGCAGCGCCAGCGATCCGGACAGCACCCCGTCAGCTGAAATGGTCAGCGTGCCGTCGGCATCGACCACCGCGCCGCCGGTCCTGATTTTGGCCCGCTCGACTTCGACCGTGCCGCCGGCACGGAGCCAGGCAAGGAGGGTTGGGAGCGGATCGGTGCCAAGACTGTTGCCAAAATCCAGTGCCCGCACCGACAGTTCGATGTCGGCCTCCGGCAGGACATTGCCGTTGCGCCGGACGATTTGCAGGCGATCGGCCCTTGCGCCGAAGGCGTAGGCTCCGCCACCAGCCGGCTTGGCGAAGGCTTCGGCAACGGTCGCCCTGGCGGTGGCGATCGGCAGCGGCGAACCGATACCGGCATTCTCCAACTCCAGGGCGAGGAAGCTTCCCGACACGCTTTTGAGTCCGCCAAGGCCAGCGGTTGCTTCGGATTTGCCCAGCGACCACGATACCGTCAGGGCCAGACCGTCAACGGGCGCGTTGATCGTCAGCGGGCTGGTGATCGTGGCGGCGACGAAGCCGGGGCGGTAGAGCGGAGCGCTGGCCGAAAGGCCGCCGAGTGCCGCGTCGAGCGAGCGCCCCGATGCGGCCAGCGTTACGGTGCCGCAATCGAGGTTGATGCGGAGCGGAAAGCCGGAGAACGACCGTCCGGCGCAAGCCAGATGGTTGCCGGCCACCGGCGCCGTGGTCGCCCTTTCAACGACGATTTCGGCGAGGTAACGCGCTCCGAACCAGTAGCCGGTCCAACCCAGCGCGAGGATGACGATGAGGCCAACGATCCAACCGGTCAGGCCGCCACGGCGGCGTCCGTCAGCCATGGTTTTTCCCGCGCTCACCCATAAAGAACCGGCTTGCCAGCAACGGCTCCTTCGTGCCTAAACCACACCCTATGGCTGATTTGTGGGTGTTTGGCTACGGCTCGCTGATCTGGCGGCCGGGCTTCGATTTTGCCGAGGCGATTCCGGCGCGTCTGTTCGGCGCGCATCGGGCGCTGTGCGTCTACTCCTGGGTCCACCGCGGCACGCGGGAGCAACCGGGTCTGGTGCTCGGGCTCGATCGCGGCGGGTCATGTCGTGGTGTGGCCTTTCGGGTCGCCGCGGCGGACCGGCGCGCGGTGATCGGCTATCTGCGCGAGCGCGAAATGGTCACCGAGGTCTACGTTGAAGCCTGGCGCAGGGTCGCCGTGGCCGGCGTCGGCGATCCGGTCAGCGCGCTGTCGTATGTCGTCGACCGCGACCACCAACAATACGCCGGCCGGTTGCCGCTCGAGCGGCAACTGTCGCTGGTGCGCAACAGCCGCGGACAATCCGGCGACAACGCCGAATACGTGGTCAACACATCGAGCCATCTGAAGGAGTTGGGCGTGCGCGACCCAATCCTTGATTGGTTGTCGCGACGGCTTTCGGGCGCGAAACAGAGCCCTTTCGACCAACTCTGAGCCATTCTGACGGCCCGTCCCTTCGGGTTTGTCGATTGGCGGGCGCTCAACGCCGAACCGATCTGGGCCGAACCGACCTGGAATGATGCGGGCGGCATCGCCCGTCGATCGTTTCGACGCCGGATCGCCGCGCCAATCGAGAAACAGAATTGCCTCAGAGTTGGTCGAAAGGGCTCCAGATCAGGCGGCCATCGCCGAGGAATCGGCGGCCAGATCCTCGATCAAATTCAGACGTTGGGCGGTGGTGGTGGCCAAGAGATGGACCAGAAAGACCAGCGCGGATCCAGCGGTTGGCGGCAGGAACGGGTTGCCGCTGCCAAGCCCGGCAGCACGGACGGACAGCCTGCCGCCGGCGGCCGGTTCGGCGGTGATCACCACCGCATCGGGAAAATCGGGTACGTCACGGGCCTCGACCTTCGAAAACAGGTAGCGTCGTCCCGATCGGCCACGAAAATAATGGAATCGGTCACCGAGCCCGGCCCTTTGGGGCAGTTCCGGGGGCTGTTCGGAGAGGAGAGGAACGGGCTCGGCAACCATGGAACAAAGATAGACAAAGAACGATCAAAAGCAAGACATTCGACCGGCGATGGGATCAGGAGGTGGCGGCGAGGCGGTCGGCGGCCTCCGGGGGAAGGGGTGGCGGCGGCGTCGCGCGTGAAGCTTCGACCAGCAGCGCCAGCGCGGCGGTCTCGATTCTTTCCTGCAATGTGTGCAGGAAGACATGGGAATCGAGGCCCGGTTCGATCGCCGGCAGGAATTCTACGATGATGGTCCCGGGATAGCGAAAAAATCCCCGCTTCGGCCAATAGAGCCCGGAGTTGACGGCAACCGGGACAACCGGGGCGCCGAGTTTGCGGTAAACCAGCGCGATGCCCGACTGATAGGCGGGTTCGGCGCCGGGCGCCCGGCGGGTGCCTTCGGGAAAGATGATGATCTCCCGGTTTTTCGCCAATTCCTGATGGGCGCGTTCGGCAAGGGCGCGCAGCGCCGATGCCTTGCCCCCGCGGTCGACATGGATCATGCCGGTCTTGACGGTGCACTGGCCGAACAGCGGAATCTTCCGAAGCGATTGCTTCATGACGATGGTGGGATTGGTCAGCAACGGAATCAGCGCGATGGTCTCGAACATCGACTGGTGCTTGCTGGCGATGATCGACGCTCCGCCGATCAGGTTCTCCCGCCCGCGGATTTCCACCCCGGTGCCGGCGACCACGCGAAGCAGCCACAGTGTCATGCGTGACCAGGCGGCGGCGATCGCCATGATCCGATCCTGGCGCAGCAGGACAAAGAAAGGCAGCGTCGCCAGCAACATGACGAACGTCGCGAGGTAGAACGCGGCGTGATAGAGCAGCGAGCGGACGACGACCATGACCCTGTTATCGATCGTTCGAAGTCGGGTAATCGAAGACCGCCAGTCGGGCGGAGGTCAACCGGAACTTGACGTATTCGCGAACCAGCCAGCCGAAGCCGGCCGGCTGGCGCCACCAGGCCGCGCTGGAAAAATCGGGATCGCGGACGGGAAAGGCGATCAGCGCGACCTCCGGCATGGCCGCCCTCAACTCGGCCAGCGCCCTCTGCATATGATAGTCGCTGGTGACGACGATGAGCGAGACGTAGTCGTTCCGCCTGGCCCAGGTGCGGGCCTCGCTGGCGTTGCCGATGGTATCGCGGGCGGCGTGGCCAAGGTCGGTGCAACACGACAACGGCCCGGACGGGTCGATGCCGAGCACGCCGGCAAGGGCATCCACATCGACCGCCGGGTTGACGCCGGAGATCAGCAGGCGTTGTGCCCGGCGCTCGTCAAGCAAATGTAATGCGGCATCGATGCGGGCGCGACCGCCGGTCAAGACGACAATCCCGTCGGCACGGGGGTCGGCGGGCGTTTCGAAGCGCGCCACCTGGGTAACGAAACCGGCAAAATCGGCAATCGCGACGATCCCGATCACCACAAGCAGCGTCAGGATGGCTGTCCGAAGTCGGCCGGATCGGCGCATCGGCGTCTCAACTCCGCTCTCGCCGTCGCGCGCGCCGCCGCCAGTGATCGCGGCGGTCGCGTCGGTCGCAGAATCGCCCATTCCGTCCGAGGTTCCAACCGTGCCGGGCGATGTTTCAGCGTTCATCGGCGATATGGCCATAGACGGTCAGGCGTGAGGTGATGGCAGTCATCATCGCGATGACGAAGGCGATTGCAAGCGCGCCGAAATAGCCGATCGGTCCGACGGTGAACCGCCCGAACAGCACCGACAGGTTCTCGCTGTCGGACCCGAACAGGGCGGGGATCACCAGAAAACCCACAACCGCGAACATGAACGCGGCCGCAGCCGCACCCATCAAGCCGCCGCGCAGACCGAGCAACAGAAAGTGACGTTGAAATTCGCGCGCGATGAATCCGTCTTCGGCCCCGACAAAGTGCAGCACCGATACGATGTGATCGTTGCTGGCCATCGCCCCCCTGGTGGCAAAGATCACCGAGACTGCCGCCGCCGCGAAGACCAGCACCAGCACAATGAAACCCGCCACAACCGTGGCATTGGCCATGGTTCGCAGGCGGGCTGCCCAGGCTCCGTGGTCGTCGAGCGTTGCCCCCCGTACCTCGTTCCGCAGCCTTTGGGCGAGCCCGGCCAGGTCGGCGCTGCGGTTGGTCAATCGGACCACGATCAGGCGCGGAATCGGCAGGTCTGAAATGCTCAGGCCCGAGCCGAGCCACGGCTCCAGAAGCCCGATATTCTCGTCTTCGCCGAGAACCTCGACACTGGTGACACCGGTCGTCTGGCGGGCGACCGCTGCCGCGCGTGCCAGCTCGACATTGATGTCGACGCCGGCACGCGGACGAACTTGAACGGTGACCTCGCGGCGCAGATCGAGCTGCCAGTCGCGCGAGGCGTCGCGGACCAGAGTCACCGCGCCAAGCGTCAGACAGGCGAGAAAGCTCATGATGGCGATGACGATGGTGAGGGCGTTGCCGGAGATGGTGTTCTCCGGAACAAGCTGATTCGGCCGGCGCTGAACCACACGCGCCTGGCGGCGGTGGGCAGCGACTTGAACCTTGTGGGCGACCTCGGCTTCACTCATAGATCGTCAGCCGGCCCTCTTCGAGCACCAGCCTCCTGGCGTTGAACTGGTTCATCAGATTGATGTCATGGGTGGCGATCATCACCGACGTTCCCAGCCGATTGAGTTCCACGAACAACCGCATCAGGCGACGGGCGAGCGGTGGGTCGACATTTCCGGTGGGTTCGTCGGCAAGCAGCATTTCGGGTTGGGTGATCAGGGCGCGAGCAATGGCTGTGCTCTGTTTTTCGCCGCCCGACAAGACCGGCGGATGGATGTGTATATGGTCACCGAGCCCTACCCATCGCAGAAGTTCCACCACGTCGCCGCGGTAGGAGGCCTCCTCGCGGCCGAGCACCCGCAGCGGCAGGGCCACATTTTCGAACGTGGTCAGGTGGTCGAGAAGTCGAAAATCCTGGAACACGACTCCGATACGCCGGCGCAGCGAGGGATAGTCCGATGGGGCCAAGGCGGACAATTCGCGGCCGAAGACGGACACTATCCCACGGGTCGGCTTCAGCGACATGAACAGAAGCCTGATCAGCGTCGTCTTTCCGGCGCCGGATGGGCCGGTGAGAAACTGAAACGATTTCGGGGCGATGTCGAAGTTGAGGTCGCGAAGCACCTCCGGGCCCATGCCATAGCGCAAACCGACATTCTCAAACCGAATCAAGTCGCCCGCTCCGCCCTGGTGACCGTCGTTCATGGCCGCCCCAATATCGCATCCGCAGCTTTAAACGTCCGCTGTCTAAGCCTTTGTTAACGATCCAGCACAGGATCAAGGCAACCGCACGGCAACCATGCCCCGTCGCTTTTCCGCAATATTAACCCTGTCGACATAGGTTGCGCCGCGACGACGTTTTTTTCAGGTCCGGCTCATGCGCGTTTCCTGTCCCGGTTGCTACGAAACGGCCGACTTCGATCCCGGCCCGGATGGGTGCAGGCTTCGCTGCAGCCTGTGCGGGACGGCGTGGTTCGCCCGTCGCCGGGTCGACAACCCCTATGCCCACGGTCGCGTCCTGCCCACTCTGGGACCACCCGCCGACAGCCATCGACAGTTCATCGACCATGTCGGCCAGGGCTTCGATCAGGCAGCGCATTGCGGCCCCACCATGCCGGCGATTCGCGCGCGACGATGGCCGTTTGGCCGCCTCACGGCGGCAGTCCTGATGATCATCGCGGCGGTGATGGTGGCCAGGGTGCCGATTGTCGCGGCGTTTCCGGAGAGGCTCGAGGTCAGCGCCCCGCTCGCCCGCAACGATCTGTTGCAATTTCGCCGGGTGCGGAGTGAACGCAGTGCTGCCGGCGGTGTTCACCGTCTGACGGTCGAAGGCGAGTTGTTCAATCCAACCCGCCGGACCCTGGCCCTGCCATCGGTTCAGATCGACCTGCGTGACGACGACGGCCGCACGGTTCACAGCTGGCGCATCGACTTGGCCAGGGTGGAAATCAACGGCGGCGACAAGATCAGTTTCCGCAGCGCGGTGATCGCTCCGCCCGAAGACGCGAGCGAGGTCAATCTCACCCTGGCGCCGCGGCTGGGTCGTCCCGCCAACAAGTCCTGACATGCGCATCAGAGGCCGGAACATCCGCGTCGTCTTCGAGGCGGAGACGATTGCCGCGAGAAACCTGGAACTTGCCCGTGACATCGCCGCAGCCGGCTACGACGACCTGCTGGTGGTGTCCATTCTCAAGGGCAGCTTTGTCTTTGCCGCCGATCTCATTCGCGCCCTGCATGGCGCCGGCCTGTCGCCGGAGGTCGAGTTCATTTCAGTCTCCAGCTACGGCACGGGCACGGTTTCATCCGGTGAGGTCAGCCTGTTGCGCGATCTCGACAACGACGTCTCGGGGCGGGACATTCTTCTCATCGACGATATTCTGGAATCCGGGCGAACGCTGGCATTCGTTCGGAATCTCATGCTCCAGCGAGGCGCCCGGAGGTTGGGCATCGCGGTGATGCTGGAGAAACCAGGCAAACTTGCGCAGCCACTGAAGGCCGATCATGTCGGCTTCCAATGCCCGGATCAGTTCGTCGTCGGTTACGGGATGGATGTGGCGCATGCGTTCCGCGAGTTGCCGTTTGTCGGCGTCATCGAGGAGCGCCGAGCTAGAAGCGGTCGAGCAGGCGCTCGAGGTAGTCGCGTTCAAACTTGGGCCGGCCGATCTCGCCGAGGCGTCGGCGGATCGCGTCGAGAATCTCGCGGGCGCGCTGGATATCGATCTCGTCGGGAACCTTGACGGTGGTCCCCAGGTCGGGGCCGGTCAGCGGCCTGGGGCGGCCGAGCGGGTCGGCGTTCGGCAACGGGTTGATGCCAAGAATACCCCCACCCAATCCATCGCGTCCCTGGCCTGGTTGATTGCCGGCCAGCTGTTCCAGCAGCCGCTGTGTGCCCTGACGTAACGCTTCCAATGCCCGACCTTGCGATCCAAGCGCGGCACCGGGCCGGCCATCGCCGAGTTCGCCGGCCGCCTGTCCCATCGCCCTGCCTGCCTGACCCAGTTCACCCGGGCCGATGCCGGCGCCTTCCAGACTGTCGAGCAGCTCCTGCAGCGCGTCGGCCAGTCCCTGCTGGTCACCCTGAAGCCCCCGTAAAGCCTCCTCCAGCTCTTCCCGGCTGAGCAGCCGGCCCTGCTGCCCTTCGAGGTCCTGACCCCGCTCCGCCCGAAACGTCCGGTTGAGCAATTGCTCCTGGCGCCGGATCAGGTCGCCGAGTTCTTCCAGGCCTTCGAGCATTTCGCCGGCCTGCTGCGGATCGCCGAAAAGAGGTCTGCCGGCCCGCAGATTCTCCAACATGTTCTGGAGTTCGCTGAGCAACTGGCGCGCGGCATCGCGCGCGCCGCTGCGGGCGAGGTCCTCGATCCGGTCGAGCATGCGCTCCAGGTCGAGCGAACGAAGTGTCCGCATGGGGTCGTCCGGCAAGTCGGAGATTTGCGGATTGCGCCGCGCCTGCTCCGCCAGCGCCTGGAGATATTCCTGCATGGCCTGCCGCAGTTGGTCGGTCAGCCGGGCGATTTCGTCCTGATCGGCGCCCTCCTCCAAGGCCCGGCGAAGAGCCTCCTGGGCGGCACGCAAGTCACGCAGCAGCGGAGACAGATTGCCCTCTTCGATCCCCAGGGCAATCGCCCACAGATAATCGGCGAGATCACGCAATCCGTCGTCGCCGCGGGCGAGATGAAGCCGGTGGTAGGCCGATCGAAGCGCCAAATGGTCGCCCGCAGGATCGATATCATCGCCCAGGGTGACCGCATCGAGAGCCTCGGAAACGCCGTGGCGGGCGCCGGCATCGAGCGCCAGGTCGCTGCGCTGCTCAGCCACCGCGCGGGCAAGAGGATCGCCAAACCGGCGCGCCGGTAGCGAGATTGTCAGGGTGTCGCTGCGCCCTTCCTGTCCGGCCTCGTCACGGACAACCAGGGTCAACGCCACCTCTGCGCCGGCCCAGGGGTGCGCGGTCAGATCGCGTATGGTCTCGGCCGACCCTTCCCGGGTGCGCGAATGCGGCAGCGTCAACGGTATCGCCGGCGGCTGGTAGAGCGGGCGCGGCGGCGTCTGGCCGCCGTCATGGGCCGGCGCGATATCGGCGTAGGCGGCGACCACGCCATAGTCGTCGGCCAGCGAGTAGGCCAGCTCAAGCGATCCGGAGGAGGTGTCCGGCCAGCCTAGGAAGGCGATCGATGGCGGTGCGTCCGGTTCCACCGTGAAGCGCCATACGAGCAGGTCGCGACCACCACGACGAACCGCGATCGTCTGGTCCCCGGTCAATTCGATCAGGTGTTCAAGCGGTGGCGCAAGACCGTCTGCGGCCGCGACCTTGTTGGCCTGCGGGGCAACTGTCACCACACCCTGTGGGCCGCCCAGGCTGACAACGCTGATCTCACCGCCGTCGCCGGTCCTCACGGTCACCATGCTGCCGGCGGGTACCGTATGGTTGGGTGTTCCGGCACGGTCGAGATCGCCGGTCAAGAAAAGCGGCGGCCGATCGGTGTAGGCCGGCGGCGTCACCCAGGCATCGATGCGGGCAACGAGTAGTGCGGGAGGCGCGCCGCCGCGGAAGGCTTCGCTCAGACGATCGAGCCTCTCGGGCCCGGCAGCGACAAACCCGACCACCAGTGCCAGAACGACTGCAAATCGCAACGCGTAGGGGTCGCGGACAGCAAGTTGGGGTGACGGCAGCCCAGCCTTGAGACCGGCCAGTCGAGTCAGGAGCCGGCGTCTATGGGCTTGCCACAGGGTGTGGCTGACGCCATCGGCCGCCGTCGCCAGCTTGTCGGAGAATGCCGTCGCCGGCCGGTGGCTGACGCCTGAGGCGGTCTCGACCCGGCGGGTTGCGGCGGCCCGGTCCGGCGCCCGAATCCGGATCAGCCGCACAAGCAGATAGACCGCCGCGGCGGCGAACAACGCCAGCAATGCGTAGCGCACGGGTGCGCCGGTCAACCGCCACAAGCCGAGCCAGGACGCTGCCACGAAGATGCCGGCAAGCGCTGCGATCGGCGCCAGGCGTGGCCATATCGCTTCCCACCACAGGTTCAGCGATGCGCGCCTGATGGCGCGACGAAGGCGCGCTCCGGCCTCGCGTTCGCCGCCCGAACCCGAGGCGGGGCGGGGTCCGCTGCCGGTCTCGGCAGGCGAGCGATCGCCGGCGACGCCCATGCTTTTCGTCTCCTTCCGCCCCTCACCACCGATCATGCTAGCACAGGGCATCGCGGCGCTGCGAGGCGACCGGCCAGGTCGTCCTCGCCGATGAGATCACGATATGGCGAGCCAAGGTGCGAGATGGTCCTCGGCGATCAAACGCTCGAGGCTTTGCCGCGGCCGGACAACCGCCCATTGATCGCCACGCACCATGATTTCGGGGATGAGGGCACGGGTGTTGTAGGTCGAGGATTGGACGGCGGCGTAGGCGCCGGCGCTCATCACGGCCAACAGATCGCCGGGCGCGACCGCCGCCATCGGCCGGTCGAGGGCGAGATAGTCACCGGTCTCGCACACACCGCCGACGATATCGGCCACGATCCCGGCGTGATCGGGGGATGGCTCCACCACCGGTATGATGTCGTGATGAGCGTCATAAAGCGTCGGCCGGATGAGATCGTTCATCGCCGCATCGACGATCACGAACGTCTTGGCCGAGCTGAGCTTGACGTATTCGATCCGGGTGACCAGGACGCCGGCATTGCCGACGAATACCCGGCCCGGCTCGAACAGGATCCGAGCACCCAAATCGCCGAGGTGGCGCCTGATGATCCGGGCGTAGGCTACCGGATCGGGGGGCGGGGGATCGTCGAGATGATACGGAATACCGAGACCCCCGCCGGCATCGACGTGGGTGATCTGGTGACCATCCTGCCTGAGCACACGGACGATGTCGGCGAGCCGCGCATAGGCGGCGTCATATGGGTCGAGATCGGTGATCTGACTGCCGATATGCATGTCGACGCCGGAGACGCTGAGACCCGGCAAGGCTGCGGCGCGATTGTAGACCTCGCGGGCGCGGTCGAAGAGGATCCCGAATTTGTCCTCGGCCCGGCCGGTGCTGGTCTTGCCGTGAGTGCGGGCGTCGACATCGGGATTGATCCGCACGGCCACCGATGCGACCGCCCCGCGGGAGGAGGCGATGGTTGAGAGGCGCTCCAGTTCGGGTTCGCTCTCAACGTTGAAGCACAGGATCCCGGTGTCGAGGGCCAACGCGATTTCCCGTTCGGTCTTGGCCACGCCCGAGAAAACGATCTTGTCCGGCGCCGCGCCGGCCGCGGTCGCACGCCTGAGTTCCCCCTCTGACACGACGTCGACACCAGCACCCAACTCGACAAAGGTCCGCACAACCGACTGGTTCGAGTTTGCCTTCATGGCGTAACAGATCAGCACGTCGAGGCCGGCAAACGCTTCGCTGAACACGCGATAGTGGCGCGTCAGCGTGGCGCTGGCATAGCAGTAGAACGGGGTGCCGATTGCGGCCGCAATCTCAGGCAGCGCTACCCCCTCGGCCTGCAGCACGCCCGCGCGGTATTCGAAATGATTCACGACGGAGCGGCTAGAGCAGGAAATCCAGGAAGAACGGCTTGTTCGGCTTGGCGTCGTCGACGATGTCCCCGGTTGCCGCGTTTGTGGCGGTGTGGCCGACGACCGAGACCGCCGAGGCGGGCGGCGGTCCGAGCGCGCCGCGGCGACCGCAGGCTGAAACACCGATGGCAAGCACGACCACGCCGATCACCGCGATCCGCGATGTTCCGTGGAACTGTTGCAGCACGGCGCGCACCCCCTCTTGGCTCCCATGGCGGCCAGCATCGGCCGGCACGTCCAGAGCTACCCAAACCGCAACGCCCGGCCGCCGTCAAGTGGCGGACGGCGCCTCGGCGGCTTTGGCCAGCCTCTTCAACCAGCGCCGGGCCTGGCGGCGCACATTGGCGGGCGCCGTGCCCCCGTAGCTGGTTCGGCTGCGAGCCGATCTCTCGGCGCTGAGGACGGCGAAAATGTCGTCGTTCAGGCGCGGTTCCACCGATCGCATGTCGTCGAGCGGCAAGCGATGGAGCGGCAGCTTCGCGTCTTCGGCCATGGCGACGATCCGCCCGGTGACTTGGTGCGCCTCGCGGAAGGGCATGGACAGGTTCCGGACCAGCCAGTCGGC
Source organism: uncultured Bauldia sp. (assembly GCA_963663975.2). Taxonomy (GTDB): domain Bacteria; phylum Pseudomonadota; class Alphaproteobacteria; order Rhizobiales; family Kaistiaceae; genus JANQRX01. Next base: position 1,430,959 of record CAXXRA010000015.1, on the reverse strand, counting down.
CAAATCGGTTGCGGTGCTGAACCCGTCGCCGGCGGCCTTACGCAGTCGCGCTCGATCCGGAACCATGTCGACCACCATGCCCGCGGTCACGGTGATCGCCAGGGCAAGGGATTCCAGAGCATCAAATATCGGCTCCTTGTCCTCCTGCATGTCCTTGCAGTAGGCGAGCGGCAACCCCTTCATCACGATCATGATGCCGTTGAGGGCGCCAATGATCCTTCCGGTCTTGGCGCGCACCAGTTCGGCGGCGTCCGGATTGCGCTTCTGCGGCATGATCGACGATCCCGTCGTGAAGCGGTCGGAAAGCGAAACGAATCCGAACTGGGCGGAGGACCAGATCACGATCTCCTCAGCGAACCGCGACAGGTGCAGGGCGGCCGTTGAGGCTGCCGCAAGGGCTTCAATGACGAAGTCGCGGTCCGAAACCGAATCGAGCGAATTGGCAGTCGGTCGGTCGAACCCGAGCGCCGTCGCGGTGGCGTCGCGGTCGATGGCAAAGGACGTGCCGGCCAGGGCGGCCGATCCGAGCGGAGATTCGTTCAGTCGCCGACGAGCGTCGTCAAAGCGCCCGCGATCGCGGGCGAACATCTCGACATAGGCCATCAGGTGGTGGCCGAGGGTCACCGGCTGAGCGGTCTGAAGGTGGGTGAAGCCCGGCATGACCATGGCGGCCGTGGCCACGGCTTTGCCGGCCAGCGCCCGCATCAGGTCGACCAGCAGTACATCGATGTCGTCGATAGCGTCGCGGACCCACAGTTTCAGGTCGGTGGCAACCTGGTCATTGCGGGAGCGGGCGGTATGCAGCCTGCCCGCCGCCGGGCCGATCAACTCAGCCAGGCGGGACTCGACGTTGAGATGGATATCCTCGAGCGCGCGCGAGAACTTGAACGAACCACCCTCGATCTCTCGCAGGATCGTGTCTAGACCCGTGATGATCTTTTCGGCATCGTCACCGTCAATGATGCCCTGTTGGGCGAGCATGCGGGCGTGGGCCTGCGAGCCCATGATGTCCTGCCGGTAGAGTTTGCGGTCGAAATCAATCGACGCGTTGATCTCTTCCATCACGGCATCGGGGCCGTGCGAAAAGCGACCGCCCCACATGCTGTTCTTCATGACAAGGAAACTCCGGGAACAAGAAGCGAATGTTAAAGGTACATTTCAGTTCGCGACGCGGGCCGATACTCATTGGTCTGGCTGCGGCGGCCAGCATCGCCATCGCCATCGGTGCGGTGGCGGTATATGTCAATAGCCGCGATGCTGGCAACGCCACCCAGTTGGCGGCTCGCCAGTGTTCCGATGCGCTTGGCGTCGCGGCGCTCCTCGAGCCGCAGATCCGAGGCGATCTGGCCGCGTTTCGCGCTGCCGACGAGCCCGACCTTCTGACCGATCTGGTCTTCAAGGCGTCCGACCAGAGCGATACCGGCATCGAGGCGTTTGGCGGCAAGACCGTGCTGTTGAATTTGTGGGCCACCTGGTGCGGTCCCTGCCGCGCCGAAATGCCATCGCTCGATCGGCTTCAGGCCGAGCTCGGCGGCGACCGCTTCGAGGTCGTGGCGGTTAATATCGACACCGCGGCGCCGGAGCGGGCGCTCGACTTTCTTGACGAAATCGGGGTGGGCAATCTCACTTTCTACTCCGATCGCAGCACCAAGATCTTCAACGACCTCAAGCGGCGGGGCCTGGCTCTCGGCCTTCCGGCCACGTTGCTGATCGACAGAAGCGGCTGTCGGCTCGGTGGCGTCCAGGGCCCGGCGGAGTGGGACTCCGAAGATGCCAAGGCGCTGATACGAGCGGCGATCGAAGCCTAATCTCAAGCGGCGGAGGCAATGCCCACGACGGTGCCCTCTCGGGCGCCGTCGGGGCGGTAGATTTCGACGCGGTCGCGACCGTTGTGTTTGGCGCGGTAGAGCGCTGCGTCGGCCTGGCCGATGAGCGTGTCAAGGCTTGAGAGTTCCTCGGATTCGGCGATTCCGGCGCTGAGTGTCGTGCGAAATCCGTCCGGATCGCCGGCGGCGCTGGCCTCGGCGAAGCCGATGCGCACGCGCTCCGCGACCTCGTGGGCTTCCGCGGCGGAAGCGCCGGGCAGAAGGGCAGCAAACTCTTCGCCGCCGACGCGCCCGACAATGTCGGAGGACCGGAGGATCCGCAGCGTCGTTTCGCCAAACAACTTCAAAATTGCGTCGCCCCGCCGGTGGCCGAACCTGTCGTTGACCGATTTGAAGCCGTCGAGATCGAAGACGATGACCGACAGGTTTTCAATTTCGCCCGCGTTGACCTTGGTGAGGATGGCTTGGCCCTCCTGGTAAAACGCCCTGCGGTTTCTCAGCGCGGTCAGTTCATCGGTGCTGGCCTTTATCCGTTGGCTCAACTCGCTCTGCTCGCGAATCATGGCAACGGCAAAGATCGAAGTTCCGACTACGAAAATAAGAGTCTCGAAATGGAGCAAATTGAACCACAGCCCGATGGCGTAAGCGCTGGTCTCCCAGCCGGCGCGGACCGATTCGACGGCGCCATAACAGAAGTACAGAGCGTGCAGGACCAGCAGAACGATCAGCGGGTGCCGCGCCGTCACCTGTTCGGTCCGTTGATGGTAGAATTCGCGCGCTGCGGCAAAAAGATACAGGGCGATCATCGACTGGTTGAGGGTCGCCTGGGCGCCCGGCATGGACCGAAAGACGGGCAGCACGCTGACCGTCAGCCAGATCAGCGCTCCGGCCGCCACAAAGACCACATCGACGTCGCGCGCATTGCTGCTGCGACCCGATGCCCAGATGAAGGCCGGTCCCAGGTTCAAGAGTGTGATGCCGACCAGCATGGAGAGCGATCCGACCTGCGAACTCTGCAAGGTCAATGGCAGGCCGGCGGCAAATGCGAAATTGGCACCGGCCCACCACAGCATGGGAAGCGCTGCCCGGTTTTGCCACCAGGCCAGCAGCAGAAAAGCCCCGCCTGTGGCAGCCACGAAGCTGCCGGCGATCATCAAGGTTGGCAAATCAAGATGCATTGACGAGGCCCCCGTCGCGAATGTCACATCTGCCGACCATAGAAGGTGATCGTTGATGTGGGGTTAGCGGCGGGGCCTCAATTTGCTTTTCTGCCTTGAACTTTTTTTTCAGGCAAGACCGAAAATGCTACCGGGTCGGTCGCGGCGTCTCGCCAAGGTAGTCGTAGAACCCGCGGCCGGATTTTCGTCCGAGCCACCCTGCTTCAACGTATTTCACCAGCAGCGGGCAGGGACGGTACTTGGAATCGGCCAGTCCGTCATAGAGGACCTGCATGATCGACAGGCATGTATCGAGCCCGATGAAATCGGCCAGTTGCAGAGGGCCCATCGGGTGGTGGGCGCCCAGCCGCATGGATGTATCGATGGCCTCGACCGAGCCGATACCCTCGTGAAGGGTGTAGATCGCCTCATTGATCATCGGCAGCAGGATCCGGTTGACGATGAAGCCCGGGAAGTCTTCTGCCAGGGTCGGCGTCTTGCCCAATTTCTCGACGAAATTATGGGCAATTGAATAGGATTCGTCGCTGGTCGCGATGCCCCTGATCAATTCGATCAGTTCCATCACCGGAACCGGGTTCATGAAATGAATGCCGATGAAGCGGTCGGGCCGGTTGGTGGCCGCAGCAAGGCGTGTGACCGAAATGGAGGACGTATTGGTGGCCAGCAACGCTTCAGGTTTCAGGATTTCGCTAACGTTGCTGAAGATCTCCGCCTTGACCTTTTCGTTCTCCGTGGCAGCCTCGATCACCAGATCGGCCTCGGCAATCGCGGCAAGATCGGACGACGAGGTGATCCGCGTCATCGCTGAGGATCGTTCGTCCTCCGAAATTTTGCCGGACGCGACCTGCCGGGCCATGTTGCCGTTGATGGTGGCAAGGCCCGATTCCATCAGTTCGGTGCTGATGTCGTTGATCACAACATCGAAACCCGACAGGGCGCACACATGCGCAATGCCGCTGCCCATCTGCCCGGCACCGATGATGCCGATCTTGCGAAGTTCTGCTGTCATGGGCGCGACGATACAGCGAAGCCACTGCGATCCGCAATCGCCGCGCGTCGTGACGATGCTGCCGATTGCAACGCGGGTCTACCGGTCAGCCCCACGGACCACGCGGCGGGGTCCTCTGGTCGCTGCCTGGCTCCGCCGGCTGCATCTTTGCCGCTTCCTCGACCCGGCCGGAGGGAATGACCAGCGTGGCCGATTTCGGACTGCGGTCGAAGAGCGGAATGCCCGGACGTCGCAGAAAGAGGACCAGCACGCCACCGGTCAGCGCACCGCCGATATGGGCGAACCACGCGATGCCGTCATCATTGCTCATTGCGGCAGCCACGAACTGGTAGGCTAGCCACCCGCCCAGCACCCACATGGCACTGAGCCGGATCGGGATGCGGGCGAACAGAAGCACCCAGATGCGCACACTCGGGTGAAGGAGGAAATAGGCTGCAACCACACCCGAAACCGCACCGGAGGCACCGATGGTGGGAATTTGCGAGGCGGGATCGGACAGGACGAGTGCCAAGCCCGCGCCGACGGTCGACAACAGGTAGAAGGCAAGGAAGCGGGCGTGACCGAGGGCGTCCTCGATGTTGTCGGCGAAGACCCACAGGAAGATCATGTTGCCGCCCAGGTGCCAGATATCGGCGTGGAGGAAGGCCGATGTGATCATGGTCAGGCTGTCGGGGATGGCAGCCAAACCCGGTGGCCGTTCGGCGATATCCGATAGGGTCGATGGGATCAAACCGAAGGAAATCAGCGCTTCCTGGGGATCGCCGAAAGCCCCGGTCACCTGAAGGCCGAACGCGGCCAGATTGGCCAGGATAATGCTCCAGGCGATGTAAGGCCGCCGGATATGTTTCAGCGGGTTCGCATCGTGGATGGGGATGAACGGCATGGGCGGACCTAAAGGTTCTTTCCTGGTTTCCACAGCACATCCGTCCCGCCATTGTGGTTAGCGATCCGTGCCGCGACAAAAAACAGGTCGGACAGACGATTGATGTATCTGAGGGCTGAATCGTTGACCGGCTCTGCCGCTTTGAGACGCCACACTTCGCGCTCCGCCCGCCGGGCGACCGTCCGACAGTGATGGAGCGCGGCGGCAAGCGGCGTGCCGCCGGGCAGGACGAATGAGGTCAACGGCTCCAGGGAAAGGTTGAGGGCGTCGATTTCGGATTCCAGACGGCTCACCTGGGCTGCGCTGACGCGCAATCGGTTGCGACTGGCGCCGTCGGCGCTGTCTTCCGGCACGGCGAGATCGGCGCCGAGGTCAAACAGGTCGTTCTGAATACGCGCGAGCGCGTCCGTCACCTCACCGGCGGCGGCATCGCCGTTGTGAACCAGCGCCATGCCGACCGCAGCATTCAATTCGTCGACGGCGCCGATGGCGCCGAATCGAGGATCGCTCTTTGGGCGCCGCTGTCCGCTGGCCAACGCACTGGTGCCATCGTCGCCGGTGCGGGTATAGATCTTGCTCAGACGGACCATTTTTCCGCTTATCGAGTGGCCAGAAACAGACCGGTCATCATCACCACGATGGCGGCGAACTGCAGTGCGACCCGCCAGCGCATGATGTTCTGGGCTTGGCGTGCGGGCCCGCCGCGGACCATGTTGACCAGGCCAAGCAGCAAAACGGCCGCAACCGCCACGGTCGCAATAGGTGCCAGCCATCGGATGAACTCGGCCATCAGCCGCTGCCTCCGCTCCGCTTGACCATATAGGCGGATTCTGTGAAGGGCACCAACCGAAAGCGGTGCGGTTGGTCGGTCTGTTGGTGACCTGCAGGCGGCAAAGAAGGAGGGACGGCGTGCGTGGGCTGGCTGGAAAAAGGGTGCTGGTGACCGGGGGAGCGACGGGCGTCGGCAAGGCTGCGGCGCGGCGCCTGGCCGAGGAGGGCGCCTGGGTGGCGGTCAACTATATCGGCGAGGCCGGTCCGGCCGAGGCCGTTGTGGACAACCTGGCCGGCAGTTTCCCACATGGCCGTTTCGCCGCACTGGCGGCCGATATTGCCGATGACGAGGAGGTGTCCAAACCGTTCGCACAAGCCATCCAGGCTCTCGGCGGTTTTGATGCGCTGGTCAACAATGATCGCTAGCGTGATCGCCTTCCTGGCCTCGGACGATGCTTCCTACATCACCGGCCAGACGATCTTTGCCGATGGCGGGCTGATGTTGGCGCGTCCCTGATCGGCTCAGCGCTGGCGCAGCAAGACCCGGTCGAGCATCGCGGTGGGCAGCAGCCTCTTCAACAAGGCGACCATGCGGGTGGGCACGGTGACCCTGTACCGGGCTCGCGGCCGTTCGGCTTCAAGCGCGTGAAGAAGCGGTTTCATGACCGCCTCCGGGCCGAGCTTGAAATATGACGACCTGCTGCCGCTCTTCATGCGTGACAGCTCGCGCCCATAATCGCGCCGGAAGTGCGAGTTTCGCACGTCGATAGTATCGAGAAATTTGTTGCGGGCATTGTCCAGCATGCGGCTGCGGATCGGGCCGGGCTGGATCAGCGAAACGCTGATAGGGGTGTCTCTGAGCTCCAGCCTGAGAGCGTCGGTCCATCCTTCGACGGCAAATTTGGAGGCGGCGTAGGCGCCGGAGAACCGGACCGCGATAAATCCCAGCACCGACGAGCACTGGACGATGCGGCCATGCCCCTGCCGGCGCATGGCTGGCAGGAGACGCCGGGTGAGGTCATACCAGCCCAGGAAATTGGATTCGAGCAGCGTGCGGACGTGGTCCGTCGACAGGTCCTCGAACGCTCCCGGATGACTATAGGCGCCGTTGTTGAACAGGGCGTCGAGCGTGCCTCCGGTCTGCTCGAGCACGTAATCGACAGCATCGACAATCGACTGCGGATCGGCGTAGTCGAGCCTGATCACCTCAAGGCCTTCCGCTTTCAGCCTGTGGCAGTCCCCGTACCTTCCGACAGGAGGCAAAAACCCGCCAGCCCAAGTCCTTCAGCGCGTGGGCGCAATGATAGCCGATTCCGGACGAGCAACCGGCTTATCAGTATAGTTCGCTGCTTCATGGGCAGGTGGATCGGCTCTTTTTGTTACCCGACGCCATTCATGCGGGTCGGTGCAGGGGCTTTGACCCCGAGGGGTCGGCGGAGTCAAGCGGTCCGGAACCAACTCTCGGCCGAGCGGGCGGTGCGACCTGCCGCCGGCCTTCCGGCTCCGGCCTCCAGGTACCAATTACGGCGGTCGTCAATCCCATCTCGCCCCCCATGGTCGATTCCGCCGCGCACTTACAGGATGACCGAAACCGGCGGGTCAGTGCAAGTGCAGAACCGCGCCGGGCAGCGACATTGCCGATTGTCCTTAATCGGCGCGATTCGGGCGGCCGACCTCGACGAATCCTCCTATGATGGCCGGAACAGGACGGGAAACGGCTTGCGGAACGCTTTTTTTGAAGACGCCTGGTCGGTTTTGACCGACGCCGTGGGGCATTTCACCGCCGATGACGGATGGGCGATGGCGAGCCACGTTGCGCTCTCCGCGTTGATGGCGGTTTTTCCGTTCATTATTTTCGTCGCGGCGTTGGCCGGTTTCATCGGTGAAGATGCGCTGACCGATCAGGTTGCGGATTTGTTGTTTCGCACCTGGCCCGAGCAAGTGGCCGGGCCGATCGCGGCGGAGGTCAAGCGGGTCGTGGCGCAGGCCGGCAGCAGCTTGCTGACCGTATCGGCGCTGATCGCACTTTTCCTGGCGTCCAACGGCGTCGAAGCGGCGCGCACTGCGCTCAATCGGGCGTACCGGGTGGTCGAAGCGCGGTCGATTCTCTGGCTGCGCGGACAAAGTGTGTTGTTTGTGATTCTCAGCGCGATCCTGTGTCTGCTGCTGGCTCTGTTCGGTCTGGTGGCGTCCACGGCATTCCATTGGATCGCCGGGGTGGCGCCCTGGTTGCGCGGGTTTCAGACCGGACTGGCCTATACCGGCCTCATCGGCACCAGCGTGGCAATCGTCGGCGCCCTTATCTCGGCGCATTTGTGGTTGCCGGCAGGAAGGCCGCGCCCACATCAGCTGTGGCCGGGCATCGTCCTGACGCTGGTGCTGTGGCTGCTGGCGGCCTGGGTGTTCGCCTATTATCTCAGGACGTTTTCCAATCTGGCGGCAACTTATGCCGGGCTGGCGGGCGTGGTGACGGCGATATTCTTTCTCTATGTGATTGCGGTTGTCCTGATATTCGGCGCGGAGTTCAACGCCGCACTGTGGCGGTTGCGCGACAAAAGGCAGTAGCGGCAGCGCCACAGCCCCTTCGGCCAACTTATCGCCCGTCAGAATGGCTCAGAGTTGGCCGAAAGGGCTTTGGGCCGGTGTGGGCTCGGCTTCAATCCGGGCGAGTGCCGAACGCATGGCGGCGAACAATTCACGCGGACTGTAGGGCTTGGCCAGCGCCTGGCACATGCCGTCAAGGCGGTGGGCCAGCCGTCCGGTCTGCTGTCCCTCGCTGGTCAGCGCAATGACGGGCGGCTGACGACGATCGGCAAGGGCGCGAATCAGCTGGATCGCGACCAATCCGTCCATGTCGGGAAGACCAAGGTCGATCACGACCAGATCTGTCGCCTGGCTGCGCAGAAGCGTCAGGGCCGCTTCTCCCGAACTGGCGCAGCGGACGCGGCATCCGAACTGGGCAACCAGCACGGCCGCGATCGTGGCTTGTGCCGGCGTTCCTCCGACGATCGCCACCGTCGGCGGTTGCCGGCCTGAGGCGGTCAGTTTCAGCGGATTTTCGGCGCCGTGGTCCATACTCGAAACCATTTGGGACTGCGATCCGGCACCAGTATCGGCTGGCCATGCTTAACGAGGCGTTAGAGACCTTTCGACCAACTCGGGGTCAATTCTGTTTCGCGATTGGCGGACGCCCAACGCCGAACCAATCTAGAACGATGCGGAGGCATCGCCCGTCGATCGTCTCGACGCTGGATCGCCTCGCCAATCGCGAAACAGAATTGACCCCGAGTTGGTCGAGAGGGCTCTTAGAGCCCCACCATCGCGCGAATGTCAGCCGGCGTCGAACCATCGCGCCTCAATCTCCTCAGGGGCGCACTCAAACGAGATTTCGACAATTTGCCGCCATCCTCGCCGGTGATCAGGCGGTGGTGATGGTAACGCGGCCTCGGGTAGCCCAGCAGCTGTTGCAGCAGGACGTGAACCGAAGTTGTGTGGAAGAGGTCACGGCCCCGGACGATGTCGGTCACACCCTGCAGGGCGTCGTCGACGACGACCGACAAATGGTATGATGTCGGCACTTCGCGCCGGGCGAGCACCACGTCGCCCCACGCGCCGGGATCGGCCTGTACCACCCCGGTTTCGCCCACCGGCCCGGCGCCGGACTCGTGCCATGACAATGGCCCGCAGACGGCCATGGCTTGATCGGTCAGCAGCCTTAGCGCATGAGGCTCGCCCCTGCGGATCCGGGCGCGAGCCTGGTCGGCCGAGCGCCCGCGATCGGCAGGCGGATAGTGGCGCGCGCCGTCCGGATCGCGTGGCCAGCCGGGTTGATCGCTGGCCGCGGCGACTTCGGACCGGCTCATGAAGGCGGGATAGAGCAGCGCCCGGGCGTCGAGTTGCGACAGCACCGCGCGATAGGCGTCGATGTGCTCCGACTGCCGTCGGACCGGCCTCTCCCATGTCAGGCCCAACCAGGCCAGATCTTCGTATATGGCATCCTCGAATTCGGGCCTGCTGCGGAGCGGGTCGATATCCTCGATGCGCAGCAGGAACCGCCCGCCCGCCCGCCGGCAGAGGTCGTAATCGCGAAGCGCCGCATAGGCGTGGCCGACATGCAGCGGGCCGTTGGGCGAAGGAGCGAATCTGAAGACGGGAGGCACGCGAATGCGTTCTCGCTTGATCGGGTCTGGAGGTTGCTTTAGCAGCGGACGCTCCCGGGCACCAAAGGAACATTTGCGGCAGCGGCATGAAGACGCTCGACGGTAAGGCAGATCTGGTGGAGGGGTTGTCGCGGCTTGCCGAGGCTGATCGGCGCCTGTGCAAGGTCATCCGGGTGGCCGGCAAATTCGACCACAGGCGCCGGCCGGCCGGGTTCGCCGGGCTCGCCCGCATCGTCATAGGCCAGCAGGTGTCGGTATCGAGCGCGGCAGCAATTTGGGCGCGATTCGAAGCGGCCTTCCCTGAACTCGACCGGGACGCCGTCGCCGCGGCCGACGATGACGCATTGCGGGCGGTGGGTCTGTCGGCGCCGAAAATCAAGACGTTACGCGCGATCGCGGCGGCCTGCGCCAGGGGACTGGATTTGTGCGCTCTGGCACGACTGCCGGCAGGGGAGGTTCGCCAAACGCTGACCGCGGTCAGCGGCATCGGCCCATGGACGGCCGACATCTACAGCATGTTCTGCCTGGGCGATCCCGATATCTTCCCGGTCGGTGATCTGGCGCTGCGCACTGCCGTCGCCGACGCGTTCAGCCTGCCGGCGATCGTTGCGCCGGACGAGTTGGGCGAGATCGCCAAAAAATGGGCCCCGTGGCGAACCAGCGCCGCCCTCCTGTTCTGGGCCTATTACGGCGCCGCCCGCGCCCAGCCGGGGCTGCCGGCGTGACGGCCCAGCTCGACGGGCCGCGGCTTGCGCCGGCCAGCGGTGTCACAGGCAGCCTGGTGATCTTCCTGCACGGTTACGGCGCCGACGGCAACGATCTGATCGAGATCGGCAGAAGGTGGGCGCCGGTGCTGCCCGATACAGCGTTCGTTTCGCCCCACGCGCCGGATCCCTGCGGCGAGGCGCCGGTTGGCCGACAATGGTTTCCGCTGGCGGCGATCGACCCGGTCGGGGTGCGCAAGGGCGCTGTCGCCGCCGCGCCGTCGCTGGATCACTTCATCGACAGCGAACTTCAACGTCATTCGCTGAGCGAGGCGGCGCTGGTGCTGGTCGGTTTCAGCCAGGGAACGATGATGGCGCTGCATGTCGGGCCGCGCCGGCCGCAGGCGGTCGCTGGGATCGTCGGCTACTCGGGCCTGGTGCCCGATCCCGAATATATCGCGGCCGAAGTCAGGAACCGACCGCCGATCCTGCTGGTCCATGGCGACAACGATCCGCTGATACCGTCCATCGCACTGCATACCTCGGCCAAAGTGCTCGGCGAGGCCGGGTTCAACGTCGAGTGGCACATGCGGCCGGGGCTCGAACACGGGATCGACGAGGAAGGATTGCGGCTTGGTGGCGAGTTTACGGCCAGGGTTCTCAACCAAAACGGTCGAGGCGGTTCCTGATCACCGGCCGGTTTGTCGTCAGTGGAGGCTGGGACCCTTGAGGTAGCGGTTGCGGTCGCCGGACATCACCGTGACATCGAGCGGCCGGCCGTCGCGGTAGACCGTAATGGGCACTTCTACGCCGGCGTCGCCAAGCGACCAGATCGAACGGAACAAATGAGCCAGGCCGGTGACTTTCATGCCGCCGACGGTCAGCACAATGTCGCCCTGGCGTAGGTTGGCCTCGGCCGCCGGTCCGGTGCCGGCGACACCGGCGACCACCACCCGGTCGTCGACCTCGGTGGCATAAAGGCCCAGCCATGGTCGCGGCGGTCGGTTGGACTGCCCCATCTTCAACAGGTCGTCGAACATCGGTTTCAGCAAATCGGTCGGCACGAACATGTTCAGCGGTACGCTTTCGCCCTCATTCATCGCTTGCTCCAGCTGCAGCGATCCCACCCCGATGAGATCGCCTTCCGGTCCGATCAAGCCGGCGCCGCCCCAATAGGGATGCGCCGGGGCGGTGAAGATTGCCGCGTCCAGAACGTACTCCCAATAGCCGGCGAACTCCTGGCGAGCGACCACCCTGGCCGCGACGGAGTGCTCGGCCCCGCCCGCGCCGGCGGCGATCACGCCGGTGCCGGGAACCGCATCGCTCGACACGCCCAGTTTCAGCGCCGGGAGGTCGAGTCGCGCCAGGGCCTGAATCAGGCCGAAGCCGGTTGCCTGATCGTAGCCGATCGCGTGGCCGGCGACTGTTCTGCCGTCGGCCAGGCTGATCCATATCTCGTCGGCCTCGGTGATCAGGTAGCCGATCGTCAGGATGACGCCGTCGCTGCGGATGAGACTACCGCTGCCGGTCCGTTCGGTGCCGAGGATATCGGCGGTGAACGCGTCTGCGGGTATGACCGTCCTGATGCCGACCACGGCCGACAGGGTGGCATCGAGGTCGAATTCGTACTGATCCTGATGAGGTGCGACTTCGGGAGGAATTTCCCACTCGTGGTCGCTCGTCATGTCATGCTCCCGGCGCTGTGTTTTGTCGCTCTGGTATAACTAGGCGATGGTGACCGGCTTTTGGACCCCGACGCACTCTGGGCGCCTGACAAATGCCGCCCCTTCACACATGTGTCGCAGACCCTGTAGAGTATCCGCCGCGGTCGGGCGAATCCCGGCAGAGTCAGGTAAACTTGGGAGTACCGGTGACTGTCGCCGCCATCAATGGCGCCAATCCGGCGTTGGTTCTAAATGCCGATTATCGGCCGCTCAGCTACTTTCCCTTGTCGCTGTGGTCGTGGCAGGACGCCATCAAGGCGGTTTTCCTGGAGCGGGTGAATATCGTTTCAGAGTATGACATCGCCGTTCGCAGCCCGTCATTATCAATGCAGCTGCCATCGGTGGTCTCGCTGAAAAGCTTCGTCAGGCCCGTCCGTCACCCGGCCTTCACCCGGTTCAACGTCTTCCTCCGCGACGGTTTCCGCTGCCAGTATTGCGATTATGCCAAGGACCTGACCTTCGACCATCTGATCCCGCGGTCCCGTGGCGGTCACACAACGTGGGACAATGTGGTGACCGCCTGCGCGACCTGCAACCTCAAGAAGGGCGGCAGGGACCCCAAGGGCGCGCGGATGTGGCCGGCACAGATGCCGTTCCAGCCGACGGTTTCGGACCTCCACAACAGGGGCCGCGCCTTTCCGCCGAACTACCTCCACCAATCGTGGATGGACTATCTCTACTGGGATACCGAATTGGAGCCGTAGCCGGCCGAGCCGGTTATCGCCCGCCACCGGTGGCCGCGATGGAAGGCCAGCGCGCGATCGCCGCAAACAAACCTCCTGCCGCCAGATCGGCCGATATCAGCGCGTTCCAGCCGGCGAACGAGAGCCCCCATCCGGACGGGAAGCGCCAGCTGGCCTCGGAGCACGAGACGATGCGGATGTTGTCGAGCTGATCGAGGAGTTCCTGCGCGGTCGTCGCGGCCGCACCGCCGCCGGCGCCGCAGTCGGACGGGCCGGCCCACCAGCTCCATTCCACGCCGGCGTGATAGAGGCCGAGGCCGGCGCTGGCCGCGAACACCAGGGCAGCTGCGCCAAGCAGCGATCGGGTGACCGCATCGGGCACCGGCGCCAGCGTGGTCGCGATCGCCAGCGCCAGCATCGGAATGCCGACATAGTAGGGGATGCGCTCCTGCCGGCAGAGCTTGCACGGGACAAAGCCGCCGATCAGCTCGAAGGCCCATGCGCCGGCGATGGTGGCAAGCGCGACGACGAGCATCATGGCGGCGACAACGACGCGCGGTGACAGGGTGGTGAGCATGGCGGTCAGATCACAAATCTCACGACGACAAAGCCGCCGATCAAAAGAACCATGAAGACGGTGAACACCAGTCCGAGGCGTTTCTCGATGAAGTCGCGAACGGGCGGCCCGAACCAGTAGAGCAGTGCGGTGACGGCGAAGAAACGCCCGCCGCGGGCGATCACTCCGGCCACGATGAAGACCGGGAGGCTCAGCCCGGTCACGCCGCTGGCTATGGTGATCACCTTGTAGGGAAAGGGCGTCAGGCCGGCGAACAACACGATCCACACCCCCCAATCATTGTACAGCGTGCTGAACTGGGTGAGACGATCGCCGTAGCCGTAAAAATCAACCAGCGGCCGCGCCAGCTGCTCGAACAGAAAGGCGCCGATCAGGTAGCCGAAGAGGCCGCCGATGACCGAACTGGCGGTGGCAATGATGGCGAAGCGCCAAGCCCTGGCGCGATCGGCCAGGACCATGGGAATGAGCAGAAGATCGGGCGGAATCGGGAAGAAGGAACTTTCGGCGAAGGCGACGGCCGCCAGCGTCGGTTCCGCCTTTGTGCCGGCCGCCAGGGCCATGGTGCCGTCATAGAGACGTCGGAGCATGGGCGCCTTCTAGCGAGGCCGGCGGAGGGTGTCCAGCAAGCTCGCCGAACATCGGCCGGACCAGCTGCCGACAGCGCCTTGACCGGCCCAACGGCGGCTCCTATACGCGGCCCAAGGGCCCCTGTGGCGGAATTGGTAGACGCGGCAGACTCAAAATCTGTTGCCTTCACGGGCGTGCTGGTTCGAGTCCGGCCAGGGGCACCAAAAAAAATGTCAATAAATGCAAAGTGTTGTGCTTATGGCGTCGCGCCGCGGAGGTTTACCCATAAATCGTGTCCGCGTAATGTCCGCAAAAACGCCCGTCTGTCGCTTGGGAGCGCTCGGGACGGCAGTTTGGTGTCGATTTGTTTAGGCCCCCCCGGATCAAACCGCCATGTACGGGCTTCCTAGGCTGTCTGGTGAGTCACCGGGATCGGCTATCGTCCGATGCGGGCAATTCCGGTCGCCGATATGGACCACCGATCATGATGCTGTGGACGGCTCCTCCACCGGCATCTGAAGGTGCCACAGTGCGGTGTTTAAGGAACCGCGAGGAAGGAGCCATCCATGAAAGACGTTACCACCATCGGAATTGATCTGGCGAAGAGTGTTTTCCAGGTCCACGGCATCGATGCAACAGGTGAGCCTGTGGTCCGCCGGCAATTGAGACGCCGGTCTGTTCTGCCGTTCTTTGAGAAGTTGCCGCGCTGCCTGGTAGGGATGGAGGCGTGTGCAACGTCACACCACTGGGCGCGGGAGCTTGAGCAACTGGGCCATGAGGTGCGGATGATGCCGCCACGCTATGTGAAGCCCTACGTGAAGCGGAACAAGAACGATGCGGCTGATGCTGAAGCCATCTGCGAGGCGGTCCAACGCCCGACCATGCGCTTCGTGCCGATCAAGACCCCCGAGCAGCAATCGGTCTTGATGCTTCACCGGACCCGGCACTTGTTCGTTCGCCAGCGCACGACACTGATCAACGCAATCCGCGCCCACCTGGCCGAGTTCGGTATTGTTGCCGGTGTCGGGCGCCATGGTGTTGAGCAATTGCTGGCTCTCATCGCCAAGGGGGAGGATGACCGCCTTCCATCGGCAGCACGCGACTGCCTGATGGCCCTGGCGGCACAGCTTGAGCTGGTGAAGCGGCAGATCCGAGATGCGGATCGGCGCATTCTCGTCTCCCACCGGAGCAGCAAGACCAGCAAGCGCCTTGAAGCCATTCCCGGTGTTGGCCCGCTCATCGCTACGGCCCTTGTTGCCAGCATCCCCGATCCCCACGTCTTCCGTTCAGGGCGTGATCTGAGTGCCTGGATCGGGCTGGTGCCAATGCCAGCATCCCCGATCCCCACGTCTTCCGTTCAGGGCGTGATCTGGTGCCTGGATCGGGCTGGTGCCAAAGCAATCCTCCACCGGCGGCAAGGAGCGTCTCGGCTCGATCTCGAAGGCGGGCAATCGCTACCTGCGGCGACTACTATTCGTTGGGGCACTATCCGTGATCAAGCGAGCCAAACAGTTAGGCTACACCCGCCACCCCTGGCTGGTCCGGCTCATGGAGCGGCGATCAATCAAGGTCGCTGCCATCGCCTTGGCCAACAAGATTGCCCGGATCGCCTGGGCGATGATGGCGCGCAATGAGAAATATCGGGCCCCACAGCCTGTAGCTACGTAGGAGCAATCGAGACGCGCAGGAGACGATGTCCTGCAAACGAGGTTGGAAAGGGCAGTGAACAGATAACGCACCCAAGCCAGTCGGCCCATGAGATCGGGACAACCCACAAGTGCCACGGCGCCTAAAGAGCGCGTGCTTATGACCGGGACCCGATCTCGCGGAGAGCATTATGGCCAGCGGCCATTTGAAGACGCCGCATCAACAGGCCGAACACATGGCAGCTCCGACCAGCCCGTGCGATATCGTTCAGAAAACCCTTGCCAACTCGGAGCCGTCCACACAAGGCAATTTGCAGGGCAAGGATCACCCGCCGCCACATCGATCGGGACTATCCGTTTCAGGTCGAGATCGACGTCCCTGCGGGTGGCCTCGGAACGCGCCTCGACGCGATGCATTCTTGGGCTATGAAGCGTGGCCTCGACTACCAGCCCCGCTCCGCCAGCCGATCTTCTATCGAGATGATGCGGTTCTGTTTTCAGGATGCCGATGTGGCTGAGGCATTCCGGTCCGCGTTTGGTGGTGAAGTGATCGCAGGCGCTTAGTGCCTCGGTGCTGCGGATTTCGGCTGCATGTGCCCCGTACCCCACGATGGGCCGTCCCCTCCACGTGGCGGGCAGCAATTGAGGCTGGATGGACGGTCGCAACGACTATGATTTTTGAGGACGGCCCCCGATTCTGGATGAGAGCGCAGTGCTAACGAATCGACGCAGGAACGGCTACCTGATTCGACATCCAAGCACCATCTGACCGGTTTGACGTGGGCATTACTGTCAGCGTCACGCGCCTGTTATTTACGAATCTTTGAAGTTCTTTGAGAGACCGGGTGGTTGGACGTGCAAGATTCGCTGAGGAATTGTACGGGGAACCTCCTCGACCAGCCAAACTAGTGAAGACTCTCAAGAAAAGTCTGAGCAAACCATGCTTGAGTTGGGCCTTTCATCAGCAGGATCGCCTCGAAGGAAAGCCGAGTCGCGTCGCAAACATCCTCAGCTGGAGCTCCCTCCATGTTTTCTGCAGCCTCGTACAATGACTCTGGATCACTGGTGGAATCGACTAAATTCAGCAAGATAGCCTCGTAAGCTTCGTTGCCGAAGAGAGCTTGATCAGATGTTACCGACCTTCTTAATGGAAAATCACGTAACTCGGCAGATGCAGATTCAAAGTAGACGTCGAAAATTGCACGAGCTTCGGAAGCACTTATCTGAGACAAATATTCAAGCTCAACGCGTCGATAAAAAGCAGCTGGTAGGGACGAAGATACTACAATTGTTTTACAAACCTCGGCTGATTCAAATCGAAGCCAATCCTTCATTCTTAAGCTATATTTTTCAAAGGACAGTTGCTTATCCGATGATAGACGAGTCATTCCCTTAACTTGCAAGGATAACCCGAGTTCAGCTGCATATTTTTTGAAATCTATCTCGCTTCCTGATTGTATAAGCGGGGCTATATTTTCGTAAATAAAATCTCTGAACTCAGGTACTGAAATGATTCGAGTTATAAAACAAGCCACAACCTCCCGATGGGTGGGCGGAAGCATTGTATATTGGGCATCGATCATGCTTCGGATCTCAGCGGGGTTGCTCGCGAGTGCCTGATATGACTCCCGAAGCTCGCTCGGTGTCGTCTGGGTCGCGCCCGGCGCCCCCCAAGTTCGGCTTTCTCCCGCTTCAAGCGCACGATCAGCTTCTCGATCTGGAACGGCAGCTGATCGGCGTGGCGGTAGGGTCACCGGCTGGGGTCGGTCAGCCTTCCAAGCCGCAATCCTTGTAGCGATCAAAGATCTTCTTACCGGTTTCGCGGGACCGCCGGTGCACGACTTCAAGATTTGGCTAGGTGGAGAACAGCACTGGCAACGTCGGTTTGGGCGTACGACTTGAATCACCTACGGATGGCATGCGAATTTCGGCCTATCACTGATCAGCAGCGCAGGTTGGTATTAATGGTTGCTCCGAAACAATAAAGCGTCTCATTTCCGATTTCGTGACGTTGCGTCGCGAGAGTGTATTGCACACGGTATCAATAAGACTCCAAGTGTCCGGAAATACGCCAAAAGATCGTACGGTGCCATCTTCATATCCTACTACAAGTCGCGTCCCGTCTGAACTAAGTGTCATCGAAATAGATGACCAACGCATTCCATCGTCCAAGGTAGCCAGGGGCTCTTCACCGAGTAGATCCCAAATTTGGAGATCCAAGGAGAGTATAGCGAGCCGGTTCCCAGAAGGAAAGAACGCTACCGACCTTGGAAAAAGTCGAAATCCTTTGATGGTGGCAACCATCGCACGTTCTCGTCTGATATCCCACACTTTCACCGTCTCATCCCAGGAAGCGGTGGCAAGCAGCGTTCCATCGGAATTGAAAGCCACAGACGAAATCCATTCATCGTGGGCATTTAGTGACCAGACGGGTGCGTTATTACCTATTTCGATGCCCACTATTCTCCCTTCTGAAGTGGCAACTGCCAGCGTTGAACCGTCGGAGTTGAAAGCAAGCAAACGGGGAAAACCATCAACTTCCTCCGGGAGCCGTATGTCGGCACGCCAGACACCACTTCTTGCGTTCCATAACTGAACCGTATCAGACGAAGTCGTAGCAAGCAGATCACCACGAGGATTAAAAGCAATGGGCCCCGAAAGGCTGATTGGCAACTGGCTGTTGTGATTGGCGAATAGCGTACCGCTCCGAGAGTTCCAAAGCAGCAGAGTTCCTTCCGTAGACACTGCAGCGAGAAGCGTGCTGTCCGGGCTAAACACCAGCGGGGTTCCGTGAGACATGGGCTCCGTAAGTTCCGCGATAAGCTCGCCGCTCTGCGTACCCCAAATCCGCACATTGAAGTCATCACGCCCCTGACCAAATGATCCAGTCGAAAAGAGAGGCAGATCTGGGCTAATTGCGAACGAATTAACTCTCACACTTTGGCCATCTCCTCTCAGGGCCTCCAATTTCGGGCGCAATTCATGATGCGGAGCATTCCAAAGGCGCGCACCATCAATAGATCCAGTAGCAAACTGCGTACCATCCGGGCTGATCGCAAGTGCACGAACCTTTCCTTCATGGCCGCGAATTGTAGCGAGCAACGCACGGGTGTAACTATCCCATACTCGTACCGTACGGTCGTCGGATGAGGTAATAATCCGCCTCCCGTCGGGACTGAACGCTAGTTGCCAAACGAATCCCTCGTGGCCAGCAAAAGTTCCGATCATTTGGTTGGTCTCGAGATCCCACAGGCGGGGGGTTTTGTCAAAAGACCACGTTGCGAGCCTCATACCATCAGGACTGAACGCAACATAGCCTATGCCTTCCTGGTAGCCGCTGAGGGTAGCGAGCAGAGTGCCATGTTTGACATCCCACAGCCGCACAACATCATTCAAATGTCCAACAGCAAGCCTCGTTCCATTGGGACTAAAGGCGACAGAAAAGACATCGTCACGGCGTTCGTCCTGGGCGGCGTTGGATTTATTTTCGTAAAAAGTAAGGAGCAGCGCACCGCTCTTAGTGTCCCATAGTCGTACCGTGCCATCGTTAGACCCAGTAGCCAGTTGCGTTCCATCCGGGCTAAATACAAGGTCCCCAATCCAATCCTTATGGCCTTCAAGTAAGAAGAGCAATTCGCCACTAGTAGTGTCCCACAGTCGCGTAGTCATATCTGTGGACCCTGTAGCGAGCCTTTTCCCATCGGGGCTAAACGCCATTGATATGATATCCTCGGAGTGACCTTCGAGCGTTGCCAGCGGAACGCCATTTTTCGCGTCCCATAGGCGCGCGGTGTTATCGTAAGAGGCGGTGGCTAGCAGCGTGTCATCTGAGCTGAATTCAACCTCTAGGACGTAACCCTGGTGGTCATCCAATATGGCAATTAGCGCGCCGTGCTCCGTGTCCCACAGTCGCGCAGTCGTATCTTGGGACCCTGTGGCGAGCCTCTTCCCATCGGGGCTGAACGCTACCTTTGATACTCCCCCCTTGTGACCTGCCAGGTGCACGTGCTCAAAGTCCTCCCTCCAGGCTTTCCAGAGGGCTATTTCCGCCGCTCGAAAATAAATTGTCTCATGATCCTCACGATGTTTGGGCAATGCCTGCAAGGCAAGCAATTGCGCTAGTACAGGGTTTTGTTTTTCCAGTGCATCACGCGAGGACGCGGTGAGTAGCCGGATCTCACTTTGACGCGCTGCATCACGTTGTTCTTGGGCAACGTTGCGCTGATATTCGGCCGATCTGCGTTGCGACTCGGCAAATATTCCAAAACTTATCGCTACTACCAAAAATACAGCGAGAGCCGACACAGTAAGGCGCTTGATGTTCTCATTCCGTCGCTGGCGGTTGGAGGACGTCTGGTGAAAGATAACCTCAGCAGCGGTCATATCTTCGCTTTTACGCCTGGAGAAACCCTCCAAGAGATTCAGGTCTGGCGGACGCCAAAGTAATCCATCTGGGCACCCCTGTTCGTGCCAGTGTGAAGCGGCCGCCGCCAATCGACGGTGAAAACGGATATCCTCGCGGCTGGCATCAAGCCACTCTTTGAATGTCCGCCAATGCTCGAAAAGGGCTTCATGGGTGACCTCAGCAACTACGCCTGTCTCCTCGTCGCCAGAAAGGGAAATGAGGCGCTCATCTCGCCGAGAGAAGGCCCGCAACACAGATAGAACGTGTTCCGGATCCTCCCCTTCCGCCACCATTTCCGGTAGCTGAGCTCGCCTACGGGTATCGCGCGTGCCTTCGCCGAGGCGCACCTGCGCAAGAAATGCTCGTCTGGCGATCCGTTTGTCCTGCCCAGAAAGTCTCTGGTATATGCGCTCCGCTTCGACCGCCAGCGCTCCGCCCACACCGCCAAGGTTCCGGACGGTCACGGCTGCGTTGACGCCTGCCTTGCGCCATGCCCTCCCAGATGCGG
Source organism: uncultured Bauldia sp. (assembly GCA_963663975.2). Lineage (GTDB taxonomy): Bacteria > Pseudomonadota > Alphaproteobacteria > Rhizobiales > Kaistiaceae > JANQRX01. The sequence goes on along the minus strand of CAXXRA010000015.1, from coordinate 1,410,318 downwards.
CTCAGCACAAATTGGAGGAGGGGTAGCGCACCCTCTCGCCCTTCTGTCTCCGAAATCAGAAGGTCCACAGTCGCTGCGTCGATCTGTTGGCCAGCCCGCCTGGCGGGCTCCTCAATAGCCTCCCGCAATTCATCTGCCGTCATTACTGGCACAATGGATCCGAGACCTGATATGGCCCTGTTGAGATCAGGGTAATGCGTGGTGGCGCCCAGAAAATCGCTGCGCAGTGTGAGGATTACCGAGGCGCGGCCGCCTTTGTCCCTGGCCGCCTCCATTAGGTTGCGGACGAAGACGCTCTGTTCCCCCTCGTCGTCACATAGCGAATAGATCTCCTCGAACTGGTCAACGAGAAGGATGATCGGCGAAACATCGCTTCCGGGAAGGGCATCCGCAATCCGCCGCAGAGCGTCATAGGAGCCCTGCTCACCGCTTTCCCGAATGACCTGGACAAACTCGTCTGCCTTTTGCACCGGGGCTTTGTCGCCAGTGGCAATGCGCGCCAACACATTCGCAAGCGCCTCCAGGGGATGACCCCCCGGCGTGAATATGGCAACCCGCGGTGTCTGAAGCGCCGGGATTGGTCGCCGAGCCAGCTCCGGGATGAGTCCCGCACGCGCTACGGAGGACTTACCGCAACCCGAAGGTCCAATAATGGGCAAGAGTCTCGGCAAGCGCTCGGCACCCGGTGAAGGCTCGTGCAAGGCTCGGAAATCATCCCACAGCTTCTCGGTGATCGCCCGGCGCCCGAAGAAGCGCTCGGCATCGTTTTCGTCGAATGTCTCAAGTCCCTTGTAAGGGTTGGGACCGATTGGGGGCTGTCCGACCTCCTCCCGCCCCAGTTCGACGCCGCCGGAAACGGCCAGACGTCCGTCGGCATCGCGGGCAATAACCCTGTCTAGAGCTGCCCAAGTGCCTACGAAGACTTGGATGTTGATATCCCGGCCGGCGGCAACCTCTTCTAATGAAACGGCGGCTGGAGCGTCAGATGGCTCAGCCGCCGTTAAGCTTTTCCCGAGGGGCCGGCCTCCTTTCCGGCGCGAATGCCCTTGACGGTTATGTCACTGGCGACCTCAACGTCTTTGGCCTTCACACCCGTGCCGCTCGCGACGATGTCCTCTATGGTGAGGGTGCCGGCCTTGACCTTCTCCAGGTCAACACCGATAGCAGGGGCGGCCTCCGGCGCATGCTTCTCGATTTCGCTCAGTAAGGCCTCGGCTTGCTCTATAACCTCTTCGTCCCCAATCGCACCGGCCGCCCGCAGGTCCTCCGCAACAACGGCCCTGTGGGCCGCTGATTCCGGAGCGCTCTCGACGTGCGCCAGGTCAACTTCGGAGTACTTGCGCTGAATGAGAGCCCTGAGGGCCCCGTAGCTGTCCTTGATCGCCCGCTCTGCCGTGTCCTTCAACCCGGCGGCCGCACCCAAAGCAATCGCCGTGACCAACGCTGTCAAAGGCTCCATTTCCAGTTACCTTAAATTTTTCTCGTAGGAATCCACACGCCCGTCCTGAACTATTGAACCTTACATTCCCACATTCAACCGAGATTTCCCGGATACTACGTCTCACCGGCCGAAAACGCTAACGCATTCGGCTTGTCCGGCGTCAGCGCCCTTGGGACAGATCGGAGTGATCAAAGAGAAGGTTTTTGGCTCATCGTAACCCGCCGGGGTGTTGATCGGCGTGGAATATTGACCCCCTTGGTGGGGTAATCGGCGTCCAAAATTGACCCCCCTGGTTTTGTGATTTTTAACACACCTCGTTGTTTGGACAGACGAGGTGGGGGAGATGCTGGTTGTGGAGACGATCGCACGGATACGTCGGGATCATCTGGTGAGGGGCGTTCCGATCAAGAAGATCGCCCGGGATTTGAGGGTTTCGAAGAACACGGTGCGCAAGGTGGTGCGGGGCGATGAGACCTCGTACAGCTACGAGCGCAAGATCCAGCCGATGCCGAAGCTTGGGCCGTGGGTGGATGAGCTCGAGCGCCAGCTGGAGGCCAACGAGAAGAGGCCGCGCCGGGATCGGCTGTCTCTGCTGCGGGTTCATGAAGACCTTGCGGCTCTGGGCTATGGCGGCGGCTACGACGCAGTGCGCCGCTACGCCAGGACCTGGCGTCGGCGGTGGCGGCTGTTGTCGCCGTCGCAGGGTTTTGTGCCGCTGAGCTTCGATCCCGGCGAGGCCTACCAGTTCGACTGGAGCCACGAGTACGCGCGCCTGTCGGGTGTGACAACCAAGGTGAAGGCGGCGCACATGCGGCTCTGCTACAGCCGCATGCAGCTGGTTCAGATCTTCCCGCGCGAGAGCCAGGAGATGGTGTTCGAGGCGCACGAACGGGCCTTCCACTTCTTCGGCGGGGTCTGCCGGCGGGGCATCTACGACAACATGAAGACGGCGGTGAGCATGGTCTTCGTCGGCAAGGAGCGCGCCTACAATCGGCGCTTTCTGGAGCTGTGCTCCCACCATCTGGTGGAGCCGGTGGCGTGCACTCCGGGTGCGGGCTGGGAGAAGGGGCAGGTCGAGAGGCAGGTGGGTGACGTCCGCGGCCGCCTGTTCGTGCCCATCCCGCGGGGCCGCTCCTACGTCGAGATCAACGAGTGGCTGATGGATCGGTGTATCGAGGACGCCAAGAAGCGGCCGCATCCGACGATCGAGAGCAAGACGGTGTGGCAGGTGTTCGAGGAGGAGCGGCCCTTCTTGATGGCCTATCGCGGCCCCTTCGACGGCTTCCACGCCACCGAGGTGGCGGTGTCCAAGACCTGTCTGGTGCGCTTCGACAACAACCACTACAGCGTCGCCGCCCGTGCCGTCGGGCGGCCGGTCGACGTGCGGGCCTACGCCGATCGGATCGTCATCCGCCAGGACGGCGAGACCGTCGCCGAGCATCCCCGCAGCTTCGGGCGCGGCCAGGTCGCCTACGATCCGTGGCACTACGTGCCGATCCTGACGAGGAAGCCCGGCGCGCTGCGCAATGGCGCGCCCTTCAAGGGCTGGCAACTGCCCGGCGCGCTCGGCCGCATACGGGCCCGGCTGACGGGTTGCGACGACGGTGACAGGCAGTTCGTGAGGATCCTCGCGGCGGTTCAGGAGGACGGGCTGGAGGCGGTCGAGGCGGCCTGTGCCGAGGCGCTCGACTGCGGCGCCTGCAGCGCCGACGTCGTGCTCAACATCCTCGCCCGGCAGTGCCAGCCGGCACCGCCGGCGACCATCCCGACGCCCGAGGGCCTGCAGCTTCGCCACCGGCCGGTGGCCGACTGTCAGCGCTACGATCGCCTGAGGGAGGCCGGTCATGGAGCGTCATGAGGTGCTGGCGATGATGACGGCGTTGAAGCTCGCGGGCATGCGCGCCGCCTACGACGACATCCTTGCCGACGGGCTCAAGCGTCGTCATCCGGTGCAGCAGATCATCGGTACGCTGCTGCAGGTCGAGATCGCCGACAAGACGGCGCGCTCGATCAAGTACCAGATGGCGTCCGCCAGGTTGCCAACGGCCAAGGAGCTGGCCGACTTCGACTTCGCCGCCTCGCCAGTCAACGAGCCCCTGATCCAGGAGCTCGCCGGCGGCGGCTTCCTGGAGGGCAAGCGCAACATCGTGCTGGTCGGCGGCACCGGCACCGGCAAGACCCATCTCGCCGTCGCCATCGCGCGCTCCTGCATCCGCAAGGGCGCCCGGGGCCGCTGCTACAACGTCGTCGACCTGGTCAACCACCTCGAGGCCGAGCTCCGCGCCGGACGCCAGGGCCGCACCGCAGATCAGCTTGTACGCCGCGACTTCGTCATCCTCGACGAACTCGGCTACCTGCCCTTCGCCCAGGCCGGCGGGCAGCTGCTCTTCCACCTCATGAGCCGGCTCTACGAGCGCACCTCTATCGTCATCACCACCAACCTCGCCTTCGGCGAATGGCCATCCGTCTTCGGCGACCCCAAGATGACCACAGCCCTGCTCGACCGTCTCACCCATCATTGCGAGATCATCGAGACCGGCAACGAGAGCTGGCGCTTCAAGAACCGCTCCTGAGCCGCCGCCGGCCGTGCCTGCGGCCCGGTTGCCCCGGTGGGTCAACAGGTACCCCCCCTATTGACTACCGGGACAACCTCCGCCGTGCCGCTCAGGGGAGTCAATTTTGCACGCCGATCGGGGGTCAATATTGAAAGCCGTTTGACACGCCGGGGATGCGGTCATAGCGCACACGAACACCGGGGAGCCCGTCGCTCGGTGAATGCAAATAACTATACCGGCGATCCTGGTTCGCGACACCGGACCCGGGGTGCCGGAGCGCGCACGCGCCAAACTGTTTCAGGCCTTTCACGGCTCGGTCACACCGGGTGGCACCGGTCTCGGTGGGAAACCGTCGAGCGTCGGTTTGGCGCGATCCAGGCGCCTCACCGCGTCGAGTTCTGTCGGACAACGGGTCGCCCTATACCGCGAAGGAGACGCGGGACTTTGCCCTTAGCCTTGGCCTCGAGTGGTTGGCGTTCTTCTTGTCGTGGCCTTTGCTGGATCGGTTCACGCCGACACTGTCATTCCGTCCGACCGTGTGACGAACGCCGTCAATGTCCGGGCTGATCCGATGGGCGAACCTTCGCGTGTTGTCGGCAAGCTTCGTCCCGGGGAGCAAGCGGAGTATCTAGGGTCGGAAACTCCGTGTGCTCACGATCGTCGACACCTACTTACGCTTCTCGCCGGCGCTGGAGCCGCGATTCACCTTCCGCGGCGTCGATGTCGTCGAGGTCCTCGAAAGGGTCGGCCGGCAAGTGGGGTTCCCGGGAACGATCCGAGTCGATCAAGGCACCGAGTTTGTCTCGCGCGACCTAGATCTGTGGTCGTACCAGCGAGGCGTCACGCCGGCGATCCAAAGTTCGGTCTCACTGCAAATGAAAGCTCGCATCTAGTCGCTGTTGGATGAAACCTCAGTGGCAGGCCGCCGCACTCAAAATTGTCTGCGTGAAGCGCCGCGCCACGATCATGACAGTTTGCCGAGTTTCAACTGATGTCTCACAAATGTGGGTCGCTCACTGAGGGCCGATCTGAGAGCAATTCCTCAATTCCAGCCTCGATAAATAGGACCTTTAGCTGCTCCAAAGCCCCCGCATCCAACGGGATTCCTAGTTGCGCCCTCCGATCGGATTCGCCGCGGGCACGCTCCCCGGGGATCAGGACCTCCGGCACTCCAACGACTGCGCGTGAGTCTTTGATGCGCTGGAGCACGTCGCTAGCACGGGTCCGAAACCGCTCGACAGGAAGGAAGGCGCCAATATTCAATGCAAGGAATACCTGTCCACCGTTCGAAAACTCGTCAGGGAAATCCAAGCCCTTGACTTCCGCTCCACACGCCGCCTGCGGTAAAATTCCAGCTAGCAGGTCAACAAGGAGACCAAGTCCGTAGCCTTTGGGCCCCTGAGAAAGAAGCCCTCCCCGCAAGGCCTTGACCGGATCACTAGTTGCGCGGCCCTCAGCGTCTAAGGCCCACCCCTTTGGTATGACCTCATTGTGATCCCGCGCTAGCGCGATCTTTGAACGCGCGACCACTGAGGTCGACATATCCAGCAGGAAAGGAGGTGAACTGGGGATGCCTATGGCAAGAGGATTAGTGCCCAAAAGTTTGTCACGGCCACCCCACGGGACCACGTGCGGACTGGCATTGCAGGTAAGCGCACCGAGCATGCCCTGCTCCATGGCGATGCGCGGGTAGTACCCGAGCATTCCCACGTAATTTGAGTTGCGCACGGCAAGTACGCCGACACCATACACTCGCGCCCGAGCGACGACCCATTCCATTGCCTTTACACCCGCAACGGGCCCTGCAGCATGTCTTGCATCGGCAACGCCAACGGCGCCCTGCTCAGTCACAATATCGAAGGATACCCCGGGACGGCACGTGCCATTTTTCAACTTGGCTAGATAAGCTGATAGCTTGAATACCCCGTGGGAGTCGTAGCCAGCGAGGTTGGCGTATAGCAGGCTATCCGCAACAATATGGGCCTCTTCTGCCGGCAGGCCGTTTGCGCGCAGGACCGCCTCGCAGAAGCGACGCAGCCGTTCAGCGGGCACGCGCACAGACATGTCCGCTTCCGTCTCAAGACTCATAAGCGTCCACCACGTCCGTAACGAGCTTGAGACGGTCGAACTCGGTCGCGATTCGTGAAGTGACTGGACCCATCGTGCCGTCCCCAATGCGACGACCATCAACCTCGCCGAGAGGCACGATCTCATAGCCAGTCCCGCATAGGAAGGCTTCCTCGGCCACGTACAGCTCCCCTGGCGTAACTTCCCTCTCAACGGATGGAATGCTTAGTTGTTCGGCGATCTCCAAAATGAAGCCACGGGTTATTCCGTCGAGGGAAGCTCTCACGGTAGGGGTCACCAATATATGCTTACGAACTAGGAACAAGTTGGCGGCTGTGGCCTCGGCCAAGCAGCCGAAGGCGTCGAGGAGTATTGCATCCGCGAACCCTGCGTTGACCGCCTGGAACTTCGCGAGGACCGAGTCGAGGTAATTTAGGGACTTAACCTGTGCATCAATAGAGAGAGGCGACTTGCGCCGAATGGTCGTGATCATACAGCGGATCGGATCCCTCCCGGGCGGGGCTAGCGGATAGGCCAGGATCACGACCGTTGCGCGCTCGTTTTTAAAGTTGAAACCTGGCCAGCCGGATCCCCGGGTGATGATTGGTCGGACATGCGCGTTTCTTAGCTTGTTTTCGCGCACCGTCGAAAGCACTGCCTCCCGCAGAGTATTGCGCTGCAAGGGCACCTTCAGCCCTATCAACGCCGCCGATTGATAGAGGCGGTCGAGATGAGCCTCCAGCTTAAAGAGCTTTCCATCGTAGGCCCTGATGCCTTCGAAGACGCCGTCTCCGTATAGCAGCCCGTGGTCCCAGACACTGACGCCCGCCTCACCACCCCGTCGGAACTCCCCGTTTACATAAACGAGCAGATCCGCCAATTCCCGTGGCACCCTCCAATCCGGCATCTACGTTTAACCTCTCAACACACACGATTATCGCGTAGTAGATTCTCTTTCGCGCGGGCGAAACGAGCGCAGCGCAAGCACATAACTATTTTGCTCCGCGCAGAATTGATTTCTCGCTCCGAGGTGAATCAGACCGCTTCTCCCAGGAGCAAATCGGGAAGAAGCAATACAATCTGCGGAAGAAGGACCATGAGGACGAGTGCAACAATCAACGGCACCAAAAAGGGCAGGAAAGCCCGGACAGTCCCTTCGAAGGGCATGTCGGCAAGCTTGCCTACTAGGTACAGTCCCAAGCCTACAGGAGGAGTATAGAGGCCCAGCGCCACTGCAAAGGTGAATGTCACGCCCAAATGCACTAAATCCACCCCGACCGAAGCCGCAGCCGGAGCGACGATGGGTACCAAAAGAACCATAATAGTCATATTCTCGATAAACATGCCCAGAAACAAGACCAGCGCGACCAGAAAAAGCAAAAACAAAGTCGGGTTGTGGATGTACTCCGTGAGATAGCGTGCCAGCGACTGCGGCAACTGTTCAACGGACACGACCCAGGCGAAGAGGAAGGCAGTCGCCACGATGAACATTACAGAAGCACTCATCTTCAAGGTCTCAACGAGGGTCGCAGCGAGCCGCCGCAAACTTAACTCCCGGTAGGCAAATCCGAGCAGCAGAGCATAAGCCACAGTGACCATAGCCGCCTCCGTGGGACTGAATATGCCGAATGAAATGCCGCCCAAGAGAATCAATGGTGTTACGAGTGCCGGCAGGGCTGTCCAGTATGTTTCCATCAGTTGCTTGAAGTTCGCGCGGGGCTCTCGCGGTAAGTCTCTCCGAAACCCGATAACGTACACCGCCCCCATCAGAACCAGCGCAATCAAGATCCCCGGAAGTACTCCACCTAATAACAGGCGTATGACAGAGACCTCCGCTAGCACTGCGTATATGATTATTGGGATGCTGGGAGGGAAGATTGGTCCTATGACGGAGGAAGCCGCGGTGATGGCCACGCTGAAGTCTCTAGGATAGCCTGCATTCTTCATCGCGCGCAATTCAACTTGGCCGAGGCCACCCAGGTCCGCAAGGGCAGAGCCCGACATGCCGGAAAAGACGAGGCTCCCGAGGACGTTCACCTGACCGAGCCCGCCCCTGATATGCCCGATGAGGGCTTGGGCGAATGCAAATATACGATTGGTAATGGTCGCGGCGTTCATCAACTGTGCGGCCAGAATAAAAAGCGGAATAGCCAGCACAGAAAACGTGTCAAGAGCAAAGGAGAGGCGATGGACCAGTAATACTATAGGAATGTCGTTTGCCACAACGTAAGCAAGCGTCATCAGCCCTATTGCGAACGCGACGGGGATTCCCAGAACCAACAGGAGAAAGAACCCGCCGAAGATAATGAGATTCCCCGCGAGAATCTCCACGGAGTTGATCCTTATGTAGTACTATCAACAAGCAGCCGCTTCGTACCCACCCAAGCCTGCCTCACCGTGTAGGCGAGCATGCAGAGGGAGGTGAGGGGGACGATAGCCATAACCGCGACGAGAGGCAGTTGCAGGGCCGGCGACCGGAACCTCACCATCGGCCCTTCCAGCAGAAGCCAGCTTCCCCACAGCAGACTCAAAAGGAAAAGCCCCGCAGCCAGTTGGTCAATTATCTCAGCAAAGAGCCTCAACTTTCCTCGCAGTAGCCCACGGAAGTAGTCCAGCCGCACGTGGCCGTCCTCCCGCACCAATAGCGCTGCGCCAATGAAGGTTGCCCAAATCATGAGATACCGAGCCAACTCCTCGGGCCATGATAGGGGACTGTTTAGCACGTATCGCATCACTACTTGCAGACCCAACACAACCGCCATTAGGCCGATGCTTGCCGCACCGAGAACCTCGAGGACCAATCTATCCGTCTCACGTGCTCTCGTCTCAGGTGCTCTCATGAGACCATCCTAATATGGCTACAGCCCGGTACTCCTAGTGGATCGCTTCTGGCATTTGAATCCGGTGGGGGATTCCCGCCGGTTCGGGCGCGTGCGAGTCTAAACAGGCACGCGCCCTGGGATTTCGATCACGCTCACCGCAGCCGATCGCCGCCGCTTGGAGGCGATCATTCGCAACCGCAATGCACCGCAGAAGCAGATCCCGACAAGATCATCGCCAACGCCAACCGCGGGCGCCAAGCGTTAGATTCGATCCACTAGGGCCGCTATTGACCTCTGGCGTAGCGTCCAACTTGGTCATACAAGCCGGCACTCCATCCGCCCTCGGCCTCGTGGGCTAGCATCTCCTCTCGCATCGATGCTCGGAACGCGTCGAGGTTCAAGCCCTCCGCCGACCCAATGATTGTCATCCCGGCGCTCGTCAGTTCGAGACGCAGACTCTCGTCCTGTTCGAGAATTAATTGATCGTTGTAGGAAGCCGCCTCCTCAGCCGCCTCCAAAATGATCTTTTGATACTCGGCCGGGAGGGACTGATACACTCCCTCGTTTATCATAGTCTGATTGAACATCATCTGATGCCCCGTCAGAATCAGATGAGATTGCACCTCGTAAAATTTCATTGCCGAAACGGTCGGTATGGGATTGCTCTGCCCGTCGACGATCCCCGTCTGCAAGCCTCCATAAAGCTCTCCGAAAGCCATCGGCGTGGGGACGGCGCCGAGCCCGCGCGTGTTCGCCATCAGAACCGGGTCACCGAGCGACCGAAGCTTCACGCCCTGCATGTCATCCGGATCGAGAATCGGCCTATTCGCTGTAACGTGCAGGGTCCCAAGGAGGGTCACCGCCAAGATGCGAATCCCACCTTCGCGGATAAACTCCTCGCGCAGGTTTTGGTAGAACTCGCTCTCAGCCACCCGTCGGAATTGCTCATAATCATCAACCAGGTATCCCGCGTTGAGCACTCCAAAATCCTTGACGAAATCCGCGGCTACCCCGGCGTGGAGCCCCGCAGTTAAATCCAGTGTACCTAGGCTCACCGACTGGATTAGCTCTCCGACGTTGCCGAGCTGGCCTGCTGGGAATACTTCGATCACAATCTCCCCGTTCGTCCGTTCTCGCACCAGTTCGGCAAACCGCACGGCGGCCAGATGGCTTGGCTGGGTCGCGGAGTTCACGTGTCCCAACTTCAAGACTCTCTCGGCGGCAAAGACATCCTTGGCAGTTGTGAGGGGCAGCAGGAATACACTTAGAAAGATTCCCGCCACGAGTTTGGTGGACCAACGTTTCAACTTGCTCTTCATCTTACATCCTCCCTTTAGTGAGTAGCTTTCCTTTAGTGAGTAGCTTTCTCGGAAGCACCGACCGAAACACTCAAACCCTGTGACCGATCGGGCGACGATTCCTCCTCGTGTATGAACATATCCAATCCCGCGTCTTTCCCGATTCGCCTCACAAGATCTACGAAATCGGACTTACCCAACCCGAGGGACATGTAGTATGACGCGACACCGAGCGTGCGCTGGAAGGACTGATGCGGGGCTCCCTTCTCGCGCTCCAGGTCTGCGATGAGTTTAGCGTCCTTCCACAGCACCTCTACCCGGGCTGCGATGGGTTGGTTGCGCATTAGGTTACCAACGTAAGTCGTCCACACCCAGCTAGCCGCCGTCCCTTGCTCCAGCACACTATAGAATCGGGCAAGGTCGAGCCCCGTCTCCTCCCGGGCCCTTGCCGCGAGGAAGAGGGCGTCAAGGCAAAGGAACATCGCGTCCACATCCATTAAGTTATTGATAAGCTTAACGTACTGGCCTGCCCCCACGCCGCCTACGTGCACAATATTGCTACAGAAAGTCTCCAGCACTGGCCGGCACTTTTCCAAGACGTTTGCGTCGCCGCCAACAGTTGCCTGTAGGGTCCCGCTATCTGCGCCGACCTTGCCCCCCATAATGGGGCAGTCCAGAAAACCCACCCCCATTTTCTTTGCTACCGCGGCGAATTCCTGAACGATCTCGGGATTAAGGGTGGACATTTCTACGATGGTAAGGCCGACCCGGGCGTTGGCCACGAGACCATCAGGTCCTAGGACAACGTCTCGGGAGATTTCGGGGGCGGGAAGTGATACCAAAATGATATCGCATTCGCGCGCGAGCGTGGCCGTGTCATCAGCGACGATGGCACCTCTTCGCACTAAAGGCTCAAGCTGATCCGGCCGAATGTCACGGACCCAGAGTGAGAAGTTCCTGTCAATGACATTGCTCGCGAGGCCGCTGCCAATATTGCCAACACCAACAAGGCCAATCGTAGGTTTCGACATCTCAGATATTTCCGCCCCCGAAAGATTGCTCCGCCGCTGTGATTGCCGCTGCGATGTCCAAGTCGGCGCCCTGTTCATTCAGTGCTCCGACGACAGACGTGATCGTGGAAAGCGCCTGACGGAACTGAATCTGCGGTGGACTCATGAGTCCGAGGCGGAAGGATTTTCCGGCGAATAATGTGCCAAGGTTCCCGCTGAGGAACAGATCATATCGTTCATCCATCGCTTTCAGGAAGACTGCGCCCTCAACGCCATTTGGATACCAAGTGGCGACCACCGTGGTAGAAGCGACCTGATCATCGTCGATCACAAGCTTAAGTCCGGCTGCCCGAAAGCCTTTTCGCATTGCCAGGGCCGCTTGTCGGTGCCGCTCGAAAAAAATCTCGGGACCGACCTCCATGATTTCATCCAAAGAGGCGGCAAGGCTGAAGTAGAGTAGACTGGCCGGCGAGAATGGCGAGTGTTCTCCGCTTTTGATGATCTGCTCGATATCAGGGTCGTTCCAGTGGAACCGGAGGTCGTGGTACCAGCTGTACACAGGCTCCCTTCGGTTCCTAATCCATTCACGCGCGTCCGGGCTAATCGTAAGGATAGCCAAGCCTGCCGCGGCGCAGAACCCCTTCTGTGACCCGGTGATCCCGACATCTACGCCCCATTTGTCGCTCTCCACGGGCATGTTCCCAGCCGAACACGCGGTATCCAAGACAAAGAGGGCCCCATGTCGTTTGACGACCCTTCCCACACCTGGCGCGTCATTCCTGATACCCGTGTTCGTCTCAACATCCGTCATCGTTACCATCGTGACATCCGGATGTTTGGACAAAGCCGCTTCGGTATCTTGTTCGGTTATGGGCTGCTGGGGATCAAACTCCACTAGGATAGGTTCTCCGCGATAGGCTCGTATCATTTCGACGAAGAGCTTTCCCCAATACCCGTTGGCAAGCACCAGAACCCTGTCGCCAGGCTGCACCAAATTTGCCACCGCCATATCCATACCGGTTCTAATCGAGCCATGCGTGATGACCACGTCACCTTTCGTTCCAAGAAGCGAGGCCAGGTTCCGGCGCAGCCTCATTTCCATTTCCTTGAACGATGGGTGGTGCGCCATGGCAAACTGGCCAACGAGCGCGAGATCGGTGGCACGAGTCAGTTCCACTGGGCCCGACGCCATATTGAAAACACGATTGTGCATCATGCAACCTCCACCTTCGAGGCGCCGTCACTTTCCGGCCCTTCGCGTTCGTCCCTCCCAGATTTGGAATCCCGGACCCTTCGCTTTACGCCGCGGGCGCGTTGGTAATGCTCGCGCACTGAACGCTCGAAGGAATGTCGATCCCCTGCGACCATTGCCCGGCCCATATTGAGGTGAACATCCAACTCCGGAAGCATCAAGAGTTGGGCGTTGGCATTGGCAGCGATGTAGACAGCCGCCCGGAGCAACAGATGCTCGTGAAGGTCGACCAGAACACTATTGCCAGATAGAGCAACCAGTGCCTGATGGAATTCATAATGTGCCTTTGCAGCCTCAGGCACATCGTTCCGTCCAATTACATTCCTCCAATTCTCAAGGCTACGCTCGATCCCACCATCCTCAACACGCCCCGATCGACGAGCCCGAAGATCGAAAGCTAGCCTGCCCAAGCCTTCGCGCACCTGAACAATTTCTTCGATATCTGCCTCGCTCAGTGTGGCGACAAAGGTCCCTCGTCGCGGCTCGAGGACGACGAGACCTTCGTTCGCCAGCCTCCTGAGGGCATCTTTGATGGGCGTGATACTCACCCCAAACTGAACAGCGATTGCGTTCAGTTGAAGCCGCGCCCCCAGTTCGTACCCTTGGTGTCCCCTTAGAATGCGATCTCTAAGGATCTGATAGGCCTGTTCATGTGCCACGGTAAGGACCACTTGGGACACCTCAAGCAACCTCTCGCTCCCGAGCATGGACGGCCGGACATGCGTGACGGCTCTGACACGTAACATTCTAGATCTAAAAAATGACATGACCCAAGTCTCATGTCAACGTTCTTGGCTGGTGCGGGGCGATGCTCCTCAGCACTTTGCGCGCGTTGTCAGTGCTTTGCAGATGAATTCCCTGCCTAGCCTAAACAGGGAACCGGCGGGTCCATACCAGGCATTGAGGTCTTGAGGATCAGGGATTCCAGGGCGAAGACGCATCGTCGAATCGCCGATGGGTCGGTCAAGGAAACGCTCAGCCGCCCGCACGCGAAAATCGCTGGTCGATTCCGCCGTTCTCCTTGTCCATCGGCATGAGGCGCAGCAGGGTAGTGGCAAACCCGGCCTGCTGATGAAGCGTTTGAGCCGTTAGATCAGGTACGATCGGAGTTGACGATCCAATCGCGAGCATCGGTCTCCTCAATGTCGGATAGCCCATTGATCCCGGCCTGTATGGGGAGGGGATCCCCATCCGCCGCTGACTATCAACCTCTTGGCCGCACGCGGTTCAACGGCCCCGTCCGCACGGCGCGGGCTGCGCTACACCCCGGCGATTTGGTACGAGCTAACATTAGCTTTGACAGTCTCAAATTTTAGATCTACAGTTTTAGACTATTCGGGCTTCAAATGCCCGTCGAGCGGGCACGGCGTTGGAGTAAGTGTTGACCCTGTCAGAGGGATTGTCTGTTGAACTTTCCGAAGCAACTGCGGGAATCGGTAAGGAAGGCCCTGCCCGAGATTGAGAAGATTCGGGACACGAACCTTCGGGAACGAGTGGTGGATGCATGGTCCTTCGCCCTGGCCGAGTCCAGCTTGGGGAGGATCGAGGATATGCCGTGCTCAGGCTCGCCTAACGAGGCCGCGATCCCGGGACACACGCATGCGGACCATCTCCGCGGGGTGGCTCTGATGGCGGCGGGTCTTGCCGATGCTTTGGAGAGCCTCTTTGGGCCGCTGGATATCGACCGCGACCTGCTATGGGCTGCGAGCCTCTGCCACGATGTGGGGAAACCCTTTGAGTACGACCCCGAGAGCCGCCGGCGCTGGAGCGCCGACCGTGCCCGATATGGCGACCCCTCCATCCGACATTCCGTCTATGGTGTTCATGTCGCCTATTCTGTCGGTCTTCCTGAGGAAATTGCCCACGTCTGCGGGGCTCATTCAATGGAGGGGCAGTACGTCGAGCGGAGTCTGATTTGCGAAATCGTTCATCGTGCGGATTACGCTTTCTGGAACATTCTCGCGAAGGCAGGCGCGAGAGGGACTGGGAAGTTGGACAAGCCTACTGCGTTGCCTGGGAAAGTCGGAGCGGCGGGTCGATGACCAAGGGCGTAGAGGACGTGCAGTGACCGGGAATCCGGATCTCATTGCATATGTGAACGGCGAATTTGAGCGGCTGTCACAAGCGCAGCTCTCCATCATGGATCACGCTACCCAGTACGGTGACGCAGTCTTTGAAGGGTTGGGAGTGTTCGGTCGGCGGGTGTATGCACTAGAAGAGCATGTCGACCGTCTCTGGTACTCAATGAAGTACTGCCGGATGCGCCCGCCAATGTCGCCGGAGGGAGCTATCGATATCGTTCTGGAGACGGTGAAGCGGAATCGCTTGGAAACCGGCTATCTGCGACTGTTGGTAAGTCGGGGTACGGGTCCCCTAGGACTGGAGTTCACCAAGGAAATCGAGCGCCCAACGGTCCTTATCATCCCGCAAGTGCGACGGAAGTATAGCGATGAACAGCGGTTGAATACGGGCCTGACCGCTATAATAACGAGGACGCGCCGAACTCCCCCGGAAGTCTTCGACCCCAGAGTCAAATCCTGCAATTATCTTAACAACCTTATGGCCAAATTCGAGCAATGGGACGCGGGCGTTGACGCCGGGATCATGCTGGACATGACGGGCTGCGTGGCTGAGGCCGCTGCAGAGAACATCTTCGTGGTACGTGACGACCACCTGCTTACGCCCAGGCCTACACACATACTCAACGGTATTACTCGGCAAAAGGTCATCGGCTTGGCCCGGGCCGATGGGTTCCAGGTGTCCGAGACGTCTCTGACCCCGTATGACCTGTACATGGCCGACGAGGTGTTTTTGACCGCTACGCTCTCCCAAATCTGTCCCATCATCGAGGTCGACCGCCGACCGGTGGGTGCGCGCGTGCCAGGCCCCGTGGCCAAGAAGATGCTCTTCCGACTGCGCGATGATATGGCCGCGGCCGCGCATGTCGCATTCTAACCTTAACATCCGGCTTTGATGAATTGAGGGGGTTCGTCTGATGCTCCGTTCAGTTGATGCCACGCCGTTCCGTTCGATTGAGCTGCTACGATACCTCAGGCCGGTGCTGGAGGCGAATGTATCTGAAGGTCAGGACGTTCTCGTAGTAACCGATACCGCCCATGATCCGATGGTGTGGACGGCTGTCGCGACTTGCGTCCATGAGCTCGGGGCTACCCCCACAGTGAGCCTCTTTCCCCAGCGGGAGGCCGACTACCAGAACCCTCCTCCGCCCGTTGCCGAGGCCATGATGAAAGTCGATCTGATCGTGTTGGTGGCCACAACTGGGATGTTCCACTGTGAGGCGGCTCATCGGGCGATGGCTTCTGGCGTCCCCGTTATACTGATGGACAGTGGTATGACCGCGGACATGCTCACCAAAGGAGCTGTGACCGCTGACTACGGCGAAATGTTGCAGCTGCGTTACAGGCGGGAGGATGGCGAAGCGTTTGGAGGGTGCGAAGATGGGTCGCTTGCGCTCGCAACACGGTACAGACGTCACCTACAGCATTGAAGGACGAATATTTGTTCCCCCGAAACCCGACCCTTCCCGTAATCCGCTGAAGGTTTTCCGGCGCAGTGAGGAGGGGCGCAAGAACAGCCCTCTCTACGGTTTGCTTTTTCCAGGTTACGAACTGAACATCCCCCCCGTTGAAGGAACAGCCAACGGCGTAATCGTCGTTGATACATCCATGCACCAACTGGGGCTCTTGCAGCACCCCATCCGCTTCACGGTCAAAGAAGGATACATAACGAGTATCGAGGGGGGATACCAAGCCCAGATGCTGGAAGACTATTTATATCGTTTCGGGGATGACAATGCCCGGTGCATGCCTGTCGAAGCCTCCATCGGGTTGAATCCCCAAGCAAGAGTTACCGGTGTATTGCGGGAGGATAAGATGATTCTGGGCTCCATGCATGTGGCGCTTGGTCGTAACGCGTGCCCTGCTTGTCGCATGACGTAGGAGGGACCGTATACAGTGCCCTCCACATGGACGGCGTCATTTTACGCCCCACCCTTGAAGTTGATGATGACCTCATTATTGAGGAAGGCAAGATTTTAGGTGAACCCTCATCCCATTAGGTCTGCCTCATTGGACTTGTCCCGCTTTAGTGGAGAGGCATTGGTTTAATCTGCCGCCAGTTTTTCGAACTGAACGGGGCTGACGAAGTCGAGCGCCGAGTGGCGCCGGACAGGGTTGTAGAATCCGTCGATATAACGGGCAATGGCTCGTTCGGCTTCGGCGCGGGTTTGAAAAACAGTGCGCCAGACGAGCTCGGATTTCAGCGTCTTGAAGAACGTCTCGACCATGGCGTTATCGTAGCAGTTTCCCTTGCCGGACATCGAGATCAGGATGCCACGACGTCGTAGCTCGGCTTGGTAGTCGATGGAGCAATATTGACTGCCGCGGTCAGAATGATGGATCAGCCCGGCTGACGGACGACGTGTCAGGAGAGCTTTGCGGAGGGCTGCCAGGGCCAGATCCCGATGCAGCCGGTCGCCGACCGCCCAGCCGACGACGCGGCGGGCGAAGAGATCGATGACGACGGCCAGATACAGCCACCCCTCGCGGGTCCAGACATAAGAGATGTCGGTGCCCCACTTCTCGTCAGGCCGCTCCGCCTGGAAGTCCTGGTCGATGAGGTTCGGTGCCACCGGCCAGGCATACCGGCTATCGGTGGTGCGTTTGAACCGCCGCTTCTGCCGGGCTCTGAGGCCGTTCTCGCGCATCAGCCGGGCCGTTCGGCGGCGCCCGACCTTCAGACCGTCTCCCTGAAGCTCGCGGGTCATGCGAGGGCTGCCATAGGTGCCGTGCGACAAGGCGAAGGCCGACCGGACATGGGCCAGCAGCACCATGTCCTCCTGCTGGCGCCGGCAGGCCGGCCGCCCCTTCCAAGCGAAATAACCGCCCTGGCTGACGCCGAGGACATCACACATCCGCTGGACCGGGAACTCCGCTTTCGCCCTATCGATGAGCCTGAACCTCATCGACTTCCCTCCCGGGCGAAAAAAGCGGTGGACTTCTTCAGGATGTCCCACTCCTGGCGGAGGACCTCGTTCTCACGGCGCAGCCGCTTCATTTCGGCCGCCATGTCCTCCTGGCGGCCTGGCGGCGGGTGATCGATTTGCCGATCCCGGTTTCGGCCGATCCAGCGTACCAGCGTCGAAAGCCCGATCCCGAGATCCGCGGCGATGCGTCCGGCCGCTCGTCTGAACCAGTTGAACGGCCTCGGCCTCAAATTCCTTGGTAAAGCGTCTTGCTCGCGACATGGAGGTCCTCCTGCATCAATGGGAACTCTCCACTTTTCCGGGGCAAGTCCAGCCGTCCCTCTTATCCTCGCGGATGAGCTTGACATCCCTCTCGCGTGGGTCTCCGTAACCTCCGCTTCCCGGAGCGATGTACTCCACCACCGTACCCTTCCGGCAACGGACGGCGTCAGTCTTTAGTGGCAGCGTCCGCTCACCCGGCGTGCCGGGGTCGAGGGTAACGCTCGCCTTCATCCCCGCCTCGCCTCCGAACAGACCATACGGAGGAATCTTGCCCCGTTCTCCACATATGATCACGCTGGCCTCCTCAGCCAGGATGCGAATACGATGGCGAATGCTGCACCCGCCCCGTGTGCGGCCTGCGCCCCCCGAATCGGGCACCAGTTCGTACGCTTCCACTCGAAGGGGAAACTTAATTTCAATGGCCTCGGTTGGCGTGTTGCCCGTATTTCCGACGCCCACGCGGGTACCACTCGTGCCATCGTGCGACATCGACGCTCCGTGGGCACTGCCGTGAGGCTCCACGTAGATGTACTCCCGCCGCTTCGACCCAGGGCGATCATCGATCCCGCCGATAATAAGCGACGAGGTACTTCCAGATCCAGCGGCTGGAACGCGCTCCGGCAGAGCCGGCGCCAACGCACCCAAAACGACGTCGACTATGCGATTGGCCGTCTCGGTGTTGCCGGCGATCACGGGCGCCGGAGGGCGGCAGTTGACAATCGTCCCTTCGGGAGCGTGCACGTGAATCGGGCGGTAGGTACCACTGTTGCCTGGACTGCGAGGAGTCGCGAGTCCCTTTAGGGCGTAGTAAGTAGCGGACAGTGTGACCGCCATAGGACAGTTCATCGCTCCGGCAACCTGCAACGCCGAGCCGGTGAAGTCGACATTGACCTCATCGCCCTCGACCCGCACAACGGCCTGTATTCGGACTGGTTGGGGACTTACGCCATCGTCATCAAGATAATCGGTAAAGGCGTACTCGCCGTCGGGAATAGCTGACACTGCGCGGCGCATTTCGAGTTCGGTGTCGTTGAGAATCTGCTGCATTGCTTGAAGCGCCACCTCAGGACCGAACCTTTTGCCCAATTCGATTAGCCGGCGCTCAGCAGTTACGCATCCGGCCATTTGGGCGTTAAGATCTCCAAGCCGCTCTTGGGAGTTGCGCGTGTTGGCCCGAAGGATGTCGATAATGTCCTGCTTCATCGTCCCCGCCTCGACCAACCTTATCGGTGGTATTCGCAATCCCTCGGCATAGATATCGTGAGCGAGGACTGAATGGCTCCCGGGGCTGTGGCCACCTACGTCTACGTAATGTCCGCGCACCGCGCCATAAGCGAACAGCCTGTGCCCGATGAAAACCGGCCGGAGCATTAGGAAGTCTGGTAGATGATTGTTCCCGCTGTAAGGGTCGTTGCTAAAAAGGATGTCTCCGCGCTGTAGGTGCTCTTGGCCGATGGCGCGAATACAGCATTTTGCGGATGTTGGCATGGTGCCAAAATGAACTGGAATATCACCCTCGCCCTGGGCAACCAGGTCGCCGTCCGTGGTCAGGATCGCGCAAGAGAGATCCCCTGCCTCCCGCCATAGCGTAGAGTAAGCGGTACGCGTGACGACGGATTTCATTTCTGCGGTGATGGCGAGTAGCGTGCTGCGCACCACTTCTAGCGTGACCGGATCAAGCGCGTCCATGCCACTCCTCCGTCCCAATCACTAGGTTTCCGTAAACGTCGACGACCCCGATGTAACCTTCTGCCACGATGGTGGTCGCATCTTCCTGCTCGACAATCGCCGGTCCTTCGATGACCGACCCGGGAGCCAGCTGCGCCCGATCGAAGATGGCTGCGTCGCGAAACCCGCTACTGCGATGGTCATATGCTGGGCGGCGGCTTATCGGGCGAGCGCGGTGCGAAGGACCTGCGGCCTTTGCGGACAGCCCTAGTTTTGGCAGGAGACCCTTCGCCTTCAATCGCAGATTCACAAGCTCCACTGGAAGGTTGGCGTTCTTGAACCCGTAGAGTTGTTCGTGACGGGTGTGAAACAACGTCTGCACACTGCTGCAGTCATCATCCAACATTGGCCTATTGTCGATGCCGATATTGATCGAGAAATCCTGGCCGAGGTAACGGACGTCGAGGGAGCGCTCAAAGTAACGTTGGCTTACGCCGTCTTGCGTCAGAGCGTCAGTCCCTTCACGTAACAGATGCTGGAAGATCTCCTCTAACTCGCCCACACTCAACTCGCTCCATTCGCTCACCAAAGACCGGACGAAATCGTGGTGAGTGTCAGCGTTCAGCAGCCCCATGGCGGAATTGCAGCCGGGGTACAAAGGGACCACGACCCATTTGCAGCCGATTTCATGAGCCAGTTCAATAGCGTGTACCGGACCGGCTCCCCCAAAAGCCACGAGCACGAATTCCCGTGAGTCATGCCCCTGGGCGCTGGAAACGGCGCGGACCGCCCCCACCATCGCCGTGTTCGCAATCCGATGGATACCCGCCGCAGCCTCGAGGGCATCGATGCCCAACTTCTTCCCGAGCCGCCGGCATGCTGACCGCGCCCGGCCCGGGCTAAGCCTGACTGTCCCGCCCAAGGGGCGCTTTGGGTTAAGGTATCCGAGCAGCAACGAGGCATCGGTGACTGTCGCGTCGTCGCCGCCTCGCCCGTAACACGATGGCCCGGGATATGCGCCGGCGCTCCGGGGGCCCACGCGAAAGCGGTCCGCCTCATCGACCCAGGCGATGCTGCCGCCCCCAGTCCCGATTGTGTGAATATCAATCATGGGCACCTTGACCGGAGTGTGGTCGATTGCTCGCTCGTTCGTGCGAACCAGCTCTCCGTTAAGTGCAAGGGAGACATCAAAACTGGTCCCTCCCATGTCGATGTTTATGATCTTTGTGAATCCGGCCGAAGCGCCCACGGTCGTGCCAGCGATCGCGCCCGCGCTTGGCCCGGAGAAAAGGGTGGTCACCGGTCGTCGCACTACAGATTCAGGAGACGTAAGCCCCCCGTTGGACTGCATCACAAAGATACGCGCCCCACCGGTGAGTGGGGCCAGCCTCCCCTGCAATCTCTCAATGTAACGCGCAACTCGCGGCCCCACGTACGCGTTGAGCACCGTCGTCGCCATCCGCTCGTACTCCCTGTACTCGGGCATAATATCGCTCGACGCGCTGACGAAGAGATTTGGTCGACGAGATTGAATAAAGTCGCGGATCATAGCCTCGTGCGCGGCGTTGACGTAGGAGAACAGCAAGCAGATGGCGACAGACTCGGCGCCCTCTTCGTCAAGGGCATCGAGAAGTCCAGCAAGTTCCTCTTCTACAAGCGGACGGACGACGGCGCCGTGGTAGTCGACACGCTCGCTGATCTCCAGGCGCCGTCGGCGTGGGACGAGAGGTAGAGGTAGATGGCAGGTGAGATCGTATAAATAACCGGGTGGCCTGGAAAGCCTGCCGATCTCTAAGACATCTCGAAATCCACGGGTGCACACCACCGCCGTTTTCGCACCGTCTCTCTCGAGGATCTGATTCGTGGCGATGGTTGTCCCATGCGCGAGAAAGGTCACGTTGGAGGACGCTATTCCTACCGACCGCAACAAGTCCGCCACCGCCTCGCCAATTACTCCGGTGAAATCCTCCACACGAGTCGGAACCTTGCGAATGTGCAAAGTGTCAGAACCCGCATCCCAAAGAACAACGTCTGTGAATGTGCCTCCGACATCGACGCCTATTCGTGCCACCATTGACTATCTCCGGTACATAACATGTTGGACAATTGCCCCACACGCGCCAAACGGGCAACGCAAGCCAAGCGTGGCGCTTGATTCATTGTCCGGTGGTTACCTATCGGCAAGGATGTCAGCGGCCCGCCCGAGCAATGACCCAAAACCAAACAACCCTGGTGCCGTCGCAGGTCGTGTGGACCGACATTCCCCCGATGACCAAGGATCTGCGTGAACGCTACCATTCTGCTCGGGTACGCGGAAGCTGAAAGCGGCGTTGGGGTCGCTGCCGGCGTTCTCGCCCCCGGCAAACCATTCCGGAGAGGCCGATTTTGGCCCTTTCCTCGTCATTCAGACACACTCCTCCCGTCGTGATGAAGCATCCTACTGTCCCAGTTCCTACGCTGGGACAGGCCTTGGTCGCAGTCCGTCGATCAGCCGCAGGATTTCCTGGAACAATTCCCTCGGCACCCCGACCTCGGCCATCTGGAACGTGACGTAGCGGGCATGCGTGACGATCTTGGCGCCGATCTTGACGAGCTTCTCCCTGAGGCTGGTCAGCGACCAGTGGGCGACAGCCTCGGGCAAGGCCAGCGTCCGCATGAAGTTGGCGAGATTGTAGGCCGATCAAGAAATCTCTGGCTTTTCCGACCAGAACCGATTCTGAATGTCGCCACCAGGATGGCAGGCGGAAGGAGGGGGGCGTGGCGGACGCCGATCGCCTGCTCAAAGGGTTGCGGGCCGGTGACGAGGAGGCCTTCACCGCACTGGTCAGGCGGCACCATGCCAGCCTCGTCGGGGTGGCGATCGGGTTTGTCGGCAGTCGGGCGACCGCCGAGGAGGTCGTCCAGGATACCTGGCTGGCGGTGATCGAGGGGCTTGAGCGGTTTGAAGGTCGTTCGTCGCTGACCACCTGGATCTATTCGATCCTGGCCAACAAGGCGCGAACGAGGGCGGTGCGACTTCTCCCCTGGACAAGCGATCGGTGCCGCTTGACGTGGTCGGGGCGGGAGAAGACGAGCGCGGTCCGGCGGCCGACCCCTCGCGGTTCGACAGCAAGGGACGCTGGTCGCAGCCGCCGGCCCTGGTCGAGGACATCACGCCGGTACGCGTGGTCGCCGGACGGCAGCTCTGGGCCCATGTACGCGAGGAAATGGAGCGCCTTCCGGCCCGGCAGCGCTCGGTCGTCATGCTGCGTGACGTGGAACACATGGCGGCGAGCGACGTCGCCCGCATCCTCGACATCTCCGAGGCCAACCAGCGCGTGCTCCTCCACCGCGGCCGGGCGCGACTGCGCCAATTCATCGAGGATCTGGCGGGCGAATGAGGCTGGCGTCGGGTCCGGCCGTGGCGGCGCGCGCTATCGGCGGCCGATGACGGCCATCGCCGGCACCGGCACGACGTCCAGCCATTCGGTACGCAGGTCGCCAAAACCGGTTTGTATCATGGCAGCGCCGATGCGCTCGGCCATGTGGCCGGCGTCTTGCCTGGTCGCACCCTTGTGGCGGGGCATGTAGGCCGTCGCTACCACGCCGCCCGGCGGCAGTCGCGCGTGGATGGCGGCAAACGCGGCCGTCTGATCGGGCAGAAACTGCACGACGTTGATCGAGTACACCGTGTCGAAACAGCGATCCATCGCCGCCAACCGGTCGAGGCCGCCGTGGACCAGATCCAGGCGCCCGGAGGCGACCGCCTGGCGGTTGCGGGAGGCTGCCTGGGAAATCATCACCTGCGAATGATCGAGGCCGACGACGGGGCCCGTGGTGCGTTGGAGGGCGAGGGTGAGCGCCAGGCCCGGTCCGCAACCGATCTCAAGCAGGAAATCCTCGTTGCCGATTTCGAGGAGGTCGACCAGCCATCGGTTGCGCCGGCGATTCGATGACCGGGCCGCCATGACCCAGCCCGCCAGGTGCCCGATGGGCCCCCGCGGACGCGCGAACTGAGCCACCAGGCGACGACGAAGGGTCATTCGTCAGGATGCCGCCGGCGCGGCCGAAACCCGGACGCCAGGGCCAACACCGCGACGCCCAGCACTGCTGCCACGGCGTGACGGAAGGCGAATTCGGGCGCGCCGAACAGTTCGACCGCGATGGTGTTCCATGACCAAAACAGGGTGATCGCCGCGACAAGAAATGCGCCCACAACGCCGATGACGGCGCGAACGCGATGAGGGTGTTTGTTCCAGAATCGGTCAGTCATGTTCTTTCCCTTCGGTTTGGCTGGTGAGATCGCTGTGCCAGGTTTGGAGGTCGTGGGTCAGCTGCGACAGCACCTTGCGGGCTGTGCGGATAGAGGCTTTGGGCAGGCCCGATGCCAATTCGGCGAAGAGCTTGTGCTCGCTCCCTTGCATGGCGGCGAAGGTTCGCCGGCCGTGCTCAGTCAGCGCCACCAGAGCGGAGCGCCTGTGGGCCGGGTTGGGCCGCAGTTCGACGAGTTCCCGCTCACTCAGCCGATCAACGCGAACCTGGATGTTCTGGCGTGATACCCGCTTGGCCCCAGCGATGTCGGGAACGGTCTGCGGCCCGTGGTCGGCGAGGTGTTCCATGACCGCCCGCATGGCCGCCGTCACGCTGAGGCCCTGGTGGAGCGTGTTGGCGACTGCCCCAAGTTCACGGAAGCAGGCGCGAACGCTCAACGTTAGATTCTCGAGTTCGCGGGCAGGTTCGGTTGGAGCCATGGCGGTCACCGTCATTGACAATCTGGTTGTCAATATTAGAAATGACAATCAGATTGTCAAGTGGGCGAGACTCTTGACCGAGGTCCGAGATGGTGTCGGCCGCGTCCAAGTCGCCGAAATCAACCTCGCCGGCCGGCGGCGTCCTTGTGGTCGCACCAGGCCCTCACGATGGCCTTCAACTCGCGCGTCTTGGCCTGGACATCGGCTGCGTCAGCGAACCGCATCGTGCGGGTTTGCCTGCCGTCACACGCCAGGCTGGGGAAATCGCCCTCGATCTCGGCACCCTTGTGGAACAGCAGGCTGGCGTGGGCCTTCGACTTGGGAAAGAAGCTGGCCAGGTTTCCATTGTAGGCGAAGGTGGGCGCCTGCCATTTGATCGATTCCTCAATGCGCTCGTCGGCCGACAGAATGACCTCCCGCACCGCCATCACGATCGATTTCATCGGATTGTCGTAGCCGGCCAGCCATGCTTCGACCTCGGGGTTCCTGTTCATGCTCCACCTCCTGCCAAGTCCGCCGATTTGACTGGCGCCTCGGTCGTGCTGGTCTCGACGGCCGACCGGGGGATTTGCAGCGGCGGCCAAAACGATCGAAAAAGAACGATCACAGATGGCGATGAGAGGAGCAAGGCGATGTTGGTCGCGCGTTGGCAGGTCAAAGCCCGCTTCGGAATGAAGCCGGAGGTTGTCGAAAAGATCAAGGACTGGTGGGGTACGATCGGCGCCACGCTCGGTCAGGCCGACCACACCATCATGACCGGTAGCGTTGGGGCCGCAGAGGCTCTGGTGACGGTGGATGTCCGGGTCAGGGATATGGGCGAACTGGGTGACCAATGGGACAAACTCGCGCAGCGCGAGGATCATAAGAAATTTGCCACCGAGCTCGAGCCCCTGATCGTCAGCGGATCGACGCGGTGGGAAATCTTCAGGCTGGTGGAGTGAATTGGCGGGATCACACCGCTGGGCGGCGGGTGTTGCCCAAGCCGTCAATCGAGAGGGTGGGGTCATGAGGGCCATGGTTCTGCACCGGGTCGGTGCCCCCCTGGAGGCAGCCGATCGGCCGGTCCCTGACCCCAGACCCGGCCAAGTCCTGGTCAAGGTCAGCGCCTGCGGGGTGTGCCGGACCGATCTTCATCTGGTCGACGGCGAACTGCCGGACATCGCCACGCCGATCGTTCCCGGCCATGAGGTGGTGGGACGGGTGGCGGCGGTCGGTGAGGCGGTCGACGGGTTCGGGCAAGGCGACCGGGTCGGCATCCCCTGGCTCGGTTCAACCTGTGGCGTGTGTTGGTATTGCCGACATGATCTTGAGAATTTGTGCGATACGCCGGGCTTCACCGGCTACACGATCGACGGCGGCTATGCCGATTATGCCGTGGCCGACGCCCGCTACTGTTTCAAATTGCCGGGCGCCTACGGCGATGTCGAGGCGGCGCCGCTCTTATGCGCCGGGCTCATCGGTCATCGCAGCCTCAAGGCGGCGGGAGAGGGGGAGCACCTCGGCCTCTACGGTTTCGGCGCAGCGGCGCATATCGTGGCGCAGGTCGCCCGATGGCAGGGCCGGCAGGTCTACGCCTTCACCCGGAGCGGCGATACGGTGGCTCAGGAATTCGCCCGCCGGCTCGGTGCATGCTGGGCCGGCCCTTCCGAGGCGCCGCCGCCGCACGCCCTCGACGCCGCGATCATCTTTGCGCCGGTCGGGAGCCTGGTCCCGGCCGCGCTGCGCGCCGTGCGCAAAGGCGGCACCGTTGTCTGCGCCGGTATCCACATGAGCGACATCCCGCCATTTCCCTACGACATCATGTGGGGCGAGCGGGTTGTGCGGTCTGTGGCAAATCTGACCCGGCGGGACGCGGTGGAGTTTCTGGAACTGGCGCCAACCGTGCCGGTCAGACACACGTCGTGAGGTTTGCGCTCGATGACGCCAATACGGCGCTGAACCGTCTGCGGACCGGCGATCTGAGCGGTGCGGCGGTGCTGACGATGTGAAGCTTTAGCCGGTCGCCGGTGGGCTCGTTCGCTACTCCGCCGGGACGGAAGCCTCCTCCTCCGGCCCGTCCTGCCCGTCCGCCGACCGCGAGGCGAACTCTATCTTGTAAAGACGCGCATACTGCCCGTCGGCCGCGATCAGTTGATCGTGTCGCCCCTGCTCGACAATTCTGCCGTCGACCAGCACGCAAATCTTGTCGGCGCCCAGCACCGTCGACAGGCGGTGGGCGATGACGATCGTCGTTCGGCCCCGCATCAGCCGGTCGAAGGCCGTCTGAACCTGATGCTCGGATTCGGAATCGAGCGAAGACGTCGCCTCATCGAGAAGGATGACCGGCGCGTCGCGGAGCATTGCCCGGGCGATGGCGATCCGCTGACGCTCGCCGCCGGAAAGCGTGGCGGCGGCTTCGTCCAGGACGGTGTCGTAACCGTGTTCGGTCGCCAAAATGAAATCATGCGCCAAGGCGTCGCGGGCGGCCTGCTCAATCTCGGCATCGCTGGCCTCGGGCCTGCCAAAACGGATGTTCTGGCGGATCGTGTCACGAAACAGCACCACGTCCTGGCTGACCAGCGCCACCTTGTCTCGCAGCGATGACGTCCGCACGCCGGTGATGTTCTGGCCGTCGACGGTAATGCGGCCGTCGTCGATATCGAAGAAACGCTCGATCAGCGCGATGATCGTCGACTTGCCGGCTCCCGATGGTCCGACCAGGGCGGTCACGGCCCCACCTTCAGCGACAAAATCGAACTTCTGCAGCAGCGGCTGGTTTCCGGGATAGGCAAAGTCGACCTGGTCGAACACCACCGTGCCGTCCGTGAGTTCGAGATCCGGCGCGTCGTCGCTCGTCTCAATCGACGGTTTCTGATCGAGAAGCTCATACATCATGCGCACCCCCACCAGTGAGACTTCCAGATTGATCTGCATGCGGGCAAGTCGTTTGGCCGGGTCGTAGGCAAACGCCATGGCCGCAATGAACGACAGCATCGCGCCCGGCTGCACCTCAAAATAGATGGCCTGGTAGCCGGCCACGAAGATAATCGCGGCGATCGCTACGCCGCCGAGGGTCTCCATCAGCGGGCTGCTGCGGGCGCCGATCCTGACGATCTTGTCGGAGCGCGCGCGAAGATCGTCGATCGACCCCTCCATGCGCTCGCGCATCAGGCCCTCCATGTTGAAGGCCTTGATCACCCGAATGCCACGCACGGCTTCCTGCATGTCGGAGACCACCATGGACAGGGACGAAAATTGCGCTCGGGCAACGCCGCGGACCCGTCTGACCAGGCCAGCGATGCCGAGAACTGCGATCGGGCCAACGACAAGGATGATCAACGACATGGTCGGGCTTTGTATGACCATCACGATGGTCAAGGCGATGACCGACAACAGGTCCCGGCCGATGCCGGTGACGGCAGTATCCAGCGTCTTGCGGGCGCCCTGGGCATTGTGCGACATCCGCGTGACCAACTCGGCCGACGCGGTGCGATTGTAAAAATCGACGCCGAGGTTGAGCATGTGATGAAACAGCCGCTGCTGGACGCGGGCGATGATGGCGTTGCCGATTCTTCCCAGTTGGACGGCCGAGACATACAGGCCGAATCCGCGGATCAAACCGATCGCAACAACGACCACCGTCAGCAGGTAGAGCATTTCCACCCGCTTGGCGAAGAAGATCTCGTTGATGACGTCTTTGACCAACCAGGCGTTGACCGCCGTCGAGGCGGCGACAATCAGGTTCAGTCCGATCACAAGGGCGTAGCGGCCGGCGAATCTGCGCCCCGTCTCGGCCAGCAAGCGCTTGATCAGGGCGAGCGATCCGTCCTCGGCAAGTTTGAACCTGGGCCAGTTCAGCGCCATCGGGTCCCTTTCTCCCGGCGGTCCGCACCGCACCATCTAAGCCGAAGCGCCATGTTTTGGCGAGCCGGAGCGGTGTGTGAGGTCATGCCGGCATCGCCTTTTCGACGAGACTGGCCCAATAGGAACAACCGGCCGGGATGATCTCGTCGTTGAAGTCGAATTCGGGGCTGTGGAGGCCCGCGCTGTCGCCATTGCCGATGAAAATAAACGCGCCGGGGCGCTCCTCCAGCATGTACGAAAAGTCTTCGCCGCCCATGATCGGCGGGGCCTCGGTACTGACCCGGTCCGGTCCGACCACGCCGCGAGCGACCTCGGCGGCGAATTCGGTCTGGTCGGCGTGATTGTAGGTGACCGGATAATGGCGCAGGTAATCCACCGCTGCTCGCGCGCCGAAGGCGGTTGCGGTCGATTCGCACACTTCGCGAAGCCGCTTTTCGACGAGGTCCCTCACGTCTGAATTGAGCGTACGCGCGGTGCCGGCCATCGTGGCCTCGCTTGCGATCACGTTGAGCGCGCTGCCGGCATTGATCCGGGTGACCGAGACCACCGCGCGGTCGATCGGATTCATGTTGCGCGACACGATGGTTTGCAGCGCCTGGACGAGACTGGCGGCGACGACGATCGGGTCGACAGTGGTGTGCGGCAATGCCGCGTGACCGCCGGTGCCGGTGATGGTGATCTTGAATTCGTCCGTCGAGGCCATGATCGCCCCGCTCTTCATCGAGATGCGGCCGAGCGGCAGGCCGGGGAGGTTGTGCATGCCGTAGACTTCATCGATGTTCCAGCGGTCCATCAGGCCGTCCTTCATCATCGCCCGGGCGCCCGCGCCGCCTTCTTCGGCCGGTTGAAACACGACGATCGCGGTGCCGTCGAAATTCCGTGTTTCGGCCAGATAACGGGCCGCCCCCAGCAGCATGGCGGTATGCCCGTCATGACCGCAGGCGTGCATCCGGCCGTCGATTTTGGAGGCGTAGGGCCGCCCGGTCTTCTCACCTATGGGCAGGGCATCCATGTCGGCGCGCAGTCCGATAACCTTGCCGCTCGCGGTCTTGCGGCCGCGGATAACTGCCACCACGCCGGAGCGGCCGATCCCGGTCGTCACCTCGTCGACGCCGAAAGAGCGCAGCTTGTCGGCAACCAGCCCGGCAGTACGGTGAACATCGTAGAGAAGCTCGGGGTTCTGGTGAATGTCCCTGCGCCAGCCCGTGATCTCGTCGCGGAAGTCGGCAAAGCGATTGACGATCGGCATGTTCAATCCCGATTGGTGTGAGGCATCCTCAAAAAAGCACAGTGGCACATACCGCATATGGCGAGGCTTGCAACCCGGATCGGCCCGACGGCCTACCGCCAACCAACGATGCCGAGGACGAGCGGATCGAGGGGTATTTTCATTATCGAGTGACGGCAACGGCCCAAAGCGCCGCGGTTTTTGCAAAACACGAGCGAAGCCGGTAGGAAGGGACTTAGGTTAGGCGCTTGAGAAACGTCGTCCGGCGAGGCCGACGAGATGGGGCGGGAGGCGTTGCGTTACATCATTTTCCGGCTGGCGTTGGTACTGTTTCTGGCGGCGCCCGGGGCCGCCGGTGCCGCGAGCACGCCTGCTTACATCGTCGTTGACGCCGACAGCGGCAAGGTGCTGAGCCACCGTTCCGCCGATCACCTCTGGTATCCGGCCTCGATCACCAAAGTCATGACGGCCTACGTCGCATTTCGGGCTCTCCAGGACGGCGGCATCACGACCTCCTCAGCGGTCAGGATCTCCAAGAATGCCCTGGCCCAGCCGGCCTCGAAAATGGGCTTCAAGGTCGGCACCGTGATGACGGTCGACAACGCGCTCAAGATGATGATCGTGAGGTCGGCCAATGACATCGCGGTGGCGCTCGGGGAGGCGGTCGCCGGCACGGAACAGAAGTTTGTCGCGCGCATGAATGCCGAAGCCAAGCGCCTGGGCATGAATTCGACCCGGTTCAACAATCCCAACGGGCTGCCGGACGATACGCAGTGGTCGACCGCGCGCGACCTGGCGGTTCTGGCGCGGGCGGTGTGGACGGATTTTCCGCAATACCGCGACTATTTCGAGATTCCGGCGATCAGAGTCGGCAAGCGGATCTTGCGATCTTACAATACGCTGCTGGAGCGCTACCGCGGCGCCAACGGCATGAAGACCGGCTACATCTGTTCCTCGGGCTTCAACATGGTCGGCTCGGCGACGCGCAAGGGCCGCACGGTGATGGTGGTCGTGCTCGGCTCCACTTCGGCCAGGGAGCGGGCCGAACTGGCGGCCGGATTGCTCAACAAGGGGTTCGCCAGCTGGTTGGCGATTGGCGGCCGACCGACGATCGAGACGTTTCGGGCAAACAAGGTCGCCGGGTCGCCGGTCGATCAGCGCGAGCGTATCTGCAGCGTCGCGGCGCGCCAGAAGCGGGCTCGGAACATAAACGTCAAACCCGCGAGATCGGCGCTGGTGCCGCGGTTCGTCCTGATGGATCCGGTGCGCCTGTTCACCGGCCGCGCCAGTCCGCCGCCAAGCCGGGTGCCGTTGCCGAGACTGCGGCCGGATCGCGGCGAACGACGCGCCGCGCTCGACGGGGAACCGGCCGTGGTGCAATAGGCGCCGGCATGGACAGGCCGCGGGCGCGCAAGCCGAGAATCCCGATGACCCTGGTGGTCGGCCGGCTTGGCGCCGGCAAGACCAGCCTCATCAACCGGCTGCTCGATCATCCCGGTTTCGCCAGGACCGCTGTTATCCTCAATGAAAACGGGCGGACCGCCCTCAGGGACGTTCCGGCGGAGATGGCCGACGACGGCGTCATTGCACTGGGGTCGGGCTGCGTCTGCTGCACGGTACGCGGCGAGCTTGTGTTCGCCCTGGAGCGGCTGCTGCGCGGACTGGATAACGGACGGCTGTCGGCGATCGACCGGGTCGTCATCGAAGCCGACCAGGATGCCGATCCCTCGGCCGTCATGGGCGCGGTGCTGCGCCATCCCTATCTTTCTCTGCGGTTTCGGCCGGACGGCATCATCGCCGTCGTCGGCAATCATGATGTTGAAGGTTTCCTCACCGGTGACGCCGTCGCCGCCACCCAGGTCGCGATCGCCGACATGGTGGTCGTGCCGCGGGGGCCGCGGACGCCGAGATCACGACGCAGCTGCGCCCGCTCAACCCTCAGGCCGTCATCGTCCATTCAGATGCAATCCGCCCCGATTCGGTGCGCGGGCTCGGCTTCTGGGCGTGGGATCAGCGTACGTTCGACGTCGCGCCGTTCGGCTTGGCCGAAACGGCCGAATCCGGTGGGCTGGAGGGCCAATCGGGACCGATCAATACGTTCTGCCTGCGTCGGACCGGGCACTTGGCGGCCGCCGCCGTTGACGCCTTCACCGACCATCTGGCGGGGCGGTATGGCTCCGCCCTGGTGAAGGTGGCCGGCATCAGCCGGGGGCGTCGGACGGTGGCACTGGTGCGGGGGCTTGGAGGCACCTTCCTTCCCGGCATCGTACGTGATCGTCCGCCTGGCGATGGTTCCCGCGGGACGGAGATTGCGGTGACCGGCCGCCACCTCTCACCGCCTGATTTCGCTGATCAGCTCGACGGGTTTCTGGGCACCGCCGGCATCGACAGGCCCGATCGCGCGGCCCTGGTCGACAATCCTCTGTCGATCGCCGGGTTCTCCGCCAGACCGGGCCGCTAGCGGATCAACCGGGACATTTGAGTCCAGGCAAGCTTGTCGATGAACAATCGTAAAGCGTTGTCATGTCTCGATAAGTTGATCCATCAGCAAGGCGTCTGGTGGTTCGAAACGATAGATTCGAACCGCTAGCAAAGCTAGGCCCGCTCGATCAGGAAACGCCGGGTGCCGCCGTCGGTTTGGCTGGCGATCAGCTTGTGGCCCGATTCGGCGCAGAAATGGGGAACGTCAATGGCGGCCATGGTGTCGGTGGCGATCAGGAGCAGCCTCTGCCCGCCGCTCATCGAAACCAGCCTCTTGCGGGCCTTCAGCACGGGCAACGGGCAGATCAGCCCCGAGGCGTCGAGGGTCGCGTCGCTGGTCCAGCCGGTCTGCGGGGTCGCCGGCTTGATCGGGTCAGACATCGTTGTCCATGCCATGATGGCGTGAGCCGAAACGGGCGCACGTCATGCGGTCACACGACATGGCCGCAATATGCCTGGAACCGGCGTTGGTCGAATGGGTCGCCAAACCTTCACTCGACCCTTGTCACAAGATCGCTCCGTCAGAATGGCTCAGAGTTGTCCGAAAGGGCTTTGGCGTCGCGCCAAGACGAGGCTGCGTGTGACGCTGCGGGCGGCGGCCTGGGGCGACATCGGCTCGGCCAGAACCAGGGACCAGTAGGTCTTGAAGCGGCTTTCCGGCGCATGGGCGACCGCGATCCCGATCTCGGTGATCTGCGGGTGAAGCAGGTTCTTGTCGTGGCTCGGCGAATCCTTCCAACGCTGGATCGCCGTTTCAAGCGATCCGTAGCCCGCGCCGACATTCTCAGCGACCAGCGAGGCGCGGTAGCCGCCCGACGCAATCCGCCTTTTGAAGCTGCCCTGGCCCGGAAGCACGTGCGCCATCCTGTTCATCGACGCCATTTTGGCGGCGTGATCGCTGGCGATCCGGGTGAGCGTCGGGCTGACGCTGACCGGACCGAGGCCGCGGCTGGCGCGATAGGCCGATATCATCCGGGCGGCGGTTTGGGAATCGACCACGCCCGGCCGGGTGTCGAGTTGTCGGGTGAACAGGCCGCCGCCCAGACCGGCCGCACACCCGGACAGAACCAGGACGGCCGCCAGGCCGATGGCCACCGGATTCAAACGAAGCATCGACACGACAGCCACCTCACCGTTCCGCGCACACGATTTTGCCGTTCATGGAGCCGTTTGTGGCAGGAGCCATCGCGCATCGCAAGGAGCCCAGGCGACATTGGTTCTGGCTCGCACCCAGGGTCTACGATATGTGTTCCCGAATGATGAATTCTGTCGTCGCCCACGTCGTCTGGCTGGCAGGGATTGTCGCGTGGACGATCATCCGGTATCCGCGTCAGCGGCGTGCGGTCAAGATGAAGACCGTTCGCTCGACCGGCGGAACGCGTGACCGAGCGCTCCTGCTTGTTGCCGCGGCGGGAGAGTTTCTGGTGCCGGTGATCTATGTGGTCAGCGGCGAGCCGGCCTTTGCCGATTATCCGTTCCGACCGCTGCAGGCATGGCTCGGAACGGCGGCGATGGTTGGTGCACTGGTGCTTTTCTACGCCTCGCACAAGCAACTGGGCCGCAACTGGTCGGTGACGCTGGAGACCAGAGAAAAGCACCGGCTGGTGACCGAGGGTCTTTATCGCCATGTCCGCCACCCGATGTACTCCTCGTTCTATCTGCTGGCGGCGGCCCAGGCGCTGCTGATCCAGAACTGGATCGCCGGTCCGATCGGGCTTGTCGCCATCACCATCCTGTTCCTCGGTCGCGTGGACCGCGAGGAGCGGCTGATGATCGAAACCTTTGGCGACGATTACCGCGCCTATATGAGGCGCAGCGCACGGATCGTACCATGGGTCTATTGACGAAGCGGCCCGGGAACGACGCCTGACCGGAAGCAACGCCATTGTGTTTTCACCGTGATTGGATTGGCGCCATCGTGAGATCTGCCTGGAGGAAGCCCGATGCCTGATGGGTCACTCATGGGGCGGCGATGCGGTGTTGCGCATGGCGGCTGACTCGACGATCTGGGCGTGCCGGTTGCACTGGTCGTGACCTTCGATCCGGTGAGCCAAATCAAGGTCGCCGGCAATGTGCGTCACATCATCAATTTCTTTGCCGGCGGCGGGGCGGTTGCCGCCGAGCCGTCGGCCGGCTTTCGCGGCAGGCTCGAAAACATCGATGTCGGGGAACTCGATCGTGGCATCGGCCACTTGAACATGGATGAGGACGAGGGCCTGCACAAACGCGCAATCAGCGCCACGCTACGAGCCTTCAACTGAATCCCGGGCTGGCGCGGGCGACATTTCGACCGCTTCGTCGGGCGTCGATTTCCCGTCGGTTGCCGGCGACAGGATTTCTCCCACCCGGTCACGCGAGAGGACACCGCGCAGGACGCCGTCGCGGTCGACGACCGGGACGGGATAGGTACCGCTGAGCGTGGCCCGCAACACCTCCGACAACGGCAGGCCGGACTCGATCGCGGGAAGCTCGATGGCACGTTGGCTGACCGGCGAATCCGGCTCGTTACTCGCGGCAACCAGCAGTGCGTCCCGTGTGACGACGCCGCGATATCCGCCGGTGTCATTGCTCACATAGCCGATATCGGTGCCGATGCTCTGCATTTCGGCCAACGCCTGTGCGAGCGTTTCGTCCCTCAGGCGGAGCGGCGGCGGCGTCATGCTATTGGCGACGGTCAAGACCCGCGCTCGGTTCACGTCCTTGACGAAAGCGCGGACGTAGTCGTCGGCCGGATGAAGTAGTATCTCGGTCGGGTTGCCGACCTGAACGAGGATACCGTCCTTGAGGATCGCGATCCGGTCACTCAGCCGCAGCGCTTCGTCCAGGTCGTGGGTGATGAACACGATTGTCTTGTGGAGGCGGCCCTGAATCTCAATCAGCTGGACCTGCATCTGACTGCGGATCAGCGGATCGAGAGCTGAGAACGCCTCGTCCATCAGCAGAATTTCCGGATCCGTGCATAACGCACGGGCCAGCCCGACCCGTTGCTGCATGCCGCCGGAGAGCTGCGCGGGATACTGGTTCTCGAATCCCAATAGGCCGACCATCTCGACCCATTTCAGTGCTCTGGTGCGGCGCTCCCGGGCCGGCACGCGCTGGACCTCCAGACCGTAGGAAATATTGTCGAGCACGGTACGATGAGGCATCAGCGCGAAACGCTGAAAGACCATGCCCATCTTCTCGCGCCGGATTTCGTTCAACCGCCTCAAGGACAGGGACAGGATATCCAGGCCATCGATCGAGACCGAGCCGGCAGTCGGATCGATCAGGCGATTGAGGTGGCGGATCAACGTCGATTTGCCCGATCCCGATAGCCCCATGACGACGAAAATCTCGCCCTTTTCGACCGAGATCGAGACGTCGTGGAGACCCAGCGTGTGGCCGGTTTCTGACAGCAGCTGGTCCTTGGTGGCACCCTCGTTCAGCCGTGCCAGAGCACTTGCCGGACGCGGGCCGAAGATCTTGGTGAGGTTGCGGGCTTCGATCAGCGCCAAGTCAGCTTAGCTCCCGATCGACCTGTGGGCCTGCAGGCGAGTGCCGTATGCCTGGCTGATCCGGTCGAAGACGATCGCCAGAAGCACGATCCCGATGCCGCCGACCAGCCCGAGGCCCGGATCGGCCCGCTGCAACCCGATCAGCACCGTTTCACCGATACCGCGGGCACCGATCATCGATGCGATCACCACCATCGCCAGCGCCATCATCATGGTCTGGTTGATTCCCTGCATGATCGACGGCAGGGCCAGCGGTATCTGGACGCTGGTCAGGATTTTGAAGCGCGAGGCGCCAAACGAGCGAGCCGCCTCCACCAGGCTGACATCGACCAGGCGGATGCCGAGGTCGGTCAGCCGGATGAGCGGCGGCGCGGCATAGACGACCGTTGCCAGGATCGCCGGGACCTTGCCGAGGCCAAACAGCATGGCGGCCGGGATCAGATAGACGAAACTCGGTATCGTCTGCATCAGATCAAGGACCGGGTTGAGTGCGGTCCGGAAGCCGGCCGAGCGCGCGGCGATGATGCCCACCGGCAACCCGATGATGACCGAAATGATCACCGAGACCGCGGTGATGGCCACCGTCTGCATCGCCTGCTCCCACAGGCCGATTGCCCCCAGGAGCCAAGTGGCGAAGGTGATCAGGCCGGCGAGCATCACGCGACGGCCGGCGAGGTAGGCGATCACGGCGACGATGACAAGAATCAGCCACGGCGGTGCGGCGCGCAGCGTCTGCTCAAGCGGCACCAGCACCCGCAGGATCGCGTTGGCGATCGATTCAAAAATGTCGCCATACTCGACAATGAGCACGTCGACGAACCGGTTGGTGAACGTTCGTATCGGTGCGCCGAGATTGGGAAACAGCTCAAAGTCCATCACCGCTTCCTCAGTCCGGTTGCCTAGGTCCTGTTGACAGTTATCGGAGCCAGATGATGGCACCGACAAGAAACAGCATGGCCATGTAGGCCGTTGCGGTTTTTTCATAGCGCGTGGCGATGCGCCGGAAGTGTTTGATTTTGTTTATGTAACATTCGACGAGATGTCTTTCTTTGTAGAGTTCGGCATCGTAGGGGATGGCTTGCGCCCGTGACGGGTTGGATGGAATCACCGCCACTATTCCGGCATCGTTGAGACGGGCGCGGAGATGATCGGCATCATAGGCCGTGTCGGCGATGAGGTTTGCGCCGGCCACGTCGGCGATCAACTCTTCAGCCTGGGTGACATCGCCAACCTGACCGCCGGTGAGGATGAACCGTAATGGATTGCCGAGCCCATCGACAGCGATGTGAACCTTGCTCGTCAAGCCGCCGCGCGAACGTCCGATGGCCTGATTTTGAGTCCCCCTTTTGCGCCCGACGCATGTTGATGTGCCCGCACAATGGTTGAATCGATGATCAGGTATTCGAAGTCCGGATCGTCCACCAAGGCCTTGAAAAGACTCTCCCATGCCCCTTGTTTGGCCCACCGGGAAAAGCGCACGTACACGCTGTTCCAATTGCCGAACGCGTCCGGCAGGTCGCGCCATGGCGAACTCGTGCGTGCAATCCACAATACCGCATCCACGAACAGACGATTGTCCCGTCCCGTGGATCCGCAATCCGACGCCTTGCCGGGTACCAAATCCGATATCCGTTCCCATTGAACGTCCGTCAATTCCCTGCGAAGCATGACCGGTTCCTCCTCCACACCCAGGTCTTGCTTGAATCACAACCGCCATTAATAAACCGTTAACTGTCAACAGCACCTAGAGCCCTTTCGACCAGCTCTGAGGCAATTCTGTTTCACGATTGGCGAGGCGAGCAATCGTCGAAACGATCGACGGGCGATGCCCCCGCATCGTTCCAGATTGGTTTCGGCGTTGGGCGCCCGCCGGGCGCGCCGGGCGCCCGGTCGGGGTTTGGATCAGGACTCGGCCAACGCAGCCCGGATACGGTCGGCGGCGTCGTCCGAAACCCAGGGAGTCCAGGCGTCCTCCTGGCTGCGCAGGAAGTTCAGCGCCGCCGCGTCGGCATCGCCGTCATTGTCGCGCATATAGGCGAGCGCATCCGATGTCATGGCATTGCTCGAGGCATAATCGGCAAGGAATTCGGCCAGGTTGGGTGCGTCCGCGGCAAAGGCGGTGTTGGCGCCCACCACCACGCGGCTGACCGGATAGGCGGTAGCAGCGGCGGGAGTATCGGAGGCCATCATCGCGTCCCATACCGCCTGGTCGAACGGTTCTTCCTGCAGCCGTGTGAACTCGTACTTGCCGAGCAGCCAGGTCGGTCCCCAATAGTAGAACACCGCGGGCTTGTTACGCTTGGCGGCAGATTCGGCGGCCGCGGCCAGGGCCTCGCCGGTGCCCGGACGGAAATTGGTGAAATGCTCGTCGAGCCCGTAGGCGGTGAGCTTCTTGGAATTCACCACCTCACATTGCCATCCGGCGGGGCAGTTGTAGAAGCGACCCTTGCCCGGCTCCTCCGGATCGGCGAACAGGTCCTTGAATCGGGGCAGATCGGCAACGGATTTCAGATCGGGGGCCACCGCATTTGGTCCCGAGACGATCGAGGTCGGGACAAACCAGCCTTCTACGGCATCAGGGAATGTCGTTCCCAGAGCGATGGTCTTGCCGGCGGACTCGGCGTCGACCCACGCCTGAGCGGGATTGGCGGTCCAGATCTCCATGATGACATCGGCGTCGCCGCGGGCGACCCCGTTGATCAGCGGTATGGTGTCGCCGGGAATGGCGTCGGCAGCGCAACCATAGCCCTTCTCGACGATGTACTTGGCGATCGCGGTGTGGAACTGGGCCGAGCCGTAATTCAGGTTGGCGAAGACGACCGGGCGGTCGATCTCGCAGGCGTGGCTTGCCGCCAGGGCCGGCGCCGCAACCAGCGTGCCGACGACCAGGGCGAAGGAATAACGAAGCATTGTGAGGTTTCTCCTAGACAGACGGGGCATCTTGTTGGGTCTCCAGGTCGGTTGGGGCGTTGGCAGCAGGCTCGCCGGACGTGTATCTTGCTAGAGGTCTTCTCCACCAAATTCGGGCGGAGCCAAAATGATCTTCACGAGCGATTATCCGGGGGCGAATCCTGACAGGCGCAACCTTCAGGAAGCAACTTTCCGGGTTGGTCCCCGGCGAGGATGCCGCCAATTCGCATGACCAGGGCCCGGAGCACAAGGCGGCGATGACAGGATAGCTCCGGCGCCGGGAAAGTCAAAAGACAAAGTTTTGGGCCAGTTGGACCGAGCGTGGCCGCCGCCAGGGTACTGGCGTTGACACCGTCACCAAGCGGTCAGCGCAGATTCGACATCAGCGCGGGTGGGAATGGCCGGCCAGCCGGTGCCGTTGGCACACTTCAGCGCCGCGGCGACGCTGGCGAATCTCACGGCGTCGGCCTCGCTTTTTCCTTCCGCCAGGGCCAGCGCGAAGGCGCCATGCCAGACATCGCCGGCGCCGAGCGAATCGAGCGACGAGACGGACAGCGCCGGACTGTGGGCGATCGTCTCGCCATTGGTGAAATAGACGCCTGCCTGCCCATCGGTTGCGGTGAGCCAGGCATCGTAGCGGTCCCCCAATGAGGACAGTCCCGACGACAGATCGGACAAGCCGGCCAGGACGCGCAATCCCTCGGCCGGAAATGCGATGTGGGAGGCGGCAGCGAGCACGTCGCCGGCCTGATCGAAGGGAGGCTCGCCGTCGACGATGCCCGGGCAGCCGATGTCGTGGGCCAGTGCCAGTGCGGGAGCGGCCGCCGCGGGCCAGCGCGTGTCCACCAGCACGGCGTGGCAGTCGCCCAGAGCATCGCGATCAAGCCAGGCGATGTCGCGGCTGAACCCGGCACCGCGAAAGCTGACGATCTGCCGCTCGCCCGCGGCATCGACGAGAACGGTGGCGACCGGCGTCACGGCGCCCGGCGTCGTTTGGCACAGGGAGTTGTCAACTCCGGCTTC
Organism: uncultured Bauldia sp.; assembly: GCA_963663975.2. Lineage (GTDB taxonomy): Bacteria > Pseudomonadota > Alphaproteobacteria > Rhizobiales > Kaistiaceae > JANQRX01. The sequence goes on along the minus strand of CAXXRA010000015.1, from coordinate 1,371,230 downwards.
AGCGAGCGCCAACACCACCGCGGCGCCGTTGCGGTCGTCGCCGAGCCGAGCCGAACCGCCAGCCGCGCCGCGCCGCCAAGCCGGTTAATTGTGACCGCCGCGGTTGCCGCACATCCGCCAACGATCGTTTCGTAGCGCTCGGCGCGAAATTTTTCCGCCCGCCGCGGCATTGCCGGCAGGTGAAATACATGGTCGAAAACGGCTATTCCGAGCACGAAAACGCTCGCCATAGGTCTCAAATCGCCTGCAAGCACAGCCGATATGAGCCGGCTGTCGGAAGGTGGGACGGACTGCTACCTAATCAGGACTCCACCAGTTGTCGCAAGGCCTGGCCCAGCAGATGGACCCAGCCATCGGCGTGGCGCCGGTGAACGTGCTCGTGCTCCGGCGCAAGGTCTTGCCAGCCGCTGTGGACAAGGTCGAGGCGGGTGAGGCCATCGGCCTCGCTCAACTCCATCCGAACCTCGGTATGCAGGACCGGCTGGTCGATTTCCCAGGTGTAGGAAAGACGTGCGGATTTGGCCCCGGCGGGCGGGTCGAGCTCAGTCACCACCGAGCGGATCGGGGCGCCGGAGCCGACGCCGGGCGGACAATCCATACTGAAAACATGGCCGAGTTCCGCCTGAAACGTGTTTGGCATCAACCACTTGGCGATGATCTCGGTGTCGGTGAGGGCGGCCCAAACGCGCTCGATCGGAGCCTTGAATGAAACACTTTGCCGAATGTCGTCCATCTGGGTCCTCAGTTCGAATCGCCTGGCTCAGCCTCGACCAGCGCCTTCAGGGTGGCAAGTCGATCGGCCCAGAACCGATCATACCCTGCGAGCCAATCGCGGACCGTGGCCAGCGGTTCAGGGTTCAATCGGTGAACCCGTTCTCGGCCTCTTGTGGTCACGACGATCAGATCATTCGCCTCCAGCACCCTGAGATGCTTGACCACCGCTGGTCGTGATATCGCGAACCGCTCCGCGATCTCGCCGGCGGTCAGATCCGAGGCGGCGAGGAAATCCAGGATCCGCCGGCGGTTTTCGTCGGCGATGGCGGTAAAGACGCCCTGCAATCGGTAAGTCAATTCCCTCTGCCTGTTGGGCCTGGAGTTGCCGGCCGGTGGTTGAAAGGGCTCTAGTTGTGAATTTTCAGGACGTTGTCCATTCGGTCCTGTCGAGAGAAGCTGATGTCAGCCAACGTCAGTGATTCTCCGGAGGACCGAATGGACGTTCACCAGAATGCCCATCTTACGCCGAAAGGTCGAGAGGCCATGGTTTGCGCCGTCATGGATGAGGCCATGACGAAGGCTCAGGCCGCACGCCGTTTCAAGACAACGGCCAAGACCGTCGCCAAGTGGTTGGGCCGGTTTCGCGCGGAGGGCATTGCCGGGCTTGCCGACCGGTCCTCCAGGCCCCATTCCTCGCCAAGCCAAACGCCTTGGGCCACCGGCGAAGCGGTCGAGGTCTTGCGCCGGGCTCGTTGCACGCAGGACCACATCGCCCAGGAACTCGGCCTCAGCCGGGCGACCGTCAGCCGTATTCTCAAGCGGCGTGGCCTCAGCCTGTTGTCCGCCCTCGAGCCCAACCAGCCACGCCCGCGCTATGAGCGCGAAACGCCAGGCGAAATCATCCATATGGACATCAAGAAGCTCGGTCGCTTCAATCGTGTCGGCCATCGCATCACCGGCGATCGCAGGCGCCAGAGCAACCAGCGCCATAACGGCACCGCGCCCGGTTGGGAGTATGTCCACGTCGCCATCGACGACCATTCCCGCATCGGCTTTGCCGACATCTTCCCGAACGAGAAAAAGGAAAGCGCCGTGGCCTTCCTCGAAGCCGCCGTAACCTACTTTGCCACCCTCGGCGTTACCATCACCCGCGTCATGACCGACAATGGATCATGCTACAGATCCAAGGCCTTCCGCGATGCCTGCCGAAGGCTCACCATCAAGCATATCCGCACCAAACCCTACACGCCTCAGACCAACGGCAAGGCCGAACGCTTCATCCAGACAATGTTGCGAGAATGGGCCTACGCAACCGAATTCCACAACTCAGACCAGCGAAAAGCAGATCTGCCGAAATGGCAGCACCGCTACAACTGGCATCGACCCCATGCCAGCCTCAATCGACAAACACCAATCAGCCGACTCGGCCTGAACCGGGACAACCTGTTGAAGCTTCACATCTAGTTGCCCGCCAGATCACGCAGCTTGTCCCAGTAGAGCGTGTTCCAATGGGTGTTGACGATCGCACTGAGCGGACCGATTTCGCTGGTGTTGTCGGGATTAGGAATCTCGACCTTGTAGTCGGGCACGTTGACCTGGACGAGTTCGATCTGGGCGCCGCGCAAGGTATCGCGGAAGGTCAGCGTCAGGATCGAATCGGCGGCGCCGCGCTCTGCGTGGGTCATGTCCGCCTTGTCGATCGCCTGAACCCAGCCGAAGTTCCACCACGCCATGACGACGGTGTGCAGGCCGGGCGAGGACTGGATTTCGAGGACGCGGGCCGCCAGTCCGCACATGTCGGGCTGAAAGCAGAACGCGCTCAGACCGCCGCCTGGCATGGCCGCCTCGACGGGATTGCCGGCGCTATCCTGGTAGCTCGCCGGGAAGCCGGTGATGGCCGCATGACCCTCACTTGTGGTGTAGAGGCGGAACATCTGGTCGGCGTCGCCGCCGACAAAGTGCACGGTCTGAGACAGTGTCGCGGCCGATGCGGCCGAGGACAGGGCGACCGCGATGGCGGCCATGGTGAGTTTTCTGAGCATGGGATCGTTGTTCTCCGGTTGGGCAATAGCGACCCACAATATGTAACCTACAGATTACATGTCAACGGCGACGACATGGCTGACGGAGTCGAGCCCGCTGTTGGCCGGACGGGGCCAACCCGGAAAATCCGCCGTCCCAATCGCTATTCGAGCCCGCCGAGCGAGATGTATTTGCGTTGCAGGTACTCGTCGATGCCGTATCTGCTGCCCTCGGAACCGACGCCGGACTCCTTGACGCCACCGAACGGTGCGACCTCGGTGGTAATAAAGCCTTCGTTCACGCCCACCAGCCCGTATTGCAGCCCGTCGGCGACCCGGAACGCCCGGCCGAGATCGCTGGTGTAGAAGTAGCAGGCGAGCCCGTACTGTGTGTCATTGGCCATCGCGACCGCCTCATCCTCGGTGCCAAACCGATAGACCGGTGAAACCGGGCCGAAGATCTCCTCATTGGCGATGGCCATGTCGGGTGTCGCATCGGCGATCACGGTCGGCTGGAAAAATGTGCCGCCGAGTTCATGCCGGTGACCGCCCTCGATGATCCGGCCGCCCTTGTCCGCGGCGTCGGCGATCAACTCCTCGACCTTTTCGACCGCGGTTTCGTCGATCAGCGGGCCCTGCTGGACGCCGTCATCGGTGCCCCGGCCGACGGTCAGTTTGTGGGTTTCCTCGGCCAGCCTCGATACGAAGCGGTCGTAGATGCCGTCCTGCGCCAGAAATCGGTTGGTGCAAACACAGGTCTGGCCGGAGTTGCGGTATTTGGCGATCATTGCTCCTTCGATTGCGCGCTCCAGATCGGCATCGTCGAAGACCACAAAGGGTGCATTGCCGCCAAGTTCCATCGACACCCGTTTGACCGTCCCGGCGGACTGCGCCATCAGCATCTTGCCGACCGCGGTGGAGCCGGTGAAGGTAATCTTGCGCACCTTGAAATTGTCGGTGAGCTCCCGGCCGATCGCACTGGCCGAGCCGGTGACGACATTGACCACGCCCTTGGGGATGCCGGCCATTTCCGCCAGGGCGCCCCAGGCCAGCCCCGAATAGGGCGTCTGGGAGGCCGGCTTGATGACCACCGTGCAACCGGCGGCGATCGCCGGACCGACCTTTCGCGACAGCATCGAGGAGGGAAAGTTCCACGGCGTAATCGCCGCCACCACGCCGACCGGCTCCTTCGACACCATCAGCTTGCGATTCCTGAACGGCGAGGGGATCAGATCGCCGTAAATGCGCCTGGCCTCTTCGGCAAACCAGCGGACATAGGCCGAGGACAGCTTCAATTCGCCCTTGGCCTCGGCCAGCGGTTTGCCCTGCTCGGTGGTCAGAATCCGCGCCAGTTCGTCGAGGTTGTCGTTGATCGCCCGGTAGAGCGCGAACAGCATGTCGGCGCGCTCTTCGGCGGTGGTGTGCCGGAAATCGGCGAAGGCGCTGTCTGCCGCCTCGATGGCGCGTCGCGTTTCGCTTGCGCCGCAGTTGGGAACCGTGCCGATCACCGTGCCGTCCGCCGGATTGGTGACCTCGATCGTCGAACCGTCGTCGGCGGGCACCCACTGCCCCCCGATCAGATTGGCGTTGTCGCGAAGAAGATGCTGCGCTGTCATGGTTTTGGTTCTCACGTGTTGGATGCCGAAAGCCGCTCCGGCCCGGGCTGTTGTCAAGCGTCGGCGGCCTTCGGTTCGGAACCGGCCAGGCTGCGGATCGCGTTCATGAGGTCATCATCAACGGAGATGCCGTCCGCTGACAAGCGGCGGGCAAATTCCTGCCGCCGCCGCCCCGGCAAGCGGGCGCCTTCAGCCGCCTCGATCGCCACGGCCATCTCGGCAAACCGAGCCATCGCGCCGGCGCCGAAACATTCCGGATCGATGGCGATCAGGGTCTGGCCGACGCCTGGCGGATCGCCGTGATCATCGAAAAAGGATGACGCCCGGTAGGCGTAATTGGCGCCGGTGAGGCCGGCGCACAACAGTTCCACCATCAGCGCCAGCGCGGTACCTTTGGCGTCACCGAGCGGCGCCATGGTGCCGGCCAAGGCGGCTGCCGGGTCGGTTGTCGGATTGCCCTGCGCATCGAACGCCCAGTTCTCGGGGATGGCCTCGCCCTTCTGCCCCGCGGCCATGATCTTGCCGCGCGCCGCGCGCGACAGCGACACGTCGACGACAATCGGATCGGCGGCTGGAAGGGGTGCGGCGAAAGCGATCGGATTGGTGCCGAACAGCGCCCGATTGCTCCCCCACGGGGCCATCGCCGGCGGTGAGTTGCCGACCATGATCGCCACGATCCCCCGGGTTGCCAACGCCTCAACCGGTAATCCGGCGACACCGGAGTGGTGCGAGCGCCGTATGCCTGCCGCGGCGATGCCCTGGGTCCGCGCCAGTTCGGGCAGGATGTCAACGGCGGTTTCCAGGGCAGGAAAGGCAAATCCGTTGCCGGCGTCGATCGCCACCGAGCCGGGCTTGATGCGCTCGACGATCGGACGAGCAAACCCGTCGACCTTTCCGTCGACCGCCTGGGCGCAGTAGGAGGCAAGCCGCCGGAGCCCGTGCCCCGCCTGGCCGGCGAACTCGGCCGCAACAAGCGCGCGGGCGACGGCGGCGGCATTGTCGGGGGACGTTTTGGAGCGCGTGAGGGCGCGTACGACCAGCGCAGTGGCCTTCTCTCCGCTCAGAATTGTGGACATGTACGGTCCGATCTCACCGCGACGAAGGTCCCGCTGCTACCAGCGCTTGGTCCTCAGATTATGGATGTGGACATGTCCCCCCTTGTGGACCGGCGCGGTAAACCGGCCGATGTCCTGGCCGTATTTGATCGCCGTATCGCCCTCCGCCAGATCCGCCAGGGCGACCTTGTGGCCGATCGGAACATCGTGCAGTGCGACCAGTTCGAATTCGCTGTCGTCGGCTGTCACGACGCCGCGCATTTGGGTTCCCGCCTTCAGGTCTTCGACGACGACAACGCCCACATTGTCCTCATGTTCATGGGCAAGCAAATGCGGGATATCGCTCATGAATTCCGCCCCTGGTTCGGTGGAGCCGTTCCCAGGCCCCTTTTGAGATCGTATCTTGGCCATCGTCAATTGAAGGGCCATGACGGTTCGACTAGGCGCGTATACTTATGGGCACCTCTAAAAATCCCTGTTCCGAGCCTTGATCGGTTATAATCCGGACGGTTTGGCGCGTAGATGTGGGGAACCGACCATGGGCCAAATGGGCTTTTTCGACATCGCGAATCGGTATGCCGGCCTGGACGCCAAGAACGATCCTTTGGCGAGGATCGACGCGGTGGTTCCGTGGGAGAATTTCCGTGCCCGCCTGGAGGCGATCTGGCGCAAGCCGGCCGAGGAACGGAAGTCGCCGGCGGGGCGAAAGCCCTGGGACGCGGTGGCGATGTTCAAGGCGATCGTTCTCTGCGAGCTTTACAATCTCTCGGACGACCAAGTGGAGTACCAGCTTCGCGACCGCCTCTCGTTCATGCGGTTCGTAGGGTTCGGTCTTGAGGACAAGGTCCCCGACGCCAAGACGGTGTGGCTCTACCGGGAACAGTTGGCGCGGGCGGGCATGGTCGAGGCGTTGTTCGAGGACTTCGACGGCTATCTGGAGAAGCAGGGCTACCTGGCGATGGGCGGCCAGATCATCGACGCGTCGATCGTACCGGTCCCCAAGCAGCGCAACAGCCGTGACGACAACGCGCGGATCAAGGATGGCGAGACGCCGGAGGGCTGGAAGGACCAGCCGGCCAAGCGGTCGCAGAAGGACACGGACGCACGGTGGACAAAGAAGCATGGCAAGAGCCACTACGGTTACAAGAACCATGTCACCGTGGACCGCCGGCACAAGCTGGTGCGGCGTTACCAGGTGACCGACGCGGCGGTGCACGACAGCCAGGTCGTGGAGGACATCCTTGATCCGGACAACACGGCCTCGGACGTGTGGGCGGACAGCGCCTATCGGTCGGCGGAGATCGAGGCGAAGCTGAAGGAGAAGGGCCTGAACAGCCGCATCCACCGCAAGGGGCATCGCGACAAGCCGCTGAGCGAGCGGGAGAAGCGGGGCAACAAGGCCCGTTCGAAGGTGCGGGCGCGCGTCGAGCACGTGTTCGGGGCCCAGAGCAACGACATGGGCGGGACGCTGGTGCGCAGTATCGGGCTGGTACGGGCGAGGGCGCGGATCGGGCTGAAGAACCTCGCCTACAACATGCGCCGCCTGGTGCAGCTGGAGCGTCTCGCCGCGGCGGCGCCAACGTGATGGTCATCAGGGGAGAAGTCTGCCTGGAGCCCCCATTGACAGGGAAACAGACCCCCCGGGGAGCCGGAGAAGGCCGAAAACCCAGACGCCAACCCCGCTCATGACCCGCGAGAACCGCACAACCTGTCGAGTTTCACGTCAGTCGCATTATTTTTCGAGGTGCCCTGAACGTAGTTATCAAGCAGTTCGCCCTGAGTGAGTTTTTGGATGAGCTTGGCCTGCGCTGCGTACGGCGTGCAAATTCCAAGGTCTAGTTTAGATGAGATGGCAGTTCACGAAGGTGCCACGCCAGGTTCCTCGCTAGAAGCGCATGCATGAGGTTGAAGCGAGAGATGAGATGGCACCATGTTCACGAAGGTGCCACGCCAGGTTCCTCGCTAGAAGCGCATGCATGAGGTTGAAGCGAGAACGCTGTCTGAGTCTCGAAAGGCCAGAGGTCCGACGTGTCTATGACGGTCAACACTGCGTCGAAAGGTGTGGGAACTGAAACCCCACTCACAATGCAGTCCTGCACGTCACGCCCTGCCGCGGTTGTCAGGCGATGAGAGTACATCGGACCGGAAATCAGATCGCAAATCAGCGGGTCCATTCGATATTGCAAACTGAGGTGCACTAGCCTTTGATCGTCAACTTCGATTTGATTTGCCGAGAAAGCATCGAGTCCGACGGTCTGAACGATTGCCTCCTGTTCGCTTTGGATAATTGGTGGAATTTGGCGAAAGTCGCCGCTGATCACGACCCGTTCACGGGATAACCCAGCAACAAACCACGCCAGCGGCAACATAACCATTGACGCTTCGTCAATTATCACGACATCGGCGTGACCAACTTCTCTCACTGACAAGTAGGCCTTGGTACAAGTAGTCCCAACAACGCGAGCTTCGGCCAGTATTGATTTCTTAAGTGCTGAAATTTTCGTCTCGATCTCGCGTAGTTCGGACACGAATGCGCCACGCTCATCTTCGCCGAACTTCACAAGGGAAATCGCCTTCTGGGCACCTCGAAAAATAATGCGACTGACGTGAAACTCGACAGGTTGTGCGGTTCTCGCGGGTCATGAGCGGGGTTGGCGTCTGGGTTTTCGGCCTTCTCCGGCTCCCCGGCGGGTCTGTTTCCCTGTCAATGGGGGCTCCAGGCAGACTTCTCCCCTGATGACCATCACGTTGGCGCCGCCGCGGCGAGACGCTCCAGCTGCACCAGGCGGCGCATGTTGTAGGCGAGGTTCTTCAGCCCGATCCGCGCCCTCGCCCGTACCAGCCCGATACTGCGCACCAGCGTCCCGCCCATGTCGTTGCTCTGGGCCCCGAACACGTGCTCGACGCGCGCCCGCACCTTCGAACGGGCCTTGTTGCCCCGCTTCTCCCGCTCGCTCAGCGGCTTGTCGCGATGCCCCTTGCGGTGGATGCGGCTGTTCAGGCCCTTCTCCTTCAGCTTCGCCTCGATCTCCGCCGACCGATAGGCGCTGTCCGCCCACACGTCCGAGGCCGTGTTGTCCGGATCAAGGATGTCCTCCACGACCTGGCTGTCGTGCACCGCCGCGTCGGTCACCTGGTAACGCCGCACCAGCTTGTGCCGGCGGTCCACGTTGACATGGTTCTTGTAACCGTAGTGGCTCTTGCCATGCTTCTTTGTCCACCGTGCGTCCGTGTCCTTCTGCGACCGCTTGGCCGGCTGGTCCTTCCAGCCCTCCGGCGTCTCGCCATCCTTGATCCGCGCGTTGTCGTCACGGCTGTTGCGCTGCTTGGGGACCGGTACGATCGACGCGTCGATGATCTGGCCGCCCATCGCCAGGTAGCCCTGCTTCTCCAGATAGCCGTCGAAGTCCTCGAACAACGCCTCGACCATGCCCGCCCGCGCCAACTGTTCCCGGTAGAGCCACACCGTCTTGGCGTCGGGGACCTTGTCCTCAAGACCGAACCCTACGAACCGCATGAACGAGAGGCGGTCGCGAAGCTGGTACTCCACTTGGTCGTCCGAGAGATTGTAAAGCTCGCAGAGAACGATCGCCTTGAACATCGCCACCGCGTCCCAGGGCTTTCGCCCCGCCGGCGACTTCCGTTCCTCGGCCGGCTTGCGCCAGATCGCCTCCAGGCGGGCACGGAAATTCTCCCACGGAACCACCGCGCCGATCCTCGCCAAAGGATCGTTCTTGGCGTCCAGGCCGGCATACCGATTCGCGATGTCGAAAAAGCCCATTTGGCCCATGGTCGGTTCCCCACATCTACGCGCCAAACCGTCCGGATTATAACCGATCAAGGCTCGGAACAGGGATTTTTAGAGGTGCCCTTCTGCCTATCTTCAGAAGCCAGTTCGCGCCGGAGTCGGTCGCGATCTGCGACCGCTACACCATACTTTTCCCGCGCCGACTCATAGGTGTCGGCCAAATTCACCGATCCCTTTGCGAACTCCGATTGTCGCGCAGCGCATGTTCTAAGGTCTCTTTCAATCGCAGCTTCGTTCCGTTTGAAGAGCCCAAACACCGCGTTCTTTCGAGCACTCAATTCGACCTCTAATGCGCGCAAGCGGTCATCATTAGCTGCGATATCCGCTTCAGCCTGCTTTTGCTGGCGTGCGATCTCGTTCACGCGCTGTCCCTGATCGGCAACCAATCTCTCCGCGCGATCAAGATCGTCAAATCTCGCAGCAATTTCTCTGGCGCGCTTAGTTCGGGAGTCGATCCTGGCTATCTGCACGTCGATGTCGACTCGGCGCCGGTTTAGCTCCCTTGAGCGGCGCTCCACGATGCCGTCGACGGTCACATACTGCGCGTATTCATCTCGGAGCCTGTCGTCGGCGATGCGGCCCAGACGCACCACTTGACCATTTTCCATCGCGTCGTGCTCTGTGCCTAACGAGTGGCAAACACGGTAGAGCAATTGGTCGACGGCTTTGTTGGTATTCGAGCAGACAAGAACGCGACGTTTCCCCTCGAACGCTGCGCGCACAATCTGACCCAGCGTCATGGTTTTGCCACACCCGGGGGGGCCCATGATCCAAGTGACTGATGCTTCCAGCGCTCGAAAATATGCGTTCTGCTGCTCCCTATTCAGATTGAGCGTGCTCGGGTCACCTGGAATTCTAGAAGGCGCCTTGGGCGGCGCCACGCTCCCCGCCACCGCGTCCGCTAACTCACGGTTCAGCGTCAACTCGCCGTTTTTGACCTGCTCGATCTTTTCGGCCAGCGCTTCTATCAGTGCGGTCGCGTCAATCAGTAGCACCGCGCGCGCAATCTCCTCGCCAACGTTTTCTTTGAGCGCTAGGAACAGTTGGCCCGCAGATATTGAGACTATGAAAGCTTCGACTCGCTGACCTGCAATCTCCAGTTCGACTTGGGCCTCCTCGAAAAGATCGGCGTCGTCACTAACGCGAAAACATAGATATGTTCGTCGCCTGTAGAATCGATGCGTGCTCCCTTATCAAGCGCATATCGTTTCGCTCCGGAATTGTTCTTTTTCATTTCCAAGACCAACGCGCGTAGAGCTGCGACGAATCGGTCTGGCAGGTCAGCGTCGTCGTCGATGTCGAGGGATATTTCGCTCTTCAGGGAGCTTTGCCATGCGTCAGGAAGCCCAGCGGTGCCGGGCGGACGGATCAATGTCAGCTTCTTAGGCTTCCTCTGATCATCGGGGTGTGGCCCTAAGAATTCGACTTCGTCTGGAAAAAGCTCTTGCGAACCGCTGTCCGGGAGATTTTGCGGCGGAGGACCGCTACTCTCGACATCTCCGAGATCGTCGCTTGTTTGGAGCTCAGCAAGCCGCGCTGACACTTGTGCGAGGAGAGTACGAGCGGCTTTAGTCCTGCGTTTGACCAGCTCTTCAAACAACTGCTCCAGGAAGGAGAGGCTATCCCTGTTGCTCACGTACAGCGCAGTCAGTTCAGAGATGTCGGCGTTAATGTGAGGACGGGTCATAGAAGCTTACCCTAATCACCCCTACGCACGATGGCCGCGCTCGAAGGCGGTGACGGCGTGTTCCAGTGGTCCGTTTGAAGCCAATCCTCCGAACATGACAGCCGCAGAGAGCCCGTCGAGAAGCAGCATCAGCAAGGCAAGGTCCTCCATGCTTCCGCGAGCATACATCACCACGCAAGTATAGCGGGAGTCGACTTGGGATCATCCGTCGCCCGGCTTGTTCAGATGGCCACTCGGCGGTTGAGGCCAAGCCGAATTTGGCTGGCCGCGCCGCCACTCTCGATCTTCGTCCGCTAGTGTTCTCAGAACTATGCCGTCGTCACCACCACGTGGTGAGTGTGTCGAGAGCGCCCGCGTGCCAGAGCACGACTTGTCGCTGATCCACGTGCTAGGCTGGGGCTGCCGGAGCCGCCATGCCGGGTGGCGAGGAAGAGAGCCGATGAAGCCGAAACCGTATGATTCCAGTCAGGCGGCCGACCTCCACCCAAAAATCCACGCCCACGTGCCGTCAGAGCCGGCGCTGAGGGTCAAGGCGCTGGAAACGCTGCTGGTCGAAAAAGGGCTGCTCGACTCGGCCGCGGTCGACGCCTGGGTCGAGGCCTACAGCGACGAGATCGGCCCCAAACTCGGCGCCCGCGTGGTCGCCCGCGCCTGGACCGACGACGCCTTCCGCGCCCGCCTGCTGGCCGACGGCGCCGCGGCCATCGGCGAACTCGGCATTGGCGGCTGGGCACTCAATCACCTGAAGGTCGTGGCCAACACCGAGGCCGTGCACAACTTGGTGGTCTGTACGCTGTGCTCCTGCTACCCCCATGGCCTGCTCGGCATTCCGCCGGCCTGGTACAAGCTCGAAGCCTACCGGTCGCGCGCCGTGCGCGACCCGCGCGGGGTGCTGGCCGAGTTCGGCGTGACCATCGGCGACGAGGTCCGGGTCGACGTGTGGGACAGCACCGCGGAGTTGCGCTACCTCGTCGTGCCGCAACGGCCGAAGGGCAGCGAAGCTCTCGACGCGGCAGGGCTCGCCAAGCTCGTCACCCGCAACAGCATGATCGGCGCTGAGCGCGATCTCCTTCTCGGCGCCGGCGGAGCGTGAGCCATGGACGGCGTGCACGATCTCGGTGGCAAGCTCGGCTTTGGACCGATCGAGGTTGCGGACGAAGGGTCGCCGTTCCACGGTGCATGGGAGGGCCGGATGATGGGGATCGCGCGCGCGATCTCCCGGCCGCCGGACTGGAACATCGACAAGTTTCGCCACTCGCGTGAGCTTGAGGCGCCGGTCCTCTACCTCACCCGGCCCTATTACGACCAGTGGTACAAGGCCTATGCCTGCATGCTGGTCGGCTCGGGCGTGGTCACCCTCGACGAACTGGCGAGCGGCAAATCCGACGGCAGCACCGTGACCGGGATGGCCTCGCCGATGTCGGCCGACGAGGTGCCGGAGGCCAAGCGCCACGGCGCCGGTTTCGACCGGCCCTATGACGGTGAGCCGCGCTTTTCCGTCGGTGAGGCGGTCCTCACCCGCAATGTCAGCCCCGTCGGCCACACCAGACTGCCGGCTTATGCCCGCGGCCGCTCCGGCGTCATCACCGCCACCCACGGCGCCCACGTGCTGCCCGATGCGGCGGCCCATGGTGAGCCACGAGCCGAGCCGCTCTACACGGTCCGTTTCCGCTTGAGCGATCTCTTCCCCGAGCGACAGGGTTCGCTCGACCAGGTCCATCTCGACCTTTGGCAAAGCTATCTTGACGCCGACCGATGAGATCGGGGGACGCGGAGCGCCGCCCTTCGACGCGCCGTGGCAGTCGCAGACCTATGCCATGGCACAGGTGCTGATCGAGAGCGGCCGGATCGCGTCCTCCGACTGGTCGGCGGCGCTCGGCGCGGCGATCAGACGACGGCTGGCCGCCGGTGCTGCCGATACCACCGAGACCTATTTCGCAGCCGTTACCGAGGCCTTGGAAACCGTTCTGGCTGTGGACGGAGACGAGGTTGGGGCGGGTGTCGAGGCCTGGCGCCAGGCCTATGAAACCACGCCCCATGGCAAGCCGGTCAGGCTGAAATCGGACAAGTCCTGACGCGTTCGGCTGCCGCGCTGGTCGCGCGCCCAGCGGATCGAGTGGTGAGGTGCTGATCGCAGGCGGAGGTGCTTAGTTCTGGGGCTGACAGTTTGGGTGTCAGTACGTTGGATAAGAAACGCGAATTAAGCCTACATCCCGAAGCGGCCGGCGGGCGAGGCCGCTGACCAACCAAGCCTAAACTATGACTTCGCCGATGAGTATTTGCGGCTGGCCGCTGTAGAAATTCGGACTGTCCGCTACTATCGGTCCCATCGCGGCCAAGGCGGCATCCAGAGCAGCCTGTTCCGCGAAGGTAATGGTGGCTACGACATGGAAACCAGCAGGCGTGTCCGGTCCTCCAGACAGCCCTTTTGTAATCAATGTTTTTTCGATATGCGGACCCATATTTTCGCCCACAATCTCCATTTGTTTTGTCGTGTAATAGGCATGGTCGAAAGTCGTGCCGTTGTCGGCCGGATAAAATACCTGCATTGAAACGGACATGGCTTATCTCCTGACTGTTGTTCGTTTTCCAATTGATCTAATCCGGGATTCCCCAGATGGCTCCTGCCAATCGCCGACCATGCTAGCGAAATTGGCGTCCGACCGCCATGGGTCGGGCTGACGCTTGAGTCCATGTCGAGGATGATCATCTTCGGCGGGTGCTGATCTCAGGCGGAGGTGCTTTGTGGATCGGTTGGACGAACTAGCGACTATTCGGCGAGCGTACGCCAAACAGATAATGGGAGTAGCTGAGCGCACCGATCCGCGCGTGGAGGCGGCATTCGCAACTATCCGACGCGAAGATTTTCTCGGGCCAGGCCCGTGGCAAATCATGCGGTGGCTGGGCGGATATCGCACGACACCCGATCCGGATCCCGTTCACCTCTACGCAAACGTGGTGGTCGGCATCATCCCGGAGCGGGGGATCAACAATGGGGAACCGTCGCTACACGCAAAACTGATTTCCATTGCAGCGCCGCAAGCGGGACAGCACGTCGTTCACGTCGGTGCCGGCCTTGGTTATTACACCGCGATATTGGCAGAGCTTGTCGGAGCGACCGGTAAGGTGACGGCAATCGAGTTCGACGCTGATTTGGCGGCAAGAGCCGCAGACAACCTGCGTTCGCGACCCAACGTGGTGGTCGTTCACGGCGACGCCACAATAGCGGATTTCGACCCGGTTGACCTCATTTACGTAAGTGCAGGGGTGACACGTCCACCGGACAAGTGGCTTGATAGTCTTCGCGATCGTGGCCAACTGCTCGTGCCTCTAACCACCAACAATCAGCCCGACCTCAAGGATCCGACGAAGTTCCAGCGTCAGGGTGTGTTGATCGGCGTGGAATATTGACCCCCTTGGTGGGGTAATCGGCGTCCAAAATTGACCCCCCTGGTTTTGTGATTTTTAACACACCTCGTTGTTTGGACAGACGAGGTGGGGGAGATGCTGGTTGTGGAGACGATCGCACGGATACGTCGGGATCATCTGGTGAGGGGCGTTCCGATCAAGAAGATCGCCCGGGATTTGAGGGTTTCGAAGAACACGGTGCGCAAGGTGGTGCGGGGCGATGAGACCTCGTACAGCTACGAGCGCAAGATCCAGCCGATGCCGAAGCTTGGGCCGTGGGTGGATGAGCTCGAGCGCCAGCTGGAGGCCAACGAGAAGAGGCCGCGCCGGGATCGGCTGTCTCTGCTGCGGATTCATGAAGACCTTGCGGCTCTGGGCTATGGCGGCGGCTACGACGCAGTGCGCCGCTACGCCAGGACCTGGCGTCGGCGGTGGCGGCTGTTGTCGCCGTCGCAGGGTTTTGTGCCGCTGAGCTTCGATCCCGGCGAGGCCTACCAGTTCGACTGGAGCCACGAGTACGCGCGCCTGTCGGGTGTGACGACCAAGGTGAAGGCGGCGCACATGCGGCTCTGCTACAGCCGCATGCAGCTGGTTCAGATCTTCCCGCGCGAGAGCCAGGAGATGGTGTTCGAGGCGCACGAACGGGCCTTCCACTTCTTCGGCGGGGTCTGCCGGCGGGGCATCTACGACAACATGAAGACGGCGGTGAGCATGGTCTTCGTCGGCAAGGAGCGCGCCTACAATCGGCGCTTTCTGGAGCTGTGCTCCCACCATCTGGTGGAGCCGGTGGCGTGCACTCCGGGTGCGGGCTGGGAGAAGGGGCAGGTCGAGAGGCAGGTGGGTGACGTCCGCGGCCGCCTGTTCGTGCCCATCCCGCGGGGCCGCTCCTACGTCGAGATCAACGAGTGGCTGATGGATCGGTGTATCGAGGACGCCAAGAAGCGGCCGCATCCGACGATCGAGAGCAAGACGGTGTGGCAGGTGTTCGAGGAGGAGCGGCCCTTCTTGATGGCCTATCGCGGCCCCTTCGACGGCTTCCACGCCACCGAGGTGGCGGTGTCCAAGACCTGTCTGGTGCGCTTCGACAACAACCACTACAGCGTCGCCGCCCGTGCCGTCGGGCGGCCGGTCGACGTGCGGGCCTACGCCGATCGGATCGTCATCCGCCAGGACGGCGAGACCGTCGCCGAGCATCCCCGCAGCTTCGGGCGCGGCCAGGTCGCCTACGATCCGTGGCACTACGTGCCGATCCTGACGAGGAAGCCCGGCGCGCTGCGCAATGGCGCGCCCTTCAAGGGCTGGCAACTGCCCGGCGCGCTCGGCCGCATACGGGCCCGGCTGACGGGTTGCGACGACGGTGACAGGCAGTTCGTGAGGATCCTCGCGGCGGTTCAGGAGGACGGGCTGGAGGCGGTCGAGGCGGCCTGTGCCGAGGCGCTCGACTGCGGCGCCTGCAGCGCCGACGTCGAGCTCAACATCCTCGCCCGGCAGTGCCAGCCGGCACCGCCGGCGACCATCCCGACGCCCGAGGGCCTGCAGCTTCGCCACCGGCCGGTGGCCGACTGTCAGCGCTACGATCGCCTGAGGGAGGCCGGTCATGGAGCGTCATGAGGTGCTGGCGATGATGACGGCGTTGAAGCTCGCGGGCATGCGCGCCGCCTACGACGACATCCTTGCCGACGGGCTCAAGCGTCGTCATCCGGTGCAGCAGATCATCGGTACGCTGCTGCAGGTCGAGATCGCCGACAAGACGGCGCGCTCGATCAAGTACCAGATGGCGTCCGCCAGGTTGCCAACGGCCAAGGAGCTGGCCGACTTCGACTTCGCCGCCTCGCCAGTCAACGAGCCCCTGATCCAGGAGCTCGCCGGCGGCGGCTTCCTGGAGGGCAAGCGCAACATCGTGCTGGTCGGCGGCACCGGCACCGGCAAGACCCATCTCGCCGTCGCCATCGCGCGCTCCTGCATCCGCAAGGGCGCCCGGGGCCGCTGCTACAACGTCGTCGACCTGGTCAACCACCTCGAGGCCGAGCTCCGCGCCGGACGCCAGGGCCGCACCGCAGATCAGCTTGTACGCCGCGACTTCGTCATCCTCGACGAACTCGGCTACCTGCCCTTCGCCCAGGCCGGCGGGCAGCTGCTCTTCCACCTCATGAGCCGGCTCTACGAGCGCACCTCTATCGTCATCACCACCAACCTCGCCTTCGGCGAATGGCCATCCGTCTTCGGCGACCCCAAGATGACCACAGCCCTGCTCGACCGTCTCACCCATCATTGCGAGATCATCGAGACCGGCAACGAGAGCTGGCGCTTCAAGAACCGCTCCTGAGCCGCCGCCGGCCGTGCCTGCGGCCCGGTTGCCCCGGTGGGTCAACAGGTACCCCCCCTATTGACTACCGGGACAACCTCCGCCGTGCCGCTCAGGGGGGTCAATTTTGCACGCCGATCGGGGGTCAATATTGAAAGCCGTTTGACATCAGGGTGCAATGTTCCTGTTTACCAGGAGGGGATCGTCCTACTCTGCGCGATGGATCATGGCGGCATGGTTCATTCCGTGCGAGAGCGCGCGTGACCAAGCGTCGGAGGCGGCGCTAGCCAAAGCGTTGGCGGCCGGCGGTTGGGAGACCGTGACGGGCCTTCATCGCGGCAGTGACGTTCCCGAGAATTCGTGCTGGCTTCGAGGACCCGACTGGTGCTTGACGCGAGACGTGCATTAGGCACGGCCTTGGACGGAGACGAGGTTGGGGCGGGTGTCGAGGCCTGGCGCCACGCCTATGAAACCACGCCCCATGGCAAGCCGGTCAGCCTGAAATCGGACAAGTCCTGACGCGTTCGGCTCCGCGGTGACCTCCGCGACATTTTCTTTTCAACTAGAGCATCTTCCGACCAATTTGACCCATTCTGACGGAGCTTCTTTGTGACAAGATCAAGCAAGGGATTGACGAGCGTATCTGGATACGGTCGAGAGACCTTGCGCAGGAATTGGCGCAAAATAGTCCGTCCCTCCGGGTTTCCGATTGACGGCCACCCAATGCCGAACCAATCTCGAACGATGCGGTGCATCGCCCTTCGATCGTTTCAACACTGGATCGCCTCCCCAATCGTGAAACAGAATTGCGTCTAATTGGTCGGAAAATGCTCTAGGTTTTTTCTGCCCGTAACTCTGCGAACAGCTCATCCATGAGTGAATAACCGCTCTCCCATCCCTTGCCCATATTGGCCATAGCGCCGGCAAAACAGGCAATCTCGGCCTCGGTTGCGTCAAAAGGTACCCACGTCAGGCGCACATTTGTTGTGTCGCCCTGTCCTCAAATGTCACCGTCGTCAGAATGACCCGGGGCCAATCAGCCATCATCGGGCTGGTGATGATGTTCCAATCAGGATCTGAAGAAGAATGATGCCAAACCAGCTTCTCCGGTTGGGTAACTTCCTGAAAAACCACTTTACTGAAATTGGAGTTGCTACCCCACTTCATCTCGCCGAGCCACGAACCGCCCGGTTTCAAGTCAAATTTGTGGATGATCGTTTCTGCGCCGGGGCCATACCAACGAGGCAAAAGTTCAGGATCGGTCCAGGCGCGCCAAACCAATTCGCGCGGCGCGTCGAAAATGCGGTCCAATACAAATTCCGGTAGTTCACTCATGGTCTGTTTCCTTCGCTTCGGCTTGTTTCATATGGATGAGGAGGTCATCGAGCTGGTCAAAGCTCGTCCCCCAGAAAGCTTTGAATTCGGCAAGCCAGTCGACAGCGGCCGCCATAGGTTCAGCTTTCAATCTCGAGGGGCGGCGTTGCTCGTCGATGTCCCGCTCAATCAACCCCGCCCGTTCCAGCACCTTCAGATGCCTCGAAACCGCTGGCTGGCTTATTTCAAATGGTGCTGCGATTTCATTGACTGAAGCCTGACCATCAGCGAGCCGTGACAGGATTGCCCGCCGCGTAGGGTCGGCCAGCGCCGCAAAAACAGCGTCGAGGTTCGTTTCCGCATATATATAACCTTGTTGTTCCATAACATAGTAGTTATATTAATTTGCGAGCGTGTCAATAGGTTTTTTGCGACCCCGCCCGGCCGAGCGCCCGCCACACCACCAGTTCGACGCCGGCGCCCTCGTCCAGGGACACCGCCGGCTCCGGCCGCAGGCCGTGATCCGTCAGCACGTCGCTGGCGCTGCGCCCATGCGCGACGGCGGAAAAGATCGGCCGGCCCGATGGCAGCTTCGCCCGCCTCGCTCGCGACAGAAAAAAGGCGTCGAAGCCCTCCGCCAGAAACAGGTCGAACACCAGCCGGCCGCCGGGCACGGCGACCACGCCGGGCTCCGGCGCGGCCTGCGCCAGCGCGTCCACGATCGGCACCTCGGCCGGGTTCCACCACCAGGCGTCGTCACGGCGCTCGAGCCCCTTGGATCGGGAGGACACCACTAGGCGGTTGCGTTTCTTGAGGTTGGGGTGGCTCTCATGGCCGAGGCGGCCGAGCACCGTCACCAGCGCCTGGTCGAGGGCGGTTTGAAAACGTTGCCAGTCGGCTTCGTTGTGCAATGATGGCGGTATGCTGCCGTCGGCGTCGGCGATGCGGTCGTCGGCCGAGACGATGGCGTGGCCGTGTATCGTGTAGTGCGCGATCACGCTCTAAGAGTCCTTTCGACCAACTCCGGGTCAATTCTGTTTCGCGATTGGCGAGGCGATTCAGCGTCGAAACGATCGACGGGCGATGCCACCGCATCGTTCCAGATTGGTTCGGCGTTGCGTGCCCGCCAATCAAAAAACCCGAAGGGACAGGCGATTAGCTGGTCGGAAGGGCTCGAAGCGTACCGCCGGTGGCGCGCTCGACCGCCGACACGATCTTGCTGGCGACCGCCTCGATATCGTCCTCGGTCAGAGTGCGCTCGCGCGGCTGCAGGGTGACGTCGATGGCGACCGACTTGCGGTCCGCTCCCAGCGCTTCGCTCTCGAACAGATCGAACACCGCGACATCGGCAATCAGTTTCTTGTCGGCGCCGGCCGCCGCCCGCACCACCGCCGCCGCCTCGATCGTACGGTCGACGACAAAGGCGAAGTCGCGGTGGAGCGGCTGCAAATCGGACAATTCGACCGCCTTGCGGGTCCTGGTGGCGCGCGCCTTCGGTTCCGGGATCGACTCCAGGATGACCTCGAAACCGACCAGCGGCCCCCCGGCGCCCAGCGCCTCCAGCGCCTTGGGGTGGAACTCGCCGAAGGTCGCCAGGACGTTTTTGGGCCCGAGGCGGATCGAGCCGGAGCGGCCGGGATGGAACCAGTCGGGCGCCTCGGCCACCACCTGGGCGCGGGCGGTGTCGAGCCCGACCGAATTGAGCACGGCAAACGCGTCGGCCTTGGCGTCGAACACCCCGACCGGCGCAACCTCGCGCGACCAGTGGCGGCCGGCGCCGTCGACCCGTGCCGTGCCGCGCCGGATGCCGCCGGCGGCGGTCTTCTGATCCTCCGGCCGTGTGCCTTGGTAAACCTGGCCGACCTCGAACAGCGCCAGATCGGGGTAGCCGCGATCGGCGTTGCGCTGGGCGGCGGCGATCAGCCCCGGCAGCAGGCTCGGCCGCATGTCGGACATCTCCGCGGCGATCGGATTGGCCAGTTCCAGCGCTCTGGCGCCGCCGCCGAAGCGGCTGGCGGCATCATGGGAGATGAACGACCAGGTCACCGCCTCAACCAGGCCGCGGCTGGCGAGCGCGCGCTTGGCCCGCCGCGTGCGGTCCTGGAGCGTGGTCAGCACCGGCCGGGCGACGCCCTCGGCGCGCTTCATGGCGACAATCGGCACCTTGTCGACGCCGATGATGCGGACCACCTCCTCGACCAGATCGGCCTTGATCGCGACATCGGGGCGCCAGCTCGGCACCGTCACGGTGATGGTACCTTCGGTGCGATGGGGCCGGCAGCCGAAGCCGAGGTCTTCGAGGATCTTGGTCACCTGGCTCGCCGACGGATCGATGCCGGCCAGCCGCTTGATCTCGGTCAGCGGGAACTCGACCACCGTCTTGGGATCGGGCACATCGCCGACCACCACCATGTCGGTCGGGGTGCCGCCGCACATGTCCATCACCAGCCTTGTGGCGAGCTCCAGCCCCGGCACCATGAAGGCCGCGTCGACGCCGCGCTCGAAACGGTGGCGGGCGTCGGAGACGATCGCCAGCCGGCGGCCGGTATGGGCGATGTTGAGGGCGTCCCACAGCGCCGATTCGATCAGCACATCGGTGGTGGTCGCCTCGCAGCCGGTTTTTTCGCCGCCCATGATGCCGGAAATCGATTCAACCCCGTCATCGTCGGCGATCACGCAGATGTCGGCATCGAGCTGGTACGACTTGCCGTCAAGCGCCATCACCTCCTCGCCCTGTCGGCCGCGGCGCACGACCAGGTCGCCCTTGACCTTGGCGGCGTCGAAGACGTGCAGCGGCCGGCCGCGGTCGATGGTGACCAGATTGGTGATGTCGACGAGGGCGTTGATCGGCCTGAGGCCGATCGCGTTGAGCCGCCGCTGCAGCCATCGCGGCGAAGGGCCGTTGGTGACCCCGCGCACCAGGCGGAGCGCGAAGCCCGGACAAAGCGGCGGCGTGTCGCCGAATTCGAGCCTGACGTCGACCGGGCACGGTCCCACGCCGGCAACCGGTTCGACCGAACCCTCGATCAGTTTACCGATTCCGGCGGCGGCAAGATCGCGGGCGATGCCGGCCACGCCAAGGGCGTCGGAGCGGTTGGGGGTGATGGCGATATCGAGAACCGGATCTTCGAGCCCGGCATAGTCGACATAGGCGGTGCCGACCGGGGCATCTTCCGGCAAATCGACGATGCCGGTGTGGTCGTCGGAAAGGCCGAGCTCGCGTTCCGACAGCAGCATGCCGTTCGATTCCACGCCGCGGATGACGCCCTTTTCGAGATCGATGCCGGTGCCGGGAATGTGGGTGCCGACGGGGGCGAACACGCCGATCAGGCCGGTGCGGGCGTTGGGCGCGCCGCACACCACCTGGATCTGCGACCCGTCGCCGGGATCGACCTTGCACACCGTCAGGCGGTCGGCATTGGGGTGCTTGTCGACTGAGATGACGCGGGCGATGCGAAACGGCGCGAAATCCTTGGCCGGGTCTTCGACCTCCTCGACCTCGAGCCCGATCATGGTCAGCCGGTCGACGATTTCGGCCAGGCTTGCCGCGGTGTCGAGATGATCCTTGAGCCAGGAAAGGGTGATCTTCATCGGACCATCATCCGGGACATGTTGATCACCAAACTCAGCTCGACAGGCCGGCGACCAGGCTCGGCATATCGAGCGGGCGGAAGCCGTAATGGCTGAGCCAGCGCACGTCGGCATCGAAGAAGGCGCGCAGATCCGGCATGCCGTATTTCAGCATGGCGATGCGGTCGATGCCGATGCCCCAGGCGTAGCCCTGGATGCGCTCGGGATCGAGGCCGCCGGCGGCGATCACTTTGGGATGGACCATGCCGCAGCCCAGAATCTCCATCCAGTCGTCGCCCTCGCCGAGGCGAAACTCGTTACCGACCTTGCGGTAGCGGATGTCCACTTCCATCGACGGCTCGGTGAACGGAAAATAGGACGGCCGGAACCGCATCTCGACATTGGCGATTTCGAAGAAGGCCTTGCAGAACTCCGCCAGCACCCATTTCAGATGGCCGAAATGGGTTTCCTCGTCGAGCACCAGGCCTTCGACCTGGTGGAACATCGGCGTGTGGGTCTGGTCGGAATCGCAGCGATAGGTGCGCCCGGGCATCGCCACCCGGATCGGCGGTGTCTGGGTTTCCATCGTCCGGATCTGGACCGGCGAGGTGTGGGTGCGCAGCAGCAGCCGCTCGCCGTTCTCGTCCGGGTGGAAGAAGAGGGTGTCGTGCATGTCGCGCGCCGGGTGGCCGACCGGGAAGTTCAGCGCGGTGAAATTGTAATAGTCGGTCTCGATGTCGGGACCCTCGGCGATGTGGAAGCCGAGATCGGCGAAGATCACCGTGATCTCGTCGGTGACCTGGCTGACCGGATGGATGCGGCCGGTCTCGGCCGGCGCGGGCCGCAGGGGCAGGGTGACGTCGACCGATTCTTCGGCCAGACGGCGTTCGGTTGCGCGGTCGCGCAGCACCAGCCGGCGCGCCGCGATCGCTTCGCCGAGACGGCCCTTCAGCCCGTTGAGCGCCGGTCCCATGACCTTGCGCTCGTCCGGCGACATGCCGCCCAGCCCTTTGAGCAGCTCGGACACCGAGCCTTTCTTGCCCAGTGCGGCAACCCGCGCGGCTTCCAGCGCCGGCTCGTCCTCGGCCGAGGCGATGCGGTTCGAAAGGTCGCGTTCGAGCGCCTCGAGATCCGTTTGCGTTGCGCTGTTCATCAGCGCCCTTTTGACCAACTCTGGGTCAATTCTGTTTCGCGATCGGCGAGGTTGGGTGCCCGCCAATCGACAAACCCGAAGGGCCGGGCGATTTTGCACCAACTCCTGCGCCAAGCTCCTCGACCATATCCAGATACGCTCATCGAACCCTGACTTGATCTTGTCACAAAATCGCTCCGTCAGAATGGCTCAGAGTTGGTTGAAAGGGCTCTGGGACGGCAGTCGGCGAAGTGACTTAGGCGAGTGCGGTTTTCGCCTTCTCGACCAGCGCCTTGAACGATCCCGGCTCGCTGACGGCCAGCTCGGCCAGAACCTTACGGTCGATATCGACCCCGGCCTTGCCGAGGCCGTCGATAAATCGGCCGTAGGGCAGGCCGTGCTCGCGGGTGGCGGCGTTGATGCGTTGAATCCACAAGGCGCGGAAGGTCCGCTTGCGGTTCTTGCGGTCGCGATAGGCGTATTGGTTGGCGCGGTCCACGGCCGCCTTGGCGGTGCGGATGGTGTTCTTGCGCCGGCCGTAATAGCCCTTGGCGAGCTTGAGGATTTTCTTGTGCTTGGCGTGTGCGGCGACGCTGCGTCTGACGCGCGACATAGGCTTGTCTCCTGATGAAACGTGCGGGGGCGAGCCCCGAAATCAACCGTAGGGCAGGAAGTTCTTCTTGATGATGCGGGCGTCGGCATCGGCCAGAACGGTGGTGCCGCGCGCATTGCGGATGAACTTCTTGGTGCGCTTGATCATGCCGTGACTTTTACCGGCCTGTTTCACCATGACCTTGCCGGTCGCGGTGATCTTGAAGCGCTTCTTGGCGCTGCTTTGGGTCTTCATTTTGGGCATTTTGCGTCCTTTGAACGATGCGGGCCAACGGTCGAAATGTCAGCCTCTCGGAGCGATGAGCGCCGCCACGGCATGCCCTGTCAGGGCCGGGCGGCGCGGAACCGCGGGGTTATAACGGCGGCGCGGGATGGGGGCAAGGGGAAGTGGTGCCTCAGAGGGCGGCGAGGCGTTCGGCGATGTCGTCGCGAAGCGCGGTGGCCGTCTGGTGGTAGCGGGGCGTGTGGTCGGGGTCGAAGACCGTCAGCGCCGCCTCGACGTAGGCCAGCGCCGCTTCGAGATGGGCGCGCGGTTCGGTGCAGGTTTCATGGGTGGCCCTTGCGACCTCGACGATCGCCAGGTTGTTCTGTGTTGCGGCCCAGTCGGCCGGATGGGCGTCCTCGGTGCGGACGCGCAACGCAGCGTGAAGGGCGGCGACAGCCTGCCTCAGCAACTCCGCCCCTGGCTCACCGCCGGCGCGTCCGCCCTGCTCCAGGAGGGCGTTGCCGAGATTGTTCTGGGTCATGGCCCAGTCCACCGGCTGGGCGTCCACGGTGCGGACCCGCAGCGCGGCGCGATAGGCGGCGACCGCGTCGCCAAGCAGCTCCTCTCCCCGCTCGCCTCCAATACGAGTGCCCTGCTCGTGGAGGGCATTGCCGAGATTGTTTTGGGTCCTGGCCCAGTCCACCGGATGGGCGTCCTCGGTGCTGACGCGGAGCGCGGCGCGATACGCGGTAACCGCCTGGCCCAGCAGCACAGCCCCCTGCTCGCCGCCAACACGGGTGCCTTGATTATGGAGAGCAGCGCCGAGATTGTTCTGGGTCCTGGCCCAGTCCACCGGATGGGCGTCCTCTGTGCCAACGCGCAGTGCGGCGCGATAGGCGGCGACCGCTTGGCCCAGCAGCTCCACTCCCGGCTCGCCGCCGATGCGGTTGCCCTGTTCCTGGAGGGCAGCGCCGAGATTATTCTGGGTCCTGGCCCATTGCTCCGGATAGGCGTCCTCGGTGCGGATGCGCAGCCCGACGCGATAGGCAGCGACCGCCTGGTCCAGCAGCTCGGTGTCCTGTTCACCGCCGACGCGGGCGCTCTGCTCCTGGAGGGCGTTGCCGAGATTGTTCTGCGTCCTGGCCCAGGCCACCGGATGGGCGTCCTCGGTGGTGACGCGCAGCGCGGCGCGATGGGCCGCGACCGCCTGGCTCAGCAGTTCCGCCCCCGGCTCACCGCCGATGCGGGTGCCCTGCCGCGCAAGGGCATTGCCGAGATTGTTCTGGGTTGTGGCCCAGGCCACCGGATGGGTGTCCTCGGTGTAGACGCCTAGCGCGGCGCGATAGCCGGTGACCGCTTGGCCCTGTAACTTCGCCCCTGGCTCACCGCCGACGCGGCCGCCTTGCTCCTCGAGGGTATCTGCAAGAGCATTTTGAGCAGGCGCCCAAAGCAGCGGTTGATCGGCGGGTATCTGATCGAGGGCAGCCCGGATCATCCGTTCCGACAGCGCCAGACCCGACCCGCCATAACGAAGACCGTGTCGAAAAAGACGATCCCCGTGACGGAGCCGCCGCCGTGCCGGTTCGAGCTTGTCGATCCCGACGAAGCCGTCAGCGGCAGCCGAGAAGTGATCGAACGCCTCGTCCACCCGTCCGCGCAGCAGTGCGTTCTCCGCCCGCAATTCCTTGGTCTTGGCGGCGATTTCCGTCTCGACCTGATCGACGCGCGAGAGCAGGTTTTCGACCTCGGCGAAATCCAGCCGCTCCGTCGCTTCCTTTGCCGCCCCTTTGAGGTTGCCGAGGCCCTTAGCGTGTTCGTCGATTGCGTCGATATTAGTTTTGTAAACGCGATATTCGCCGGCCTTTGCTTCCAGGAGATCACGCAGTTCTTCATCGCCTAGCGTATCCGGCTCATCGAACCCGAACCGCCTGGCAAGCGCTTCCAACTGCGATCGATGCAGGGTGCGCAGCTCATCGAGTGAACGGGCAAGGCTGCCGTACTTGGCGCGCACATCGTCCAATGCGTCGGCGGTCTCTTTTGAATGCCGCAGCATCTCGCGTGTGATCTGAGGACCCAGGGCCTCCACAAAAGTCCGATCGTTGAGTAGCCTGCCGAGGATCGGTGTCACCGCCGATTTGAACGCGGCAACCATCTCGACTTTGATGTGCTCCGGATCGGTGAGCCGTACGACCATCAGGTCCACCAATGCCTCAGGCTGCAGACCAGCGGTGACGATGTCGTCCGGCTTTGGCAAACCGGCCTCGATCATCTGCGGCATAAGGACGTTGGCCTCGGCAGGCAAACCCGGCTCGGCAAGACTCGCTTTCAGACCCTCAGTGAGTTCGGTGGCCAGCACCTTTGCCTCGGGCGACAGTGACTTCGAGACGCCACGCAGCGACAGGTATCCCGAAGCCGCCACGCCGATCACCTTGACACCGGTGGGATCGACCGCGCAGGCGGCGACGCCAATAAGCAGTTTGACCGCGTGCGCAAGCCTGTCCGCATTCTTCAGCATTGGTCTCAAATACCTGAAGTTGCACCGCCGCTCCACATGGACCGCGCGGAAGTACGGGCTGATGAGCGGCGGGCCGGGACCAATTTGGAGTATCAGCAGCCCGGCAAGCTGCGGGACGATGACGCCGCCTTGGGTGTGCGTTCAGCGCCGGATTGTTCAAGCGCCAAGTCACGCCAGGTAGCGGTTCGCCCAGTTTGTGTTACAAAGTGCACATGAAAAAACGAATGAGCGCAGAGCCCGTGGGACAATCAACCACACTCACTATTCGCGTTGAAAAAGAAGTCAAAGAGCGGCTGGAGGCTTCGGCAAGGAAGCAGGATCGCAAAACGGCTTATTTGGCGCGGCAAGCCATCGAGAACTATCTCGATTTGCAGGACTGGCAGGAGAGCCGGATACGCGAAGCGATCGCGTCGGCAGATCGAGGAGAAGGCGTGCCGCATGATCGCGTCCGCCAGACCGAGACCGAGGGCGATCCGCCCGCGGCTGGGATGCAGTGGCTTGCGTCGTGGGACACCTCTGACGAGCTTTCGACGCCTATTGTATGAGGCTCCTGTGGCAGCCGCAGGCGCTCGAGGACTTACGGAGCGTCCAGCGACATATTTCGCTTGAGAGTCCGGCTGTAGCGAAGCGTATCGTCACCATGATCGCAACGACCACCCACCACCAGCTCACGATGTTTCCCGAAAGCGGCCGCATCGGCCGCGTCGAGGGAACACGCGAACTCGTGATACCTAAAACGCCCTTCATAGTGCCCTATCGCATTCATGGCGATGTGATCGACATCCTGGCAGTGCATCACACGTCGCAGAGGTGGCCGACAGCTTTTTGATCCGGCCAGTATCTGCCTCTTGAATGGACCGAGCGTCACCGCGCCCGGCGGAACTCCGGCACGGTCCGGGCCGCGCCGCCGACCAGGCAGGTGATCAGGGCCTGGACTGATCGACGCCGCGGGGGCCGCCAATAGCTCCCGTCAGGCCAAATGGTCGTCCCAGGCCTGCCGGTCGCGGGCGGGCGACCCATCCGGAAGGCCGGCCTTCTCCAGCGCCGCCAGAAGATTGGTGTGGTGCGGCTCGGCTCGAAAACTGGTCTCCCTGGCGTAACTTGCCAAGGTGATACCGGGAACGATGCGGACAAGATCGGCAATGGCTGCACGCGCCTCGGCGTTCTGGCCGAGCATCGCCAGCGAGGCCGCCCTGGCCCGATGAGGAACGCCCCACTTCACCGGTTTCAGGATTTTGCCAAGGCTTCCGTCGATGCAGTGGAGGAATTGCGGCGTTCGGTCACCAACGATTCGCTGAAGACTGCTCTCAACATGATGCAGAAGTCGTCGAAAAATGCCGGCGCGAGGCGTAATCAAATTGAGCCCGTCTATCGTGCCGCGTTTGACATTGCACTGGAGCAGGAAGCGAAGCTCCTGCAATTGAGAACTGCCACAAGCATGAGCCGCCTGCTCAAAGATCCCGGCGAACCTGTCGCCGCGCGCGAGGTCATCGCCTTGCCGGCCACTTGCAACCTTCCCGATGTGACGTTCGCTGAGCCGATCTGGCGAATAAGTTCGCCGGCGGCCAGCTGTTGATGA
Source organism: uncultured Bauldia sp. (assembly GCA_963663975.2). Lineage (GTDB taxonomy): Bacteria > Pseudomonadota > Alphaproteobacteria > Rhizobiales > Kaistiaceae > JANQRX01. Next base: position 1,343,689 of record CAXXRA010000015.1, on the reverse strand, counting down.
CTAGCGCGAACAGCGCGGTCGAGCTGAGGTCCATGCCGGCCCGAGGGCTGTTCCCGGACGAGAAATAAAGTCGGGGGATGTGCCTTGTAAACGGAAAATTAAGCCAAATATTCTGACGTTCAGAACCGGGCGCATTCGGAACGAGGCGGGGAATGTCGGTCAAACCGTACAACGTGGATGAAACTCGGCCCATCCGAATCGTCGGCCATCGCGGTGCCAACTATTTTGCACCGGAGAATACGATGGAGGCGGCCCGCATCGCCTTTGGTCAGCAGTTGGATTTCGTCGAGCTGGACGCGCGCACTTCATCCGACGGAGAAATCGTCGTGATCCACGATGCGACCATCGACCGGACCACGAACGGCTCCGGCCGAGTAGCCGACATGACGCTTGCCGAGCTCAGGGCCACGACGCCGGATCGTGGTTCGATCCTCATTTCTCCGACCAGCGGATTCCATTGCTGGGCGATATGCTGAACTTGGCCCTGGTGGCAGGCGGCGGTCTTTACATCGAACTGAAGGACTCGCGACCGGAGACGGTACTGGCCACAGTCGTGGAGGCCGGCATGCTGGACCGGTGCTTTTTCGCATCCGAGAACCCTCAGACCATGCGACGGTTGAGGGCTCTTTCCTCCGACGCAACTCTGATGGCCCTGCGGCGCGATTTCCGCTCGCTCGAGGCCGCCATCGAGGACTGTAATTCGCAGATCATCGAGTTCGACGTCAGGCAGGATGATCTCGGCCAAATGGAAGCGTACAGGCGCCTCGGCGCTCACACCATGATCTACGATAAGACGGATCAGATCGCCGAACTGGAAGCGCGCGCAGCCCTCATGCCCGACTACATCAATCTGGACCGGCCGGATCTCTTCCAGCGGATTGTGAGTCGAAAATAATCCGTAAGATCTACAGCGACCGGGGCGTCCACCCCTTGGCCCCCATCGAACAGATGCCTGTCAACTATCGGGTATCCGGTCAGCGGCTCGATCTCGTCGGTTGCCGCCTCAGATGTCCTGCTGACCGAGCACCCGGCGCAGGATCTCCACATTGACGCGCGGACCGACCATTTGCGGGCTGACGTCCAGCGCTTCCTCAAACGCCGATAGCGCCTGCTCGGCCTCGCGGAGCCTGATAAACACCAGACCGCGGCCGGACAAGGCGCCGAAATGGCGCGGCTCGAGCTCAAGGGTTGCGGCGATGTCGGCCAGCGACTCGTCAAAATTCTCCAACAGGTAGTGGACCGTCGCCCGCTTGTTCCAGCCTTCGGCGAAGTCGGGCGAGAGCGCGATGACCTGGTCGAAGGCATCCAGCGCCGCCACACGGTCGCCGCGGCTCATCGCATCGATACCGCTGTCCATCAACGAATCGACCGCCCCGTCGGACGTCTCGAGCCAGATCGCCCAGATCTGCTGTTCGATCGGTCCCGCCGCGGCCGGCGCGCCGGCCTCCTTGAGCTGATCGAAAAGCGGGCTCAGGCGCGGATCGGTCTGATCGGCAACAACCGAACCGGAAAAACCGGCCACGCCGGCGACAATCAACAACGTTCGGAAAATCCCCATCTGAGGGACATGGAGGACCGAAGCGATCTGCCAAGTGCGCTGCCGCTTCGGATGATCGGAGGAAAACTTCGGAAGTGGTCGCGTCCGACATGGGATTTTACCGCCTGACCGCGGTCGGCAGGCGAAACAGCAAGACCACCAGCCCGACCGCCTGCAGGCCAAGCAGCGCCAGAAAAACCACGTCGAAGGCGCTCTTCATGCCGATCAGCGAGGAAAAACTGTCGAGCGCCACGCCGACCAGCCACTGGACGGCGAAGGAGACGGTGAAGACGAGGAAATTAAGCGCCGTGTTGACCCGTCCGGCGAGTTGGCTCGGGTAGAGCGCGGTCAACGCCGGGTACATCAGCACACCGCTAGTGGCGAAGAAAGCGAAGGCGATCCAGGTCACCACACCGCCTTCGACCGGCACGACAATCAGCGCCGCCTGGGTGGCCATGAATGCGACCATGCCGCCAATGGCGACGTGGATGGTTGCGCCGCCGCGCCCGGCGACCCGGCTCGCCAGGGCACCGAATCCCAAATACCCGACCATCATCGCCACCGCCATCACTGACAGCACCGCCGCGGCGGAGGCCGGACCGAGCCCCTGGACATCGCGCAGCCAGGGGCCTGCCCACAGCCCCTGAACCGCCAGCGCGGTGGCCTGGCTGGGTACGCAGAACAGTGCCACCCGCACGAAGATCGGATCGACCAGAATGGTGCCGACCGCCCGAAGCTGAACGCCAAGCCGCTCACCGGTTGTTGTCGCCTGCCAGCGCGGCCCGAACGCGGCGACCAGTGCGGCGGCGATCAGGGAAAGCGCGGCAAGGCCGATGAACAGACCGCGCCAGCCATAGACCTCCATCGTCAGGTCCGCCGGCGTGCCGCCGGCCAGCGCCCCCAGGGCTCCGGCGGCGAGCTGGATGCCGTTGAGGGTCGGCAGCCGCTCCAAGGGCGCGGCCATGGAGAACGCCTTGAACGCGCCCATCAAGGCGGCCGAGACCCCCAGGCCGATCAGCCCGCGCCCGATCGCCAGCGCCCACAGACCGTCGGCCAGCGCGAAAACGAGGGCGCCGACAGCTGCGACCAGCAGCAGCAGAGATTCGACCAACCGCGGCCCGTAGCGGTCGAGGGCCACCCCGAGCGGCACCTGGGCGGCGGCAAAGGTGAGGAAATATGTGCTGGTCAGCAGCCCCAGCGAACCGATATCGAGGCCGATATCGCGCATCAGTCCCGGCCCGGCGACCGCGTTGACGACGCGAAACAGGTAGCTCAGGAAATAGGCGAAGGCGAACGGGCCGACGATTCTGACAAGCACGGGCGACAGTTCCGGGAAGGGGGCCTTGGGGCGCGCTGAAGGTTGTGCCGACTATGCCCTGCGCGGCAATTGCCGGGCAAGCCAAGTTCGGCCATCCCGACCGGCACGAAAACGGCCCCGCCTGTCCCCGAAGGGCCGGCGCATGACGCCCACAGGCACCATCGAATCGGTTCGACTCGGCGGCAATCAAGACAGCCGGATTAACCCGATATTAACGATGAATGGCCGTTGATGATTCCCATCACTCCATGGGTACGCCGGTTTTCCCAACCAGGGACAGTGCTGCCATGAGGATGCTGATCGCCAATTCCGATCGCCAATGCCGCCGCCACATCTATCTGTCCCTGACGATTTTGGTGGCCGCATGGCTATCGATCACGCCGGCCTTGGCCGCGTTTGTCGAGCAGCCCGATGGCGGGCTGACCGAACCGGCCTGTCATGACGAGGCAACGGTGCTCCTCGTCGCCGGCCAGTTCGGATCGGTCCTGATCGTGTCCGGCAACCGGGCGCCGATCCTGGCCGAGGTGGCGTGGCGGGCGATGCACAGCGCCAGCTGAGACATCTCGGCTGGCGTTGTTCTTTTGAGGCTGGCCGTCATGACGGCAACGGCGTCTGCGGCTTGCGCCACAATCGACCGTCATCCATCACGCTGATTCGACCTGCCTCCTTGAGGCGGGCGATCACCGTGTAGAAATAGTTTTGCAGGCGAGCCTCTGGAAAACCGTTAGCTCGGAGGGCGTCCTTTATGGTGGCTTTCAATAGTGGCTCGATCGCCCTATTGGCCATTTCCTCGACGGCTGCGGTGAGGTCACGACTGTTTTGTGCCTCCACGAACGCTTTCGAAACGCGGTAGTCACCCGAACTGGGGGTTCTGCCGAGGATGAATTCGGCGGCTTCCAGCCAAGTCCGGCCTTCCTTGGCCCTTGCTTCGTACTCCTCGACCTCTTTGCGCTTCGCCTCGATATCGGCTTGCGTGATGGTGATCAGTGGCTCTTCGCCCATGATAAATCCCTGCGAATCGGCGGCTTGTCCGTTTGGGAGCGTCTATATTCCCGACCGAGAATATATGCAAGCGCTGACCATCATTGATAGGCCAAAGATGTGTTCGTTCACGGTTTATGCCCGCAATGAGCCATCCCGCATGGCAACAGGGATGGCTATGTCAAGTGCATAATCATCCCGTCGCGGCCGGCGCGCCATCGCCGAAAGCTTGTTTGGATCGGAGATCGCATAGATCTTTGAAATTCGGTCGCCCCGATAGTCCGCCAGCACCGCGGTCACTGCGGAGCCGTCTATCTCGATCACGATCAGCGGGCCCTGAACCGTGTTGATCACGCGGGTTTCGGCATCGGCACCCACAAGCCGTGGCGAGGCCGCAAGGAACTGCGCGATGCGCTCCCGGCCGTCGATGGGACGGCCCAAATCCGGCGCCCGGCCGCCACCGTCACTATGGAGCACGATGTCGGCGGCGAGCAGGTGGGTGAGGCCGGCAACATCGCCGTCGCTAATCAGCGCCACCAGCCGCCGCATCAGCCCGAGCTCATTCTCACCCGCTTTGGGTTGAGACCGATCGGCCGAGGCCAGCACACGGACTGCGCGGCCATGGGCCTGGCGGCAACTGGCCGAGGTGCGGTCAAGTTGTTGCGCGATCTCATCGAAGGTCAAATCAAACCCATTTCGCAGAATGAACACCGCGCGGGCCAGCGGTGGCAGCGCCATGGTCAGAACCGTCATGCCATAGGGAAGATCCAGCCGCGCATCACTGGCCGCGTCCGGCTCCATGGCCAGTGGCACCGGCAGGTCCTCGCCCGACAGACGCTTCTGTCGGGTCCGGTTGTTGCGCAGATGATTGAGGCTGAGCCGCGCCGCAATTGTCGCTACATAGGCCTCGGCGTTCCGCGGCCCTGCGGCGGCGGCCATAAGCCTGGTCATGGCGTCCTGCGCCATGTCCTCAGCATCGGCGCCGTTGCCCAAAATGCGGTAAGCAACGCCGAAGGCGGTGCCCCACAGAGCTTCAGTTGCGCTCGCCGACAAGGCGGGCATCGGCCTTTCTCTCCTGACGTTTGGCGCGCCGCAGCGGCCTTCCGATCCAGAACGGCAGTCGCGGCCGGCGACCTTTTTCGGCCCTCAGGATGCTGAATAACAGCCGGACGAAGAAAGCGCGAAGGTGGAAGGCCACGCGGCCGGTGAAATAGGGTCGGAATGGCGTGTCGTGGGGAGTCAGACTGAAGCCGACCGCGCGGTTGCCGAGCCCGATCGCCTGGCCGAAGGTCCAAAATCCGAATCGGCGCGGCCGGCGATTCGTCAATTCGGCGGCGATGGCCTCGGCGACATGGGCTCCGGTGGTCAGCGCGAACGGCACCGACATGCGCGGTGGAGCCCCGACCGGCCCGACCGGGAGGCAGCAGTCTCCTGCCGCATAGATGCGCCCGTCATTGCAGGCGCGCAGATAGGGATCGGTCAGCACCCGCCCCGCCTGATTGGTTTCAAGGCCGGACTCGCCGAGAAACGGCGGGGCCTGGAAGCCCGCACAGACCGCGCAAACGTCGAACGCGATCTCGCCGCTATCGGTATGGGCGAGATTGGCGCTGAGCCGGCGCACCCGGGTGATCATGACACCGACTTCGAGGCTCTCCAGTTCTCGGCGCAGCAGCGCTCTGAGAGCATCGGCCGCGAACGGCGCGAAGGCGCCGGCCGAGGCGAGCGTGACCGAGATGCCGGGCCTTTGGGCAATTTCCGCGGCGAGCTCAATTCCCGTCACACCGGCGCCGATCACGAGCACGCGCCGGGCGGGTTCTTCGGCGAGTCGGCGATGCAAGGCAGCGGCGTTGCGATCTCCCGACGGATCGAGGACGTAGGCATGGCGGCCGGCACCTTCGATCATATCGGTTCGGTTGACGGTCCCCCCGGCGGCAACGAACCGGTCGTAGCCGATTTCGATGGTTTGGCCGTTGGAACGTTCGACCGTGGCCGTCCAGGCGGTGCGGTCCAGCGCAACGACCTTGCCGGGGATGAACGCCACGCCCCGGCGACCGAGGAGAGCGGCGATGTCAAAGCTGCGCAACCGCCGGCGTGCCGGTTCAACGATGCCTTCGTGCAGCCTCAGCCGCTCCACGAAATGGGCGGCCGGATTGATCAGGGCGATGCGGATGGGCTGTCCGACCATCTTTCCCGCAAGGCGCAGTGCGCACATCACCCCGGCATAACCGCCGCCGGCGATCACAACGTCGTAGTGTTCCATGGCTTCCTTCCCGTGTTGTTCGAAAGGAAGACACGACGGCGGCTGGTTTTGTGACAAGGGACGTGCGAGGGCGGCTTGAACTTCAGCGCATGCCGTTGGGCGGTGGCCGGCGTGATAAGGTGTGGCTGGAGGAGGAGGACCTCGCCATGCTGAAGCAACTTGCGGTCGGTGTCATCGTCGTCGTGGCGCTGGCCGGCGCTGTCGCGGCCGGACCGTATGAGGACGGAGTTGCCGCCTATGAGCACAAGGACTACGCCGTGGCCTTCCAACACTGGCGACCGCTCGCCGAAGAGGGCCACGCCGAGGCCCAGATCGGCCTTGGCCTGATGTTCGCCATGGGCAGCGGCATGCCGCAGGACCCGGTCATGGCCTATATGTGGCTCGATCTTGCGGCCGGATCAGGTGCGGTCCACGCCGGTGCGATCTACGCCGATGCGGTGAGCTACCGCGATATGGTGGCAGCCGAGATGACGCCGGAGCAGCTCGCCGAAGCCCGGCGTTTGGCTGAGGAATGGCTGGCGGCCCGCTGAATGGGGCCGGGGCCGCAACATTGCCGGCCGGGGCTTTGCAGGTGATGCCGCCTAGATGCCCGCGTACCACTCATAGCCGCGGTCTTCCCAGTAGCCGCCCTTGCCCTCGCCGATATCGGCGAACGTCTCGACCAGTTCGATCGAGCGTATGTATTTGGCCATCTTGTAGCCGAGCTGTCGCTCCACCCGTACCCGCAGCGGGGCGCCGTTCTCGATCGGCAGGTTCTGTCCGTTGAGGCCGTAGGCCAGAATAGTCTGGGGGTGGTTGGCATCGATCATGTCGATGGTCTCGTAATATTTGATCCCGCCCGACAGGCTGCGCTCGATGGTGTCGAAGCAGCGAAAGACGACGTAGTTCGCTTGCTGCTTGGGCTTGGCCTCCTTCAACACGGTCGCGAGCGGCACGCCGGTCCATTCGGCGATGCAGCTCCAGCCCTCGACACAGTCGTGGCGGGTAATCTGGGTCCGTGCCGGCATGTTCGTCAGGGTCGCGATGTCGAGGGTCAGCGGGTTGTCGACCAGACCGCCGACCTCCAGCCGATAGTCGGTAAAATCGGCCTGGGCCAGCGCCAGATAGTTCGGGTCGCGCGGCTGGGTGACGCCGTTGGGGCGCTGCGGCTGGCGGATGTCCGCCGCCGTGAATTCCGGCGCCAGGGCCTGGCGGGGCAGCAGCAGGCGCTGCACGCGGTAAGTCAGATCGTTGGCACCTTCCATGAAGTTGCGTACCGGATTGTCGCGGTCGGTCAGCGCGTCCAGCGCTCCGCAGCCGGCGAGCACGAAGCCGCTTCCTCCCAGGGCTGCGGCGGACAGAAAACCGCGGCGGCTAAGTTGTCGCTCTGTCATGCCGAGTCTCCTTCTCGCTCCTCGGCGGCAGGGGTGGCGCGGAACCAGCCGGTGATGATCGAGCGCAGTTCGTTGATCGGGCCGGCGGCGAAAATCATCACGATGTGGATGATGAAGAAGCCGATGAGCAGCACCATGATGGCGAAATGGATCGTGCGCGCCGTCTGCCGGCCGCCAAGGATGTCGTTCAAGAACGGGACCATGGCATTGACGCCCGGTGACATCGCCAGTCCCGTGACGACCATCATCGGCAGGAGCACGAACATGACGATTGCGTAGGAGAGTTTCTGCAGGGCGTTGTAGCGGCCGCTGTGACCGAAGCGCAGCCGTACATGTTCGCCGATTTCCCGCGGTATCGCTTTGAGGTCGGCCAATCTCGGCCAGACATCACGCCGCAGATGACCGCTCAGCACACTGGCGACCAGCCACACGACCAGCGTACCCACCAGAATCCAGGCGAAGAAAAGGTGGATCACCCGTCCGGTCGCAAGATCCCTGTTCGACGGGATTGTCGCCCAGCCGGGAAACGCCCGGACTTCCGGCCGAATCTCCGACCCCGAGACGCCGAGCACGCCGGTGGTGTCGAAGCGCGCCCCGAACAGCTCGGTGTAGCCGGCAATTCCCCCGCCCTTGCGTTCGGCGCCGATTGCCAGGATGGAATTGTCGAAGCCGAAGCCCGATTGCTTGCCGATATAGAGTGAGGGATGGGCGTTGAAGATCTGCAATCCGGTGAGCACCAGGAAGAACAGGCTGATCGCCCAGACCCAGTGGGTAAGCCGGGTTGCAAACGTCTGGCGATAGACCAGCGTCGTGGCGCGCTTTTTCCCAGACCCGGCATCTGCCGATGACATCGTGATCTCTCCAGATATCAAGTCCGTCAGATCAGTAACGTACTCCCGGCCGGTCGAGTTTCAAACAACCGATTCGGTGCTTCGGAAGGCCTGCGCCCCCCGCCCCCGCATCGACTTATCCGAAATCCGGTTCCCGGTTCGGAATGCGCTTCAACGCGGGGCCAGCACCATGATCATCTGGTGGCCCTCAAGCTTGGGCTCGGCCTCGACCTTGGCCAGCGGGGCGATTTCCTCGCGGACACGGTCCAAAAGCCTGATTCCAATCTCCTGGTGGGCCATTTCGCGGCCGCGAAAGCGGAGCGTGACCTTGACCTTGTCGCCTTCCTCGAAGAAGCGCCGGATCGACCGCATTTTCACGTCGTAGTCGTGGGTGTCGATGTTGGGACGCATCTTGATCTCCTTGATCTCGATGGTCTTTTGCTTCTTGCGTGCCTCGGCGACCTTTTTCTGGGCCTTGTATTTGTAGCGGCCGAAATCGAGGATCTTGGCGACCGGTGGTTCGGCGTTGGGTGAGATTTCGACGAGATCGAGGCCGGCTTCTTCGGCCATGTCGAGGGCGCTGTCGGTGGCGACGACGCCGAGATTTTCGCCCTTGTCGTCGATCAACTGGACCTCGGAGGCATTGATCTCGCGGTTGGTCCGCGGGCCTTCCTTGACGGGAGGCGGGGCTCTATAGGGTCGGCGAATGGTGATGGTCTCCTTGTGTCGTTGCGTAAAACATGCCGAATAAGATGTCGCGCCCGAGCCTCAAGACCCGAGCGAGACAGGATTCGAACAAGCCGGATCGTAAGTCAACCGGTCAGGCCTGTTCAAGGGCGTCGAGGTGAAAGATGGGTGAAGAGGGCCTGGCTCGTATAACGGTGGGTTCCGGCGATGCGGCACGAGACATCGCCGTGATGAATCGCGCCGGTGGATCGCCTGGCCTGTTCTGGCTCGGCGGCTTCCGCTCCGACATGACCGGCACCAAGGCCACTGCCGTTAACGACCATGCCGCCGCAAAGGGCTGGGTCGCCACCGTGTTCGACTATTCCGGCCACGGCGAGTCCGACGGCCGGTTCGAGGATGGCACGATCTCGATGTGGCTGGAGGAAGGAATCGCGATTCTGGAGGCGGTCACCACGGGACCGCAGATCGTCATCGGCTCCTCGATGGGCGGCTGGCTGGCGCTGCTGATGGCAGAAGCGTTGCGGGAGAGCGGACGGATCGCCGGCCTGGTGCTGCTCGCCCCGGCGACCGACATGACCCAGGACCTGATGTGGGCCCAGTTCGACGAGGCGGCAAGAGCCGAAATCACCAGCAACGGCGTCTTCACGGTTCCCAACGAATATTCCGACGACGACCCCTATCCGATCACCCTCAAGCTGATCGAGGACGGCAAGCGCCACCTGTTCGGCGACCGTTTGATCGAAACCGGCTGCCCGGTTCACATTTTGCAGGGTGCGGCCGATACCGAAGTTCCGTGGCAGCATGCCGCCGATCTGGTCAGCCATCTGGCCTCGGATGACGTGGTTTTCACTCTGATCAAGGACGCCGACCACAGAATTTCGCGGCCGGAGGATCTCATCCGGCTGATGACGGCCATCGACGATCTGGCGGCCGAGATCGCAGGCGGTTGAAAAATACCCGTGTGATTCAAGCAAGTCTCATGTGTGGCCGTCTTTAACTCCGGCCAAACCGGGCGGAGCAAGTCGGATTGCGTTCAGTTCATCACAGGAATGTAGAAACCCGCTAGCTCTCGGATCACAGCGTCGTTCTCATCGCGTTTGGTCTTTGCGTATGTCTTGGTTTTGACGGTATTATCCTGATTGCCGCCCAAAAGAGTGATGTGATCCTCCGTCCACGACGTCAAAAAACCAACATGACCGGGCCCCGACTCCCAGGTCGGGTCATCGAACGGCTTCTTCCTGAATACCGCGATGCTTCCAAAGGACGGTTGGTCCACTTTCAGGAAGCGGTTTTGCTTGTTCCAAAAGAACGATCGTGCCCCGGGGTGTGAACTGCCTGAATACCCGGCCGTTTCGAGGCAATAGTTGACAAACGCGGCGCACCAATCCACCTCGTCGCCCGCATTGGGATCAAACCACGGACAGGCAACCTCAAAGTACCGCAGGATACGGGGATTTTCGCCGGGATCGGGCCATTCGCTGCGTTCCGATTCCGGCAGACTCGCCTCACCGTTCGCGACGCCCATCCAGTCGGATGCGGCTCCGGCGGCCGAGACCATCGGTGCGGGCGGGCCGCCGGCGCCTCCGGCAAAAGGCGCGTTCTCTCGTTCCGATCCCGGCGTCCAGCCCTCGATTTTCTTGATCGCATTGGCAATGCTGCGGATTTCGGTAACGTTCCAGCCTGACAGCACCGTCCCCGGGTCCAATTCGGTTTGATCGGCCACGAAGGCGACGTAGCCCTGGGTGTTGTTCTCATGCGGCGGTGCATAGCGATTGATGGCGTTCGCGAGCGTAAGGTCCCTGTAGGAGGCGCCGCGCAGCAACGTCACGATTGCTTCCCGTCCGGTCGATTCATCGGGGAAGATGGCAAACCGTGAATCCCCGCCGATCGTCCCGTTGGCATCGGCAAACGAACCTTTCTGGATGTTGCCGGGATTGTGGTTCCGCCAGGAGCGCGAACCGCCCTCGCGGATCAACTCGGTGCCGTCGTTGGGGATGTAGACGACGACCTTTGGTGCCGGGACGCGGGCGGCGGTGAAGCGCCGCGGATCGTCGCCCGGCGCGGAATTGGCTGGGTTCAACCACGCCTCGCCCGGCGGCTGCGGGAGACTGCCTGTTACTCCCGCCGTCCCGCCGGTTCCCGCCGTTCCGGCGGTTCCAACAGATGAGGGCGTGCCCGGAGTGCTTGGCGTGTCGGGAGTGATGGGTGTGACGGGCGTGACGAGCGTGACGGGCGTGACGGGCGTGACGGGCGTGACGGACGTGCTGGGGGTGCCCGGTGTTCCCAGTGTTCCGAACGTGCCAAACCTGCCAAAGGTACCATTCGTGAACACGGGCATGCTTCCAATTCCTTCTGCAACCCACGAATGCTAGGAGCGGTGGTCTAGCTGCTCGCGACTACGAGGCTGGGCGACCGCCAATACAATGCTTGTCGGTCCCGTCGGACACCTCGCAAGCGAATCCGTCCGCAAGCCGCCGGGCGGCAATCCCGGTTGCGAAGAACTTCCCGAGCGAAATCTTGGTACCCTCGGTGCTGGCCTCGAACTGACCGAAGGTCGAGTACGCGTCGACGTTGTCGAAGCCCTCCACCCTGGCCTGAATCAACATCGGTTGGCCGTCGGGCCAGGTTGCAATAGTGGGAATGATTGCGATGTTGTAATCCTTGAAACCAACCGTTGCAGTGGCGCCGGCGCCCGCCGCATCGGTTCCGACCGATATGCCGAGTGTCTGCGACTGTCCAAATATCAGTGGTGCATTCTCGGCGCTGACACAGCCGGCAAGACCAGCCGCGGCGACCACAATCAGCATCGTTCTTTTCATGACCGACCTCGCTCCATTTCCGACGCCACACAAACATTCTCAGCGTCTCCGATACGGGCACGCACTTCCTCGACCATGGACGGATCGTCGATCCAGAAGACCACCTTGCAATCCTCTGGAATGCACGTGCGTTGCTCGCTCATGATGCCAAGCTTGAAACCGCGGTCTCCGACACCGATGCCCAGTGCATCGGTGAGGATGATGGAGCTGTTCGTGGCATCACAAGCGGTCATACTCGCCGGCCCGAACCCAAAAGTGCGTGACGCGAGTTCACCGTCGACGTAGTGACTTTGCACGGCACAACCGGTGGCCAGAGCCGTAGCTAACAACATTGAACAAAAACGAATCCGCCCCACGCAAGTCAGCCAATTTTGTGCACCTTTAGCGAGAATTTTACTATGTAGGAACGGTAAGTCTATATCACTCAACTAATATTTATTTTGAGTGTCCAAAAAGTCACACCGCCCACGCCTGAGAAGATCGGCCTGCTCCGGAGGGGATCGGCATCGGCTGATGGCGGCATGCCAGGCGTTTACGGACTGCCTTGGCTCCGCCAGGTGTCCTCCCGCCACAGGGCCCGCAACCCCTCGCGATAGGTCGGGTAGCGCAGGATGACGCCAAGCTCACGCTTGATCCGGTCGTTGGCGACCCGCTTGTTCTGGCCGTAGAAGGACCGCGCCAGCGGCGTCAGTTCGGCCTCTTCGAACGGTATCTCCGGCGGCGGCGTGACGCCCATCAGCTCGGCGGCGAAGGCGACCACATCCTGGGGCGGAGCGGGTTGGTCGTCGGCGACGTTGAAGACGCCGCCGGTCGCGCTCGTCGCGGCCGCGGCCAGCACCTGGACGATGTCGTCGACGTGGATGCGGTTGAACACCTGCCCCGGCTTGACGATGCGGTGGGCGCGGCCGTCGTTGAGTTTTTTGAGCGAATTGCGGCCCGGTCCGTAGATGCCGGCGATGCGCAGGATCGCCACTGGCACTTGGCGCTCGGCCGCCACCGCCAGCCACGCCGTCTCCGCCGCCAGCCGGGCGCTCAGCCGGCCGGGCTGAGGTTTTGGCTCGCTCGCCTCGTCGACCCAGTCACCGCCATGGTCGCCATAGACGCCGACGGTGGACAGATAGCCGATCCAGCGCAGGTGAGGCGCGGCCACAATGGCCTGGCGATGGTGGCTGAGCACCGGATCGCCGTCGCCCGGCGCGATCGAGGTGACCAGGTGGGTGGCGTGATGGATGGCGGCGCCGACGCCGATCCCCGCGCTGGTGCCGTCGAAGATGAAGGCGCGGACGCCGTCGCCGGTCACCGCAATGGCCTTGTCGACCGTGCGCACCGTGCCGCCGGTCCACGCTACCTCGTCCTTCATCGCCCGGGCGAAGGCCAGGCCAGAATTGCCGAGGCCGAAGACGAACAGATGCATGGCACCCTTTGCCTCGCCGTTCATGGCGGTTGCTGCCGCCACTCGTCGATCACCGACGGGTCGGCCTCGGCCTCGGCGCGACCGCGCCGCATTGTCGCGAAACGCCGCCGCGGTAAGAGCCGTGACAGCGCCCACACCGCCGCCCCGCGCACCACCGGATCGTCGTCGCCGAGCAGGCGTTCGGCCTCGGCCGCCAGACCGGTCTCGCCGGAATTGCCGATGGCGATCAGCACGTTGCGGATGAAGCGGTTGCGGCCGATGCGCTTGATCGGCGAGCCGGAAAAATGGGCGCGGAAGCCGGCATCGTCGAGGCGCGACAGGTCGGCGAGCGGCGGCGCGGCCAAATCGTCCCGGGCGGCGAGCTTGGCCTCGTTTGTGGCGGCGGCGAACTTGTTCCACGGACAGACCGCCAGGCAGTCGTCGCAGCCGAAGATGCGGTTGCCCATGGCGGCGCGGAATTCGGCGGCGATCGGCCCGGCATGTTCGATGGTGAGATACGAGATGCAGCGTCGGGCGTCGAGGCGGTAGGGGGCCGGGAAGGCCGCGGTCGGACAAATATCGAGGCAGGCGGTGCAGGTGCCGCAATAATCCTTCTCGGCAGCGTCGGCGGGCAGCTCGCAATCGGTCACGATGGCGCCGAGAAACAGCCACGAGCCGAACTCCCGGCTGACGAGATTGGTGTGCTTGCCCTGCCAGCCGAGGCCGGCGGCCTCCGCCAGCGGCTTCTCCATCAACGGCGCGGTGTCGACGAAGACCTTGACCTGGTGGCCCGTGCGGGCGGCGAACAGGCCGGCGATGCGTTTGAGCTTGCCCTTGACCAGGCCGTGATAGTCGCGGTTGCGGGCGTAGACCGAAATCGTGCCGCGGTCGCCTTGGCTGAGGGTCGCCATGGGGTCGCTGTCGGGCCCGTAATTGAGGCCGAACATGACCACCGCGCGCGCCTCACCCCACAGGGCGGCAGGGTTGCCGCGGCGCCCTGCCTTGGCCGCCATCCACGACATGGTGCCGTGGTGGTGTTCGGCGAGGAATTGCGCCAGTCGCGGCGCGGCTTGGGGAATCGCGTCGGGCCGGGTGACGGCGAGCGCATCAAATCCTTCCGCCCGCCCTTCGGCCGCCAGATCGGCCTTCAGCCCGGCCGGGTCAGAGGTCAGAAATCGAGATCGGCGTAGTGGGTCGCGGCCGGCACGCCGCGCACCTTGTCGGCCAGGATCAGGCGGAAGGACGGGCGCGACTTGATCCGCGCGTACCAGGCCTTCGCCGTGGCGTCTTCCTCCCATGGCACCTCGCCCATGTAGTCGATCACCGACAGCGCGGCGGCGGCGGCGAGATCGGCAAAGGTGAGATCGCGGCCGGCCAGGCCGTTTCGTCGCGCGCTCAGATAGCCGATATAGCGCATATGGATGCGGATGTTCGAGCGCCCGGCGCGAATCGCCGCCGGATCCGGCGGGCCGCCGCCTTCTTCGGCGGTCATGCGGCGCTTGTGGACCTTCTCGGTCACCAGATAACTGGTCACCTCGGCTTCCATCTTGTCGAGGAACCAGGCGACCAGCCGCCGCGCCTCGGCGCGCTCGGCCGGCTCGGCCGGAAGCAGCGATTGCTGCTCGCCGAGCCGCGTCCCCCGAGTCTCGGCCAGATATTCGGCGACAATCGCCGCACCGCTGATCACCGCCTCATTGTCGTCGACCAGCACCGGCAGGGTGCCGGCCGGATTGAGCTTCAACAGCTCCTCGCGCCTGAGCCACGGCGTCTCCTCGATCAGGTTCGGGGTTTCGCCGTACTCAGCGAAGATCAGCCGGACGAAACGCGATCCGACGGACAACGGGTAGTGGTGAAGAACCGACATGGGAAGCGGGCCAAGGAAAAGGTGCGGCGCGTGATAGGTCGCGCGGGGCTTCGGGTATAGAACCCGCACCCGGTCGGAACAAGGCGATTCGAGAGGCGGTCAGCCCGGATTTCTCACACTGGACACGGGCCTGCGTTGTTGTTCGGCGAGACAGATGCAAGAAGAGCGGTGAGAAGCGTATCTGGTCATACGGTTGAGCCGCCCGACACGGCAGATGTCCGCCGACAGCAACCCGAAGGGCCGGCTGAGGCCCAGGTCATGTCCAGTGTGAGAAGTCCGGGCTAGGCAAAGCGGTTCATGGGGCTTGTCGACATCATCAATGCGGTGATCCTGGGCATCGTCGAGGGCGCGACCGAATTCATCCCGGTCTCCTCGACCGCCCATTTGCTGCTCGCCGGCCGCCTGCTCGGCTTCGAGAGCGAAGGCCAGGCCTTTGTCGTGCTGATCCAGCTCGGCGCGGTCCTGGCGCTGGTGGCGGTCTACGCCGCCCGGCTTGGCACCTGCTGGTCAACCTGCGCCACGACCGCACCAGCCAGCGCTTTGCCCTGGGCGTGGTGCTGGCCTTCCTGCCGGCGGCCATTCTCGGCGTCGCCCTCCACCAGATCATCACCCAGGTGTTCTTCAAATCGCTGACGCTGATCTCGCTGGCGCTGTTCATCGGCGGGGTGGCGTTGTTATGGCTCGACCGGCTGCCGCTAAAACCGCGCTACGCCGACATCATGGATTATCCGCTGAGGCTCAGCCTCGGTATCGGCCTGTTCCAGACCCTGTCGCTGATCCCGGGAGTTTCGCGCTCGGGCGCGACCATCGCCGGGGCGCTGCTGTTGGGCACCGACAAACGCTCGGCGGCGGAGTACTCGTTTTTCCTCGCCATGCCGATGATGGCCGGAGCGTTCGCCTTCGACCTCTACAAGAACATCGATTTGATTGACGGCGACGCCGCGCTGCTGATCGCCATCGGCTTCGTGGTGGCGTTCCTGTCGGCGCTGGTGGTGGTCAGGAGTTTCCTCGGCTTCGTCAGCCGCCACGGCTTTGCGCCGTTCGCCTGGTGGCGGATCGCGGTCGGCCTGGGCGGGCTGGTCGCCGCTGCGCTGATCGGCTGACAGTGGATCAACCGAGACATGTAGATTCGAGCAAGCCTGTCGATGAACGCCGTGCAAGGCATTCCAATGTCTCGATAAGTTGATCCATCAGGAAAGACTCGTGGCGGTTCGAACCGATCAGGTTCGGAACGCTACGACCGCCGTGCTTCGAACTGGCCGTGGGGCCGGAAGCGGTAGAGATAGGTCGGCAGGATGGCCGCCATCGCGGTCGGCTCGATGCCGAGCCCGGCCAGCGTGCGTTGCTCGCCGATGGCATCGTCCGAAACGACGTTGTCGACGCGAAGCTGGTTCAACTGGTCGACGGTGAGCAGCGGCCTGGGCAGAAGCTGGAGCACGCGCGCGACTGCGCGGGCGTACCACCACGGGAGGGGAACAAGCAGCCTTGTGCGGTTGATCTGTTCGAGCGTGATTTCGAGGCACTGACGGAACGTGCGGATCTGCGGCCCGCCGATTTCGTAAATTGTGCCCGGTTTGGTGTGGCCGTCGACGGCCTCGGCGATGGCCCGCGCAAGATCGCCGACATAGACCGGCTGGAATTTGGTGTGGCCGCCGCCGAACAGCGGCAGCGCCGGAGCAAGGCGGGCCATGCCGGCGAAGCGGTTGAAGAACTTGTCTTCGGGCCCGAAGGCGATCGAGGGGCGGAAAATCGTCGACTCCGGCAGAACCTCCATCACCGCCGCCTCGCCCTTGGCCTTGGTGCGGCCGTAGATGGAGAGCGAATCGGGGTCGGCGCCGATTGCCGAGACATGGACGATGCGCGCGTGCCCCTCCTCGCCGGCGGCCTCGGCCACCGCACGGGCACCGGCGGCGTGGACCGCATCGAAGCGCTGGCGCCGGGTTTCGGCCAGGATGCCGACCAGATTGACCACCACGTCGGCACCGACCACGGCGCGGTCGACCGACCAGCGATAACGGAGATTGGCCTGCACCGGCTGGACCCAGCCGACATCACCGAGCGGCTGCAGATGAACGGCGAGATCGGGGCGGCGGACCGCCGCGCGCACCCGCCAGCCGCGCTTCAGCAGCGCCCGCACCACGTGGCGGCCGACAAAGCCGGTCCCGCCGAAAACGGTGACGAGCCCCTTGTCGGTGCTGGTGATCGGCATCAAGTCGACTCCGGCGTGGGTCCTGTCGGCGTCTCTTAGCGGCTGGTGCCTGGGGTGTACAGGCGAGCGGGCGGGGGCCGCGTTGACAAGGTCGGCGGGCGCGCTTAATTCATCGCCGCCTAGTGGATCAACCGAGACATTGGTGTCCGAGCCAGATAGTCGCTGAGCCGTTTGCAAGGCATACCAATGTCTCGATGAGTTGATCCATCAACAAAGAAACCAGTGGTTCGAGACGAGAGATTCGAACCACCGGTGCCCAGGTGGCGGAATTGGTAGACGCGCACGGTTCAGGTCCGTGTGGTGTAAAAGCCGTGGAGGTTCGAGTCCTCTCCTGGGCACCAGATGCCTCGATTTCAGTGGCGAGCGGGCTCCTACGATATATTCCTGGGGTTGGCCATCAAACTTGCAATATTGGCCACTGCAATCGTTCCGATTGATCGACGCCGCGTCGCCAAACCTGCCAGGGGATACGCCATGAACATGGGTGAGGCGGTCAGAACGGTCCTGTCGAACTACGCGACCTTCAAGGGCCGAGCGAGGCGGCCGGAATATTGGTGGTGGGTGCTCGCCGTTTTTCTTGCGAGCATCGTCATCCAGGCGATCGACGGTGCGGTCGTCGCTCCGCTGCTCGGCTTCCCGCGATTTGGTGTGAATGCCTGGCAACCCCTAACCGTGCTGTTTTCGCTCGCCATCGTGGTGCCTAGCATCGCGGTCGGCGTCCGGCGCCTGCACGATATCGGCCGTTCGGGCTGGTGGATCTTGTTCGGCTTGATCCCGATAGTCGGGTGGCTGGTGGTCCTCTACTGGCTGGTCCAGCCGACCCGGGACGGCGAGAACGAGTACGGCTGAGAGTCCGCACCCTCAAATCTCACTCCGGTCGCCGGGCTTTACGCTGGTCCACACGCCGGATGGCCGAGGCCAGCACCCGCCTCCACCACGCACCCCCCTACGAGCCCCCGCCCCTATGCCCCAACCTGCACCGCTGCTAGTCTTTCCTCGATGGTGCTTGACTGGAGCGGCGAGATTGAAAAAGGCGTTCATTAGCTTCGACACCGGTCACGACGAGGATCTGCGAAAGGTGCTCGCCGAACAGTCCCAACAGCCGGACTCGCCCTTCACGATTGCCGACTCGTCCGCCGACGACTCCCCTGACGACGATCCGAAAACGAGATTGCGCGAGCAACTTGACCGGGTCGATCTGGTGATCCTGATCTGCGGGGAACACACGGGGTCCGCGAAGGGACCGAACGAGGAGTTGAGGACGGCGCGCGACCTCGAGAAGGAGTACTTCCTTCTTTACGGGCGCCGCGGAAAGACCTGCTGGAAGCCGAAGACGGCCAAGGAATCGGACAGGATGTACCACTGGACGTGGGAACATCTGAAGAGCCTCGCCGCCGGCAACCGATATGTCGACGACGGGACACCCGATCCGCACACATGAGCGCCCGCGCGGGAGTTCCAGGACCGCGTCCATCAGGATCACGGGCGGACCGGCTTGATTTCTTAACGGTGCCCCTGTCGTGTCGAAGACTCGAACCGAAACCCTGCCGTTGTCGCCCTTGATCTCCATGTGTCTTCATTAGAGGCATGACGCCGCGCCCGCCGCGGCAGGCCTGGCCCGTTTGCCGCGTTCGCCCCATCCGTCGATCCGGTCGGGTCCGGCCAAATGATCCGGCACGTCGCGCCGGGCGCGTGGCCGCCGATACGGCAATCTCAAGAGCCCTTTTGACCAACTCCGGGTCAATTCTGTTCCTCGATTGGCGAGGCGATCCGGGGTCGAAACGATCGACGGGCGATGCCCCCGCATCGTCCCAGATCGCTTCGGCGTTGGGCGCCCGCCAATCGGGAACCCGAAGGGACGGGCGATTTTGCACCAATTCCGGCGCCAAGTCCCTCGCCCGTATCCCGATACGCGCATCGAGCCTTGACTTGATCCTGTCACAAAATCGCTCCGTCAGAATGGCTCGGAGTTGGTCGAAAGGGCTCCTACCTTTCATCGCTGGAAATGTGCGCATACGATGGCGGGCAACGGCCCGGATGTCTCGCCCACAATCGGACATCATCGGGCCCTCGGGCGTTGCCCGTCACGCAAGGAACTCAACGGAGGCACGTTTTCGCGATGGTTGATCGAAACTACAAGAGCCCGCTTCACGAAATGGTCGAGACAACCGACACGGATCTGTGGAACGACTCGTGCTCCGTTGCCGAGCTGAGCTACGCCATCGACAATGGTGCGGTCGGGGCAACCGCCAACCCGGTGATTGTCGGTCAGGTGCTCAACCAGGAGATCGACCAGTGGGAACCCAGGATCAAGGCGATCATCGCCGATAACCGAAGCGCGACAGAGGACGATATCGCCTGGCAACTCACCGAGGAGATGTCGGCCGCGGGCGCGGCGTTGCTGCAGCCCGTCTTCGAACGGCAAGAGGGACGTCAGGGCCGATTGTCGGTTCAGACCGCTCCGCAGTACTTCCGCAATGCCGACCGGATCGTCACCCAGGCCGAGCGGCTTGCCGGGATCGCTCCCAACATCATCGTCAAGATCCCGGTCTCGAGCGCCGGCGTTGAGGCGATCGAAGAAGCAACCTTCCGCGGCATCAGCATCAACGCCACCGTCTCCTTTTCGGTGCCGCAAGCGATCGCCGTGGGCGAGGCGGTGGAACGGGGGCTCACCCGACGCCGTGAGGCCGGCGAGGATATTTCGCAGATGGGCCCGGTCTGCACCATCATGGTCGGCCGCCTCGACGATTGGCTCAAGGGCGTGGCCAACAAGCAAGACATCGTGACCGACCCCGCCCATCTGGATTGGGCCGGCGTGGCCGTCATGAAGAAGGCCTACGGGATTTTCAAGGATCGCGGCTACACGGCCCGGCTCCTTTCCGCGGCCACGCGTCATCACCGGCATTGGTCCGAGTTCATCGGCGCCGATATGGTCGTGACGCTGACCCACCAGTGGCAGAAGCGGTTCAACGCCTCCGACATCGAGATCGTTCCACGCATCGACCAACCGGTGGATCAGGCGATCATCGACGGGCTGTCCGACAAGTTCGTCGATTTCCGCCGCGCCTACGAAGAGGACGGGATGACCGTCGGCGAGTTTGACGATTTCGGCCCCAACAAGAAGACGCTGTTCGGCTTCACCGACGGTTACCAGGCGCTTGTCCGCGTCATCCGCGGCTATCTGATGCCCGGCGTGGCGTAAAAAAACGCCGAACGCTTCGATTTCAGACCCTGGTGGGTTCAGGGGTCAGGGGTCGGGGGTCAGCGGTGAGGTCAGGTGAATATGGAGACGATCACATGCACTTGGGCATCCTGACAGGAGGCGGCGACGTCCCCGGTCTGAACCCGGCGATCAAGGCGGTCGTCAACGAAGCATTCGCCAGGGGCTGGCGCGTCACCGGTTTCCGGCGCGGCTGGGCCGGACCCGTCAACTCCGACCCGGAGAACCTCGACGGCACCCACAGCGCCCGCATCGTCCTTTCCCCCGACATCGTGCACAGCATCGACCGCTGCGGCGGCACCATGCTCCACACCTCGCGAACCAACCCCTCGCGGATGGACGTTGCCGACTTGCCCGAATTCTTAAGCGATCGGGCACCGTCCTCGGACGGCGGTACCGTGGATGTGACCGACCATGTGCTGTCGGTTCTGGACGCCCTGGAGATCGACGTGATGGTCGTCATCGGCGGCGACGACACGCTCTCCTATGCCGCACGCATCCACGCAGAGGGCGTCAAGACCATGTGCATCCCCAAGACCATGGACAATGACGTCTTCGGCACGGACTATTGCATTGGCTTCTCGACCTGCGTCACCAGGTCGGTCGAGTTGATCAACCGCCTGCGCACCTCGGTTGGCAGCCACGAGCGGTTCTTGGTGGTGGAAATGTTTGGCCGCAACAGCGGCCTGACCGCGCTGATGGCCGGCTATCTCGCCGATGTCGATCGAACCTTGATTGCCGAGGTACCCTTCGATTTCAACAAACTTGCCCGGCTGCTCAGCGAGGATCGGGCCGGTAGCGCGTCCAACTATGCCATCGTCGTGGTCTCCGAGGGAGCCAGCGCACTCGGCCAAGGCGTGATCGAATCCGGGTCCGCGGACGCCTACGGCCATCGCAAGCTGGGCGGCATCGGCGAGCAGTTGGGGCACACCCTCAAAGAGATCACCGGCACCAACATCATGGTGCAGAATCTGAGGTATCTGCTGCGCTCCGGGGCCCCGGACGCGATCGACCTGCTGGTGCCCAAGAACTATGGCACCATGACCGTGCGGTTGATCGAGGAAGGCTCGACCGGTCTGATGGTAGCGATCCAGGACGGGTGCTACACTACCCAGCCGGTCGACATCAGCACCAAGGGCTTGCGCCGCGTCGACGTGGATGCCCTGTATGATGTCGAGGCCTATCGTCCGAGGATCGCCAGGCTCGACGGCGCACCGATCTATCTCAGGTGACAGCTGCCCGCCAGAGGCTGGAATTCGCCAAACCTCACGCCGGCCGCCGTGCCCTGAGCCCGCCGACGATCCTGTCGGCCAGCGCCTTGCGGTCGCGCCGAAGATCCGTGGCGAAGTCGGGCTCGACCTCGGTGTCGGCGTCCCACAACTCCGACCAGTCGATGATCTCAAGCATCACCGGCACCAGGCCAAGGCCCTTGTCGGTGAGATAATAGAGGGTGCGCGCGCCGTGGTCGGGATCGGTCATTTTCCCGACCGTTCCTTCCGCCTCCAGCCCGGCCAGTCGCGAGGCCAGGATGTTGGTCGAGATGCCTTCGCCGGCGGTATGAAAGTCGGCGTAGTGGCGCGCCCCTTTGAACATCAGATCGCGCAGGATCAGCATGCTCCACGGATCGCCGAACACGGCCGATCCGTAGCGGATCGGGCAGCCGTGCCAGTCCGCCGTCGTCTTGATGGCCATGGCCAAATCCCGTCGAGAAAAACCACTTGCAAAAACGAAGTGGTGAGGCTACGAAGAACTTGCGAATAACAAGTGGATTGTCGGCGCGCGTATGTCAACCCCGCGGATCGGGGGCGTGCGACCAGGAGAATGAGGGTTCCATGCTGAAGCACATCACCTCGGTCGTCGGTTTCATGGTCATCTCGTTCGGGGTCCAGGGACTCTCCCATTTTGTCATCAACAAGGCCCATTTCGACGGCATCGGCTTCGCCCGGGCCGATCCGATCATTGCGCTCGGGCTGCTGGTGATGGTGATCCAGGGCGTCGTCATGTCGCTCGCGCTGTCGGCATGGCGGGGTCCGGCCGCCTCGATCGCCGACGGGGTCGTCGTCTCGTTGCCCTTCGGGCTGTTCCTGGTGGCCTATATCGCCCTGGTCGAGCCGTCCAAATATGCCGTGCCCTCGGTGTCGAGCTGGCTGATGGTCGAGGGCTCGGCCGGCCTCATCCAGTTCGCTCTGTTCGGACTGCTGCTGGGCCTGGTCCACAAGAACCTGTGAGAGCCTTGCCGCGATTCACGCTCCGATCGGGCTGGATCGAAGCCCGGATCTGGCGGTGTGATCGCTCGCAAGCCGCACGATCCTTGACCGAATCGAGGTCCCGTGACCACACTGGAGCGGGCTTACCTTTGAAGCGGGAGGCATGAAAAATGGTGATACTGGCCATCCTGGGAATGTTGAGCGGGTCCGGCGATTCCGATAGCCAAACCGCTCCCGGCGCCGCCGAAGCGCCCAAAGCTCCAGCCACGGTGGAGAAGATGTGCAAGGACGTCTTGGGCCGGATTGTGAAGTGCAATCCGCAATAGGCCGACCCACAGCCGACATCGAGCAGCCCAACCGTTCTGGCTCCCTCGTTCACGACCAGATGATGCGCGGTTCGCTCGCGTTCGTGTAAGGCGAGGTTGAATATTAAAATGAACGTTCCATTTTGGGCTCATGGGACGCAACAGAAAATACGACCGCTGGGACGTGCTGGGAGAAGCGACCAACCTGTTCTGGCAGCAGGGTTATCGGGCCACGTCGATGGCCGACATTGTGCGTGTGACCGGGCTGAATACCGCCAGCATGTACAAGGAGTTCGGCGACAAGGACGGGCTGTTCGAAGAGGCTTTGCAGTATTACCGCGAGCAGGTCATGGCGCCTCGCTTCAAGATTCTGACCGACGATCCCAATCTCAAGGGCGTCGAAGCCTTTCTTAAAAGCGTTGTGGATGGGGCCATCAAGGAGACCTACAGGGGCTGCCTCATGATGAACCATCTGGCTCAGAAGCACTCGATAAGCGCGGCAGCCGTGAAGATGATCGATGATTTCACCGCGGCGATGGAGGGACTTCTCGAAACTGCGCTTCGCAACGCGCAAGCCGATGGCGATCTGCCTGCCGAGAAGGATCCGACGGCACTGGCCAGCTACATCATGTGCTGCGTTCACGGGGTGGTGCTCTACGGAAGGCACCAGGACAAGAAGAGCGGCATTCCACGGATCTACGACACGATTCTTCAGGTGCTGCGCGCGTGATTCCGTGTCCAACCGTTTTAAAGTAGACTTTCTAAAACAATCATTTTAATATTGTACAGTCGGGGTGCCGGGCCTGAGGCACCAGGTTTTTTGGATCGAGGCGAACAGCCTCACGACTGGGGGACGACCTGCATGTCAATCAATGAAAGCGCGACGATGTTTTTCGCTGCCTGCGAGACCGGCAAGGACTGGGACATCTGCAAGGCCTGGTGCCACGAGGGTGCGACTTTTCCCTGCCAGGCTGACGCCCTGGCCGAGGTCAACTCCGTCGAAGGCTATGTGGCATGGGTCAAGGGCTCTTCACGCCGCTCCCGGACATGCGCCCTGAGATCAAGGCGGTCGGGACCGATGCGCGGCGCGGGTCGGTTTCGATCTATGCGATCGTCCACGGAACCCAGACCGGCGAGGGCGGCCCGTTTCCGCCGACCGGCAACAAGCTGGCCGGAGATTACGTCTACGTCTTCGACTTTGACGGCGACAAGATTCGGCACATGACAAAGATCTGGAATGACGGGCATTCACTCAAGCAGTTGGGTTGGGCGTAACGCTCCGGTATGCCCGGCGAATGGATCGAAGGCCATGTATTTCCGTTGATGGCCAGCTGCCGACGGCTGCGAATGGCGTTAAGTGGGAATAACCGACGGCCGGCCCCGCCGGCGGTTGTCGGCCGAAAAGTGGACATCCATCCTTTCCACGCTGCCCCCCATCAGGGCGCTGTTGCCGAATGATCCGAAATCCGGCTCACCTGCTGCAATGGGTACTGACAAGCAGGGTCAGGGCGTCGATATCGAACTCGGTGCGGAGATCGGTCGCGAACAGCCCGAGGGCGTTCCGTGCCCGTGAACATGCCTGAAATGGACGTCAGGGGCGGGGGGCTGGCAAGGTGCCGTCAGGTTCCGCTGCCGGTGGACCGACCGCGCCACGACCCCAATCGGATTTCCCGGTGGACCGTCAGGCCGGGCAGGTCGGGGCCGGCGGCCTCGACGAGGGCGTCATGGATGGCCTTTTCAACCATGGTCGCGCGCTGCGGCAGACGCCGGTATTCCGACCAGGTTGCCATGGTGAACGATTCAAGCATATGCCCCGGCCGTTCGACGTCTTCAACCAGGTGAACGCTGACAGCGCCGCTCCGCTTGAGCGCCTTGCGGACGTTGCGCATGGCCGCGATGAAATCGTCGCGCCGTTCGGGCTCGATCTCCCAGTTGGCCGTGACGAGAATGGGGCCGTCGCTATCATCCAGGCAGGTGACGGTCGGCACCTCATCGAGGATGTGCGCAACATCGGTGTCCAACTCCATGTAGTCGCGGAGCCGCAACGGCATCGTCGCCACCGCGGAGATCACCATGACCGCTGCGGCGACGAGGAGCGCGGTCTGCAGGCTCGTTTGTTCTGCCACCGTTCCCCACACCACCGCGCCGATGGCGAACGACCCCTGCAATGTGAGCAGATACACCACCACGCCGCGGCCTCTGATCCATGCCGGAAGCACGATCTGGAGAACCGTCATGATTGTCGAAACCAGCGCCAGGATTGCCGCCCCGGCAACGACCAGAACGACGAATGCGACCACCAGGCTGTCGGTCGTCGCCAAGCCGACGAACACCCCGGCCTCGATCAACATCGCGGCGAGGATGATCACGTCGGGGCCGATCTTCCGGCGAATCGCCGGCATCGCCAGCAGCGCGACCACCGCGCCGATGCCGCCGGCACCGGAGAGCAGGCCGAACATGGCCGGGCCCGCCCCGAGTTCGAACCGGGCAATGGCCGGGAGAAGGGCCATCAAGGCGATGCCGGTCAGTGCAAACGGGACGATCTTGCCGATCACCACCTTGAGCGGCCGATCATAGCGAACATACTGGAGGCCAATTCGGACAGCCGAGGCAAGATGCTCGGCCGGCAACCCGGTTCGCGGTGCCGGTTGCCATACCCGCAGCACAAACACTGCACCGCCCAGCACCACCACGTTCAGAATGAAGACCACCGTCGGGCCGGCGCCAGCAATGACCGCACCGGCGACGGCCGGACCGACCGCCATGGCACCGCTCATCCCGGCCGAGCTGAGGGTCATCGCCCCAGCCAGTTCCGCGCGCGGGACCAGCCCGGGGATGATGGCGATCCACGCCGGCCCCGCCAGCGCAGTGAAGGCTCCAAGTGCTGCGGTCAGGCCGAGCACGGTTGCAGCCGTGTGGGCATCAAGCGCCGACAGCAGCGCAAAACACCCGGCGACGACCACCGAACCCGACTGAGCGATCAGGATGATCGTCTTGCGGCTGACGATATCGGCCAGTGCTCCGGCAAACAGGGCCAGCAGGAAGGCCGGCAGCGCCAGGGCGAACTGGAGCGAGGCGACGACGGCCGGCGAATCGGTGATGTCGGTCAGCACCCAGGCACCGGCCAAGCCGTTCATGAACACCGCCAGCATGGTGAACAGATTGACCAGCAGCAGCGTGGCAAACAGCCGGTTTTTCAGTGGCGACCAGGTGCCGGGGTTTTCTTGGCTGCCGGTGGTGTCCGAGGATGGGTCCGTCATCATCTTCC
This sequence comes from uncultured Bauldia sp., assembly GCA_963663975.2. Lineage (GTDB taxonomy): Bacteria > Pseudomonadota > Alphaproteobacteria > Rhizobiales > Kaistiaceae > JANQRX01. Next base: position 1,317,418 of record CAXXRA010000015.1, on the reverse strand, counting down.
TTCGTGCGGCTTTCAGTGGGAACTCGTCACTCTCGGATCAAACTGGCTATCCAATCGGCAATGGCTCGCGCCAATTCGTGGGCAACCTCTTCATCATCTCTCCCGGGCACCCTGAATCCGTGGTTGGCCGATTCCACCAACCGAAGCGTTGCTCCGGCGCCGATGCTGTCGACCACAGTCCTGATCTGATCCACATCGGCGAGGTTATCTTCCGTGCCTTGGAGGAAGAGCAGGGGATCGGCTGAATCCGGGAAGTGCGCCGCGCGTTCCATATCTCCCTTGAGCGGAAACGCCAGGAGGATCATGCCGCGGACCTTTGGCAAGGGTGATTGAGAACTGGCAATTGAGGTCATTTGTCCGCTCATGGAATGCCCGCCCGCGAACAGGGGTAGGTCAGGCGCCTTTGCGGCCGCGGTTTCAACGGCCTTCCTTACCGTGGCAATCAGCACGTCGGGCTCGTCCGGATCCACATCGGAGTACGGAACAAAGTCGTTCCGCTCCGAATAGGGAAATTCATACCTGAAAGTAGCCACGCCGGCTTTCACCAGCGCATCGCTGAGCCCGGCCATGAATGGAACATGCATATTCGACCCGGAGCCGTGCCCCAACACCATCAGAGACTTGGCCGTCTCTGAACGGTCGAGTATGGCCGACACCTCGCGCCGTGTTCTGGTGTGGCGGTGAATTTCAGAGTCTCGGATTTGTACGTCATACGGCTCCTCGATCATCCTGCGTCTGCGAACGCGTGGCAGCGGGCCCCGGTGATGACAGGTATGGGTCGCTCGCTATGGGTGTTCCACGCGTGCCTCGCTGTCTAGGGGATTGCACCGCCATTTCCCACAGCCGATTCGCTGGGCGAGGCGGTGTCGGCCACACGGCCGGGAGGCGTGGCGCCGTTGACAGGCGCGCTCCGCCGCACCTAGGAGGGATCACCCGTTTTGCCGGTTGCCCGGAACACCGGATGGCGACGCGACCGGGACCAATCAGCCCGCCGGGGAGGGATAGCCGTGACCCATCTTATCGCCATCGACCAGGGCACCACGTCGACGCGCGCAATCGTGTTCGACCGGGAGCTGTCGGTTGTCGGCACCGAGCAGCAGGAATTCCCGCAGCATTTCCCCGATTCGGGCTGGGTCGAGCACGATCCGGAGGATCTGTGGCGCACCACCGTAGAGATGGTCCGCGGCGTGCTTGAAAAAACCGGCCTGGCGGCGTCCGACATCGCCGGCCTCGGCATCACCAATCAGCGCGAGACCACCATCATCTGGGATCGTGCCACCGGGCAGCCGATCCACAACGCCATCGTCTGGCAGGACAGACGGACCGCCGCGGCCTGCGCGGCGATGCGCGAGCGCGGACTGGAGGCGACGGTCACCGAGCAAACCGGGTTGCTGCTCGACCCCTATTTCTCCGCTACCAAAATCGCCTGGCTGCTCGACCATGTCGACGGCGCGCGGGCGCGGGCGGAGCGCGGCGAACTGGCGTTCGGCACCGTCGATACCTTCCTGTTGTGGCGGCTGACCGGTGGCCGGCTCCATGCCACCGACGCCACCAACGCCTGCCGCACCCTGCTTTATGACGTGCGGGCGGGAGACTTCAGCGACGAGCTCGGCGCGATGTTCGGCGTCCCCAGTTCGCTTCTGCCTGAGATCCGGGATTCGAGCGGCGACCTTGGAACGACCGATCCTGACCTGTTCGGCGGTGCGATCAATATCGGCGGCGTCGCCGGTGATCAGCAGGCCGCGACGGTCGGCCAGGCGTGCTTTCGGCCGGGCATGGCCAAATCCACCTACGGCACCGGCGCCTTCACCCTGCTGAATACCGGCGACACGCTGGTGCCCTCGAAGAACCGGCTGCTGACGACCGTCGCCTATCAGCTTGGCGGTAAGCGGACCTTTGCCCTGGAGGGGGCGATCTTTTCCGCCGGCGCCACCGTGCAATGGCTCCGCGACGGTCTCGGCCTTGTCGCCAGCGCGGCCGAAACCGCGGCACTGGCCGCCGCCGCCGATGACGGCCAGTCGCTCTATCTGGTCCCGGCCTTCGTCGGCCTCGGCGCGCCCTATTGGGATGCAGAGGCCCGCGCGGCGCTGTTCGGCATGACCCGGGCAACCGGACCCAAGGAGATCGCCAGGGCGGCGTTGGAATCGGTGGCGTTCCAGACCCGTGACCTGATCGAGGCCATGCGCGGCGACTGGCAGGACGCGGCGGCGGCGGACGAAACCGTACTGCGGGTCGATGGCGGCATGGTTGCCAATGACTGGCTGATGCAATTTCTGGCCGACATGCTGGGGGCGCCGGTGGACCGGCCGCAAGTCGGGGAAACCACCGCCCTCGGTGCGGCCTATCTGGCCGGGCTGGCCACCGGAATCTGCCCGCCGCCGGACGAGTTTGCCAAGACCTGGCGGCGCGAGCGCCGCTTCGAACCGGCCGGCGATGCGCAAGCGATGGACCGCCGCTATGCCGGCTGGCGCGACGCGGTTCGCCGGACGCTGACGGCTCGATGAGGATCGGCGGCTGGAGCCCTTTTTTACCAACTCTGACCAGCGGCTCGCCTCGGCCGGTGTCGATCCTGTCGGCGTAGATGCGGGTTGATGTCCTCGGCCCGGCAGAGACGGGTCTCCGGCGTCGGCTCACCCGTCGAATCGAAACGGCCCCCATAATGACGGGCTGTTTACCTTTTTCGCCAATATTCACGGCGTTTGTTAGAGGGCCCTCGTCCTTTCAGAGGCAGCAATTGTGCAACCAGAAGTCTCCGAACTTGGCAGAATCGTCAGTGTCAACGGCTCCGGCGCGACTGCGCGCCTGACAGAACGGGAGCATACCGGCCAGGCCAGCGATACCAGCCTGACCGTCGGTCATCTGGTCGGCGTGCTCAGCAATGGCTCGCTCATCGTCGGTACGGTCGTTCACATGTCGAGGGCATCGCCGGAGGCCTCCGACAGTGCCGTTCAGAAGTTTCTGCAGGCCGATATCGACTTCATGGGGGAGATCCGCCAGTACGGATCGGCCGAGGCATATTTCCAGCGCGGCATTTCCAACTACCCCCTGATCGGCAGTTGCGTCACCCGGCTGAGGGGCGAAGATGTTTCCGTCGTGCACCGGATCGCAGGCGCCGAGACGATCGATATCGGCCGGTTGCGGCTGGACGGTTCGATCCACGCCCTGGTCAATTTCGAGGAACTCCTGCGCAAGCATTTCGCGGTCCTGGGCACCACCGGCGTCGGCAAGTCCACGGTGGTTGCCCTTCTTATGCAGGAGATTCTGCGCAAGAAGGCCGATCTCAGAATATTCCTGATCGACCCCCACAACGAATACGGCGAGTGTTTCGGCGAGATGGCCCACGTCATCAGCCCGAAAAACCTCACACTGCCCTTCTGGCTGTTCAACTTCGAGGAAACCGTCGATGTCATTTTCCGCGGGCGGCCGGGCGTCGAAGAGGAGACCGAACTGCTGCAGGAGCTGATCCCGATCGCCAAGGCCCGCTTTGCCGGCGAGGCCGCGGGCAAGAAAGGCAGCCTTCGCCGGTTGGGTACCGGCTTCACCGCCGATACCCCCGTTCCCTACCGGATCTCCGATCTTGTCGGGCTGATCAATGATGAGATCGGCAAGCTCGAAAACCGCTCGGTGCGGATCAAATATTTCCGGCTGATCGGGCGCATCGAGACCCTGGGTAACGATTCCCGTTATCGCTTCATGTTCGACAATCTCTACGTTCAGGACATCATGGCGGCGGTGTTGGCGGACCTTTTCCGCCTGCCGGCGGGTGGCAAACCGATCACCGTCATGCATCTGGCCGGTTTTCCCGGCGAAGTGCTGGACGCTGTCGTCTCCGTCCTGTGTCGCATGGCGTTCGAGTTTGGCGTGTGGAGCGACGGCGCCGCGCCCATCCTGGTTGCCTGTGAGGAGGCGCATCGTTACGCCACCGCCGACGCCAGTATAGGTTTCGGACCGACGAGAAAGGCGCTTGCCAGGATCGCCAAGGAAGGGCGCAAATACAGCGTCTATCTCGGCGCCATCACCCAGCGGCCGGCCGACCTCGATCCGACCATCCTTTCGCAGTGCAGTACGGTTTTCGCCATGCGGCTTGCCAATGAGCGCGACAAGACGATCATCAAGGCGGCGGTGCCGGATGCCGGTGCCAGCATGGTCGATTTTCTGTCCTCACTGGGCAACCGCGAAGCAATCGCCTTCGGCGAGGGCGTACCCCTGCCGACCCGCATCCGGTTCATGGATCTCCCCGCCGACCGAATTCCGCGCAGCCAGACCGGCGCACTGGTCCTGCCCGGTGCCGCGGCGATCGACGCCGACTTCCTGGGGGCTGTGGTCGAGCGGTGGCGCGACGCGACGATCAGCAGCACCAAGCGGAGCGGCCTGTCGGATCTCGACAAGGTCGCCGAGCTTGGTCCGGTCGATGACGGCCTGGGGGCCTCGTTGCTGCCGCGAAAAACCGGTTAGTGGATCAACCGGGACATCTTGAGTCCAGACAAGCTTGTCGATGAATAATCGTAAGGCATTGTAATGTCCCGATAAGTTGATCCATCGGTCAATGATCTAGGGGTTCGAAACGATCGATTCGAACCACCAGCCGTCCGGGTCGCAGATCGACTCCCCGGCGACCGGAGTTTGACGCCGCACCCCCCGCCCCCGCCCGTGCCGACCGAGATCTGGCCGCCGGCTGGTTGTGCAATCCTTTTCGTGTTGGTAATTGCGGGCGCGACGGGCTTGGTTCGGTCGATCTAGCCGGGGGAGCGGCGGCGACACACGTGAAAACGGTCCTTTGCTACGGTGATTCCAACACCTGGGGCGCCGCCACGGTGGCGCGGCCGGACGGCCGCTACGCCCCCCACGAGCGCTGGCCCGGCGTCCTGTCCAGCCGGCTTGGATCCGGCTGGCTGGTGATCGAGGAGGGTCTGCCGGGCCGCACCACCGTCAGCGACGATCCGGTCGAAGGACTGGACCGCAATGGCCGGACCTATCTCACGCCGTGCCTGCTGAGCCACCGCCCGCTCGATCTGGTCGTGGTGATGCTCGGCACCAATGATCTGAAGATCCGTTTCAACAAGCCGGCCGCCGAAATCGCCGCCGGCGTCGGCGCCTGGTGGACGATATCAGGTCGGCCGGTATCGGTCCGGGCGAGGGCGTCGGCCGCGACGCCGGTGTTCCGGATGTCCTGATCATCGCGCCGCCGCCGACCAGGGACAATCTGAAGGAATATACGGACATGTTTGACGGCGCGCCGGAAAAGTCCCGGCGCCTCGCTGGGGCGTACAGGCGCATGGCCGAGGACCGCAACGTGCATTTCCTCGACGCCGGCACGGTGATCGAATCGAGCGAGATGGACGGGTTTCACCTCGACCCTGAGGCCCATGCAGCTCTCGGGCAGGCGGTGGCGGACAAGATCGCCGAGCTCTTTGATTGACAGCGGTCTCGCCGGCAGCCTGCTGCCGCGACCATCGGGTCGAACGAAAAAAAGGACGGATCGAAGGAGCGCGTCGAAAATCCGCTCCGCGCCGGTCAGACGATGCCGCTTGACCCTTGCGCGATCGCCGGTCGGTCCCTGGCCACGCGGGCGCGGTAGCCGGACGCCCGGTAGGCGCCGACCGGGTCGATCGCCCCGCCCCGCAGGCGCCTGGCCTCCGCCAGCAGGGACGAAACGTCGGTGCGGAACGCGGTCTTCAGTGTCTCGCTGGCCATCAAGGCGTCATTGGCCTCCTGGCAGGCCGCCAGCCGGGGCCGATCGACGAGCAGGGCCTGGGCGTACGCGCGCTGCACTTCGACCGCGCTGATCATCAGGCTTTCGATCGGATCGGTCACATTGTGGGACTGGTCGAGCATGTAGGCCGGTCGCCCCAACCGTTCGGGATGGTTGGTTTCGGCATCGACCAGTTCGTTGCAGACCAGGAACAGCTGATACGGATTGATCAGTCCGGCATCGAGATCATCATCGCCATACTTTGAATCGTTGAAGTGAAAGCCGCCGAGTTTGCCGAACTGGATCAGCCGGGCAACGATCATCTCGATATTGACGGTCGGCGCGTGGTGGCCGAGGTCGACCAGGCATTGCGCTTGCTCGCCGAGCTCGTTCGCGGCGAGGTAGCTTGAACCCCAATCCTGGATCACCGTGGAGTAAAACGCCGGCTCATGGATCTTGTGTTCCAGAAGCAGCCGCCAGTCGGTCGGAAGAGCGCCATAGATTGCGCGCATGGACTCCAGATACCGCTCGAAGGTTCCGGTGAAGTGCGCCTGGCCGGGGAAGTTGGAACCGTCGCCGATCCATACCGTCAGCGCCTTTGATCCGATGGCTTTCCCGGTTTCGATGCAGGCAAGGTTGTGGTCGATCGCCTGTTGTCGCACCGCTGCGTCGGTGTGGGTCAGGCTGCCGAATTTGTACGACAGCTTCTGGCCCGGCTGATCCTGAAAGGTGTTCGAATTGACCGCATCGAAGACGATGCCCAGATCGGCCGCGTAGTCTCTGAGCGCGGTGGCATCGTCCGGCGTGTCCCAGGGAAAATGGAGCGACACCGAAGGCGTGGCGCGCGACAGCGCGTTGATGACCGCGCAGTCGTCGAGCTTGTCGAAGATGTGCCGCGGCTCACCGTCGCCGGGAAAACGCGCAAAACGTGTCCCGCCGGTGCCGACACCCCAGGACGGCACGGCGACACCGAAGGCGCCGATCCGCTTGACCAGCCCATCCACCTCGTGCCCGGCCGCGGACAACCCCTCGGCCAGTGATTGGAAGGCGGCCTCATGGCGGGGCGCCAAGCTCGCATTGTGCGCTTCTGTCGCCTGGTCGGTTGTCGTCATTGAGAAATCCGGTGGCTGGTGGCTTGTGTGGTGCCGGCGGCCCGTTTCACCTGGTAAAGGACTGTGTGTTGCCGCCGTCGACGTTGAGGATGTTGGCGGTCGATTTACCCGATCCGTCGGCCACGAAGAAATAGATCCCCTCGGCGACATCCTCCGGATACACGCTGACCTTGAGCAGGGTCCGTTCGCGATAATGGGCCTCGAGGTCGTCCGGCCCGATGTCGTAGGCCTCGGCGCGCTCCCTGCGCCGTTCGTCCGACCACATGCGCGACCCCTTCAACACCCCGTCGGGATTGACCACATTGACCCGGATCTTGTGCGGCGCTCCCTCCAGCGCCAGGCAGCGCGCCAGGTGAATCTCGGAGGCCTTGGCGGTGGCATAGGCCGCCGCGTTGATCGACGCGGCGAGGCCGTTCTTTGACGCCACGAACACGATCGAGCCGCCGATGGCCTGGGTTTTCATGATCCGGAACGCCTCCCGCGCCACCAGGAAGTAACCGGTGGTGAGCACGTCGACGTTGAGTTGCCACTCAGCAAGCGTGGTGTCCTCGATCGGACCACCGGTCACGATGCCGGCATTCGATACCACGATGTCGACCCCGCCAAATTCCGCACAGGTTCGGACGAGGGCTGCGGTGACCGCCGCTTCGTCGGTCACGTCGCAGATTGCTGCGCGCACCCTGTCCTGGCCGTACCTGCCGACGAGATCGTCGACGGCCTCATCAAGCGCGGCCTGGTCGCGGTCGGAGACGACCACGCATGCGCCCTCCCTCAGCAGCCGTGCCGCGGTTGCCCGTCCGATTCCGCCGGCCCCGCCGGTGACGAAGGCGATGCGGCCGGCGAGGCTTTTCGGCGCCGGCATCCGTTGCAGCTTGGCCTCCTCGAGTTGCCAGTACTCGATATCGAAGGCTTCCTGTTCGTCCAGCCCCTGGTAGACCGAGACCGAGGCCGCGCCGCGCATGACGTTGATGGCGTTGAGGTAGAACTCGGCCGAGATCCGTGCCGTCGCTTTGTCGCCGGCGAAGGTGATCATGCCGATGCCGGGCACCAGATAGACCACCGCGTTGGGGTCGCGCATGGCCGGACTGTCATCGCGCCGGCAGCGTTCATAGTAGCCGGCATAGCTGGTGCGATAAGTCTCGAGCGCGGCATCCAGGCCCGCGATGGTGGTGTCGAGATCGGCTCGGTCGGGATCGAAATCGATCACCAGCGGCCGGATTTTGGTTCTCAGAAAATGATCGGGGCAACTTGTTCCGAGCGCGGCCAGGGTTTCCAATTCACCGCTGTTGACGAACTCCAGAACCGCGTCGCTGTCGTCGAAGTGCCCGACCTTGTTATGACCGTTGCTGATGCGGCCCCTGATCTGCGGCATCAGCCGCGCCGCCAGGGCCCGGCGATCTGACGAGGAAAGTGAGGAGACCTGGGCGCCGCCGAAGGCCGGGCGAGTGTCGGTCCTGTCTTCGAACCAGGAAATCGCCCGGTTGATGACGCCGATCGTCGTCGCGTAGCACTCCGGGGCCGTGGCCCCCCAGGTAAACAGTCCGTGGCCGGCGAGCACGACACCCCGGGCACCAGGGTTGTCGGTGGCGAATTTGCCGATCCACAGCCCCAGTTCGAATCCCGGCCGCTTCCATGGCAGCCAGCCGATCTCGTCGCCGAAGATATCGGCTGTCAGCGCCTGGCTGTCGGCCGAGGCGGCGATCGCGATCACTGCATCGGGGTGCACGTGATCGACATGAATGTGGGGCACGAAGGCGTGCAGCGGGGTGTCGATCGATGCCGCCCGCGGATTGAGGTTGAAGGTGCAGTGGGGCAAATAGCCCACCATCTCGTCCTCGAACTCAACGCCCCGGTAGAGCGGCCTGAGCGCTTCGAGCCGGTCGAGATAAAGGGTTGCGAAACCGTCCCGCGCCATGGTTCCAAGGTCGCCGCCGGAGCCCTTGACCCACAGCACCTCGACCCTCTCGCCGGTCAGGGGATCGGCTTCGCTGATTTTGGCCGACGTGTTGCCGCCGCCGAAATTGGTGATCCGCTTATCGGAGCCGAGGAGATTGGAGCGGTAGAGCAGGAGCTCGCTGTCGCTCAGGGACTCCGCGTGGGCGGGGTCCCAGCGAGCGGCAATCTGCCTCGGAATTGGCCCTTCGGGCGGCATCGCCGGCCTCCGTTTGCGACCGCACTCAGGCGGGCGTCAGCTCATTGCTATCCTCGACCGGCAATTAATGTCAATCATGAACGTTCATATTCGATCATGGTACGGTGCAATATGCAGTTATTTGACGGAATTTGATTGACACGGTGACTGAATCTTGCAGATGATGTGCCCAGGGTCGGTATCGGTGAAGGGGACAGGATGCACGAGCGGGAGCGCCAGAGGCTGATCCTGAGCGCGGTGCAGGAACGTCCCGTGGCCACGGTCACCGAGCTGGTCGAGATGACCGGCACGTCGGAGGCGACTATCCGCCGCGACATCTCCGCTCTCCATCTTCAGGGTCGGCTGCGGCGCGTACGGGGTGGCGCCGAAGCGCTCCACCCGCCCCAGTTTCTGGGGCTCGCCGGGCGCCCGTTCAAGGTTGCCGCGGCGGTCAACATCGAACGCAAGCGGGCCGTCGGTCGCATGGCGGCCGAGCTCTGCCGCAACGGTGAATCGATCATCATCAATGGCGGCACGACGACCTTCCAGATGGTGCATTTTCTTGAACACAAGCGCCTCCAGGTGCTGACCAATTCATTTCCGATCGCCGAAAACCTGATCAAGCACACGCGCAACACCGTGATGGTGCCTGGCGGTGCGATCTACCCGGAGCAGGGCCTGATCCTCACCCCGTTCGACGACGGCGTGGTGAAGAACTTTTCTGCCCGCCGCATGTTCATCGGGGCGCAAGGAGTCGGTCGGCTCGGCATCATGGAACGCGACCCGCTTCTGATTCACACCGAACAGAAACTGATCGATCAGGCCGAAGAACTGGTCGTGCTCGTCGATTCTTCGAAATTCGAGCAGCGGTCGAGCCTGCTTCTTTGCCGGCTCGACCGGGTCGATACGATCATCACCGACGACGGACTCGGCGAGGAAGCCGCCGCAATGGTGAACGAGGCCGGCGTCAGGCTGGTGGTCGCCGAGGTGATGAAGAGCGAGAAGAACGAGGAATTCCCGCAATCGGCATGACGCCGGATCGGGTTGTTTGGAGACGACTTATGAGGAGGACGACTCACATGCGCACAATCAGCAAGACACTCCTGGCCAGCGCCCTGATCGCCGGCGTCATGGCCGCCGCGCCGGCCGCGGCACAGGACTTCCGGCTTGCCCTGGTGGTCAAGAATCTGGGCAATGGCTTCTTCGAGGCGGCCAACCAGGGCGCCGAGGAAGCGGCGGCGGAAATCGGCGGTGTCGAGATCATCTACACCGCGCCGACCGCACCGACGGCCGAGGGCCAGATCGAGATTCTGAACTCGCTGATCGCCCAGGGCGTCGACGCGATCGCCATTTCGGCCAACGATCCGGACGCACTTGTGCCGACGCTCAAACGGGCCATGAGCCGCGGCATCACCGTCATCTCCTGGGATTCCGGAGTTGCCTCCGGCGGTCGCCAGATGCACCTCAACCCGTCGTCGAACGCCCTGATTGGCCGAACCAATCTGAAGCTCGCCGCCGACGCTTTGCCGGACGGCAAGGGCAAGGTCGCGATTCTGTCGGCGACGGCGCAGGCGACCAACCAGAACATCTGGATCGACGAGATGAAGAAGGCGCTGTCGGACTTCCCTGGCCTGGAACTGGTAGCCACGGTCTATGGTGACGATCAGACCGACAAGAGCTATCGCGAGGCGCTTGCCCTGTTCCAGAGCTATCCGGATCTCGGCGCCATCATCGCGCCCACCACCGTCGGCATCGCCGCTTCGGCCCAGGCGGTCGAGGATCAGGGTCTGGTCGGCAAGGTCGCGGTGACCGGTTTGGGCCTGCCCTCCGAAATGGCCGGCCATGTCAAGACCGGTGCAACCAAGAGTTTCGCCATCTGGAACCCGATCGATCTCGGCTACGCGGCGACCCACATCGCCTACAATCTCGCCAAGGGTACGGCGACGGCCGAACCGGGTGGAGAAATCGCCATGGGGCGCATGGGCAATGTGACCCTGGACGACGATAATCAGGGAGCCATGGCCGAACCCTTCACCTACGACGCTTCCAACGTCGAAGAATTCGCCAAATTCTTCTGATTACGGTCTGATCCGTTGACGACCGGACGGGGCCGGTGATCCGGCCCCGCCCTCTTTTTACGGGCCAAGTCCGCTATCATTGAACGCCATGGACGAGACCACCATCACGCAGTCGCCCAAGACCGCAGCAGGCGCGGCATCGCCGTTGTTGGTCATGGAGCGCATATCCAAGGGATTCCTGGGCGTGCAGGCGCTCGCCGATGTCAGCCTTGAGCTTTATCCGGGACAAGTTACCGCGCTGATCGGTGAAAACGGCGCCGGCAAATCGACGCTGGTGAAAATCCTGACCGGCATTTATCGACAGGACGCCGGCGAGGTCCTGCTGGCGGGCGAAGCCGTCGCAATCGGCACCGCCGAGGAAGCCATGCGTGTCGGAATCACCGCCATCCATCAGGAGACCGTTCTGTTCGATGAATTGTCGGTCACCGAGAACATCTTCCTCGGCCAACAACTGACCAACCGCTTCGGGTTGCTCGACTGGCCGGTGATGAAATCGCGGACGCAGGAAATCCTGGCCTCGCTCGAGGTCGATATCGATCCCGACGAGCGCCTGAAGGACTTGGGAATCGCGCAAAAACACATGGTTGCGATCGCCCGGGCGCTGTCTGTCGAGGCGCGCATCGTGATCATGGACGAGCCCACCGCCTCGCTCTCCTATCGCGAGGTGGAAGAGTTGTACCAGATCATCGACAAGCTCAGGAATGACGGCAAGGCGATCCTGTTCATCAGCCACAAATTCGAGGAGATTTTTCGCATTGCCGATCGCTTCACGGTGCTGAGGGACGGGCGGCTTGCCGGTGACGGCATGGTCGAAGAGGCCGATCCCGATGCTCTGATCACCATGATGGTCGGACGCAAGGTCGACCAGATCTTCCCCAAGACGGTGGTGGCGCAAGGAGAGGTCGTTTTCTCCGTGGAGGGCCTGTCGCATCCGACCGAGTTCGCCGATATTTCCTTCGAGCTTCGCCGCGGCGAGATCCTTGGTTTCTATGGCCTGGTCGGTGCCGGCCGGACCGAACTCATGCAGGCGCTGTTCGGGATCACCAGGCCATCGGCCGGCGTGATCCGGCTGGGCGGTGAACCGGTGACGGTCCGCCATCCCGCGGATGCCACGGGGCTCGGAATTGTCTACGTACCGGAGGAGCGCGCTGCCCAGGGTGCGGTCCTGGCCCTGCCGATTTTCCAGAACATCACCCTGCCGCAACTGTCGCGCCTGTCGCGCCACGGCTTTCTTGACCTCGCCCGCGAGTACGCGGTCGCCGGCGAAACCGTCGCCAGGCTCGATATTCGGGCCGCCAGCCTCTCCCAACCCGTGGCAACGCTGTCCGGCGGCAACCAGCAGAAGGCGGTGATCGGCAAGTGGCTCGCCACCGACCCCAAAATCATCATCCTTGATGAGCCGACCAAGGGCATCGACATCGCCTCGAAGGCGGCCGTCCACGAGTTCACCGGCGAGTTGGTGGCGGCCGGGCTGGCGGTGATCATGGTGTCGTCCGATCTGCCCGAGGTTCTGGGCATGTCGGATCGCGTGGTGGTGATGCGCGAGGGCCGCCTGGCCGGCACCTTCGAACGCGGCGCCATGGATGCGGAAGGTCTGGTGCGCGCCGCCACGGGCAACGTCGCGCCCGCCGAGGATGCCGCCTAGAGCCGTTTCAACCAACTCTGAGCCATTCCGACGGAGCGATTTTGTGACAAGGTCGAGTAAAGGTTCGATGAGCGTAACTGGCAACGGTCGAGGGATTTTGCACGGGAATTGGCGCAAGATCGCCAGTCCTTTCGGGACCGAATTGACTCGGCGTCGGTCGAAAGGGCTCTAGATGTGAATTTTCAGGACGTTGTCCATTCGGTCCTGTCGAGAGAAGCTGATGTCAGCCAACGTCAGTGATTCTCCGGAGGACCGAATGGACGTTCACCAGAATGCCCATCTTACGCCGAAAGGTCGAGCCATGGTTCGCGCCGTCATGGATGAGGCCATGACGAAGGCTCAGGCCGCACGCCGTTTCAAGACAACGGCCAAGACCGTCGCCAAGTGGTTGGGCCGGTTTGGCGCGGAGGGCATTGCCGGGCTTGCCGACCGGTCCTCCAGGCCCCATTCCTCGCCAAGCCAAACGCCTTGGGCCACCGGCGAACGCGGTCGAGGTCTTGCGCCGGGCTCGTTGCACGCAGGAGCACATCGCCCAGGAACTCGGCCTCAGCCGGGCGACCGTCAGCCGTATTCTCAAGCGGCGTGGCCTCAGGCGCTGTTGTCCGCCCTCGAGCCCAACCAGCCACGCCCGCGCTATGAGCGCGAAACGAGGCGATCATCCATATGGACATCAAGAAGCTCGGTCGCTTCAATCGTGTCGGCCATCGCATTGGGCGATCGCAGGCGCCAGAGCAACCAGCGCCATAACGGCACCGCGCCCGGTTGGGAGTATGTCCACGTCGCCATCGGCTGAGGCCGAGTTCCCGCATCGGCTTTGCCGACATGTGGTCCTGCGTGAAAAAGGAAAGCGCCGTGCGCAAGACCTCGAAGCCGCCGTAACGCTACGGTGGCACCCTCGGCGTTACCATCACCCGCGTTGGCGAGGAATGGGGCATGGAGGACCGGTCGGCAAGGCCTTCGGCAATGCCCTCCGCGCGAAGGCTCACCATCAAGCATATCCGCACCAAACCCGACGGTACACGCCTGAGCCTTCGTCAAGGCCGAACGCTTCATCCATGACAATGTTGCGAGACCATGGGCCTCTCGACCGAATTCGGCAACTAAGACCAGCGAAAAGCAGATCTGCCGAAATGTCAGCATTCGGTACAACTGGCATCGACCCCACTGACAGCCTGGCAATCGACAAACAGCAATCAGCTCGACTCGGACCTGAACCGGACAACCTGTCCTGAAGCTTCACATCTAGATGGGCTTTCTAGCCCGCAATCGCGACCTGGTCCTGGCCACGGTGATCCTCGGGCTGATCATCATCGTCACCGCCATCCGGCCGACCTATATCGCGCCGTCCAATCTGCGCGGGATCTTCAACGACACCTCGATCCTGATCATTCTGGCGCTTGGCCAGATGATCGTCATCCTGTCGCGCTGCATCGACCTGTCGGTGGCCGCCAATCTCGCCCTGACCGGCATGATCGTGGCCATGATCAACGCCACCTACCCCGAATTTCCGGTGCTGCTCCTGCCCCTGATTGCCGCCGCCGCCGGCTTCGGCCTCGGCGCTTTCAACGGCTTTTTTGTCTGGAAGGTGGGCATTCCGCCGATCGTGGTGACGTTGGGCACGCTGGCGATCTACCGCGGCATGATCTTCATCGTTTCCGGCGGCGGCACATGGGTGAACTCGCACGAGATGACGCCGGGATTTCTCGCTTTGCCGCGCACCGTTTTTCTCGGGCTGCCGCTGCTGTCGTGGACCGCCATCACGATTGGCGTCGCCGTCTATCTGTTCATGCGGTTCACGCGCCAGGGGCGGGCGTTTCACGCCGTCGGCGGCAACCCGGTCGCGGCGGTCTATGCCGGGCTCGATGTCGGCCGCACCCAATTCATCGCCTTTTGCATCTGCGGAACTCTGGCCGGCCTCGCCGGCTATCTGTGGATTTCGCGTTTCGCCATCGCCTACACCGAAATCGCCGCCGGCTTCGAACTCCAGGTGGTGGCCGCCTGCGTCATCGGCGGCGTCGCCATCGCCGGTGGCATCGGCACCGTCCCCGGCGCCATTTTGGGCGCGCTGTTCATCGGTGTCGTCAACAACGCGTTGCCGGTCATCCACATCTCGCCGTTCTGGCAAAACGCCGTTTCGGGCGCTGCCATCATCACCGCGGTGGTGATCAACGCGCGTCAGGGAACGCGCGGCGGTCGGCTGATCCTGAGGGAATCCCATGGCGGTACTTGACGGACAGCCGCGGCCGATTCCGCCGACGATCCGTCCGACCCTGGGTCAACGGCTGATGCGCTGGGAGGTGCTGCTGCTCCTGGTCGCCTTGGCCATCTTCGTCTTCAATGCCAACGCCTCGCCCTATTTTCTCAATCCCTACAATCTTTCCGACGCCACCTTCAATTTCACCGAGAAGGCGATCATCGCCCTTGCCATGGCCTTGCTCATCATTGCCGCGGAGATCGATCTGTCCGTCGCCGCCATGCTGGCGCTGGCCTCGACGGCGATGGGTGCGGCGGCCGAAATCGGCGCCGGCACACCGGTTCTGATCGTCGTCGGGCTTGCGACCGGATTGATGTGCGGCGCCTTCAACGGATTCCTGGTGACCCGGCTCGGCCTGCCCTCGATCGTCATCACCATCGGCACGTTGACCCTTTACCGCGGCCTGGCCCTCGTCGTGCTCGGCGACGGCGTCTACAAGAACTATCCCGACAGCTTCGCCTGGTTCGGCCAGGGCTATGTGTGGTGGGTGTTCTCTTTCGAGTTCGTCCTGTTCCTGGTGCTCGCCGTCATCTTCGGGGTGGTCCTGCATCTCACCGTCTTCGGCCGTTGGTTGTACGCGATCGGCAACAATCCGGTGGGCGCGCGCTTCTCGGGCATTCGCGTGGAGCGGGTCAAGTTCAGCCTGTTTCTGCTCACCGGCCTGATGAGCGGGGTCGCCTCGATCCTGCTGACGTCGCGTATCGGCGCCACCCGCCCAAACATCGCCTTCGGCTGGGAACTGGAGATCATAACGCTGGTCGTGCTCGGCGGCGTCGCCATCCTCGGGGGCTCCGGCACCATCCTCGGCGTCGTCATCGCCGCCTTTGTGATGGGCCTGGTGACCTTCGGGCTGGGGCTGCTCAACGTTCCCGGCATCGTCATGTTGATTTTTATCGGCGGCTTGCTGATCGGCGTGATCTCGCTGCCGGTGGCGGTCGAAAGGCTGACGCGCGGACGGCGGGGAAGCGGGTAAATGGAAAACCGGTGAACGGAGCAGCGCCCGCACGGCTTCGACGACATCACCAGCGCCAATCTTGCGCAGAGGGAGGAGCGTTTTGTTGAGCGCGCTCCGCGTCGCCGTCGTCGGGCTGGGCAAGATCGCCCACGACCAGCACCTGCCCGCTATTGCCGCGGATCCGAATTTCGAGCTGACGGCGATCGTCAGCCGGCGCGGGTTGACATCCGGCCGCGTTCCAAGCTTCGCCACCACGGCGGAATTGTACGCCGGCGGCCCCGAATTCGACGCGGTTAGCCTGTGCACGCCGCCCGAGGCGCACTACGCCGCCGCTCGCCAGGCGCTGCTGGCGGGCAAGCACGTGCTGCTGGAGAAGCCGCCGACGGTCACCGTCAGCGAGCTGGCGGCGTTGGAAATCCTAGCCTCGGAGACCGGCCGCACGCTCTTCGCGACCTGGCATTCGCGCTACAATACCGGCGTGGCACGGCTGCGCGAGTTCCTGCGCAACACAACCGTGCGCTCGCTGGCCATCACCTGGAAGGAGGACGTGCGGCGCTGGCACCCCGGCCACGGGGGAATAGGCGACATCGGATGGCGGTTTTCTGACAGCGGCTCGTGACCCTCTAGGTCATGAGGCAACGCCAAGCCAGCGGTCTAATTGGATTGCGGAGTGGACACGGCCGGCATGCGTCGACCGCCCTTGTTGGAGGCTGCGGTGTGTGGTGATCTTGCCAACGTACATGGACCACCGCAGCTACCCGAAACAAATCGTCGGGATCGCCCTAAAAGTAGCATCAACTCTCGCCTTCACGGCAATGGCGACGTTTGTCAAGCTGCTTAGCGATCGCTATCCGGTCGGTGAAATTGTTTTCTTTCGAAGCTTCTTCGAGTTGGTTCCCGTTCTGGTTTGGCTCATCTACCGCGGCAGTCTGACAACGATCCTTCACACGCGCCAACTGCCGCGGCACCTGTTTCGTGCCGCCACCCGCACAGTGGCCATGTTTTCGGGTTTCACCGCGTTGTCGATGTTGCCGATCGCCGACGCCATCGCCATCGGCTACGCGATGCCACTGCTGACGGTTGTGTTGGCGGTCGTCCTCCTGGGCGAGAAGGTGCGCATCTACCGCTGGTCTGCCGTCGTCGTCGGCCTGATCGGCGTCCTGGTGATCCTGTCGGATTATGTCGGGGTCGGGTCCAGTCCTGAACGCAACGCCACCGGCGCGCTGGTTGCGCTCGCAGGTGCGTCGTTTGCTGCGCTCGCCGCGACCCAGGCGCGTATTCTGGTTCGCAGCGACAGCGCGGCAACGGTGGTTGCCTACAGCGCGGCCTTCATTGCGCTGGTGTCGCTGGCGACGCTGTCGCTCGGATGGGTGGTGCCGGGGGTCGGCGATGCGGCATTGTTGATCCTCACCGGCGTCTTCGGCGGCATCGGGCAGGTGCTGGTGGTCACCAGCTTCCGGTTCGGCGACGCCTCGACGATCGCGCCGTTCGACTACACCTCGATGGTGTGGGTGCTGGCCGTCAGCCTGCTGGTCTTCGGCACCTGGCCGACCGGCACCGTCTTGCTGGGAAGCGCAATCGTCATCTCTGCCGGCTTGTTCGTGATTTACCGCGAACACCGGCTGGGCATCGATCGTGCCCAGTCCAAGCGGGTGCAGATGCCAACGACGCCGCTGACCTAACGAGCGCGTTTTCGGGCGCACCGATCCCAGGTGCCTGGTGGTGCGCAGTTTCAGGCGACCCGCGCCGCAACGGGTTGGTCGGGGTCATCGGGGCCTCCCCGCGGGCGCAGTTACGGACATCAATTGGTAGGTCACACCAGGGTCCGCTATCGGGGTAAGCCGGGCTGGCCGTAAGAGGCTGCCATGACCGTTTATGATGCTGTGGACGGCTCCTCCACCGGCATCTGAAGGTGCCACAGTGCGGTGTTTAAGGAACCGCGAGGAAGGAGCCATCCATGAAAGACGTTACCACCATCGGAATTGATCTGGCGAAGAGTGTTTTCCAGGTCCACGGCATCGATGCAACAGGTGAGCCTGTGGTCCGCCGGCAATTGAGACGCCGGTCTGTTCTGCCGTTCTTTGAGAAGTTGCCGCGCTGCCTGGTAGGGATGGAGGCGTGTGCAACGTCACACCACTGGGCGCGGGAGCTTGAGCAACTGGGCCATGAGGTGCGGATGATGCCGCCACGCTATGTGAAGCCCTACGTGAAGCGGAACAAGAACGATGCGGCTGATGCTGAAGCCATCTGCGAGGCGGTCCAACGCCCGACCATGCGCTTCGTGCCGATCAAGACCCCCGAGCAGCAATCGGTCTTGATGCTTCACCGGACCCGGCACTTGTTCGTTCGCCAGCGCACGACACTGATCAACGCAATCCGCGCCCACCTGGCCGAGTTCGGTATTGTTGCCGGTGTCGGGCGCCATGGTGTTGAGCAATTGCTGGCTCTCATCGCCAAGGGGGAGGATGACCGCCTTCCATCGGCAGCACGCGACTGCCTGATGGCCCTGGCGGCACAGCTTGAGCTGGTGAAGCGGCAGATCCGAGATGCGGATCGGCGCATTCTCGTCTCCCACCGGAGCAGCAAGACCAGCAAGCGCCTTGAAGCCATTCCCGGTGTTGGCCCGCTCATCGCTACGGCCCTTGTTGCCAGCATCCCCGATCCCCACGTCTTCCGTTCAGGGCGTGATCTGAGTGCCTGGATCGGGCTGGTGCCAAAGCAATCCTCCACCGGCGGCAAGGAGCGTCTCGGCTCGATCTCGAAGGCGGGCAATCGCTACCTGCGGCGACTACTATTCGTTGGGGCACTATCCGTGATCAAGCGAGCCAAACAGTTAGGCTACACCCGCCACCCCTGGCTGGTCCGGCTCATGGAGCGGCGATCAATCAAGGTCGCTGCCATCGCCTTGGCCAACAAGATTGCCCGGATCGCCTGGGCGATGATGGCGCGCAATGAGAAATATCGGGCCCCACAGCCTGTAGCTACGTAGGAGCAATCGAGACGCGCAGGAGACGATGTCCTGCAAACGAGGTTGGAAAGGGCAGTGAACAGATAACGCACCCAAGCCAGTCGGCCCATGAGATCGGGACAACCCACAAGTGCCACGGCGCCTAAAGAGCGCGTGCTTATGACCGGGACCCGATCTCGCGGAGAGCATTATGGCCAGCGGCCATTTGAAGACGCCGCATCAACAGGCCGAACACATGGCAGCTCCGACCAGCCCGTGCGATATCGTTCAGAAAACCCTTGCCAACTCGGAGCCGTCCACACATGGCACCTTTCTGCCTTGCCAGCGCCGACCCGCGATGTCCGGAACACCCCCGAAACCGGTCGTGACCGGGAACGGAGTGGCTGCGATGATTTATGAGTACACGGCCTGGGCGGTTCACGCCCGATGGCTTCCGTAGTGCCTCGCTGTCCCTCAGTCCGGCGTTTTGGCCGCCGGCCATAGATAGAGCACCACCAGCAGCGTCGGGCCGATCGTCAACGCCGCGTCGGCGAGGTTGAACACGAACAACGGCCGCGGGCCGAGATGGAGGAAGAGAAAATCGATGACGTGGCCGAGCCGCACCCGGTCGATCAGATTGCCGACCGCGCCGCCGAGGATCAACGCGAAGCCGATCGCCGCCAACCGGCCGCCATCCTCGGCGCGCCGCCACATGACGATCACCACCGTCATGACCGCCAGCATCAGCACGATCGGAACCACACCCGAATCGGTCAGAAACGACAGCGCGATTCCGGTGTTGTCGACCCGGTAGAGGCTGAGGATCGGCAGGAGCCGGATTTGTCCGCCGAGCGGGATGAGCGCGTCGGCGGCAAGCTTGGTGAGCTGATCGAGCACGGTAACGCCGACGATCACGGCCAGGCCCGGCACCGAGAGCGGACCGTCGGGTGCGGCATCCCGGCGCAAGCTCATGGCAGCCTCAGCTCGTCACGGCGAATCTCGAACAGCATGAGCGCCGTGGCGACCGCCAGATTGAGGGAATCGGCGGCGCCGTCCATCGGGATCCTGACCAGATCGCTGCACAGCGCTGCCGTTGGCTCACCCAACCCGGACCGCTCCGCCCCCATCACCAGCAGCGTCGGGCGGCGATAGAGGGTTTGGCGGTAATCATCCACCGCGGCAAGATGGGTCCCGACAATCGATCCCGGCCAGGCTGCGGCCAGTTGCGCGAAACCGGCATGATCGGCGCGCACCAGCGGCACATGAAAGACCGATCCCATCGTCGCCCTGACGGTTTCGACCGAATAGGGATCGACGGTGTCGCCCACCAGGATCACGCCGGCCGCGCCGACCGCGTCGCCCGTTCTGATGATGGTGCCGAGATTGCCGGGATCGCGGACTTCCTCCAGCGCGATCCATGTGCTGTCGCGGGCGGGCTCGATCGATTCGGCTGGCCGGAACCGCTGTTCGAACACGCCGATGACGGTCTGGGGATTGTCGCGGCGGGCGATCTTGGCCAACACCGCCTCGCTCACCTCGAGCACCTCACCACCGCCCTTGCGGCAGCCGGAGGCCAGCTCATCGAGGTGCTCGCCGCCGTCCCGACCCGTGGCGAAGACCAGCCGGCGCAGCGGCCAGCCGAATTCGACGGCATCCATCACCAGCTTCAGCCCCTCGGCCAGGAAGAGGCCGCTGGCGCGACGGTTTTTCGCCAGCCACAGGCCGCGGACACCCTTGACCACGGGATTGGTGAGGCTGGTGATCCGTCTGACCGCACCGGGGTCAGGCGGGCGAAGTCGTGGTTCAGCCATCGGGCGACCAGCGGCTGAAGAGCGAGGTCGACAACGATCTGCCGCCGCCCTCTTCGCGCAGCACCAGCTCGCCCGATTCCAGCCGGCCGCCGAGGCCGTCGAGGGATTCGGCGCAGAGTTCGTGCAGCGCCAAGAACGAAGAGCGGATCGAATAGGCGGTCAGAATCAGGAACAGCGGACGCGCGGCGAGCAGCGCCCGGCAGGCGCCAAGCAGGGGTGCCACGTCGGAAAATACATCCCACACCTCGCCCTTCGGACCGCGCCCGAATTTTGGCGGGTCGACGATGATGCCGTCATAGGTGTTGCCGCGGCGGTTCTCGCGCGCCACGAATTTGGTGGCGTCCTCGCAGATCCAGCGGATCGGCAAGTCCTCCAGGCCGGCGACGCGCTGGTTTTCGCGGGCCCATCGGATCGCCTTCTTCGAGGCGTCGATATGGGTCACCCGGGCGCCGGCGCGGGCCGCCAGCAGCGAGGCGATTCCGGTATAGGCGAACAGGTTGAGGACCTTTGCCGGCCCTCCCGCCTTGGCCAGTTTGGCGGTCATCCAGTCCCAATGTGTGACCTGTTCCGGGAACACGCCGACATGGCGGAAATTGGTGAAGCGGCCGAGGAAGCCGACGCCGTCATAGCTCATCGGCCAGGTTTCGCCGGTCGGCCGGCGGTACCGCCAGCGCCCGTCGGCCTCGTCATCGCCGATTCCGACAAAAGTGGCGTCGGCCGCCTCCCATTCGTCGCGCCCGCGCCGGGGCGACCACAGGGCCTGGGCCTCGGGGCGCACGATCCGGTAGCGGCCGTAGCGCTCAAGTTTTCGCCCGTGGCCGGAATCCAGCAGGGCGTAGTCGCTCCAGCCTTCCGTTTCGAGCATGACCGGCGCTTTTCGGATGAGCGACGGGCTGGTGACGGAAGGCTCGGGCACGGGGTCGAAACTGGGCATGGTCTGGTGTTCTAGACGTGCCCATTGGGAAAGCCAACGAAGGCTTGCCGCCGCGCTGGAGGCTGTGCCAACATAGGCGCGGCGGAACGGCCGATCCTCGCCCGGTCCAGGGGCATCCGGCCGCTCCCGGTTCAACCCAAGCGCGGCAGCGTCTGACCTGCGGCCATTCTCCGGAGGATTTCGAATCATGGAATTGTCGGGTCAGTACCGCATCACCGCGCCGCGCGATCGGGTCTGGGCGGCGCTCAACGACCCCGAGATTCTCAAGGCCAGCATCCCGGGATGCAAGTCGCTTGAGAAGCAGTCCGACACCGATCTGGCGGCCAAGGTTGCGGTCAAGATCGGACCGGTCAAGGCGACCATGTCGGGCACGGTCAAGCTCTCCAATATTCATGCGCCCAACGGTTACACGATCACCGGCGAAGGGCGCGGCGCCGCGGCCGGATTCGCCAAAGGCGTCGCCGACGTGACCCTGACGGAGGAGGGCGACGAGACCGTGCTCAGCTATTCGGCGCGCGGCCAGGTCGGTGGCAAAATCGCCCAGCTCGGCGCCCGGCTCATCGACTCGGTCGCCAGGGACATGGCCGACAAGTTTTTCAAGGCCTTTGCCGAGAAGGTTGGCGAGGGGCCGCTGGCACGGGCGGAGCAGGCGGTTGAACACGCGGTCGGGGATGCGGCCCACCGCGTTACCGAAGCCGCCCACGATGTCGAGGAGGCGACCGAAAAGGCCGCCGCCAGGGGCTTCCTCGGCGGCCCGATCATGTGGGCGCTGCTGGCGCTGATCGCCCTGGTGCTGCTGATCAGGCTGTCGACTTGAACGGGGAGGGGTTGGTGGCCAACGTCAGGATGACGGTCAATGGCCGGGAAGTGTCGGCCGATGTCGAGGATAGCACGCTGCTGGTCGAGATGTTGCGCGAGCGGCTCGGCCTGACCGGCACCCATATCGGCTGCGACACCTCGCAATGCGGCGCCTGTCTGGTTCTCTTCGACGGTGCGGCGGTCAAGTCCTGCACCATGCTGGCGCGCCAGGCCGAGGGTGCCGCGATCACCACCATCGAAGGACTGGCCTCGCCCGACAAGCTGCATCCCATGCAGCAGGCGTTTCACGAGCATCACGGCCTGCAATGCGGGTTCTGCACCCCGGGCATGATCATCAGCGCCATCGACATCGTGCGCCGCCATGGCTCCGAGGTGGACGAGACGACCATTCGTGCCGATCTGGAAGGCAATTTCTGCCGCTGCACTGGCTACCACAACATCGTCAAGGCGATTGCCGCCGGCGCGGTTGCGATGGCGCGGTAGGGAAGGCCCCGGCATGCACGAGACCCGCTACCACCGTCCCGCCACCCTGGCCGAGGCGAGCGCGCTGTTCGCCGAGGCCGATGACGGGCGCTATCTCGCCGGCGGCCAGACCCTGATCCCGGTGATGAAGCAGCGGCTGGCCGCGCCCAGCGATGTGATCGATATCGCCCGGCTGGAGGAGCTGCAGGGCGTCTCGAGAGGCAACGGCACGGTCGTGATCGGCGCCGGCGCCACCCATGCCGAGGTCCATATATCGGCCGAGGTGCGCCAGTCGATTCCCGCGCTGGCGGCACTTGCCGGTGGGATCGGCGATCCTGCCGTCAGGCAGATGGGAACCCTGGGCGGGTCGCTGGCCAACAACGATCCGGCGGCCGACTATCCCGCTGCCCTCTTGGCGCTCGGCGCGACCATCCATACCGACCGGCGTGAGATCGCGGCGGAGGAGTTTTTCACCGGCCTGTTCGAAACCACGCTCGACGACGGCGAAGTGGTGGTCCAGGTGGCGTTTCCGGTGCCGGCACGGGCTGCCTATCGGAAGTTTCCCAATCCCGCCTCGCGCTATGCCATGGCCGGAGTGTTCCTCGCCCGTTTTGGCGAGACGAAGGTTCGCACCGGGGTCACCGGCGCCGGCAATGAGGGCGCCTACCGGGCCGCGGCGATCGAGCAGGCGCTGAGCGCGAAATTCGATCCAGCCGCCCTCGAGGCGGTCGAGATCGACCCCGCCGGCATGCTCGCCGACATTCACGGATCGGCCGACTATCGCGCCAATCTGGTGCGGGTCATGGCCAAACGCGCGGTCGCCGCAATCGGCTAGGGCACCGGCGGAGCACGGGCCACCGCTTCGATACTGCCAGGTGTCGTCCTGTGTGGATGGCTCCCGCGTTGCAAGGACTTTCTGAAGCGTGGTTGCAGGTCAGGAGCGGTCTTGTGTCCGGCCTGTTGATGCGGCTCACTTGCATGGGTTTTTCCGGAAATCCACTCGGGGCCAGCGGGAGATCATAACCGGGCGAGTTTGATCTGGCGCGGTCCCGTTGACGGGCTGGCCGGTGTAGCGTCGGGGCATCACTTGCAGCGCGGTGGCACGCGGTCTTTGCCCGGGAGGGGGACAATGGTTGAGAAAATTTCGGGTTCGCCCACCTTCGGCGAATTGGAACATTCCGGATGGCAGGCGAAGGCCGAGGGCTATGACAGGGTCGTGGGAGGCGTGACCGGCCAGGCCGTCGAGCCCCTTCTCGACGCTGCCGCGGTTGATCGCGGCAAACGGGTTTTGGATGTTGCCAGCGGCCCCGGCTACGGCGCTGGAGGTGCGGTGTCGCGTGGCGCCACCACGATTGGTCTGGATTTCGCCGCGTCCATGGTCGAGCTGGCCTCCAGAAACTATCGGGATGTCGATTTTCGCGAGGGCGACGGCCAGAACCTTCCCTTCTCCGCGGCAAGTTTCGATGCCGTGATCTGCCTGTTTGGATTGCTGCACATGCCCGATCCCGAGAAAGCCATCACCGAGGCCGGCCGCGTGCTTCGGCCCAAGGGCCGGTATGCTTTCACCGTTTGGGATACGCCTGAGAAGCACGAGTTCTTCGCCATCGTCCTGGCCGCCATACGGAAGTTTGGCGACGTTGACATACCTCTGCCGCCCTCGCCCCCCATGTTTCGCTTCAGCGACCCGGACGAATGTCGAACCGTTCTCGCGGGCGCCGGTTTTACCGACATCGATGTGCGGACCATCGAGCCGGTCTGGCGAGGACGCACAGGTCGGGAGTGCCTCGATCTGATCTACAGCGGCACCGTTCGAACTGCGAAGTTGTTGGAACGCCAGGCGCCGGAAGCGCTCGACGAGATCCATCGCGCGATCATCGATGGCGCGGAGGAATACAGAAAGGGCGATGTGATCGAGCTGGCCTGGCCCGCGGTTTTGACCTCCGCCGCCAAGCCGTGACGGCCCCTCAGGCCACAAAAAAGCGCGACCGCCGGCGCATCACCGTGATCAATGATTAAGTCCGGTGGGTGGGACGACCATGATCGGCACTCAATTCATGCAACAGGCGGCGCTTATGGGTATACCTGCCCGCCTATCTGCACCGCCGGGCCCGGTTCCGGATCGACAGGGGAAATGAGATGCAGCGACTGCCGAAAATCGAGCGGGAGAATATCTCCGGCGACCTGGAGCACTTCTACGACGCCGTAACGCAGCTCCTTGGCCGGGTTCCGAACTTCTACCGCACCATCTCACATGCCCCGTGGTTGGCGATGTTGCTGCTGCCCTTCAATGCCGCCGTCCAACGCCAATGGCCGGGATCCCGCCTGCCGGGACGGACCAAGGAACTGGTGGTCATCAAGACCAGCCATGTGAACGGCTGCCGCTATTGCTATGCGCACAACACCGCGCTCGGCCAGGCCGCCGGCATCACCCATGAAGAGATCATCGAGATCAGCTCCGACGACTATCTGCAATCGACGACCCTGTCGGAGGCGGAGAAGGTCGCCGTCCAGTGGGCGGAGTCGGTGACGGTCAACAAAGCGGGCAAGGATGACGATCTGTACGCCGTCATGAAGCGGCTGTTCTCCGAGGAGGAGATTGTCGAACTCACCATGGTCACCGCGATGTTCAACATGATCAACCGGCTCACCGACTGCCTTCAGGTGCCGATAGAGGAGCAGGATGAGATCGACCTGATCAAGCCCTCGCTCAATCTTGATCCGGCCAAGGTCCAGGCCTACGCCGCCTGGGTCGCCCAATTCTGGCCCGAGAAGGACTTTGCGACTCTCCGCGAGCAGGCTGGAGCGGCGGCTGTCTGGCCGGCGGACGCGGCGGAATAGCCGGGCGCGGTGCTGTAAGGCCGGCCGGCGACAGGGACTCAGCGCTCGCCGTGCATCTGGTTATGTCGATGTGAGAACGGCGGTGACAAATTAGTCCACGGAAGCGGCGGGATTTCCCAGCCGCGGGCGGAGTAAAACTCTGCCACCTGTAGTCTTCGATCTTTTTTGAGATGGAAGGCGGGAGGATGTACACCGTGGACCTATATCTGCGCGTTCGGCTGGCCTGCCATGTTGATGGTCTGAGCCAGCGAGAGGCGGCAAGTCGGTTTGGCATTGCGCGCGAGACGGTGAGGAAGATGCTGCGGCATTCGGAACCGCCGGGATATTGGCGACGCCAGCCACCGAAACGCCATGAAACTGGCCCCCTTCACGGATATCATCGACCGTATTCTGGAGGAGGACCGACCGGTTCACCGTAAGCAGCACCACACGGCGAAGCGTATATTCGAGCGCCTTCGCGACGAACATGGCTTCACGGGCAAAGAGACCATCGTGAAGGATTACGTTCGGGAACGGCGCCTTCGTCGGCGTGAGATGTTTGTGCCGTTGTCACATCCTCCGGGCCATGCTCAAGCGGACTTTGGCGAGGCGGATGCGATCATCGCCGGCGTCAAGTATCGGGCGCATTTTTTCGTCATGACACTTCCCCACAGCGATGCCTGCTTCGTTGCGGCCTACCCGGCGGCGACGACGGAGGCCTGGCTGGACGGGCACAACAGAGCCTTTGTTTTTTTCGGCGGCGTTCCCCAATCGATTCTTTACGACAACGACAAGTGTCTGGTGTCGCGCATCTTGTCAGATGGCACGCGGCAACGAACGCGGGCGTTCAGCGGGCTGCAGTCCCATTACCTCTTCGAGGACCGCTACGGCCGTCCCGGCAAGGGTAACGACAAAGGCAATGTGGAGGGGGTGGTCGGCTATGCCCGGCGGAACTTCATGACGCCGCTGTTTTCCCACCATTCGCGAGCTGGGATCGCCTTCAATGGCCACTGGAAGAGCACATGCCGCCAGCCGGTCGCTCGGCGGCGGCGACCGCCGACCGGATCGGCAGAGCGTGTTGCATCTGCCGCAGGAGCGTAAGATCGGCGCCGTTGCCGACCTGATACGCATCCATACCGGAAAACGCATCATCGTGGCGCACCAAGCGCGGCGCCGACAGGGTCGCCAAACGGCTTGCGGCCGAAGGTCCGTGCGCAACCGGCAAGGCAACGTCCTGCGCGGCCACCGCGAGAGCATCGGCGAACGGTTTGTGCGTGACCGCGAAGCGTTGAAGAGGCCACTGCCGGCACCGTTCGACGCGTGCGACAAGCAGGGCACGCGGGTCAACTCGCTGTCCCTGGTGCGCTACCGGACGAATGACTATTCCGTGCCCGTCGCCTACGGCCATCAGGAAGTCTGGATCCGTGGCTATGTCCACGAGGTGGTTATCGGTTGCGGCGCCGGGATCATTGCCCGGCACCCCCGTTCCTACGACCGGGAAGATATGGTCTTCGATCCGATCCACTACCTGCCTTTGCTGGAGCACAAGATCGGTGCCCTGGATCAGGCCGCGCCGCTAGCCGGATGGGAACTGCCTGATGCCTTCCCAACCCTGCGCCGTCTCCTGGAGGCGCGCATGGGCAAGGCCGGCAAGCGGGAATACGTCCAGGTCCTTCGGCTTGTGGAGACCTTCGATCTCGAGGTGCTTCACGGCGCGGTGAAGGACGCCCTGCGCCTGGGTGCGATCGGCTACGACGCCGTCAAACACCTTGTGCTGTGCCGTATCGAGCGACGCCCGCCCAAACTCGACCTGGATATCTATCCCTACCTGCCTCGGGCCAACGTGGCGACCACGGCCGCCGCCAGTTATATGAGCTTGTTGGGTGGAGGCGCGTCATGACCGATACGCCGCAAGTGTTGCTGGCCCATCACCTCAAGACCCTGAAACTGCCGACGTTCCTGCGCGAATACGACAAGCTGGCCCGCCAATGCGCCACCGAGGGCGCCGACCATGTGCGGTATCTTGTCCGTCTGACCGAGTTGGAACTGATCGACCGTGAGCGCCGCATGGTCGAGCGGCGGATCAGACAGGCCAGGTTCCCCGCCGTCAAAAGCCTCGACAGCTTCGACTTCAAGGCCATCGCATCGCTCAACAAGATGCTGGTTCTGGAGTTGGCGCGATGCGAATACGTCGAGCGTCGTGAGAATATCATCGCGCTCGGCAACAGCGGAACCGGCAAGACCCATATCGCCCTCGGTCTCGGTCTGGCGGCCTGCCAAAAGGGGCTCTCCGCCGGCTTCCTCACGGCCGCTGCCCTGGTTCATGAACTGATGGAGGCCAGGGATGAAAAACGCCTGTTGCGCCTGCAGAAGCAACTGGCAAAGTATCACCTTCTGATCATCGACGAACTCGGCTTCGTGCCGCTCTCGAAGACCGGCGCCGAGCTGCTGTTCGAAGTCTTCAGCCAGCGCTACGAGCGGGGCTCGATCCTGGTGACCTCCAACTTGCCGTTCGATGAGTGGACGGAGATATTCGGCTCGGAACGCCTGACCGGGGCTTTGCTGGACCGCCTCACCCACCATGTCCATATCCTGGAAATGAACGGCGAGAGCTATCGTCTCAACCAAAGCCAAAAACGGCGCAAATCCCCAAAAATACCTGCTTAACCGCCGGTGCAATGGTTGACCCGGTGGGTCCACAGGAACCTCCCACGCTGCTTCGCTCCGCGTAACGCAAGCGCTACACGAAGCAGCGCGGGTCCCTCCTATGGACTACCGGGACAACCCCCCAACACCGCGTACCGCATAACGTTAAGTGGACTAGTTTTGCTCCGCCCGGGTGGACTAATTTTGCTCCGACGTTGACAAACGATCCTGATCGGAGCCGGAGAGCCCCGCGGGGCATGATCAAACCACGGTCAGGTTGAGAGAATGTCTAAGTTTAATTCAAAACTTGGCTTCGGCGCTCGCGCCTTGCTGGCCGTCATGTGGCCGAGGGCCAAGCTTCGCGATACGTCGTTCGCAACGGTGTTCATTGTGTGCTGAATGTAGACAACGCTTCCGTAGTCCACGGCCGCCAGCATGACCGCCCAAAAATGGGAGCCAGCAGGCCCATTTCGACCGCCGCCGTACCGCCCTCATGTCGCGTCCCGAAGAGGATTTTCATTGTTCCCGTCGTGTAGCGCCTCTCCACGGATGCATTTGTAGATGGATTTCCTCGCGGTGCGGAAATCGATTAAGGACGCGGTAATCTTATCCTCAATCTTTATGGATATATGTCGACGTTTCCAAAGGAACATATGCAACATCCCAGATCATGGAAGATACTCAAGCGAGGTTATTCGAGAAAATTTTCATAAAATTCTACATATATAGAGCATAGATATTATATGTACTCACGACGAGATTTAACGCGAGTTTAAACAAATAGAACGAACTTGTTGGAACCAATGACAGTCGTCGCTAAAGAGCAGATGCGTATCAGGGAATACGACTCATGGGAAAGCTAGAAAACTCGCTCCGCCCGTTGGCCCGCGACACCTCCGGCGGTGTCGCGGTGATCTTTTCAATTGCGCTCATCCCGTTGCTGGTGGCGACGGGCGTTGCGATTGATTTGGCTCATGTGACGGCAGTGCGGACGACGATCCAGGGCGCGGCTGACGCCGGAGCGCTGGCCGGTGCTTCGCTGGTCACGACGAAGCCCGCGGAGCGGGTGGCAGCCGCGGAAGTGTTTT
This sequence comes from uncultured Bauldia sp., assembly GCA_963663975.2. Lineage (GTDB taxonomy): Bacteria > Pseudomonadota > Alphaproteobacteria > Rhizobiales > Kaistiaceae > JANQRX01. The sequence continues at coordinate 1,288,027 of CAXXRA010000015.1, read as the reverse complement.
TTGCCGCCAATGCGCCGCAGTCGCCTGCCAGCGTCACCGTTGCGATCGAGCCTGACAAAGTGATCGTTGATGCGCGAGAGACGGTTAGTCTTTTCTTTGGTGGGATTCTGGGCCTCGACACGACGGACGTCAACGCGCATGCAGAGGCAATCGTCCGCAATCCGGTTAAAGTGGAGATCGCGCTGGCACTCGACTATTCCGGATCGATGAACCGGGATGGCAAGTACCAAGCCATGCGCGACTCGGCGATCTGGCTTATCGATACATTGATGGCAGCCGATACTGGCGACAACGTGGAGATCGGCCTCGTGCCTTTTTCCGATTTCGTCTACGCCGACATGACCACCACGTTCATCCGCGGCGTGCACCCGGACAAATATGGTTATGAAGTCAGGGCGTGCCTCGACAGCCGCAGGTATCCCCACGCAACCCAAGAAACGACGCCCGTCCCGGCGGACCAGGATACCAAATGGCCGGCGCCAGGGATGCCCGCCGCCTATCGTCAAGCGGGCAGTGTGCCGTCCGGTACGGGACCCAACGGCACCATCGCGGAGGTGGGCTGCAACGGCAACGATACCGAATATAGCGCCGGCGGCGATGGTGACGACGACAGTGACAGCGACGACGGCGGCGGCGGCTTCACCGCCGACCGGTGCGAGCGAAGATACTCACGCAGTGAAGTGCAAGGCCAAAAGGGTGAAGCGCGCCTGAGCGACTTTGCCTCCGCCGATGCCCAGTGCGAGGAGTACCGAAAGCGACGTCTTCTCGTCCTGCCGCTGACGACCGACGATTTATTGCTCAAGAGTCAACTGTCTGCCATGAGCCCTTTGCGGATGACCAACATCGCATTGGCGCTCGAATATGCATGGCATTTGGTATCGCCGAACGCCCCGTTCAGCGAGGGTGGGAACTACAGCGACGGAGACTCGTTCAAAGCGGTCGTTTTGCTGAGCGACGGCGCGCAGACCGTGGGCGGATTTGGGCCGGGCGCCAGCTTCAATATTGCGCAGGCCAACCGCAACACCGAAGACATTTGTGAGGGCATCAAAGCCCGCGAGATCATTATGATCACGATCGCCTTCGGAAAGAGCATCAACGGTGGCACCCAGAAGATGTTGCAAAAATGTTCATCCGGCTCGGACTACTATTTTCGCCCGCAAACCAACGAGGAACTGGCGACGGTGTTCGAGGATCTTACGCTACAGTTCACTGAGTATGCGCGCCTCGTGCGGTAGTGATTTCTAGGCTCGCTGGTGGTGGCCGTTCAACGGTCTCAACGCGACTGGATCATGTGTGGACGGCGCTTGATCGGCAGGAGCTTGCCCGATGGCTCTCTGGGCGCGGTCGATTGTTGTCGGCTTATGACGCGGATCGCAATGGCAATCAAAAGTAAGTATTCCGAGGTCCGTTGACCGAGTCTCCCCAAAGGCACGGTTCTCGACCTTTGTGCGCCTTCCAAAATTGCGCTGTAGCGACTTGGGACATGATCAGGCTGTTTCGCGGTAGAACTCGCCAGCCTTGATGTCTCAAATGATGCGCGCGATCCTGTTCGCAAATGTTGCAGCAGCCAACTTGGGTGGAGGGATGGCGAGGAGCAGTTCTCCCAATGCCGGCTGGTTGGGCGGAAATGCCCGGCATAACGCCGAGCTCCTTGATTTTGGCTGGCGGATCGCGCTCCCGTCAGCCCTTGTCGGCCTCGGCGATCGGGACTGGCGACATTTGCACACCGGGAGACTTCCGGCTGTTCAATCAGCCACTTGTCCGCCCGCAACAGGAAGGTGATGAGGCGGCATTCGCCATCGGTCACGGCGTCGATCCTAGTGGAGCGCCCGCTGCGCGAGTGGCCCATGGGCGGGCGGACGCCTCGGCCAACCTCGCCCGGACTTCAGCGCCGGCGCTGTTAGGCGACGGTCTTGGCGTGTCCGTCGTGGATCAGTGATCCCGAGGCCAGCAGATGACCGATTTCCGACGGTTTCTGGGGGCGCCCGTAGAGATAACCCTGCCCTTCTGCAACGCCGAGAAGTCTTAGCGAGTTTGCCTGTTCGATATTTTCGATCCCCTCGGCATTCAGCCTGATGCCGAGATTGGACGACAGCGCAGCGACCGCCCGCACGATTGCCAGTGAGTCATCGTCATTGGGCAGTCCTGCCACGAACGATTGGTCGATCTTGATCTTGTCGATGGGGAATTTGTGAATGTAGCTGAGTGAGGAGTAACCGGTTCCGAAATCGTCAAGCGCAATGCCGACGCCGAACGCGCGAATTTGCGACAATGCGGAGTGGACCGATTCGATAGGCTGCATGAACAGGGACTCGGTGATCTCCAGATCAAGGCGCGAGGGCGACAGATTTGACCGACCAAGTGCGTCAGAGACGGTTGCGACCATGTTGCTGCGAGCGAACTGTGCCGAAGAGACATTGACGGCAAGTTTGATGTGTTCCGGCCAACCGGCGGCTTGTAGGCAGGCCGTTTCGAGCACCCATCGCCCCAGTGATTCCATCAGACCGATGGCCTCTGCAACAGGAATGAACTCGGCCGGAGAAACGATACCACGCTCAGGGTGTCGCCATCGAACAAGGGCCTCAACGCCGCACAGATCGCCATTGGAGAAATTGACCTGCGGCTGGTACCAGACCTCGAACTGGTTCGCCTCGAATGCCTGCCAAAGTTCCAGTTCCAGGCGATGGCGCCGGGCGATGGCCTCCAGCATGCTCGGCTCGAAAATCACGAACGAATTGCCACCCTCGGCCTTGGCGCGATAGAGCGCCGTATCGGCTCGTTTCAGAGGATCGTCCACGCCGGCGTCAAGTGGCGAAGCCTTCGCAACACCCGCGCTGGCGGCAACGATCACGCGGTGGCTGTTGATCTCGAAGGGTTCGCTGATTTCACCGATCAGGCGCCTGGCGTAATCCTCAGCGGTCTGGCCGGCATTGCTTTCGGCAAAGACGGCAGCGAACTCGTCCCCGCCGAGCCTGGCTATGAGCCCATCGGCTGGGAGCATGTCTGCAGCGCGCTTGGCAACAGCACACAGCAGCCGGTCGCCGATGCCGTGGCTGAGCGTGTCGTTGATGTTTTTGAAATTATCAAGGTCGAAGCAAACCACGGCGCACTCGGAGCCGTCGTTCCTGGCTCGGGCCAGGGCCCACTCGAGACGCTCCACGAACCGATTTCGGTTGGGTAGGTTGGTCAACGTGTCGAACCGCGCCATATGAGCGATTTTCGCCTCGGCGGCCCTCTTGTCGGTCACGTCGGAAAACGTCAGGCAAGCGAGCCGCTTGCTTTCTGTTTGGCGTTTTTTCCCCGTCGACTCACTGCCAAACTGGGACACGGTCACCACGAAATCGAAGGTCCGCATCTCACCGTCTTCACGGTGAAACAGAACTTCGCCTGCCGTCTGCTCGTTATCCCCAACTGAAGCCTTGCCAAGCGCACTCTCGATCTTGCCCATCAACACGGGCGGTAGAAAATCGGCCGCGGACATCCCGGTCGGGTCATTTTGGAATCCAAGCATCTGAGCTGCTGCCCTGCTCACCGCTGAAATACGTCCTTCGCTATTGATGACGACAATACCGGCAAAGTTGTCGGCGACGACTTGACTCAGCATCGTCTCGGCGTTCTTGGCGCGGGCGTGCCAGACAAGATGCATGAGCCGGCGGAAGTCGATCTCATAAACCAGAACGGCCAGCCCCAGCGTCAACAGGGCCAGATGCCAGGCCGCCGTGGTGATAACGATCGGGACGATTGATTGGGTGAGTGCCGCGGCAATCTCGACGGAGACGGAGGCCAGCGCCACCGCGGCGACCGACGCCAGCCAATGAATGCGTCCGATCAGAAACGCGAGCAGCGCAAGGAGCAACAGCCCTGCTACGGTCGTGGCAGTGCTGGTCTCGTGCAGCGCGCGACCCTGCAGGAGTGTCTCCGCGGCCAGCGCCTGAAGCAGCGAACCGGAAACAACCCTACCCCCGGGGACATTGAAGAAGTCCCTTAGTTCGGCTGCCTGGGCGCCGACGATCACCTTCTTGCCTGCAATGCCGTCCCTCGCCACGTTCCCGCGCAGCACATCAATCACCGAAAAACGGTCGATGGCGCCGGCGTCGATGCCGAAGTCGATGATGAAGTTGTTATCTCCATCGGCCTGGCCTCCGGCCAACATGACCGGAATCGAGGGCACGGTCAGGTCGTCGACGACCGCGCCATAAGGGTAGCGCCTGACCACGCCGTCGCTGTCCTGGCGAGCGTTGACGCTCGCCGTCCACGCATTCTTTGCGAAGCGATCCAGTGGTTGGTTGAGGACATCACCATCATCAGCGTCTGCGGTCCGCCACTGCCGGAACACGGCCAGGATCACCGACCCGCCGGCTCGCCCCAGGGCGGCTTCCAGAGCGGCGTCATCGTCGGCGTTCGAAGGGGCGCTGAAGTCCACGTCAAATGCAATTTCAGCGGCATCCAACGCGACGAGCCGGTCGATCAGTTCTGCATGGACGCGCCGCGGCCACGGCCAACTTCCCATGGCCTCGATGCTCTTGGCATCGATATCCACCAGGACGGTCTCGCCGCTTGGCGCCCTCGCCTGGCTCGCCATGCGAATTCCGGTGAACCAGTTGTCCGCGTGGCGCGTCAGCCCACTCAAATCGGCCATAAGGGCAACTGAAATCATGATGGCAGCTGACATGGCGCGGCGGAGCATGAATGGTTCTCTTCTTATCGGAGTTTAGGTCGACCGCAGGGCGCGGCACTGCTCCGGGCGCAGTCGCGTTACGTACAAAGCGAGTGGTTTCATCCGCTGCATGCCAGTGCGCCTGGCCGGGCCGCATCAAGCGACAACGGCCGGCGATGCTTTGCCAATCTCGCTCTGGCGCCGGCCCAACAGCTTCTGGGCCGCCCGGTTCCGCCACCGGACCAGCAATAGGACAGCCTCCTCTGTTGCAGCAATGAAGCTGCCGGCACTCATCAATGTTGGAAAATCAAGCCGCATTGCCGTGGTCCACCGCAGCCAAAGCGCTTCGTCGGTTCAACCCTGGTCGGCGACCATTGATCATCTTCAACGAAATCGGCCATTGAAGTAACCGAGCCCGAGACCAAGCAGAAGACCAGCGGCAATCCCGATGAACATGGCAAAGAGAACGCTGCCGTCTCGGTCGTCGACGATCTTGCCCCTTTTTTTGCCGCGTCCAACTCGAACCACACCCCCTGGAGGGCCGTAAGCTTATTGTTTGGCAAAGGACGAACGATCGGAGCGCGGGCCTCGCCCGGCCAAACCTCAACAGATCCAGCCCTCGACCCGGTGACCGTTAGTTTCGCCCCTAGTCCGCGGACGGCCGCAATCTGACCGCGGCCGATTTCAACAGTCTCGCCGGTGAGGATGCTTTTGACTTCAACCCGACCTTTATTGACGCTTACGACCGCGTCCGTCGGCTCTACCAGCACTGTGAAATTGGTGCCTTTGACAACCGCGGCCAGATAGGGCGTTTCGACTGCAAAGTGTTTGACGCTGCGTTTGTCGATGTCGAAGAGGATCTCGCCGATACGCTGAATAACCGTCGTGCGGCCCATGATTTCCGGGGGAACCATCACCACCGAGTTCGGGCCGATTATCATCGATCGTTCGCCGCGCATCAGCATGACCCGCCCGTGCTCGCCGGTAATCAGTGTTGAGCCGTCGGGCAATTCCGAAACCGAACCGAGCGAAACCGGCTGCACTGTTTCAGTGGTGATCCAGATTTCGCCGTTTGTTTGCACGACCTGCCATTGTTCAGCGTGCGCAATGTCGCCAAACATCAGGACGGCAATGATCGAAAGCGCGTATGTCCTCAAACGGAAGATCATGTCGAAGCCTCGTTTCCGAACGACGGGCACCGGTCGCTCTCGACAATAGAGGCGAAAATTTTTTCCATTTTACTAAATTCTTTTCGAAAATTTGAATGAATTTCTATTTCTTTTGTTTGTTGCAACATCAACATCGTGAAATAGGTCATGTCGTTCGTATCAAAAAGGTATCTGTCGCGACAGATCGATCCAACAAAGATCGAGAACAGCTCCATCCGGCTTCGATGGACCATTGATGACGTCCAATTTGATGAATGCGTCAAGCGCGTCAACGTTCCGGACGGTAAGATCTGCGGCGCCTCGGAAGTCAAACCCGCCTGACGGCTGGTCGTCGACAATGACCCCGCGGCTCGGGGTTATTCTCCCGCCACATCCCCTACAGTCGCCGAAGCGCATCCCACCGGACGAGCTTGCCCTGGAGCCGGAATGGAGATCGGTCTTTGCGTCATTGCCGGTGGGTGGTCTTTGACGCACGGCCGGACAGTGACGCCGTTGCGCCGAGCCGGCCGGTGGCGGTCCTGATTGATGTTCTGGTGTCGTCGTCGGGACCGACCAAGCAGGCGATGATGGACGCTATGTGATCGGCTCCGGCCTCGTGCCAGCCGCGTTGGTGATGCACGCCGTCACCAGCCGGCTCATCGGGGCTCTCGAAATAGCCGGGCTGGATGTCGCCCACCGTGCGGTTGCGGCTTCGAGCAGGCAAGGCGATGGTGGCATCCGATCGATCGACGGCAGCATTGGCGACCGCATTCCGTCATCGCGGCCGGTGTCTTTTCAGGATCAGCGGCTGATGCGGTCGACCTCGGCGCTTCTGCGGGGGCGCACAAAGAACTGATCCTCAAGTTGGAAGCTTCCGGTCAGTTTGTACGCAATCGTCGGCGTGTACGTGTAGCCGATTTCGGCCGTCACCAAAAAACTGTTCTGGATGCGCAACGAAGATGGGACGCCGATCCGACTGTCCTTGGCGTGGGGCGTATCGTTTCGAGCATCGCTCCAGGCGACCCATCCAACACCCTTGTCGTCGATCGCGATGCCGGTGACCTTCATCCGTAGAAGATTTGATGGATAGGGCGTCATAATCGATTGCGCCGCATCCAGGATATTTCTCATATCGGCGTCGCTAATCGCTTTGGACTGTGTCACGAGGTCGCTCAAGGAACTCGTGACGAGTGTCACTTTGCGTTTGATGGAGAAAGCATCACCGAGCTCAATCCCGCCGAAGTAGAGCGCCAGCATCAGCGGCAGGATGAGCGCGAACTCAAGCGCTGAAACGCCGCTTCGGTCCTTGGCGAACCTTTGCGGGAGCCGCACTGACGCGAACGGTCGTCTGTTCATCGACCTCACCATGGGAACGGCTCATTGCGGAAAGCCGTCGTGGCGACGAGCAAGCGTTTTCCGCCGGACATGTTCGTTAGGTCATGCCCCAGCAGCCGCACGAACACCGGCCATTCGTAGAAGGCCCTGACGACAACGATGTCACCGCCATTGCCCGGTTTGTAGTCGAGGTTCATGTCGATATTGCCGTTCCCATCCAGCGGACTCGACAGGTCGACAGAACCGAAAGTCGGGTATCTCTTGACATCGACCTTGAGGCTGCCGCAGTCGAATAGAGAATAGCCTGTGGAGCAGATCTCATCGCGAAATTTGGTCGCCGAGAACCCTTGCTGCTGGGCCTGGCCGGTTCGGATCAAACGGGCGGCATCATTGGTTGCGGTCTCCAGCGTCTGATCGGCGAACATGACCAATGCGGTTTCCAGAATCGCGAACAGCGAGGCGATGAAGGGCAAAGCGACCAGGCCAAACTCAACCGCCGTCGTGCCCGACCGATCACGCCGAAAACGGTCACCCAGGCGCCGTTTTGATCTCGGCTGATTCATGAGTTGTGCTCCAGTTGCCTTTTTCTTCTCAGCCGTCGTTGAGGCGTCAGGCTCGCCTCTCGCTCTTCATCATCGTTCGAGCCGAGGCGACGAGTTCTCTTGTTCGATTGCGCCAATAGGCTCAAACAAATATTTATATTGATTAAAATTATCCGATTAGAAATTCTTAAATAGAATGTCGAAAAATTGTATAAATTTTTATCGAATCATTTCAATTTAGCATCCCCGGACAACACATCAGTACCGCGCATCCTCAAGGCCGAAAAACGCCTCGACACGGCTGTTCCGGTTCCACGCGACCTTGCCCAGATGCCGATTTTATCACCAGCGGGCGCGAGCAGTGGACGCTACCGCGTCCAGGTTCGCTCGGCCAGTTGAAGAACAAAACTGTCGGGCCGCCGAACAAACGCCTCTATGCCGGCCAATGCGGCATCGCGTGTGGACACCACCACAGTGGCGATGGTTTCCAGGAGATCGTGATGGGGCGCCTTGGCGGTGAAGGCGCGGCGGAAGGCCCCGGCGGCAAGCGCCGGCGCGATTCTGGCCGGAATGCCGCCGGCGAGATAAACACCGCCGCGGGCCATGAACACCATGGCCAGATCCCCGGCGATCCGGCCGAGATAGGTGGTGAACAGTTCAAGCGTGGCGACGGCGGCTTGGTCGCGCTGCTCAAGCCCCGCCGTGGCGATCGCCTCGGGCGAGTCGTACACGGCCGCGGCGCCGTCGGCCGCACACACCGCGGCGTAGACCCGGACCATGCCGCTGCCGCTGAGAATGGTCTCGGCGCTGATCCGGCCGTCGCGGCGCTCGATATGCGGCCAGATTTCGAAGTCACGGTGCGAAACCGGCCCGAGATCGACGTGACCGCCCTCGCCGGGAACCGGCACCCAGGTATCGTGCACCCTGATCAAGGCCGCCGCCCCCAAGCCGGTGCCCGGGCCGAGCACGACCTTGGTCGCCGCGCGCGGCACTGCCTCGCCGATCGGGATCACGTCATCGCTGGTCAGGGTCGGCAGCGACAGCGATTGCGCCTCGAAATCGTTGAGCACCACCATGCGCTCCAGGCCCAGGCGTTCGATCGCCAGGCGCGGTTCCACCACCCAGTGGGCGTTGGTCAGATCGATCTTGTCGCCGGTGACCGGGCCCGCCAGGGCGACCACGGCTGACATCGGGCGGTCGGCAACGTCGGCCGCTGCCACACCAATCGCGGCGCTGAGGGTTGTGTGGTCGGCGGTGCGAACGTCGGCAAACCGCTCCATCGGCTCGCGTGGATCATGGATCATGGCGAAGCGCGCATTGGTGCCGCCGATGTCGCCGATGAGAACCGGATATGTCAGCTCGCCATGCATGGACCGGCCGCGTAATCGCCGCACGGCGGGGACAGGCCACCGTCCCGCCTGTTAAGGCTCTTCGTCCGGTCGTGCGCGACCGCGCGAGGTCTCGCCCGTTTTGTCATGATCCACCAATTCCCCGGGGGTCGCCTTGGCTGCCGGGGCGCCTCACTCCTTGACGTAGGGCTGGCCGTCGGCGGCCGGCGGCCGCGCCTTGCCGATGAGGCCGGCGACCAGAACGATGGTCGCGATGTACGGTGCCATAGCCAGGAACTCCGAGGGAATCGGGGTGCGCAGAATGGCGAGCTTCTGCTGCAGCGAGTCGGCGAAGCCGAAGACCAGCGCCGCCATCAGGGCGCCGACCGGGTGCCAGCGGCCGAAAATCATCGCCGCCAGGCCGATGAAGCCGCGGCCGCCGGTCATGCCTTCGTCGAAGCGGCCGACCGAGCCCAGCGTGAACCACGCCCCGCCGAAACCGGCAACCATGCCGGCCAGCGTCACGTTGACGTAGCGTGTCAGGTAGACGTTGATACCCAGCGTGTCGGCGGTTTGTGGGTGCTCGCCGACCGATCGGGCGCGTAGTCCGGCCCGCGTATGAAAGAGATAGTAGGTGGCGACGGCGACCATCACCAGCGCGCCGTAGACGAAGATGTTGTGCTGGAACAACACCGGGCCGAGCACTGGTATGTCGCTCAGAAACGGTATGCGAACCGCCCGGAAAACCGGTGCATTGTTGAGGAATCGGAATTCCGAGAACACCTGGCTGCTGACATAGGATGTCATCCCCAGGACGAAGATGTTGATGACCACCCCGGCGATGATCTGATCGACCCGGTAGGTCACCACCAGCGCTGCCAGAATGAAGCCGAACAGCCCGCCGACGCCGATCGCCGCCACCACGCCGCCCATCCCGCCGAGCAGCGACCCGGCGATCGCGCCGGTGAAGGCTCCGGCCAACAGCATGCCCTCGATCGCGATGTTGATCACCGCCACCCGTTCCGACAGGACGCCGGCAAGCCCGCCCAGGGCGATCGGCACGGCCCTGATCATCGTTGCCTGCAGCATGCCGGTCAGCGAGAACGATTTGCCCGCCGTCGCCCACGCCAGAAACGCCGTCACCACCAGGAACAGGCCGATCCCGAGGATGACGTTCGTCCAGCGACCGCCGCCGCGCATGAGCTGCCGCACGCCGAGAAACGCCAGCACCGCGGCCACGATGTAGGAATATGTCGCAGCCGGAACGACCAAATTCGGCAACGCCAGGGGATCGTTGGGACGGGAGAGGCGGAAAGCGGCATCACCTTCGGAATCGAGCCCGAACACGCCGGCCACGAACGCCGCCAGCGCCAGCAGAACCCAGCCGACGATCCTGGCCTGACGCCGTCGGGCGATATCGACGTCGGGCAGGACGGCCGTGGTTTCGGCACCCGTCATCTAGATGTGAAGCTTCAACAGGTTGTCCCGGTTCAGGCCGAGTCGGCTGATTGGTGTTTGTCGATTGAGGCTGGCATGGGGTCGATGCCAGTTGTAGCGGTGCTGCCATTTCGGCAGATCTGCTTTTCGCTGGTCTGAGTTGTGGAATTCGGTTGCGTAGGCCCATTCTCGCAACATTGTCTGGATGAAGCGTTCGGCCTTGCCGTTGGTCTGAGGCGTGTAGGGTTTGGTGCGGATATGCTTGATGGTGAGCCTTCGGCAGGCATCGCGGAAGGCCTTGGATCTGTAGCATGATCCATTGTCGGTCATGACGCGGGTGATGGTAACGCCGAGGGTGGCAAAGTAGGTTACGGCGGCTTCGAGGAAGGCCACGGCGCTTTCCTTTTTCTCGTTCGGGAAGATGTCGGCAAAGCCGATGCGGGAATGGTCGTCGATGGCGACGTGGACATACTCCCAACCGGGCGCGGTGCCGTTATGGCGCTGGTTGCTCTGGCGCCTGCGATCGCCGGTGATGCGATGGCCGACACGATTGAAGCGACCGAGCTTCTTGATGTCCATATGGATGATTTCGCCTGGCGTTTCGCGCTCATAGCGCGGGCGTGGCTGGTTGGGCTCGAGGGCGGACAACAGGCTGAGGCCACGCCGCTTGAGAATACGGCTGACGGTCGCCCGGCTGAGGCCGAGTTCCTGGGCGATGTGGTCCTGCGTGCAACGAGCCCGGCGCAAGACCTCGACCGCTTCGCCGGTGGCCCAAGGCGTTTGGCTTGGCGAGGAATGGGGCCTGGAGGACCGGTCGGCAAGCCCGGCAATGCCCTCCGCGCGAAACCGGCCCAACCACTTGGCGACGGTCTTGGCCGTTGTCTTGAAACGGCGTGCGGCCTGAGCCTTCGTCATGGCCTCATCCATGACGGCGCGAACCATGGCCTCTCGACCTTTCGGCGTAAGATGGGCATTCTGGTGAACGTCCATTCGGTCCTCCGGAGAATCACTGACGTTGGCTGACATCAGCTTCTCTCGACAGGACCGAATGGACAACGTCCTGAAAATTCACATCTAGAGCCCTTTCGACCAACTGTGAGCGATTCTGACGGAGCGCCCCGTTGGTTGTGTGATGCTGGTCATGGCCCGCAAGCTATTTGCCCTCCCGCCCGGATTTCTTCTCGAACGCCCAGGGGAAAAGGGTTCGCACCAGCATCGGTGCGGCGATGAAGACCACGATCAGCGCCTGGATGATGGTGATGAGGTCGATGCTGACGCCGGCACCGACCTGCATCTGTCGCCCGCCTGCCTCCAGCGCACCGAACAGCAGGCCGGCCAGCAGCACCCCGAAGGGATGACCGCGCCCGAGCAGCGCCACGGCAATGGCGTCGAAACCGATCCCGGCCGAGAACCCGGGTGATGCGCGGCCGAGCACCCCGAGCACCTGGTTGGCGCCCGCCAGCCCGGCGAGCGCGCCCGCCACCGCCATCACGGTCACGATGATCAGGCCCGAGCGCATGCCGGCGTAGCGCGCTGCATCGGGATTGGCGCCGGCGGCGCGAAATTCGAACCCGATGGTGGTGCGGAACAGCAGCCAGTAGACGAAAAATACCACCGCCAGGGTGACCAGGATCCCCGCATGGACGCGTAGATTGACGTCCATCCAGTCCAGCAGCTTGGGCAATTCGGCGGACTCCAGCACCGATCGCGAGATCGGGTCGGAACGCCCCGGCCGCTGGATCGGCGGGTTGCGCAAAAGATAATCGACCAGGCGAAACGAGATCAGGTTGAGCATGATGGTCGTGATGACCTCATGGGCGCCGGTGGCGGCCCTCAGCCAGCCGGCAATCGATGCCCACAGCGCGCCGGCCAGCATGCCGGCGATCAGCGCCAGCGGCAGATGGATCAAGAACGGCAGACCTTCGAAGGCGAAGCCGACCACGACCGCGGCCATGCCGCCGATCAGCAGCTGTCCCTCGGCGCCGATGTTGAACAGCCCGGCCCGAAATCCCAGCGCGATCCCCAACCCGGCCAGTGTCAGCGGCGCCGCCGCGGTCAACGTTTCCGACAGCGCGTTGACCGAGCCGACCGAGCCCGCCAGGAGCGAGGCGAAGGATCGCCCGATGGTGGCCAGGTCGACGCCGGTGGCGAGCATGGTCAGAGCGCCCAGAAACAGCGCGATGATCACCGCGAAGATCGGAACGACGACGATCTCCTCGATATCGAAACGGGTGACCACCGCCCGCTTCAAGAGCTCGCTGGTCATGCCGTCGATCTTTTCGTTGGTGGTCATGCCGCCGCGCCCGCTCCGGCCATCGCCAGGCCGATGTCCTGGACGCTGGCCTTGTGGCCCTCGAACTCCGCCACCACGCGACCGCGATACATCACCAGGATGCGGTCCGACAGGCCCATGATCTCGTCGAGTTCCGTCGACACGATCAGCACCCCGTCGCCGTCGTCACGGGATTTGATGATCTGCTGGTGAATGTATTCGATCGAGCCCACATCGACGCCGCGGGTCGGCTGCGAGGCGATGATCATCTTGATGTCGCGCGACAGTTCGCGGGCGACAACCAGCTTCTGTTGGTTACCGCCCGAAAGGTGGTTGGCGAGGCTGAACACCGAACTCGTGCGCACGTCGAAATCGTTGACGATCTTGGCCGTCGACTCATAGATATCCGGCCACCGCAGGCTGACGCCGGAGGAATAGCGGTCGTCGTAATAGGTATCGAGGACCATGTTCTCGGCGATGTTGAACGTGCCGATGACGCCTGAGCGCTGGCGGTCTTCCGGGATGTGGGCGATACCACGTCGATGGCGCTGGCGCGCCGAGGCTCGCGTGACGTCATCTCCCCGGTAGGAGACCGTTCCCGAGATCGGCGTCCTCAACCCGGTCAGCGCCTCGACCAGCTCGGTCTGACCGTTACCCTGAACGCCGGCGATGCCGACGACCTCTCCTTCGCGGACATCGAACGTGACGTTGTCGACCGCGATTTCGTCGCGCTCGTTGACGACGGTGAGGCCACGCACCTCCATGACCGGGCCGCCGACCTTCGCATGCTCCTTCTCGACCACGAAGCGGACCGGTCGGCCGACCATCATCTCGGCCAGTTCGGCGTCGGTGGCGGTCTTGGGATCGCCCTCGCCGACGATCTGACCGGCGCGCAGAACACTGATGCTGTCGGCGACTTCCAGCACTTCGTGGAGCTTGTGCGTGATGAACACCAGCGCCTTGCCGGCATCCCTGAGCGAGCGGATGATGCCGAAGAACTCGGTCACCTCCTGCGGCGCAAGGACCGCGGTCGGTTCGTCGAAGACGATGACGTCGGCCGACCGGAACAGCACCTTGATGATCTCGACCCGCTGCTGAAGGCCGACTGGGATCTCCTCGATGACGGCGTCGGGATCGACCTCGAGACCATATTGCGCGCTGATCGATCGGACCTGTCTGCGGGCGGCGGCGATGTCGAGGCGGTCGAACGCACCGGTGGGCTCGATGCCGAGCACCACGTTCTCCGCCACCGTGAACACCGGGACCAGCATGAAATGCTGGTGGACCATGCCGATGCCGGCGGTGATGGCGCCCTTGGGACCGTTAAATTGGGTCGTTTCTCCGTCGATGAGGATGTCACCCTCATCGGCCCGGTAGAGGCCGGAGAGGATGTTCATCAATGTGGTTTTGCCGGCGCCGTTTTCGCCGAGCAGGCCGAGTATCTCGCCCGGCCTGATGGTCAGATTGACGTCGGAATTGGCGACCACGGCTCCAAAGCGCTTGGTGATGCCGCGCAGTTCGACTTCCACGCTTCAAGTTCCCCGCTTGCGCCCCGAAGGGCCCGCCGCGCCGGGATGGCACGACGGGTCAAGTCACGTCATGGATCGAATCGGCCGTTCAGCCCTTGACTGAGATCGATCCGTCGATGATTCCGGCCTTGATCGCGTCAAGCTCCTGCTTGAGTTCGGCCGGCACCAGATCGTCCATGTCGTGGAACGGGGCAAGGCCGACGCCGCCGTTGTCGAGCGTACCGACGATCAGGCCGCCCTCGAACGTTCCGTCATTGGCTTGCTTGATCGCCGTCAGCACCGTCGCATCCATCTGCTTGAGGATCGAGGTCAGATAAACGTGACCCTTTTCCGAGTTGGTGAGGAAGTTGTCGGCATCCACACCGATGATCTTGAGCTTGTCGGCGCCCAGTTCGTCGGCCAATGCGGCCGAGCCCAACCCGACCGGCCCGGCGACCGGCAGCACGATGTCGGCGCCTTCGTCGAACAGGTTCTGGGCGAAGGCGCGCCCGTCGTCGAGGGATTCGAAGTTGTTGGTGAACAGGCCTTCCTTGGCGTCGGTGTCCCAGCCAAGGACGGTGACGCTGGTGCCTTTCTGCGCATTGTAGTAGTTGGCGCCGTGGACGAAGCCGTCCATGAAGATCGTCACCGGCGGAATGTTGATGCCGCCGAACACGCCGAGGATTCCCGTTTCCGAGATTCCGGCGGAAAGGTAGCCGGCCAAGAAGGCTGCTTCGTCGGTCGCGAAGACCTGTCCGAGCACATTGGGAATGGTCGGGGCGTAGGCGAAATCGACAATCGAGAATTTCGCATCCGGATTGGCTTCGGCCGCCTCTTTGGTGGCATCGCCAAGCAGGAAGCCGACAGTGATGATGATGTCGCATTTCTCGGCCAGCAGCGAGTTGATGTTGGCCGCGTAGTCGGTCTCGGCCTGGGATTCGAGGAAGCGAATGTCGGCGCCCAGCTCGGTCTTGGCGTCCTGAACGCCCTTCCAAGCGGTCTCGTTGAAACCCTGGTCGTCAATGCCGCCGGTGTCGGTGACCTGACACGCCGAAAATGCGGCCGCGCCGCTCGCCAATGCGACCGTCGCCACAGCCGCCAGCGTTGTGGTGATGATGGTGTGTTTCACTTTTTCCCTCTCCTTTTTTCGACGCAGTCAGACTGACAACCAGCCGTCCGATTTCTGCTCCCAATTTTCGCGGGCGTCATGCGCCGACACGGCAGCAATCAAAGCCACGGTCAGCCTCGCATGTTGCGCATCCATCGTCGAGAGGTGCGGCCCAGACCCACCGCTCGCCGACGATCGGCCGGTAGTCTAGGATATCGTCGGTTGCGCGTCATCATGGCCGTACCGTACTAATTGGCTGGTGATCGCTGACACTGGGACGAAAGATGGCGATCCGATCAAGAGGGGCGGGATGGACAGCGAATTGCTGAACGCGGCCGAGGCGGTCCGTGATTACGCCCACGCACCGTACTCGTCCCATCCGGTCGGCGCGGCCTTGCGGACTCGCGACGGCACCATCCATGCAGGCGCAAATGTCGAAAATGCATCCTTCCCCGAAGGATGGTGCGCCGAAACCTCGGCGATCGCGGCCATGGTTGCCGCAAGCCCGGCCGGTGAAGGGCGGACCATAGCTGCCGTGTGTGTGATCGCCGACAAGATCGACGGCAGGATCGTGACGCCGTGCGGCGGCTGTCGCCAGCGCCTGGCCGAGTTCGGCGGTCCCGACATGGTCATCCACGCATGCGCGCCGGACGGCGATCACCAG
Organism: uncultured Bauldia sp.; assembly: GCA_963663975.2. GTDB lineage: Bacteria > Pseudomonadota > Alphaproteobacteria > Rhizobiales > Kaistiaceae > JANQRX01. The sequence continues at coordinate 1,272,028 of CAXXRA010000015.1, read as the reverse complement.
ACCTTCCGCCTTGGCGAGCTCTTGCCGGCGGCGTTTGAATTGGACGATTCACCATGACCGTCGCCGGCCAGATGGCAGCCACGCTGATACGGCAATACGCCGACTTGCAGTTCGAGGTCGGCATTGTCCTGGGATCGGGATTGGGCGGCCTGGCCGACCGGGTGGACGATCCGGTTCGCATACCCTTCTCTGCCGTTCCAGGTTTTCCGCGGCTGACCGTCAGCTCCCATGCCGGCGAGGTGGTGCTCGGGCGGATCGCCGACGTTCCGGTGGTGGTCTATTCGGGGCGCGCCCACTATTTCGAGAACCGGGACGTTCATGCCATGCGCGAGCCGGTCGCCGCCCTGAGCGAACTCGGCTGCGACACCATGATCCTGACCAATGCCGCCGGGTCGCTGCGCACCGAGGTCGGGCCGGGCGACATCATGCTGATCTCCGACCACATCAATCTGTCCGGCACCAATCCGCTGATCGGCGAACCGACCGACGATCGTTTCGTGTCGATGACGGCAGCCTACGATCCACGGCTTCGCGCCGACATCCTCGGTGCGGCGGAGCGCGAGGGCGTGGCGCTGGCAACCGGGGTCTACATGTACCAGGCGGGCCCGAGCTTCGAAACACCGGCCGAAATCCGCATGGTTGCCAGGGTCGGCGCCCATGCGGTGGGTATGTCGACCGTACCTGAGGTCATTCTCGGTCGTTTCTTCGGCCTGCGCTGCGCCGGGATTTCAAGCATCGTCAATCTCGCCGCCGGCATGACCGGTGCGGAAATCAGCCATGAGGAAACCAAGGCTCTGGCGCCGATCGGCGCGGCCAAGATGGAACGCGTCCTGTTCCGCTATCTGCGCGATCGCCGCAGTGGCAAAAGGTGATGCTGCCGCAGGAAATTATCCGCAAGAAGCGGGACGGTGGCCAGCTCGCCCGCGACGAGGTCGCCTTCCTGATCAAGGGCCTGACCGACGGCTCCGTGGCCGAGGGCCAGGTTGCCGCTTTCGCCATGGCGGTCTTCTTCAACGGCATGACGGCTGACGAGTGCGTTTTTCTCACCGAGGCGATGCGCGATTCCGGCGATGTGCTCGATTGGTCGGATTTGGACGGCCCCGCGCTCGACAAGCACTCCACCGGCGGCATCGGTGACAACGTTTCGCTTATCCTGGCGCCGGCGCTGGCGGCCTGTGGCGCCCGCGTGCCGATGATTTCCGGGCGTGGCCTCGGCCATACCGGCGGCACGCTCGACAAGCTCGATGCGATCCCCGGTTACCGCACCCAGCCCGATCTTGCGACGCTGCGATCGGTGGTGGCCGAGGTCGGCTGCGCCATCATCGGCCAGACGGCGGATTTGCGCCGGCCGACAAACGCCTTTATGCCATCCGCGATGTGACGGCGACGGTCGAATCGGTCGCGCTGATCACCGCCTCGATCCTGTCCAAGAAGCTTGCCGCCGGGCTCGCCGGCCTGGTCCTCGACGTCAAGACCGGGACCGGCGCCTTCATGACGACCGAGGAAAATGCCCGCGAGCTGGCCAAGAGCCTGGTGGCGGTCGCCAACGGCGCCGGCATGCCCACCAGCGCCTTGATCACCGACATGAACGAGCCGCTGGCCAGTGCCGCCGGCAATGCCGTCGAAGTCCGCAACGCGGTCGATTTTCTCACCGGAGACTCCATCGATCCGCGTCTCAATGCCGTCACCCTTGCGCTCGGCGCCGAGCTGTTGGCGCTGGCCGGACTGGCCACCGGCGCCGTCGACGGCAAGCAGAAGATCGACGACGCTCTGTCGTCCGGCCGGGCGGCGGAGATCTTCGGCCGTATGACGGTTGCGCTCGGCGGGCCGTCGGATTTCGTCGAAAATGTCGGCCGCCATTTGCCGACCGCACCCGTCATTCGCGCCGTCGATCCCGAACAAGCCGGTGTGGTCGGCGCGGTCGATGCGCGCGCCGTCGGGATCGCGGTGGTCGAACTGGGCGGCGGGAGGGTGCGGGCGGGCGACGCGGTCGACCCTGCGGTCGGTTTCAGCGGCCTGGCGGCAATCGGCAATGCGGTCGGGTCGTCCGGCAGACCGCTGGCCACCGTCCACGCCCGCGACGAGGCGGCCGCCGAGCGCGCCGCCGCTCGCCTGCGTGAAGCCTACCGGATTGGCGAGAGCGCCGAGGCGACCGGCGGGGTGATCCGCGACCGCGTGCGCGCCTAGATGTGAAGCTTCAACAGGTTGTCCCGGTTCAGGCCGAGTCGGCTGATTGGTGTTTGTCGATTGAGGCTGGCATGGGGTCGATGCCAGTTGTAGCGGTGCTGCCATTTCGGCAGATCTGCTTTTCGCTGGTCTGAGTTGTGGAATTCGGTTGCGTAGGCCCATTCTCGCAACATTGTCTGGATGAAGCGTTCGGCCTTGCCGTTGGTCTGAGGCGTGTAGGGTTTGGTGCGGATATGCTTGATGGTGAGCCTTCGGCAGGCATCGCGGAAGGCCTTGGATCTGTAGCATGATCCATTGTCGGTCATGACGCGGGTGATGGTAACGCCGAGGGTGGCAAAGTAGGTTACGGCGGCTTCGAGGAAGGCCACGGCGCTTTCCTTTTTCTCGTTCGGGAAGATGTCGGCAAAGCCGATGCGGGAATGGTCGTCGATGGCGACGTGGACATACTCCCAACCGGGCGCGGTGCCGTTATGGCGCTGGTTGCTCTGGCGCCTGCGATCGCCGGTGATGCGATGGCCGACACGATTGAAGCGACCGAGCTTCTTGATGTCCGTATGGATGATTTCGCCTGGCGTTTCGCGCTCATAGCGCGGGCGTGGCTGGTTGGGCTCGAGGGCGGACAACAGGCTGAGGCCACGCCGCTTGAGAATACGGCTGACGGTCGCCCGGCTGAGGCCGAGTTCCTGGGCGATGTGGTCCTGCGTGCAACGAGCCCGGCGCAAGACCTCGACCGCTTCGCCGGTGGCCCAAGGCGTTTGGCTTGGCGAGGAATGGGGCCTGGAGGACCGGTCGGCAAGCCCGGCAATGCCCTCCGCGCGAAACCGGCCCAACCACTTGGCGACGGTCTTGGCCGTTGTCTTGAAACGGCGTGCGGCCTGAGCCTTCGTCATGGCCTCATCCATGACGGCGCAAACCATGGCCTCTCGACCTTTCGGCGTATCATTCTGGTGAACGTCCATTCGGTCCTCCGGAGAATCACTGACGTTGGCTGACATCAGCTTCTCTCGACAGGACCGAATGGACAACGTCCTGAAAATTCACACCTAGAGCGCAGTCCGAGAAGTGGGACCCGGATTTCGGATAAAAATACGCGTAAAATCAAGAAGCTAGAGCGCCTTGTGTGTCTCCGGTTTCACCAAAAAACGCATCCAGCTGGGGCCCTTTCGACCAACTCTCGAGTCAGTTCCGTGTCTTGATCGGCGAGGCGAGCCATCGTCGAAACGATTGACGGGCGATGCCACCCGCATCGTTCCGGATGGGTTCGGCGTTGGGTGCCGGCCAATCGACAAACCCAAGGGGGACGGGCGATTTTGCTCCGTCGGAATGGCTCGGTCGGAAGGTCTCTAGTGAATGCTGACGGCCTCGAGGTCGTTTTCGCGCGCATTCATCACCACCGCCTCGCGGGTATCGGCCAGCATGATCGGACTGCCGTCGGCACCCAGCAGCGCCCACAGTTCAAGGTCCGGCGCGACCGGCGGCATGGTCGGAAACAGGTCGCGCGCCTCGGCAGCGTTGAGCGACCTGACATAGGCGATCTTGCCGTCGCCGAGTTCGGCGAGCGAGTCCGTCGTGGAAAGGTCGTCCGGTTTCATCGGCTCACCTCCTGGTCCTGCGCCATGTTGTTTCGGTCACCGATCTTGATGCGCCGCACCGCCCTTGCGGCCACCGGCCGGATCAGGTCGATCGACAGCAAACCGTCGCTCAGATCGGCGTTGCTGACCTCGATTCCTTCGGCCAGTACGAACGACTTGCGGAACTGGCGCGCGGCGATCCCGCGATAAAGATAGTCGCGCCCGGATACCTCGCCGTGCCGGCCGCGAATGGTGAGTTCACGGTCCACGACGGTGATGTCGAGGTCATCGCCGGAGAATCCGGCCACGGCCAGAACAATCCGCAGGATCTCGGGACGATCAGCCGATTTCGCCAGGCGTTCGATATTGTAGGGCGGATAGCCGTCGACGGCGGCCTTCGACAGCCGCTCCAAGGCCTGTTCGATATCCTCGAAGCCCAAAAGAAGCGGGCTGGAGAACGCGGTAAGGCGCGTCATGCTCGGTCCTTTCAACAAAGCGACCCGACGCCGCACCCGCCTCATGCAGCATGCGACCATCAAAATATGGGGCGGCGAGGCGCCTGGCGCAAGCGCACTGGCGGGGTCCTCCATGGCCATCTTGTCGAGCGGAGCAAGGGTTGGGAACATGCGCTGAAATGTGCGCCTTCTCCGGCAGGCGCGAACGGGTTTCCAACCGGGTCGCCGCCAGACGACGAGGCGTGCACGTGTTACGCACGCTGATCGTTGCTGCCGCTATTCTCGCCGTCATCGGGCTTGCCGCCACGCTTGCCCTCGCCTTGGCGCCAACCCCGGTCCACCGCCCTCACAGCTTGATCCAGCGGTTCTGTTTCTCCGACCTGAAGATCGCGTCGATCACGCGCATCTGCCGGATTGCGTCTTCGACGCCGAACTCCAGCTTCTCCTCGCCTCGCACGGCGCGCGAGAACACCTCCGCCTGCAGTCGGTACTGGTCGGCCTTGGGCAGGCGGATGGTCCTGGCGGAGGCGTCGCCTGGCTTCCTGCCGCTGTCGAGCAACATGACCATGGCCTCGCCGGGTGGCGCGTTGAACGGGATCATGACCTCGAGGCGGGCCTTGGTGCCGATGATGGTGACGCGCTGATGCGCCGCCGCCTGGGTCGAGACCGACAATGCGAGCTGCCGTCCCTCACCAAAATCGATCAGCGCGCTGGCGAGGCGGTCGGTGTGGAAGGCGGGGTCGCGATCGATCAGGGAGACGACGCGGACCGGTTCGGCATCGAGCAAATAGCGCGCGGTCAGGATGGCGTAGCAGCCGATGTCGTAGATGCCGCCGCCGCCGATATCGGCCATGTTGCGGATGTTGCCGGGATCGACGTTGTTGTAGCTGAACGCGGTCTGGATCATCCTGACCGTGCCGAGCCGCCCCTGGCGGACGAGGTCGCGCGCCCTGATCCATTGCGGATGGGCGCGAACCATGAACGCTTCGGCGATCAGGATACCCTTCGGCGCTTGTCTCAACTTGCGCGCCTCGGCCGCGTCGAGGGCTATCGGCTTCTCGCACAGCACGTGCTTGCCCTTGCTGGCCGCCGCCAACGTCATGGGCACGTGCAGATGATTGGGCAGGGGATTGTAGACGGCGTCGATCTCGGGATCGTCGAAGAGTTCCTCATAGGAACCGTAAGCCACTGGAATACCTAGTTTCTTCGCCGCTCGCCTGGCCTTGGGCAACGACCGAGAGCCAATCGCGCGGACCTCGAACTGCCGGCTCGTCACCATCTCGGGAAGCACTTTGGCCACGCCGATATTGGCAGTCGAAATGACCCCCCACCGCACCTGGCCGGCCTTGCCGACGCGCTTTGCCATGATGGTTCCCCTTCTGTCGCGACCACTCCCGGCTTCGCCTGCCCGTCGCGGCTGGCGATGTCAACCGGCGCAAGGACGATCGGCTCCGCGCTCCAGGTGAGGCGACCACAGCCGCCACCGCGCCGCCATACTTCCCTCGCAGTCTGCCATGTGAGAGGATCGACCGGGCATGCGACGCTGGTTTTCGCTGGTCTTCGGCACTGTGATCGCGCTCTCTGCAGCGGCCGATGCGCAAGTGCGCACGCAACAGTTTTTCAATCCGACCATCCGTGATTTCCGTCTCGATTTTTGCCGGAACTGGGGCGCGCAATGCGGCCAGCCGGCGGCGGATCTGTTCTGCCTTGAAAAGGGCTTTGAAAGAGCGGTCTTCTGGCAACCGTCCGGACCGGCCGGCACCCGGACCCTGGTCTTCGGCGACGGGCGCCTGTGTTCCGGCCCGCAATGTTCCAGCTTCTCGGTCATCCATTGCGCGAGCGGCCAGCCCCAGCCGCCTCCACCGCAGCCGACCATCGCCGCGCCGGCTCCGCCGGCCGCTACGCCCACCGTGGCGGTGCCGGTCATGCCGGCGACACAGCCCCCGCTAAGCGTGGCGCGGCCTATCCGTCCCGAATTTCTGGCTCCGCTGCCGCGTTTGCGGCCGGAGCGTGGCGGCGGCGTGATCACCGCACCGGCGAGCCCGGTTACGGCCGCGGCGCCGGCCTTTACCGGCCTGTTCACCATCCCCGGTTTCAGCGCCGAACGGGTCAGCCTGAACTGGTTCCGCGATCTGGAACTGGTACGCGACTATCCCCAGGGCGCCTCGCTCTTCAAGTGCGCGGTGGCCGATTGCGGGGTCGCGAACGCGGCCGATCTGGAGGTTGATCCCCGGGCGTCCGACCAATCCGCCCGATTCAACTGGTCGGTGCAACGGGTACCCCATGCCGGCGCCGCCTTGTGGCAGGTCGGTTATTTTCCGTTTCCCGCCTTCGGCAATGGCAGCGCCGACGATCTGGATCCGCGCGGCTTGGTGTTCTCCGGGCGATCCAATGGCGACAAGGGGTTCTTCGCGGTGGATTTCCGGGATCTGTCCGGGCGGCTGCCGCCGGGCGCCGGCGCGGCGATCTTCCACGTCAGGATCCTGCCGGTTTCGGCGATCGGCCTCGGACGTGTGGTCGGCAGGCCGTCCAACGTCATGCGTGTCTATTACGGCGCCGATCCGCCGCAACCGCCGCCATTCCAGTTTTATACGCCCGAAATCGTCGCCGAAGCGCCGCCGGTCCGCCTGGTCGGCGTCGAGTTCCGCCCGCACAAGTCGATCGATTGGCCTCGTGGCTGCGTCGAATGGGAGGATTACCGCGCATCTCAGCAAAAGAATTTCTTCGAGAAGGTTGCCGGCGCGTTCACCGGGATGTGGAACTTCGCCGCCGAGGCCTATCAATGGGCCAAGGACAGGGTCGTCGACATCGCCGGCCGGCTCACCTTCGGAGTCATTCCGGACCAAGTGCTGTCGTTCGCGCTGGATTCCGCCCTGGCGTCGGTCGGCATTCCGCCGGACATTCCCAATCTGGACGAACTCATGTCAGGCGGCCTCGATCACCTGGCCGCCGAAATGGCGGGGGTTGCGGTGTCCCAGATTCCGGCGGCTGATCTGTCGGCAAGCCTCGGCAGCCTTGGCGCTGATGTCGTGGTGAATGTGGCGCTTGCCGAAGGTGAGGCGCGCGCGCGCGAATTGTTGCGTGACGAACTCGAGAAGACGTCGCGCCAAGCCCTGGTGGCGACCATCGACGAAATGCAAAGCAGGGTGGCGAGGGATGGCGAGAAAGTACCGTGCTCGAGGCGTTTGGTGCCGGCTTCGTATCGCATCATCGTGGAGAATGCCGGATTGGCACGGTTGAGGGATGTCGCCGTCGGTATCAGTGATTCGGAGGACATCTACGAGCCGACGTCCGAACAGGTGTCGCTGCGGCCGGGGCAGCGGCTCTCCTTCGTGCTGGTTCCAGACCCCAACATCCGCGACGTCTGGGACCGCAGGCTGGTGCGGACGGAGCCGATGGCGACGACCCAAAACTGGAGCAACTGGTGGAACGAGTTGCTGCTCAAGAAAGTGTCGCGGATCACGATCACCTTGCCCGGCCACACCGAGTGCCTGGGCTCGTGTGTGAAGACATCAATTGAGGCCCACGGCTCAGCTCCGCAGCGGATGGACGCCGCTTACCAATGGGCGCTGTGAGTTAGGAATTAGGCCACCCCGCGCGCCTCCTCACCCTCATGGCGCCAGCAAACTGAAGGCATCATCCTTCCGCCGCGGCCGGCAGTCGATGACTTTGTCCGGGCGATGGCGCCGTCTTCAAGATTGGTCCCGACCGACCAACCGGCGTGTTGAGGTCCCGAACTCTTTGGTTGCCGGCAAAGCGACCACAATCGTGCTCGACAGTCACAACGGCCGCATCTAGAACGACGTGGCGGCGCACCCCAATATTTGTCACCACGACGGACCGACCATGCCCGACATCCACACCAGTTCCGCTCCGATCCTGTTGACGTCACGGCTCAGACTGCGCCCCCATATGGCGGGTGATTTCGACCGGTTCGCCGAGTTTTATGCCACCCCGCGCTCAAGATATGTCGGTGGACCGCTGGCGCGCGGCCCCGCCTGGCGGGGTTTTGCCGCCATGGTCGGCCAGTGGCCGCTGCTCGGTTTCGGAGCCTGGGCGATCGACCTCCTCGACGGCGGCGATCATGTGGGACATGTCGACCTGTGGGCACCGGCGGATTGGCCGGAGAACGAATTGGGCTGGGCGCTGTGGGAAGGATTCGAAGGACACGGCTATGCCCATGAGGCGGCCGTGCGCGCCCGTCAATACGCCTTCCAGACCCTCGGCTGGAGTACCGCCGTCAGCTACATCGATCCCGACAATGAGCCCTCGAGGCGGCTGGCCGAGCGCCTCGGCGCGTCCCTGGACGGGCAAGCCGCCACGCCGCCCGACAGACCCTGCGTGGTCTATCGCCACCCCCCGCCGGACAGTTCCCGAGCAAAGACGGCGTGAGACAGGCGCCGGATGCTGCTCCGTCATATTTACGTTCAATTTCAAAAGGTTAGCTATGGCAGAGATCGATTGCGTCGTGTTCGACATCGGCAATGTGCTCATCCGTTGGGACCCCGGCAACCTCTACCGTCGCATGGGCTACTCGGACGCAACAACCGGCTCGATCATGGCCGAAACAGGATTGCCCGAGATCAATCATCGGCAGCTCGACATCGGCGTCCCCTACGCTGCCACGGTCGCCGCGCTCGCCGATCGGTTCCCCCAACACGCCGAGTTCATACTGGCGTTCGACACCAGGTGGGCTGAGATGCTTGACGGCGCCCTGGAACAAAACGTCGCCGTCTTCCGATGGCTCAGACAGACCGGTTATCCGGTCCACGCCATCAGCAATTTCAGCCGCGAGAAATTCGACGTCGCCCGACGGCTGTTCCCGTTCCTTGATGACTTCGACGAACTCGTCATCTCGGCCGATGTCGGACTGGTCAAGCCGGATCGGGAAATCTTTGACCTGCTCATCGAGCGACGCGATCTGAAGCCGGCGCGCAGCCTGTTCATCGACGACCGTGATGACAACATTGCCGCTGCCCGTCGGATCGGCTTCGATACGGTTCTGTTCAAACAGGGCGAAACGGATCTTTTCGCCGAACTCGCGCGCCGCGGAGTCGGCAACGGCACGCCGGCACCAACGTAAATTTGAACCGGCGAAGCGAACAACCGAATGACGTGATTTGGGGGCCGTTGCTCAGACGGTGAGAACCCGTGGATTGACTTGGCGCCGTGACGGGGTGCTCACGCGCAGCGGGCGCTGCTACCGCACCGGCATCCCGGTCACCGTGTTGACGCCCTTGGCCTCCGGCCGCTGGCGGCAGGCAGGCAATCGATGAGGTCGATAATCGCCCTTTTCATCTTGGCACTCCTGATGCCGGCGATCTGGTTGACCAGTTCGACGTCGGCGCGTTCCAACTGACGCGTCACGTCCAGAGCGGGACCACCGCGGTTCCGCACTTCGGCGCCGCGGAAAAAGTGAGCGACTTCCACGCCCAGGATCTCGGCAAACTGGAACAAACGACTGGCGCTGATCCGGTTTGTGCCCTTTTCGTATTTTTGCACTTGCTGAAAGGATACGCCGACGGCATCGGCCAGCGCGGTCTGGGACATCCGCGCCGCCAGGCGCGTTATCCTGACCCTTTCACCCACGTGGACATCAATCGGATGCGGACTGTTCATGGCTCATCTCTGCTAAAAAAAGTTCACAGGGATGTGCCAACCACAAAACTCCGGAAAGTTCAAGTTAATCGGCCATCTGCGGTTGCCGTGGTCAGGCCGTCGTCCTTCCCGCGAAGCCATCAAACAGGTTTTGATCGGCGATATTTCTGGCCGTTTTTTCCAGCTTTTCCGGTGGTATGAACTCGTCGCGAAACCAAGGAAACGTCTTGGGATCGAAGGTGCTCTTCAGCCAGTCGATGGTTGCTGCGATCCGTGGCGTGTTGCGGGTGCTCGGATGGTAGGTCAACCAGATGTCGAATTGCGTTTGGAGACCCGATATCCACAGGTTCGACGCGCGCGCCGATCGCCCATAGATTAGGTCGGCACCATCCCCAGCCCGGCACCCTTGGCCACCGCCCAGTGATGAGCGGTGCTGGTGTTGGTGACCACGGCAACACAGCCTCCCCGTTTCACACCCGGAAGGAGTTCGAGTAGCAGTGCGGCAAGTTTTCCGGCGTCGTGCCTGGGCATCCTCGATGTGTCATCATGGCCACGTGATCGCACTTCGAGATCTTCGCGGACGAATGCTGCAGACCTGTCTGCTTGCCGTGGCGCTTGGTCTGCCCATGGCCGAGACTGCACGTGCCCAGACCCCGACGCCGCGGCTGATTGCGCCGCAGCCGCGCCTGCTTCCGGCACATCAGCGTAACGCGGAAATCACCTCGAATGGGGAGCTATTATGGCGCGTTGGCCCTGCCGGGGGCCTATACTCAAGGGCCACAAGGCAAATCTCTTAGAAGGACGGAGCACACATGCCACGAACAATCGTCTTCGATGTGAATGAGACGCTGTTGGATCTGAAGGCTCTCGATCCGCTGTTCGAGAAGCAATTTGGTGATGGCAACGTGCGGGCGGCGTGGTTCACCCAGGTGCTCCTCACCTCCATGACCATTACCGTGACCGGCGACTATACGGACTTCGCCAAGGTGGGAGGCGCCGCATTGCACATGGTCGCCGAACGGCGGGGCGAGTCGGTCACGGACGAACAGGCAACCCGAATTCTCCAGGGTATGAGGTCACTTCCTGCCCATCCGGAAGCGGCCGGAGCCCTGGAGCTGCTGCGTGCGGAGGGCTATCGGATGGTCACCCTGACAAACTCGCCGCCTGCCGTCGTGCAGGCGCAGATCGAGAACTCCGGGCTGGCCGCCTATTTCGATCAGATGCTATCGGTCGACTCGGTCAGGAAGTTCAAGCCGGCCCGTGAGGTTTACGACATGGCGGCACGTGAACTGGGAGAGGAGCCGCAAGATCTGTGGTTGGTCGCAGCCCATAACTGGGACACGACCGGTGCTCTGGCCGCGGGCTGGAAGGCGGCGTTTGTTGAGCGTCCGGGCATGGTGACGGGGGCATTGGACCGGGACCCGACAGTACGAGGTCGCGATCTCAGCGAGGTTGCCAGGCGGATCATCGAGGCGGACGCCCGGTAGTCGGAGCGTGATGGTGCTACCCGGTGGAAAACGAAAAGCCGCCCGGGGGTGGCTTCGCTAACCTTTGGAGGGGCGGGGGCCTATTTCGGGTTTGCAGTGGTGGTGGGATACGGTCGCGCTTCTGGAAAATTTCAAATCAAAATTTGAAATCCGCACATAGAGGAGAATCAAACAATGGCAGCTCTCGAAGCTCTCGAAGGAATCCTGTGGGTTCTCGTGGCAACTGTGTTTATCAGCTGGTTATTTCTCGCCGGGTGGCTCGCAATTGCTTTCATCTGAACGCCGCCAGCCTGGCCGACCTCGGCGTTACTGTCGGCATCGTCCGCAACAAGGCGGCTATCGCCCGTAGCGGGGCCCGTTCAGCGTCGCGCATAAACTAACTACCCACGGCCAGCCGGTCTGGTTTTGACGGCCTACGCCGCCAGCGTATCCACCCGCCGCTTGACCGTGGTCAGTTGCCAAATCCCGCCGCCGGCGGTCGGCACGCCCACATCCACGAACGACCGACAAATGAGCTGTCTCTGTGACCTTGGTGTGATCTTGAACAAAAAAGAGCGACCCGAAGGTCGCCCACATCACTCGTAAGTCATTGATTTGTTTGGTGGAGCCAGACGGAATCGAACCGACGACCTCTTGAATGCCATTCAAGCGCTCTCCCAACTGAGCTATGGCCCCTCCGACAGCGCGCAGGCGCGTTTGTCCCGCGGGCGCGGAACTTAGGCTGCGGCGATCCCCCGATCAAGGGTGGCGCGGCCCTCACGCGTCATCCTTTTTGACCTCGCCAATAATGTCGCCGACATCCTCATCACTGTCATCGTCGGTCTCAAGGAAGGTGTTGTCGTCGTCCTTCCCGGCCGCATCTGAATCGCTGTCCTGGTCATCGCCGAGTTCGACCTCGACCGCACCTGTCTCCATCGCTTCGGCATCGGCGTCCTCAAGCGATACGGTTTCAGGGGCTTCGGGCTTGGCCTTTTCGGCGACCTCCTTGACCGGCTTCGGCTCAGGTTTCGGCACCGCGGCAGCCGGCGGCTTGCCGTCCGCAGCCGCGAACCGCGTCCCGCAATTGGGGCAGATGATCGGATTGCGCTCCAGATCGTAATATTTGGTCTGGCAATTCGGGCATAAGCGCTTGGTTCCGAGCTTCGGTTTCTTCACGATGTCCGGCCTCTTTGGCAGCTTTCGCGGCACCCCATAAAGCTCCGCGCAGGCTCTGTCAAAACCATTTCGCGACCTGTCTCAACGGTGACGCACCCTATCGGCTGTGCTATCCGACTCGGCGCCCCGCGGCGCGGGAGAATTTCATTCGGAGCGTGGACGACGATGCCAGGTATCGACGCGAAGCAACTTCGCGCCCGACGATCGGGTCCGCTATCGGGCACGATGCGCCCGCCGGGCGACAAGTCCACATCGCACCGCTCCTTGATGCTGGCGAGCCTGGCCGTGGGCGAAACCGTCGTCGAGGGCCTTCTGGAAGGCGATGACGTGCTCGCCACCGCCGGCGCCATGCGGGCCTTCGGCGCGACCATCGAGCGGAGCGACGACGGACTCTGGAAAATTCACGGCCTTGGGGTGGGCGGCCTGCTGGAACCGGAGGAAGTGATCGACTTCGGCAATGCCGGCACCGGCGTGCGCCTGGCAATGGGGATCGCCGGCGGACATGCGTTTTCCACCACATTCACCGGCGACGCCTCGCTGGTCGACCGGCCGATGGACCGGATCCTCGACCCGCTCCGGCAGATGGGCATCCAGTCGCTGTCGCGTTCGGGCCAGCGGCTGCCGGCCACCATCCGCGGGCCCGACGCGCTGGTGCCGATCGAATATCGGCTGCCGGTACCTTCCACCCAGGTCAAATCGGCGATCCTGCTCGCCGCGCTCAACTCCGGCGGCGTGACCACCGTCATCGAACCGGTGCAGACGCGCGACCATACCGAGAGAATGTTGGCCGCTTTCGGCGCGGCGATCGACATCGAAACCGATGAGGACGGCGTGCGCTCGATCCAGCTCCAGGGCCAGCGCGACCTCAAGCCTCAGGCGGTCACAATAGCCGGCGATCCGAGTTCGGCCGCGTTTCCTCTGGTCGCCGGACTGATCGTCGAGGGGTCGAACATCACCATCGAAAACGTGATGCTCAATCCGACCCGCAACGGGCTGATCGAGACGCTGATGGAGATGGGCGGAGATATCGACATCGCCAACCGCCGCAATGCCGGCGGCGAGGAAGTCGGCGATCTCAGCGTCAGGGCGGGGCCGCTCAAGGGCGTGACCGTTCCGCCCGAGCGGGCGCCTTCGATGATCGACGAATATCCCATTCTGGCGATCGCCGCCGCGTTTGCCGAGGGCGACACCGTGATGGCGGGCCTGGGCGAACTTCGGGTGAAGGAGACCGACCGCCTGGCCGCCGTCGCAGCCGGGCTCAAGGCCAACGGCGTCGAGGTCGAGGAACAGCCGGAAGGGCTGAAGGTCAAAGGCAGCGCCACCGTCAAGGGCGGCGGCACGGTCGCCACCCATCTCGACCACCGCATCGCCATGGGCTTTCTCGTTCTCGGCCTGGCAAGCGAGGAACCGGTAACGATCGATGACGCCGCTCCGATCGCCACCAGCTTTCCCCGGTTCGACACTCTCATGACCGGCCTCGGCGCAGCCTTCGAAGACGTCGATGGGGGCTGAACGCGGTGGCATCCCCGTGTTGGGGGGGCTCGTTTGATCATCGCCGTCGACGGGCCGGCCGCTTCGGGCAAGGGCACGCTCGGCCGCCGCCTGGCCGAACGGTTTGCGTTGCGCTATCTCGACACCGGCCTGACCTATCGCGCCGTCGCGGCCCGGCTGATCGAGGACGGCCGTCGCCTCGACGATGCCGGGGCAGCGGTCGATGCGGCCTCGGCGCTGGATCTGGCAGCGCTCGACCGCACGGTCCTGTCGACCCATGAGATCGGCGAGGCGGCGTCTCAGGTGGCGGTCTTGCCACAGGTTCGCGCCCGCCTGGTGGAGCGCCAGAGGGCGTTCGCCAAGGAACCGCCGGGCGCGGTTCTCGACGGTCGCGACATCGGAACGGTGGTTGCACCGGAGGCACCGGTCAAGCTGTTCGTCACCGCCGATGTCGCCGAGCGAGCCCGCCGCCGCACCGACCAGGCCATCGCCCAGGGCGAAAACACCGACTACGCGACGGTGCTGGCGGATCTGCAGCGGCGCGACAACCGGGATTCGACCAGGACGGTGGCGCCACTGACCCGAGCCGAAGACGCCCACTTGCTCGATACTACCGGAATGGATATAGAAACCGCGTTCCGCACGGCTGTGGATATCGTCAACCGGGCATTGGCCGGACGCGACTGAAGCGCGCGCCGTTACGGTGCCGCGGCACGTCGATGCGATGCGGAACGGAATAACCGAATTCGCGACCCGGAGCGCCGCGCCGCATCCTGCGCGTGCCTGGACAGGCGGGGTCGAAGAGTTCGGTATCGTCAACGCCAACCGCCGACGGGCGCCGCCGGTGAACCAGGAGTTTCAATTGAACCTAGCCAGCCCCACTCGGGAAGAATTCGCCGCCCTGCTTGATGAGACCTTCAAGGCCGAAGACCTGATGGAAGGGAGCGTCATCAAGGGAACCGTCGTGGCGGTCGAGAAAGATGTCGCCGTCATCGATGTGCGACTGAAGACGGAAGGGCGGGTGGCGCTCAAGGAGTTCGCCACGCCCGGCACGGAGTCGACCCTCGAGGTCGGAGACGAGGTCGAGGTCTATCTCGAGCGCATCGAGAATGCGCTCGGCGAAGCCGTGCTGTCGCGCGACAAGGCGCGCCGCGAGGAGAGCTGGGGGCGGCTGGAGAAATCGTTCGAGAAGGGCGAGAAGGTCTCAGGCCACATCTTCAATCAGGTCAAGGGCGGGTTTACCGTCGATCTCGACGGGGCGGTCGCGTTTCTGCCGCGCAGCCAGGTCGACATTCGGCCGGTGCGCGACGTCACGCCGCTGATGCATACACCCCAACCCTTCCAGATCCTGAAGATGGACAAGCGACGCGGGAACATCGTCGTGTCCCGCCGCACCGTCCTGGAAGAAACGCGGGCCGAACAGCGGTCGGAGCTGGTGCAGAGCCTTGAGGAAGGCCAGATCATCGACGGTGTGGTGAAGAACATCACCGACTATGGCGCGTTCGTTGATCTCGGCGGCATAGACGGTCTGCTGCACGTCACCGACATCGCCTGGCGGCGGATCAATCATCCCACAGAGGTCCTGTCGATCGGGCAGACGGTCAAGGTGCAGATCATCCGCGTCAACCACGAAACCCATCGCATCAGCCTCGGCATGAAGCAGCTTGAGGCCGATCCCTGGGACGGCATCGAGGCCAAATATCCGGTCGATGTGAGATACAAGGGCCGGGTCACCAACATCACCGACTACGGCGCCTTCGTCGAACTGGAGCCCGGCATCGAGGGGCTGATCCACGTGTCCGAAATGTCGTGGACCAAGAAGAACGTCCATCCCGGCAAGATCGTGTCGACCAGTCAGGAAGTCGAAGTGATGATCCTCGAGGTCGATCCGGTGAAGCGCCGGATTTCGCTCGGCCTCAAGCAGACCCTCGACAACCCCTGGGACAGCTTCGCCGAATCCTATCCGAAGGATTCGATCGTCGAGGGCGAGGTCAAGAACAAGACCGAGTTCGGCCTGTTCATCGGCCTGGAAGGCGATGTCGACGGCATGGTTCATCTGTCGGATCTGGACTGGAACGAACCCGGCGAGCAGGCCATCGAGAAATATTCGCGCGGCGATCTGGTCAAGGCCGTGGTGCTCGACATCGATGTCGGGAAGGAGCGTATCTCGCTTGGCATCAAGCAGGTCGGGGGCGACCCGTTCGCCGAGGCCAGCGGCGAAGTCCGCAAGGGTTCGGTGGTGACCTGCGAAGTCATCGACGTTCGCGCCGGGGGCATCGACGTCAAGATCGCCGACACCGACCTCATCGCGTTCATCCGCCGTTCCGATCTGTCGCGCGATCGTTCGGAGCAGCGCCCGGAACGCTTCGCCAAGGGCGAGAAGGTCGATGCCCGGGTGACGAACTTCGACAAGAAGAACCGCAAGATCGGTCTGTCGATCAAGGCCTTGGAAATCGCCGAGGAGAAGGAGGCGGTGGCACAATATGGCTCGTCCGATTCCGGCGCCTCGCTGGGCGATATTCTCGGAGCTGCGTTGAAGGCGCGCGAGGAAGGCGACGAAGACGACGAGGTCGACGATGGCAGCGCTGAAGCCGAAGCCGGGGACGACATCGACAGCCAAGCGGTCGCCGCTGCTGAGGGCGACGCCGGAGCCGGAGCTGAGGACGAAACCGGAGCTGAGGGCGAAGCCGAAGGCTGAAGCCGAATCCGAAACCGCAGGCGAGGCCGTTGCCGAGGGCGAGGCCGGAGCTGAGGCTGAGGCTGAGGCCGAGGCCGAGGCCGAGGTCGAGGTCGAGGTCAAAGACGACGCGAAGAAGGGCAAGGACGACTGATCCGGTTTCGCGTAGCGCAACGGCGGTGAAGGCAACGTCTCGGCGTCATGAAATGCGGTGGCAACACCTGCGGCGCCTGATCAGGTGAGGTGCATTGCATGTCCATGACTGCAGATCAGATCGTCGATCGCCGCAGGATCCGCCGCAAGCTGTTGTTCTGGCGCTTCGCCGGCATCATCGCGCTGGTACTGCTGGTCGGTGCGGTGGCGCTGTCGATTGTCGGACGCGACGCCTTTCCCCAGCTGGCGCAAGACCAGATCGCCAGGGTGCCGATCACCGGCTTCATTTCCGACGATCGTGACCGCGACAAATTGCTGGCCAAGCTCGCCGAGACCGACGCTGTCAAGGCGGTGATCGTGGCGATCGATTCGACCGGCGGCTCGACCACCGGCGGCGAGGCGCTTTTTGAAAGCCTGAAGAAACTGGCCGCCGAGAAGCCGACCGTGGCAACCATCGGCACCTTCGGTGCCTCGGCCGCCTACATGGCGGCCCTGGCAACCGAACATATCGTGGTCCGGCGCTCTTCCATCACCGGCTCGATCGGGGTGGTGTTCCAGTACCCTAATGTCGCAGAATTGCTCGACAATCTCGGGGTCCGGGTCGAGGACGTGAAGAGCGCGCCGTTGAAGGCCGAACCGTCGCCTTTCCGGCCGACCGACCCGAGAGCACGGGCGGTTATCGCCGGTGTGGTGAGCGATACCTACAACTGGTTCGTGGACATCGTCGCCGAGGAGCGCGAACTCGACCGGGCCGAGGCGTTGCGGCTTGCCGACGGGCGAATCTTTTCCGGCCGCCAGGCGCTGGAGGCCGATCTTGTCGATGCGATCGGCGGCGAGGATGCGGCAATCGACTGGCTGGCCGACGCCAAGGGCATCGATCGCGAACTGCCGGTGCGCGACTGGCGACCGGACGATGACGGCGTGGGACCTTTGCCGTTTGCGCGGGCGGCGTTCCTGTGGCTTGCCCACAAGGCGGGTCTGGCTCCTGAATATGTCGGCGGAGCGATCCTCGACCGGCTTCTTCCGGAGAGTCTGAAGCTTGACGGTCTACTGTCGGTTTGGCAGGGTTCGGACCGCGGCGGCTAGGCACGCTTGGGGGGGCTCGATGATCAAATCGCAACTGGTCCAACGGATCGCCGAGCGCAACCCTCATCTCTATCAACGCGACGTCGAACACATCGTCAGCGCCATCCTCGACGAAATCGCAACCGCGCTGGCGCGGGGCGACAGGGTCGAGTTGCGCGGCTTCGGCGCCTTCTCCGTCAAAAACCGGCCAGCCCGCGTCGGCCGCAATCCGCGCACCGGGGCCAAGGTCGAAGTGACGGAGAAATACGTGCCGTTCTTCAAGACCGGGAAGGAAATGCGCGATCGCCTGAACGGCTAGAGCCCTTTCGACCAACTCTGAGCCATTCTGACGGAGCGATTCCGTGGCGGCGAGGCCCGATCACATGCGGCGGTTCCTGACCCTCTTCTTTCTCGTACCGATCGCCATCATCGTCATTGCGATATCGGTCGCCAATCGCGGCGACTTGACGATCGCGCTCGATCCCATCGGCGACCCGCCCATTTGGTCGGTGTCGGCGCCGACATATCGGCTGCTGTTTACCGCCTTCGGCCTCGGCGGTCTGCTGGGTGGCATCGCAACCTGGCTGCAACAGTCGAAATGGCGCCGCACGGCGCGCATCGAGCGGGCCAAGACCCAGCGGCTGCAACAGGAAGTGGAGCGCCTGCACAGGAAGACCCGCCCGGCCCCGCTGCCCTCGCTGGTGCCGCCCGGCCCGGGATCGCGCGACGCCGCCTGAGCCCTGGCTTTTACCGGCGTCTTCGTCCATGGACTCGTCGTTCCTTTCGTGCCACATCCCCGGCCATGGGACTGATCGTGAAAATTTGCGGACTGACCTCGGACGCGGCCCTCGACGCGGCGCTTTCGGCCGGTGCCGATATGGTGGGGATCAACCGTTTCAAGCCCAGTCCGCGCTACGTGGGGCTGGCGCTCGCGGCCCGGTTGGCGGCGCGCGCCAGAGGCCGGGTCGAGTCCGTGCTGGTGACGGTCAATATGGGCGATGGCGAACTTGACCAGACGGTTGAAGCCGTTCGCCCCGACTGGATCCAGTTTCACGGGCAGGAATCGCCGGATCGGGTCGCCGCCGCGGCCGCCAGAACCGGATGCCGGGTGATGAAGGCGGTCGGCGTGGCTGCCGCCGAGGATCTCGGCCGGACGACCCCCTATGCGGACGCGGTGGACATGCTGTTGCTCGACGCCAAGCCACCGAAGGGGGCCAGCCGGCCGGGCGGCCATGGCATCGCGTTCGACTGGTCACTGGTGGCCAACCGTGTGCTTGCCCGCCCCTATTTGTTGTCCGGCGGGTTGACCGTCGACAATGTCGCCGAGGCCGCCGCCGCCACCAGCGCGCCCGGGGTCGACGTGTCGTCGGGCGTCGAGCGAGAACCCGGGATCAAGGATCCCGACCTGATCCGAGATTTCGTCGCCGCCGCTTGCCGCGTGGCCGCGCCGCGGCAAGCAGAAGGCCTGGCGCTGTGACCGTGGCCCAGCCCAACACCCTGCGCAGCGGGCCCGACGATCGCGGTTTCTTCGGCCTCTACGGCGGACGGTTCGTCGCCGAGACATTGATGCCGCTCATCCTCGAACTGGAGCGGGCCTATCAAGCGGCCAAGAACGATCCGGAATTCCACAACGAACTGAGCGACCTCAACACCCACTATGCCGGCCGGCCAAGCCCGCTCTATTTCGCCGAACGGCTGACCGACGAACTCGGCGGAGCCAGGATCTATTTCAAGCGCGACGAGCTCAACCACACCGGCAGCCACAAGATCAACAACTGCCTGGGCCAGATCCTGCTTGCCCGGCGGATGGGCAAGGGCCGCATCATCGCCGAGACCGGCGCCGGTCAACACGGCGTGGCCGCCGCAACCGTCGCCGCACGTTTCGGCCTGCCCTGCGTCGTCTATATGGGCGAGACCGATATCGAGCGGCAAAAGCCCAACGTTTTCCGCATGAAACTTCTGGGCGCCGAACTGAGGCCGGTGGCGGCCGGTAACGCGACCCTCAAGGACGCCATGAACGAAGCGCTGCGCGACTGGCTCACCAATGTGGAGAACACCTACTATCTGATCGGAACCGCGGCCGGGCCCCACCCCTATCCGGAAATGGTCCGCGATTTCCAGTCGGTCATCGGCCGCGAGGCGCGCGAACAGATCATGGCGGCCGAGGGGCGGCTCCCCGACGCGCTGGTGGCCTGCATTGGCGGCGGATCCAACGCCATCGGGCTCTTCCACCCGTTCCTCGACGACGATGGCGTCGCCATGTACGGCGTTGAAGCGGGCGGACACGGCCTCGACGTGGACAACGGCCACGCCTCGTCGATGAGCGGGGGAAAGCCCGGCGTGCTGCATGGCAACCGCACCTATCTGTTGCAGAATCCGGACGGGCAGATTCTCGAAGGTCATTCGATTTCCGCCGGCCTCGACTATCCCGGCGTCGGGCCCGAGCATTCGTGGCTGAAGGATTCGGGCCGCGTCAGCTATGTGCCGGCCACCGACGCCGAAGCGCTCGAGGCGTTCCAGTTCCTGACCCGTGTCGAGGGCATCATTCCGGCGCTGGAGCCGGCCCATGCGCTCGCCCATGTCATGAAGCTGGCGCCCAAGATGGACCGTGACCGGATCATCCTGATGAATTTGTGCGGTCGCGGCGACAAGGACGTCTTCACCGTCGCCGCCCATCTCGGATTGCAGATCTAGAGCCCTTTCGACCAACTCGGAGCCATTCTGACGGAGCGATTTTGTGACAAGATCAAGTCAAGGTTTGATGAGCGTATCCGGATACGGTCGAGGGGCTTGGCGCAGGAATTGGCGCAAAATAGCCCGTCCCTTCGGGTTTGTTGATTGGCGGGCGCCCAACGCCGAACCGATCTGGAACGATGCGGGAGCATCGCCCGTCGATCGCTTCGACGATGGCTCGCCTCCCCAATCCAGAAACAGAATTGACTCCGAGTTGGTTGAAAGGACTCTAGCGCGATGACCGACTCGCGCATCGATCGCCGTTTCGCCGAACTGGGCACCGCCGGCCGGCCGGGGCTGGTGTGTTTCGTGACCGCCGGCGACCCCGACCCGGACACTTCGTTCGACATCCTGAGCGCACTGCCGGAGGCGGGCGCGGATTTGATCGAACTGGGCATGCCGTTTTCCGACCCGATGGCCGAGGGGCCGCCCGTCCAGATGTCGTCGCAGCGCGCGCTCGCGGCCGGTCAGACGCTGGCCGGAACCATTGACATGGTGCGCCGCTTCCGCCGCTCCGACGATCGTACGCCAATCGTCTTGATGGGCTACTACAATCCGATCTACGCCTACGGCAATGAACGCTTCCTGGGCGATGCGGCCGGGGCCGGCGTCGACGGCCTGATCATCGTCGACCTGCCGCCGGAGGCCGACGACGAATTGTGCCTGCCGGCGCTGGAGGCGGGGATCAGTTTCATCCGCCTGGCGACACCGACCACCGACGACAAGCGCCTGCCGACGGTGCTCGCCAATTCCTCCGGGTTTGTCTACTACGTCTCGATCACCGGGATCACCGGCGCCGCCTCGCCCGATATCGCCGCCGTCAATGAGGCGGTGAAACGGATCAAAAAGCACACTACATTGCCGGTAGCTGTCGGTTTCGGCGTGAAGACGGCGGAACAGGCCAGGGATATCGGTGCGGTGGCCGATGGCATCGTGGTCGGCTCGGTGCTGGTCAACGCAGTGAAGGATTCGCTGGCCGACGGCCGGGCAACGGACACCACGGTTTCGGCGGTGACCCGGCTGGTGGCCAAACTCGCCGGTGGCGTCCGCGCCGCAAGGCCGGTGGCGGCCGAGTAGGGGAAGAAAATTGAGCTGGATCAGCAACGTCGTACGGCCGAAAATCCAGAGGCTGCTCACCAAGCGGGAGATGCCCAAGAACCTCTGGATCAAGTGCCCGGAAACCGGCGAAATGGTGTTTCACCGCGATCTGGAGTCCAACCGGTTCGTCATTCCGGCCTCCGGCTACCACATGCGCATGACCGCCAAGCAGCGGCTCGGCGACTTCTTCGACGGTGGCCGCTACCAGACCATTGCGGTGCCCGAAGTCGCAGCCGACCCGCTGAAGTTTCGCGACCAGCGCCGCTATACCGAGCGACTGCGCGATGCCCGAAGCAAGACCGACGAGTACGATGCGGTGATGATCGGCGTCGGCGAGGTCGAACAGCTGCCGGTGATCGCTGCGGTTCAGGACTTCGATTTCATGGGCGGTTCGCTCGGCATGGCGGCTGGCGAAGCCATCATCACCGCGATGACGGCGGCGGTCGATCGCAAACGCCCGTTCATCATGTTCGCCGCCTCCGGCGGCGCGCGCATGCAGGAAGGCATCCTGTCGCTGATGCAGCTGCCGCGCACCACCGTGGCCGTCGAGGCGATCAGGGACGAAGGCCTGCCCTATATCGTCGTGCTGACCAATCCGACCACCGGCGGCGTCACCGCATCCTATGCCATGCTTGGTGATATCCACATCGCCGAGCCGGGCGCACTGATCGGCTTCGCCGGGCCCCGCGTGATCGAGCAGACGATCCGCGAGAACCTGCCGGAGGGCTTCCAGAGATCGGAATTTCTGCGCGACCACGGCATGGTTGACATGGTGGTCCACCGGCACGATCTCAACACCGTCATTGCCCGTATCTGTCGTCTCCTCGGCGCCAAGCCCGATCGCTCCGACTCAGGCCGCTCCGACAGCGACAATCTGCCGGTGCCGAGCGAAGCGGCGGCGGCACCGATCTAACCCGTCAACTCTCGGCCAGAAAACATTACCGATGGACAGAACAAGCGCCATCCTGCAGCGCCTGCTGAACCTGCACCCGCGGGAAATCGACCTTTCGCTCGGTCGGATCGAGCACCTCATGACCACTTTGGGCAACCCGGAACGACGTCTGCCGCCGATCATCCACGTCACCGGAACCAACGGCAAGGGTTCGACCACCGCCTTCATGCGCGCCATGCTCGAAGCCGATGGCCGGCGCGTGCATGTTTATTCCTCACCCCATCTGGTGCGTTTCCACGAGCGTATTCGCCTGGCCGGGTCGGATGGCGGAAGCCTGATCGACGAGAACGAACTGGCCGATGTGCTGCTGCACATGGAAAAGGCCAATGACGGGCAAGCGATCACCCAATACGAGATCACCACCGCTGCGGCATTCGTGATCTTCGCCCGCTACCAAGCCGACTTCCTGCTCCTCGAGGTCGGCCTCGGCGGCCGGCTCGACGCAACCAATATCGTGACCTCGCCGCTGGCGGCGGTGATCACGCCGGTCTCGCTCGACCATGAGAAGTTTCTCGGCACATCCGTCACCGGGATCGCCTTCGAGAAGGCCGGCATCCTGAAGCCCGGCCGGCCGGCCGTCATCGCCCCGCAGACCGGCCCGGTGCTGAGCGAAATCGAGCGCCGGGCGGACGATGTCGGCGCCGATTTGTTTGTCGCCAATCGTGACTGGATTGCCCTGCCGGAGCGCGGCAGACTGGTCTATCAGGACCACAACGGGCTGATCGACCTGCCCGGTCCGCGACTTGCGGGGCGGCACCAGTACACCAATGCCGGGACGGCGATCGCCGCCCTCAACAGCGCCGGGCTGCATCTGCCCACCCGAGCCATTGAGACCGGATTGGCGACAGTTGACTGGCCGGCACGGCTGCAGCCGCTGACCGAGGGACGGCTTGTGGAGAAATCTGCAGCCGACACCGAAATCTGGCTCGATGGCGGACACAACCCTGCCGCCGGCGTCGCCATCGCCGAGGCGATGGCCGATCTCGAAGAGCGTGACCCGAAGCCGCTGATCCTGATTTGCGGCATGCTGGCGACCAAGGAACCGGCAGGGTTTTTCCGGCCCTTTTCAAGCCTGGCGGCGCGGGTCTACACCGTGCCGGTGCCGGGCTCGGAGGCCGGGCGGGATCCGGCCGAGCTGGCGGCGGTGGCAAAATCGGTGGGGTTGCGGTCGGCAACCGCGGACGGCGTGGCGGCGGCGCTGGAGCAGATCACCGCCGAGGACGGCGACGACGGTCCGCCGCGGGTGCTGATCTGCGGTTCGCTCTACCTCGCCGGGGCGACGCTGGCCGATAACGGCACCATCCCGCAATGAAAGCAACCACTTACGTTAAGTGGTAGACTCTCCCAAACACCTGAATCGGGAGATGCGAAATGGTAGACGTACCCACAATCAGCCTTACCGGCGTAGATGCAGTTCAACTTTCATGCGAGTTCTCCATGCCTGCTGCTCTTCGCTTTGCCATCAAGCTACGCCGATTGCAGGCGCTTAAGCGCCAGTTGGATGACGAGTACACTCCGAAGTTCGCGGCAGCTCGCGCCCAAGGAGATTGGGACACCGACAACAAACTCTTTTTAGAATGGCGTATGATTGCAGACGAAATGGAGGGCGATATTGGCCAGCTGCAAACCGCGCGCCTAAAGGAAATGGCCGAACGCCTCTTGATCCCGGTGCCCGATTTCGACGGCAACAGCGGACAATGGGTGGAGTCGCAGTCCAGCGGAAGATGGCATTTGAGTCCTGAAGCCAGTCACGAACTTCGCGCGGCCATCCGTCGCGAGCAAAAGGAGCGCCGCGACGTGTGGCTCCCCTACGTTGCTGCCGGAGGCGCCGCCGTCAGTATCATCGGTGCCGTTGTTTCTTGGTGGCTTGCTTTTTCTTAGACGACTTTGACTTTGGCGATGGCGAGGGTGGTGTCTGGGTATCAACGCCCGGACCAACCTGTGGGCGAGACGCCCGATAGGCCCAGGCGAAAGCCGCCCCCCTAGACGCAAGAAGTAAGGAAGGAAAGAACCGCTGGGGTTGTGGTAGCCTATCGCATCGTCAACCTGTGATTCGGGTAGGTCCGATGAAGGAAATCAATCCAAAGCCGAATAAAATCAATATCTTAGCACCGAAATCGGCATCGAAGGAAATCAGTGCCGATCAGCGTTCTCTCGACCTAGATATCGAGAAAGACACTGATGTAAACGGCATAGGTATGGGCGTCCTGTCGGATGGCACCCCATACCTAAACCAGCGTGGGCTAGCGGCCATGTGTGGCGTCGAAAACGCCCACATCGGAACAATCAGCAGTCAGTGGAATGAGCCGGAACAAAAGCCCCGTATCAAGGCCATCAAGTCGGTCTTAGAGACGTCGAATCTTTCCTACCCGTCTGCACATATCGAGATCGTGCACAATGGCAGGACGCACTATTGCTACTCGGCTGACATTTGCTTGGCGATTCTGGAGTACTACGCCTTTGACGCTGGCGCTAACTGCCAGCCGCAGGCTCGTGACAACTTCCGCATCCTCGCCGGATCGAAACTACGCGAACTTATTTACAGCCAAGTCGGCTATGACCCGACAAGAAAACATTCGCCGCCTCGCCAGTCAACGAGCCCCTCCAGCGCTTCGAGAAGTGGCACGAACGGATTGCACTAAACTACCAATCGGCACCGCGCGGCTATTTTCATGTGTTCAACGAAGCACACACGATCATTTATGAGTTAATCCAAGCCGGCGCTGACATTGGCGAGCCGCCGCCGGCCGTGCCTGCGGCCCGGTTGCCCCGGTGGGCACTTTGTCGTTGATATTTCCATCGGTCAACACTGGGCTAAATACTGGGCGGGTACCGGTGACAACGATCTCGAATCTGAATACGGGGATCGAGACAAATATCCGCATCGCTACCCAGACAACCCCGATCCACGTCAACGCTGTTCGGCATGGAACGCCCATTTACACCGCCCAGATCGAGGACGAACTCCGCAGGTTTCATGGTGCTACCCACTGGCAGCACTAGGCGCTTACCGAGAGTGGTTGCAGGCTGTCTATATCGAGGGCGGTAAGTTTGCCTCGTATCTCCCAACGGTCGGAAGGAGTCGATTCGAACCGCCAGGGCGCTTAATCAGGCCGGCTTCAAACCGATCCCGCATGTGGCCGCCCGCGCGCTTGGCGGCCGCGCTGAGCTGGATGAGCTCGTTGCCCGCCTTGTCGATGAGGCGGAAATCGATCGGGTCCTGGCCATCGCCGGAGATACATCAACGCCCAACTTGCGATAGGCACGATGGAGACGCCGCAGGTCACTGGCCCAGCAGGGCTAGCCTTCGGACTTTTTCTTTTGGGTTTGCTTTTCCAGGCTTCGGCATTCGACTGAAAACCCAAACCGTCGGGCAATTGATCGGCGACAGCGATCCCGATGAGTTGCTGCGTGAACTTGCCACAAGGTTGGACGATGCCGCCGACGGCCGCGACTCAGCGTGCACTTTTACCCTTTGGTGGATCGACAAAAACCAGCCGCTGGATCGCGGCGACACAAACGATCTGACGCCAGGCTTGTGTGGTGCTTCATGAAACGTAAGGCGACGGTTGAAAGCCGCTTCGGATTCGTCAGCGCCTAACTCGCGAGCGGCAGTTGTTGATCGGCGTGGAATATTGACCCCCTTGGTGGGGTAATCGGCGTCCAAAATTGACCCCCCTGGTTTTGTGATTTTTAACACACCTCGTTGTTTGGACAGACGAGGTGGGGGAGATGCTGGTTGTGGAGACGATCGCACGGATACGTCGGGATCATCTGGTGAGGGGCGTTCCGATCAAGAAGATCGCCCGGGATTTGAGGGTTTCGAAGAACACGGTGCGCAAGGTGGTGCGGGGCGATGAGACCTCGTACAGCTACGAGCGCAAGATCCAGCCGATGCCGAAGCTTGGGCCGTGGGTGGATGAGCTCGAGCGCCAGCTGGAGGCCAACGAGAAGAGGCCGCGCCGGGATCGGCTGTCTCTGCTGCGGATTCATGAAGACCTTGCGGCTCTGGGCTATGGCGGCGGCTACGACGCAGTGCGCCGCTACGCCAGGACCTGGCGTCGGCGGTGGCGGCTGTTGTCGCCGTCGCAGGGTTTTGTGCCGCTGAGCTTCGATCCCGGCGAGGCCTACCAGTTCGACTGGAGCCACGAGTACGCGCGCCTGTCGGGTGTGACGACCAAGGTGAAGGCGGCGCACATGCGGCTCTGCTACAGCCGCATGCAGCTGGTTCAGAATCTTCCCGCGCGAGAGCCAGGAGATGGTGTTCGAGGCGCACGAACGGGCCTTCCACTTCTTCGGCGGGGTCTGCCGGCGGGGCATCTACGACAACATGAAGACGGCGGTGAGCATGGTCTTCGTCGGCAAGGAGCGCGCCTACAATCGGCGCTTTCTGGAGCTGTGCTCCCACCATCTGGTGGAGCCGGTGGCGTGCACTCCGGGTGCGGGCTGGGAGAAGGGGCAGGTCGAGAGGCAGGTGGGTGACGTCCGCGGCCGCCTGTTCGTGCCCATCCCGCGGGGCCGCTCCTACGTCGAGATCAACGAGTGGCTGATGGATCGGTGTATCGAGGACGCCAAGAAGCGGCCGCATCCGACGATCGAGAGCAAGACGGTGTGGCAGGTGTTCGAGGAGGAGCGGCCCTTCTTGATGGCCTATCGCGGCCCCTTCGACGGCTTCCACGCCACCGAGGTGGCGGTGTCCAAGACCTGTCTGGTGCGCTTCGACAACAACCACTACAGCGTCGCCGCCCGTGCCGTCGGGCGGCCGGTCGACGTGCGGGCCTACGCCGATCGGATCGTCATCCGCCAGGACGGCGAGACCGTCGCCGAGCATCCCCGCAGCTTCGGGCGCGGCCAGGTCGCCTACGATCCGTGGCACTACGTGCCGATCCTGACGAGGAAGCCCGGCGCGCTGCGCAATGGCGCGCCCTTCAAGGGCTGGCAACTGCCCGGCGCGCTCGGCCGCATACGGGCCCGGCTGACGGGTTGCGACGACGGTGACAGGCAGTTCGTGAGGATCCTCGCGGCGGTTCAGGAGGACGGGCTGGAGGCGGTCGAGGCGGCCTGTGCCGAGGCGCTCGACTGCGGCGCCTGCAGCGCCGACGTCGAGCTCAACATCCTCGCCCGGCAGTGCCAGCCGGCACCGCCGGCGACCATCCCGACGCCCGAGGGCCTGCAGCTTCGCCACCGGCCGGTGGCCGACTGTCAGCGCTACGATCGCCTGAGGGAGGCCGGTCATGGAGCGTCATGAGGTGCTGGCGATGATGACGGCGTTGAAGCTCGCGGGCATGCGCGCCGCCTACGACGACATCCTTGCCGACGGGCTCAAGCGTCGTCATCCGGTGCAGCAGATCATCGGTACGCTGCTGCAGGTCGAGATCGCCGACAAGACGGCGCGCTCGATCAAGTACCAGATGGCGTCCGCCAGGTTGCCAACGGCCAAGGAGCTGGCCGACTTCGACTTCGCCGCCTCGCCAGTCAACGAGCCCCTGATCCAGGAGCTCGCCGGCGGCGGCTTCCTGGAGGGCAAGCGCAACATCGTGCTGGTCGGCGGCACCGGCACCGGCAAGACCCATCTCGCCGTCGCCATCGCGCGCTCCTGCATCCGCAAGGGCGCCCGGGGCCGCTGCTACAACGTCGTCGACCTGGTCAACCACCTCGAGGCCGAGCTCCGCGCCGGACGCCAGGGCCGCACCGCAGATCAGCTTGTACGCCGCGACTTCGTCATCCTCGACGAACTCGGCTACCTGCCCTTCGCCCAGGCCGGCGGGCAGCTGCTCTTCCACCTCATGAGCCGGCTCTACGAGCGCACCTCTATCGTCATCACCACCAACCTCGCCTTCGGCGAATGGCCATCCGTCTTCGGCGACCCCAAGATGACCACAGCCCTGCTCGACCGTCTCACCCATCATTGCGAGATCATCGAGACCGGCAACGAGAGCTGGCGCTTCAAGAACCGCTCCTGAGCCGCCGCCGGCCGTGCCTGCGGCCCGGTTGCCCCGGTGGGTCAACAGGTACCCCCCCTATTGACTACCGGGACAACCTCCGCCGTGCCGCTCAGGGGGGTCAATTTTGCACGCCGATCGGGGGTCAATATTGAAAGCCGTTTGACAGCCATTCGACCTTGGCGACGACCCGGCGTGGTTTGCTCCAGCTCTTGGCCAGATAGGTGAAGTTGGCATAATGGCGTTCCACTTGGGTCGATGGCCGTCCCCGGCGAGAATTCATCAGGCCGATCCTGTCAACCCATCTGGGGGATAGGGGCTTAGATCCCTTTCAACCAACTCTGAGCCATTCTGACGGAGCGATTTTGTGACAAGATCAAGTCAAGCTTCGATGAGCGTATCCGGATACGGTGGAGGAGCTTGGCGCCGGAATTGGTGCAAAATCGCCCGTCCCTTCGGGTTCCCGATTGGCGGGCGCCGAACGCCGAACCAATCTAGGACGATGCGGGGGCATTGCTCGTCGATCGTTTCGACGCCGGATCGCCTCCCCAATCGGGAACAGAATTGACCCAGAGTTGGTCGAAAGGGCTCTAGCGTTCTCGCGCGCTCCAGTATCGCTCAAGATTGCTGATCAGCCCCTGGCTGAAATGGCAGTCGGCCTGTTCGCGCGCATGCTGCGCCATATAGCGCCTGAATACGTCGAGCGGCTCCTCGCCGATGCGTAATTGGCGCCGGTTGGCGACGATGCTGACGAGGCCGGACGTGGTGCTCGCCTCGATCACCCGATCCACCGCCGCGTCCATGGCGTCGGCCGGCACGATCTCGTCGCAGAACAGCCGTCCTTCCGGGCTGTCGCATTCGAACCGGCGCTCATAGAGGATCGCCTGTCTGGCCATCCGGCTGCCGACCAGCCGCGGCAGCCGCAGATTGGCGGCGCCGGGGATGATGCCCTCCTTGCGTGCGGGCAGCGTGAGATAGGCGTCGGAGGCGGCCAGCACGTGGTCCATGACCAGCAGATGCTGGCACCCGCCGCCGATGGCGAATTTGTCGACCGCGGCGATCCAGGACTTCTCGCGCGTCGCTCCGTTGACATCGTCCGGTGTGGCGTCGGGCCGCGCCAGGCCCCTGAACATCTTGTGCTCGAATCCCATGAGGTGGTGGAAGTAGAACAGGAAGGGAATCCGACCCCGGTAGAGATGGGTGAGATTGATGCCGGCGGAGAAGATCCGCTCGCCGGCATATTTCCGGTGGTCGATCAGGCCGCCGCGCAACACCGCGATCTCGGTCTCCCGATCGAGGATGGCGAGATCGACCGCGGTCTCGATTGCCGGCAGGGTCGTGCCGTCAAGGGCGTTGAGGTAGCGCGGGTTGCGCATTTCCACGATCGCCGCCTTGCCCCGCCGCTCGACATGGGCGCCTCCGAGATCGGCGACGCCGGTCGCCTGGAATTCGCCAAGCCGCTCGAGCGACTCCTCCTTCGGCAACAGCATGGCGTGGCAGAGATGGGTTCCGGCCGATGGGTCGGCCAGCACATGGGCGAGCAGCAGGCCGTGATCCTTCTCCAGTCCGTCCTTGTCACGCAGCGGCCGGCGGTGTTCATCGGCGAGGCTCACCCGGTCGGGCGTCAGGCCGGGAACCAGATCCGATGCCGCCTCCACCAGCAGGTCCACGCGCAGGAATTTCGCGCGATTGTCGGTCAACCGGCCGTAGAGCGCGGAAGCGTGGCGTTGGAGGAACATTTCCCGAGCCTGTCGCTCGAGCCGGTGGATTGCGTCGGCGGCAGCCTGTTCCGCCTCGTTGCGCGACGGCTTTTCCGGCAGCCGGACGCGCAAGCCGGCGCCGCCGACCCAGAAGTCCGAAAACGGCGCCCGGTCGTCGTCCAACCCGCCCCGCACCTGCGGGCTTGAAGCAAGCCAGGCGGCCAGCTCATCTTCGGGCAAGCCGGCGGCAATGAGCAATTCCCTGCTGGGAGCCGCGGTGGTTTGGTCGTCGAGCGGTGTCATTTGAGCGATCAACTCCTGGCGTCCATACTGGGTGGCCAGGATCAGTATAGCGGCTTGAAACGGCGCCAGGATGAGATGACGAAGGCAAGCCAGATGACCGCCAGCCAGCCGGACCCGATCGAAACCGCTTCACGCGACGAGATCGCCGCGCTGCAGACGCGCAGGATCAAACGGACCCTGCAGCTGGTCTACGACAACGTACCGGCCTATCGCGCGAAGTTTGAGGCGGCCGGAGTGGCGCCGGCCGATTTCGTCCACCTCGACGACCTGAAAAAATTCCCGTTCACCGTCAAGCAGGATTTGCGCGACGCCTACCCTTACGGACTGCTCGCCGTCCCGCGCGAGCGGATTGTGCGCGTCCACGCTTCATCCGGGACCACCGGCCAGCCGACCGTGGTCGGCTATACGCGCCGCGATCTCGACGTCTGGGCCGATGTTGTCGCCCGGTGCCTCAGAACCGCCGGCGGGCGCAGCGGCATGACCGTGCATATCGCCGTCGGCTACGGGCTGTTCACCGGCGGGCTGGGCTTCCACTACGGCGCCGAGCGATTCGGCTGCACCGTCGTTCCCGCCGCTGCCGGCGTGACCGAACGCCAGGTGCAGCTCATTCTCGACCTTCGCCCGGACATCATCATTCCCACGCCGTCCTATATGCTGGTCATCCTCGACGAGTTCCGCCGGCGCGGCCTAGACCCTCGCCAGTGCTCATTGAAGCTGGCGATCTGCGGCGCCGAGCCGTGGTCGGACGAGATGCGTCTCGAGATCGAACAGGCCTTCGCCATCGATGCCATCGACGCTTACGGGCTGTCGGAAATCATCGGTCCCGGCGTGGCGATCGAAAGCATCGAAGCCAAGGGCCGGGGCATGTACGTGTGGGAGGACCATTTCTATCCCGAGATCGTCGATCCCGGCACCGGCGAGGTTCTTGCCGACGGCCACAACGGCGAGATCGTCTTCACCTCGCTGACCAAGGAGGGCATGCCGATGGTGCGCTACCGCACCCGCGACCTCACCCGGCTGATGCCCGGTGATGCCCTGTCGATGCGGCGGATGGACAAGGTGGCGGGCCGCTCCGACGACATGATGATCGTGCGCGGGGTCAATATTTTTCCGACCGCCATCGAAACCCAGATCCTGCGCTGCCAGGGCCTGGCACCGCACTACATCATCGAACTGTTCCGGCGCGGTCGCATGGACGGACTTCGGGTGCTGGTCGAGGCGCGTGAGGATTTCGCCGGCGGCGAGGCGCGGTCGCGGGCCGCTGCCGACCTCAAGGGCCACATTCGCGGCGCGATCGGCATCGGCATCGAGGTCGATGTCGTCGATCCGGGATCGATCGAACGTTCCGCCGGCAAGGCCAAACGCGTCCGCGACCTGCGCCCGGCGGGTTAGGGCGCGTATTCATAAACGAGCATCGGCACCATGGCGGGAATTGGCGTTACCTGACCTTCGAGGTCGCTCCGGATGGCCCCTCCGACGCGGTGCGTGGAGCGTGCACCATTCCCCACGACAATGGTGATCATCGAGCATCTCGACGGTCTAGGTGAGTCGGCAGCCCTTGTGGATGCCGTGAACTGCGCTGTCAGCCGTTGCGACAAATTTCATCGGTAAAATACCGACGGTCGCGGCTTTATCGGCGCGTTGCGGGAGTACACTATCCCTTGCGAAGTGAGTGGTGATGTTCGGCGCCGTAGAAGTGCCGTTCATCTTCAAAACTTTGGCTCGCGAACTGTGATAACGACCTTACCCTGATGCTCACCATTGCCGAAATGCTGAATCGCCTTTGGCGCTTCCTTCAGGGGATAAATGCCATCGATGACAGGTTTAATGCCCTCATCCTGATAGAGTTCATTCATGTATGCCAAATTCTTGTTTGGTTTGAGGCTGACGATCCGCACCCTCTTCTTACCTAACTTATGAATAAATGGCGCTAGTAGGGCCATTTGCATAAGTTTCGCGGTATCTCCACCAACGGTGACATAGATACCGTTCGGCGTCAGCACGCGCAGATAGTGGAAGATCGATCGATTGGTTTTAGTGTCGAGGATGAGATCATACTTCTTATCAGTATCGGTAAAGTCGGTTTGCATATAGTCTATGCACTTTTGAAACGCGATTGAGCGCATCATGCTGAGTTTACAGCTATGATCCACACCTGTGATATCCTCAACACCTATGGACTTGGCTATCTGCACGGCCAAGGTGCCGACGCCTCCGCCTGCGCCGTTGATCAACAGCCTGTGATGGGGTTCAAGGCGTCCCACATCAAGCAAGCCTTGAACCGCCAGCATTGCCGCGTGGGGCACACCTGCGGCCTCATGAAAGTTCATTTTAGGCGGGATGTGTGCCAGTGCAGTTTCGGCGGCGCAAACATACTCCGCAAACCCACCAAAGCCACACTCGGACAAATCCCCGTAGACGGCGTCGCCTGGCTGAAACGTCTTGACAGCTCGACCAACCGATTTCACGTAACCCGCTATATCGACGCCAGGAATTGCGACCTTTGGCCGAAACAAACCGCAGAGAAGTCGAATATAAAAGGGCTTGCCTCGTACAAGGCACCAATCCCAATCGTTCACCGACGCCGCACAGACCCGGACGAGAACCTCATCTTCTTTCGGAAAAGGAGGCTCCAGGTCAATAAGTTCCAACTGATCGGGGGATCCATAGGTCGAAAGGGCTATTGCTTTCATTACCAATCAACTCTCGCGCCATCGTTTCCAGCATCAGTTTGGTGGAAATTATAGACCGACGGCCAATAACAGAACCCCGGCCTAAGACGGGCTAAAAAATCTTGGGCTCGCCGGTCGGCGCGGTTCCGGCGAGGAAGTCGAAATCGCAGCCATCGTTGGCTTGCAGCACGTGGTCGACATAGAGCGCGGCGTAGCCCCGTTGGTAGACCCGAGGCGGCAGGGACAGCGCCGCGCGGCGCGCCTCTAGTTCGTCGTCGTCAACCACCAGATCGAGCGACCCCGCGTCAACATCCAGCCTGATCGTGTCGCCTGTGCGCACCAGCGCCAGCGGACCGCCGACCGCCGCTTCCGGCGCCACATGCAGCACGCAGGTGCCGTAGGACGTCCCGCTCATGCGGCAATCGGAAATGCGGACGAGGTCGCGGACGCCTTTTTTGAGGAGCTTGCGGGGCAGGGGCATGAAGCCCCATTCCGGCATGCCCGGCGCGCCGACCGGCCCGCAGTTTCGAAGCACCATCACCGTATTCTCGTCCACCTCGAGGTCGTCCCGATTGATGTTGGCGTGCAGTTCGTCGATCGAATCGAAAACCAGCGCCGGGCCTTCGTGTTTCAGCAGACGCTCGCTGGCCGCGGTCACCTTGAGCACCGCCCCGTCCGGCGCCAGATTGCCGTTGAGCACGGCCAGCGACGGGCGGTCGATGATCGGGTTTGAGCGGGCACGAATGACGTCGGCATCGACGATCGACGCGCCGCCGATTTCTTCGCCCAGGGTTCGGCCGGAGACGGTCATGGCGTCGAGATGAAGCAGATCGGCGATTTCGTTCAGCGCCGCACGCAGCCCGCCGGCATCGTAGAACTCCTGCATCAGATACTCGCCCGACGGCTTCAGATTGACGATCACCCGGACCTTGTCGGCGGCAGAACGGAAGTCGTCCAGAGTTGCGTCGATCCCGGCCCGGCGGGCGATGGCGATCATGTGGATGGCGGCATTGGTCGAGCCGGCCAGGGCCATATCGGTGATCACGGCGTTCTCGTAGGATTTGCGGGTCGCGATACGATCCGGTGTCAGGTCCTCATGGACCATCTCGACCGCCCGCTCGCCGGTCGACGTCGCCAGCCGCATATTGCCGGAGAAGGCCGCCGGTATCGACGACCCGCCGGTAAGAATGAAGCCCATGGCGTCCATCAGGCTGGTCATGGTCGAGGCCGTGCCCATGGTGTTGCAGGTTCCGGGCGCGCGCAGGCCCTCGCGCTCCAGCCGCAGCCATTCCTCCTCCGGCAGGATGCCGGCCTTGCGGTCGTCCCAGGTGCGGCGCAGGTCCGTGCCGGCGCCGTAGGAGCGGCCGCCATAGCTGCCCGCCAGCATCGGGCCGGCGGGAAAATAGATCGCCGGAATGCCGGCCGAGATCGCCCCCATGATGAGGCCCGGCGTGGTCTTGTCGCAGCCCCCCATCAGCACAACCCCGTCGACCGGATAGGAGCGGATCAGTTCCTCCGCCTCCATCGCCAGCAGGTTGCGATAGAGCATGGTGGTGGGCTTCTGCATCACCTCGGCGAGCGAAATCGCCGGCAGTTCCAGTGGCAGCCCGCCGGCCTGGGAGACGCCGCGCCGGATCGATTTCACCCGCTCGGGAAAATGCCCGTGACAGGTGTTGATGTCGTTCCAGGTGTTGAGGATGCCGATCACCGGTTTGCCGATGAAATCCTCACGCCGGTAACCGAGCTGATGAAAGCGCTGGCGGTGGGTGGCGCCGCGTTGGGTGTCGGGGCCGAACCAGCGAAAGCTGCGCAGGTCCTCGGGTGATTTTTTCGGCATTGCGAATAGGAACCGGAAATGGTGGGTGACGGGGTCCGCGTTGGTTAGCACGCCATCCCTCCGATGGACAGGGCGCGACCAGTGCCGGAAAATGGCTGGTTTTCTGCGGGGTTCGAGCCCGTGTCGAGATGGAGGCAATGGCAGCGCCATGGACAAGCCGACAACGATCTTGATGTTCGGATGCGGACTGATCGGCCGCTCGTGGTCGATCACGTTTGCCCGCGCCGGTTGCCGCGTTCGCCTGCATGACGCCGACGCCGAGGCGCCCGGCCCCACCATGACCGCGATCGCGGCCGAGCTGCCCGATCTGGACGACGCCGACCTCCTCGGCGGTGCCACGCCCGACGCGATCCTGGAACGCATCGAGATCGCCGGTTCCCTCGACCGTGCCCTGGACGGCGTCGACTACGTTCAGGAGAACACGTCCGAGGATGTCGACGTCAAACGGCTGGTGTTCGCCAAGCTCGATGCGGCGGCCGGGCCGGACACGGTCCTGGCGAGCTCCACCTCCTACATCGTCCCGTCCGCCTTCACCGAGGACCTTGCCGGTCGCCAACGGTGCCTGGTCGCCCATCCGATCAACCCGCCCCATCTGGTTCCGGCGGTCGAACTGGTGCCGGCGCCGTGGACGTTGGCCGCGGTGATGGACAGGGCACGGAACATCCTCTCCGCCGCGGGTCAGTCCTGCATCATGATGCGGCGCGAGGTGAACGGGTTCGTCATGAACCGTCTGCAGGCGGTGCTGTTGCAGGAATCGGTGCGCATGGTGGCCGAGGGCTATGCCAGCACCGAGGACGTGGACCGCGGCATGCGCGACGGGCTCGGCCTGCGCTGGTCGTTCATGGGGCCGTTCCAGACCATGGAGTTGAACGCACCCGGCGGGCTGCGCGATTACGCCGCCCGCTACGCCGGACCGCTCCAGGCGATCGCCGCCGAGGACCGCCCACCGCTGGCGTGGAGCGCCGAGGTGCTCGACCGGATCGAGGAAGGCCGTGAGCGGCGGCGCGCCGGAGAAACGATCGCCGACGGCCAGGCCTGGCGCGACCGCCGGCTGATCGCGCTCGCCGCCCACAAGCGCCGGCAGGCGGAGGAGGAGGCCGGGCGCTGAACGCGGGCTGGTGGTGCCTCTCCGGCGTTGCGGCCCGCCGACGTTGCGGCTAGAAGCCGATGAGCCGGGCGGGGTCCGCCCTGGCCGCCGTCGCAAGCCCACCCAACCCTCGTGACATGACATCGACCCCTGCCAAACAATCCAGCGCCGCATCATCGGGCAAGGTGATCATCACCTGCGCGGTGACCGGCGCCATCCACACGCCGTCGATGTCGCCGCACCTGCCGGTGACTCCGGACGAAATCGTCCACGACGCGATTGGTGCGGCCGAGGCGGGAGCGTCGATCCTCCATCTGCACGCGCGCGACCCGGCCAACGGCAAGCCGGACCAGACGCCGGAGGCGTTCGCCCGCTTTCTGCCGCGGATCAAGCAGGGCACCAACGCGGTGGTCAACATCACCACCGGCGGCAGCCCCTATATGCGGGTCGAGGAGCGGGTTCTGCCCGCCGCGACCTTCAAACCGGAGGTCGCCTCGCTCAACATGGGATCGATGAATTTCGGTCTCTACCACCTCCTCGACAAATACCCGGAGTTCGAGCACGCGTGGGAGCGCGAGTATCTCGAAGCCACGCGCGATCTCGTCTTTCGCAACAGTTTCAAGGACATCGAGTACATTCTCGAGACCTGCACCGGCAACGGAACCCGGTTCGAGTTCGAGTGCTACGACATCGCCCATTTGTACAATCTCGATCACTTCGTCGGCCGCGGCCTGGTCGAGCCGCCCTTCTTCGTCCAGTCGGTGTTTGGCCTGCTCGGCGGGATCGGCACCCACCCCGAGGACGTGCTGCACATGCGGCGGACGGCCGACCGGCTGTTCGGATCCGACTATCGCTGGTCGGTGCTCGGCGCCGGCGCCAGCCAGCTCCGCATCGCCTCCCAGGCCGCCGCCATGGGCGGCAACATCCGGGTCGGCCTGGAGGACAGCCTGTGGGCCGGCAAGGGCAAGCTCGCGACCGCCAGCGCCGATCAGGTGATGCTGGCCCGAAAGATCATCGAAGGGCTGGGGATGAAGGTCGCGAGCCCCGACGAAGCCCGCGACATGCTGTCACTCAAGGGCGGCGATCAGGTCGCGTTCTAGAAATTTCGCCGACGCCCGGCGGCGCAAACTATCATTCCAAAATGGCAATGACGGCCGGCCGCCTCGCGCCGACAAGAAACACAGGGAGCCTCGAAGATGACCGACACCGTCGCCACCCGCCTCGCCATCCCCGACCTTGCCGACAAGGCCGTGCTGATCACCGGCGCCTCGACCGGGATCGGCGCCGCACTCGCCCGCGGCTTTGCCGCGCAAGGGGTGCGGGTGGCGCTTCATTACAATGCCAGCCGCCAGGCGGCCGAGGCGGTGGCGGCAGATATTGCCGACAATGGCGGCGAGGCGTTTCTGGTCCACGGCGATGTTGCGCGCTCGGCCACGACGGAACGCATCGTCGAGGAAGCGGCCGGCCATTTCGGGCGGCTCGACGGGCTCGTCAACAACGCCGGCGCCATGCTCAGCCGCGTCAACTATGCCGACATGAGCGACGAGCACTATGACGCGGTGATGGATCTCAATTGCCGTTCGGTCGTGACCGCCTCACGCGCAGCGATCCCCTGGCTGAAGAGGAATGGCGGCTTCATCATCAACACCAGTTCGATCGCCGCCCGCAATGGCGCCAGCGTCGGCGCCGGCCTTTACGGCTCGTCGAAGGCGTTTGTCTCCAATCTCACCCGGGGGATGGCCAAGGAGCTGATCGGCGAGGGTATCAGGGTCAACGCGGTGGCGCCGGGGGTGATCACCACGCCGTTCCACGAGCGCGACTCCTCGCCCGAGCAGATGGCGGCGATGCTGGCGACCATCCCGCAGGGCCGTCACGGCGTCGCCGAGGATTGCGTCGGCGCCTATCTGTTCCTCGCCTCGGCAAGCCTCTCTGGCTACATCATCGGCCAGGTGATCGAGGTCAATGGCGGACAGCTGATGCCCTGACGACCGGCGCTTCGTCGGGCCATGTGTTAGGGCCGACTACCAAGGCCGCAGACCATTCAAATGCTGCGCTAAAGCCCGTGACAGAACCCGATCAACTCGCTCGCAGAATAACCTAACCTCGGTAATGTAGCCCCTAATGTCTTGATAGGTCGCCTGAGCGCTGACTTGCCCATGAGCTATGTCGTTCCGTTTGTCGACCAACTCTTGGAGCCTCAGCCACATCCGACTTCGTGTGTGCGGCTGACGGGTGATCTGGGAAAATACGTCAGGAACGCCCCACATTGCGAACATGCGGAGTGCACGTCCAGGAGAAAGACTTTTCATCCATTGCAGCAACCGCTCATGATCGAGATCCGATCTTTGAACCGTACCCCACAACCAACCGTCCGTCTCGACAAAGCGCTCGAGCACATCGCGCCGATTATCCCATTGACGCTCCGCAATTTCATCAATCGCTGTTCTCGAATGTAGCAGTTTGACGCCGATTGGAATCCCGACGTTGGGAATCGGGCTTCTGTTAGTTGCTTCTATGGCCTCCTCATTTAGCGCTCTGAGGTACCGCTCAAGATGGCTGCACAACAAAACGACACTGGCTCGGTTGATCGCCCGAATTACGTTTGGGCGTTGCGGCAAGCCCCCGCGTGGTGTGGGATTCGCCTGTTGAAGGTGGCGGACCTCTTCTATTCCAAAAAGGAGTGATTGATAAGCGTTGCTCGTCATTTCAGACGGTACGAATATATCCGGGCAGATGTAGATCAACTTTTGCCGATTCAAGTGCCGCAACCATCGCCCTTACTCGAGAAAAGATCCTGCGCCGATCGCCTGTGGCGCGACGTACGGCATCCTGTGTCCCATCCTCCGCCAATCTGTCAGATATCGCCTCAATAATTCGACTGTGAATGCGCGGCGATATGTCTCCGTCAACCCAAGAAAAAGCAATCGACTGCGCATCGAAAAGCGCTCGATTCACTCCTCGTGGAAGCGGTTTATTATCCTCATCGCGCAGCGGGTCGCCATCCTTGTCGATAAGTCGAAACGATTGACTACCCGGAACTTTAGACAACCTAGTCATGGGTTTCTCGAAAACGCCTGTCCTCTGAGCCAACCATCGCGCATGCGGATCACGGTGTTGATCCATAAACTCGTTTAAGACCCGTTTCAGTGGTGGTTTGTAAGTGCTCAACGTTTCACGAAGTGCAAAGAAGCGAAGTACCAGTTCTTCATCCACCATACGTCGACGCGGGGTTCGAAAAGCACGAGTTTTTTAAACGTTCTGTTGAAATCTCCTCTATACAGAGAGTTTCTCAACTCTTGCGCGTTCAATTATATTCCACCCGTAATCGAAAGGGAAAATTCGAAAACTGACGTGAAACTCGCAGGTTGTGCGAGAGCGGGGTTCTGGGTTTTCGGCCTTCTCCGGCTCCCCGGCGGGTCTGTTTCCCTGTCAATGGGGGCTCCAGGCAGACTTCTCCCCTGATGACCATCACGTTGGCGCCGCCGCGGCGAGACGCTCCAGCTGCACCAGGCGGCGCATGTGAGAAACCGTAGGCGACCTCGAAAAATAATGTTCTTCAGCCCGGGTTTTCGGCCTTCTCCGGCTCCCCGGCGGGTCTGTTTCCCTGTCATCTCCTCTATACCAGCGTCCCGCCCATGTCGTTGCTCTGGGCCCCGAACACGTGCTCGACGCGCGCCCGCACCTTCGAACGGGCCTTGTTGCCCCGCTTCTCCCGCTCGCTCAGCGGCTTGTCGCGATGCCCCTTGCGGTGGATGCGGCTGTTCAGGCCCTTCTCCTTCAGCTTCGCCTCGATCTCCGCCGACCGATAGGCGCTGTCCGCCCACACGTCCGAGGCCGTGTTGTCCGGATCAAGGATGTCCTCCACGACCTGGCTGTCGTGCACCGCCGCGTCGGTCACCTGGTAACGCCGCACCAGCTTGTGCCGGCGGTCCACGTTGACATGGTTCAACCGTAGTGGCTCTTGCCATGGTCCACCGTGCGTCCGTGTCCTTCTGCGACCGCTTGGCCGGCTGGTCCTTCCAGCCCTCCGGCGTCTCGCCATCCTTGATCCGCGCGTTGTCGTCACGGCTGTTGCGCTGCTTGGGGACCGGTACGATCGACGCGTCGATGATCTGGCCGCCCATCGCCAGGTAGCCCTGCTTCTCCAGATAGCCGTCGAAGTCTCGAACAACGCCTCGACCATGCCCGCCCGCGCCAACTGTTCCCGGTAGAGCCACACCGTCTTGGCGTCGGGGACCTTGTCCTCAAGACCGAACCCTACGAACCGCATGAACGAGAGGCGGTCGCGAAGCTGGTACTCCACTTGGTCGTCCGAGAGATTGTAAAGCTCGCAGAGAACGATCGCCTTGAACATCGCCACCGCGTCCCAGGGCTTTCGCCCCGCCGGCGACTTCCGTTCCTCGGCCGGCTTGCGCCAGATCGCCTCCAGGCGGGCACGGAAATTCTCCCACGGAACCACCGCGTCGATCCTCGCCAAAGGATCGTTCTTGGCGTCCAGGCCGGCATACCGATTCGCGATGTCGAAAAAGCCCATTTGGCCCATGGTCGGTTCCCCACATCTACGCGCCAAACCGTCCGGATTATAACCGATCAAGGCTCGGAACAGGGATTAATTCGTTGATGTCCGTCAATTACATGGAATTTGGCATCTTGTGTTTCGGAAAAATACAAGGGTGGCACTGGAATATTCAAAATCAACAATTCTATAAGGCGGCTGGCACGGCCGTTGTCCCACACGTATTCGCGTTGAATCTCCGGTGTCTGGAGTAATTTGTCATTCCACTGTTCATGTAGGGTCTGTACGGACAAATCGTATGGTTGAGTAAGAATCTTCCTTTCCGGCGGTGGAAAGTCTAATGGCTCATCGCCTTCGCTTTCGTCCAAATCGTTTTGATCACCTAGCATCTTTCACCTTGGTAAAATCGTTTAAATATTGCATTTGACACTTTGATACTCTATCCGATGGGGGTAGAAACCGCAATTTGAACTGTGTTCCGGGTCGGTGTCGAGCCCATGTTGAGGCTAAGCTGACTGTTGCCCGAGCAAACGTTCGACTAAGTGCCTGACCGCAGATATTTTTTGTGAGACGGCGCCGCTCCCGTCTTCATCGCGTTGAGACACGTCGTTGATTGTGACCGGTTCGTTGGTCTTGTACACCCGTAGTTGACCGCGGAAAACACGAGCGCAGCCGCATCGGGTGACGGGGTCCCGCAAACCTCACCTCGTTCGTGAACCCGATCTGGAGAAAACGAGCCTAATGACGGAAATCGCGACGACGGCGGCGGGGAAGGGGGTGATGTCGGCACAATCACAATCCGAGCCTCCGCTGGCCGGGGTCAGGGTGCTGGAGCTGGCGCGCATTCTCGCCGGGCCATGGGCCGGGCAGGTGCTGGCCGATCTCGGCGCCGATGTGGTCAAGGTCGAGAGCCCGGCCGGCGACGACACCCGCCGCTGGGGTCCGCCCTTCGTCGAAGGCAGGGACGGCGAGAATCTCGGCGCCGCCTACTATCACTCGTGCAATCGCGGCAAGCGGTCGCTGGTCGCCGATTTCAAGAACGCCGAGGACCGAGCGCGGGTCCGCGCTCTGGCGTCCCACGCCGATGTGGTGATCGAAAACTTCAAGGTCGGCGGCCTGGTCAAATACCAGCTCGACGCCGCCAGCCTGCGCGAAATAAAACCGTCCTTGATCGT
Source organism: uncultured Bauldia sp. (assembly GCA_963663975.2). Lineage (GTDB taxonomy): Bacteria > Pseudomonadota > Alphaproteobacteria > Rhizobiales > Kaistiaceae > JANQRX01. The sequence goes on along the minus strand of CAXXRA010000015.1, from coordinate 1,230,174 downwards.
GTGCTCGATCACCGGCTTCGGACAGACCGGTCCGGCCGCCGGCCGCGGCGGATACGATTTTATGATTCGGGGCATGGGCGGCATCATGGATCTCACCGGTGAGCCGGACGGCGGCCCGATGCGGATGGGCGTGGCCTACTCGGACATCTTCACCGGCCTGTACGCGGTGATCGCCATCCAGGCGGCGCTGCGCCGGCGTGAGGCGACCGGCGAGGGCGCCTATATCGACATGGCGCTCCTCGACACCCAGGCGTCACTGTTGCAGGCGCCGGCAATGAACTATTTCGTCACCGGCCAAACGCCACGCCGGATGGGAACCGCACATCCCAACATCGTGCCCTATGAGGTGGTGCCGGCGTCCGACGGCAACTTCATTCTGGCGGTCGGCAATGACGACCAGTTCCGGCGGGCATGCGAAGTGCTGGGCTGCGCCGAACTGGCCGACGACGACCGCTTCGCCACCAATGCCGCCCGTGTGATCCATCGCGCGACGCTGATGCCGATCCTCAAGCAACGCACCGCCGCGACGGCGAAAAAGCCGCTGATGACAGCGCTGCAAGGTGCCGGCGTCCCGGTCGGGCCGATCAACACCGTGCCGGAGGTCTTTGCCGAACCGCAGGTGATCCATCGCGGCGTGCGGGTCGAACTCGACGCGCCGGCTACCCGGGAGGGTCACGTGTCCTCGCTGCGCTCACCGATCATGATCGACGGTGCACCGCTCTTCTCCACTTTGGTCTCGCCCGAACTCGGCGAGCACGGCGACCAAATCATCAACGATCCCGCCTGGGGTGGTGACAAACCATGATCGCGCCTCGGACCGGGGGCCGCATCCTCGTCGATCAGCTCGCCACCCACGGGGTGAGCGACATTTTCTGCGTGCCCGGCGAGAGCTATCTCGCGGTCCTCGACGCCCTCTACGACGGGCCCTTGCGGGTGACGACCTGCCGTCATGAAGGTGGCGCCGCGATCATGGCCGACGCCGTCGGCAAACTGACCGGCCGCCCCGGCATCGCCTTCGTCACCCGGGCGCCGGGCGCCACCAACGCCTCCCATGGCGTTCACATCGCCGAACACGATTCCACCCCGATGATCCTGTTCGTCGGCCAGATCGCGCGCTCGATGCGCGGCCGCGGGGCGTTCCAGGAACTCGACTACCGCCAGGTGTTCGGCGGCGGGCTGGCCAAATGGGCGGTCGAAATCGACGAGGCGGCGCGCATCCCCGAAATCATCTCGCGGGCGTTTTTTGTCGCCACCTCCGGCCGGCCGGGACCGGTGGTGATCGCGCTGCCCGAGGACATGTTGGTCGAAACCGCCGAGGTCGTCGACGCGCCGCCGTTCTCGCCGGTCGAAATAGAACCGGCGGCAGACAGGATGACCGAGCTCGAGCGAAGACTGCACGAGGCCACCGCGCCGATCGTGCTCCTCGGCGGTTCGCGGTGGAGCGAGGAGGCGCGATCACACTTGATCGGCTTCGCCGAACGGTTCGATCTGCCGGTTGCGGTCGAATTCCGACGCCAGATGCTGTTTCCCGGCGATCACCCCAATTACGCCGGCGATCTTGGCATCGGCGCCAATCCCGATCTGCTGGCCCGGCTTGCCCAGGCCGACCTGCTGCTGGCGGTGGGCGCGCGTCTGGCCGAGATCCCAAGCCAGGGCTACGAGCTGTGGCCGATTCCGGGGCCGGCGGAGAGCCTGGTCCATGTTCATCCGGGGCCGGAGGAGATTGGCCGGGTTTACGCTCCCGCGCTCGGTATTGTCGCAACACCGGTCGGCTTCGCCGCCGCGCTGGAGCGGCTGACACCGCCCGAGCGGATGCCCTGGGCCGATGCCAGGCAAGCTGCCAACGCCTCCTTCCGCGCCTGGAGCAGCGATCCGCGCGCCAATCCCGGCGATCTTCAAATGGGCGAAGTGATGGCCTATTTGCGGACAGCGCTGCCGGCCGACGCCATCATCACCAATGGTGCCGGCAATTATTCCATCTGGACCCATCGCTACTATCGTTACACCCGGTTCAACACGCAGCTGGCGCCGACCTCGGGATCGATGGGCTACGGCGTTCCGGCCGCGGTGGCGGCCAAGCGCTTGCACCCCGGGCGCACCGTCATCGCCTTTGCCGGCGACGGCTGTTTTCTGATGACCGGTCAGGAAATCGCCACCGCCGTCCAGTACGACCTCCCTATCGTGGTGATCGTGATCGATAACGGCATGCTCGGCACCATCCGCATGCACCAGGAACAAGCCTATCCCGGCCGGGTTTCGGCCACCGACCTCCACAACCCGGACTTCGCCGCCTACGCCCGCGCCTTCGGCGGTCATGGCGAAACGGTGCACAAGACGGCGGAGTTTGCACCGGCGATGGAGCGGGCCATGGCGTCGGGCAAGCCCGCCATCGTCCATTGTCACCTCGATCCGGAAGCGATCAGCCCGCGGTGGACACTGACCGCGCTGCGCGAGCAGGCGCTGGGGCGGGGCTGACCGGCTTTCGCGGCGTTGGCACTGGATTTTTGTCTTTTGACGCGTATACTCACGTCAGGAGATGAGATGCAGGATCATACCCAGGCTTCAGATTCCACGTCGATTTCACCCGCGGAACTGCAAACGTTTGCTGGCGAAAGTGATCGCAAACGACTGTCCGGTGCCGCGTTGCGTGCGTTCCTGGCACTGACCGGGCATTGGCGGCTGTCGAACGCTGAAGCCGCTGTTCTGCTCGGCGTTTCGGGGAGCACCTGGGATCGGATCAAGCGCGGCCGAAGGCCGACCTTGAGTCAGGACCAGTTGACGCGAATATCGGCGCTGGTGGGCATCTACAAGGGACTGCATTTGCTGTTCGCCGACGGTATGGCGGACAGGTGGATTGGGCTTCCCAACAGTGGCCCGCTGTTCGAAAACCGGAAACCGCTGCGGGCGCTGATCGAGGGTGGCATTCCGCGAATGCTCGAGGTGCGCCGCTACGTCGATGCGGTCAGGGGCGGTGTCTAGATACGGTCGAGGGGCTTTGCGCAGGAATTGGCGCAATAACGCCCGTCCAATCGGGAAACAGAATTGACTCCGAGTTGGTTGAAAGGGCTCTAAATCGCTCAATGATCGACGACCTGCCGATCGTCCGAGCCGCCTTCCCGCGCACCGTCCGCCTGGTTTCTTCGGCAAGACTTCGCCAATCCGTCCTGCTTACGCTTGTGGACGAAACCGATCTCAGCGACCTGGCGGAAATCGAGGGTGCGACAAGCGCACGCCTGCTGGCAGAGGGCGGCAACACCGAGAGCATACCGGCCAAGGAATTGGTTTACGGCGTCCCCCATGCCAAATTCATCAACGCCTGCTTCGCCTACGCCAAGCCACGGGAGCTGAACCGCTTCAACGGACCCGATCGCGGAGCCTGGTACGCTGCCCTGGTCGTAGCAACCTGCCTCGCCGAGGTCTCGTTCCACATGACGGAGTTTCTGAAGCGAGCCGGTGATTACAACGCGGTAGTCGAATATGCCGAGATGCACGCAAGTCTGGCCGGAGAATATGTCGATCTGAGAGATGCCGACCATCCGTGCCTCGATCCCGATCCGGCGGCGGGCTATCCGGCCGGCAATGCGCTCGCCGATGCGGCGCGGGCCAAAGGTTTGAACGGGATTATCTATCCTTCCGCGCGCCACGCCGGAGGGACCTGCCTCGTCGCCCTGTTTGCCCATGCAGTCCAGTCGGTAACACCCGGCGATGTGCACAGACTGACCTGGTCGGGCGATCGGCGGCCGAGCATCGAACCGGCTCCCTCGGTCGGTGGGTGATACGCGTGCGGCCGGACCACGCCCGAACTTGACACACCCCGCGCCGCGCCCGCCAATCGCACAACGCCGTTTGGGACAAGAATCAACGAGGAGAAAGTGGCCCATGGATGTTCGCGCCGCGGTCGCCTACCAGGCCGGCAAGCCGCTGGTCATCGAACAGGTGCAGCTGGATGGCCCGAAGGCGGGGGAGGTCCTGGTCGAAATCAAGGCGACCGGCATCTGCCATACCGACAAATTCACCCTGTCGGGCGATGATCCGGAAGGGCTGTTTCCAGCCATTCTCGGCCATGAGGGCGCCGGCGTGGTGGTCGAAATCGGCGCCAGCGTGAGTTCCCTGAAGCCCGGCGATCACGTCATTCCGCTCTATACGCCCGAGTGCCGCGAGTGCGACTATTGCCTCAACCCCAAGACCAATCTCTGCCAGAAGATCCGCGCGACCCAGGGCCAGGGCCTGATGCCCGACGGCACCAGCCGGTTCTCGTCGAACGGCAAGCCGCTGTACCACTACATGGGCACCTCCACCTTCGCCAATTACACCGTGGTGCCGGAGATCGCGCTGGCCAGGGTGCGCAACGACGCTCCGTTCGACAAGATCTGTTACATCGGCTGCGGCGTCACCACCGGGATCGGCGCCGTTCTGTTCACCGCAAAAGTCGAGGCCGGCGCCAATGTGGTGGTCTTCGGCCTCGGCGGTATCGGCCTCAACGTCGTCCAGGGCGCACGCCTGGTCGGCGCCAACATGATCGTCGGCGTCGACATCAATCCCAAGCGGGCCGAACTCGGCCGGAAGTTCGGCATGACCCATTTCGTCAATCCCGACGAGGTTGACGGCGACATCGTCGGCCATCTGGTCGAAATAACCGGCGGCGGCGCCGACTTCAGCTTCGAGTGCGTCGGCAACACGGAGCTGATGCGCCAGGCGCTGGAGTGCTGTCACAAGGGCTGGGGCGTTTCCACCATCATTGGCGTGGCCGGGGCGGGACAGGAGATCAACACCCGTCCCTTCCAGCTGGTGACCGGCCGGGTGTGGCAGGGAACCGCCTTCGGCGGCGCCAGGGGACGCACCGATGTGCCGCGGATCGTCGACTGGTACATGGACAACCGCATCAACATCGACGATCTGATCACCCACACGCTGGCGCTCGACGACATCAATGACGGCTTCGAGCTGATGGCGCGCGGTGAATCGATCCGCAGCGTGGTGGTCTACTGACCGCGGATTAGGGCGTGCGCTCGCAAATCGTCGCGACTGTCCAGGCCGATTACCCCATCTTTCGGGGGTGTTTCAGACATCGCTGACTTGTGCCGCCAAGGCAGAAAAGTGCCATGACCAGCCGTCGCGAATGCTTCAACCACACGCACTCGGGTCGAGGCCGTCGCCCACGATCACGAACCTCTACTAAGAACGCCAGCTCACCGCGTCGGACAACCGCCGGCGGGCTTCTTGAATCTCCTGCAGGTTGGACTCTTCGACCTTGATCGCGGTGTCGCGGAAGACCGTCAGGGCATCGGCCATCTGGCTGATTTCATCATGGCCACCTTCCGGGAGCTTGGCCTTCAAGTTGCCGTTGGCGATCGCCAGCATGCTGCTGCTCAGGCTCCTCAGGCGTGCAATAAGGTTGCGACCGACATACAGCCATACGATGAGGATCGAACTGACCAAGCTCATCACCACCGTCCCGATCAGAATCCACGTGCTGACTTGTTGCACCGACTGTGCTTCCAGGCCGGCACTATCAATATCACCGGTGGCCGAATCGACCTGCTGGTCAACCGCCTCGGTCAGCTGGCTCGATGCTTGGGCGCTGTCGCGCAGCAATTGCTGCCCGTTCGCTATGTTGTCGAGGTCGAGTTCCCGCGTTCGCACGATGCCACCGCGACCGGTGACGAAGTTCTGCAACCCCGTGATCTCCTCGACCAAACGCTCCTGATCAATGAAGCTGAGGCCGCTGGTCAGGCCCTCAAGAACGGCAACCGACTGGCGCAGCGACGTCGACAGCGCCGCAAAGTCCTCGGTGCTCTGCGTTCGCGCGACCTGAAAGAGCCGGTCTTCGATCGCCGCGACCTCGGCACCAACATTGTGCAAAAGCAGTGACGATGAGACGACCTCGGCCAGCTCACCCGAACGCTGGATGCGATCGTCCAGGGAGATCGACGGATCCTCCAACAGCCGCCGTACCTGCACGACCTGCTGGTCCAGCGCTTTTTTTCCGGGCGCCAGCAACTCGTCGATGGCAAGGCGCGTTAGCGAAACATCATCCACCAGCAGGGCCATGTACTCCGCCGATGAGATCTGACTTGCGACCAGGCCATCGAGGTTTCTGATATTGAGGCGCAGCCAGTTGACATCGTGCTCGATGGAGTTGATGGCCGAATCATCGATCACACCAGTCTTGAGATTGGTCAGCAAGGTGTCGAGGCGCTCCAGCTGGGCGTCGATCTCGCTCGACGTCTGCGCGTGTTGTTCCGGTGTGCTGACAGCGAGCAGTTCCGGCGCCGCGGCTACGATTCGTTCGACCTGGCGCGAAAGCTCCAGCGAATCGAGCGCCAAGGGAACGCGCTGTTCGGTGATGCGGTCGACGGCATTGCCGACCTGGAGGAACGAGTACATCGCCGTGGCGGCTGCTAGCATGGCGAACGCGCTGACGCCGACAAACGACAAAAGCAGGCGCCCACGCACTCCGAAGCGCTCGATCATGGCAGTGCCTTCCAGCCTTGGCGAAGCTCGTCGGAGCGCCCTGTTGGAGAATTCGATACAAGATTTCGTGGACGACCGATTGCGATCGCTTGTAGCCTACCCAATGCGGCGGTTGAAGACGAACCCAGCGCTAATTCGTCGCTCTGCATCGCGATTCTCCCTTTTTCATCCGGCCGATTTCTCGGTCATAAGCCCGGCCAGTTGCCTTATCAGCTTGACAACGCAGGCACCCGAGCACCTGTTCACTGAGCCTTGCCAAGCCTGAACACTCCGCGAATGGTCTGGGCGAAGGCTTCCTTGTATTCGGTCAGGATGTCGCCCATCGATTTCTGTTGAGCCCCTGAGGCCAGCATCTCCGATCTGATTTGGCGCTCGGCCATCAACTGTGCGAGTTCATTGGCAAGTTCCGGGCGCTCCTCCAGTATGGGCTCCATGCTCGGTTTCGGAATCTCAAGCAGTTTGCAGTCGGTATAGGCCGTCACGTTAGCCGAGCGCGGGGCGCCGGTCAGGAGAGACATTTCGCCAAAAAAATCATAGGTGCCGAGGCGCGCCAGTTCTATGTCGCGGCCACGGTCCTCCTCCTTGTTGGTTAGATGAACGCGCACCATGCCGGCCAGAATGATGAAGGCTGAGTCGCCGCGGTCATCCTGGACAACGATGGCTTCGTCTGCGGCAAACATCCGGATGATGCCAACATCGACGAGATGTTGCCGCTCTGCCCTCGTCAGCGGGGAGAGGAGCTTGATCTCATCAAGTATTTCCTCCGCCTGGGGTTCGCTGCCATGGGCGGGTTCGCCGCGCCGAAGTTCGGCTTCCATCGCGCGTGCGGCAAAGCTAAAGCCGGCTCTGTCAAAGAGCTGCCATGCATTCTGCAGAACCTCACTCTTTGCATTGAAATGAGCCAGATACTCCCGGCAGTGGACGGTTACCAGGTACCGCACAGGCATCTCCTGTGCATCCCAGATACGGGCTATCGGGGCGGGATGATCCAGAACGCTGGGCGACTTGATGGCGGCCTCCAACAGCAACTGGACAACGAGCTTTGGAGATATGGTGCCCGATACCGGCACTTGGAACCAGAACCCGTAGGCCTCATTGGGCTCGTCGTAGTTGTGAATCGTCGCGTTTGAAAGCTGGCCATTGGGAATGATGTGAACGGTGTTGTGGCGCGTCAGAATGCGGGTCGCGCGCCAGTCGGTCGTGATCACCTTGCCCATTGCGCCGTCTTCAAGTTCGATCCAGTCGCCGACCTTGAAGGGTCTGTGGATTGTGAGGCTGACGCCGGCGATGATGTCGCCGAGCACCGGTTGCAGGGCGAGACCCAGGATACCGATCATGACCGTCGAGGAGATCACAAGGCCGGTGACGGGCCGGGCATAGACAACAGCGATGATCACGTAGACGCCGCCGATATAGATCACGGCAGATATCAGGGTCCTGATGATTTCGGGAACCACTGCCCCCGCGCGACGAGACAGACCCTGCCAGATGAAGAGGTTTGTCGCCCGATCGATCAGGTACGCCGCGGTCAGGATCAGCGCTACGGCTGAAACGAAGTCTGGGCTATTGACATCGCGTGACAGTCCCACCTGGGTCAACACCAGCGTCAGGACGGCTGCACCGGTGACGACCACGGCGGGAAACAGAAAGATTTCGATGAACCAGTACGAGCGCCTGTCGCGCAACGCCCTCGGAATCCGCGTTATGGCGAAGAGGCAGACCGCGAACAGCAGGAGTCCGATGAATCCGAGCGTGGCCGCAGAACCGGAGATGGCCTCGATCGATGACAGGATGCCGGCAAGAATCTCCTCGAGCATCACGTCACCCCAGAGCCGAGCTGCCGTGGAGCATCGCACTCGGCCAGGACAGTGGGCAGCGCAACGGGCGCCGTGGCATAGCCCGGAACCCGCTCGTCAGCGTTGCCGGACGAGCCACCCATCTTGCCGCATGTCGTGCGTGGTGCATCCCGATTAGCCTATGTCACGGCAAGTTCCGCGCGACCAGAACCGAACAATGGGCATGACGCACCACATGAGCTGCGACAGATCCTAGGACGTAGTCGGCCAAGCCAGGATCGTGAGAGGCAATAACAATAAGCTCTGCTCCGAAATCTCGGGCATATTCGAGTATTCCCCGCCCTACATGACCGTCGCGAATGACGACTTCAACGGAATCCTGGTTCATATTTACCGATTTCAGGATATTACTATGTCTTTCTTGGTTTGTATTAGGGCCTGGTCGGTATTTCGATGAAAGCTGCATTGCGACAACTTTGGGCATCGTCTCGACCATATTGGGGACGACAATCTTGCCGCTGCGTACTTTGGCGATATCGCCAGCGAGCGTCTGCGGCGTCTCTCCGCGTGCGGCGGACAAGAATAGTGAACATCATGAGCTCCTCTAATCTAGGATCTGCAGACGACGACTAGCTGTGAAGCTTCAACAGGTTGTCCCGGTTCAGGCCGAGTCGGCTGATTGGTGTTTGTCGATTGAGGCTGGCAACAGATGCCAGTTGTAGCGGTGCTGCCATTTCGGCAGGAGAAGCTGCCTGAAAACCCAGGAATTCGGTTGCAAGGCCCATTCTCGCAACATTGTCTGGATGAAGCTGTTCGGCCTTGCCGTTGTCTGAGGCGTGTAGGGTTTGGTGCGGATATGCTTGATGGTGAGCCTTCGGCAGGCATGCGGAAGGCCTTGGATCTGTAGCATGATCCATTGTCGGTCAAGACGCGGGTGATGGTAACGCCGAGGGTGGCAAAGTAGGTTACAATAGGACAGGCCACGGCGCTTTCCTTTTTCTCGAAGATGTCGGCAAAGCCGATGCGGGAATGGTCGTCGATGGCGACGTGGACATACTCCCAACGCCGCGGTGCCGTTATGGCGCTGGTTGCTCTGGCGCCTGCGATCGCCGGTGATGCTGGCCGACACGATTGAAGCGACTGAGCTTCTTGATATATGGATGACGCCTGATTTCGGATCATTAGCGCGGGCGTGGCTTTGGGCTCGAGGGGCGGACAACAGGCTGAGGCCACGCCGCTTGAGAATACGGCTACGGTCGCCCGCCTGAGGCCGAGTCCTGGGCGATGTGGTCCTGCGTCAACGATGGCGCAAGCCTCGACCGCTTCGCCGGTGGCCCAAGGCGTTTGGCTTGGCGAGGAATGGGGCCTGGAGGACCGGTCGGCAAGCCCGGCAATGCCCTCCGCGCGATCGTCTCGACCATATTGAGGACGACAATCTTGCCGCTGCGTACTTTGGCGGTATCGCCAGCGAGCGTCAATGCGGCTGTGCCAACCTCCGCATGTGAGGTATCGATAGGGACAAGAATAGTTTTGAACATCATGAGCTCCTCTAATCTAGGATCTGCAGACGACGACTAGCCGAATAAAGATACAATATTCGTGAGCTACACACACAGCTGCCATAGGAGAAACCGCTCCATTCGACTTTTCCCACCGGCGTTAATTGGAGCGGCCTCAATTCCTATACGTAACGTCTGCTCATAACCCGGAGACGGCTGCCTACTTCGAATTCGATCTTGGGCGTGTAGAAACGGCTGACGTTTTTCGATCGGATCTCCGAGCCGCCGATATTTGGGCAATGAGAAGCGGCGGGCGAGTTTGGGCTCGGATCGGCGCCGAGCAGGCCGCTATTGGGGTCTGGGATGCGCGAGCGAGGTCAAACTGCCGGTGTGACGGCCCTCACGCCCGGATCGCCGCCATCAGCGGGCGGATGCCGATGATGTTCATGACCCGGGTGAGATTGTAGGCGAGCACATTCAGCGCCATCTCGGTGCGGACGTTTTTGAGTCGCTTCATCAAGAAGTGGGTCGCGCCCATCCACATCTTGATCGTGCCGAAGGGATGCTCGACCGTCTCGCGACGCTGGCGCATCTTGTCCGGGTTCTCATCAAGCCGCCGCTGAACAGCTTCGAGAAGATGTTCATGCTCCCAGCGAGCGACCCGGCGCTCCTTGCCGGTGGTGCACTTGTCCTTGATGGCGCATGTCTGACACACATTGGTCCAGTACCGGCGTAGGACCAACCCATTCTCCTCGGTCGTGTAGCGATAGGTCAGCCGTTCGCCGGCGGGGCAGATGTAGACGTCGTCCTCAACCACATAACGGAAGTCCTGCTTGCCATAGCGACCTTTGGCCTTGACGCCTGAGGTGATCGGTTTGGGCAACGTGACCGTGATGTCCGCCTCGTGGCAGGCCAGGATCTCCAGACTTGAGAAGTAGCCCCGATCGGCAACGACATCGAGTTCGTCCACCCCCAGGACGGCCTTGGTCTTCTTGGACATCGGTGACAGCTGCGCCCGATCGGTCCCGACGTTCGTCACATCATGGGCAACGATCAGATGGTGATCGATCTCAACGCTGGCCTGGACATTGTAGCCGACAACGCCCGATCCCCGGCCGCTGGTCGCCATGGAGCGCGCATCTGGATCGGTAAGCGAGATCTGCCTGTCGGGCGTTGCAAGCATCCGGGCTTTAAGGCCCTCAAGACGCACCATCTCTTGCTTGAGCCGTCCAATCTTCTCCTTCAGCTGTTCGGTCTTGGCCGCCAATGCCTCCGACGGTTCCTGCCGGTCGGCGGTGTCGAGCTGATGTAGATAGCGTGCGACGCTGTCCTCGATCTGCAGCAGGCGTCGCTGCATCTTAGCGCGAGTGAAGTTCCGGTCCCGGTTGTTGACTGCCTTGAACTTGGAACCGTCGATCGCGACGCTGGCCGCAGCAAGCAGGCACAGCTGCCGGCACAGCTGCACGAACTGCGCGCAAACCCGGCGGATCGCACGGCCATTGTCCTTGCGGAAGTCGGCAATCGTTTTGTGATCAGGAGCCAGACGGCCCGTCAGCCACATCACTTCGACATTGCGACCGGCTTCACGCTCGAGACGGCGGCTCGACTGAACTCGGTTGAGATAACCGTAGATGTAAAGCTTCAGGAGAACCGATGGGTGGTACGACGGCCGACCGGTCGCCTTTGGATCGACACCGCCGAACCCGAGTTCGCCGAGATCGAGTTCGTCAACAAAAACGTCAATCACCCGAACCGGATTGTCTTCATCAATCCAGTCGTCCAGCAGCACCGGGAACAAAGTGCCTTGCTCGCGATCAACGCCTTCCACAAAACGCTTCATCAGACCCTCCCGCCGCACGGATCAGGAGAATCATAACACCCGCAGCGTTTTTACACAGCCAGGGTCAACAACTGCCGTCGAGCGCCAGAAAATCCACGGCTCCACCCGGTCCACTGAGTTTCCGCCACCCGTCGAGATCAGCTTCGGGCCGTTCCCACGGGCGGACTCGCGCAGCGCTCCCTGCGCATATACGTCAACGTCCGAAAGGGGTCGATTGTGTTGATGAAGTATTTTTGGCGCCGGCATTCATCACTCCGATAGAAAACAATTCCGCTAACGCAAACGTCACGAAATCTGGATTCAGAAGAGCGGTCTAAGGCGAAGAAGATTCTACAGAATTTAGTCGTTTTCAGATCTCGGCGACGTTATCAACACAATCGGTCATTAGCGGAAGTCGCTCGGCACGGCGGCGATGACCGCTTTACCCTCGAAACCTGCCATCAAATTTACCGGTCGGCCTGGTCTGACCACGATGCCTGCCTCTCCCGGATGATCATGGCCTCTTACAGAGTCGGATCGCGCTCTTGGGCCGAATGGTGATCGTGGTGGTCTACTGACCGCGGCGTAATTTGTCGTCAGAGATCGCGCCAGGCGCCGTCATTGGCGGCCGAATCGACGGCGGCATAGATCGCCCGCATGGAGGCGAGCCCGTCAACCGCGCTCGGACAATCACCGGCCAGCGGATCGGGGGCTCGGCCTTCCCGTTCGGCGCCGATGATTTCGGCGAGGTCGCGATAGATGTTGGCGAACGCCAGCGGCATGCCCTCGGGATGGCCGATGGTCACGCGGGAGGCGCGTTCGGCCGCCGCCGACAGGCCGTCGGCGCTGCGCTCGATGATGCGGGTTCCCTGACCGGTGGGCGTCCACAACAGCTGGTTGGGCTGCTCCTGGGTCCAGCGCACCCCGCCGTGCTCGCCGAACACCTGCAGCGTCAGACCGTGCATGCGCCCGACTGCCACCGCGCTCGTCCACAGCCGGCCGACCACCCCGCCCGACATGCGAAACGCGACCAGGGCGTCGTCTTCCAGGGCTCGGCCGGCGACGCAGGAGGCAAAATCGGCCGACAGGCTTTCGACCTGCTGGCCGGTGACGAAACAGGCCAGATGCAGCGCGTGGCTACCGCAATCGGCGAAGATCGATGACACCCCCGCTTTACCTGGATCGTAACGCCAGCGCACCCGCGGGTTGTCGGAATCGTTTGGATCGGCATGAAAACCGTGGGCAAACTCGGCCACCACGAGACGCACCGCGCCGAGCTCGCCGCCGGCCACCATCGCCCGCATGTGGCGGACCAGCGGGTAGCCGGAATAGCCGTAATTGACCGCGCAGATGTGACCGGTCTCCGCCGCCAGCCGGACGATCTCTTCGGCTTCCGGCACGGTCGTGGTCAGCGGTTTTTCGCAGAGCACGTTGAAACCGGCCCGCAGGAACGCGGTGGTGATCTCGTGGTGGGTGGCGTTGGGCGTGGCCACCGTCACCAGATCCGGCCGGTCCGGGCGGTCGGCTTCACGCTCCAGCAGTTCGCGCCAGGTGCCGTAGGCGCGCTCCGCCGCCACGCCCAGGCGCACACCGAACGCCCTGCCGCGTTCGGCGTTGATGTCGAAGGCGCCGGCGGCCAGGTCGAAGCGGCCGTCGACGGCCGCGCCGATGCGGTGCGCGGCGCCGATCTGGCTGTCCTGGCCGCCGCCGATCATCGCCCATTGAAGCCTGGGCATGGGTCGCTCTCCCGGCGGCTCTACAGGGTCAGCCCGAGCAGGCTCACGGCGTTGTCCTGATAGATCTTGCGGCGCACGGTGTCGGTCACGTCGATGGCGTCGAGGATGTTGATGGTTTCGCGGATGTACATCGGACCGCCCTCCGGATCGAACGGCGCGTCGGAGGCGAACACGATCTGGTCCTCGCCGAAGAATTCGATGGCGTGTTCGACCGCCTTGCGCGAGCCGAAGCTCGCGGTGTCGGCGTAGAACTCCCGGAAATAGTCGAGGTGCGGCCGCTTGAGGTTCTTCAGCGTCAGCAACAGATCGCGATCGGTGGTCCGCTTGCCCATCTGATCCCAGCCGGGTCCCACCCGGCCCTCGAAGAACGGCACCATACCGCCGGCGTGATGGGTGACGATCTTGAGATCGGGAATGCGGTCGAACAGCTTGGAAAAGACCATCCGAGCCATCGCCGCCGAGGTCTCATAGGGCCAGCCGAAGGTCCACCAGATCTCGTATTCGGACCGTTCCTCGGTCATGTAGTCGGGGAATTTTTCGGTCCGCGCCGGGTGCAGGAAGACCGGCTTGCCCACCGATCCCATGTACTCGAAGAAGGGGAAGAACTCGGGCAGGTCGAGTGGCTTGCCGTTGACGTTGGTGTAGATCTGTATGGCGACCGCGCCGAGATCCTCGATGGCGCGCCGCGTTTCCTCCACCACGGCGTCGGGATTGTTGATCGGCGCAGTGGCGATGAAGCCGGGGAAGCGGTCGGGATGTTTGGCGCACAAATCCGCCATCGCGTCGGAACCGATACGGCTCAGTTCAGCCGCGTCCTGCGGCGTGCCGACGACCTCCAGCGGCGGGGCGGCCAGCGACAATATCTGCACATAGTCCTCGCCGAACATGTCCATGACCTGGAAACGGCGGTCGAGGTTGGTGATCATGGGAATGTTGACCACCCGGCTCGAAATCTCCTGCATCGGTCCGAGCTTGTCGCGCAGCGCATTAAAGAACGGCTCAGGCCAGATGTGGTTGAAAACATCGATCTTCTTCATTGTTCGGACGCCATCCTGTTCGATTTGAGGCGGGACAATCGCGGCCATGCATTCACCGCCAAAAGCACGATGCCGGCGGCGAGGCAAGCCCAAAGAAGAACGTCGCCGGCGCTCCCCGTAAACGCAACGACGTTGGCGGCGGCCAGCGCCGCGGCCAACGCGCGCAGATAGGCCGGCAAGCGGCGAAAACCGTGGCCGATTGCCGCCGATCCGGCCAGCGTCACGGCGATCGCCAGCCGCCCGGCGGCGATCGCGGTGTCGGAGAACTCGCCGATGAACAGAAGCTCCGGCTGGGTGACGAAGGCGATTGGTACCAGGAACACGCCCGCCCCCACCTTGAGCGAGGCGAACGAGGTTCGCCAGGGGTCGGCACCGGCGACCGATGCCGCCGCAAAGCTGGCGATCGCCACCGGCGGCGTGATCATCGACAGCATGCCGAAATAGAGCACGTAGAGGTGGGCGGCGAGCGGTTCGATGCCGAGCTGAATGAGCGCCGGCGCAGCCAGCAATGCGAGCAGTATGTACACGCCAACCGTCGGCATGCCCATGCCGAGCACGATGCTGAGCGCACCCGCCAGCACCAGCAGCACGGCTAAGCTGCCAGCGCTGATGATGACGATCTGGATGGTCACCGCGGACGCGAACCCCGTGGTCTGGAGCACGCCGATGACGAAGCTTGCAGTGGCTGCCAGGAGGATGATTTCCGTCGTCGCTCCCATTGACGAGAGGGTCGAGGTAACCAAGGTTTTGAAGCGCTGGCCGAACTCTCCCAGCGGCCCGGCGAGATAGGTGACCATCAGCGTCAGGATGGTGAACACGCTGGCATTGCCCGGCGTACGCCTTTCGACGAACAGGAGATACAGCAGGACGGCCACCGGAAGGAGGAACCTGACCGAGGCAAACCAGCCTGCCCCGCCCGACCCGTTCGCGATCGCGCCCGATGGTGCCAGGTCGAGCCTACGCGCCTCGAAGTCGACCGCCACGAACAGCGCCAGATAGAAGAACACCGCCGGCAGGACCGCCGCCACGACGATATCCTGATAGGGAATCTCGAGGAATTCGGCCATCAGGAACGCCGATGCGCCCATGATCGGCGGCATCAATTGGCCGCCGGTCGAGCTGATCGCCTCGATCGCCGCGGCCACGTGTTTGCGGTAGCCGGTCCGCGCCATCATCGGGATGGAGACCGATCCCACCGCCACCACATTGGCCACTGCGCTACCCGACACCATGCCGAACGCCGCCGATCCGGCGACCGAGACCTTGGCCGGCCCGCCCCGAAAGCGTCCCACCAGCCTGTTCGCCAGCGCGGTGAAGAACTGGCTGCCGCCGAAGGCGTTGAGCAGATAACCGAACAGGATGAAGGGTAAGACGATGACGCCGACGATCACCATCACCCGCCCCATCATCGCATTGGAATCGAGCACCAAATAGGGCGTCAGCCGGGTGAGGTTGAGCGGTCGGGACTGGAACGCCGCGGGCAGGTTGGGGCCGATAAAGGTGAACACCGCCACCAGCGAGATCACCAGGATGGGCAGGACCGGCCCGGTTTTTCGCCGAGTCGCCTCCAGCACGACGACGATCATGAACGCCGCCACCCAGACCGTCCACGCCGGGCGGATCGGCATGGCCATCAGCCGGGGAATGGCGAACACCATGGCGCCGAATGCGATCAGCACCAGCGCCGCGAGCACCACATCGACCGCCCGCAAGGCAGGCCATCGCCACGAGCGATCGTCGAGAAAAACAAGCGCGGCGGCCAGCCCGACGATGGCCAGGATGAACTGCTCGTTGAACACCAGCACACGCAACATCGCCGGCAGGCCGACAACCCACGAAGCGGCAACGGCAAGCAGGACCGCGCGCAGGAGCATGCGCGCGGCCTCGGTCGCGTTCACGGGTTCACTACGGACAGGTGCCGTTGACGCCGGCTAGCGGCTCGCCGCCCAGGCGACGATCCCGTCATGATAGGGCGTGCCGAGATCGCCGGCGCCGATGCCGTCGGGATTGAACGCTGCAAGCGGCGGATAGGATGCCGCCAGCGCCGCCTTGCCGTTGGCGAGCCCGTCGGCGACCGCCTGGACCACCTCGTCGGAGACATGGGCACCGGTGATCATCAGATTGTCGTACGCCATGACCGGCGTCGGCTCGGTGACGAAGGGCAGCGGCGGGATCGGGTTCACCGTGGTGATGCGCGAAAACGGAAACAACGCCTGCATGCGCGCGACAGCCTCATCGCTGGTGTCGAACGGCAACACCTTCAACGGGATGCTGGCGTGAACCTGCGCCGGCTTGGACGGAACGACGGCGAAGAAGAATGCGTCGACCTGACCGTCGACAAAGGCGTCGGCGCCCGGAACCACATGGGGTACCGGCACCTCGACGATATCGTCGAGGGTCAGCCCGGCATTGGCCAACAACGCGGGAAAGACGATGCCGAGGGTCTGGATGCGGGAAAACTGGGTCGTGACACGCTTGCCGGCCAGATCGGCCATGGTGTTGATATCGCTGTCGGCAGCCACGAAAACGGCCACCCGTAGCGGGGCAACGGCGGCCACCACGCGGATGTTGTCCTGGGCGGCGCCGCTCCAGGGTCCCTCGCCGCGGTGGGCCTGAGCGGTCTCCAAAACGTTGGCGATGCCGAAATCAAGTTCGCCGGCATTGAGCAAGGGCAGGAAGTCGGTGGTGCCGCCGCTCGGCTGAACGCGCGCCTCC
This sequence comes from uncultured Bauldia sp., assembly GCA_963663975.2. Taxonomy (GTDB): domain Bacteria; phylum Pseudomonadota; class Alphaproteobacteria; order Rhizobiales; family Kaistiaceae; genus JANQRX01. The sequence goes on along the minus strand of CAXXRA010000015.1, from coordinate 1,213,098 downwards.
AGGCCGAGTTCCTCAACCATCAGCTTGGTGATGGCCGACCCGGTGCTGTAGCTGTTGGTGCCTTCGCCCATGGTTCCAAAACCGTAGGTTTGCGCTGCGGCCGAACCGGCGGCGAGGCCGATCGCGGTGAGCGCGACGGCGGCTGTGATCAAACGGAACATCGGTCGTCCTCCCTGTATGTACGGCCTCGCAATGGGCCGCTTTGTCGTTATCCCCGGCGGGGAAAGTCAGTCTACATTATCCGCGTCCCGATACATCACCCGGTGGCGGCGGGTCTTGATCCATTGATCGAGATCATCATCGGTCATGAACTGGTCGGCATTGAACCTGTCGCGGCTGGCGATCTGGTCGAGCGATTTCTTGAACCGCTTGTACGGCGGCTTGGACGCCGGTCCGAAGCAGAAGATGTCAAGCACGGCCAGTTCGTCCGGGATGCCCAACAGCGGTTTCATCGCCTCCTGCGCCCGCTCCTGCCCGATCGCCGTCACCCACCAGACATTGTAGCCGAGTGCGGCGGCCGCCAGGTGCGCCGACATCGTGGCCGCCGCCACCGACTGCAACAGGATGCGCTCGGCGTTCTCGCGGTACATCCGGTTGAGGTCGGATTCGTCGTCCTTGAGCACCGGAAATGCCTTCACCCAGCGAAAATCGGAGGCCACCACAATAAAGCCCGGCGCGCTCGCCAGGCCGCGATAGTCGGGGGTCGGAAATTTCATCTTCGCCTTGGCCCGGAAGCGCTGCTCCTCGACGAAATAGTCGGCGATAGCATCCTTGGTCGCCTGCTCGCGCACGATGATGAAATGCCAGGGCTGGGCGTTGGCTCCGGACGGGGCGTGGCGGGCGGCCTCCAGAATCAGATCGTAGTGCCCGTCCGGTACCACGAAGGACGAATCAAAGGCCCGCGTGGTCACGCGGTTTTCAACGACCTTCATCAGGACGTCGTAACGCTCCCTTGTCCCGATCGGGGGGATGTCGAGTTGTGTTGCGTCCTCGGCGGTTTCGGTGGTCATGTCGGGGGTTGTCCTTCCTTCAGATCTCACAAGCCAGCGATCGCGGCGCGGGTAGCCTCGGCGGCCGCGTGGAGGCGCGGGACGATGTCCCGGTCGCGGGTGGTCGAACTCACCATGTCGTGGAAATAGATCAGCGCCAGCGCGCCGAGCGGTGCGGCGCGGCTGACCGGAACGGCGAGCGCGCGCATCCCCGGCGACAGCTCCTTCAGGTCGCGCACGGCGTAGCCGGCGGTGACGGTTCTGTTCAGCCAGCGGCGCGCCGCCGGCAGGCTGGCGCCGGGATTGGCATCGGCGGCCGCGCGCATGAGCGGCAACCGATCGGCCCGCGGCAAGGCCGACAAAAAAGCCATTCCGGCAGCGCTCTCCAGGACCGGAAAGCGGCGGCGTTCAAACAGGCTGAGCTTGATCGGCGCCCGGTCACGGTTGTTCTGGACGATCACCATCGACAATCCCTCGGCCACCAGGAACTCCACCGGCCACCGCAGTTCCTGCAGGCTGTCGAGGATCGGCTGCACCGCCCGCCGCCGGTTGTCGGCGCCGACCAGCCCGCGCGACAGGCCGGCGACCTTTTCGGTGACGCGGTAGATTTGGGCCTCATCGTGGGAAACGAACCCCTCCCGCACCAGCGTTTTGAGAATCCGGATGACGGTGGTCTTGGCCACACCGGAGGCGCGGGCCAGATCACCGACGCTGCCGTCATTGAGGTCGTTGAGCGCCGCCAGCACCTTGAGGCCGCGAACCAGTGCGTTGATGGGCTCCGAACCCTGTCTCGCCATCTTGTTGCCGTCAGTCGGTACTGTTCTGGATCACTGGTCCATTTTCGCACCTGCGGCGCAGATTTGCAAATCGGAAGTTCGCGGAGGCAGGCCGGTGGGCTCAGGGGAGCCGTGCAGACGGCGTCAGCCCCGGTCCGGCCTCAGCCTGTACCGCGCCATACGGTGGTAGAGAGGGCGGGCGGTGTCGGCGATCAATTGTCCCTCCGGCGACAGCGCCAGCGCCTTGCCCTCGGGCGGGGCGAAACCGGTCGAGGCGGCGAGCCGGTCATACCAGTGAGCGGCCCAGACGCCATCGGTTGATCTCAGCCCCGGCGACCAGCTCAGCATCGCCTCGTCGAAATCAAGGCCAATGGCGGCGCACAGCGCCTTCAACATGGCGGCCGGGTTATCACGGATGTCGCCGGAATCGACCACCGGCGGCGCGCTGCCATGGTGGTCGGCGACCTGGTCGAACAGCTCCACCTGTTGCCGATAGCCGAGATCGTCGATCGTGAACGCCTGCCGCTTGGCCTGATAGCTCGCCACCACCCGCTCCGGGTCCCGGATCAGGAATGACGATCGTCGGGCCGCTCCGCGACAGGTCGGGGTGCTGAAACGGACGCACCTTGAGCCCCCTTGTGATCATCACACGGGCATGGGCGTGGTCGCTCATGCCGTTGGCCGATCGCGTCGCCTCCAGCGCCGCGGCGAGTTCGGTGCGGGTCATGCCGGCGCCGAGATCGATCGCCCTCAATCCGGCGTACAGGCGGTCGAAATGGTCCGTGAGAAAAACCCAGGCGCCGGCGTGCAGCCGCAGGCCCTCCCAGACACCATCGCCGAGCAAGAAGCCGCTGTCATAGACCGACACCTTGGCCTCACGGCGAGGCACGATCTCGCCATTGACGTAGATCAGGATATCGTCATTGCGCCGGTCCGGCGCGGCGGCGTGAGCCGAGGCGGCTTCTTCGCTGGTAATAGCGGCTGGCAATAGAATCATCCACCCAGCCGACAAGCCTTGTCCGCCCGGCGGTTTCTTCTCTAACCTGCCGGCTGCTTCGGCAACCGAGGCAATTCCTGACAGGAGAACGAACCCCGTGGCGCTGCAAGTGTGGATCGCCTTCGCGGCTGCGAGCGTGATCGTGCTCGCCATTCCCGGACCCACGGTGATGCTGGTGGTAAGTTACGCCCTCGGCCGCGGCCGCGCCACCGCCTGGGCGACGGTGCCCGGGGTCACTCTCGGCGATTTCACCGCGATGACGGCATCGCTGCTCGGCGCCGGCGCCGTGCTGGCAGCCTCGGCGACCTTGTTCACGGTTCTGAAACTCGCCGGCGCGGCCTATCTGATCTGGCTCGGAATCACTTTGTGGCGGACCGAGCCGAAGCTCCAGGAAACCGGGGCTTCGGCCAACGAGCGGACCCGCGGTGCGGTCTTCTGGCACGCCTATGTGGTCACCGCGCTGAACCCCAAGAGCATCGTCTTCTTTGTCGCCTTCGTGCCGCAATTCATCGATGCGGCGCGGCCGGCGACGACGCAGTTCGTCATCCTCGAAGCAACGTTTCTGACGCTGGCGACCGTCAACACGCTGCTGTGGGCCGCCCTTGCCGGCGGGCTCGCTGCCGGCTTCCGCCGGCCGGCGGCGATGCGCATCGTCAATCAGGTCGGCGGCAGCGTTCTCATCGGCGCGGGCCTGTTGAGCGCCTTTGCGCGCCGCAGCGGCTGAGGCGGCCGATTACACAAGCGCGTCGAACAGCATCTTCACCGCAATCGCCGCCAGGAAGACCAGGATCAGCCGGTCGAACGCCCAATCGGGCAGCCGCGTGGCGAGATAGGAGCCCAACGGCATGGCCGCGGTGACCGGGATCACCGCCAGTGAGCTCAACAACAGCCGCTCGGCGGTGAGGATATCGGCAAACATCAGGGCCGGCATCTGGGTGGCGGTGGCCAACGCAAACAACAGCGAAATGGTGAAGATGAAGACCGGGCGCGTCAGGCGCATGGCGTTGAGAAAGGTGATGCTGATCGGCCCTGACACGCCGGTCGCGCCGAGCAGCAGACCACCGCCGAGCCCGGCCGGCAGTGACAGGACCCGAGCGACATTATCGGTAATGCGGAAACGCGGTCTGGCGAGCCTCAGTCCGATATAGCTGAAGACGATCAGGCTGAGCACCACCAGCAGCGTATCGGACGACAGCTCGGTCAACAGCCAGGTCCCCGTCGCCACGCCGACCACGCCGCCGCCGCCGAACGGCACCAGGAAGCCGGAAGACGGGCGATCATGGCGGTAGTGCCAGATCTGCCAGCTGTTGGTGAGGAGGTTGGGAACCACCATCATGGCGATCGCGAACGGCACGTCGAACACCGCCGCAAGAGCCGGAACGGCCAGGATCGGCGCGCCGGCCCCGGTCGCGCCCTTCAACAGCCCGCCGAGCGCGAGACAGACGAAGATGACCAGAAACTCAAGCAGCATGGCAACTTTTTTGGCGGGCGGGAGAAGGGTTGCTGCGGCCACTCGCCCACACTCATAGCCGGAAAGCAAGGGCGTCGCGAACGGCCGTGAGCGCCGGTCGGAGCAGTAATGGACCACTGGTCCGGTTTTGCTGGAGCGCTTTGTCAAGGCATGATAGACCGGACTTGACCCCAATCGGGGCAACTTCCGGGAGACCATGCGTTTGCGGACCCAGGTCGCGATTATCGGTTCCGGTCCGTCCGGACTTTTGCTGGGACAGCTGCTGCACCTGTCGGGGATCGACAACGTCATCCTCGATCGGGTCAGCAAGGATCACATCCTGGGACGGATCCGCGCCGGCGTCCTGGAGGAAGGGACGACGGAAAAGTTGAAGGAAGCCGGCGCCGGTGCGCGCATGGCGGCCGAGGGGCTGCCCCATGACGGGTTCGAACTCGCCTTTGCCGGCCGCCGCTACCACCTCGACCTGCACGCCCACACCGGCAAGCGAGTGATGATCTACGGCCAGACCGAACTGACCCGCGATTTGATGGAGGTTCGGGAAGCGGCGTCGCTGACCACCATCTACCAGGCGGACGATGTTCGGCCGCATGATTTCGACGGCGACAGCCCTTGCGTGACCTACCGGGTCGACGGCCTCGACCACCGCATCGGTTGCGACTTCATCGCCGGCTGCGACGGCCACCACGGGGTGAGCCGACAATCGGCGCCGACGGACGCGGTGCGAATCTTCGAGAAGGTCTATCCGTTCGGATGGCTGGGGCTGCTGGCGGAAGTGCCGCCGGTCAGCGAAGAGCTCATCTACGCCAACCACCAACGCGGGTTTGCCCTGTGTTCGATGCGCTCGAGGAGCCTCAGCCGCTACTACGTCCAGTGCACCTCCGATGATCGCGTCGACAAATGGTCGGATGATGCGTTCTGGGACGAACTTCGACGCCGGCTCCCGCCCGACGCCGCCGAGGTGGTCACCACCGGACCGTCGATCGAAAAGTCGATTGCACAGCTGAGATCATTCGTGGCCGAGCCGATGCGGTTCGGACGCCTGTTCCTGGCCGGCGATGCCGCCCACATCGTGCCGCCGACCGGGGCCAAGGGGCTCAATCTGGCCGCCAGCGACGTGCACTACCTTCATGGCGCGCTGCGGGAACATTATACCGAGGGCTCGGCGGTCGATATCGACGCCTATTCCGCCAAGGCGCTGGCCAGGGTGTGGAAGGCGGTGCGGTTTTCCTGGTGGATGACCAACATGCTGCACCGCTTTCCCGAAACCGGCGGCTTCGAACAGCGCATGCAGGAAACCGAACTGGACTACATATCGGGCTCGCAGCGGGCGTCCGAGGCGATGGCCGAGAACTATGTCGGCCTGCCCTATTGAGGATGGTGTGAGCATGCGGTTCGCCCAGGTCAACGGTGTTGCGATCCATTATTCGGTGATCGGCTCTGCCGATGAGAAACCGGTGATCGTGTTTTCCAATTCGATCGGCACCGATTTTCGCATCTGGGACGGGGTGGTCGAGCGGCTCGCCGGCGACTTCGCCATCGTGCTCTACGACAAGCGCGGACACGGCCTGTCGGACCTCGGCACCCCGCCCTACACCATCGCCGACCACGTTGCCGATCTCGCCGGCCTGCTCGACCATCTGGCGGTCCGGCGGGCGGTGGTGTGCGGGCTCTCGGTCGGCGGGCTGATCGCCCAGGGCCTGTGCGCCGAGCGGCCCGATCTGGTCGAGGTGATGATCCTGTGCGACACCGCGGTCAGGATCGGCGGCGACGAGATGTGGAACCAGCGCATCGAGGCCGTGACCCGCTCGGGGCTGGCCTCGATTGCCGAAATGGTGCTGGAGCGCTGGTTCACCGAGCGGATGCGCGGCGGCGGCGGGCCCGAACTGGCCGGCTACCGCAACATGCTGGTGCGGACCCCGGCGGAGGGCTATGTCGGCACCTGCGTGGCCATCCGCGATGCCGATTTTACCGCCCAGGCGCGAGCGATCGCCAAGCCGGTGCTGTGCATCGTCGGCGATCAGGATGCCGCCACGCCGCCGTCCCTGGTTGCCGAAACCGCCGCACTGATCCCCGATGCCGGTTACCTGGTCATTGCCGAGGCGGGGCATTTGCCGTGCATCGAGCAGCCGGAGTTGACCGCCGCCGCGATCAGGACCTTCATCGCCCAACAGAGCGAACAGGGAGCCGACTGATGGCCGAACCGCCGCCGCCGTCGAAACGCGCCGCCACCGGCATGGCGACACGCCGCCGCGTCCTTGGCGATGCCCATGTCGACCGCGCCGAGGCCAGCAAGACACCCTTCGACCAGCCGTTCCAGGACCTCATCACCGAGGCCGCCTGGGGCTCGGTGTGGTCGCGCCCGGACTGGACGCTGCGCGAGCGCTCGATGGTCACCATCGCGCTGCTGGCCGCGCTTGGCCATGACAACGAAGTCGCCATGCATGTGCGGGCCTCGCCCAACACCGGCGCCAGCCGCGATGACATCCGCGAGGCGCTTCTTCACGTGGCGATTTATGCCGGCGTCCCGGCGGCCAACCGCGCCATCGCCATCGCCAAGCGCACGTTTGCCGACATGGACGCCGACGACGGAAAGGATCATGGCTGATGTCGAATCTTGCCCCTGAAACCGGCGGTTTCTTTGCCCGCGACCGCCAATGGCATCCGCCCGCCTACACGCCGTCCTACAAGACCACGGTGCTGCGCTCGCCGCAAAAGGCGCTGATATCGCTCGACGCCACGATCAGCGAGATCACCGGACCGGTGTTCGGCCATGGCCTGATCGGCGAACTCGACGACGACCTCATCCACAATTTCGCCCGGCCCGGCGAGGCGGCCATCGGCCCGCGCATCATCGTCCACGGTCGCGTGCTGGACGAGCGCAACCGGCCGGTAGCGGGCGTGCTGGTGGAAGTGTGGCAGGCCAATGCCGGCGGCCGCTACCGGCACGAGAAGGAAACCTACACCGCGGCTCTCGACCCGAACTTCGCCGGTTGCGGACGCACGATCACCGACCAAGACGGCCGCTACGGCTTCCGCACCGTGCAGCCCGGACCCTATCCCTGGCCCAACGGCGTCAACGACTGGCGACCGGCCCACATCCATTTCTCGCTGTTCGGCAACGGCTTCGCCCAGCGCCTGGTCACCCAGATGTATTTCGAGGGCGATCCGATGATCTGGCGCTGTCCGATCGTCGGCACGATTTCTAAGACGGCCGCCATCCGCCAACTGGTGGCGGCGCTGGACATGGAAAACACCGTGCCGATGGACTCGCGCGCCTACAAATTCGATATCGTGCTGCGCGGCCGCCGCTCGACCCCGTTCGAAAACCGGCCGGCGGGCAATTAGAGCCCCTTCGGCCAACGCTGAGCCATTCCGACGGAGCGATTTTGTGACAAGATCAAGTCGAGGTTCGATCTAACATGGTCCAGAAACTCGGTTATCTCAAGGAATCGCCGTCCCAGACGGTGGGCCCCTTTGTGCACATCGGGTGCACGCCGAACTTCACCGGGATCGCGGGCGTCTACGACACCGATCTCGGCTCGACGATGGTCAACGATCAGGCCAAGGGCGAAAGGATCATCTTGTCGGGCCATGTCTATGACGGTTCGGGCACACCGTTGCGCGACGGGCTGGTCGAGATCTGGCAAGCCGATGCCGACGGTCTCTACAACAGCCCGGCCGAAACCAGGGGCTCGGCCGACCCCAATTTCACCGGCTGGGGAAGGAGTCCGACCGATATGGACACCGGCCTCTATCGCTTTGAGACGATCAAGCCGGGGCGCGTCCCGTTCGCCGACGGCGTGCTTCAGGCGCCCCACATCACCTTCTGGATTGTCGCTCGCGGCATCAATATCGGCCTCCACACGCGCATGTATTTCGGCGATGAGGAGGCCGCCAACGATCAGGACCCGGTGCTCGCCCGGATCGAACTCAAGGCGCGCATAGCCACGCTGATCGCCGCGCGGGCCGGGGCCGGCTATACCTTCGACATCCGCCTGCAGGGCGATGGCGAGACCGTCTTCCTCGATATCTGACCGGGAGTTCCATTGACCAAGTTTCTTTCCTTGGCCGAAGCGGTCGCCGACAACCTTCATGACGGCGACACCGCCGCCTTCGAGGGCTTCACCCATCTCATTCCACATGCCGCGGCGCACGAAGCCATCCGCCAGGGCCGCACCGGCCTCACCGTCATGCGCATGACGCCCGACCTGGTCTACGACCAGATGATCGGCATGGGGATGGTGAACAAGCTGATCTTCTCCTACGCCGGCAATCCCGGGGTCGGCCTGCTGCGGCGCCTGCGCGATGCGGTCGAGAACGGCTGGCCGCGGACGATCGAACTCGAGGAGCACTCCCACGCCGCCATGGCCAATGCCTATGAAGCGGGCGCGGCCGGCCTGCCCTGCGCGATTTTTCGCGGCTATCGCGGCGCCGAACTGGCCCGGGTCAACCCCAACATCAAGTCGGTCACATGCCCCTTCACCGGCGAGGAACTTGCTGCCGTGCCGGCCCTCAAGCCGGACGTCACCTTCATCCACGCCCAACGCGCCAATCGCGACGGCGACGTATTGGTGGAAGGCATCGTCGGCGCCCAGAAGGAGGCGGTGCTGGCGGCCCGCCGGGCGGTGGTGACCGTCGAGGAGATCGTCGAGGATTTCGACGACGTCCATCCCAATGCCTGCGTTCTGCCGCGCTGGACGGTGACCGCGATCGCCCAGGTGCGCGGCGGCGCGCATCCGTCCTATGCCCATGGTTATTATGTCCGCGACAACGCCAGCTATGTCGCGTGGGATAAGATCTCCGCCGACCGCGACCGCTTCGAGGCGTGGATGAAGAACAACGTGCTCGAGTCCTCGCCTGATGATTTCGAAGCCCGCGTGGCGCCGCTGCGGAAAGTTGGGCTCAGAGTTGGTCGAAAGGGCTCTCAATGAGCGAAGATTTCACTCCGGACGAGATGATGGCGGTGGCCGCCGCCCGGGCGCTCGGCAATGACGATGTGTGCTTCGTCGGCATCGGCGCGCCGTCGGTGGCGTGCAACATCGCCAGGCTGACCCACGCCCCCGACATCACCCTCATCTACGAATCCGGCACCATCGGCACCGCGCCGACCGTGCTGCCGCTGTCGATCGGCGACGGCGAACTCAGCGAGACCGCGGTCACCACCGTGTCGGTGCCCGAAATGTTCCGCTACTGGCTGCAAGGCGGGCGGGTCACCGTTGGCTTCCTGGGGGCGGCCCAACTCGACAAATTCGGCAATATCAACACCACCGTGATCGGCGACTATCACCATCCCAAGGTCCGACTGCCCGGTGGCGGCGGCGCACCGGAGATCGCGCTCTCCTGTCGCGAGATTTTCATCACCATGAAGCAGTCGGTGCGCGCGCTGGTCGAGAAAATCGACTTTTTCACGTCCTTCGGCCATGGCGACGGGCCGAGCGGGCGGGCCGATCTGAACATGACCACCAAGGGGCCGACGCGGTTGATCACCGATCTGGCGATCTGGAGGCCGCACGACCAGACCGGTGCGTTCACCGTCACCTCGCTCCATCCCGGCGTGAGCCGCCAGGATGTGCAGTCGTCCTGCGCCTGGCAGGTCGCCTTTGCCGATGATGTCGACCAGACACCGCCGCCGACCGATACCGAGCTAACGGTTCTGCGCGACCTGCAAGAGCGGACGAGGGCCGCCCATAATCAACCCGGCCCCACGAAGGCCGCGTGATGCCGGCGGCCTTCATCTGCGATTACATCCGCACTCCGATCGGTCGCTTCGGCGGCGCGCTGTCCGGCGTGCGCACCGACGATCTTGCCGCCATCCCGATCACGGCGCTGATGAAACGCAATGCCGATGTCGACTGGCAGGCGGTCGACGAGGTCATCCTGGGATGCGCCAATCAGGCCGGCGAGGACAACCGCAATGTCGCCCGCATGGCGTCGCTTCTGGCCGGCCTTCCGGTCGAGATTCCCGGCACCACCATCAACCGACTCTGCGGCTCGGGGATGGACGCCGTGGTGACGGCATCACGGGCGGTTCTTGTCGGCGAAATGGAACTGGCCGTCGCCGGCGGGGTGGAGTCGATGTCGCGCGCACCGTTCGTGATGCCCAAGGCGGACCGGCCGTTCTCGCGCGCCGCCGAAATCCACGACACCACCCTTGGCTGGCGCTTCGTCAATCCGCTGATGCGGCAGCAATACGGCATCGATTCCATGCCCGAGACGGGCGAGAACGTCGCCGAGGAATTCGCCGTCTCCCGGTCCGACCAGGACGCCTTCGCCCTGCGCTCGCAACAGAGGACTGCGGCCGCCATGGCCAATGGCAGATTGGCCTCCGAGATCGTTGGCGTTCCTGTCCGGCGGCCGCGCAAGGAGCCGGTGGTGGTCGACCGCGACGAGCATCCGCGGCCGGACACCAGCGCGGCGGCCCTGGCGGCCCTGCCGACCCCGTTCCGCGATGGCGGCACCATCACCGCCGGCAACGCATCGGGGATCAATGACGGCGCGGCCGCCTTGATCGTGGCTTCGGCGGAGGCGGCCAAGAAGCACGGGCTGACCCCGATCGCCCGTGTTCTGGGCGGCGCCACGGCCGGCGTGCCGCCGCGGATCATGGGCTTTGGCCCGGCGCCGGCGACCAGAAAGCTGTGCGCCAGGCTGGGGCTCGAGCCGGCCCGGTTCGACACGATCGAACTCAACGAGGCCTTTGCCTCGCAGGTGCTGGCGACCCTGCGCGAACTCATGGGCTTTGGCCCGGCGCCGGCGACCAGAAAGCTGTGCGCCAGGCTGGGGCTCGAGCCGGCCCGGTTCGACACGATCGAACTCAACGAGGCCTTTGCCTCGCAGGTGCTGGCGACCCTGCGCGAACTTGGCCTCGACGACGATGACGAGCGGGTCAACCCCAATGGCGGCGCGATCGCCCTGGGCCATCCCCTCGGCATGTCCGGTGCCCGGTTGGCCGGGACGGCGGCGCTCGAACTCAGGAGAGGTAGCGGCAGCCTGGCGCTGGCGACCATGTGCATCGGCGTCGGCCAGGGGATCGCCATGGCCCTGTCGAAAGGGCTCTAGATGTGAATTTTCAGGACGTTGTCCATTCGGTCCTGTCGAGAGAAGCTGATGTCAGCCAACGTCAGTGATTCTCCGGAGGACCGAATGGACGTTCACCAGAATGCCCATCTTACGCCGAAAGGTCGAGAGGCCATGGTTCGCGCCGTCATGGATGAGGCCATGACGAAGGCTCAGGCCGCACGCCGTTTCAAGACAACGGCCAAGACCGTCGCCAAGTGGTTGGGCCGGTTTCGCGCGGAGGGCATTGCCGGGCTTGCCGACCGGTCCTCCAGGCCCCATTCCTCGCCAAGCCAAACGCCTTGGGCCACCGGCGAAGCGGTCGAGGTCTTGCGCCGGGCTCGTTGCACGCAGGACCACATCGCCCAGGAACTCGGCCTCAGCCGGGCGACCGTCAGCCGTATTCTCAAGCGGCGTGGCCTCAGCCTGTTGTCCGCCCTCGAGCCCAACCAGCCACGCCCGCGCTATGAGCGCGAAACGCCAGGCGAAATCATCCATATGGACATCAAGAAGCTCGGTCGCTTCAATCGTGTCGGCCATCGCATCACCGGCGATCGCAGGCGCCAGAGCAACCAGCGCCATAACGGCACCGCGCCCGGTTGGGAGTATGTCCACGTCGCCATCGACGACCATTCCCGCATCGGCTTTGCCGACATCTTCCCGAACGAGAAAAAGGAAAGCGCCGTGGCCTTCCTCGAAGCCGCCGTAACCTACTTTGCCACCCTCGGCGTTACCATCACCCGCGTCATGACCGACAATGGATCATGCTACAGATCCAAGGCCTTCCGCGATGCCTGCCGAAGGCTCACCATCAAGCATATCCGCACCAAACCCTACACGCCTCAGACCAACGGCAAGGCCGAACGCTTCATCCAGACAATGTTGCGAGAATGGGCCTACGCAACCGAATTCCACAACTCAGACCAGCGAAAAGCAGATCTGCCGAAATGGCAGCACCGCTACAACTGGCATCGACCCCATGCCAGCCTCAATCGACAAACACCAATCAGCCGACTCGGCCTGAACCGGGACAACCTGTTGAAGCTTCACATCTAGATGAGCGTTTCCGTTTTCGACCACCCGGTGTTGTCGGGCCTGTTGGGCGACACCGAGACCGCGGATCTGTTCTCCGTCTCGTCCGACATCGCGGCGATGCTGGGGTTCGAGGTCGCGCTGGCGCGGGCCGAAGCCGGTGAGGGCGTGATCTCGCCCGCCACCGCCGACGCCATCGAACAGGCTTGCCGAACCTTCGAACCGGATATCGGCAGCCTGCGCGAGACCACTGCGCGGGACGGGGTCGTCGTACCGGGCCTCGTCGAACAGCTGAAGCGCCGGGTCGGGCCGGAACATGCCGAGGCCGTTCACCGTGGCGCGAGCAGCCAGGATGTCATCGATTCCAGTCTTGCCCAGCGACTGAAGGCGGTCGCCCGAGTGGCCGACCGGCGCCTGGACGCCGTCACGGCCGGCTTCGACCGGCTGATCGATGCCTATGGCGACCATCGCCTGACGGGTCGCACGCGGATGAAGATAGCGGTCGGCATCCGGGTTCGCGACCGGGTGGAGGCTTGGCGCGCGCCGTTGGTGCGCCATCGGCAGCGCCTGTCGGAGGCGGCACCACGGGCCTGCGCCCTACAGTTCGGCGGTGCCGCCGGTACGCTGGCAGCGCTTGGCGACAAGGGGCCGGCGGTGGCGGCCGGAATCGCCGCCGCACTCGATCTGACCCTGCCGACGGCGAGCTGGCACAGCCAGCGCGACAATCTGGTCGAATTCGCCGATTGCCTGGCCGCGATCACCGGGAGCCTCGGCAAGCTCGGGCAGGATGTCGCCCTGATGGCGCAGGACGAGATTGCCGAGATCGAATTATCGGGTGGCGGCAGTTCGTCGATCATGCCGCACAAGAAAAATCCGGTGGCGGCGGAAGTCCTTGTCGCATTGGCGCGCTTCGCCGCGGTTCTGGTGTCGGCGATGCACCATGCCCTGATCCACGAGCAGGAACGCTCCGGCACGGCGTGGACGCTGGAATGGATGACGCTCCCGCAAATCTGCCTCGCCGCAACGGCCGCTCTGGCCACGACGGACCGCCTGTTGGGCAGTGTTCAGGGGATCGGTTCGGCGAAGTGAACCGGAATGGTCGGTGAACCGGACACGGCATCGGCCAGCAGTTCGTGTTGCTCACCAAGACGTTGGGCCTGATCGGACAGGGCCGGCACCAGACTGCCCTCGAGCTGCTCATCGGTAATGGCATCGCGCAGCACGATCAGCACGATGGCGCCGACGGGTGCGCCGCGCGACGTGATCGCCACGGCGATCGCTCGGGTGCCGTCGATCGGCGCCTGATAGTCGCGCAAGGCGTAGCCGCGCTCGCGGACCGCCTGGACCCTGGTATAGGTTCGTCCGGCGCGGGCCGTGGCATCTTCCGCATCGCCGCCCATGGCGGCCAGGGAGGTGATGATTCTTTCGCGCTCCGGCGGATCGAGGGCGGCGAGATAGGCCAGGCCGGCAGCCGAATCCAGCATCGGAAAACGGCGCTGCTCGAAGCGGGTCAGTCGCAACGGCGCGGTGTCGCGATTGCTCGCCACGATCAGCATCGCATCCGGTTCCGCCAGCAGCAGATCGCTCGGCCATTTGGTGACGTGGCCGAACTCGGCCAGCAGCCGCCGGGCTTCGCTCAGAAATGGATTTTCAACCATCATCGCGCTCGCCAGACGGCGCACCCGCGGCAGCGGTCGGTAACCGCCGCCGGACTTGTTCTGGGCGATGTAGCCGCGCGCCCGCAGGGTGTTCAAAATGCGCACCACGGTGGCCTTGGGCAGGCCGGTCTGGGCAACGATGCGACTGACCGTGGCCGGCGGCGATTCGTTGACGACGATCAGCACGTCGAGGCCGCGAACCAGCGAACGCACCTCGCCCCGCTGTTCGCCGCCGACCGCGTCGTGGCGCCGATCGTCGTCCTTCAACGATGCTTTCGAACCGTGGTCCATCATGCGAACTTATCGCGCTCCGAGATATTCGGCAATATCGCTGCCATTCTGGACATTGACACGGCGTCGTAAAACCCAAGGTCCACATAGTGGACCACGTTTCGAAATCCTTGACAAGCTGCCGCGATCGCGCCACCTTGTCTCTCGGGAGGGTCGCGGATGTCGTTGAAGGCATCGCGACAGAACGAGCCGGAGATTCGCGATTCCTCCGCCCGTTTGTCAGTATTGGGAGAGGTCGGGTGAGTGGCAATCCACTGGTGGAAAGCGGCAAGCCGCTGTTCTTTGAAGTTGCCAATCCGGAAGCCGTCGGCCTCGGGGCGCCGCAGGGTCGCAAGGAGGTGCCGGTTCGCCTGGCGGTGCGCTCGCTCTCGGTGATGCAGAAGGAAGCGCTTGTCCTCAACGGCCGGTCCGGCAGGATGTGGCGGCTGGCCAGCGACGAAGGCGCCTATCTGGCCGGCATGGATGCCGCACCATGCCCGCTGTCGCTCCTGACCACCGGCATGGTTTCATCCTACATGAACGAGATCATGGCTTTGGCCGAGCAGCGCGGCATCGAGATCCGCGACATCAAGCTGATCCAGGACAATTACTACACCATGCGGGGTTCTGCGTTGCAGGGCACCATGGTCGGCGGCGCCAAGGATATCGAGCTCGAAGCGCAAATCGATGCCGACGCTTCATCCGACAAACTTCGTACGCTGGTTTACGATGCGGTCGCCGCCTCGCCGCTCAACGGGTTGATGCGTGGCGTCAGGCAAAGCCTGTTCACCCTCAGCCACAACGGCCAGGACATCGCCACCGGCGAGGCACGGCATGTGGGCTCGCCCGGCCTGCCCGATCCCGGCGACACCTTCGACAGGGTCGAGCCGCGAGACGGTGACTGGTCGGAGCATATCGTGCGCAACGGCCTCACCCCGAAGGCGGAACATACCGTGACGCTCGCCGGCGGCAGCCTCGCCGATCACCAGGATCGCCTGCTTCATGTCCGGGGGATCTGCACCATCCGCCCCGACGGCATCAAGCGGATCGAGCAGCATCTGTACAATCCGCACGGTTCGATCTTCTATTTCTTGTCGGAGGAGGATGAGGAGCACGGTGGAAAAGGACGCGCGCCCGACGCCGCCAGCTTCATCGCCGCCGGGATCGGCTTCTGCTTCATGACCCAGTTCGGCCGCTACGCCAAGATCACCAAGAAGGACCTGAAGGATTATCGGATCGTGCAGGATGCGCATTTCTCGCTCAGCGGCGCCTCCGGCAAGACCGGCAAACCGGGCGAGGCGGACCCGTTGGAGACCCACGTCTACCTCACCTCGAACGAGGATGACGACTTCGCCCGCACCATCCTGGACATGTCCGAGCGGACCTGTTTCCTGCACGCCTTCTGCCGCACCGACCTCAAGGCCAAAGTGAAGCTCACCAAGGCCGTGACTTCGGATTCCGACCTCGCTGCCGCGATGCCGGCGGCCTAGTACCCGGACATACGCGGAGGGGTCAGGGACATGTCGAACATCGACCGGCCGATCGAAACCGAGCTCTATATCGACGGCGAGATCGGCAAGGCGTCGGACGGCGGAACCTATCCGATCCACAATCCGGCCCGCCCTGACGAACTCGTCGGGCACGCCGCCAAGGCGACCGTGGCCGATGTCGACGCCGCCGTGGCGGCGGCAACCCGCGCCTATCCTGCCTGGTCGAAGACCTCCTATGGCGAACGCGCCGCGCTGCTCAATCGAATCGCCGACGAACTGGTGGCCGACGAAGAGGACGTCAAATATCGCTCGCGCTTGTTCTGCCGCGAGCATGGCAAGGTGTTGAAGGAAACCCTGCTCGAGATGACCCGCCTCGGCGACCGGTTCCGCCTGACCGCGTCCTTCGCCGACCGCCTGGCGGCCGATGAGCGGCTGTCGGGGCCGCCCTTCGACACCATCATCACCCGCCAGCCGCGCGGCGTCGCCGTGCTCATCGTGCCATGGAACTGGCCGCTGTCGATACTCGGCGCCAAGCTGCCGCAGGCGCTGATGGCCGGCAACACGGTGGTGGTGAAGCCGTCGATGAATTCGGCGCTGGCGCCGTCGCTGACGCTTCACAAGATCGCCGCGCTGCTGCCTGCCGGCGTGGTCAACGTCGTCACCGGCAAATCCGGCGAAATCGGCGATGCGCTGGTCGGACATGGCGGAGCCAGCTACGTCAACTTCACCGGCTCGATCGAGGTCGGCAAGCACGTGATGCGGGTCGCCGCCGCCAATCTGACGCCGGTGACGCTGGAACTGGGCGGCAATGACCCGGCCATCGTGCTTGAGGACGCCGAACTCGATCCCGGCGCCTTCATGCGCATGTATCTCGGCACCTTCATGTCGTCGGGCCAGATCTGCATGGCGCTGAAGCGTCTCTACGTGCATCGCTCGCGCTATGACGAGGTCGTGGCCGGGCTGACGGCGGCGTGCGAGAAACAGGTGATCGGCGACGGTCTCTTGGAAGGCACCACCATGGGTCCGGTCAACAATCGCCGACAGCTCGAGACGGTCACCGGCATGCTGGAGGAGGCACGCGCCGCCGGCGCCGATCTCAAGGAATGCGGCGAGGTGCCCGACGAGGATCTCTACGCCGGCGGTTATTTTCAAAAACCGACGCTCGCCTACGATCCCGATCCGGCGTTGCGCCTGGTCACCGAGGAGCAATTCGGTCCGGCCCTGCCGATCATGCCGTTCGATACCGAGGAAGAGGCCATCACCAGGGCCAACGACACCACATTTGGTCTGTGCTCGTCGGTGTGGACGGCCGATCCCGAGCGGGCGGTTAAATTGGCCAGGCAGCTCGAGGCCGGCTACACCTATCTCAACGCCCACGGGCCGACCGCCCAGGACAGCCGCGGCCCGTTCGGGGGATTCAAACAGTCCGGGATCGGTCGCAATCTGGGCTATGAGGGGGTCATCCAGTTTCAGGGGTACCATTCGATATCGAGTCAGCCGGGATGGCTGCTGCACGTCGCCGATGCGGGTGTCACCCGCCAATATTCAAAGGGAGGAATGTGATGAGGAAAATGAGAAGTGACTCGCAAGGCCTGATTCTCGCCGCGGCCGTATCGGTCGGTGTCGGCCTCGCCAGCACGGCGGCATTGGCGGAAACCGAACTGAACCTGTCCTATTTCGTCGGTGCCCCGCACCCGATGAACGCCGCCGTCGTCCAGCCTTTCAAGGAAGCGGTCGAGGCTGCGTGCTCGGGCATGACCGTCACCGGCCATTTCGGCGGGTCGCTGGTCAAGGGAGGTCCGCCGCAATACGGCTCGCTGGTGCAGGGCGTGTCGGACATCGCCTTCGGCCTGCCCGGCTATACCGGTCACGTGTTCCCGTTCAGCACCGCCATCACGGTGCCCGGCACCAGCGATGACGGCGTCCACGCGACCCACCAGCTGTGGAACGCGATCGACCTGATCGATGGCGAATACAACGCCAAGATCCTCGCTCTGTGGTCGGTCGACCCGAAGGTCCTGCTGACCAAGAAGGCGATCAATTCGCTCGATGATCTCAAGGGGTTGAAGATCCGGGTGACCTCGCCGCAGGACGAGCCCTACGTCAACGCTCTGGGCGCGGTCGCGGTGTCGCAACCGGTGCCGGTGGTCCATCAGAACTTCACCAACGACGTCATCGACGGCGTCCATATCGGCGCCAGCGCGATTCGATCGTTCAAGCTGTTCGAGCCCGCCAATTATGTCGTCACCAATTTGCCGGTGTCCTCCTCGGGCATGTTCCTGCTGATGAACCAGGACGTCTACGACGGCTTGACGGCAGCGGAGAGGACGTGCGTCGACGACGCATCGGGCCTCGACCTCAGCCTCGGCGGCGCCACCCGGTACGACGAATTGTACTCCGCCGGCGTCGGTCTTGCGGTTGAGAACGGGGTCGAGGAGATCAAGCTGAGCGACGCCCAAAGGTCCGAATGGCAAGCCAGGATGCAGCCGGTCGTCGACGCCTTCCTGGCCGATACCGTCGACGTATCGCAGTCCATTTCGGATGCGGAGATCACGGGTCAGGATCTGGTCGACGCCTATAACGGCGTGACCAACTGATGGGGATTATATACTTGACCGAACGGGGCGTTTGATACGGGATGGCTTGGCCTTCCTGTCTCCGCCCTTTGGCTTGTGCTGCAACAGCGCGAGGCCCACCATCTCCGGTGTCGCCACGGCGTAGCGCGGGTTGACCACCCGCTCCGGGGCCAGCGTCGGCTTCGGCTTGGTTTTCTTCCGGGCCATCGAGTGCTCCCCTATCCGATCTGTATATCAAGAGCCTGTGTTGCAGCGCTGTGCTGCTGCAAGCCTGTCTGCAATGCTCGAATGGCGTCATACCGTTTCGCGATCTCGCGCTGAGCATCAATGTCCCACTCGCCGGCATCGTTCACCGGAATCTCCACGCTGACATCCCGCAGATTCGTCGGCACCGCCTTGTTCGTATGGTCGAAAGCGTGCACGGCTTTCATGTTGCGGAGCGCGTACACGAGATAGCGGGGGTCGATCCGTCCATCGACAATTCGGACGATCGTGCGGTCACCTGTAACGTAGAAAGGACTTTCGTGGACAATGAAGTTGGTGCCCGCGCTACCGTCGCCATTCGCGGCGAAGGAAACGAGCGGATTTTCTGGGGAAGCGTCAATGCGACCCAAATGCGTGGGCGCGACGTAAGCGCTGGCGCCCGCCGCCGCGCTGTAGACTGGCAGGCAGTCCGACCCGTCGGACTTGAGCTTGTGCAGCGCCCGTTTCGTCCACCCGGTGTAGGTGGTGATGTAGGCGAATGCGGAGGCGCCGAGATATACCGCCTTGGTGCCGGATGACGGATTCGTGTCGGTGCTATCGCGGCAGGAATAGATCATCGCTTGAAGGTCGTGCACCAACAGGTCCATCCTTGCGATGAACTCGGTGTGATTCACCACCTCCCGATTTTTCTCGATACCGAGACCCACCCTCTCGGATCGAGACCGCCACCGCTCTACTCTCCAGTCGCGCCGATCCGCCACCGCAGCGAACTTCACGACCTTGCAGCGTGGTGACTGGGCATCGAAGCTACCTGGCGCCGCCCGAAACTGCCGGAACAAGCTCACCATCTCGGTCAAGTCATTCTCGGTGGTCTCAATCCGGTTCGCGTCCAAGGTTTCGCCGATGGACTGAACGATGTAGCTGAACACCGGATCGGTCTGTTCTTCTGGCTCATGCTTTCGTTCAAGAGCCAAGATGTACGTCTGCCGGGTCGTCGCGTAGAAGGTGCGCGCCGGTAGGGAGACGATACCTCGTACGATGCAGTGCTGTTGCAGCGCCCGTAGAGCTGGTGGTCGGCGCAATAGCGTGTCCGGGACGATTACAAGCGCCTCTCCCCCGGGCCGGAGTTTCTTCATGATCCAGTTGAGCGCAAGCCCTTCCGTGCCCTTGAGTCCGAGGTCGTAGAATTGCCCAGTTTCCGGGCACTTCGAGATAGCCTCTTGGAGGCTCTTGCTCCCCCTAGTCACATAGGGCGGGTTCGTCACGATCAGGTCATACGGCTCATCGTCAACGAGCGCGAACGTTCCGAGATTGCTGCGGAGTAGGCGAAACACGTTGTTGAGTGCCTTGTCGCAGAACGTCCGCAGTTCCTCGCGCGAGTGATGTTTTGCAAGCATGTCGGAGAAGTAGATCAGCATATTGGCTTTCGCCAAGATGATCGTTCTCTCGTCTTCCTGTTCGTCGGTGCCCTTGTCGTAGCCGACTAAGGTGATTTCTGGCGAAATTCGACCTTGTTTGGGAGCGAACTGCTTGTAAAGTTCCGGTCTCTCCATCAGCAATTCCAGCACGAACCCTCCGACTCCGCAGAAGGGGTCGCATATTCGCGCTCCGCTGTTCACCACGCCCGCCATCTTCACCATCGCCTGCACGACATTGCGAGGCGTGAAGCATTGCCCTAGAGCCTTGATCCCTGCGCTTTGCCGCAGGAACGACTCGTAGAGCCGGGTCTTGAATTCGCGCTTGATGTAGCGGAACGATCCGAAGTTGCGATCATGGTTCGCCAGGTCCCCGATGATCTCGGAGAACAGCGCGGCCTGCGCCACATTGGCGGCCCCATCCTCGTTCACGAAGATGGTGCCGTTGATGATGCTCGTACCGTCGTCTCCCGACGGGAACAGCTCTTGGATTTCCTTCCTACAGTTGTTCGCATAGTACTTGAGCGCGTCGCTGGCATTGGAGCGGGTGGCGATGCTCTCCACATGCCAATAGTCGTTGTGTTCTCTCAACACCCCCAAGTCGCTCAGAAACTTGAAGACGAATAGCTCGACCACGTTGTAGAGGCACTTCTCAGGGGATTTCCCGGTCTGCACCCATAATCTTCTGCCATATGGTGTTTGCGAGAGCCGACGGATCGTGCACGGCGGGCGCGGCCAGCCTGTTGTTCGTTGCGCTAAGAGACGCCTGGGCGGCGTCAAGCAGCCGCTCCAACTCAACCGCGTTCCCTTCGCCACGAGCAAGTGCCTTCGCATCAACGATGAAGGTCAGTTCCGATCCGCCCTCCGTTCGCACTCGGTCTCCGGTCTCGGCGTTGATCCAGATAGACTTCGAGCCGGAGGTGACGATGTAGATCTTCCCAAGCTCCCGCGCGACCGGAAGCTCTTGGTCAATGGCGTTCTGAATTTGTTTGGCGGTCTTTAGCTTTGCCGGGGGCTTGTATTCGACTACCGCCCGAACGGTACCGTCACGCAGCACGATCAGCCCGTCAGGCTTTTTGGCGAGAAGGCTGCGGTCGAAGCGCCCCCTGATGATCTTGGCGTCTTTGAGTTGGCCTAACGTGGACGCGCCGAGTTTGAAATATCGGTATCGGCCGAACTGATTGGGCTCAATCTGTAGGAGCTCTTCGCTCAACTGCGCGCCCCAGAGTCCAAGCCGTTGTCCGCGATCAGGTCGCGGTAGCAGAGGCGCTTGCCGACCATCCCGGCAACGACGGACGCCATCTGGTCGATGGTGTCGTGCTCCCGGATGTTGTGTCGCCCGGCGAACTGGCGGACGTAGCGATCCAGGTGCTTCGGCGAGAGCTTATGGTAGACGCCCTTGTGGGCGCGTTTCAACATCGACCAGAAGGATTCTATGCCCTGGGTGTGCGCCATCCCGCGCACATACTCCCCGACCGAGTGGTTGACGGCCTCGTGTCGCGGCAGCCCCCGGTAGGCCCCATGCTCATCCGTGAAGATCACGGCGGCCTCCCCAGCATGATCGCGGACGAATGATTGCAGAGTCGAGGCAGTCGTGTCACGGACTACTTTCGCGGCGACAGTGTTGGTGGCCCGATCCTTCACGCCCGCCACTGCCGTCATGTCTACCGGGCCACGCCCTTTGAGGGTCCGGCGCTTGGCCTTCGGCATGTTCTTGCGCTTCCCGCCGATATATCCGACATTCCCCAGATGACATCCAAATTCGTGGAAATCGTACCACTGGTCCACCGCCAAGGGAACGGCATCTCCTTTTGCAGCCATCCGATGGCCTGATTTTAGTGAGCGGCCTCCGTTTGGAGGGCCATTCGGTCATTTTTCTCGCCATCCAGACGCACCTCTCCTGTCGCTTTCTCCTCACCGTCGATTTCCTCGGCCCTACGCCGGAGCGGGTCTTGGCCGCAGATCATCGATCAGCCGTAGGATTTTCCGAAACAGGTCGCGGGTCACCGCCACCTCCGCCAATTGGAACGTGACATAGCGGCCATGGCTGACCACCTTGGCACCGATCTTCACCAGCTTCTCGCGCAGCGTGGTCAACGACCAGTGCTCCACCTCCTTCGGCAAGGCCAGTGTCCGCATGAAGTTACCGAGATTGTAGGCCAGGGCGTGAAGCTGCAGCCGGACCTCGTTGTTGCGGAACTTCCGGCATGACAGCCGGGTCCATCTGATGGCGTTCTTGCCTTCCTTGATGTGCTGCTCCGCCGTACCGCGCTGATTGTAGAAGGCGACCACGCGCTCGGCCGGGCGGGACAGGTTAGTGACGATGAAGCCGACACGGGGAACCAGTTCGCCGGGGTGCCATTCCACCTTGGCGACCACGCGCCGCTTCCTGTCCCAGCTTCCAGCCCGATAGCTGAAGCTGGCGTAATAGCGCCGCACATGGTTCGGCGGCCGGCCGAGGGGGCGCGTGAGCAGATGGCCAATGCTTTCCTGAAGAACATGGTTCCTTGGCAAGCGGATCGCGTACTTGTAGCTCTCGGCTTCCAGGAACTCATAGAGGTCCGGTGAGGCGAAGGCGGCGTCGCCTCGGAAATACAGTCGCACCTTCCGACCCTTGTAGCGAACGACAACCGGCTTCAGCACGCTTGCCCAGTTATCGGCGCTGTGAACGTTGCCAGGGCGCAGCGAACACCGTTCCAGATCGCCAAACTGGTTGAACAGGAACAGGGGGTGATAGCAGGTGGAGCCGAAGTGGCCGTTGTAGGCCGTACCCTCTTGGTCGCCATGGGTCGGGCTGACGCTTGAGTCCATGTCGAGAATGATCATCTTCGGTGGGTGCTGGTCATGAACCCGGTCGATCCACATTCCGTTGATGTCGGCCAAGGCTTCCGTGTTCTCGTCGGTGGCCAGAAACTCCGTCTCGAACCGAGCCATCTGGCTGGTCGAGGCAGCCTGTCTTTCGATCGCCCTGCCACCGACAATCCACCGCATGGCGGGATCGCGAGCCAGACGATCGGCATCGTTGACATCATCATATCCGCCGAGCCGGCCAAACACCGACTGACGGAACTGCCCCGTCATGCCATGCCGCCCGTTCTTGCCGGTACGACTGTCTTGGAAAAGACCGCCGCCAACCTCGGTCAGGCCAAGGGCATCGTCAAGCTCCCGGTAGGCGAGCAATCCAGCGTCTGACGTAACCTTGGAACCATGGAATTCAAGCTTGAGGCGACGGTCGAAATCGACCCGTAAATGGGGGGTCCTGGGTTCACCCGCCGGGTGACACGGGCCTCGCCCGGTGTGATGATGATAATGCATTGATTCTTATAGCAGAATCGACCATGCGCGTCATCAAATTGCAATTCATTTGGGAAATCCGGGTATATGTCTCATCGACCTCCAGGGGGCCGGCCATAATCGCGTCGGCCTCGCCCGCCCACGCCTCGCGGATGCGCTGCTGCATGAACCAAGCCGTCTTCTGCGTCACCGTGAGGTCGCGGTGCAGCTTCATCGACGACACGCCCTTGAGGTTGGTCATCTCGAGGAAAATGGAGATGGCCCACTTTCGGAGCGGAACGCGGGACCGCTCAAGCGCCGTGCCGATCCGCACGGAGAAGCCCTTGCGGCAAGCCGGGCACCAGTAGGGCTGCTTCTTGGATGGCGGCGCTTCGGCGGTCTCGGTGTTGCCGCAATGGGGGCAGTGACGGCCGTTCGGCCAAACCAGCGCCTCGAACCATGCGGTCGCCGACGCTTCATCAGGGAACATGTCAGCCAGCTCGATGAAGCTGATACCGTCCCGATGCGCTTTCCCTGGTCCCTTCTTCGCCATCACGCAACCCCTTGTTCTGTATTCCTAATCACAATATAGGGGGTCGCAGGGTGTTCGGTCAAGTGTATAATTCCCCAACTGATCGGGGATCGAAACGGGACAGAACGTTAAGTGTCTGAACCGGCAAAAACGATCGACCGCGCCCTCGGTGTGACCGACGGCGCGGTTGGCGTGCTCGGACGTTTGGGAAGCGTTGCGGTCGCCGCGCTTGTGGTGATGACCGGCGTCGGGGTTTTTTTCCGCTATGTCCTCAACGACCCGCTCAACGGCCTGGGCGACATTGTCGGCCTCACCCTGTCGTTGAGCGTCGCCTTTTCGCTGGCCTATGGCGCGCGCCGCGGCGCCCATGTCGCGGTCGATGTCCTCAACATGGTCGGCGGGCGCATCGTGACCCGGTGGACGGACGTCCTGGTGCGGGTGCTGGGCATCGCCATCATCGCGTTTGCCTGTTACGCCCTGATCAGGAACGGCATGTGCGGGCTGCTGTGCGCGTTCACCACCTCCAGCCTGTCAATTTCCCATGAGCCGTTCTACTACGCCATGGCGTTCGGGTTCGCGACCTATGGAGTGGTGCTGTTGGTCGAGTTGATCGTCGGCCTGGCGCAGTTCCGGCGCGACGTCGATCCCAGCGAAAAATCCAGCTAGCCAGATGTCCAATATCGATATCGGTTTGATCGGCCTGGCCGTTCTCCTGCTGATGCTGGCCATCCGCATGCCGGTCGGCCTGTCGATGATGATCGTCGGGTTCGCCGGACACTGGTTCCTCAATCTGCGCGGCGCACTGCCTTCCCTGGGGACGGTTGTGTTGAGCACGACCATGCAGGAGGCGCTGGCCATCCTGCCGCTGTTCGTGCTGATGGGGAACCTCGCCGGCGTCTCGCGGATGAGCAGCGATCTCTACGATGCCGCCTACGCCTGGGTGGGCCATTTCCGCGGCGGACTCGCCTCGGCGACGATCCTAGGCTGCGCCGGGTTTTCCGCCCTGTCCGGCTCGTCGCTGGCATCGGCCGTCACCATGGGCCGCGTAGCGCTGCCCGAGATGCAGCGCTACAATTATTCCGACAAGCTGGCGACCGGGGCCATCGCCGCCGGCGGCACCCTCGGCATCCTGATCCCGCCCTCGGCGGGCTTCGTCATCTACGCCATCCTCACCGAGGAATCGATCGGCAGGCTGTTCATGGCCGGCGTTCTGCCGGGCCTGATGCTCGCCGGGCTGTTCATCGCCGCCATCACCTTGTTGACGACGTTCAAACCGGAATGGGGTCCCGCTGCCGCCGTTCGCATGGATTGGTCCGGCCGCGGCAGGGCGATGGTGCGGGCGATCCCGATCATGATCGTCATCACGGCGACCATCGGCGGCATCTATTTCGGCATCTATTCGGCGACCGAGGCGGCGGCCATCGGCTGTCTGTTGGCCTTCGGCTTTGCGTTGTGGCGCCGGTCTCTGACCTGGGCCAATTTCGGCCAGGCGCTGATGCAGACGCTGTCGTCGACGTCGACGGCGTTCCTGATCCTCATCGGCGCGTTCGTGTTCTTGCCGTTCATCTCCCTGTCCGGCATCCCGGCGGCGCTGTTCGAACTTTTGTCAGGCTTGAACCTGGGCAAGACCGGCATCCTGATCATCGTCATGGTCACCCTGGTCATGCTGGGCACCTTCATGGAAGGGTTCGCCATCCTGGTCCTCACCCTGCCGCTGCTGGAGCCGATGCTGAGAGGTTTTGGCGTCGACATGATCTGGTACGGCGTGATGATGGTGATCGTGCTTGAGATGGGCCTGATCAGTCCGCCGGTCGGCATCAACGTCTTTGTCGTCAAGTCCATTGCCGGCGACGTGCCGATGAACGACATCTTCAAGGGCATCGTGCCGTTCTGGTTCGCCATGGCCCTGGCTCTTGCCATCCTGATGGTGCTGCCCGAGATCGCGCTGTTCCTGCCCAACACGATGGTGCGCGGCGGCGGCTAGAGTCCTTTTTACCAACTCAGGGCCATTCTGACGGAGCGATTTTGTGACAAGATCAAGCGGAGGCTCGGGGAGCGTATCCGGATACGGTCGAGAGCCGAGGCGCAGGAATTGGTGCAAGATCGCCCGTCCCTTCGGGTTTTCGATTGGCGGGCGACCAACGCCGATCCGATCTCGACCGATGCGGGAGCATCGCTCAATCGATCGTTTCGACGCCGGATCACCTCGCCAATCGAAAACAGAATTGACCCGGAGTTGGTAAAAAGGACTCTAGTCGATGACGAAGTCCATCAGCGCCGCCGCAGCCATCCTGAAAAGCCTCAAGGCGAACGGCGTCGACCATGTGTTCGTCAATTCCGGCACCGATTTCAACGCCATCATCGAGGCCTATGCCGCCGAAGGGGCGAGCGGGGCGGCGCCCGAGCCGATCCTGGCGGCGCACGAGAACGCCGCAGTGTCGATGGCACATGGCCACTATCTCGCCACCGGCCGGGCCCAGGCGGTGATGGTCCACACCAATGTCGGGCTGGCCAACTCCGTCATGGGCCTCATCAACGCCCACGCCGACGATATCCCGATCATCATGTTCTCCGGGCGCACGCCATTGACCGAGCACGACCGGATGGGCGCGCGCCGCTCACCGATCCAGTACGGGCAGGAACAGTTCGACCAGACCGCAATGGTGCGGGAGCTGGTCAAATGGAACTACGAACTCAGATATGGCGAAAACGCCGCCGATCTGGTGTCGCGCGCCTGCGCCATTGCCGGCAGCGAGCCGCCGGGCGCGGTCTACCTGTCGCTGCCGGCCGAGCCGCTGGCGGAATTGACGCCGGCGCGTGACGATTGGCGACCGATCCAGGTGCCCGCGGCACCATCCCGTCCCGACCCTGCGGCGATCGAAGAAACCGCCCAAAGCCTGGCCGCCGCCGACAACCCGTTGATCATCGTCCAGCGCGGCGACCATGGCGGGCGGCTGTCGCGCGCCGTCTCAGGCCTGGCCGAGCGCCACGCCATCGCGATCGCCGAAGTCTTCGTCACCCGCAATGTGGTCGCCAGCGACCACCCGATGCTGGTCGGCCCCGACCTCGCAACTTATCTGCCGGCGGCGGATGTGGTGGTGGTGGTCGATGCGGGCGTGGCCTGGATCGAACACCATGGCCGCCCGTCGCCGCACGCCCATGTCGTCCATATCGGCCCCGAACCCCTGTTCGGGCGCATGCCGGTGCGCTCCTACCGCACCACGACGGCGATCGCCGGTAATGCGGCGGCATCGATCGAGGCGCTCGGCCAGGCCCTGGACCGGCTGGCGCCCGACACCGGGACTCGCGCGGCGGCGATCCGGCGCAGGCACGACGAGTTCCGCGCCGGCATGACCGAGATCGGCGGTGCCGGTGCCGGCGGTCGCATCACCAAGGCTCACATTGCCGGAAGTGTTTCCGATGTTCTCGGCGCCGACGGGATCGTGTTCAACGAGCGCGGCGCGCCGGCTTCCTTCTACACGCTCGCCGGTCCCAACCGGTTTTTCGGCAACACCCAGGCCGGCGGCCTTGGCTGGTGCCTGCCGGCCGCGTTGGGGGCGCAAATGGCGGACCGCGAGCGGCTGGTCGTCGCCGTGGTCGGCGATGGCGGCTACATGTTCGCCAATCCGGTCGTGTGCCATCAGATCGCCGAGGCGCACGCGCTGCCGGTGCTGACGATCGTCGCCAACAATGGCGGCTGGGACGCGGTGCGCGCAGAGGCGCTTGCCGCCTATCCCGACGGCGCCGCGGCCAGGTCCACGACCGTGCCGCTGACCGATCTCGGGCCGATGCCCGATTTCTGCGCCGTCGCCGGCGCCAGCCGCACCTGGACCCGGAGGGTCGAAACCTATGGTGATTTGAAACCGGCGCTGGCCGAGGCGGTCGAGGTGATCCGGTCTGAGCGGCGGCAGGTGCTGCTCGATGTATCCGTGGCGCCGGAAGGACCCGGCGAAAGCGGCTGAAACCGACTTTGACATACGCGCGAGCTAGATGTGAAGCTTCAACAGGTTGTCCCGGTTCAGGCCGAGTCGGCTGATTGGTGTTTGTCGATTGAGGTGTTGATCGGCGTGGAATATTGACCCCCTTGGTGGGGTAATCGGCGTCCAAAATTGACCCCCCTGGTTTTGTGATTTTTAACACACCTCGTTGTTTGGACAGACGAGGTGGGGGAGATGCTGGTTGTGGAGACGATCGCACGGATACGTCGGGATCATCTGGTGAGGGGCGTTCCGATCAAGAAGATCGCCCGGGATTTGAGGGTTTCGAAGAACACGGTGCGCAAGGTGGTGCGGGGCGATGAGACCTCGTACAGCTACGAGCGCAAGATCCAGCCGATGCCGAAGCTTGGGCCGTGGGTGGATGAGCTCGAGCGCCAGCTGGAGGCCAACGAGAAGAGGCCGCGCCGGGATCGGCTGTCTCTGCTGCGGATTCATGAAGACCTTGCGGCTCTGGGCTATGGCGGCGGCTACGACGCAGTGCGCCGCTACGCCAGGACCTGGCGTCGGCGGTGGCGGCTGTTGTCGCCGTCGCAGGGTTTTGTGCCGCTGAGCTTCGATCCCGGCGAGGCCTACCAGTTCGACTGGAGCCACGAGTACGCGCGCCTGTCGGGTGTGACGACCAAGGTGAAGGCGGCGCACATGCGGCTCTGCTACAGCCGCATGCAGCTGGTTCAGATCTTCCCGCGCGAGAGCCAGGAGATGGTGTTCGAGGCGCACGAACGGGCCTTCCACTTCTTCGGCGGGGTCTGCCGGCGGGGCATCTACGACAACATGAAGACGGCGGTGAGCATGGTCTTCGTCGGCAAGGAGCGCGCCTACAATCGGCGCTTTCTGGAGCTGTGCTCCCACCATCTGGTGGAGCCGGTGGCGTGCACTCCGGGTGCGGGCTGGGAGAAGGGGCAGGTCGAGAGGCAGGTGGGTGACGTCCGCGGCCGCCTGTTCGTGCCCATCCCGCGGGGCCGCTCCTACGTCGAGATCAACGAGTGGCTGATGGATCGGTGTATCGAGGACGCCAAGAAGCGGCCGCATCCGACGATCGAGAGCAAGACGGTGTGGCAGGTGTTCGAGGAGGAGCGGCCCTTCTTGATGGCCTATCGCGGCCCCTTCGACGGCTTCCACGCCACCGAGGTGGCGGTGTCCAAGACCTGTCTGGTGCGCTTCGACAACAACCACTACAGCGTCGCCGCCCGTGCCGTCGGGCGGCCGGTCGACGTGCGGGCCTACGCCGATCGGATCGTCATCCGCCAGGACGGCGAGACCGTCGCCGAGCATCCCCGCAGCTTCGGGCGCGGCCAGGTCGCCTACGATCCGTGGCACTACGTGCCGATCCTGACGAGGAAGCCCGGCGCGCTGCGCAATGGCGCGCCCTTCAAGGGCTGGCAACTGCCCGGCGCGCTCGGCCGCATACGGGCCCGGCTGACGGGTTGCGACGACGGTGACAGGCAGTTCGTGAGGATCCTCGCGGCGGTTCAGGAGGACGGGCTGGAGGCGGTCGAGGCGGCCTGTGCCGAGGCGCTCGACTGCGGCGCCTGCAGCGCCGACGTCGTGCTCAACATCCTCGCCCGGCAGTGCCAGCCGGCACCGCCGGCGACCATCCCGACGCCCGAGGGCCTGCAGCTTCGCCACCGGCCGGTGGCCGACTGTCAGCGCTACGATCGCCTGAGGGAGGCCGGTCATGGAGCGTCATGAGGTGCTGGCGATGATGACGGCGTTGAAGCTCGCGGGCATGCGCGCCGCCTACGACGACATCCTTGCCGACGGGCTCAAGCGTCGTCATCCGGTGCAGCAGATCATCGGTACGCTGCTGCAGGTCGAGATCGCCGACAAGACGGCGCGCTCGATCAAGTACCAGATGGCGTCCGCCAGGTTGCCAACGGCCAAGGAGCTGGCCGACTTCGACTTCGCCGCCTCGCCAGTCAACGAGCCCCTGATCCAGGAGCTCGCCGGCGGCGGCTTCCTGGAGGGCAAGCGCAACATCGTGCTGGTCGGCGGCACCGGCACCGGCAAGACCCATCTCGCCGTCGCCATCGCGCGCTCCTGCATCCGCAAGGGCGCCCGGGGCCGCTGCTACAACGTCGTCGACCTGGTCAACCACCTCGAGGCCGAGCTCCGCGCCGGACGCCAGGGCCGCACCGCAGATCAGCTTGTACGCCGCGACTTCGTCATCCTCGACGAACTCGGCTACCTGCCCTTCGCCCAGGCCGGCGGGCAGCTGCTCTTCCACCTCATGAGCCGGCTCTACGAGCGCACCTCTATCGTCATCACCACCAACCTCGCCTTCGGCGAATGGCCATCCGTCTTCGGCGACCCCAAGATGACCACAGCCCTGCTCGACCGTCTCACCCATCATTGCGAGATCATCGAGACCGGCAACGAGAGCTGGCGCTTCAAGAACCGCTCCTGAGCCGCCGCCGGCCGTGCCTGCGGCCCGGTTGCCCCGGTGGGTCAACAGGTACCCCCCCTATTGACTACCGGGACAACCTCCGCCGTGCCGCTCAGGGGAGTCAATTTTGCACGCCGATCGGGGGTCAATATTGAAAGCCGTTTGACAGATTGAGGCTGGCATGGGGTCGATGCCAGTTGTAGCGGTGCTGCCATTTCGGCAGATCTGCTTTTCGCTGGTCTGAGTTGTGGAATTCGGTTGCGTAGGCCCATTCTCGCAACATTGTCTGGATGAAGCGTTCGGCCTTGCCATTGGTCTGGGGCGTGTAGGGTTTGGTGCGGATATGCTTGATGGTGAGCCTTCGGCAGGCATCGCGGAAGGCCTTGGATCTGTAGCATGATCCATTGTCGGTCATGACGCGGGTGATGGTAACGCCGAGGGTGGCAAAGTAGGTTACGGCGGCTTCGAGGAAGGCCACGGCGCTTTCCTTTTTCTCGTTCGGGAAGATGTCGGCAAAGCCGATGCGGGAATGGTCGTCGATGGCGACGTGGACATACTCCCAACCGGGCGCGGTGCCGTTATGGCGCTGGTTGCTCTGGCGCCTGCGATCGCCGGTGATGCGATGGCCGACACGATTGAAGCGACCGAGCTTCTTGATGTCCATATGGATGATTTCGCCTGGCGTTTCGCGCTCATAGCGCGGGCGTGGCTGGTTGGGCTCGAGGGCGGACAACAGGCTGAGGCCACGCCGCTTGAGAATACGGCTGACGGTCGCCCGGCTGAGGCCGAGTTCCTGGGCGATGTGGTCCTGCGTGCAACGAGCCCGGCGCAAGACCTCGACCGCTTCGCCGGTGGCCCAAGGCGTTTGGCTTGGCGAGGAATGGGGCCTGGAGGACCGGTCGGCAAGCCCGGCAATGCCCTCCGCGCGGAACCGGCCCAACCACTTGGCGACGGTCTTGGCCGTTGTCTTGAAACGGCGTGCGGCCTGAGCCTTCGTCATGGCCTCATCCATGACGGCGCGAACCATGGCCTCTCGACCTTTCGGCGTAAGATGGGCATTCTGGTGAACGTCCATTCGGTCCTCCGGAGAATCACTGACGTTGGCTGACATCAGCTTCTCTCGACAGGACCGAATGGACAACGTCCTGAAAATTCAGCTAGAGCCCTTTCGACCAACTCTGAGCCATTCTGACGGAGCGATTTTGTGACAAGATCAAGTGAAGACTCGAAGAGCGTATCTGGATACGGTCGAGGGGCTTGGCGCCGGAATTGGCGCAAAATAGTCCGTCCCTTCGGGTTTATCGATTGGCGGGCGCCCAACGCCGAACCAATCTGGAACGATGCGGAGGCATCGCCCGTCGATCGTTTCGACGCTGGTTCGCCTCGCCAATCGTGAAACAGAATTGACTCCGAGCTGGTTGAAAGGGCTCTAACCCGTGATCGATATCCCAACATCCATGCGCCTGATCGATATTCGCGAATTCGGTCCTGCCGACAATCTCCATATTGCCGATGCCGCGACGCCTGAGCCCGGTGCCGGCGAGGTGCTGATCAAGGTCGCCTCGGCCGGGATCAACCGCCCCGATATCCTCCAGCGCCAGGGCAATTATGCACCTCCGCCCGGCGCCGGTGACGTGCCCGGCCTGGAAGTGGCCGGCGTGGTTGCCGCGGTGGGCTCCGACTGCAAACGGTTTGCCGTCGGCGACGAGGTTTGCGCCCTGGTCGCCTCGGGCGGTTACGCCGAATATTGCCGCGCGCCGGAACCGCAGTGCCTGCCGATCCCGAACAACGTCAGCCTTGTCGAGGCCGGCGGCCTGCCGGAAACCTATTTCACGGTGTGGTCGAACCTGTTCCAGCGCGGCGGTCTGAGTTCGGGCGAGACCGTGCTCGTCCACGGCGGATCGAGCGGCATCGGCACGACCGCCATCCAGCTGGCCAGGGCCAAAGGCGCCCGGGTCATCACCACCGTCGGCAGCGCGGACAAGGCCGAGGCCTGCGCCGCGCTGGGGGCCGATGTCACCATCAACTACCGTGAGCAGGATTTCGAGGCGGAGGTCGGACACGCGACCGAGGGTGCGGGCGTCGACGTCATCCTCGACATCGTCGGCGGCGACTACGTTCAGAGAAACATCAACTCGCTCGCCGTCGACGGCCGGCTGGTTCAGCTCGCGTTTTTGCGCGGCGCCAAGATCACCGCCAATATGGGCCTCTTGATGCGCCGCCGATTGACCTGGACCGGATCAACGCTGCGCCCGCGTTCGGTCGACTTCAAGGGCGCCATTGCCGCCAGCCTCGAGGCCGAAGTGTGGCCGCTGTTCGCCGCCGGCAAGCTCAAGCCAGTCGTCCACGCGACCTTTCCCTTGGGGCAAGCCGCCGCCGCCCATCGCCTGATGGAAGGCGGCGCTCATATCGGGAAAATACTGCTGCTACCGTGAGCAGCCGCGCGGTGGCGCCTCGTCACTTCCACCAGTCGGAGCCGGCGCGCTTGGGCATACGGCCGGTCTCGGCGGCGGTGTCGGGCAGCGGCTCGATGTCGAACAGATAGCGCTGCTCGGGGCCAAGCCGCTGGTATAGATCCCCGGTCAAGAAATCCCGCTGATAGAGCTGCTGCGGCAGATCTCTTCTTGTGTAGGAAAGGTGCAGAACCCGTCGGCGAGCACCGCTTTGGTTGACCGTGCCGGCGTGCCACAGCGCCGAATTGGTGATGATGACCGAGCCCGCCGGCGCCTCGACGCGAATTTCCTGCGCGTGCCGTGCGGCCAGATCGTCGGGGATCAGAGCCCGCTCCTCGGCCGTCAGCTCCGGCGGTTCCCAGTCGGCCCGATTGACGTTGGCCACGTTGACCGACGGCCACAGATGAGAACCGGGAATGACCCGGGTCGGGCCGTTGTCGGCGGTCATATCGTCAAACAGACACAACCCGTTGCAGACCCACCAGTCGTCGGCGAATTTCTTCGGCACGTCGGCGTGGATATCCTGGTGCCCCTTGCCTTTCGACGGTTCGCGCAAATTGGCGCCGTGGATCTTGAATTCGCCGAGCATGTAGTGGCAGGCCGCCAACATCGGCTTGCAGGTCAGGCATGGGTCATAGGCGGCGGTTTTGTTGAAAATATCGGAGATCCTCGGAGCACCGGGTTCGATGTGGACCTCGTGGCCGCCGCGATCCCCTTCGATATCCCGCAGGCGATCGAATTCGGCCGCCATTTCGGCGCACGCGTCAGCGGAATAGGCGCCTTCGACGATGAAGAAACCATCCTTGTCGAGCGCGTCGCGTTGAGCGTCCGTCAGATCGGACTCCGACACGCCGAGACGGCGAACGGCCTCCTTGGTGTACATCCGTCACCCCTCCCGCCGCTTGGGTGATCGCATCCCAAGCCCACGAACCACGCTTGGGCGTCGTGATCAGCTCGCCGCCACCACCCGCGCCTCGATGCGCCCCCCGGTTTGGGTGTCGAACAGAAACCCCTGCTCGGAACCGAAGCGAACGCCCACTTCGCTGTCGAAATCGACGTCGTAGCCCTTGGGCATCTTGATCGACATCGTCGCCTCGCCCATCCGGATGGTGACCAGGGTCTGTTCGCCCGTCAGTTCGGCGGTGTAGACGCGTCCGTCGAACAGACCTTCTCCGGCACCAACGACCTTGGCATCCTCCGGCCGGAACCCCAGGGTCGCAGCCCCTGCGAAATCCTGACCGGACAAAGGAATATCCACGCCCTGGGACTGGAAGCGGTCGTTTTGAATCGCGCCCTCGACGAGGTTCATCGGCGGTGAACCCATGAAGCCGGCGACGAACAGATTGGCCGGGTTGCCGTAGACGTCGCGCGGCGTTCCCAGTTGCTGCAGCACGCCCTGGTCGATGATCGCGACCCGGTTGGCGAGCGTCATCGCTTCGATCTGGTCATGGGTGACGTAGATCGTGGTGACGCCCAGCTCGTGCTGCATGTGCTTGAGCTCGGCCCGCATGTATCCGCGCAGTTTGGCGTCGAGGTTGGACAGCGGCTCGTCCATCAGGAACGCCGCCGGACGGCGAATGATCGCCCGGGCAAGCGCCACGCGCTGGCGTTGCCCGCCCGACAATTGCCGCGGATAGCGTTCCAGCAGCGTCTCCATTTGGACCTGCGCGGCGGCGTCGCGAACCGCTTCGGCGCGCGCGGCCTCGGCCACGCCGCGAACCTTGAGCGGGAAGCCGATATTGTCCGCCACCGTCTTGTGGGGGTAGAGCGCGTAGGATTGGAACACCATGGCGACGTCCCGGTACTTCGGCAGGATGCGGGTGACGTCGGTGTCGCCGATATGGATCGAGCCGCTGTCGGCCTCCTCCAGCCCCGCGATCATCCTGAGCGCGGTCGTCTTGCCGCACCCCGAGGGCCCCAGCAGAACCAGAAACTCGCCCGGCTCCACGTCGAGATTGAGATCCTTGACCACGTGAACCGCCCCGAACGACTTGTTGAGGTCGCGGATCGAGAGCCGTTTTGCAGCGGCTCCGGCGGTGCGCTCGCCGCCGTTTGCTTCTTGCTTGCCGTTCATCCCTTCACCGCCCCAAGTAGGACCCCCTTGGCAATAAACCGTTGCAGGACCAACGCCATCAGAACCACCGGAATGATCATCACGATGATCACCACCGACATCGACCACCACAGGATGCCACGCTCGCCGGCATTCATCGCCGCCACCAGGATCGGCATGGTCTGCGCCCGCGAGGTGGAGAGGAACAGCGCAAGCAAATATTCGTTCCAGGAAAAGATCATCACCAGCAGCGTCGTCGCCGCCAGGCCCGCCTTCGACAGCGGCAGCACGATCTCGCGGAAGGTGGTGATGCGGGTCGCGCCGTCGAGTTGGGCGCTCTCCTCCAGGTCGATCGGGATCGAGGTGAAGAAATCGTACATCAGCCACACGACAATCGGCAGGTTGACCACGCTGTAGGTCAGGATGATGGCGATTTGGGTGTCGAGCAGCCGAACGCTCTGGAACATCATGTAGATCGGCACCACCACCACGATCGGCGACAGGATGCGCTGGGAAATCATCCAGAACAGAATGTCGCCATTGGCGACCGACACCTTGAAGCGCCGGCGGAGTGCGCGAGCCAGGAAGTAAAACACCGCCAGCGCCACCGCGACGGACAGCCGCCAATCCACGCCGAATCTGCCGACCACGACGAAGGCCGCCGCCATCGAGCCCACGAACAACAGGATCGTCCCGAGTTTCGGCCGATACTGAATACGCGCCAGGGCGTAGGCGGCCATCGAGCCGATCAGGACGCACAGCGTCGTCGAGGACAGCGCGATGACGATCGAGTTGAAATAGGCCTTCAGCGTGTCCTCGTAGTCGATGATGAAGAGTTCGCGCCAGGCATGGAGGCTGGGGGTGAAATCGACCCAGGGCAGGAAGACCGGCCCGCGGTTGACGTCGATCGGCAGTTTGAACGAGGTGATCAGGACCCAGTAGATCGGAAACAGCACGAACGCCGCCCAGAAGATCAGCAGGCTGTAGACGATGAACTTGGACCCCGGCGCCATCCGGCCGATCGCCGGAGGTTCGAACAGGCGCGTTGTCAACGATCTTGCCGGTTGGCCGCTTCGGTCCAAAATACTCATGTCTGTCGTATCCGCCCGAGAACCACCAGATTGAAGAACGACACGCAGCTCACCACCGTAATGAACAGCAGCAGATAGGCGATCGCCGCCGACTGCCCGAGGTCGAGCGCCCGCCACGAGAAGAAGGAGTGCAGCGTCATCGACTCGGTCGCGATACCGGGCCCGCCCGAGGTCATGATGTTGGGCAGGTCGACGATCTTGAACGCCTCGATCACCCTGATCAGCGTGACCGTCACCGCCACCGGCAGGATGGTCGGCCAGGTGATCTCGCGGAAGATCTGCCAGCCGCTGGCGCCGTCGACCTGGCCCGCTTCGACAAAGTCGCGCGGCACGTTCTCCAGCGCGGCCAGCAGGATGACGAAAATGAACGGGATCCACTGCCAGGAGTCGCCGACGACGATGAAGATTCGGGCGGCCCAGGCGTTGGTGGCCCAGGCGAAGTCGCCCAGACCCACCCACTGCCACAGCGGCGAGAACGGTCCCTTGGTGGTGTCGGCCATCATCCGGAAGGCGTAACCGACGCCGATCGGGGTGACCATCAGGGGGACGAAGAAGACCACCCTGAAGAACGTGCGGCCCTTGATCGGCTGGGCGCAGAGGAACGCCAGACCGAGACCGATGGCGAACTGAACCGCGCAGCCGAACACGACGTAGAACAGCGTTATGACCAGCGTGCCGAACGGATGGCCGCTGAAAAAGGTGGCACCAAGGAGGAGCGCCAGGCCGAATCCGAGTGACGCGGTGATCAGCCGGCCGACGAAACCGAACTTGGTAAAACTCGTCGTCGTATACCGATAGAGCCACCACAGGATGCCGGCCGCCGCCGCCAGTATGACGATCCAGCCGAGCAGGCTGATGCCCCTGAAGGTTCCGAGAAAATGAAACTGCTCGGAGCCGAAGAACTGCTTGTTGAAATTCCGGAAGCCGACAAACGTCACCTGATACGAGCCGCCGCGCAGCCGGATGCGCGAGAACGCGATGATCAGCGAGGCGACGAGGGGGAAAATCGAGAACACCAGGATCATCACCACCGCCGGGGTGATGAACAGTTGCCGCGACTGTTGGTCCAGCCACTCGCTGAACCGGACGCGGAAAGGCAGGCCAGCGGTAGCACCGGCCGGGGCAAGAAGCCCCGGCCG
Organism: uncultured Bauldia sp.; assembly: GCA_963663975.2. Taxonomy (GTDB): domain Bacteria; phylum Pseudomonadota; class Alphaproteobacteria; order Rhizobiales; family Kaistiaceae; genus JANQRX01. The sequence continues at coordinate 1,176,245 of CAXXRA010000015.1, read as the reverse complement.
AGCGTTGTCAGATCGACCTGAAACGGCCGTCATCGTCGACCCGGATCAATTGGTGATGCCGAGCGACAATCTGTACATGGTGCGCTGGGAGTCGCGACCGAAGTCCTCGGTGATCTCCTCCCAACCTGCCTCGATATTGGCAGTCGCCTCCGCGGCACTGATGTCGCCGGCCAGGAAACGCGCCAACTCACGGTCGAGCACCACGCCCGTATACTGCGGGGCGCCCGGAATGCGGATGTCGGAGGCCATGTTCGGGCTGTTCAGGCTGTCCTTGATCGCGCCGAGATAGTTTTCGGCGAATTCCTCGCTGAAACCGGCATCAACCCAGGGGCCGAGGTTATCCAACTGGGAGTTCCGGTACGGGTTGTAGCCGGTCCATCCCTGGGTCACGTCGAAGTTGGATTGCGCCGCCTGGTTCATATACGACAGGAAGTCGTACGCAGCCTGCTTTACATCGGCGTCGGCATTCTTGTTGATGGCGCCGGACCAGCCGCCAAACGCCGCAAACGGCGAATAGTTGATGCCGTCGATGGCGTGCGGGCAGCGCTCGGCGTTGCAGTCCACAAGCTTGCCGGAAGCTTCGTCGAGAACCCGACTGCTGCCCGGCATGATGACGGCGCCCATCTTGTTCTTGATCGCCGCACCGGCCGGATCGATCGACAGCGGGCCGATGTCGCCCCAGTCGATGACCATTCCGCACCGCCCTGTCTGGACCAGGCCACGGGTGTCGCCGATATCGTGGTTGAGTTCATCCGGCGGACCGAATTCGCCGGTCGCCTTGTAGACCTCGAACGCCGCCTGCCAGGCCTCGTTGTTGACCTTCGGCTTCATCGTTTCGGGATCGAAGAAGATGCCATGGCCGGTGCCCTGGGTCTGCACGAATCCGGCGGCCATCGACATGATCGCGAAGTAGGACTGATTGTTGCGCTTCTTGAAGATGCACGAGCCGTAGTCGGGCTCGCCGTCACCGTTGAGGTCCTTGCCGTGCATGGCGCCGGCGACCGTCATGTATTCGTCCCAGTTGCGCGGCGGGTTCAGTCCCATCTCGTCGAGGATGTCGCGGCGATAGTAGAGCATCTGGAAATCGCCATCGATGGTGACCAGATAGGTTTTGCCGCCGATCTTCTGATTGTATTCGCGGAAGTACGGCGCGATGTCGTTGATGTCGATCTCGCGTCATTGGCGACGTAATCGGTCAGATCCTCGAGCAGACCGCCATCGACCATTTCGACCGCCCAGCCCGACGCGAACACACCGACGTCGATCGAGTTGGTGCCGGTGGCCCAGTCGGTCAGCAGCTTCTGGAACAACTCGGCGAAGGGAACCTCGTCGACGCGGATTTCCGCGCCGGTCAGCTCGGTGAATTCCTCACCGCGCTCGACCATGCGCTGAGCAATCACCGGTCCAGGCCGGGTCAGAATGTTCACGGTGATGCCCGAATAATCCTGTGCGCCGGCTGAGCCGGTCAGGGCCGCACCCGCCGCACCCGCCGCGAGCGCCGTCGCTCCGACGAGCATTGATTTCAAAACAGACTTCATGGGTAGTCCTCCCTCTGGTTTTTTTTGAGGCTGCAGTGGGTCTTCGTTTTGACACTAGTGAAATGCCTGCGGATCATCACCGACCTGTCGGGCCCGCTCGGTTTCCGCCGCGCGATGACAACGCTCAAGATCGGTCCGCGAACGCCCGCTTGTGTCGATTGGTGTGGGCCTGTTTTCCGATGATCCATCAACGGGTTCACGACCGCCAAGGCTTGTCAGCGACGAGCCGCAGAGCGACAAGACGCTTGCGCCCCCGACGTCTCGTCCGGCCATAATCGACGCCCGACGACGATTTCGGCTGTTGCGATCTGATCCCCCGTTCTCCCCGCCGCGCATCTCGCCGTCGAACCATGCGCGAGCCGCGCCATGTATTTATTGGATAATGGACGTGTGATCGCGTCAAATGTTTTTAATGTGCGCAGCGCCGGATTATCGACATCGCCGCCTCCAGCGGCCGAACCCGTTGGTTTTCCGATAGCGCGGGTCCCGATCACGGTCAGCGCCTGCTCTTTGAGAAACGGCGCGGTTGCGATCCGCCGATCCGGTGAAATGCCTTGTTGTGACCCAAACCGCGCCAGTTTTCAGTTCGGGTGTCTTTAATCTATGAGTGACATGCATTCGAGGAGGTCCCATGGCGCGCAGCGACCGGGTTTACAAGCAGGCCTGCAACGATTGCCTGGATCTGATCGCCGTCGGCGGTGAGCTTCCCTCCATCGCCGGCCTGGCCCGGCGGCTCGGCACCAGCCGCACCACCGTTCGCCGGGTTTTGCAGCGTCTGGGCGAGCTTGATCTGGCGGGCGGCGGCAAAAACGGCCGTACCATCCTGAGGGCACCGAAGCGCGGTGACTATTTTTCGTCAACCGAGACCCAGTCGACCGAAAAAATGATCGAGAACGCCTTCATGAACTGGGTCCTGCACGAGAACGTGCAGCCCCTGACCCGGTTCCGCGAGGCGGAATTGTCCCGTCAGTTCGGTGTCTCCAACTCCGCCCTCAGGGAGTTCCTGATCGGGTTCTCCCGCTTTGGCCTCATCCGCAAGGAGCCGAGGCGTTACTGGGTATTTGAAGGCTTCACCAGGGAGCTTGCGTTTGAACTGAGCGAGGTCCGCGAATTGTTCGAGCTTCGAGCCATACGTTTCCTGGTCGAGCTGCCCGAGGACGACGCCATTTGGAGCCGTATCCGGGCATTGCGCGAGGATCATCTGTCCATTCTGTCCAACATCGAAGAGGAATTCATGCGCTTCCCCAAGCTTGATGCGCAGTTTCACCGGACCATCAACGCGGCTTCGGAAAACCGTTTCATCAGCGATTTCCAGGATTTGATCTCAATTATTTTTCACTACCACTATCTGTGGAGCAAGAGCGGTGAAAGGGAGCGCAACAAAACCGCCGTGGTGGAGCACCTGGCCTGTCTGAACGCGCTGATCGAACGCAACAAGGAAAAGGCGTGCGCCGCGCTTGAAAACCACCTGGCAACCTCACGACAGACATTGGTGGCCGCCATCGACTGGTGATCTTCGCGGCTCAAGGCACTCTGCGATACAGTCAAACCCCGACGCCGGCCTGGTAGCCACCGCAACCGGCCCGGCCGTTTGACAAGGTCTTGCCCGGATTCGACCTTGATGCCGCGTTGTACCGGCTCGCCGGGGCGCTTATGGTCGTCATATTCTTCCAACGACCCTTCAGCGGGAGGCATGAGAGCCTTGGTGAAGTGGTTCTTGAGTCGTGCCTGGCGCTGATCATCGGAAAGTGGCTGGAGGACAGGTCATGGCCGAAACGCATTGGACCACCGGCGCGTCGTCGCCCTTTCGACGTCTTTTGCCACTGACTGCCCAGTCCTCGCGCGCACTCGACGACGCCTTCACCCGAGGCAGGCCGGGGGTGATCCCGGACCGGGTGACCTCCGGTATCGGCCTGGTCTGGACCGGGACCTGGATCAGCTTGCCGTTGGCCTGGTTCTTCTGGCTGGTGTTCTGGAAGGGCAAAATATTCGATTCCCAGGGCGGTCACGTCGTCAACCGGGTTCTGCCCTTCGATATCCCTGCCATCCGCGCCGCTGTCCGCGCCGGGGACAGCGCATTCGACGGCCGGCCCTGCGTCGTCATCGACTATTCCGGGGTGTGGCTGATCGGCCGGATGGTCCACGACGAACTCCGCGAAATCGAGCCCGGCGTGCATCTCGGCCTGATGTTCGTGTTTGGCCGTCGCGTGATGAAATTCGCCTTGACGGAGCATGACAGCCGGTAGGTTGGCCCGCGGCGCCGAGGCTGCCTTGTTTTGCGAACTGGAGGCCGTCGATCGAAATCATTCGGTCCGGCCAACCCGGCGAGGCAGCCGGATAGAGCAGGATCAAGGCATGCGACCCTACGCGATCCTTTCGAAGAACATTCTTTCGTGGGTCATGATCTCATCGATGAAGCACTGCTGCTGGTCATTCCGGGAGATCGATTCGAGCTGGATCCGAAAATCCCTGTTGGTCAAATAGCGCGCCGCGATCCTCGCCAGCACCGGTAGGAACCGGAGGATCTTGCCAGGCGTCCACAGGCTACGATTGGCCTCGTCCCAGCGGTCGAGAGTCTCGATGTAGTCCTTGCGACCATTGTTCGACTTGATCAGTTGGAAGCGGCTGGCCGCAGTCGACACGATCTGCTCCTTGCTGACAGGGAGCCAGGAACCGGGGTACATCTTTCGCATCCTGGCCAGCATCCGCTCGGGCGAGCCGCTGGCGGCGTCGAGCCGTATGTCGCGCGACACCGGGACGGTTTTGCCCCAGATCATGGTTTGCAGATAGAGCCGGCCGCGGACCGACAGGAGGCTGGCGCAGAAATCGAAGAAGCGGCAAGTGGTGTGGTTTTCCATATCCAGTTTCTAGAAGTCACCGTCGAAGAACGCCGCCATGTAGTCGGCGCATGGGCCGAGGCGGAGTTCCTGGATCCGTTTCGCCCGTGAGGACGGCCCGGTGGAGAACCTCACCGCAGCTCTCTTTTCTGTCGGTGTCATCGCCTGCGCGATCGCGATCTATCTTGGGTGCCGCGTACGCATCGCGATCGTCTGGTTGGTCCTTTGCGTCATTTTTCTCGGCGAAGAGGTGAGTTGGTTCCAGCGGGTTTTCGGCTACTCGGTCCCAGGCGTGGAAGCGATCAACGCGCAGGGTGAATTCAATCTGCACAATATCGGCAATGGTGAGCGCTTCCTCGAGGGAGGCGAGTTCAGGTTCGAGTTTGAGAAGCTGTTCTACAGTCAGAACCTCTTCCGCGCCGGCTTCTTCGGATTCTTCCTGATCGTTCCGGTGCTGGTTTCGTTCAGCGCCAGGTTCCGCGCCTTCATGGACTGGTGGCATTATGCTAGGCCCTCCAACGGCTTTCTGCTGGCGATCTGGACGATCATCGCCCTGTCATTCGTGCTCACGGTGATTTCACCCGAGCTCACGCGCAATTCGGTTGCCGAGGTCCGCGAGTTCTATTTTTCTGCGATCATTTGCATCTATACGATCATGTTGGCGGCGCCGAACGGGCTTTCCGGCTTTGTGCGGGTCCGGGAGTTCAGCTAGAGCATCTTCCGACCAATTTGACCCATTCTGACGGAGCTTCTTTGTGACAAGATCAAGCAAGGGATTGACGAGCGTATCTGGATACGGTCGAGAGACCTTGGGCAGGAATTGGCGCAAAATAGTCCGTCCCTCCGGGTTTCCGATTGACGGCCACCCAATGCCGAACCAATCTCGAACGATGCGGTGCATCGCCCTTCGATCGTTTCAACACTGGATCGCCTCCCCAATCGTGAAACAGAATTGCATCTAATTGGTCGGAAAATGCTCTAGGGAAGGCGCGCTGCGCCGGCCGCCTGGGTAGCGTGGTGGCCCGATGGCGGGTGGTCACCGCGATCGATCTGCTGGACATTGCCAGGCAGCTTTGCGACGGATCGTAGCGTACCGCTCCCTAAAGACACGGTATTCCTCTCTGAAATGAGCAATCGGCAATTTTTGGCGTCCAGTGTCGAGTGTGTGTCCGGTTCATGTGCGTATGATGCAACTGCAAACGTGTCATCCGTCGGATGGGAAATGCCGAATAGGCAAATGCCAATGACGAATATCGTTTTCTTGTCGGTGCTCGCCAAGCCCAGGCTCCGTGCCCGCCAAGTTTAGGCAATCTCTTTGAACTGGAGCTCGATCCCATTCTGCAGGTCTGCCGGGCTCAGGTTCAGGATCGGGTAAGGTTAAGGCAAAGTTGCCCGACCGATTACCGGTTTGGCAGGTACCTTCTCCTAACCTCGACAAAAGCGAACTGACCGGCCGGAGCGCAAGCCGCCGTCCTGATGCCTGAGATCGGGTCACATCGATGCCGAACCCGCCCGAAAACGACCCGCCGGCCCGGTACGGTGTTGCCGGTTTGCTCAGCCTCGACGGTGCAGGGCTGGCGCCCCGCCCATTGATCGCGCGGTTCTCGATGCTGTTCGGTGGCCGGCTCGTCGGTGCGGTTGCCATGTTCGCTTCTAACCTGCTGATCGCCCGGTTCTACGGCGCCGGTTCCCTGGCGGACTTCGCCCTTCTGATCTCCGGCATGGGGATCCTGACCGTTTTCCTGGTCGCCGGATTCGATCGCGTTGGCAGCTACTTCGCCGCTGAATACGAGGCCAAGCAGCGGCCGGATCTGCTCAAGGGTTTCCTGGCGGCGGGCTTGCAATATGTCGTGCGCGGCCTGCTTGCGGCCGTCGTTCTGGTCGCGGTGCTGGCGTCGATCCGACCGGACGGTCTGCCCGACATTTCGCTGCGGGATGGGTTGTTGGCATGCGCGGGTGCCGCCGGCATCGCTCTGACATATTTGTTCGTGATTATCCCCTTGACGTATGCCACCATCGACCCTATATTTACTTCTGAGGATAGGAGATGGCGATGGCTTGGACAGTACAATCATTTTTCAAACACTTCCCCGATGACAATAAGTGCCTAGATCACTTGTTCAAAACACGTTTTGGGGCCGATCCTTTCTGCCCCAAGTGCGGCGAGATAGGTAAGTTTCATCGCCTTAAGAAGATGCCCGCATATACGTGCAACTGCGGCCATCACATTCATCCAATGCAGGGCACTCCGTTTGCGCTGTCGCGCACACCACTTCAAAAGTGGTTCTACGCGATGTTCCTGTTCACCACGACCCGCCACGGGGTTCCAGCTAAGGAGCTTCAGCGCCAACTCGGCGTGACCTACAAGACGGCGTGGCGCATCGGTCATGAACTTCGCAAGTACATGGCCGAAGTGGATGGCGAGACTCCGCTGGGCGGGATCGTCGAGGTAGACGAAACCTATATCGGCGGGAAGCGGTCTGGAGGTAAGCGTGGTCGCGGCGCCCCCAACAAGACCGTTGTGTTCGGGATGCTGGAACGTGACGGCGATGTAATGGCCAACCTTGTCCCGAACGTTCGGAAGAAAACGCTTCAGCCGATTATCAAAGGAAACGTCGAACAGGGTAGCACGGTGAACAGCGACGAACTGAAGTCCTATAGCGGGTTGTCCAAGGCCGGGTATGAGCATGAGACGGTGAATCACAGTGCGGGCCAATATGTAGACGGCGATTGCCACGTTAACGGGATCGAGGGGTTTTGGGCGCGGTTGAAGCTGTCGATCCGTGGGACGCACGTTCACGTTTCCCAGAAGCACCTTCAGAAGTACGTGAAGGAGTTTGAGTATCGCTACAATCGTCGGAAGCGGCCCGAGAAAATGTTTGATGAGCTGTTGGCAGCTTTTTGATTTGGCTGTCTGGCTTCCCTCCGTGCGCCATAGCGTCCAGTAGATCGTTGAAGGACTGCTTTACGCCAGAAGATGGGTGATCCTTGGCGAACTGATCCAGTTTACCAATCTTACGAGCCTCCTCAAGAGACAGGTATTTACCTTGAGACATCAGGTAGTCTCCCACACAAAAGGCATTCGAAACTTAAATTTCTTTTGTTGCGGCCAGCAAAGCGACACTTGGTCTGGATCGACCTGCAAATTGTAGTAAACGTCCCCGCTGGCTCCGGTGGTGTGGGATATCTTCCTTTCTTCCTTCGGGCTCAAATCAGTGGAAAAAGGAAACTCGAATGAGTTTTCTTTCCAAAACCCCTTATCAATCGGAAGCATCGCGCCGTCCCCGTCTTTTGGATTGGTTCTTGTGCCGAATATTTGCAGACTCCCCAAAACTGCTTGTTCAATAATAGCATTTACGGCGGCGCCTTCAGGGTCACTCAACTCTTCAAAGTTAGGCAGTGAAAGATAAACGTTGGTGTGCACTTCTTCTAGCGGTTCGCTTGGCTTTGGCTTTGAGCGATACTTCACAACCTTGCCGTGAAGAGTCGCAAACGACAAATATTGAGCCACGATGAACGAGCCAAGGGCTACCGCCCACCACACCCAGGAGGGCAACGGTATGGATATGATATCCATGTCCATCATCAACCCGATGATGGCGCATAGGGCTGCCACGCCGAGTTGCCACCAATGGCGAAGCATGAGACGAACGTATTCACGAAACGCCATGTGCGCCGGGGGCTCCAGAGAACGCTATATCGGGCCGCCATCATACCCACCCCATTACATACGTCAAGGGTATAACCGCGTATTTGTTTGCCTCCGCGCTGGTCGGCTTGAAGCGGCCCCTCACCGGAGTCTTGCCGGATACGCTGTTGCGCCCGGTGCTCTTTCTGATCAGCGTGGTGGCGCTGATCGCCGCGGCCGGCGACGCCGGCCTCGTCCCGGTTGCATTCGCTTATGTCGGGCTGATGTGGCTGTCGTTGACCGTGTTGGCGGTCCTATCGTGGAAGAAATGGCGGCAAATTGCGGCCAGCAAAACTGCGGTCGACTACACGCGTTGGCGCAGGGCCGCCTATCCCTGGGCTGCTATCTCGCTATCCTCGGATTATCTCATCGACGTTATGATCCTGATCGCAGGCGTCATTGCCCGGCGACCGGAGGTGGCGATTCTTTACGTCTGTTTCCGTTTCAGGACGCTGGCCACCTTTGGCATGCAGTCGATCCTGGCGCTCCTCATACCCGACATCGTCGCCACCAAGGCCCAGAATAACGCCGCGTCCATGAACGGCCGGCTGATGCAGGTGAACCTGCTTACCCTCGCCTACGTCGTGGGCGTTCTGGTCGTTTTTGCGATCGCGGGCCCATGACTTCTGCGGCTATTCGGCGACGAAATGGCCGGTGGTTATGCCGCCCTTATGGTCGTGGCGCTGGCGATGCTGTCCGTAGCGATGTTCGGGCCGGCGCCGCAGATTCTCGCCATCCACAACGCCCACACCGGCTCCGCGATCGTCATGAACGGCGGCATGGCGATCACCGTCGCGCTGATGCTGGGATTCTATCCGTTTTTCGGAATTGTCGGCGTCGCGGCGGCCTACACGATCGGTAGTTTCGCCGTCTCCCTGGTTCTGTGGCGCTATACGCTTCATCGAACCGGGATCGACTGCTCAATTTTTGCGTTGAAGACCGGCCTGGCCGCACACAAGGCAAACCCGCTCACCGTCATCCGCGCGCCCGGGGCCTACGAATAAGAAACCCCGCGCTGCCGCCGGCGCTCGCCTGTCATCATCATCGGGCCAATTTTCGCTGGGACCGGGGGTGTTTTTTTCAGCGCGCAGAAGCCGAAACGCTCGGCTCGCGACCCTTCCTGCCAACGCTCAGATAGACCAGTCCGGCCGATCGCAACAGCGGATGATTCCGATCGGCCAGGTGCTGGAGCGCGTGGTGGAGAGGAAGCCCGAGGGACCGCGGTAACTCCAGATCCAGGAATGGAAACGGTCCGAAACCAAGGGTCGCACCGTTCACTTTCGCCAGGCCGGTATCAGCGACCAGTCGGTCGAAGCGCCGGATCGAATAGGCCCGATCACGAGGTTTGGGCTGCGACCGGCGCCATAGACCGGACCAGCCGAGAAATTTGCCCGCGCCCCGCCTCATGCCCCTGAACGGTTGATGCATGAAGGGGTCCAGGATATTTCGAAGCGCCCATTTGTTGTCGACGGAGACAACCGCATAGCCGCCCGGCTTCAGCACGCGGGCCACCTGGCGAAGAGCTTCGCCGGGATCCTTCAGCCACTCCAGGACGCCGATCACGAAAACGAGCTCGAACGCACCGTCGGGAAATTCGAGCTCATGGACATCGCCGATGCTGGTGGCGACGCGTTCTCCAACTTGCGCCTCCACCGCGCGACCTCGGGTGCGAGCGAGCTGCCCGGCGACAATGTCGATGGCATCGACGTGGAAGCCGCGTTGCGCCAGGGCGACCGAAGCGATCCCAGGCCCGCAACCAACGTCGAGGCACCGGGACCCGTGCGCCAGGCCCAGCTCGTCCACGCGCGCCAACGCCACATCGAGCCGCGCTTTGTAGATTGTGGCGTAAACCGACGGCCTGCGGTCGGTATAGAACTCCTCCCATCGCGGAACCGTCGATTCGAAGTGGGCGGCCACCAACTGCCGATGGCCTCGATGTTTCTCGGTCGCGTGAGGCACCCTTGCCCGACTGGTGCTCGTCAGTTCGGTCATTTGAAAATCATCTCGATTTTTCCCGGTCACCGCCGATCGGGGTCACGGGCTGATCCTTGCCTTGACGTCCTGTGCCAGACCGGATGCTTGCCTTTTAAGACGCAGGCGTTTCATCACCGCCCGGATATTGTTCGCCACAGCACCGGCCAACGGCCAGAGATCGTCACTGGCCAGGTAGCTCATTTCCTCCACGCCCTTGAGCGAGTCTCGCCAACCGCGCAACTTCAGCTTGCCGTCGCGTAAGTACCGAATGGAGGAGATCCAGTCGCAGTCCTCCACGATCCACTTGCGGCCTTCCTGGTTGCCCGCCGGGACATCCGGCTGCGCTGTCAGGTCCTGGTAGCATGCGCGTACCACGTCCATGCCATTGGCGCCGACGAACGTCCTGAACATCGCGCCCACGCGCGGGTTGATGTCGAACACCTTGTAGAGGCCGTCGCGGGCATCGAACCTGTGACCGAGATCAAGCGGGCCACGGTAACCGATGGCCTTCATGAACCTGATCGTTGTCCGTGCGACATCGTCATTGCCGGTACAAATACCCAGCGATGCCTGGCCGAGATACGCCGGAAAGTTGCGCAGTTTTCTGCCCGTGAAGCCGACGCTGCATTCTCCGCGACGGTCGAAATAGCCGTTGAAGGTCCACGTCGCCTCATCGCCGCCGGCGACGTATTCCTGCAGCATCAGATTGGGTAGCACGGGATCTTCCAGCGCATCGTAACGCTCAAGCAGTTCGTGCTTTGTCTGGACCAGCTCCATGCGCGGAACAACGCGCCCGGCCAAGGTGCCGTAGATCGGTTTGAGCAGCACCGGAAATCGCGTGGTCTTGATGTAGTCCAGAGCATCGCTCGTCGACTTCGGGAAGGCCGTGAAGGGCACCGGTACGCCGTGGCTCTTGGCCAGATAGTACATCTCACGTTTGCTGCACAACGACCGTATGAGCGCCTGATCTCGTTCCGGGAAAACAAACCATTGGGACAGCCGTTCGGCTTGGTCGGCGATGAACATGGCGGCGACATCGGAAGTTGCAATCAACAGCGACCGGCGTCCGATCCGTGCATGCACGTTTTTGAGGAACAGGAGGGACTCCTGAGCCGAGGCAATACGGATGTCCCACCAGAATCCGCCGTGGCGGTATTTCGAGAACAGCCCCGGGGCCCATCGGTCCGGGTGAACGACATGGACCGGGACACCCAGGCGACCTAGGCTGCGCACGATTGCCAGCCCGCCGTGCCGAAAGCAGTCGAGAACGACCACCGGGGTCGAGGCATCCTCAAGCAACACTTTCCAACCCCGTTGTGCGGCTGGCCGGGATCGCGGCGCGCGACTCCATCACAACCTCACCATTGCGAAGTCTGAAAACGGCCTGCAGATCGTCGATGTGATTGCGGATGAAGTTCAGATCGGCAATCTGGCCGCTGTTGCGAAGGTACGCCGCGCTGTTTCCTCGCAGCCACGCGTCGGCCGGTGCGGTTTTCCACTTTTCGATGATGCTCCGGGTCGTTTCGCCCCGCGGCCGGTAACCGAAGTCCGCAAGTCGCTCGGCGATCCAGGCGCAGCACATTTCATCTTCTTCCCGGAACTCGCCATGGCTGCCGGCACCGATGACCGCGACGTTCTGGAACCCGCGGTCGAGAAAAACGGCCGCCGAGGTGAAGTTGCGCAGACACGCCAGAAACGCCGCATCGCATTGCAGCGCCTCGTGGCAAAGCCTTGTGCCGGAGGAAGACAGGAGAATGGCGGGACGCTCGATCTCGCCCAATTCCGCCACCGCGGCGGGACTGTTGTTGAGATCGAATCCGGACGGCATGATGCCCGCCTGTTCGCCGAGCAACAGCGGATTTTCGTGCCTGCCAGCGAGGTCGAACGCGGCAGACACCGTCGGCACGACAAAGCATCGGCGTCCCGTAGCGGCAGCGGTGATGGCGGTGGTGGTTGCGCGCACCACATCGATCGCAACCACCGCATAGCCCCGCCGATAGCGGGAGACGCTTTCCGGAAGACAGTCGATGACGACGGATCTGGCCATCACAGCGCGCCATGTGCGGCGGTCAGTGGCGCCAGGGTGGGGAGGTTGAACGAGTCGGAATGCAGTCCGCGTCGGTAAACCTCGACACGGAGCAGTTCTTCGAGCCTGACGTTCGACAGACGGACGTTGCGGCCGATGGAGTCGATCAACGCAAACTGACTCGCCTTGTTCGGGGCTTCGAAGGTGACCAGGTCCTGACCGAAGGCGACAACGAAGCGCTCGGCGAAGCCAGCGTTGAGGGATCCATTGTCGTCGAATATGCCGACGCTCCTGGCCGATTCACGGGCTTCAACGACGATCTCCACCGCGCCCGCGTCCAGCCAGCGAGTCCCCTGCGCAATAAGCCCGTCGACGAGATCGTTTCCGAACGCGCCGTCGTGCTTCTTGCCCACCTCGAACTGCACCTCCAATCCTAATTCGGCCGCCATGCTGACGACCGCACGCGGGGTGAGCGGCATGTCGGTGAATCCCTCACCCGCTTCGATACGATCGACCCCCAGGTCGGCACAAAGTTCCAGGTAAGCCGGCAGCTGGCCTCGGGCGACGGCGATCTCGAACGGGCTACCACCAGTGACCGTGGAGACGCCCAACGCACTGGCCTTGGCAATCTTGCGTCGCGTGGCGCTTTCGTCCGCGACCAGCCAACATGCCATCGAGATTTTCAGGATCGAGATCAGGTGATGGCTCTGATCCAGGTGGCTCTCCAGGGTGACCGGGTCGTAACCGGGATCGAACGCGCTCGTGCACGGGGCGATTTCGGGCACTCCGATCAGGTTCAAGTAGTCGCTCGAACGACGCCTCACGGCCGGATCCTTTTTCGCGGCTGTTTGGCCGTTGAAGGGGAGTAGGGGAACGTTGGTCATCTCTGCGGCTCCACGTCCGTTTTCACAGGGACACCGTTCTTCCTGGCCAGCACAAGGAATTGAGATCCGCTAGAGCGAAGGACAGGCGTGCCGCGGCTGGCGAGGTTCTGAAGCCAATGGTTCAGCTTCAGCCTGTCCGTGGTCAGGTAATTTGGAACCAAATGGGGACCTGACTTAAGAGGTGCTTCTGGCCATCTGGTTGATCATGCTACGCGGCGGTTTTGCGGTATTGCAAGCGCCGGTGTTCGATGGTCTGCCGTTTGATCCTTTCTCTTTTCAGCAGGATGGTTGGGCCGCGCCCGAAGTAGACGTCGGCCGGCGTGAGATTGCCGAGGCTCTCGTGGTAGCGGTGGTGGTTGTAGTGGCCGACAAAGGCTTCGATCTGCGCTTCAAGATCGCCAGGCAGATAGTAGTTCTCCAACAGGATGCGGTTCTTCAACGTCTGATGCCAGCGCTCGATCTTGCCCTGGGTCTGCGGATGATAGGGGGCGCCGCGAATGTGCTCCATGTCGCGGTCGTCGAGCCATTCGGCCAGATCGCCGGCGATGTAGCTGGAGCCGTTGTCGGACAGGAGCCGTGGCTTGTGAACGACGGTTGCCCGATCGCAACCTGACGCCTTGAGCGCCAGTTCCAGCGTATCGGTGACGTCCTCGGCCTTCATCGTCGTGCACAGCTTCCAGGCAATGATGTAGCGGGAGAAGTCGTCCAGCACGGTGGAGAGGTAAAACCAGCCCCAGCCGATGACCTTGAGGTAAGTGAAGTCGGTCTGCCAGAGCTGGTTCGGCGCGGTGGTCTTGTTTTTGAACTCGTCGGCCGCTTTCACGACGATAAAAGCCGGGCTGGTGATCAGATCGTGGGCCTTGAGCAGGCGATAAACCGAGGATTCCGATACAAAGTAGCCCTCAGTATCGGTGAACCGCACGGCCAATTCTCGCGGCGACAGATCGGTCTCCTTCAGCGCCAGCTGCACAATCTGGCCTCGCACCTCATCGGGGATGCGGTTCCAGACCCGACCAGGCCGCGAGCGGCGGTCCTCCAGGGCTTCCGGTCCGCCGGTCAGATAGCGATCGTACCAGCGATAAAACGAGGTGCGGGGGATGCCCAACTGCGCCAGCGTACGCCTGGCCGGCAGATGGGACAGCTCAACCAGCCGGATGATCTCCAGCTTCTCTGATGGTGGATACCTCATGCCTCGTCGTCCCCATCCGCGATCATGCTTTTTTTGAGCAGACGGTTGTCCAGCGTCAGATCGGCCACCGCCTCCTTCAAGGCCAGAGCTTCACTGCGAAGCTGCTTGACCTCGTCGGAGGTCGCCTCACGGGCCGTGTCCCCCGCCAGCCGTTTCTTGCCGGCCTCCAGGAAGTCCTTCGACCAACGGTAATAGAGGTTCTGGTTGATCCCCTCACGGCGACACAGTTCGGCGATGCTGTCCTCGCCGCGCAGCCCTTCCAGAACAATCCGGATCTTCTCTTCAGCGCCATAATGCCGGCGTGTCGCCCGGCGGATGTCCTTCACGACCTTCTCGGCCGATGCTTTCTGGCGAATGGTATTCCGTCTCATCGTTAATCCCTCTCGGGTTATGATGAGCCTGAAACACTCTCTTATTCAATCATCCCATTCGGTCCCAGGGGCGCCGACGCCGGACACAGCCCGGCGGAGCGCGGCAGGATCTCCTGGTCGAAAAAGGTCAGCGGCCCGAAGCCGATGGCCGTGCCGCGAAGTTCGTTGAAATCGGCCCCGCGAAGCGCTCGACGGAACGCGCGAATCGATGTCGGCCGCGCCAGGCCACCGGCCGTATACTTCAACTGAAGGAGGCGGCGCACGATTCGCTTCGGCCACCACAACAGTGGGCTCCGCAGCGGATCCAGCGCCTGGCGCACCTGCCATAGGCTGTCCACGCTGACGATGACGTGACCACCGGGACGAAGGACTCGGGCGATCTCGCGGATCGGTTTGCCAATCTCCGGGAGCCACGGCAGGACGCCCAGGGCGACGACCAGACTGAAAGATTGATCGGGAAATGGAAGGGCGTGCACATCGCCGGTTGCGGTGATTATCCTTGACTGAACTCCGGCCTCGGCGGCTCGGCCGCGCGTCGCTTCCACCATCGCGTGGCACGGGTCTACCGCATCGACCAGAAAACCCCGGCCTGCCATGGCGACCGAGGCCAGTCGGCGCCGCTACCAACGTCAAGGATGCGCGCCTGCCGGGGCAACCCGATCGTATCCACCATGACCAGTGCCGCTCGCAGGCGTTCCTGGTGGATGCTCTCCTTGATCCCGCTGGAGTCGTAGATGTCAGCCCAATAGGGAGCCTGCTGCCGAAAGTACGCATTGAGAACACCTTGGGGATCGGCGGGATGGCCTGCATCTGTCATCATATGTCGACGCTTTCCCGGTCTTTTTTGGGTCGTCGCCAGGTCCCCTCGGGGCGCCCCGGTGCCGTCAAAGTATATTTTCCGTCAATAACTTGCGGTCCGGTGCTGCGTCCACAACAGCTTCCGATCAACCTTAATGGCGCTGGCTCTGTTCGCGGCCAGCGACGTTCCCCGGACCTTGTTCGGCGTCGAGAAGCAGTACGCGGCGACCCATGCTGCGAACCTGCATAAGATTGCGCCGGTCCTGTTGGCAATGCAGGTCGCCCGCCATGCCCCCGCCCTGGAGGACTGGCCGTTGACCCGCGACCGTCTGTCGACGACGGTTGAGTGAAATCGCCATTAGCGGCCGGCACCTTCGGCAACGCAGACGATCCGCCGATCTTTTTGCGATGTGTGTAACGTTTCCCCTTCCTGCCAGACCTCACCTAAAGCCAACCAGCGAGGGGATCATGCCTTTCCGCAAAATCTTGATCGTTGAGGACGACCAAACGCTTCGAGAAAGCCTCGCGGAGCAACTGTCGCTCCACGAGGAATTCGAAACCGGTCAGGCAGGGACGGCTCTCGGAGGAGTTGAGAAAGCTCGATCAGAGCCAACCGATCTGGTCATCATGGATGTCGGACTTCCCGACATGGATGGTCGCGAGGCGGTGAAGCTTCTGCGCAATGGCGGCTTCAAGGCGCCCATCATCATAGTGACGGCGCGCGATTCGGAATCGGACACGGTCCTTGGACTGGAAGTTGGCGCTAATGACTATGTCACCAAGCCATTCCACTTCAACGTCCTGCTTGCACGCATCCGTGCCCAGCTCCGCCAATACGATCAAAACGAGGACGCGGTTTTCACCATCGGCCGCTACACGTTCAAGCCAAAGGCCAAGGTCCTGGTCGGCGATCGCGGCCACAAGGTGCCGCTCACCGACAAGGAAAGCGCGATGCTGAAGTTTTTCTACCGCGCCGGCGAAAAGATCATCTCCCGCGACGTACTGCTCAGCGAGGTGTGGGGTTATAGCTCGGGCGTCAACACCCATACCCTGGAAACCCACATCTATCGTCTGCGCCAGAAGATGGAACGCAATCCCTCGAAAGCGGAGCTCCTGGTCAGCGTTCCTGGCGGGTACAAGCTCGTTTCTTCAATGCCGGCGCCCCAGGACCCTGCCTGAGCCGACGCTGCGGTGTTCTCGACGGCACCGTGCCCGTCAATGATCAATCAGCGACGTGAAGAGGCGACTGCCCACCGGTTTGCCGTCGGTGAGTCCATCCACCTTGGCAACGATGGTGCCCGCATCGATGCCAAAATGACGGTAGAGATCCCTGATCGTGCCGGTCTGACCAAAATGCTCGACCCCGAGCGGAATGGTCTGATGCCCGCCGACGGCGCCGAGCCAGGCCAGCGTCGCCGGATGCCCGTCAATCACGGTGACGAGTTTGCAGTGCGGCGGCAGGTCCCTCATCAGGGTTTCGACATGGGCTTCGGCGGCCGCACTGCCGCGTGCCCGCGCCCGTTGGGCGGCCGTCCATCCCGCATTGAGGCGGTCGGCCGAGGTCACCGCCAACACGCCCACGTCGCGCCGACGCTCGCCGATCGCTCCGGCGGCCCTGATCGCTTCGGGCGCGACCACCCCCTGATAGGCGATGACGACCTCGCAGTTCGGCCCCGGCTTGCGAAGCCAGTAGGCGCCGTCGATGGAGCCCTGCCGGAAGGTATCGTCGACGCGCTTGACCGGTTGCTCGATCGGGTTGGTGGTCAGACGGAGGTAGACCGAGCCGCCGGTCTCATCGCGCAGCCAGGTGCGTTCATCGGGGTCGCCATCGCCATCGCGCTGCATGTAGTCGAACGCCCATTCCATGATCACCGCGAGTTCGTCCGCAAAGGCAGGTTCGAATGCGGCCAAGCCGTCCTGTGACATGCCGATCAGCGGCGAGCCAATCGATTGATGGGCGCCGCCTTCCGGGGCCAGCGTCACCCCGGACGGGGTACCCACGATCATGAATCGGGCGTCCTGGTAACAGGCGTAGTTCATCGCATCCAGGCCACGGGCAACGAAGGGATCATAGACCGTACCGATGGGGATCAGCCGCTTGCCGAACAGCGAATGGGAGAGCCCCGCCGCCGCCAACAGCAGGAACAGGTTCATCTCGGCGATGCCCAGCTCGATATGTTGGCCTTCGGGTGCGAAATCCCACTTCGCCGTCGATGGGATGTTCTGAGCGCGGAAGACGTCCTCAAGCGGCTTGCGGGCAAAGAGCTTGCGCCGGTTCACCCAGGGTCCCAGATTGGTCGTTCCGGTCACATCCGGCGACGCCGTGACGATGCGCTCGACCAGCGTGCTGTCGCCCTTGGACAGTTCACCCAGGATCTTGCCAAAGGCCATCTGGGTCGAGAGTTCGCGATCCGTGGCGATCGCAATGGCGGGCACGGCAAGACCGCCATCGTCGTAGCGCCGGCGCCCGCCGGCAAAGAACGGCACCTGATCGAGGAACGCCTGCAAGGCCGGAACATCCTCGACGGTCGCGAATTTCTCCCACTCTTGGCCCGCAGCCACGCCCATGTGTTGCTGCCAGGCGGCCATCTGCGCCTTCGTCATCAGTCCGCCATGGTTGTCCTTGTGGCCGGCGATCGGGGTTCCCCAGCCCTTGACGGTGTAGGCGAGGAAACAGGTCGGCCGATCATGGTCGACGCCGGCAAACGCCTCGGCCATGGTGTGCACGCAGTTGCCGCCAAGGTTCTCCATCAGCGCAGCCAGCTTCTCGTCGCTGCGGGTATCGAGCAGCGTTGTGGTATCGCCCTGATCGCCGAGGTCATCCATCAGGTGCTGGCGCCAGACGGCTCCGCCCATGAAGGTCAGAGCAGAGTAAAGCTGGTTCGGGCAGGCATCGATCCAGGCCTTGAGCTTGTCGCCGCCGGGCTCTTCAAAAGCGGCGCGTTGCTGCACGCCGTATTTCACACGGACGACATCCCAGCCGAAGGCATCGAAGATATTTTCGATCCTTTGCCACAACCCCTCATGCACGACCCCGTCGAGCGACTGACGGTTGTAGTCGATGATCCACCAGCAATTGCGCAGATGGTTCTTCCAGCCTTCCTGAAGGGTCTCGTAGACGTTGCCCTCGTCGAGCTCGGCGTCTCCCATCAGCGCCACCATGCGCCCCAGCGGGAGCCCAGCGCCCCAGTGTTTGGCCTGAACGTAATCCTGTACCAGCGAGGCAAAGGAGGTGATCGCGACACCGAGCCCGACCGAGCCGGTCGAGAAGTCGACGTCGTCGACGTCCTTGGTGCGGCTGGGATAGGACTGCACCCCGCCGAAGCCCCGGAAATTCTCCATCCGCTCGCGGGTCTGGTTGCCCATGAGGTAGTGCATTGCGTGAAAGACCGGCGAGCCATGCGGCTTGACCGCCACCCGGTCCTCGGGCCGAAGGGCCGAGAAATAGAGCGCGGTCATGATCGACACCATCGAGGCAGAGGACGCCTGATGCCCGCCCACCTTGATCCCGTCCACCTTCGGCCGGACGTGGTTGGCGTGGTGGATCATCCAGTGCGACAGCCACAGCAGCCGCTGCTCCATCGTTTTGAGATGGGTCGGTTTGCTGTCCATGGCCCTCAACACGAGAGGAGGATCGTACTGGAACCGGCCGGCACCGCGCCAACGAATTCGAACACGACTGAAACCGCGCCGCTATCAGCCGTCCTTGTAGTAGGAGCTGTACCCGTTGAGCGCGGGCGCACCGCCCAGATGCGCATAGAGCACCTTTGAACCTTCGGGGAAGAAGCCCTTCCTGGTCAGGTCGATCATGCCCTGCATCGATTTGCCCTCATAGACCGGGTCCGTGATCATCGCCTCGGTCCGGGCAGCGAGCCGGATCGCATCATTGGTTTCTTCGCTGGGTACGCCGTAGGCGGGGTAGGCATAGTCGGGATTGATGACGATCTCGTCGTCACCGACCCTTCGCCCCAATTCCACGAGTTCGGCGGTGTTGTCGACGATCTGCCGAACCTGGGCACGGGTTTGCTCAACCGTCCCCGAGGCATCGATCCCGATCACCCGGCTGGCGCGGTCATCGGCGGCGAAACCGACGATCATGCCGGCCTGGGTCGATCCCGTCACGACGCAGATGATGATGTAGTCGAACCTGAACCCCAACTCGGCCTCCTGGGCCCGCACCTCTTCGGCGAAGCCGACATATCCCAACCCGCCATATTTGTGGACCGAGGCGCCGGCCGGGATGCCATAGGGCTTACCGCCTTGATCGCGGACCGATTGCATCGCCTCTTCCCAGCTCTTGCGGATGCCGATATCGAATCCGTCATCAACCAGCCGGCTGTCGGCGCCCATCAGTCGGGTCAAAAGGATGTTCCCCACCCGGTCGTACACGGCGTCATGGTGCGGCACCCACTTCTCCTGCACCAGGCGGCATTTCATACCGATCTTGGCTGCCGTCGCCGCGACCAAGCGGGTGTGGTTCGACTGAACGCCACCGATCGAGACCAGCGTGTCGGCGCCGGACGCGATCGCGTCGGGTACGATGTATTCCAGCTTGCGCAGCTTGTTCCCGCCGAAGGCGAGACCGGAGTTTCAGTCCTCGCGCTTGGCGTAGAACTCGACATTTCCGCCGAGCGCCTCGGACAGGCGCGCCAGGTGCTCGATCGCGGTGGGACCGAAGGTCAGGGGATAGCGTTCGAATTTTTCCAGCATGGCGTGGTCTCCGGGGGCGTTGGCCGGGGAGATTGTAGCGAAATTGCCTCGAACCGGGTTGGGCTGGGCGCGGTGGTCATGGTGGGCGTGGTACTGGACCGCTCCACGCCGGAGAGCTTTGCAGGCTTTGAGAAGGCGATCACCAAACTGCCCATGGTCCTCGACTGCCACCTCGTCGCCGGAGATTTCGATTACCTCCTGAAAATCAGGGTCCGCGATATCGCCGACTTCAACCGGCTTCACGGCGAAAGACTGATTGCGCTGCCCGGTGTTCGCCACACCCGGACGTTCTTCGTCATGAAAGAAGTCACGGACGGCGCTCCACTGGACTTTTGATCAAACCACCATCGCGGTCGTGAATTTGCCGCACCAGGACGGCTGCGGTACTCTGACGGCGACCCACGGCTCGGTCGGGATCTGACCGGGTTTCCTGACGAGGGGAGAGCAGGGCGATGACGCCGCAAAACGTGCTCAAGGCTGGAACGGTCTTGCTCGGCCTGTTGCTGGCGGCGAGCCAGGCCCATGCGATCTCGCGTTACAACTCCACCTCGATGAGCTGTGCCGACATCGGCGCCGTCGTTCGGGCCGAGGGCGCCGTGGTTTTGCGCTGGAAGCAGCCTCCCGACATCCAGCGCTTCGACCGCTTCGTAGCCCATACCGGCTTCTGCAGCTGGGGCGAGCGGGCCGTACGGTCGAGCGTCCCGTCCGCCGATCACCGCTCGTGCACCGTCTACAATTGCAAGCGATGTGATCCGGACGACATTTTCGGCTTCTTTTCCCCGTTCCGCTGCCGCTAGCCGTTTCGAAACCACGGTCGCAACCGTCGTTCGGGGCGGTGGCGTGCGTGGTCGATGCCGCCGACCGGCATCTTTGCGCCGTTATCGACCCAGAGGGGCAGGTACGTTGTCGATGCGGTGGACGGCCGTTCCTTTCCGCTAGTTTTTGTGCAAGATAATATTGCGCCTTCACAAGCACAAACGCATCCGACGTTGCAGCCGTAGTGACTTGGAAAATATGACAACATCCGCGAGCCTGCGCCTGATTAATGGCTTCATTGACCGTATCGGCGCAATCGAAACTTCGTTCTCGATCGAAATGCCCGATGGTGGCAAGCGCGATGTCGGCGAGGGTGAGCCGCAATTCCATGTGGCATTGCGCACCGAACGTGGTGTGAAGGCGCTGGGCTCGCTCGATGAAGCGAATATCGCCGAAGCCTATTTGCAAGGCGATATCGACGTCGACGGCGACATGATCAGCCCGTTTGCGCTACGTGGTTCGATGGACGACAACCACCTGATCGTCAAGGCTTGGCGGTTTGTTCAGCCGCTGATCTTTGGTCAGGTGTACACCAACAAGGCGGCGATTACCTCGCATTACGATCTCGATCCGAAATTGTTTCTCAGCTTCCTCGACCCCGTGCTGCCGGCCTACAGCCAGGGGGTCTACGAAAACGACGACGAAACCCTGGAGACGGCGCTGAGGCGCAAATTCGACTATACCGTGGAGAAGTGCGAACTCGGCCAGTCAACCCGGGTGCTCGAAATCGGACCCGGTTGGGGTGCCTTTGCCAGCCATGCGCTCCCCCTCGGCGTCGATTTCGTCGGCCTGACGATTTCCGAAGTGTCGCAGAAATTCATCAATGAAAAGTACAGCGAGTACCGAGAGAACTTCAATATCCTACTGCAGGATTTCCTCGAATACGAACCCGACGAGAAGTTCGACTCCATCGTCATTATGGGCGTGATCGAACATTTGCCCGACTACGAGCGCGTGCTGAAAAAGTTCAACCATTTGTTGAAGCCGGGCGGGCTTGTCTTCCTCGACGGGAGCGCATCGCGTATTAAGTATAAACTAGCGACCTTCATGGTGCGCCACATCTATCCCGGCAACCACTCGTTTCTTATATTAGACGATTTCGTCAACAAGGTCGGCAAGACGCCGTTCGAAATACTTGAAATACACAACGACCGGCACAGCTATTTTCTGACCTTCAGACAGTGGGCGGAGAACCTGGATAGAAATAAAGACAACATTATCCGCGATTTTGGCGAATTCGAGTACCGCAAGTTTCGTCTGTATCTGTGGGGAGCGACCTACCAGTTCCTGTCGCGTACTCTGGGATGTTATCGCATGGTGCTCTACAAGCCCAAATCGGCAGATTAGTTTTGGCTGGGTAACACACCAAACGGTAATCTCGGCTCTCGCCAGCCGAATCCTGGTGGAACCTGACCTCGTCCCGCTTCCACGGCCGCGTCCTGATCGCCAATGGGCGCGCGCCACCAGCGCATAGGCCACGGATGGCCCGGGCGGTGCCGACGCGATAGGGTCGGGCGCTTTGACAACCGCAGATACCATCACAGCCGAAATGGCGCCGCCATGGCCCATGCTGTCGCGGCGGGCGCGAGCACGGCACCGGCTCGGGCGCGGCGCCCTCTATGCCTTTCTGTTGGTGATCTCGGTGCCGCTGATGATCCCCTATGTCGGGTTGTTCGTCATGGCCTTCTCGTCACGCGATCCGGCGGTGTTGTGGCGCGCGATCGCGGTGCTGGCACCGGCCGGCCTGGCGCTGTGGGTGTGGTCGGGCTGGGCCCGCACAAGGCGGCAGGCGCTGGCCGGCGCGTTCGTGGTGGCGGTGTCGGCGGCGATCGGGCTGGCCGTGCTGATCGGCGCCGAGCTGCATTTGCGCAATTTCAGTTTCCTGCTGGTGCCGCCGCGGCCGAGCCTGCCGTCGGTGTGGCGGGCGTTCGCCAACTCGCTCATCATCGCCGTGTCGCAGGCCGTGACCGTCGCCACGGTCGCCAGCCTTGCCGGCTATTACCTGTCGCGCTTCGCCTTCCCGGGGCGGGCGGCGATGATCCGCGCGCTGCTCCTGGCCCACGCCTTCCCGGTCATGACGCTGATCGTCCCGCTGTTCGTGATGATGCATGCGGTCGGCCTGCTCAACAGCCTGCTCGGCGTGATCCCGGTGCTGGTCGCCTTCGAATTACCCTTTGCCGTTTACATCATGAAGGGGTTCTTCGACGCGGTGCCGTGGGAGATCGAGATGAGCGCGCTGATCGACGGCGCCTCGCGACGCCAGGCCTTCGTGCGCGTCGTCCTGCCGCAGGTGACAAGCGGCGTCGTTGCGGTGTCGATCTTCGCCTTCATTCGCGGCTGGGAGGAGTACATTTTCGTGTCGACCTTCCTGGTCACCCAGGGCAAATGGGTGATGAGCCTGTATCTCTTTTTTGAGAACAATTCGGCCGCGGTCGCGGTGTTCTATCTGATGCCGCCGATGCTGCTGTTTGTGTTCACGCAGAAATATCTGCTGCGCATCTCGGTCGGCGGGATTCAGCGCTAGCCGTGCGGAACACGCCCGTTCCAGGTCCGTTAGAGATGCATTCGGTTGCCGCGCCTTCATTTCTGCAACTCAATGTATAGTGGCAGCGAGAGGCAGTACCGAGGCGGGGACATGCGCAGCACCAGCATACCGGATTGGCCTGACATCGCGAGGGAACAGCGGTGCTTGCGATAGTACTCGGTATTGTTGGGATTGTTGTTGCGATTGTCGGGATTGTTGTTGCCGTAGTCCTTGGTTATCCCGCTGCTGACGCGAATGGAAGAAATGGCTGGCGAAGCGAAAAGGCAGACTATTGCCCGAAGAGCGTGAGCATGTCTTACCGCCGCCAGAACCCAAACTCAAACAGACCGACAAATTCCAGCTCCACAACCTCCCTACTCCCCATTCCTCGAAGCTCATCGGCCGCCGCACCTCCGCGCTGATCGCCGAGGGCGGCACCGGCAAGTACCGAAGCCGCCATGAACTTCACAAAAAGGTCTCAAGTTCGGACAGCGCAGCCGGCGACCCGCGAATGATTCCAGCCTTGATCCACAGACCTGGGCCCTACTCCGAATCGGTATTGGACCCAAGAACGATCGAAGACTCATTTCCGGCCGCCTGGACCCGCCGGCCGAAAAGGCGCTGCTCACCCGCGAATGGGACCAACGCTACAATCGCAACATCCTCGCGCTGATCGCCGAGGGCGGCACCGGCAAGTCGTTTCTGGTGTCGCGCTGGCTGGCGGAACTGAAGGACAAGAAGCCCGTTCCCTATGCCGGGGCGGAGCGCATCTTCACCTGGTCGTTCTATTCGCAGGGCTCCAAAGGTCAGATCACGAGTTCGGAAGGCTTCTTCTCCGACCTACTGCGCAGCTTCGGCGAAAATCCCGCGAGCTATGATTCGCTTGGCCAGGCGGACAAGGCGCTGGAACTGGTGTG
Organism: uncultured Bauldia sp.; assembly: GCA_963663975.2. GTDB lineage: Bacteria > Pseudomonadota > Alphaproteobacteria > Rhizobiales > Kaistiaceae > JANQRX01. The sequence goes on along the minus strand of CAXXRA010000015.1, from coordinate 1,151,973 downwards.
CCAGGAGACCATGATCCTGGTGCTGGACGGGGTGGAGCCGCTGCAGAACCCACCGAACCACACCGATGCCGGGCGTTTCCATGACCGCACCATGGGCGACTTTATCAACCGGCTGGCCCGTCAGCCTTGGCCGGGCCTCGTCGTCGTCACCTCCCGCCAACCCCTGGCGGAACTGACGGCGGATGAAGGCCAAGCCGTCAGCCATGTGGATGTTCAGACCTTAAAGCCGAAGGACGGAGCCGCTTTGCTGACCTCCCTTGGCGTCACCGGCCCTGAGGAGGAGATGCAAGCCGCGTCTGAGGAAATGGGCGGCCACGCCTTCGGCCTGGTGCTGCTCGGGCGCTATCTGGCCGACGTGACCGGCGACGGCGACATCACCAAGCGCGATCGGGTGAAGCTGCTTTATGCCATGTGAAAGGCGCGGACAAGGCCAAGGCCATGCTGAAAGCCTATGCGGACTGGTTTGGGGCGAACAGCTCCGAGACCGCCATGCTGCATCTGCTCGGCCTGTTCGACCGCCCGGTGCCGATGGCCGCTCTGAATGCGCTGGTGGCCGAGCCGGTGATCGCCGGACTCACCAATGCCTTTCACGGCGCGGATGCGCCGCCGCTCGCGCTAGGTGCTGTTGACAGTTAACGGTTTATTAATGGCGGTTGTGATTCAAGCAAGACCTGGGTGTGGAGGAGGAACCGGTCATGCTTCGCAGGGAATTGACGGACGTTCAATGGGAACGGATATCGGATTTGGTACCCGGCAAGGCGTCGGATTGCGGATCCACGGGACGGGACAATCGTCTGTTCGTGGATGCGGTATTGTGGATTGCACGCACGAGTTCGCCATGGCGCGACCTGCCGGACGCGTTCGGCAATTGGAACAGCGTGTACGTGCGCTTTTCCCGGTGGGCCAAACAAGGGGCATGGGAGAGTCTTTTCAAGGCCTTGGTGGACGATCCGGACTTCGAATACCTGATCATCGATTCAACCATTGTGCGGGCACATCAACATGCGTCGGGCGCAAAAGGGGGACTCAAAATCAGGCCATCGGACGTTCGCGCGGCGGCTTGACGAGCAAGGTTCACATCGCTGTCGATGGGCTCGGCAATCCATTACGGTTCATCCTCACCGGCGGTCAGGTTGGCGATGTCACCCAGGCTGAAGAGTTGATCGCCGACGTGGCCGGCGCAAACCTCATCGCCGACACGGCCTATGATGCCGATCATCTCCGCGCTCGTCTCAACGATGCCGGAATAGTGGCGGTGATCCCATCCAACCCGTCACGGGCGCAAGCCATCCCCTACGATGCCGAACTCTACAAAGAAAGACATCTCGTCGAATGTTACATAAACAAAATCAAACACTTCCGGCGCATCGCCACGCGCTATGAAAAAACCGCAACGGCCTACATGGCCATGCTGTTTCTTGTCGGTGCCATCATCTGGCTCCGATAACTGTCAACAGGACCTAAGGTTACGACGCCCAAACCTTCTGCTAGTCTATCCGCCTGGATAGCTGCATGGATAAGCCATGGCGGACAAAGCGGCACCTACCTCTAGCGCTAGAGATACCGGCGACGTTTCCGACACTGGCGCTCAGACGGTCGAGTGGCGCCCGACAGACTCAAGCCCCGGATCCTCCGGCGACGGCCAGGGCACCGGCGATGGGCGTCGCCCGGCCGCGGTGATCGACGTGACGTGTTGTTTCCTCTTTTCCAACAGCGGTGAACCGGTGGGGGCTGGGCTCTTTGGACGCGCCAAGCAATCACCTCGTCGCGGCCAGCGGGCCTTTGGCTACGCCTCGGGCGGACTGCTGGCACGACGAAGGCTCCGGTCCGCTCCTCGATAATCCGAGACATCGACGTAACGGCTATATGAAGCGCGGACGCTGGGCTTTGACCGAATCCGCATCACCGAGACCTAGGCAGCGGCCTTCGCTAACTACCACACCGTCACCTAAGAACCTGATGGGGCCTTAGTAACGGGCTAGAACAACCCTGAGTAAGGCCTTATGCTTCGTGCCGTAAGATCGGCAAAACCGATCGACAAAGCGACTCCGTCGATGAGATAGACGCATGCCGACCAAAGAAAATCTCATCAAGGATCTAGACTGGATATCCGGCCACATCAGCGGACGAATCTGGACGATTTCCATAGGCGTGATGGCCTTCACCCTAACTTTCATCGTCGAGTCTACCGGCAATCCTGTTAATCCCTTCCTACGGCCGGCGCAGGTCATCGGGTCATCCGTCTGCGCACTAGTCGCCGTACTCTTCGACCTGCTTCAGTACCTCGCGGGCTATCGGCTCAGCGTCGACCTGCTGAACAGATGGAGAAACAGGGCCTCGACCAAGAACCGTTCGACCACGGCGCCGCGTGGCTCAAAGTTCGCATCACTAGCTACTGGCTCAAGATCGTGTTTTGTTTTCTCGGCGCCATCTGGCTGATTATTGTTGTGTCAGTTCGAGCATTGGAGCTGATGTGAGGTCGTAATGTCTGATTGGGGCGGGCCGAGGGGCGAAACCTTAGCAGTGGGTAAGGGCCTCGGCCAGGACACCGGCGATGGCCGTGCGGCGCCGGCCGGCTATGGGCGTGGCGCGGCCGCAGCCATCGACGTGCGCGCGGCCAAGCGGCGATATCGCTGGTCGGTCACAGCGCTGGTTCTTACCATCGCCGGCTGCATCTATGGCTTCCTGGTCGACGATTCTGTTCGCCCGGACCCGTTCCGGATCTGTTCGCCCGGACCCGTTCGATCCGACGCCCGGTGCATGGTCCTGGTGGATCAACGGACAGCCACACCCGGCATTGCAGAGGATCACGGCCGTTCCGTGGTGGATCAATTCGGTTTCGTCGTTGCCACGGGCGCTCGCGGACGGCAGCGTTGATATCGACCTCCAGATCGCCCGGCTCGACGATCCCGACGCGGACTTAAGAAGAATTGGGGCCGACTTGTTGGGTCAGCAAGGTTCGGGTGCCGAGCGCGCCCTCGACAAATTGCGGCACGTTCTGGCCACCGACGATAACGACGTGGTGCGCTTTGTGGCCCTGGAAGCGGTCTTGGCAATCACAGGCGGCAGCGCTGCTGATATCGATCTCCTGATCGACTTGCTCGACGATTCCAACCCGTTCGTCAGAGCAGAGGCGGCCCGATCGTTGGGTGAGCAAGGTTCAGAGGCCGAGCGCGCCCTCGACAAATTGCAATTCGTTCTGGCCACGGACGAATTCATCGGCGCGCGCGATGCGGCCCGCAAGGCAGTCTTGGCAATCGCAGGCGACAGCGCTGATATCGTTGAACAGACCACACAAAAAGCCGCACAGATCGATCCGAAGGGCGTGCCGGAATTGCAATCGGATGCTGCGATTGCTGGCATTGCCGACCTCATTACCGCGTCGCAATGCCTGGCCAGCGGCGAGCGCTGCTGGGCGGTCGGGCGGAGCGGCACGATCCTGTCGTCGGGCGATGGCGGCGCGACCTGGACTCCGCAAACCAGCGGCACCGAGCTCGATCTCTGGTCGGTTCGTTTTCAATTGGACGGGCAAATCGGCTGGATTTCGTCGAAATGGGAGGACGCTAGTTCCCGCCCCCTCATCCTGCAAACGCTGGATGGCGGGGAGACTTGGGAAACCCTCTCTTATCGTCATCTGCCGGCGCCGTGGGCGCTCTATCTCGCCCTGCCGGGGCTGATCCTTGCCGCATACGGAGTGACGGCGACCTACCGGCCGGCACACCCGCCGCCGTCGGAGGAGGGCATCGCCGCGACCGGGCGCACCGACCGTCCGATCGGCTGGAGCGACCCCGATGTATTGGGCCTGAAGGAGGTGGCGCTGGGCGTGTCCCGCTTCCTGCGCAACACCCGCACCGAGCCGCCGCTAACCATTGCCGTCACTGGCCGCTGGGGCACCGGCAAAAGTTCGCTGATGAACCTGATCACGCAAGACCTGAGGCGCTACGGCACCCGACCGGTCTGGTTCAACGCCTGGCACCACCAGAAGGAGGAGCACCTGCTCGCGGCACTTCTGGAAAACATCCGCGGCCAGGCGGTGCCACCCCTGTGGCGGATGTCCGGGATCATCTTCCGTGTCCGCCTTGTCATACGACGCGTTTGGCGCTCCTTCGTCAGTCTGTTGGTGGTGGCCATGGCCATCATCGCCACCTGGTTCGCTGCGCGCGCGCTGTTCGCTGATTTCACGCTTTCCGCGGCGCTTGACGCGCTGCCCTGGGTCGAAGGGCAAAAAGAAGAGGAAGTCGCCAAGGAGATTGGGAATTCCTCACGGACCTTCTCGGCGTTGGCGCCGTCGGCACGATTGTCCTCGCGCTGATCAACATGTTGGCGCGACTCAGGCTGAACCCGGCGCGGCTGATGTCGACCTTGTCGGATAAAACCCGGGTCAAGCAGTTCAAAGAGCAGCTCAGTTTCGGCTATCGCTTCGCCCGCGAATTCGACGATTTGTGCGATGTGCTGAGATACGGCACGAACCCCGGCCTGGTCATCATGATCGACGATCTTGACCGCTGCGATTCCGACAACGTTCGGGAGGTGCTCGAGGCGGTTGATTTTCTGGTCACTGCCGGGCGCTGCTTTATTTTTCTCGGCATCGACGAGGAAAAGGTCGTCAGCTCGGTTGCCCAGGGCTTCAGGGACTCGATCCTCGATTTGCCGGACATGGTCGAGGATGAGGAAAAAGAGAAGGCCACCAACGGCCTTGGCAATAGCGTCGAGGAACTCAAGCCGGACGCGCGCAAGCTCGCCGAATTCGCCAACAATTACCTGGAGAAGCTGATCAACATGTCGGTGCCGGTGCCACGGGCCACCGTGGCCGGCAGCGCCGCCTTGTTCGGTGCGGACAAACCCAGTGAGGAGAACCACTGGCCGGAGCGCATCCGCCGGGCGATCCGCGCTGCGCCGGACGTTGCTGGGCCAGCGGTGATACTGGTGGCGCTGTCCACCGTGATTTTTCTGGCCAATCCCATCTTCACGGTGCAATCGCCGGCAACCGCGCAAGCGCCGACCGTCGTGGATACGGCGACCGCCGACACTGACTCCCCGCCGTCCGACGACGGCACGTCTACTGAGACTCAGGTCCAGCTGACCAACGACAAGGTGCCCGTACTGGGTCCCGACGACTTAGGGCCCAATCTGCTCGGGCGCCTTGCGGTGCCGTTCGCTGCACTCGGGTTATTGTCAGGCCTGTTTCTGCTCCGTCGCAGCTCGGCCAAGACCACCGGACAGATTGTCGATTCGGCACATTTCGACGCGGCTTTGACGATCTGGCACCCGGTCATTTTTGCTACCAACCCGACCCCGCGCGGTGTCAAGCGCCACCACAACCGACTGCGTTTCCATGCCATGCGGGTGCGCCCGCGCGAAGAACTACCCGACTGGATCGATGATATGTTCGCAGCCACGGTCACAACCAAGGACAAGGCTGAAGGCGAAGCCGAGGCGATTACCGACAGTGTCGTCGGGAAAGACGCCGCGGCCGAGATGTCCGAAGAAAAGATCGTCGCGTTGGGTGCAATTGAGGCGCTCGACCCAAGCTTGCTCGACTTGCCAGTAAAGAAGATCAAGGCGGCCTTCGTCAATCGGGCCAAAGCGGTCTGGGCCAAAACCAACGGAGGTGAAGACGTTCGGACCGCGACGGGCGCACCCCGCCTGTCCTCGGCCGACTACGAGGACGCAAGATTCCCCAAACCGTGGGAGGCGATCGACCGTTTTGCCGACACATTCAAGGGTAAATGGCCACCGACTCCGGAGGAGCTGGAACGCTTCCGCACACTGACCCGCAGCGTCAGAGCCTAGCGCGCGCGGATCGGGAGCGATCCATCCATCGATCGTGTCAGCTTGGAAAATCGAACTTGAGAGGACTGAACAGGTTTCTGCCGGGTCAGGAGCGATCGGCCTTCGACCCCCGTCAGCTCCATCCGCCGCCATAGGTCTGGTAGAAGATATGGCGGCCGATGCGCTGCTTCTTCTTCATCGAACGCGCCCAGCGCGGCCGCACATAGGTCGCATGATAATGGGTCGCCGCGCCGATGTCGGCCTGGAACAGATTCTTGTCGTCATGCAGGATGCTCTCGGCCAACGACTCGGCCTCGGCCCAGGATTTCTTGTCGGTCACCCGGTCCCTGATGCCGTCGCAGGCGAATGAGAACTGGCAGCGGTTTCGCTTGTGCTTGTTCTGGTAGACGACGCTGCAGAGGGTGTTGGGATAGGCCGGATTCTTGAGCCGGTTGATGACCACCTGGGCGACCGCGATCCGGCCCCGTTCGGGTTCGCCGCGAGCCTCGAAATAGATGGCGTTGGCCAGGCACGCGGTTTCTTTCTTCGAGCGCGCGACGTCGGGAATGGCATAGTTGAGCCAGGCATGGTTGGCGCCGATATCAGGGTCGAGAATGACGGCACCCTTGCCGCTCTTGCCCATCACCGCGTCGAACGGCGCCCCGTCCTGGTCGTCGCCGGGGGCGTAGGCGACGGTGATGGCGCCGTCCGGTTTGGCCTCGCTCTCCGCTTGGGCATCGGCCGCTGCCGCGACCTCGGTTTCCCGGTCCGCCGCCGGGGCGGCAAAGGCGGTCACGACATCGGTCGGAATCTCGTCGACGGGATCGAACAGGCCGCTACTGGCGAAGGCGCCCGCGCGGTAGGCGACCGGTCGATGATCGACAAGCGCGTCGGCCTTGGGGTAACGGTTGATCGATCCGGGTGGCGTGTCGGCAATGCTTCCGGTGATGGCGGGATCGATCGGCACGGCGGTGGCGTCCACGAGCCCCGGGCCGATCAAGGCGGCGAAGCGCCGCTCGGTGCCGTCGGTGCCGACGATCGTCTTGGCGACCGTGTGAACGCGCCAGCGATCGGCTATTTCAACACCGGCGCCGAAGCGGGACAGGGCATCCTGGTGGGAGATGGTCTGGGTCGAAACCGCAAGGAAGAAGGCGGCGAAGAGGTACAACTCGGCGCCCGACCGCCTCTTCATTTGCGGCCGCTGAACCCCCTTGACAATCAATGCCCTACTCCACGCAACAATCGTGTCAACCGCACTTCCCGGCTTCTCGCCGGGGGCGAGCCCCAAGTGACCAGATTGATGCGGGATTAACCTTGAAAGACCGTTAATGCCCGACTCACCGGTACGCCCGGTGACATTGTCGCCTTACAAATCAGGCGAGAGTGGGCGCACGATCGGGCCGAGAAAGGGCAACATTCAGGCAGTGCCCGATCCGGGCGTCGCGCCGGAGGCACGCAAGGCCGCCTGCGCCGCGGCCAGGCGGGCGATCGGTACGCGGAAGGGCGAGCACGACACGTAGTCGAGGCCGATATCCTCGCAGAAGGCGATCGATTCCGGATCGCCGCCGTGCTCGCCGCAAATGCCAAGCTTGATATCGTTGCGGGCCTTGCGCCCGTCTTCGGCCGCCGCCCGAACCAACGCGCCGACGCCGTCCCTGTCCAGGGTGACAAAGGGATCGGCGGCAAGGATGCCGGTCGAGACATAGGTGGCGATGAAGCCGGCAGCGTCGTCGCGCGAAATGCCAAACGTGGTCTGGGTGAGATCGTTGGTGCCGAAGGAGAAGAATTCGGCCATCTCGGCGATTTCGCCGGCACGTAGGGCGGCACGCGGCAGTTCGATCATCGTGCCTATGGTGTAGGACGGGCGCCGCCCGCGTTCCTCCTCGACCAGCCGTGCGGCACGCTCGACCGTTGCGGCAACCGCCTTGAGTTCAGCCGCCACCGAGACCAGCGGCACCATGATCTCAGGCACGATCTGTTCGCCGGAGGCGGCCGAAACCTCAAGCGCCGCCTCGAAAATCGCCCGCGCCTGGGTTTCGGCGATCTCGGGGTAGGAGATGGCCAGTCTGCAACCGCGGTGGCCGAGCATGGGATTGAACTCATGCAGGGCGTGGGTGCGTTCGCGCAGCCGCTCCACCGCCACGCCCATTGCCTGGGCCACGTCGGCAAGTTCGTCGTCGGTCTTGGGCAGGAATTCATGGAGCGGCGGGTCGAGCAAGCGGATGGTGACCGGCAGCCCCTTCATGATCTCGAACAGTGCGACGAAATCGCTCCGCTGCATGGGCAGAAGCTTGGCCAGCGCCGCCCGGCGGGCGGCCTCGTCGTCGGCCAGGATCATTTCGCGCACCGCCACGATCCGATCGCCTTCGAAGAACATATGCTCGGTGCGGCACAGGCCGATGCCCTCGGCGCCGAAGGAACGCGCTGTGCGGGCGTCGGAAGGCGTTTCGGCGTTGGCCCGTATGCGCATGCGCCGCGCCTCGTCGGCCCATTCCATCAGCCGGCCGAAATCATCGGACAATTCGGGCTGACGCATTTCCACCGCGCCGACCAGGACCTCGCCGGTCGATCCGTCGATGGTGATCGCATCACCGGCTTTGAAGGCGCGCCCGGCGGCGGTCAGGACGCCGGCATGGTCGTCGACGCGAATGCCGCCGGCGCCGGAAACGCACGGCTTGCCCATGCCCCTGGCGACCACCGCGGCGTGACTGGTCATGCCGCCGCGCGTGGTCAGAATGCCTTCCGCGGCGTGCATGCCGTGGATGTCCTCGGGCCTTGTTTCGACCCGCACCAGGATGACCTTGTGGCCCTTGGCCCTGAGGTGCTCGGCCTCGTCGGCCGAAAACACGATCTCGCCCGACGCCGCTCCCGGTGAGGCGGGCAGGCCGGTACCGATGAGATCGCGCACCGCATCGGGTGCGATGGTTGGGTGCAGCAGCTGGTCGAGCGCCTCGGGATCGATGCGCATGACCGCTTGGTCGGGGCTGAGGACCTTCTCGTCGACCATCTCGACGGCAATCCTGATCGCCGCTCCCGCCGTGCGTTTGCCGGCTCGCGTCTGCAGCATCCACAGCTTGCCGCGCTCAATGGTGAATTCCACGTCCTGCATGTCGCCATAATGCGCCTCGAGCCGATCGCAGATGCTCCGGAACTCGGCGAAAATCTCGGGCATGGCCGCTTCCAGCGACGGGCCATCAGAGCCGGTCGCGGCGCGGGCAGCCTCGGTCAGATCCTGCGGGGTGCGGATCCCGGCAACCACGTCCTCGCCCTGGGCGTTGAGCAGAAACTCGCCGTAGAGTTCCTTCTCGCCGGTCGAGGGATTGCGCGTGAACGCGACCCCGGTTGCCGACGATTGGCCCATATTGCCGAACACCATCGCCTGCACGTTGACCGCCGTACCCCAGTCGGCGGGGATGCGGTGGAGACGCCGGTAGGTGATGGCGCGCTGGTTCATCCACGATAAAAAAACCGCGCCGAGGGCGCCCCAAAGTTGTTCGCGCACGTCCTGTGGGAAGGGCTTGCCCAGTCTCGCCTCGACGATCTGCTTGAATCGCGACACGATTTCGGCCCAATCGGGGCCGTCGAGGTCGGTATCGTGGACGTAGACATGTTCGTCCTTGAACGCGGCCAATCCGTCCTCAAACAAATGGTGCCCGACCCCCAGCACAACGTCGGCGTACATCTGGATAAACCGCCGGTAGGAATCGTAGGCGAAACGCCGGTCGGCGCCGGCGGCCAGGGCTTCGACCGTGATGTCGTTGAGCCCCAGATTGAGGACCGTGTCCATCATCCCCGGCATCGAGGCGCGGGCGCCGGAGCGCACCGAAACCAGCAGCGGGCGAGCCGAATCGCCGAATTCCCGGCCAGCGATTCGGCCAATCGAGCCAAGCGCCGCCTCGACCTGCGCCGTCAGGTCGTCGGGGAAGGTGTGCCCCTTGGCGTAATAGTGCGCGCAGACCTCGGTCGTGACGGTAAAACCGGGCGGGACGGGCAAACCAAGATTGGCCATTTCGGCCAGGTTTGCACCCTTGCCGCCAAGCTGGTCGCGCATGTCGGCGCGCCCCTCGGCGCGACCGTCACCGAACCCGTACACCCACTTTGTCATGAAGTCCCCGTCTGCTGACGCGCTGGCCGGGCCTTCCTATCCAAGCGCGCGGCGGCGCGCAATGATGGCTTGGCCGACCTGCCACGGGAATTCATCCCGGCGGCGGATATTTTATCCCCGCGACCCGAGTCTGAGCCCCGGCGCGGGTCGCTCCTTCAGGATGTCATGGCGGAAGCGGAACAGCGCGGCCGGCCGCCCGCGCACCTGCCGGGCCATCGCGCCGGTCGGCTCGACCAGCGCGGCATTGTCGACCAATCGGCGAAAATTCTGCTTGTGCAGATGACGGCCGGACAACGCCTCGGCCATCAGCTGCAATTCGGTCAGGGTGAACGCTTCTTCCATCAACTCGAAAATCACCGGCCGGTATTTAAGCTTGGCGCGCAGGCGGGAGATGGCCGTGGCAAGAATACGGCGATGGTCGAAGCGCATGGGCCGGCCGGAACGTGAGGCGACCGAGGTCGGTTTGGCCATGCCATCGCGAACCGCCTCGCCGACCAGTCCGGCTTCGTAGAGCAGCTCGTAGCGATCCAGCACCCGTTCGTCGTCCCAGCCGGTGTCGCCTTTGCCGAAGGCGATGCCGACGCGCTCGCGCCGCCCCAGGGCGCGGTCTTCCTGGGTACGGTCGGGTTGCTGATCCGCCCATTTGGACAACGCCGGCGTCAACGCTTCATCGATGAGGGCCGGACGTCCCCGCCGCCAGTCCTCCCATGGAAAAAATTCGTACCACTCGCGCCAATTTGCGCCCGCCCGCGCCCGCGCCTCGGATGCCTCCTCGGCGATGCGCGTCAGCGCCAGATATCCGACCGAAACCTGATGCGGTCCACTGTCGCCGGAGGCGGCATGACGCCCGCGATCACCGAAAGTGTAGAGCTGTTCGACGTGGCCGACGGTCAAGGCCGTCTGCTTGTGGACCCACCAGCGCAGCCCGACCTCGAAGGTGGGATGGCCGAGCGGATTGAACGGGCCGAACGGTAGGCCGTCATCCTCGTCCCGGGTCTGATCGGCGGCGACCGCCAGAATCAGCGGTTGCTGGCTGGCCGCCGCGACGATAGCGGCGACCAGTCCGATTTCGATGCCAGGCCGGGACGGTTGGACCACTGCTCTAGGTGCTGTTGACAGTTAACGGTTTAACCGGTTGTGACCAGCGCCGGTCAGCCGCGACGGACGTTCGAAGGATATCGGATTTGGTACCCGAAGGCGTCGGATTGCGGATCCACGGGCCGGGACAATCGTCTGTTCGTGGATGCGGTATTGTGGATTGCACGCACGAGTTCGCCATGGCGTCGACCTGCCGGAACTGATCGGCGGCGACCGCCAGAATCAGCGGTTGCTGGCTGGCCGCCGCGACGATAGCGGCGACCAGTCCGATTTCGATGCCAGGCCGGGACGGTTGGACCACTGCTCTAGGTGCTGTTGACAGTTAACGGTTTATTAATGGCGGTTGTGATTCAAGCAAGACCTGGGTGTGGAGGAGGAACCGGTCATGCTTCGCAGGGAATTGACGGACGTTCAATGGGAACGGATATCGGATTTGGTACCCGGCAAGGCGTCGGATTGCGGATCCACGGGACGGGACAATCGTCTGTTCGTGGATGCGGTATTGTGGATTGCACGCACGAGTTCGCCATGGCGCGACCTGCCGGACGCGTTCGGCAATTGGAACAGCGTGTACGTGCGCTTTTCCCGGTGGGCCAAACAAGGGGCATGGGAGAGTCTTTTCAAGGCCTTGGTGGACGATCCGGACTTCGAATACCTGATCATCGATTCAACCATTGTGCGGGCACATCAACATGCGTCGGGCGCAAAAGGGGGACTCAAAATCAGGCCATCGGACGTTCGCGCGGCGGCTTGACGAGCAAGGTTCACATCGCTGTCGATGGGCTCGGCAATCCATTACGGTTCATCCTTACCGGCGGTCAGGTTGGCGATGTCACCCAGGCTGAAGAGTTGATCGCCGACGTGGCCGGCGCAAACCTCATCGCCGACACGGCCTATGATGCCGATCATCTCCGCGCTCGTCTCAACGATGCCGGAATAGTGGCGGTGATCCCATCCAACCCGTCACGGGCGCAAGCCATCCCCTACGATGCCGAACTCTACAAAGAAAGACATCTCGTCGAATGTTACATAAACAAAATCAAACACTTCCGGCGCATCGCCACGCGCTATGAAAAAACCGCAACGGCCTACATGGCCATGCTGTTTCTTGTCGGTGCCATCATCTGGCTCCGATAACTGTCAACAGGACCTAGAATGGCTCCGAGTTGGTCGAAAGGGTTCTAGCGTCCGATGGCGAGCGCGAACGGAGTTCCCTCGAACGCCAGCGTTCCCCGACCGATGGCATCGATCGCCGCGACCATCCTGCCGCCACGGGCGAGAAGCTGGTCGGCCAGCGCCACCAGATGGCGATTGGGCGTTGCGGTCAGAGATGCCTGGCGCAAGGCGGTTGCGTGCTTTTCCTCACTGATCTGCGGCCGGATGACGCAAAGAGCGATGAAGGCTGCCGCCGTCGATCGGCTGATCCCGGCGTAGCAGTGCACCACCATTGGCCGATCGCCGTTCCAGCCGTCGATGAAATCGACGATGGCCCGAACGTGCTGCGGCCCGGCCAGGACCTCGCCCTCCATCGCCTCGGTGATATCGCTGATGCGAATGTCGAGGTGATTGCCGGCGGCAATGTCCGGCGGTCGCTCCAGGTCGGTTCCCTCGCTGACCAGGCTCACCAAGTGGCTGGCTGCGGCCACCCGAACGGTGTCGTGCAGCTTCGAAAGCGAGCAGACATGGATGGCCGTCATGGCTGGAGTCTCCCAGGTCGTGCTTGGTTCGATGGCCTTATGCCGGGGCTTGTCATGTCTCTTTCTCCGCCAGTTTGCTTGCCGCCGCAAAACGTTTCAGATAGCGCCGTTCGGCCACCGGAGCAGGCCACGGCTCGAGATCGATCAGGTCCGTGCCGACGGCCGCCGGTCTGCCGAAGAACCTGACCGCCTCCCTTTTGGCAAAGCCCGCCAGGGCTATCGCCTCATGATACGCCGAAATCCTGTCCGCTGCCTTGATCGCCGCGGCGACCTTGGCCGGCAGCGGGTGGGCGACCCCGAATCGGCGGTGGATCGCCTCGAGCAGCCGCTGTTCGACCGCAACATATCTACCGCCGAGCAGCGCTTTGAACGGCGAGATCAGGTCGCCGATCACGTATTCGGGCGCATCGTGGAGGAGCACCGCCAGCCGCCAAGGCGCATCGGCATCGCCATGCCGTTCGGCGAAGATCCGATCGACCATCAGGGTGTGCTGGGCGACCGAGAAAACATGACGGCCGGTGGTCTGACCGTTCCACCGAGCGACCCGGGCCAGGCCATGAGCGATGTCGTCGATTTCGATGTCGAGCGGCGAGGGATCGATGAGGTCAAGGCGCCGACCGGACAGCATGCGCTGCCATGCCCGTGGCGGAGGATTTCGCTCAGCCATGACGGCGCGACGCGGTGGCAATGAACATCGGCGTCCGGAAGCGTTTCACCTCGTTCAAGTCTATCCCGCCCAAGTCTACCCCGCCCATGTGTAACGGGCCCAATCCGGCAGCCGGAGAGTGACCTGCGCTTCGCCCGCGGTGACCGGAAGGCCGCGGTCCATGGCCTCACCGGCGCGGTCCAGTCGCGCGATCGCCAGGCCTGCCGTGCCGTGGGAAGAGCCGAGCGTGCCGATCGCCCGTCCGTCGGCCTCGAGCGCGGCACCGGCCGATGGCAGTTCGCGGTCACCCACGACCAGGACGATTCGGCGGCGCGCCGATCCGCGGTGCTCCATGCGCGAAACCACCTCCTGTCCGATGTAGCAGCCCTTGTCGAAATCGACGCCGCCGAGCTGGTCCATGGCGATTGTGTGCGGGAACACATCGCCATAAGCGAAATCCATGATGGCCTCGGGCACGCCGAGGCCGATCCGACGGGCGTGATAGTCGCTCTCGTCGCCCTGGCGATATCGCGTCTGGTCGATGGCGAGGTCGACCGGGATCACCGCCCGACTTCCGAGGCGAGCGTTGCGGGGATCGACGGCGAGGCCGGGCAGGGCCGGCGGCACGCCATCCCACAGCGCCATCACGCGCCAGGCGTTTGCCCGGTCGCTGACTTCGACCTTGGCCCGCAGCCGGTAGAAAGACAGTCGCTGCACCAACCCGGCGGCGGCGTCCCTGGGCAGGTCGATCAGGAAGCCGCCATCCCGTCGGAACAGGAGAAAATCGAACAGCACCTTGCCCTGAGGCGACAACAGGCCACCGTAGCAGGCGCCGCCATCCTGCAGCCCGGCTATGTCACCGGTCACCAAATCGCCGAGGAATTTGCTCGCATCGTCGCCGGACACCCCGACGATGCCGTGGCTCGAAAGTTCGCACATGAAGGCCGGCCCGGTACCGGTGGTCTCGGTCATGGTGGTTACCTAAGCAGGCGACGATTCGACGGCAAGGGGCGGGATCGGATCGCGACGGCCGCTGGTGCCGGATTGCTATGGCAAAGAGGTGCGCACCAAATCAGCGCTACTATTCTGCTGGCAGCACCGCGCTATGGTTTCCATACGTGCGCCAGCTTGGTCGGTAGCTAGCGTTCGCCTGATTACCCCATGCGTGCCAGCCGGGCCGCGTGCCGCGAGCAAAAAGTTCCAGAAATGGACCAGGCGAACACGCTTCTATGATGGGGTAGAGCTCATCGGGTTTACGCGAATGCTCGCGTTTGCGGCTGGCAATGTAGTTTACCTGTCGGCGTCCTGGGGCAAGGGTGCGTGCGTTCTTGCCGCGCACCCCGAAAAGAATCAGCTCAGTCACATTCCGAAAGTAGAATCCGACGCCACGGCCGTCCGAACCGCCGTCCTTTCTGATTTTGTGCCAGACGATGTTCGATTTGTACGTAAATCCCCAAGCAGTCATCACGGACAGCCCTTCAGACAGCAGCGCGTTCGGCACCCAAAGATACAGATGGGAAGTGTCCTGCGTTATCCCCTCTATCGGAAGGCTCTGAATCTCAGCCAGCGACAGCGTGCTGTACCGACTCAAACGCCGGTGTTCGGGTGCAACTTTGCCCGTGCTGTTCTGAAAGCGCCACGGTGGATCAGCCAGCACTGTGGCAAAGCGGCGGCCACGGCTCCAATGGGCTAGGTCGTCGGACGAGATTTCAGCCGGCAGCAAGTATGTGGTGACCATGCGAGCCAAATTGACCTGATTCGGCCGGTTTCGAAACAGTGGCTCGCCCGATGCTGGCGTTCTGTCGGCCACTGCCATGGCTCAAACCTCCCGGCGGATGATGATCGATTGTGCCGTCTGTTTGACCGGTCCGTGGTTGACCGCTTCCACATTGTTGCCGTCGGGATCGAGCAGGTGGGCGGAAAAATAGCCGGGGTGATACGGCCGCTCGCCGGGGGCGCCGTTGCCCGTACCGCCGGCCGAAAGGCCGCTCCGGTAGAAACGTTCAACCAGGTCGCGGCTGGCGGCGACGAAGGCCAGATGCAGCCTGCCCGAGGCCGGCTTGCCAGCGCTCACGTAAAGCTCGTCGGCGGTGAACCAGCCATTGCCCTCGCGTCCGATCGGGATGGCCAGAACCCCGAGCACGACGCTGTAGAATTTCCGCGAGGCCCAGACATCGCGGACCATCAGATGAACGTGATCGAAAAGCCGGCCGCGATGCAGTTCCATGGCGCTCCTCCTCGTCGAGGAACAAAACAGGAACAATGGCGCGTGTCAATCGTCAGTCGCCGGCGATGAAATAGCTCCAGGTGCCGTCGGGCG
This sequence comes from uncultured Bauldia sp., assembly GCA_963663975.2. Taxonomy (GTDB): domain Bacteria; phylum Pseudomonadota; class Alphaproteobacteria; order Rhizobiales; family Kaistiaceae; genus JANQRX01. The sequence goes on along the minus strand of CAXXRA010000015.1, from coordinate 1,136,335 downwards.
CGATGCCGAGACGGTAGGACAGGTAATAGCCGTAGGCCTTCATGTCCTCGTAGTCGCCGGCATAGACCAGCTTGAAAAGTTCGACGATCTGCTCCGGTGTCAGCGCCTCCACCGGGTAGCGCGCGAAATAAGGCCAGACGTACATTTCCTCCGGCGTCCCGACATCGGCGTGGACGAAGCCGGCTTCCAGAACCTCGATCAGGATCGCCATGATCTCGCGGCCTTCGGGGTCGCCGGACAGCGATTTGAGGTAGGCGATGGGATCCTCGACATGGCCGAAGCTGAAGGCCGGCGGCACGTCATTGGCAGCGATGATCGGTTTGAGATTGTCGGGATTTCCGGTGGCGGCGGCGGCGATGATCTGTTCGCGCAAACGCCGGACGGGCGTCGGCAGGTCCTCCGGATCATAGTGGATGTCGAGCAGGTCGGCGTCGGCGAACGCCTGTGAGGTGGGTTCGGTGGCGACCTCCAAATCCGGGATTCCCGGCATGGCGCGGTCCTGCGCGCCCTGCGGAACGGTGATGGTTTCGGTCGGGACCGGGCGGCCGGTTTGAGCCGGCGCCGACCCGCCGGCGACGATCAGCGCCGCCGCCATTGCAAGACCGATTGGGGCGAACCGGGCCATGGACCGTTCCTCCAGCCGCGGCAGATGTGCCTCCGCGGCGGCATTCTAGCCCATCGCCTGGCTGCTGAAACCACCCTTGAGGTTACTGAACGGCCGGCGTGAGCGAGAATTCGCGCGATTCAATGCGGTTGGGCAGTGTCCCGGCAAGTTCCGCCACGGCCGTCTCGCCATAGGTCCCGACCAGGTCGGACAGGGCGGTGAACAAGGCCGCATGGGCCAGAATCTCGGGATCCACACCCTCGGCGAGGGCTTCATTCCAAGCCTCGCTCAGGTATGCCAGCGCCAGCCGTTTCTTCTCGGCAATAAAGGCGTCTTCGGGCAAGGAACTGTTCTCGTCCGCCATGGAAAATCGACCCTCAATCAGGAGCCGTCAGCCTACCAGGAGGGCAACATCGCGTCAGCGCAATCGTGAAGAAAGGGTTAACGCGCCCTTAAAACATCAGGGCATGCGGTTAACGTTTGGCTAACCACCTTCGCCGTAGCGGGCGACGATTTCGCCCGCCAGAAGGGCGCCCTCCTCCATGAAACGGTCGATCGTCAACCGGGCCGAGGCGGTGCATGACACGTGGACCGACCGATAGCTGTCGTAGCCGCGGTTGAAACTATCGGCGAGTCGAAGCCGACGCAGAAACTCCGGGCTCTCGGCATCGATCAGCGCCTGCATCTGGTCCCGCCACAGATTGCCGTCATCGGAGCCGCACAACCGGCGAAGATAGTGGATGGATCCCAGAATCTCCGACAGCCGCAGGAGCGATGTTTCATAAGGCGGTACCGGCGCCTCCTGGCTGGTCGCCGGGGTGCCGATGGTGGCCAGGAGGTACAGCGCGGCGGCCGCCATCCATCGCGGCCGGCGAGATTGGCGCCTGGCGACCCTCACTCTGCGGCCTCGTCGCCGAGCCGCCGTGCGGTGCCCTCGGTCAACGCCAATCCGTCCGGGTTGGATGGGTCGGCCCAGATGGCTGCGCGCGCGTCGTCGCCGGCCACCACCGTGCCGGAGCGATAGCGGCCCTTGAACACCGCCAGCACGAAGTGGCGCCGGGCCGTGCCGGCTTCGTCCCGCTCAATGATCTCTTCCAGGCCGATCCGCTCCAACGCGTGGGCTTCGATGCCGGTCTCCTCGCGGATCTCGCGGCGGGCCGCCTCCTCCAGCGTCTCGCCGGCCTCGACCAGTCCGCCGGGCAGGCTCCACAGGCCGGCGAGCGGCGGTCGGCTGCGCTGCACCAGCAGGACGCGGTCCTGGCGCCGGATCAGTCCGCTGACGCCCAGCAGCGGGCGGTCGGGATATTCGCGTGAAATCATGGCCGCGGAATCTATCCTGCCTCCGTCAGGCGACAAATAGGGGGCCGCGTTTACAGTGAAGTAACAAAGCAACTCTTTGATTACACTGGTGATTCCAAAATGTAGAGTTTGTATAAAGTGGGAACAAACGGAGTTTTCGCGCGTTATTTCGCGCGTTAACCAGAACACGACAAGTACAACGTTCGCGGGCTATTCATGCTGTCTCCCGCCGCAAGATATCGCCTTTTGCCGCGAAATACGCGACATCTCGGACATGCAAATTGGGCGTTAACGCGCAGAGGTTCGTCCCCCGTTGCGGTAGGTTGGAAGCGCCTTCGTTGCTGTCGTTGACCGGTGAAGGCGGTCGAGCGTTGCGACATTACTTGACGCCCGTTTGCTGATCACCAAGTGTGGAAATACCATGAAATACACACCAAAACACCGGGCAGAAAGAATCGTACTAACGCGCAACGCCGCTGCCGCGCTCATAGAAGACCTAGAACATATCCGCGAAGTCGTCGCAAAGGTTGACCCCTCGCGTGGCGAACTCCGTCGTTTAAGTGCCACCTTACGTCGCATTCTGTTTGAACGTGATCTAACAAATGTTGCAGCCCCACGAATCGGGCGAATTAAGCTGCTAGCGCCTGACAACAAACCGATTATGAAATCGAACGACAAAGAACCTCTGGTTTTCTTCATCAGCGGCGGCGCATCAGTGCTCGGGGTTTACGTTAAAGCGGGCATCGTTGATCGTAGGCCAAAGGCCCGTGATCTTCTAGGCTATAACCCAGAAGCCCAGATTGAATTGGGTCTCGATGGTTTTCTTTCGCAGCGCGTCCTCTGCCTACAAGGAGAATGCGTATCGCGCCTCGATGTAATCACGTTTTCCGCAAACATCGGTTCGGGCATCCATTCCGATACCGCAAGGGATGACAAACACAAACTTCTCGAGCGACTCAGACACTCGGCGTCGTTGGGAACTATTCCCGCGCCAAACGGTAGCAAGGCGCTGAGCATTAACGTCAATATTGGCGCCATCGATGGCGGCGAAACACCGTTTGACTACAAGCCGGATAGCATTGATCCGATACTCTTCGAATTACTTTGCGCCGCTCACTACCTGACTATCTCGCCGGATGTCGCCGCGCTTGAGAAGGCGATCAAAACCGAGTTTGCGACGCCGGTAGCGCAACCAACACACGCCCAATCCCCATAGGGGAGACTTTGTTCCTTGTTCATGCTGCTTCCGGAGGCTCTTCGGGCGCCGGCTGCACAGCCACCGATACCTGCTCTATGAGAGGTCTCGACCAGTTTCCGCGGCGTATGCTCGCTGAGCCACCACGGTGGCCGTCACAAGCCGCCGCACGCCGCCGGCGAAGTGTCCTCCGCCACGAACGGCTTAAACTGCTTGGCGGCGTTCTCAAGCTCGAACGCGGCAGCGTCTAGGGGGCTTCGAACGCCGACGCGGCGCGAGCGGCTTTGCGGATCCGCCGCAGGAGGCTACCGTTTTGTTGGAGACGCCATTTCTCGGTTAGAATCTGTGCGTGAGGCCAGCGAATGCGTTGCGAGGCGGTTACAAAGCGGGGAGCGCCGTGCCGGAACGAGGCTTTGCCGGGCGCCACTTTCTGTCGTGTCCATTCCCAGAATGCTGAGACCGGCTCTAGCGGCAGCGAGCCACCAGACCGTACGTCCGAGGGCGCTGCGTTCCGCAAGCTCGCACCAGATGAATTGCAGCGCATTCTTGACGAGCACCGGGAGTGGGTTGCGTCAGACGGGAAGGAAGGAGAAAGAGCCGACCTCCATTGGTCGGACCTCGAGGGGGCTCACCTCGACGGCGCCAACCTCCAGGGGGCCGTCCTCATAGGAGCCAACCTCCAGGGGGCTTTCCTCCTCAGAGCCAACCTGCAGGGGGCTTACCTCGATGGCGCCAACCTCCAGGGGGCTCGCCTCTCCTTCGCCAACCTCCAGGGGGCCGACCTCCGGGGCGCAAATTTCGAAAGTCGGAAGGCCGCCGATAGAAGACGGGAGCCTCAAGGAGCGGCCCTATCGGACCCTCACCTCCACGAGCATGGGCGCGACACTGCCGGGCAAAAGCAGACAGCCACCGCAAGAGAACAGGAACCCGAAGCAGCGGACATACCGGCCGCAAGTCTGATAAGCGCCAACCTGCAGAATGCCGACCTTAGCGATACAAAGCTTTCCGATGTCACGGGCCTACTCACCGAGAAGCTGGCAGGGGCGGACCTGTCAAATGCCAAGCTGCCGGAGGACATCGCGAAGTTCGACGGCTTGGAACACGTCGAGGAAACGTCGCGGAATGCACGGAAGATATTCTTCGAGATGCTGTTGGGGTGCGCCTATGCCTGGCTGACCATCGCGACCACGACCGACGCGCGCCTCCTGACGAACTCGGCGTCCTCGCCGCTGCCGATCATCGGGACCGACATCCCCATCGCCTGGTTTTATTGGGCGGCGCCGGTGCTGTTGCTCGGGCTGTATTCTTACTTTCACCTCTACCTGCAACGCCTGTGGGAGGGCCTGAGCGAGCTTCCCGCCGTGTTCCCGGATGGCAAAGCGTTGCACGAGAAGGCGTATCCCTGGCTGTTGAACGGGCTCGTCCGCGCGCATTTTGAGCGGCTGAAGGACGAGCGACCGTTCTTTTCCCGGCTGGAGAACTTCGTCTCCATTATCCTCGCCTGGTGGGTAGTTCCCGCGACGCTGCTGGCGTTCTGGCTGAGATACCTGCCCCGCCATGAATGGTATGGCGCCGGCCTGCAAATTGGGCTGGTCGTCTTGTCGGCCGCGTTCGGGCTGCTGTCCTACTGGCTCGCCGGCGTCACGCTTCGCCACCAGGAACGGCGCTCATTCTTGTTGATCGGCGTGGAATATTGACCCCCTTGGTGGGGTAATCGGCGTCCAAAATTGACCCCCCTGGTTTTGTGATTTTTAACACACCTCGTTGTTTGGACAGACGAGGTGGGGGAGATGCTGGTTGTGGAGACGATCGCACGGATACGTCGGGATCATCTGGTGAGGGGCGTTCCGATCAAGAAGATCGCCCGGGATTTGAGGGTTTCGAAGAACACGGTGCGCAAGGTGGTGCGGGGCGATGAGACCTCGTACAGCTACGAGCGCAAGATCCAGCCGATGCCGAAGCTTGGGCCGTGGGTGGATGAGCTCGAGCGCCAGCTGGAGGCCAACGAGAAGAGGCCGCGCCGGGATCGGCTGTCTCTGCTGCGGATTCATGAAGACCTTGCGGCTCTGGGCTATGGCGGCGGCTACGACGCAGTGCGCCGCTACGCCAGGACCTGGCGTCGGCGGTGGCGGCTGTTGTCGCCGTCGCAGGGTTTTGTGCCGCTGAGCTTCGATCCCGGCGAGGCCTACCAGTTCGACTGGAGCCACGAGTACGCGCGCCTGTCGGGTGTGACGACCAAGGTGAAGGCGGCGCACATGCGGCTCTGCTACAGCCGCATGCAGCTGGTTCAGATCTTCCCGCGCGAGAGCCAGGAGATGGTGTTCGAGGCGCACGAACGGGCCTTCCACTTCTTCGGCGGGGTCTGCCGGCGGGGCATCTACGACAACATGAAGACGGCGGTGAGCATGGTCTTCGTCGGCAAGGAGCGCGCCTACAATCGGCGCTTTCTGGAGCTGTGCTCCCACCATCTGGTGGAGCCGGTGGCGTGCACTCCGGGTGCGGGCTGGAAGAAGGGGCAGGTCGAGAGGCAGGTGGGTGACGTCCGCGGCCGCCTGTTCGTGCCCATCCCGCGGGGCCGCTCCTACGTCGAGATCAACGAGTGGCTGATGGATCGGTGTATCGAGGACGCCAAGAAGCGGCCGCATCCGACGATCGAGAGCAAGACGGTGTGGCAGGTGTTCGAGGAGGAGCGGCCCTTCTTGATGGCCTATCGCGGCCCCTTCGACGGCTTCCACGCCACCGAGGTGGCGGTGTCCAAGACCTGTCTGGTGCGCTTCGACAACAACCACTACAGCGTCGCCGCCCGTGCCGTCGGGCGGCCGGTCGACGTGCGGGCCTACGCCGATCGGATCGTCATCCGCCAGGACGGCGAGACCGTCGCCGAGCATCCCCGCAGCTTCGGGCGCGGCCAGGTCGCCTACGATCCGTGGCACTACGTGCCGATCCTGACGAGGAAGCCCGGCGCGCTGCGCAATGGCGCGCCCTTCAAGGGCTGGCAACTGCCCGGCGCGCTCGGCCGCATACGGGCCCGGCTGACGGGTTGCGACGACGGTGACAGGCAGTTCGTGAGGATCCTCGCGGCGGTTCAGGAGGACGGGCTGGAGGCGGTCGAGGCGGCCTGTGCCGAGGCGCTCGACTGCGGCGCCTGCAGCGCCGACGTCGAGCTCAACATCCTCGCCCGGCAGTGCCAGCCGGCACCGCCGGCGACCATCCCGACGCCCGAGGGCCTGCAGCTTCGCCACCGGCCGGTGGCCGACTGTCAGCGCTACGATCGCCTGAGGGAGGCCGGTCATGGAGCGTCATGAGGTGCTGGCGATGATGACGGCGTTGAAGCTCGCGGGCATGCGCGCCGCCTACGACGACATCCTTGCCGACGGGCTCAAGCGTCGTCATCCGGTGCAGCAGATCATCGGTACGCTGCTGCAGGTCGAGATCGCCGACAAGACGGCGCGCTCGATCAAGTACCAGATGGCGTCCGCCAGGTTGCCAACGGCCAAGGAGCTGGCCGACTTCGACTTCGCCGCCTCGCCAGTCAACGAGCCCCTGATCCAGGAGCTCGCCGGCGGCGGCTTCCTGGAGGGCAAGCGCAACATCGTGCTGGTCGGCGGCACCGGCACCGGCAAGACCCATCTCGCCGTCGCCATCGCGCGCTCCTGCATCCGCAAGGGCGCCCGGGGCCGCTGCTACAACGTCGTCGACCTGGTCAACCACCTCGAGGCCGAGCTCCGCGCCGGACGCCAGGGCCGCACCGCAGATCAGCTTGTACGCCGCGACTTCGTCATCCTCGACGAACTCGGCTACCTGCCCTTCGCCCAGGCCGGCGGGCAGCTGCTCTTCCACCTCATGAGCCGGCTCTACGAGCGCACCTCTATCGTCATCACCACCAACCTCGCCTTCGGCGAATGGCCATCCGTCTTCGGCGACCCCAAGATGACCACAGCCCTGCTCGACCGTCTCACCCATCATTGCGAGATCATCGAGACCGGCAACGAGAGCTGGCGCTTCAAGAACCGCTCCTGAGCCGCCGCCGGCCGTGCCTGCGGCCCGGTTGCCCCGGTGGGTCAACAGGTACCCCCCCTATTGACTACCGGGACAACCTCCGCCGTGCCGCTCAGGGGAGTCAATTTTGCACGCCGATCGGGGGTCAATATTGAAAGCCGTTTGACACTCATTCTACTGGCGGGCGCCGTGGCGAGAGGCAAGGACCTATCATGCGGCAGGCGCTGCTGGCATCGCTCTTGTCCTGTCACTGCTCTCCTATGGAGCGATCGAGCCCGTTCGGACCGATGAACCGAGCTTCGCGGACGTCAGAACTTGGGTGCCGCACGCATTCAAATTCGTAGGCTACAGAACCTTCGCCGACCTCAATGAAGCGGACGTTTCGACGAAGCCGGCAAGCTTTCGTAACCTGGAGGACGATTTCGATCTGGTCACAGGCGCGCGCCTCGCCGGTCGGGACCTACGATACGCTGACGCAGATGGAGCCTTCATGGTCAAGGCTGACCTCGGCTTCGCCAACCTCCAGGGAGCTGACCTCGGCTTCGCCAACCTCCAGGGAGCTGACCTCGGCTTCGCCAACCTCCAGGGGGTCAGCCTCCTCGGAGCCAACCTCCAGGAGGCTGACCTCACCGGCGCCAACCTCCAGGGGGCTAGCCTCTTCGGAGCCAACCTCCAGGAGGCTCGCCTCTTCGGTGCCAACCTCCAGGGGGCTGACCTCACGCTCGCCAACCTCCAGGGGACCGACCTAAGTTCGGCTGTGAACCTCACTCAGAACCAAGTTGATATAGCTTGCGGCGACACTAGGACCAAGCTGCGGGAGGACCTGTCAATCAAGCTCTGCCCGGGGCTTGAGCTCCCCGGGGCGGACCTTCGCACCTTTGCCGGTCTCACTCAGGAACAACTCGACACAGTTTGCGGCGACAAGAACACGAAGCTCCCGGCTGGCAGGACAATCAAGCTGTGCGACGAGGAATAGGCGATGACTTTCCGCGCCACAAGACGCCGATATCGAGGGGACAGGGGTGCCATGTGTGGACGGCTCCGAGTTGGCAAGGGTTTTCTGAACGATTCGGAGCCGTCCACACTGGCCATAATGCTCTCCGCGAGATCGGGTCCCGGTCATAAGCACGCGCTCTTTAGGCGCCGTGGCACTTGTGGGTTGTCCCGATCTCATGGGCCGACTGGCTTGGGTGCGTTATCTGTTCACTGCCCTTTCCAACCTCGTTTGCAGGACATCGTCTCCTGCGCGTCTCGATTGCTCCTACGTAGCTACAGGCTGTGGGGCCCGATATTTCTCATTGCGCGCCATCATCGCCCAGGCGATCCGGGCAATCTTGTTGGCCAAGGCGATGGCAGCGACCTTGATTGATCGCCGCTCCATGAGCCGGACCAGCCAGGGGTGGCGGGTGTAGCCTAACTGTTTGGCTCGCTTGATCACGGATAGTGCCCCAACGAATAGTAGTCGCCGCAGGTAGCGATTGCCCGCCTTCGAGATCGAGCCGAGACGCTCCTTGCCGCCGGTGGAGGATTGCTTTGGCACCAGCCCGATCCAGGCACTCAGATCACGCCCTGAACGGAAGACGTGGGGATCGGGGATGCTGGCAACAAGGGCCGTAGCGATGAGCGGGCCAACACCGGGAATGGCTTCAAGGCGCTTGCTGGTCTTGCTGCTCCGGTGGGAGACGAGAATGCGCCGATCCGCATCTCGGATCTGCCGCTTCACCAGCTCAAGCTGTGCCGCCAGGGCCATCAGGCAGTCGCGTGCTGCCGATGGAAGGCGGTCATCCTCCCCCTTGGCGATGAGAGCCAGCAATTGCTCAACACCATGGCGCCCGACACCGGCAACAATACCGAACTCGGCCAGGTGGGCGCGGATTGCGTTGATCAGTGTCGTGCGCTGGCGAACGAACAAGTGCCGGGTCCGGTGAAGCATCAAGACCGATTGCTGCTCGGGGGTCTTGATCGGCACGAAGCGCATGGTCGGGCGTTGGACCGCCTCGCAGATGGCTTCAGCATCAGCCGCATCGTTCTTGTTCCGCTTCACGTAGGGCTTCACATAGCGTGGCGGCATCATCCGCACCTCATGGCCCAGTTGCTCAAGCTCCCGCGCCCAGTGGTGTGACGTTGCACACGCCTCCATCCCTACCAGGCAGCGCGGCAACTTCTCAAAGAACGGCAGAACAGACCGGCGTCTCAATTGCCGGCGGACCACAGGCTCACCTGTTGCATCGATGCCGTGGACCTGGAAAACACTCTTCGCCAGATCAATTCCGATGGTGGTAACGTCTTTCATGGATGGCTCCTTCCTCGCGGTTCCTTAAACACCGCACTGTGGCACCTTCAGATGCCGGTGGAGGAGCCGTCCACAGCATCACATGCGGCCCGTTGTGCCACTGCCGATTTGAACTACACGGTGTCGCGAGGGGAAATGGCTAGGTTAGCTATGCCGACTCGCGCGAAAGCGCGGGGCGGGCGAATTCTGCTAGGCTTCAGAAAAACCTGGAAACTTCCACGCCACCGAACCCATGTGCGGCCGCTACCTCCTCACCGCCACCCCGGAAGAGATCGAAGCGCTGTTCGGTTATCTCGACGGCGAACCGTTTCCGCCACGCTACAACATCGCCCCAACTCAGCCGATCGCCATCGTCAGGATGCTCCATTCAGAGCGCCGGTTTGCACTGGTCCGGTGGGGTCTGGTGCCGCGCTGGGTTGAGGATCCGGGCGATTTTCCCCTGCTGATCAATGCCCGCGCCGAAACGCTGTCGGAGAAGCCGGCCTTCCGCGATGCCGCGCGCTATCGCCGCTGCCTGGTGCCGGCCTCCGGCTTCTATGAGTGGCGGCGCCATGGCAGCGGCACCAAGGTCCCGTTCTGGCTCCGCCCGCGCGATCAACGCCCGGTGGCGTTCGCCGGCCTGTGGGAGACCTGGATGGATCGCCACGGCAGCGAAATCGATTCCGCCTGCATCGTGACGACCGACTCCAATCCTTCGGTCGCGGCGATCCACGATCGCATGCCCGCCGTCATTGCACCGGAGGATTTTTCGCTTTGGCTCGAGGGGAGCGATCGCGAGGCGCTGGCTCTGCTCCGCCCTGCCGACGATCGCATGTTCGAGCTGGTCGAAGTCGGCCCGCGGGTGAATTCGGTCCGCCATGACGATCCCTCGCTGCTCGATCCTCCGCTTCAGAAAGACCTGTTTGGATGATCGGCGCGATTGTCGGTCCGGCCGTTGAGGGATTTGCGGTCGGCGCCGGCCTGATCATCGCCATCGGCGCGCAGAACCTGTTTGTGCTGAGGCAGGGCCTGCTGGGCAGGCACGCCGGGGCCGTGGCAACGGTGTGCGCCGTTTCGGATACGGTCCTGATCGCCATTGGCGTGGCCGGCGCCGGATCGCTGGTCCGCGGCCATCCGGCGCTTTTGACCGCGGTGACCGTCGGCGGCGCCGGGTTCCTGGCGTTTTACGGAACGCTGGCGCTGCGGCGCGCGTTACGGCCGAAGCGCGCCGCGATCCCCGAAACATCCCAAAGCGGGCCGGCAACGGCCATCGCCACCGGCCTGGCGCTGACCTTCCTCAACCCGCACGTCTACCTCGACACGGTGGTGCTGATCGGTGGGTTATCGGCGCGCTATGAGTTTTGGGCGGCGCTGGCATTCGGTGCCGGCGCGGCGACCGCGTCGCTGGTCTGGTTCTTCGGGCTGGCCTTCGGCGCCCGACTGGCGGCGCCAATGTTCCAACGCAAGCAGGCGTGGCGTTATCTCGACACGGCCGTGGCCATCACGATGTTTGCCATCGCCGCCCGGCTGATCGGCGAAGTGCTAGTCGTCTAAGGACGTGTCGTCAGGCTTCGGCCGTGGCCTGTTTTTGGCCGGTCGGCGTTGCGACACGGCCGCCACGACGCTTGCGATCCCAAGGCGCCGGTAATGACTGTCGAGTCGATGCTCGCGCTCGAGGTCTGCGCGGCACTGGAAGGGCCTGGCGTCAGCGGGGCTGGTGTTGATTTTCACGGGAACTAACTCGTCTTTGGCGGGGTTCGTTGCGGATCCTTGCCGCAAGCGAGGCGCGCATGTGCTACCGGATTGCGGCCGAAAAAAGGTATCCGCGAATAATTACCAATCCATTTACTATGTAAAGGTTGCGGGCCGCCCCGGTTTCGTTCGGTTCGACGCCTGGAGACCGGTGCTCGACCCCGCCCATCGGAGGATCGCGCGATCTTGTCGTCGCCGGTGCCGGCCATGGCTTTCATCGTTCCGACCCGTCGCTTGCAGCTGGGCAAAAGACCAGTATGGATGGCCACATCCGAGTGAACAGTGCCAGACCGGTGCGGCGTTGTCATCCGGGTCGACGGCGCAGCGAGAAGGACGGCGACGGAAAATGTTTGGGCGGTGAGGCGCAATGGCTCCCATTGATCGCGACGAGCGCTCCTCAAGGATGGCGGCCTGGAGTGCCGGACTGGCATCGCTGTCGGTTCCGGTGCTGGTCATCACGGCCATCGGTCACCGGTCACGGCTGCTCGATGTCACATCCACCTACGCCTCGATGGCGGCCGGATTTACGCTGGCCGGTCTTGCGGTGATCATCGCGATTGCCGCCTTCGCCAACATTTGGCAGGACGGGCGCCGCGGCACCGGGCAGGCCATACGGGGTCTGGTGGTCGGCTTGATGGTGCTGTCGTTTCCCGCCTACGCCGCGTGGCAGCTGGTGAGCGAACCTCAACTGACCGACATCTCGACGGCCCTGGAAGAGCCGCCTCGCTTCAGGCGGGCCTTTTTCGATCGCCGATCCGGCGAAGCGCGCCACCGCAATCCCGGCCGGGTCGAGATCGCCCTGCAGCGCAAAGCCCATCCTGACCTGGTTTCGAGGTTCTATCCGGTCGGCACGCCGCGGGTGTTCCAGGAAGCGGGAAGGATCGTCGGCAACCGCGGCTGGCAGGTTCTGGCGGAACGGGCACCCGATGAGACCAATGAGACCGGCCGCATCGAGGCGGTCGCCACCACCCTGATCTTCGGTTTCCGACAGGACGTGGTGATCAGGATCGCACCGGAAGGCGAGGGCGCGCTGGTCGATATGCGTTCAGCCGCCCGCAACGGCGCCCATGATTTGGGGGTCAACGCTCGCCGCATAAGGTCGTTTTTCGGCGCGCTCGATGGGGCGCTTCAGGGCGTGACGTCGTAACGATGGGCGCCGGCCCGCGCGGCGACCGGCCTCTGCTCGCCGGGCAGCCCTCAGGGATCATTCAGGTTCCGTAAACGGCGCGCCCGCGCCTTCTCGCCGATCAGACAATCCACCCGCGGCCGCGCGTCGTATTGCGCCGGCATCACCCGTGCCGGTCGACCCGCGATCTCCAGCACCAGCTTCCGCCGGATGGCAATCTCGAATTGGCTGGTGTCCGTCACCGTGACCAGGAAGGCGCCGGGCCCGCCGATCACGCAATCCTGGTAGTAGATGTCGAGATCGGCGATGTCGTAGAAACTGGAGGCGCTCGCCGGGCGGATCACGACAGGCAGGCCGTTGACGATAATACCGCGGGCGATGACATCATCACGCGTCTTGGCCACCGGTTCGCCGACATTGTTGGGACCGTCGCCGGAGACGTCGATCACCCGGCGCAAGCCACGCGCCGGACTCCGATCGAGGAGTTCGACGCCGAAATTGAGCCCGTTCGAGATCGACGTGCCGCGATCGCGGCCAGGTGGGCTCTGGTCCAGCACGTCGGCGAAGGCGTGAGCCTGGCCGGCGTTGGAGATGATCGTCCACGGCGCCACAATCTTGTTGCGGCCCGGTCCCGCCCACTCGAAATAGCTGACCGCAATCCGGCCGACCAGTCCCGACTCGATGGCGCGGATCACCTCCCGGTGGCGGAACGCCGCGGCATGGCCGTTGCGTTGCAGCAAGCGCTCATCCTCGTCCATGGAACGCGACACGTCGACCGCCAGTACCAGTTCGACGTCGACTTCGATCTGCGCGCTCGCCGGCGCGGTCGACGCCAGCAACGCGGCCGCAACAATCACCCAGAGCGTCCGCATGCTGGTTTCTCCGCAGTCTTTTCAAACTCATCCACATAGTGCAGCGCCAGTGGACCGAATTCAACGCATGCCGTCGATGGGTCGGTCGACCGGCCTATCCGGCGAACCCACCCCGGCGGCGAGCCCGGTGAGGCCGCTGGATCCCGCCACGATTTTACCGGCTATCTCGATTTCCTTGCCCTGATTGGCACTTGCACGATCGTTGAAGGTCCATAATGGTACGCACATCACAGGCACTGGCAAGAAAACTGGAGACGGGCAGATGGATCTCGCCGAACTGTCAAAAACGGTGTCACAGAAACTGAACGACACCATACCCACCGATCTGAGTGCGGAGGAGCGCAAGGCCATTGCCAAGATCGTGCAGCAGGCCGTGCTGGACGCATCGGGACATACCCATGAGGAAGTTACCCAGGTGGCGATGGCGGTCTGCGCCGCCGATACCGATCTTGCCCACAAACTCCAGAAACGCATGGATCAGAAGCGGGACATGTTGATCGCCAACCTGTCCAGCATGCGCTGAGCTTGTCGCCACGCCTGTCAGTCGACAAACCACGCACCTCACCACCGGACCGGCTTGCGGCACAGCCAGAGCGCCTTCCGCTCTCAGGCCCCGTTTCGTTCTTGTTGGCGTTGCTCACCGGACGCGCGACATGTGCCCGACCCAATGACCATTGGGCGTATCAGAAGACTAAGCGGCGGCGACCAAGAGCTGCTCGAACTTTTTCTGTCCTGGGCCGGCGAAATTTGGCGAGGACTTACGATCCGACCCCGTCATAGGTCCAGCGGTAGTTCGGCGGTGTGGGGCCCTTGTTGCGCCCGCCCTGGATCGTCTGCTCCCAGGCATGGGCGAGAATCCCGACCGATCGCGAGAGGCAGAACAGGCCTCGCGCCAGCGGCGGCGGACAGCCCAGTTCGGCGTAGATCACCGCCGTCGCACCGTCGATGTTCATCGGCACCGCCTTGCCGCTGTCGAGCGCGAGCAAGCGTTCGATCGCCCGGCCAATGCCGGCGAAGCGCCCGGTCACGGCGTCCTCGCCCGCCGCCTGGTCGACCAGGGCCAGCAGGCGGGGTGCGCGCGGATCGGTCGGATTGTGAAAACGATGTCCGAAGCCCGGGACATATTTGCCATGCGCCCGGCGCCACCCATCGAGGCAGTCGCGGGTCGCAAACTCGAGCGACACGTCGCGGTCGGTTGCTTCAGCGATCCGGCCGTAAAGCTCCACCGCCTGTTCTCCGGCGCCGCCATGGACATCGCCAAGGACGTTGAGCGCACTCGCCATGGCATTGTTGAGACCGACCCCGCAGGTCGCTGCCATGCGTGCGATGGCGATCGACGGCGCCTGGGGGCCATGATCGACCGCGGCGACAAGCGCGGCTTCGAGCAGGCGCGCGCGGCCAGCCTCGATCACCTCGCCGGTCACCATGAACCAGATCATTTGAGGAAACGAGAACTTCCCGATCAGCTCCTCGATCGGCCGGCCGCGAAATTCGATCCGCCCCGGTTCCATGTCGATGATCGACGTTCGCCACCAATCGGCGACGTCGTTCGACGCTTCCGGCCTGCTGCTCAAATCACCCCCTCCGTGCCGAGCTGCGCGATCTCCGACACCGACAGCCCGAGGGCGCCATAGATTTCTTCATTGTCCTGGCCGAGTTGCGGCGGCGGGGTGTCAACGGCCGGCGGCTCGCCATCCAGCTTGATGCCGGTGCGCAACACCGAGATATCGCCGCCGACCCCCGGCACATCGGTGAAGGTCGCCACCATCCCGCGCGAGGCGACCACGTCCTGGTCGAGAATGCCGGGAACGTCGATCACAGCCCCGGCCGGGACGCCGAGCTCGTTCAGCTCACGCTCCCAAACAGCAGCGGACTGAACTCTGAGGCTGTCCTCAAGCTCGCGTTTCAGGTCCAGGCGATGGGCGATGCGATCCTGGCGGGTTTTGAACTCCGGTCGCTCGATGAGGTCCGCCCGGCCGAGATGGGCTGCCAACACGCGCCATTGTTCTTCCTTGTTGGCGGCGATGTTGATCAGGCCGTCGGCCGCCTGAAAGGCCCCCGAAGGCGCCGATGTGGCGTTTTCGTTGCCGTTGGCGGTCGGCGCGACGCCGGCGATCAACCAGTTGGACACCGCCCAGCCCATGGTCGCCAGCACCGCCTCGAGCATCGAGATGTCGATGAAGACACCGTGTTCGCGATCGTTGAGCGCGGCGGCGATCGCCAACGCCGCCGTCAGACCGCCGATGGTGTCGGCCAGGGGATAGCCGACCCTGAGCGGCCCGCTCTGCCCGTCGCCGGTGATCGACATCACCCCCGAGGCACCCTGGATGATCTGATCGTAGGCCGGCCGGAGCTTCCACGGGCCGTCCTGGCCGAAGCCGGATATCGCGCAATAGACCAGTTGTGGATTGGTCTGCTTGAGAACACCCCAGCCGACACCGAGCCGATCCATCACGCCGGGCCGAAAGTTCTCAACCAGGACATCGGCATCGCCGACGAGGCGCTTGAGCAGAGCCTTGCCGCGGTCGGATTTGAGGTCGAGGGTGATCGATTTCTTGCCGGCATTCTGGGCGAGGAACGACACCCCCATCTTGCCGGCATTGAGCGAGGGATCGGCGCCGAGCTCACGGGCGAGATCGCCGCTGCCGGGCCGTTCGACCTTGATCACCTCGGCACCGAGATGGGCTAGCTGGTGGCAGCAGAACGGGCCGGCGAGCACGTTGGTCAGGTCGAGAACACGAATTCCGTTGAGTTTCTGCATGGCCGCCGGCGTCGGTTCGCTTTTTTCGTCTCCAAACTATTGTCCCGCGCGATGCGATCAAGGAAAATGAAAGACCGTTCTGTCAGGGAGAACGACAATGAAGGAACAGCGGGTCGAGGCGGTCGAGCGGGCGTTGTCGGTGCTGGAAGCGTTCGGGGAAACCAGGGGGCGGCTGACCCTGGCCGAGATCGCCGAGGAGACCGGGCTTTACAAGAGCACCATCCTCAGACTGTGCGGCTCGCTCATCCGGTTCGGCTATCTCACCCGTGATCCGGACGGCACATTCCGCCTCGGGCCGAGCCTGTGGCGGCTCGGATCAAGCTATCGCCGGAACTTCGACCTCGGCGAGTACATCCGGCCGGCGCTGCGCAGGCTGGTCGAGGACACCGGCGAAACGGCGTCCTTTTTTGTCCGCGAGGCCGATGAACGCCTGTGCCTCTACCGGGAAAATTCCCGCAATCCGGTCCGCCACCACCTCGACGAAGGCGTTCGCCTGCCGCTCGATCGCGGTGCGGCCGGCCGCGTCCTGCGGGCGTTTGGGGGCGCCGGCGGTAACAATGATCGTGTCCGGCGCGACGGTTACGCGGTCTCGGTGGCGGAGCGTTCGCCCGACATCGCCGCCGTGGCGGTTCCGATCCTCCACCTCGACGGTTCGATCCGGGGCGCGCTCGCGGTGTCCGGTCTGGCCAGCCGGTTCAACAAGACGGCGCGGAAGCGGGCCCTGGCGGCGTTGAGATCGGCCGCTGCGGATCTGCAAAACCGGCTATGAAGGGCCGCGGGCGGTGAATTCGGCCGGTGTTCAACGGGCGCGCCGGCCGGAGTTGAGGAGGAAGAGCGAACATGGCAAGTGTGGAGGACCAGGAGAGGGCGGTCATCGGAGTGATCGGCCTCGGCAATATGGGCCGCGGCATCGCCCGCAATTTTATTCGCGCCGGCCACCTTGTGCACGTCTGGGATACCGCAAAGGCGGCGCTCGATGCTTTTGTCGGTGAGGCCGACATCACGCCGCCTTCGGCGATGGCCGCACACTGTGCCCTGATCGTTTTCGTCGTGCCCGGCTCGCGCGAGATCGACGCCATGATGTCGGGTCCGTCCAACCTGCTGGAAGGCGCGCACAAAGACCTGGTGCTGTTCGACTTCACCACCTCGGACCCTGATGACACCAGGAGGCTGGCCGCCCGAGCGGCGGACAACGGCGTCGCCTACATGGACGCCGGCATGACCGGCGGCGCCACGCATGCCGACGAAGGTGAACTGACCTTGATGATCGGCGGCGACGAGGAAGCGCTTCGGCGCACCGCGCCCCTGCTCCAAGCCTGCACCAGGAGGCTGATCTATCTTGGGCCGAGCGGAGCCGGGCACACCATGAAACTGCTGCACAACATGATCACCCACACCAATTTCCTGGCGGTGTGTGAAGCTGCCCATTTGGCCAAACGCGCCGGTATCGACGTTGCCGACATGATCGAGGTATTCAACAACGGCAACGCCCGCAGCTTTATTTCCGAGCGCCGGTTTCCCGACCACATCTTGTCCGGCACCTACGACGGCCGCTCGCCGGTGTTCAACCTGCACAAGGATCTCGGCATGGCGATGAGGCTGGCCGACGCGCTTGGCGCAACGGTCAATCTTGGCCGCGATACCTTCGCCTACCTCGAGGCGGCGGTTCACAACGGCATGGTGGAGGAGGACTTCACCCGTCTCTACGCCAGGTTCGAGGACCTGGCTGGAACCGCCGACAAGGCGACCGGCGACCAAGGATCTTAACGGCTCAACCGTGCCAGACGCTGCGAACGCCTTCGGCGCGGCGCCGCTGGCCGGACATTTGAAGATGCCGCTATTCCACTCAAGCTAGGCGCGCCAGCCCGCCCGCCGGAGCCCGTCGACAAGGACATTCCGGTCGGATGGATTGGCAAACGGATAGGTATCCTCGAAATAGGCGACCGACATGTCCGGCTGCATCGTCAGCAACTCGTCCAGCGCCGACTTGGCCTCGTCTTCCTTGCCTGCATAGGCCAGGGCGGCGACCAGACGATGCTGTCCGCGAACGTAGTCGGGGGCGAGCGACTTGCACTTCAGCGCGGTCTTGAGAGCATCGTCATATCGGCCCAGCAACACATTGCAGAGTGTCATGTCTGCATAGGCAGCGGAGCCTTTACCGTAGTTGGGATCAAGACGGAAAACGGTAGCCAGCTGCGGAAGCGCCTCGTCCGGTCGTCCCGAATCGCCCGCTTGGTCGAACCGGTCGCGGGCGATTTGGCGCTCAGGCCTCGGGTTGGACCAGCTGAATTCGAGCCGCCGTCATGTCCTTTCGCTGAGATAGGAAAGACCCGTTACAACGAAGCCAAGTCCAACGATGGCGATGAGGGCGATGAAGAGCGGGTCGGAGGTCGAAAGGTATACCGCCAGCAGGCTGACAAGAAGAAATGCGCGAACCGCCAGCGTTGTTGGATACAGCACCCGATAACTCGTGCCGGATGATCTGGAGCACGAGCACGCCGAGCCCGATCATCAGCATGCCACTCAGCCTAGGCATCACCGTGCCGTAATCTCCCTGAGCGAACAGGAGCTTCAGCGCGAGGTCGGGCACGAGCAGCAGGCCAACCCCGCCGAGCAGCAGGTAGGAGGTCAAATACCAAAGGCTGAGCCGGGTCCGTGGCATGGCTTTCCCTTCCCGGTTGGTCATTCGGTCGATGGCGAAGCGCCAAGAATTCCCTTGGCTACTTCGCTTCGGATCAACCTAGCCCGGACTTCTCAAACTGGACATGACCTGCGCCGGTTCAGGCCGGCCCTTCGGGTTGCGTTTCGGCCGACATCTGCCGTGTCGGGCGGCTCAACCGGATCACCAGATACGCTTTTCGCCGCCCTTCTTGCATCTGTCTCGCCGAAACGGCAACGCAGGCCCCGTGTCCAGCGTGAGAAGTCCGGGCTAGCTCATCAGATCAAGAATCGCTCCGGCAAGGCAACATTTTTGGCCGAGTGCCAACCGCGCCGCATCACTTGAGCCAGACGGCGACCGTCTTTTGACGAATTGGAGGCTTGGTCGCGAGATTCCTCCTCCCGCCTCAGGCAGATCGTCGGCACGTCCCGTCCTTGGCGCTGTCGTAGACCTCTTTGACGAATTCGCGGCGCTGGCAACGCTTCATTAGCCATAGGGGCGGTTCGCAGCGCCCCGTTTACCGGTCGCTGGCCGGACCCGGCCTATCCTGTGGGTTCCAAGGTTCATCGCAGTGAGTCCTCAACCATGAGACGCATCCTTTTTCCGGCCTTGTGCACGGCGCTCCTGGCGTTGTCCACCGCCGCAACGGCAGAGCCGCCGATCCGGTCCGATCCGGGCGGTCTGTTGGGCTGGCTGTTCGGCTCCGGGCCGGCGGACCGTCGCACAGCGGTCAGTGGGCGGCAAAATTCGGTGTTCGAGCGGATGACGGTCACCCGTACCGCGCCCTACCCGGCAGGGCAGGCCTTCCGCAGTCCGGCGATCGATCCTCGGTACCTGCCGCGCTTGGTTCCGATCGAGACCAAACACCCGGCCGGAACCATCATTGTCGACACGAGAATACGTTATCTCTTCCTGGTGCTGAAGAACGGCCAGGCAATGCGTTACGGGATCGGCGTCGGCCGCCCCGGCTTCGAGTGGGCCGGCACCCACAACGTCACCCGCAAGGCGGAATGGCCGAGCTGGACGCCGCCTGCTGCGATGCGCAAGCGCGAACCCGGCCTCCCAGCCTACATGGAGGGCGGCCTGGAAAATCCGCTTGGTGCCAGGGCGCTCTATCTGGGCTCGACCCTTTACCGGATCCACGGCTCGAACCAGCCCTGGACCATCGGACAGGCGGTCTCTTCCGGCTGCATCAGGATGCGCAATGAGGATGTGGTCGAACTCTACAAACGGGTTCGCGTCGGCGCCAAGGTCATCGTCATCTGATTCCGGGGCCGGCATCGGTCGGCCGGGGCCGCCCGGACTAGGTCGCCCGCTGCACCGGCTCCGCCGATCGCTTCGCCAAGAACAGAAGCGCCACGACCCGATGTTCGGGTCTGCCGGTCGCGATCGGGCAGCGGGGTGTCAGCTAGCGGAGCCTTTACGCCGCGGAGCCGAAATCGTCATGGGCTTCGTCGAACTCGACGCCAACCGAGGCATCGTCGCGCCACCGGACGCGCACCGGAAGCCGCCGGCCATCATCCTTGATCCTCAGCGTAAACCAGGCCGGAACCCGCACTGTGTTCGACATCACCAGACGGCAGCCATGGTCGGAAAAATTGCGGACCAGGCAGTCGAGCGCCGAAGCGCCGCCGTTGAAAACAATTTCACCTTCAAGCACCGTTACCTGATGGGGCTCGTCGCTGTTTTGGATCAGCTTCAAATATTCCGGGCTCATCAATGCTCTCCCTCTGACAAGCCTTGATTACGCGAGAACCTCCTAAGTTCGTGCTAAACGAACTGCCGAATGACGGGGGCAGCATTTAGTAAAATCGTAACCTCCTGGAACAGCGGTTGGACGATCGGTCCCAGCCGGTGAAGGTTGTTGGCGCTTCTCATGGCAGGCGACGGCTTTCCAGCAACGCGGCGACAATGGCGCCGACCGAATTTCGTTGCCCGTCACCTCGAACCGATCGAGCGCTTCAATTCGTCCCCCAGCCAGCTTTCAAAAGCCCTGGCGCCCGGCGTTTTGGGTGCGTGTTGACCAACGACGAACCAGTAGGCCAGGCCGGTGGGATAGCGGTCCGGAAAGGGCGCCGCCAGGCGTCCGGCGTGGAGCCCGTTGCCGGCCAGCGTCTCCCAGGCCAGGAACACACCCTGGCCGGCGATCGCCGCGTCGAGGCACAATGAACCGTCCGAGAATGTCGGGCCGTCGCCAAGGATGTCGTCCTCAAGCCCGTTTGGCTTCAGCCAAATCTTCCAGCCGAACATTTCACCGCGATCGCGGATGATGGGAACATTGGCGAGGTCGGCGGGCGTCCTGATCTGCTCTGCCAAGCCTGGACTGCAGACCGGGAACACCCGGTGATCGAGCAATCTGGTTGCCTTGACGTTGGGCCACCGGCCGCGGCCGACGCGGATGCAAACCTCCACATCGGACGTGTTCGGATCGACCAGTGCCGTCGTCGCATCGACCCGTATCCGGATGGCCGGGTGGGCGTCATTGAAGTCCTTGAGACGCCAGACCAGCCATTTTTCGGCAAGCACCGGAGCCACCGAGACGGTGAGCACGTCATCCCGGTTGCGCCCGGCGAGATTGATCGCCAGCGACAGCTCCGACAATCCTGTGGTCAGATGTCCGACGATCTCCTCGCCGAGCGGGGTCGGCGTCAGCCCCCTCGGGCGACGCTCAAACAGCACCCGTCCCAGTTGCTGTTCGGCCTTCTGAACCTTCTGGCTGACGGCACCGACCGTCACGCCGATTTCATCGGCGGCCGCACGGAGCGTTCCAAGCCGGCCCACCGCCTCGATCGCGCGCAGGCCGCCAAGATGGACGCGGTTCAGGTTTTTCATATAGTTTTTCTATATGATATCACAGAAAATCTCCATATTCGATGGGAGAAATCTTACCTATTATATAGATATGCTAAAGCTGATCGAAATGTTGAGACTGCGCCCCCGGCGAGACATCGTCAGGGCGTCCACCGTCGGCCCGGAGCGCCAAAGCCGGTCATGCGACCCGCTCTCCCATCCCGACATCCGTCGCATGACGCCCCACGAAGTTGCCGATCTGCCGCTTCGATCGGTCGAAATCCTGCACGGCGGTTGTGGCCATTGAAGGGGCGCCGCGCTGGCCGGAATTCACAGCCTGGTGGCAACTTCCGGCGACGTTGTGGCGCTGCGCGCGGCGACGGCCTCACGGTGTGAGATGAAGGTCACCGCAGCGACGACCAGGCCGCCGCCAAGCAGCACAAACGGGTCGACCTGTTCGCCAAACAGGGCGATGCCGACCAGGGTCGCCCAGACCAGTTGCAGGAAACCGACCGGCTGGGTCACGGTCAGTGGTGCGGCACGGATCGCCCGCGTCATCGTGTAGTGCCCAAGCGTGGCGAAGACGCCGTCAGGCCGAGCCAGAAAATCTCGTGCAGGCCGGGCGTGGTCCAGTTGAGCAGTGCACCGGGCAGGAGCGTCAGCGTGCAGAAGATCGACAGCATGCCAACGATGATCAACGGCTCTTCGCCGTCGGTCAGTCGTTTGGCGAGGAGGAAGGACACCGCGAACAGGGGTGCGGAGCCAAGCGAGGCCAGTTGGCCGACGGAGATCTCCTCAAATCCTGGTCTCAGGATCACCATCGTGCCGAGCAGCGCGGCGACGACCGCTGCGATGCGGCGCAGGTGCAGTCGCTCGCTGAAGAAGACCGCGGCGCCGATGGTGACAAAAATGGGTGCCACATAGCCAAGCGCGGTCACCTCGGCGATCGGGATGTGGGCCATGGCGAAGAACCACAGGCTTACCGCGACACCGTGGACGACACCGCGCACGATGAAGATCGCCAGCCAACGGCGCGACGGCCTTCGCCTGAGCACCGAGCCCATCAACGGCAGCAGCAGAACCACGCCGAAGGCGTAGCGGATGAACGCGGCCTCCACCGCCGCCACATCGGTCCCGACGTGACGAACGATGCCGGTCACGCAGACAAACAACAGCGTGGTCAGAACCATCCATCCGATACCGGCAAGGACGGTATCGGGTCGGCTCTCCTGGATGGCGCTCAACCTTCGACCTCAGTCCGGTTGGTCGGTTCAGCCGCGCCACGAGAGCAACGACCGGGCCGTCGAGACGGGTGGGTTGGTGGGGCGCATCGACCTTGAGAGGCGAAGGCAGGCATCAGCCGGTCATCGATAGGCATCGACAAAATTCTTCAGGATGATTTCCGGGACCCTCACGTCCGCCGCCCGGCACATCGCGATCAGCTCCTCGGCAGTCCCCGGGGGAAAATAGCCCTGATCCTTGTAGGTTTTGATGCGGATCTCAAACACCTCGCCGTCGGCCTCCGGATGAAACTGGGTGGCGTAGACGTTTCTTCCGTATCGGATCATCTGGTAACGGCATGTGGGCGAGGCGAGCAGATGAACGCAGCCCCGCGGCAGGTCCTGTACCGCTTCCTTGTGCCCGACAAAAGCGTTGAAGTTTTGCGGAAGGTCCCTGAGCAGGGGATCGGCGGCGCCGTCGCCCGTCAGGCTGCATTCCGCCACCCCGACATCCTCGCCGTACCTTTGCCTGCCGACCTTTGCGCCAAGGTGATGGGCCAGGACGCCGATACCGTAACAGCAGCCCATGAACGGGAAATCCGCTTGCGTGATCGCTGGCATAAGACCGAGGATCGCCTGTTCGATGCCCTTCTCCACGTCGGACTTGTCGTCTTCCGGATCACTGACGCAGGCCGGCCCGCCGCCAATGATGACGCCGGCATGGTCGCTGAGCGCGACCCCGGCCAGGTCCGGATTCTGATCGAGCCTTATGCGCCGCGTTTCGGCTGCGGCGAGCCCACCCTTATCCAGAATCGCCTCGAACTCATTGTCGGAGGCTTCGGTTTCCGGTCGCAGCTGAAGGAGGAGAAATGGCTTCATTTCAAGATGTAACAGGCCTGAAAAAGCAAAACGTAACGACCGGGCCGTCCTTCATCGCGGGGAAGGGCAGGCGGTGGCGGGGGATATCCGGTCCGCTCGTCCCGTCGGACGAGCAGACCCTGGTGCGGCTACCTTCCGCCTTGCTAGAGTCCTTTCAATCAACGCTGAGTCAATTCTGTTTCGCGATTGGCGAGGTGATCCGGCGTCGAAACGATCGACGGGCGATGCTCCGCATCGTTCCAGATTGGTTCAGCGTTGGGCGACCGCCAATCGCGAAACCCGAAGGGACGGGCGATTTTGCGCCAACTCCTATGCCAAGTCTCTCGACCGTATCCGGATACGCTCATCGAACCTTGACTTGATCTTGTCACAAAATCGCTCCGTCAGAATGGCTCAGAGTTGATTGGAAGGGCTCTAGGTCCTGTTGACAGTTATCGGAGCCAGATGATGGCACCGACAAGAAACAGCATGGCCATGTAGGCCGTTGCGGTTTTTTCATAGCGCGTGGCGATGCGCCGGAAGTGTTTGATTTTGTTTATGTAACATTCGACGAGATGTCTTTCTTTGTAGAGTTCGGCATCGTAGGGGATGGCTTGCGCCCGTGACGGGTTGGATGGGATCACCGCCACTATTCCGGCATCGTTGAGACGGGCGCGGAGATGATCGGCATCATAGGCCGTGTCGGCGATGAGGTTTGCGCCGGCCACGTCGGCGATCAACTCTTCAGCCTGGGTGACATCGCCAACCTGACCGCCGGTGAGGATGAACCGTAATGGATTGCCGAGCCCATCGACAGCGATGTGAACCTTGCTCGTCAAGCCGCCGCGCGAACGTCCGATGGCCTGATTTTGAGTCCCCCTTTTGCGCCCGACGCATGTTGATGTGCCCGCACAATGGTTGAATCGATGATCAGGTATTCGAAGTCCGGATCGTCCACCAAGGCCTTGAAAAGACTCTCCCATGCCCCTTGTTTGGCCCACCGGGAAAAGCGCACGTACACGCTGTTCCAATTGCCGAACGCGTCCGGCAGGTCGCGCCATGGCGAACTCGTGCGTGCAATCCACAATACCGCATCCACGAACAGACGATTGTCCCGTCCCGTGGATCCGCAATCCGACGCCTTGCCGGGTACCAAATCCGATATCCGTTCCCATTGAACGTCCGTCAATTCCCTGCGAAGCATGACCGGTTCCTCCTCCACACCCAGGTCTTGCTTGAATCACAACCGCCATTAATAAACCGTTAACTGTCAACAGCACCTAGAGCGTTCGGGCGAGAATGGCGACCATGTCGTCATAGCCGCGCAAACGGGCATGAACGATCGGCCTCACACCCTGGCGGTCACCGATCGTGGTGTCGGCACCCGCTTCGACCAGCAGTGTCACCGTCGCCAAATGGTTTGGGCCGCCGTCGCCGAGCACGACCGCTTCCATCAAGGCGGTCCAGCCGAGATTGTTGACGTGATCCAGCGGCGCGCCGCCGGCGATCAGGCGCCTGACCACGTCGAAGTGACCGAGATGGGCGGCGGCGATGAGGGCGGTGCCCTGGTAACGGCTGGTGATATTCCCGGCGCCGGCATCGAGCGACAGAGCCAGATCGACCAGCTCGTGATCGTTGGCGACGGCGGCGATGGTGACGATGTCGTAGAGGCCGTTTTCGAGGGCGTTCATGTCCGCTCCGGCTGCCGCCAAGGTCCGCACCACCTCGTCCTGCGAGGCAAAGGCGGCCAGGTGAAGCGCCGTGCGTCCGGCGCGATCGCGCGCTTCCAGGTCGGTGCCCGCGGCCACCAGTTCAAGCACGACGGCGACGTCGCCGGTGTGGGCGGCCTGGTGTAGCCCGCCATGGCCGGCAATGTCGGATCTGGAGGGCGGGACCTGTGCACAAGCCGGAGAGACGGCCGCGGTGCCGAGGCTGGCCGTCATGGCCAGCGCCATGGCGATGGCAGGCAGGGGTTTCATACCGGCTCTTTCGATACGCGCATGAGGGCCTGACTTACTCAAGAGGTAGACGCAAGGCGAGGTGCGCTACGCTCCTGTTATCGTCAGATCGTGTCTCCCCCCAGCCGGCCGGTACAGCGTTTGGCACCACTAGCAACGGAGCCTAAACACCCATGTCCAGCAAACTCAAAGTCCTGGTGACCGGCGCCACCGGCCAGCAGGGTGGTGCGGTCGCCGACGTCCTTCATCGCGACGGGCACAGTGTGCGAGCGCTCACCCGCAACCCGGACGGCGCCGCCGCACAACGCCTGGCCGACAAGGGTGTGGAGGTCGTTCGTGGTGAGTTCACCGACGAGGAGTCTCTGCGGCGCGCTGCCGATGGCGTCGATTCCGCCTATCTCATGAGCACCTCGTTCGAGGCCGGCACCGCCGCGGAGACGGAGCACGGCCGGCACGCCATCGATGCGTTCACGGCCGCCGGTGTCGGTCATATTGTCTATTCATCGGTTGGATCGGCCGATCAGGACACCGGCATCCCCCATTTCGACAGCAAATACGCCGTCGAACGCCACCTCGTCGCCTCCGGCGCCGCGTACACCATCAGCGCGCCGGTGTTTTTCATGGAAAACCACGTTGCTCCGTGGGCGGTCGCGCCGCTGCTGGAGGGCAAGCTTGCCATGGCCATGCCGGCCGACCGCAAGCTGCAACAGATCGCCCTGTCGATATCGGCGAGTTCGGTGCACGGCTGATCGAGCGGCGCGAAAGCGTGTTCGGCAAACGGTTCGACATCGCCGGTGACGACCTTGACGGAACCGAGACCGCGGCGGTGCTGGCCGCCGCTTCCGGTCGCAGTATCGACTATGTCGCACTGCCGATGGAAACCGTCCGGGCCCGGTCCGAGGACATCGCCCGAACGTTCGAATGGTTCGATCGCGTCGGGTACTCGGCCGATATCGCCGGACTGCGGCGCGAGTTTCCCGAGGTGACCTGGCACAGCCTGGCCAGCTGGGCCGGCCAGTTGGATTGGAGCGCCATCAGCACACCACCATCGGCGCCGTGATCGCGCCCGCTCGAGCCGCGGTCCCGCCGATGGACGAGGCCTGACGACCGGAGACCTGTGATGAGCCAACCTGAAACCCTGCACATGGAGCGCGAAGCCTGGGACCAAGTGGCCGAAGTTGCACCCGGTTTCTGGATCATCGCAACCCGGCACCGGCCGGGGACGTCGAGTTTTGCCCCACAGATCAACAACCGCTGTCTGATTTTTCGTCTGAACGATGAAAGCCGGGAAGGCGAACCGGTGCTGGTGGTGGTCAACGCGGTCGACCCGGTGGTGTTGCCCAAGGTTCACGATGTCGCCGGTTCCACCGGTCTGACGGTGCGCTATCTTGTTTCGCCGGGGGGCGGCCACAGCTTGTATCTGTCCGAATGGCATGACGCGCTGCCCGAGGCCCGCGTGCTGGTCGGTCCGACCCGCATCCCGCGGCTTCGAACCGGTAAGGCGCTGGCCGACTCGCCGCGATTTGGCACGCTCGACACCGAGGATCCCCTGCCGCAGTTCAGGGGACAGGTCGACTTCGTCAATTTCGACGGCATCAATGCCTTCAGGGAAGTGCTGACCCCGAAGGAAGGCGCCGAAGATTCGCGGTTTCTATTGATCAAGACGTTGTTGTTTCAGCGCCCCGACGATCCGACCGATGAATTGTGGTTGTGCCACAGACCGACCCATACCTGTTTTGGCGGCGAGAACCTTGGCTGGCTGCTGACCCGCGAACACGTCGCCGGCCTGGGTTTTCCGACGCGTCTGGCCTTCAAGCCGGACCAGGTGAAGATCGTTTCCAAGCCGCGGCCGGTGGCTGATGCCGAGCGGGTTGCCGCCAACTGGCGCAGGATCCTCGATTGGCCGACGGACAATCTGTTCACCTACCATGATACGCCGGGCAACGGGCGTATGGGCGATGGCGGCGCAGCGCTGAAACGGGCGGTCGCCGCCGCCGGGCAGATTTGAGGTCTGGCGCTGCCGCCATGCCAGATCGCGTGGGCAATGACGTCGTACGGCATGCTAGGGAGCAACCATCATGACACGGCGTTCAACTGATCGACACGCCGCAGGGCCGGCGGCTTTTGTCCCCGGGCGCCCAAACATCCGATCCGCGTGGTGAAAGCCGACTGCCGACCGCCAAACCTGGTCCCGGCCAGCGGGTTGGTCGGCGACCTTATCCCGTCGTTAGAGGCATCCGAAGATCATCGAATTACCCGATGAAGCAGTAGACCGAGACATCGTTCGCAGCCATACGATCGAACTCGGGCTCCATAGCGGTGTTGCCGGTCGGCACCATCAAACCAATACGGCCGCCCCGTCCGGACACGCCTAGCCTTCCGCAGGAGCCGAGCGCTGCGGGTCGGGCAGGTCTTCCCGGCGTCCGCCCTTGGCCAGCATGTGCTCGACGACGCCTTCCTCGATGTCGATCTGCAAGGCGTCATTGAACCGGTTGAAGAAGCCGCAGAGCGCTATGCGTAGGGTGAGTTCAACGATCTGTTCTTGGCTGAAGTGTTGCTTCAGGTCCTCGAACATTGCGTCGCGCATATATTGTGGCCGCTCGGTCACTTCCACCGAATAATCGCGCACCAGCCGGTCGACGGCATCAAGACCAGGACAATCGGGTTCCAGAATGTTTGCGACCGTCTGCGCATCCAGCCCCTGGTCGGCCAATCGTGGCGCGTGATGGGCAACGCAATAGGCGCACTCGTTAAGCTTTGAGACAACGACCAGTGCGATCTCCAAATAACGCTTGGGCAGCACAGCCTCATCAGCAAGGTCGAGCAGCAATCCTTGGATATGCTTCAGGGCCGAGGGCCGATGTGCGAATACCTTCACTTGGTTCAGGAACGGGCCATACTCTTCCGCAAAACGCCGGTAGATAGGCTTCACGTCATCCGGAACTTCATCGATTTCAATGTCGCGAACGCGTGCCATGCTGAAATTCTCCGTCTTATCCGGCATCCCCGAGATGGGAGGTCGAGAGTGGTACAGTTGTCGATCCTTGTCGGCGAGGCAAATTTTGATGCCAAGACATGAGGCGTTGGCGAGGGATTTGCGGGGTTTCCAGTCCCAGTCGCCATGATCACGGGGTCGCCGTTCCATCCTTGCCGATGAATGCCGCGCCACCCGCGCCGTGATTTGCCACGCCATCATTGGGCCGGAATACCGACGCCCTTCTCCTGTGCAATTTTCCTCAGCCAACGATATCTTCGATGGACTTACCGGTGTTCGTCACAACCGCAACCCGATCCGCAGGTGTGTTAAACTGTCCTATGAATAACCATGAATAGAACAGTCAGGGCCGCCACAGCGCTCTTATGATCATTCGCCAAGCCAC
Source organism: uncultured Bauldia sp. (assembly GCA_963663975.2). Taxonomy (GTDB): domain Bacteria; phylum Pseudomonadota; class Alphaproteobacteria; order Rhizobiales; family Kaistiaceae; genus JANQRX01. The sequence goes on along the minus strand of CAXXRA010000015.1, from coordinate 1,107,590 downwards.
AACGAGAGATGTCACCGAGTGTGTCAAACTTGTCGAGCGCCGACGCCTCATGTACGAAAAGTACGAACCGCGGTTTTGGAAGAAAGCAACCAACTCCGCTCGTTCAAGTGTCGAATGGTTTGGTCAACTTTTCTTGGATTTGAACAATGTGAGCTTGGTCGCTGAAGAAGATGAGACGATCGTTGGATTCTTGATAGCACGCGAACTTTCTACGCCGCCTGTTTACCAACCAGGAGGGCCTACTGCCCTGGTTGATGATTTTTGTGTTGTTGCGCCCGACAGATGGTCCGACGTTGGCGCTGAGTTGGTCGATGCCGCCAGAATAGAACTCAGAAGTCGCGGTTTCGCACAGCTGATCGTGGTTGGGGCGCACAAAGATCACGCCAAGACGAAGTTTCTGGATAGCACGGATTTGTCGCTCGCTTCTACTTGGTGGACAGCGGCGATCTGATTGCCCTGATTGAAAATCACTCGCTGTCGCGACGACGTCGAGTTTCAACGTCATCAGTCTCTATGCGCGCGTCACTTGCGAAGTGCTGAAATAGCTAGGCAGAGGTCTTTTTGCGCTTTGGCGCGGACGCCTTTTTGAAGCGGCCACTGATCGCCTCGCGGTGGGGCAACGCGTGGACCGCTTCATGCCGGATTATCGGGGGCCCCGATGTCGCGATCTTGTAAGACTGAACCTTCGGAGCACGCTTCCGCGCCTCGCTCGGCAGGCTCGCCTCGATCGACAGCGGCACGCCGATGGCTTTGAACGCGGCCTCGAGCTGACCGATGCGGGAATTGTGGTCGAGCCGGAAGAGCCGGTTGACCTGCGGGCGGTGTACCTCGAGGCGGCGAGCCAGCTCCGAGTTGCTGATGCCCGCCTCCCGCATCGCGATATACAGCGCGACCTTGAGGTAGGTCTGCAGGGGAAGCTCAACCGCGCGACCACGCGGGCGCCTGGCACGGGGAGGGGGGATGTCCTCGTGATAGTGCATGCGGCCCGCCAGAACCTCCAGGACTGCATCAAGCCCCCAGTGCAGGGCGTCGGCCTCGGTTTCGCCGAACGAGTGCAGTTCCGGAAAGTCGGGCGAGTCCACGGCGATGTTGCCGGTCTCCTCGTCGGGTTCGAGCTTCAGTCGATACCAGTGGCCCATTATTTCAGTCCCAAGTCCTTCAATATCCTGTTCACCGTCCCCTTCGGCAACTCTTTCCGGCTGCCATGCATCGGCAAAATCGTCCGGCGGTTTCCCTTCATTGCCCAGATATGACCGGACCCGCCGCCCTGCGTTTCGAACCGGCAGCCCTGCTTGGCGAGGTGCTTTTTGAGTTCCTTCGAGTTCACGACCATACCATAGCGAACATTCGTGTTAAATGAAACATAAATGTTGCACGCGGTCGGCGGAGTAAAAGGGCTCGCGGGGGCAATGGCGCCCTATGCAATGTCGACCAATGAAATCGGAGAACCACTCTGCGGTTTTGCAAACCCCATGGCGTCTCTTCAGGTCGAAGACATGATTTATCTCGGCCGCGCGTTCATCAGTCATTCGTCCGAATTGTGGTCGGTATATGTGCGATCGATACCGAGCGGCCGAGAGTACTGATGGCTTTGGCGAGATGCACTTCTTCGCGTTGATCCCGAGCCTAGCAACATGGACATCTGACGCCGTGGGTGTTGATCGGCGTGGAATATTGACCCCCTTGGTGGGGTAATCGGCGTCCAAAATTGACCCCCCTGGTTTTGTGATTTTTAACACACCTCGTTGTTTGGACAGACGAGGTGGGGGAGATGCTGGTTGTGGAGACGATCGCACGGATACGTCGGGATCATCTGGTGAGGGGCGTTCCGATCAAGAAGATCGCCCGGGATTTGAGGGTTTCGAAGAACACGGTGCGCAAGGTGGTGCGGGGCGATGAGACCTCGTACAGCTACGAGCGCAAGATCCAGCCGATGCCGAAGCTTGGGCCGTGGGTGGATGAGCTCGAGCGCCAGCTGGAGGCCAACGAGAAGAGGCCGCGCCGGGATCGGCTGTCTCTGCTGCGGATTCATGAAGACCTTGCGGCTCTGGGCTATGGCGGCGGCTACGACGCAGTGCGCCGCTACGCCAGGACCTGGCGTCGGCGGTGGCGGCTGTTGTCGCCGTCGCAGGGTTTTGTGCCGCTGAGCTTCGATCCCGGCGAGGCCTACCAGTTCGACTGGAGCCACGAGTACGCGCGCCTGTCGGGTGTGACGACCAAGGTGAAGGCGGCGCACATGCGGCTCTGCTACAGCCGCATGCAGCTGGTTCAGATCTTCCCGCGCGAGAGCCAGGAGATGGTGTTCGAGGCGCACGAACGGGCCTTCCACTTCTTCGGCGGGGTCTGCCGGCGGGGCATCTACGACAACATGAAGACGGCGGTGAGCATGGTCTTCGTCGGCAAGGAGCGCGCCTACAATCGGCGCTTTCTGGAGCTGTGCTCCCACCATCTGGTGGAGCCGGTGGCGTGCACTCCGGGTGCGGGCTGGGAGAAGGGGCAGGTCGAGAGGCAGGTGGGTGACGTCCGCGGCCGCCTGTTCGTGCCCATCCCGCGGGGCCGCTCCTACGTCGAGATCAACGAGTGGCTGATGGATCGGTGTATCGAGGACGCCAAGAAGCGGCCGCATCCGACGATCGAGAGCAAGACGGTGTGGCAGGTGTTCGAGGAGGAGCGGCCCTTCTTGATGGCCTATCGCGGCCCCTTCGACGGCTTCCACGCCACCGAGGTGGCGGTGTCCAAGACCTGTCTGGTGCGCTTCGACAACAACCACTACAGCGTCGCCGCCCGTGCCGTCGGGCGGCCGGTCGACGTGCGGGCCTACGCCGATCGGATCGTCATCCGCCAGGACGGCGAGACCGTCGCCGAGCATCCCCGCAGCTTCGGGCGCGGCCAGGTCGCCTACGATCCGTGGCACTACGTGCCGATCCTGACGAGGAAGCCCGGCGCGCTGCGCAATGGCGCGCCCTTCAAGGGCTGGCAACTGCCCGGCGCGCTCGGCCGCATACGGGCCCGGCTGACGGGTTGCGACGACGGTGACAGGCAGTTCGTGAGGATCCTCGCGGCGGTTCAGGAGGACGGGCTGGAGGCGGTCGAGGCGGCCTGTGCCGAGGCGCTCGACTGCGGCGCCTGCAGCGCCGACGTCGAGCTCAACATCCTCGCCCGGCAGTGCCAGCCGGCACCGCCGGCGACCATCCCGACGCCCGAGGGCCTGCAGCTTCGCCACCGGCCGGTGGCCGACTGTCAGCGCTACGATCGCCTGAGGGAGGCCGGTCATGGAGCGTCATGAGGTGCTGGCGATGATGACGGCGTTGAAGCTCGCGGGCATGCGCGCCGCCTACGACGACATCCTTGCCGACGGGCTCAAGCGTCGTCATCCGGTGCAGCAGATCATCGGTACGCTGCTGCAGGTCGAGATCGCCGACAAGACGGCGCGCTCGATCAAGTACCAGATGGCGTCCGCCAGGTTGCCAACGGCCAAGGAGCTGGCCGACTTCGACTTCGCCGCCTCGCCAGTCAACGAGCCCCTGATCCAGGAGCTCGCCGGCGGCGGCTTCCTGGAGGGCAAGCGCAACATCGTGCTGGTCGGCGGCACCGGCACCGGCAAGACCCATCTCGCCGTCGCCATCGCGCGCTCCTGCATCCGCAAGGGCGCCCGGGGCCGCTGCTACAACGTCGTCGACCTGGTCAACCACCTCGAGGCCGAGCTCCGCGCCGGACGCCAGGGCCGCACCGCAGATCAGCTTGTACGCCGCGACTTCGTCATCCTCGACGAACTCGGCTACCTGCCCTTCGCCCAGGCCGGCGGGCAGCTGCTCTTCCACCTCATGAGCCGGCTCTACGAGCGCACCTCTATCGTCATCACCACCAACCTCGCCTTCGGCGAATGGCCATCCGTCTTCGGCGACCCCAAGATGACCACAGCCCTGCTCGACCGTCTCACCCATCATTGCGAGATCATCGAGACCGGCAACGAGAGCTGGCGCTTCAAGAACCGCTCCTGAGCCGCCGCCGGCCGTGCCTGCGGCCCGGTTGCCCCGGTGGGTCAACAGGTACCCCCCCTATTGACTACCGGGACAACCTCCGCCGTGCCGCTCAGGGGAGTCAATTTTGCACGCCGATCGGGGGTCAATATTGAAAGCCGTTTGACAGGCAGTCATGAATTTTCGCCGCTGGTTGTCCTTTCGTACCTTATGGGCCAAACCTAAAGCTCCAATGTCATGAGTTACAGCTACCTAGCATTCATCGACGAGTCTGGGGATGACGGACTGGACAAGTTTCGCGTGCCTGGGAAGCAGGGCGGCGCAACAATGTGGCTTGTCATATCAGCCTGTTTGTTCCGCCAGACCCATACTTTGGACTCTGTTGCATGGCGCGATGAAATCATGGGCCAGATGCCTGAGAAAAAGAGCCGCGAACTGCATTTCGCCACCCTGAACCACAACCAACGTGTCGTTGCAGCGAACGTCATTGCCTCCAAGCCATTGCGGGCAATAAGTGTTTTGGCGGCGAAGAGGCCCATACCAACGGGCATATACGTCGAAAAGAACCAGCTTTATTTCTATATGACGCGCTACCTCATAGAGCGCCTGTCTTGGCTTTGCAGGGACCTAAGGCCGCGAGTGCCCGAAGGCGATGGCAGGGTAGCGATAACATTCTCTCGTCGCGGCGGTATGTCGTACAGCGATTTCAGGGACTACCTGCACCGGCTGGAATCGTCCGACGATAAAGACATTCAGATCCACTGGTCGGTCATCGACATAGACGCCGTGGATGCCAAAGATCACTCAACCAGCGCGAGCCTCCAACTTGCCGACGCTACTGCGTCAGCTTTTGCCGCAGGTGTGGAGCCCAATCATTACGGCAATTGCGAGCCCCGCTATGCTGAAATTCTTAAGCCCATCACCTACGAAAGAAGGGGTAACTATCTGAGTTACGGCGTTAAGGTTGTTCCCAAACCAGAGGATTGTGGCCTAACCGACGAACAAGGCCGATTCATCGCGTTGTTTGAATGAAAGTGGCAGCCCCCCGGCCCATGATTGCGATCTCTCGCCTGCGATCTTGCGAACGCTCTGGGATATCCCGGCGCATGACTGCCAGCCATAAGTTATAAGTGGATTCCTTAGACGAATCAAGGGTTATTACGCCTCCGAAACAACCCTTTCCACAGCGGAGCTGCAAACTGTACCGGTTTTTGGTAGCCCTCAGCCTCAGTAAGACCGCCGGTAGGTCAGACGCTTGCCGCTAATGCCTTCAGGCGCCCGACCAGCCCTTGCCTGATCCTCAATGCCAAGTGCTGACCGGTTGTTGTGGCGGAAATCGAACTCCGCCAGATAGCGGTGCAGGTGCGCCTCGCTGAAATGCTGGTAGACGCCGCGCATACTGCGCTTGAAGGTGCTGAATCGCCTTCGATCGTGTTGGTGTGAACGTCGTCGCGCACGTATTCGCCAGCGCGCCGTGGCGGACAAATTCGTGGCTGGCGAACACCTCACCGATGTACCTATTCTGGCCCGCTTCATCAGTCATGATGGCGGTCTCAGCGGCAATGTTCGTGCGCAGGGTCGAAACCAAAAAAGAGGGGAGCCGACGGCTCCCCCCCAAATCGTTTCGGTCCCGGAGCGAAGTTTAGATCGCGCCGGAAATCCACTCCGAAAGCTTGCTCTTGGACGCGGCGCCAACCTGCATCGACATCGGTTCGCCGTCCTTGAACATGATCAGGGTCGGGATCGAGCGAACGCCGTATTTGATCGTGATGTTGGGATTCTCGTCAACATTGAGCTTGGCGATCTTGACCTTGCCTTCCATCTCGGTGGCGATCTCTTCGAGCGCCGGGGAAATCATACGGCAGGGTCCGCACCATTCCGCCCAGAAATCCACCACGACCGGGTCGGATGATTTCAGGACGTCTTGTTCGAAATTCGCATCGGTTACAGTTGCTGGCATGTCGCGCCTCGGGCGGTTGAAGGAAGTGATCCGAACCTAGGTGGTGATCGGGGCGAGTCAAGCCGGACGGGTTTGGCGCACCGGAAGCGACGCGGGACAGTCTACGATTCCCCGCCGTTAAGCGCCGTCCGGAGCCAAACTCACATCGGCGATCACGTCTTCGGGAATTGTCATCAGGACCGGGCCGCTGGTCCACAACAAGCCGGCCTCCACCGTCCTTGTCGCATAGATCCGGCCAAGGATTCGGCAGTAATGAGCGAGTTGACCAATGTAGACATCGTCGACATCGTCGATGCGTTCCGGCACCACGCGGTTGGTCTTGTAGTCGACGATGAGGACATGGTCGTCGGTCACCGTCAGGCGGTCGATGCGCCCGCTGACGAGAGTGGCACCATCGCGACCGGCAATGTCGACTTCGGCGCGGCTGCCGGGGAGAAATACCGGCGCGAAGGCCGGGTCGTCGAGGATTGCCAGGACCTGCTCGACCGTTGCGATCCGTTCGTCGGACGGCCACTGGGGGGCAATGTGGTTCAGCCATGCCTGGGCCGTGTGGCGACGATCGCCCGCTCGCCGATCGGGCAGCGACTGCAGCAGCCGATGCACCACCCGGCCACGGTCAAGCGGCGAGATGCCGGTCCCGCCATCGGTGGGCCCGGCACGCGCCGTGCGGGGCGGCTCAAGGGCCGATGAGGCGGTCACGCGAACGATCGCGCGCTCGGGCGGCGGCGCCGGGCGGCCGAGCCAGGGCGGCGCGGTGATCACCGGCGCCATGGTGGCGGCCTCGGTCGACGGCGGGGCCGCCACACCGTCCTCATCCGACCACTCCAGCACCGTCCAGCCGTCATCGTCCTCAATCCGACGGCATTCCGGCTCCAGCGCCTGGCGAACCAGGGCGTGCCACCCGCCCTCGCGGTCGCTGGTGCGTTTCACCATGCCGCACACCACCAGGCGGTCACGCGCCCTGGTCATGCCGACATAGAGAAGGCGGCGGTATTCCCGCCGCGCCCGTTCGCGCCAGGATTCCAGGCTCGCCCTGACCCGGCGCGGCAGAACCTTGCTGCTGCGATTCCATACCAGTGCGGAAGGTGACAGCGGATCGGCATCGTCGGACAGGGCGAGCAAGCGCGGATCGTGGCTGGGGTGGACCGGCTGGGAGCCGTTATCGACGAGAAAAACGATGCCGGCCTCGAGCCCCTTGGCGCCGTGCACGGTCATCACCCGCACTTGGTCGCGCTCGGTATCGGCATCGCGTTTGACCTCGACCTCGGCCTCGGCCTCGGCCAACCAGGACACGAAGCCCTGGATGGTGGGGACGTTGGCGCGTTCATAGTTCAGCGCCAGCGACAGAAACTCGTCGAGCACGTCATCGGCTTCGGGGCCCAGCCGCTCCAGAAAGGCTCGCCGACCGCCATCGGAGGCGGCCACGCGCGAGTAAAACGCGTGCGGTCCAAGTTCCTGCGCCGCCCGCATCCAGCTGCTCAGGCGGGCCGCGGCGGCCGCCAGTTGCGGATCATCCTCGCGATCGGTCAGCGCGCTCCACAGGGCACCATGGCGGTCATGGGCGATCGTAAACAACGCCTCGTCATCCAATCCGATCAGCGGGCTCTTCAGCACCGCGGCGAGCGCCAGATCGTCCTGCGGCAAATGCACGATTCGGCCGAGCGCCAGCAGATCCATGACAACGATGTGCTCGGTCAAGGCCAGCCTGTCGATGCCGGCAATGGGGACCCCGCGAGTCTTGAGCCTGCGGTTGATCGCCTCGGTGAGGGCACCGCGGGTGCGCGTCAGGATCAGGATGTCGCGCGCCCGAATCGACTCCCCCGTCGCCTCGAGCCGTTCGCCGTCCCGCAGCCAGCCGGCGATGGTGTCGGAGATCCTGGTCGCCAGCATGATTTCCGGACTTGCCTCACCGAGATGGTCCAGAGGTGTGGCCCAGTCGTCGGGTTGCGGTTTGTCGGGCGGTTCGAATTGCGGCCAGATCGTCACCCTGCCCGGCTGGTTGCGCCGTGCGGCCTCGTGCACCGGCGCACCCGCCCCGAAGGTGACGCCGTCGTGGACCTCCGGCCGCGCGAACACCTGGTCGACCGCCGACAGAACGGCCGGCGTGGAGCGGTGGGAGACATGCAACCGAACATCGTGCCAGCCATAACCGGCACCCTCGGCGCGCTCCCGCAGCCGCTTGCGGATCTCGCCGAACCAGGCCGGAACCGCGCCCTGAAAGGAGTAGATCGACTGTTTCTCGTCACCCACGGCGAAAACCGTACGGACCGCCTCGCTGGCGCCTTCGCCGGCGAAGAATTCCTCCGCCAGTGCCTCCACCACCTGCCACTGCCGCGGATTGGTGTCCTGGGCCTCGTCGACCAGGATGTGATCGAGGCCGCGGTCGAGCTTGTAGTGAACCCAGGCCGAGGCGTCGGCACGGGACAACAACGCCGCCGTCTTCACAACCAGATCCTCGAAATCGAGCACCCCACGGCGGCGCTTCAAGCCTGCATATTCGGTGATCGCCCCGTCGGCGAGGCGGATCATGGCGGCGCTGGACTCATAGCACTCGACCAGCCGCAGGCGATCGACGAGACCCTCCAGCCGGGTGCTCTCGGCCGTCAGAAGGTCGGTCAGGTCGGGCCATCGTTCACACACACCTTTCGACACCAACTGCTCGGCTACGCGGAAATCGCCGGACTTGGTGGTGAAGAACGACAGCCAGGCCTCGGCGCGGAGATCGGCGTTGGTCGCCGAAACAACCGGGGCCAGTCGGGCCGCGGCAGCACGGTCGCGCTTGCCGCCGGAACCCAGCAGCTCATGCAGACGGGCGGTGTCGTCGCGGCCGAACCCGGCTTCCGAAACAAATCTTGCGCGGATCGAGACCGCATCCTCGCCCTCGACAAGGCCGAGTTCGCCGATCAGACCTGCAATCGCCCTCTCCAGCGATCCGAACCGGTCGATCCACAGGCGCAGCTGATCGCGCCGTTCGACGAACTCGATGATCGACGCCTCATGGACAAAATCGCTGGCATGGGCCAGGGCCGTGGCCAGCGCCCGACCGAGCACCGAACGCGGTTCGCGCGCCGCCCGTACCCAGGCCAGTCGCCGCGCTTCGTCGCGCAGGGCGCGGGCGGCGATATCTTCCAGGACCTCGAATCGTCCGGCGACATTGGCCTCGAACGGAAATTGATGGAGAAGGCGTTCGCAGAAGGCGTGAATGGTCTGAATCTTCAGACCGCCGGGAGTGTCGAGCGCGCGCGCAAACAGTCGCCGCCCATCGCTGAGAAGCTGCTCGGATGGTTGCCGGCCGTCGACCTCGGCGATCTCAGCGGCCAGCGCAGCGTCGTCCATGACCGCCCATCGCGACAATTCGCCGAACACCCGAGCGGCCATTTCGGCCGCCGCTGCGCGGGTGAAGGTCAGGCACAGAATCCGACCCGGTTCGACACCGCCGAGCAGCAATCGGATCACACGGCGGGCCAGAACATAGGTCTTGCCCGAGCCGGCATTGGCCGACACCCAGGCCGAGACCAGCGGATCCGTTGCCTGGACCGGTGGGCCGGCGGGGGACGCGGCGCGTCCGTTATCGGGGGCCGGGCTCACCTGAAGTCGTCGTCCGATTCCAGGAGCGACCATTCCTGAACCCGCGCCAGATGATCGTAGTCGCCACGGAAACGGGCGCGTTCGAGCATCGGCCGGGCACGCGAAAGGTAGCCGCGTCCGGGATCGTCATAGGAGGCGACGAGTTCGCTCAGCAGGGTGAGCGCGCGCTGGCCCATGGCGTCGGCGGTCTGGTCCCTGGGCACGGCGTTGGTATAGGGCTCGCCGCGTCCGACCTTGCCCAGGGCGAGCCAGGCGAGTTCGCTGACGCTGCGGCCGGCCAGCGCCTCGCCAAAGGCCCCCGACCTTGCCATCGCCACCTCCAGGGTCATTTGCGGCGTCAGGCCGGCGAACACCTGGCGCTCGCTCGGCGGTGAGCCGGTCTTGTGGTCGTAGATCGCCAGCGTCCCGTCGCCCATCACATCGATGCGGTCGGCGCGACCGACCAGTGTGACTGCACCGGCGGGCGCAGCGATTTCCAGATCGCCATCGATCTCGGCCCCTCGTTCGCCGACGGTGCCGTCACGGCCGGCCTCCCAGCCGACAAACCAATGGGCGATGGCCGCGAAACGGGCCGACCAAATGGCGTGGGTTTCGGAAATGTCGGAAATGTCGGCCAGGATTGCCTCGGCGATCGCGATCAGCCGTGCCTCGGCGGCGGCGTCGAACGGGCCGTCCCATGCGTCGGTGAAGGTGCCAAGCGCGTGGTGAAACATGATGCCGCGAAGCGCACGATCGGGCCTGGCTCCGATTGGTTCAAACGGTTCCAGGCCCAGCACCCGTTTTGCGTAGACCGCGTAGGGATCGCGGATCAGCGTTTCGATCTCGGTGACGCGGAGCTTGCGAGGCCGAAACCTCACCGGCGGCTTCGGTGCGGGTTGGCTGACCGGCGCGGTCCTGGCCGGTTGATCGATCAGCCGCGCCAGCGCGATCAAACGGTTGCCGCGTTGCGATGGCTGCCGGAGCCCGTTCTGACCGACCACGGCACGCAGCCGCTGGAGCCAGCGCGCTTCGACGGTCGGTGCGCCTGCGCGCTTTTCCGCCCGCGTACAGATGACGCGCGGGGTGGCGATCCCCTGCACGAAATCATGGGCCGCCAGGCCGAGGCGCCGTTCCGGCGGGGCCAATCCAAGCTTGCTCCGCATGGCCCGCGACAACCACGGATCGGTGCGCGTGGCAGCCGGCCAGACGCCCTCATCCAGGCCACCCAGAATCAGCAGATCGACCGATTGCAGCCTCGCCTCCAATGTGCCCCAGATGTGGAGACGGGGGTCGCCGCCGGGCTCGCGCGGCACGGCCACGTCAGCCATCAGCGCGCCGAGAAAGGCCTCGTACTGCTCCAGCGGCACCGCCAGCTCGCCGGCCTCCACCTCCTCGCTCAGCCCGCTTAACAGGCGGGCCAACGCCTCACCGCCGGCGCCGCGCCAAAGGTGGCCGTCCTGGCCGCCGGGTTCGCCGGCGGCCATGCGAAGCGCTTCGGTCAGGGCACGGGTTGTCTCCGCCACCGGCGGCGCGCCGCCATGTCCGTCGGACAATCGGGCGAGCGGAGCAAAGCAGGCCTCCAGGCGTTTGGCCAATTGCCCGGCCAATTGCCAGTCACGATCGGCCAGGCATCGCCTCGCCACCGGCACTGGCCTGGTGCCGGCGGCGCGGTCCTTCAGCGACGCCCGCGCGCGGTCCAGAGCCGGTTCAAGAAAGTTCATACCGCCAGCGAAACGATCCCCATGAAACAAGGCCATTTCAAGCGCCTGGGCGGCGCGCCGGGCATCGCGCGGGGGCATGCCGAACACCGCCAGCGGGCTCTTGAGCAGCGCCACCAGGGCGGCTGGACCTGGCGCCGGCACCAGGCAGGCCGCCAACAGACGGCAGAACACCCCCACCGGTTCGCGGTCGAGCGACACGCCGGCGGAATCGTCGACGTCGAGATTCCAGCGCGCGAGTTCGGCCGCCACCCGTCGTGCGAGTGCCCGCTCGGGCGTGACCAAGGCCGCCGTACGACCGGGCTCCTCGACGACCTCCCGCATGGCCACCGCGATCGCCGCTGCCTCCTCCTGTTCGTTGCGGCCGATCACCAGGTCGAATCCGGTGAGCGCCATGGCCGCCGACAATGGTGGGAACCCGGCCCCCCAGGCATCGCTGGTTTCCGACGGCCGCATGACCTCGGACATCAACACCGCGCGCTCCTCGGCGTCGCCGGTAGGCTGCGCCAGCTCGACAATCTCATCACGGGAGATGCCGATTGCGGCGATCAGCTTCTTCAGGCCGAATTGCGGATGGCCGTGGACGGCCGTGGTCTGGGTCAGGTCATCGATCGCCGCCCAGCCAACCGCATCGAGCGTCCGGTCGAGCCCGGGAAGCACCACGGCGCCGGACGGCGAATGGGCGATGGCCGACAACAGTTCGGCTGTGGCCGGAATGGTGCCGGTCGAACCGGCGGCGACGACCGGGCCCCTCGCCACCCCATCGATCAGCCGCTTTGCCTCGGCGCGGATCAGCCGGTCGCGCCGGGCCGCCGGATCGCTACGGCCGATCTCCGCCAGATAGGCGGGCCAGCGGGTTGAAACGATCTGTAGAAAATCCAGCGTGATCTGGAAGTAACGCGCATGGTCGCTCTGCGCGAGCGCACCGATGGCCGGCCATGACACCCCTTCGGTCTCAACGTCGTCGATCAGCCTGGCAAGATCGGCCGCGAGGCGGGCGGCGTCGGCGGCCGAAGCGGGAATCGCGAGCGTCTCATCATCGGCGAGGCCGAGCGCATCGCGTCGAACGGCGCGCGCCCAGGCCAGCGTCAAGCGCGTCAGCGCCAGCCGCCGACCGAGCGCCGGGACCGATTCCGGCAGGATGGCGAGGTCGTCGATCGGGCCGGCGGAGGGAGCCAGCAGGTGCTCATCCTCGTCGACATCGCCAATCGGCCGAACCCGCGGCAGGATCGCCGCCTCGCCGCCCAGCCGCTCGAAGAGCACGTCGCGAAAGGACCGAACCGCGCGGCGGGTCGGCAGGTAAACGGTGACATCGGCGAGCGCAATCGGATCGGAACGATCCAAAGTCACCAAGCGGCCGTCGAGCAGTGCCTCGGCCAGAATCGGCAGGAAGGGAAGTCCGGCGGGGATCGTGAAGACGGCCGAGCCCGTCCGCGGCGCGCTCATTCTCCTCACGCGGCGCTGTCGGCGATGGTCAGCTCCGCTATTGCGATAGCCCCCGGCGTGCCGACGTGAAACCACACGCCGTCGAGGCGGACGCCGAACAGCCGGCCGGCTTCGATCGCCTTGGCGAACAGCACATTCAGCGAAAATGGCCCGGGCGGACAATCATCGAACAGCCGTGGATGCAGGATCGCCGCGCCGGCATAGACGAAGGGAGCGACGTCGCGCTCGGGCCGCCACCGCACGCGGCCGGCTGGATCGAGAAGGAAATCTCCCCGACCACTGTAGCCGATCGCCTGCACCGTCGGGCATACCAGCACGAGGCCGTCCATGGCGTCTTCGCGCCAGCTATCGGCCAACAGATCGAGGTTGGGCGAGACGCCTTCGATCCAGAAGGAATCGGAATTGAGCAGGTAGAACGGTTGATCGCCAAACTGCGGCAAGGCTCTGGCGATGCCGCCGCCGGTGTCGAGCAGACGATCGCTCTCATCGGAGAACTCGACCGCAGGGTTGGCTCGCCGAGCGACGTGAACCTGCACGAGTTCCGCCAGATGGTGAACGTTGACCACCACTTTGCCGATACCGGCACGATGCAGGCGGTCGAGTGCGTAATCGATCAGTGCCCGCCCGCGCACCTCGATCAGCGGCTTGGGTGTGGTCACGGTGAGAGGTCGCATGCGCTTGCCGAGCCCGGCGGCGAGGACCATCGCCCCCCGCGGCCGCGCAGCAGGTGGACTTTTGAGTGCGAAGCCCGATGGGTTAACGTTCATGAGCCGGCTTGGTCGACACGCGCATTGAGTTCCTCATACCAGAGGGCGAGATCGGAAAGAACCGGGTGGGCAAGGTTGCGTTCGAGATATGCACGCAATCTTGGTATATGGGCGAGATAATCGTCCCGCCCCTCCTCCACCGACAGCCGCGCGAAGATGCCGAGGATCTTCATCGCCCGCTGTGTACCGAGGATGCGGTAGACGGCCTCGAAGGCCTCCGCATCGAAATCAGGGGTGGCGGCCGTTCGCAAGCCGACATAGTGCGACTTGAGGTCGGCCTCCAGATCGGTGGAGATGGTGACCCGGGCATCCTGCAGCAGCGACACGACGTCATAGGCGGCCGAACCAAACAGGGCGTCCTGAAGATCGAGCAGACCGACGCGCCGGACGCCTTGGCGCTCCGGCAGCCACATCAGATTGGGCGAGTGGACGTCGCGCAGCACCCAGCTCGCCTCGCCCGATAAAGCCAGATCGAGGAGTGGCGACCAAACGGAAGCGAACCGCGCGGTCAGATCGGCGGTCGTCTCGCGGCCGGTCAGAAACGGAGCGTAGTGCGCCCGGAAAAGACCGAGTTCGACCGATATCACCTGGCGATCATAGCGCGGGAGGAGGTGGGCGCCGCCGCCGGCAATGGCAAGCTGTCGTGGGCGCGGCGCGGTATGAATCGCGGCCACGACCTCCACCGCCGCACGGTAGCGCTCGGGCACGGCAGCGCCATCCACCGCTATGCCCTCGCGTCCGAAATCCTCCAGAAGCAGGAACCCGCGGGTTCTGTCGGCGGCGCGGATCACCGGGGCGGACAGCCCCGCTTCGAGGAGTGCACCGGCCACGGCGATGAAGGCGTCGACGTTCACCGCGCGGGCGGCGCGGGTATGGTAGCTTTGCGCCGCGGGCGGGTCGCCCGGGGGCCAGTCCATGAGGACGGCGCTGCCGCCGTCACCGGTGATGCGCTCGTAGCGGCGCGACGATACGTCCCCGACAAGATGGCGCCGCGCCGCGTTGTGCCAGCCATGTTCGTCCAGGAACCGTCGGATTGCGAGACTGCGGTCGAGACGGGTCCGCCAACCCGATCCGGCACGCAGAAGAGCCTGCCGACGCCCCTGGCCGAGTTCGAAGGTCACATCGAGACGATCGGCGGGCAGCCTGCCGGCCGCTCGATCGGGCCATTCGACCAGAACCGCACCGTCCTCAAACGCCTCGTCAAAACCGATCTCGTTGAGCTCCGCCGGGCCGGCCAGCCGGTAGAGATCGAAATGCGCGATCGCGAAGCGCTGGCCGGTATAGGTTTGCACCAGGGTGAAGGTGGGGCTGGGAACCTCCAATTCGGCGCGATCGAGAAACGCCCGCAGGAAGGCCCGGGCGAAGGTCGTCTTGCCGACGCCGAGGCCACCGGAAAGGGCGATGAGGTCGCCGCGGACGAGGCAGGCGGCGAGATCGGCGGCAAGAGCCTCGGTGGCGGCTTCATCCGGCAGGTCGATGGCGAACGGCTCCTCCGCCACGGCGCCGCCTGCTATTCCGCGGCGTTGGCGGCAACACGCGGCCGCAGCGGCAGGTTCATGCGCACCGTCGACCCCTCACCGTCGACCGAATCGATCCTGACCGTGCCGCCGTGAAGATCGACGAAGCTCTTGACGATCGCCAGGCCCAGGCCGGCACCGCCGCGCGACGAGCCGCGCGGCATGCTGGAGAAGCGCTCGAACGCTGTGTCCCGAAAATCGTCCGGCATGCCGGCGCCTTCGTCGCGAATTTCAAAGTTGACCGTGCTGTCGCCGCGGACAACGGACAGGGCGACGCGACTGCCATCGTCTGAATAGTCGATCGCGTTGGACAGGAGATTGAACAGAACCTGGCGGACGCGCCGCTCATCGACGACAAACCGCCCCAGCCCGGGCGGTGCCGAGACAACCAGCTCGATGCGCTTGTCGGCGATCCGGTCGGCGAGTTCGGCCACGGCTTCCTCGACAATGGCCGCTACCCCAACCTCGGAGATGTCGAGTTCCATCACGCCGGCGTCGACGGTGGTCAGATCGAGGATGTCGTTGATGATGGCAAGTAGCGAGGCGCTCGACGAGAGGACGTAGGAAAGATACTCGCGCTGCTTGTCGTTGAGCGGACCGACGCGGGCTTCGGTGAGCAACTGGGCGAATCCCATAATGTTCGTCAGAGGTGATCTCAGCTCGTACGACACGTGCCGGATGAACGCATTCTTCAGGCGGTCGGCCGCTTCGAGAGCTTCGTTCCTTTCGAGCAACGCCTTCTCGACATTGGCCGAATCGGTGACGTCGACGAATGTCACCATGGTCTGGCCGTCCGGCAAGGGCGTGGTGCCATAGTCGATGACGCGGCCGTCCGACCGCTGGATGCGATCGCCATGGGTGGAGCGGGTTTCGTCGAGGCCGGCAATAGA
The DNA here is from genome assembly GCA_963663975.2 of uncultured Bauldia sp. Taxonomy (GTDB): domain Bacteria; phylum Pseudomonadota; class Alphaproteobacteria; order Rhizobiales; family Kaistiaceae; genus JANQRX01. Next base: position 1,091,745 of record CAXXRA010000015.1, on the reverse strand, counting down.
GGCGGTGAACCGCTGCCACACTTCGGCGTCGCCATCGGGCTCACGGCAGGCCGCGACGATGGCGGTGACGTGCGGCAGGGCGCTCAGCATGGCATTGTCGAGCGACCAGATGTCGGCGAAGGCGGGATTGTACAGCCGCAGGCGCCCGTCGGAGCCGAAAACCGCAACCCCTTCGGCAAGCTGGTCGAGGGTCTCGCCCTGAACGCTTTTCAGCGCATTGTAGCGGCTTTCGAGATCGAGGCGCTCTGTGACGTTCTCGTAAATCCACGTCATGCCGCCGCCCGGATGGGGGTTGGCGATAACCCGCAATGTCCTGCCGTCGGGCAGGTGCCACTGGAATTCCTGCGCTTCGGTCGACTGATAGGCAGACAGGAGTTTCGAATGCCAGTCGCGAAAATCAACCTGCTCGGGGATCCTGCGGCTTGCGCGCATGCGCTCGAGCACTGCGGTCTCATCGGGCGCCGACTCCAGAAATGCGGCATCGAGGTCGAACAACCCGCGATAGGCGGCATTGTAGGAACGCATGCGCCGGTCCGGCCCGAAGATCGCCACGGCGGTCTGAATCTGGTCGAGCGTGCGCGCGCTGAATTCGACCTCCCGGCGTAGGGCCGCCTGAGCGGTCTCGGCCACGGTGGCGTCGATGGCCATGCCGGCGCTGCCCTCATCGGCCACGATATCGGCGACATTGAACACCCGTCGAGCGCCGCCGACGATCGCCGGCAGCCGGCCGGCATAGACCAGGTCGCGGTGGTGGGCTTCAGCGATCGCCTGACGTCCGACGGCATCGAACAGTTCCTGCCCGGCAGCCACCGCCGCTACCGGATCGGCAACGTCGACCGCAGCGGCGTAGGCCTGGTTGACCCAAGTCAGCCGACCTTCGCCGTCGCGGAGCCAAACCGGGAGCGGCGCGGCCGACAACATGTCGCGCATGGCATCGACCTGGACGACCAGCCGGTCGTAACGCGCCTGTACCTCGGCCAGCGTCTTGCGATCGCCGGTGAGATCGCGAAACCGGACCGCAACCGTTCCGCCGGTGCTCCAGCCGCGCGCCTCGATCAGGCACCCGGCGACGGTGCGCAACGTCTCGGTGAAGGGCGATCCCCGTTCCCGAAGCGCAGCCACAAGGGCGAGCAGGCGTGTGGCCGATTCCGCGACGAGCCAGCTTTGGAAAGACAGAAACGCAGCCTCCTCGGCCGGTATGCCGGTTTCGACCGGCAGCGACCCGGCCGTCAGCGTCGTGCCGTCGGAATCGCTCCATGCGACCAGCCGCTGGCCGGGCTCGCCGACCAACGCCTCGGCCCGGTCGGTGTCGCCCTGCAGGTCGCCGATCTGCTCAAGCAATCGAACGTTCAGGGCCTCGGTCCGATCGCGGGCGCGCATCAACGAAATCGTGCTCAAGACCGCAAAGATCATGGCTCCGGCCAGCGCGACCATCAGGATGGTCTGCTGCGGCAGCTCGTCGGCGGTGAGGAAATCAAGCGGGCCGGGTGACTGAGCCAACGCGCGCGGTGCGCCCATCAGCGCAACCGCAAAGCAGGCCAGAACAGCAATGGCCGAAGCACCATAAACAATCGATGATCCGCACCGCCGCCGCATGCGAAAGCCCCTTCCGCGGCCCACACTGCGCATAGGTCAGGCGTATGGGTCCAGGCTGTGATCCGCGGAAGATACCGCCCCACGCGTCGCCGCGAATCACCCTACTGTAGCGGCTTGGCGAATCGCCATGAAGGCGCCTTGGCAAAAACGGTGGCCGAGCGAATCGTCATCGCCCCGCTTTTCGCTCAGTAGCGGTAACGCTCGGGCTTGTAAGGGCCGTCGGATTTCAGTCCGACATAGGATGCCTGATCGTCGGACATGGTGGTCAGTTTGACGCCCAGTTTGTCCAGGTGCAGGCGCGCCACACGTTCATCCAGATGCTTGGGCAGCACGTAGACGCGGTTGTCATACTGGTCACCTTTGGTGAACAGCTCGATCTGCGCCAGAACCTGATTGGTGAAGCTCGCCGACATCACAAAACTCGGGTGACCGGTGGCGTTGCCGAGATTGAGAAGACGGCCCTCCGACAGCAGCAGGATGCGTTTGCCGTCGGGAAATTCGACCATATCCACCTGTGGCTTGACGTTGGTCCATTTGTGGTTCCTGAGCGCAGCGATTTGGATCTCGTTGTCGAAGTGGCCGATGTTGCCGACAATCGCCATGTCCTTCATTTGCCGCATGTGATCGATGGTCACGACATCCTTGTTGCCCGTGGCGGTGATCACGATGTCGGCGCTGGCCGCCGCGTCGTCGAGGGTGACCACTTCGTAGCCGTCCATGGACGCCTGAAGGGCGCAGATCGGGTCGATTTCCGTGACTCTCACCCGCGCTCCGGCGCCTCGCAGCGATGCCGCCGATCCTTTGCCGACGTTGCCATAGCCACACACCACCGCCACTTTACCGGCCATCATGACGTCGGTTCCGCGGCGGATCCCGTCGACCAGAGATTCCCGGCAACCGTATTTGTTGTCGAACTTGGATTTGGTGACGCTGTCATTCACATTGATGGCAGGGAAGGGCAGGATGCCTTTTTCCATGAGCTGGTACAGGCGGTTGACACCGGTGGTGGTTTCCTCGGTGACGCCTTGGATCGCGTGACGCTGTTTGACGAACCAGCCGGGGCTGGCCGCCATGCGCTTGGCAATCTGGGCAAACAGTACCTCTTCCTCTTCCGATCCCGGATTCGACAGCACGTCCTCGCCCTCCTCGGCGCGGGCACCCTGCAGGATGTACATCGTGGCGTCACCGCCATCGTCGAGGATCATGTTGGACAGGCCGCCATCCGGCCATTGGAAGATCCGGTCGGTGTAGGACCAGTAATCCTCCAGGCTCTCGCCCTTGACGGCAAAAACCGGAACACCGGTCGCGGCGATCGCGGCGGCGGCGTGGTCCTGGGTCGAGAAAATATTGCACGACGCCCAGCGAACCTCGGCGCCCAGTGCCGTCAGCGTCTCGATCAATACCGCGGTCTGGATCGTCATGTGCAGCGATCCGGCGATGCGCGCGCCACTCAGCGTCTTGGCCTCACCATATTCGGCCCGACATGCCATCAGACCGGGCATCTCGGTTTCCGCGATTGCGATTTCCTTGCGGCCGGAATCGGCCAGTCCGGCGTCGTGGACGACAAAATCGGCGGTGGCATCCATTCGTCAATCTCCTTCGAGCGGCACAGATCCGCGATCGTTCCGGCGGTTATACCCGACGCCGTTCGATCATAGCAATAAGGATATCTATATTTCTTTATGTCTCATGAGTCTTCGCCGAATCGGGATTCCACCAGTTCGACCAGCGCAGCCATTGCTTGAACCGCCTCACGCCCATCGACGGTGACGTGGATCACCGAACCGGGCACCGCCGCCAGCATCATCAGGCCCATGATGGAGGTTCCGCCGACGGTCATGTGATCCTTCGAGACCGACACAACGGCTTCGAAACGTTCCGCGCATTGGACAAAGCGCGCCGAAGCGCGGGCGTGCAGGCCACGTTTGTTGGTGATCACCAGATCGCGGGCCACAAGCTTGCCGGAGGTCGCCGCGCTCATTCCGAGTTGTTCAGGACCTGACTGGCGACATTGATGTATTTCCTGCCGGCCTCCTGGGCTTCGGCAACCGCCTCGGCGATCGGGTGCTCGCCGCGGACACTCGCCAGCTTGATCAGCATCGGCAGGTTGACGCCGGCAACGACCTCGATGTCCCCCGCTTCCATCACCGAAATTGCAAGATTCGATGGCGTGCCGCCAAACATGTCGGTGAGCAGGATGACCCCGGAACCGTCACCGACCTTCTTGACCGCCTCCTTGATGTCGTGGCGTCGCTGTTCGACATCGTCATCGGGACCGATCGAGACGGTTTCCATCCGCTCCTGAGCACCGACCACGTGTTCGAGCGCGGCGCGAAACTCTGCCGCGAGGCGGCCGTGGGTCACGAGGACCAATCCGATCATGGCGTTCAGCTGGCTCGTTCGGGAGTTGGAACAAGGCAACCACAAACGACAATCGGTGCGGCGAATCAAGTGCGACAAGGACCGGTCGTCACGACGCGATCAGACTCGGATCGTCGAGTTCGGCGAGCGCGAAGGCCACCCGCGCGGGCCCGTTGGCCGCCTGGCTGGCGATGAACACGCGCCGGACCCTCACCCCCAGAATATCGACCGTCCGTTCGCTGGCGTCGGGAAGGCGGGCGCAATCCGCCGCGGAGCGGATATCAACAACCAGATCGACCGGCGCGGGGGCGGTATGAGGACGTTTGAAGTACCCTGCCCGCGAACCTCGATCAGACCGGCGAGTTCCTCGCTGGGTGCCATCGACAAGCCTTCGGCCCGGCGCGTCACGACCGCACGGTCATCGGCAACCAGATGGGCATCGGCGGGATCGGCGTGGAGAAGCGACAACAGCAGCGACGACTTGCCCGCTCCGGATGGCCCGCGGATCAGCACACCCCTGCTGCGGATCAACACTGCGCTGGCGTGAACGATTGCCGCCGACATCAGGCCGCAGGCAGGCGAACCGTGAAGCGTGCACCGGCGATCACCTGTTCGTCCTCAGGCGAGGCTCCGGCGCTGGTCATGTTTTCCGCCCAGATCCTGCCACGGTGGGCCTCGACGATCTGTCTGCTGATCGACAGCCCGAGACCGGAATTCTGACCAAACCCGTGGGTGTCGGTGCGATCGGTATAGAAGCGCTCGAAGATCCGTTCGAACTGGTCGTCGCGGATTCCCCGGCCCTGGTCCTCCACCTTGACCTCGACGCAGTCGTCGCCACGTCGCACGGCGACACGGATATGGCAGCCCGGCCGGCAGAAGGACCGGGCATTGTCGATCAGATTGTTGAACACCTGCGCGAGCCGGCTGTCGTGGCCGAGAACGGCGTAGTCGTCCCCGGCATCGGCGAAATCCAGCGAGATCTTCGGCGGCGGCCCGTCGCCCGCTTCACCGGCTACCTCAACGACCACGCTCAGCAGTTCTCGCATGTCGACGCGAACCGCTTCGTAGCGCGCAAGTTCGGCATCCAGCTGCGAGGCATCGGAGATGTCGCTGATCAGGCGGTCCAGCCGGAGGATGTCGTGCTGAATGACCTGGCTGAGCCGCGCCCTTTCCCCCTCGTCCTTGGCCAGCGGCAGGGTCTCGACCGCGCTCCTGAGCGAGGTCAGCGGGTTCTTGATCTCATGGGCAACGTCGGCGGCGAAGTTCTCGATCGCCGCGATCCGGTCGTAGAGCGCTGCAGTCATGTCGCGGAGCGCTTGGCTGAGATGGCCGATTTCGTCGCCGCGACGACTGAAATCAGGTATCTCCGGACGGGCGCTGACGCGGTTACGGACGCGGTCGGCGGCGTCGGCCAAACGGTGCAGAGGCGCGGCAATGGTTCCGGCAAGCAGGACCGACAACAGGATCGTTACCCCGGCGGCGACCAGAAAGACCCGGATGATGGCCAGCCGCTCGGCATAGACGATATCGTCGATGGCGCCGCCCTCGGTCGACAGCAGCAGAACGCCGTGGACCGAGCGATAGCGCTGGATCGGCACGCCGACGGAGACGATCAGTTCGCCGGAATCGTTGATGCGCACGATGCTGCTGGCCGACCCCTCCAGCGCGCCCACCACTTCTTCGTAGCCACGGCCATTGCTGCCGCCGAGTTCCTCGTAACGCGGCAGGTCGCGACTGTTGAGCCAGGCGTTGATCCGCCGCCACAGACGGGCGGGCCAGGCTTCCACCTGCGCCTCCGGCGGCGGAAGATCGAAGCGGAGAATGCGGCCGCGCGCGTAGAGGTGACGGGAGTCGAGAATGAGCGTGCCGTCGCGGTCGTAGATCCGCGCCCGCGTCCCTGTCGGCGACACCAACCGCCTGAGGACGGGCGCCACCCGCTCGGGGTTGATGGAGAAGTCCAGTTCGCCGAACGGACCGACCAGCGGCGAGGCGCTTTGACCGACCTGAAGGTCGAGCAGGTCCTCCGGGTCGATGGTGATGGTGTCGATGTCGACCGTGGCCGACGAGGCCACCGCGCCGGCGATGATCTCGCCCTGGATCAGCAGGCTGGAGAGCCGCGAATCGATCAGACCGGCGCGAAACTGGTTGAGCAACAGAATTCCGGAGACCAGAACCACAAGCGCGGCAAGATTGAGGACGATGATGCGCCGTGTCAGGCTGGAAAAGATGTGGGGGATCGGTGCCTGCACCAGCAGGCGCCGCGCCAGGCTCGGCCGCGCGCTCGCGTCCTCGGCGGTCGTCGTCAGTCTTTGCTCTTCAAATCCTGCCGTCATGGCGAACTTGAAACGACCGTCGAGGGATCCGGCGGTCACACCTCTCTGAATCGATATCCAACGCCGTAAAGCGTCTCGATCATATCGAAATCGTTATCAACGACCTTGAACTTCTTGCGCAAGCGCTTGATGTGGCTGTCGATGGTGCGATCGTCAACATAGACCTGATCGTCATAAGCGGCATCCATCAGTGCGTTGCGGCTTTTGACGACGCCGGGCCGCTGGGCCAGGGCGTAGAGAATCAGGAATTCGGTGACGGTCAGAGTCACCGGCTTGCCAAGCCAGGTGCAGGTATGGCGTTCCTGATCCATCGACAGGGATCCGCGATCCAGGACGCTTGCAACCCCGTCCGTGCGCTTTTCGGACGAATCCCGCGGCTGGACACGGCGCAGCACCGCCCTCACCCTTTCCACCAGCAGGCGCTGTGAGAAAGGCTTCTTGATAAAATCGTCGGCGCCCATCTTCAGGCCGAACAATTCGTCGATCTCGTCATCCTTGGAGGTCAGAAAAATCACCGGCAGGTCCGACTTCTGCCGCAAGCGGCGAAGCAGCTCCATACCGTCCATGCGCGGCATCTTGATATCTAGGATGGCAAGGTCGGGCAGGCCGGTCTGAAAACCGTCCAGGGCCGAAGTCCCGTCGGTGTAGGTCTGGACGCGGTAACCCTCCGATTCCAACGCGATCGAGACCGAGGTCAGAATATTGCGATCGTCATCCACCAGGGCAATTTTCGGCATCGGGCTCTCCGGTCTGTCGATCAGGGGCATGACCACCCACGAAAAAGGCGGCCCACAGCCTTTGGCGGCATGATTGCGCGGAAAATGTGGCGGCCAATCTACCGGATGGGGCGGTTGTGCGCCAATCCGACCGCATGACAGGCAACCGCAACCGACCCGACAAGGCCACTCTGGTGCCCCTGGCGGGGCGCCAAATTGTCGATCGCCCCCCTCAAAAAGGACGTGGCCGGCGCTGTCGCAACGGCGGGCATGCATCGTTTCGGGTCGATCCGATCGCGGCGACGGCGGACGCGGCGCGCCGCGTCCTGTCCGTCATGATCATCCGCCCTGAGCGGTGCGGCGGCCGGACCGCCAACCCGCGCCCAGCGATGTTGGACTCAACTGGCCTCGGCCGGAGCCGACTCCCGCTTGATCTCCTCGCCGGTCTCCTGATTGACCACCTTCATCGACAGGCGAACCTTGCCGCGATCGTCGAAGCCGAGAAGCTTGACCCACACCTTGTCGCCTTCCTTGATCACGTCGGTGGTCTTGGCGACCCGTTGCGGAGCCAATTGGGAAATGTGGACGAGACCGTCGCGGGCGCCGAAGAAATTGACGAATGCGCCGAAATCGACGGTCTTGACCACGGTACCCTGATAGATCACGCCGACTTCGGGCTCGGCGGTGATCGATTTGATCCAGGTCAGCGCCGCGTCGATCGCCTTGCCGTCGGCAGATGCCACCTTGACGGTGCCGTCGTCGGAGATGTCGATCTTGGCGCCGGTCTTTTCGACGATTTCGCGGATCACCTTGCCGCCGGTCCCGATGACTTCGCGGATCTTGTCGGTGGGAATGGTGATGACCTCGATGCGCGGGGCGTACTCGCCCAATTGGCCACGCGCCTCCGGCAGCGCCTTGGCCATTTCGCCCAGTATGTGCAAGCGGCCGTCGCGCGCCTGATCAAGCGCCTGGCGCATGATTTCCTCGGTGATGCCCTGGATCTTGATGTCCATCTGCAGCGAGGTCACACCTTTCTCGGTGCCGGCGACCTTGAAGTCCATGTCGCCCAGATGGTCCTCGTCGCCCAGAATGTCGGACAGAACCGCAAAGCGGTCGTCTTCCTTGATCAGTCCCATGGCGATGCCGGCGACCGGACGGGTCAGCGGCACACCCGCATCCATCAGCGACAACGATGTCCCGCACACCGTCGCCATCGACGAGGAACCGTTGGATTCGGTGATTTCGGAGACGATACGCAGCGTATAGGGAAAGTCGTGATGGGCCGGCAGGACCGGATGGATGGCGCGCCAGGCGAGCTTGCCATGGCCGATCTCACGGCGGCTGGGGCCAAACATGCGCCGGGCCTCACCGACCGAATAGGGCGGAAAGTTGTAGTGCAGCATGAAGGTCTCTTTGTAGGTCCCGGCCAGGGCATCGACGAACTGCTCGTCGTCGCCGGTGCCCAGTGTGGCCACGGCCAATGCCTGGGTTTCGCCGCGGGTAAACAACGCGCTGCCGTGGGCGCGGGGCAAGACGCCAACCTCGGCGACGATCTGCCGCACCGTCTTCAGGTCGCGGCCGTCGATGCGCGTGCCGCGATCGAGGATGTCGCCGCGAACGATGGACTTCTCCACCTTCTTGAAAAGTTCGCCCAACAGCGCAGGCGCCGGGGCGTCCTCAGCGCCTTCGGGCGCAAGCGTTTCAACGACCCTGGCCCGCACCGCCGAAATCGCCTCCTGGCGCTCGGACTTGGTGGTGATCGCGTAGGCCGCGCGTAGATCGGCTTCGGCCAGAGACCGTACCTCGCCATGGAGGTTCGAGTGATCGGGTTTGTCGACCGCGCGCGGTTCCTTGGCCGCCTTCTCTGCCAGACGAATGATCGCGTCAATGACCGGCTTGAAGCCTCGATGGCCCGCCATCACTGCTCCGAGCATGATTTCTTCGGTAAGCTCGCTGGCTTCCGACTCGACCATCAAGACCGCGTCGGTGGTGCCGGCGACAATCAGGTCGAGAGAGGATTCGGTCAACTCGTCGATCAGCGGGTTGATGACGTATTCGTCACCGATACGACCAACCCGTGCCGCGCCGATGGGCCCCATGAACGGAATTCCGGAGATGGTCAGAGCGGCGGATACCGCGACCATCGCCACCATATCCGGATCGTTCTCGAGGTCGTGGGACAGGACGGTCGCGATGATTTGGGTTTCGTTTTTGAACCCGTCGACGAAGAGCGGCCTGATCGGCCGGTCGATCAGGCGTGAGGTCAGCGTCTCCTTCTCGGTCGGCCGCCCTTCACGCTTGAAATAACCTCCGGGGATCTTGCCCGCGGCGAACGTCTTCTCCTGATAGTTGACGGTCAGCGGGAAGAAGTCGATGCCCTCACGTGCTTCGTGCGAGGCGACGGCGGTGGCCAGAACAGTGGTCCCGCCATAGGTGGCCAGAACCGCACCATCGGCTTGACGGGCGATCCTGCCGGTTTCCAGCGTGAGCGTACGCCCCGCCCATTCGGTCTCGACAGTATGTTTGTCGAACATGAGATTTCCTTTCTTGCGTCATGGACGCGCGGCGAACCATGGGCAAGACGGCGAGAAGCTCTCTCTGTCTGGAGAAAGCGCCTGGCGATCCTGCCATGGTCCAGTGCGGTCCGTTCAAGCGGCGGCGCTCGGCGCCGCGCGCGGTTCAGCCCAGAGCCCTTTCGACCGACTCTGGGTCAATTCTGTTTTTCGATTGGCGAGGCGATCCGGCGTCGAAGCGATCGACGGGCGATGCCACCGCATCGTTCGAGATTGGGTCGGCGTTGGGTGCGCGCCAATCGGAAACCCGAAGGGACGCGCGATTTTACACCAATTCCTGCGCCAAGTCCCTCGACCGTATCCAGATACGCTCATCGAGCCTTCACTTGATCCTGTCACAAAATCGCTCCGTCAGAATGGCTCAGAGTTGGTCGAAAGGGCTCTAACGTCTGAGGCCAAGGCGTTGGATCAGCGAGCGGTACCGTTCGTCGTCGGCGCGCTTCACATAGTCGAGAAGCCGCCGGCGCTGGCTGACGAGTTTCAACAGGCCACGCCGGGAATGATTGTCCTTGGCGTGGACCTTGAAGTGTTGGGTCAGATTGGCGATCCGCTCGGACAAGATCGCCACCTGGACCTCAGGCGACCCGGTGTCTTGCTCGTTGGTGGCGTAGTCCTTGATAAGTTCCTGCTTGCGCTCAGCTGTGATCGACATCGGTGTTCCTTTTTTAGGTATCCGCCACCGATCACACGGCCAAGGCCGGGATGTCGTCCAGCACGGTCGGGATCGGGGGGTGGGCCGCCTTCAATGCGGGGGCCAAGCGGCGGCACTATGGCGGAAAGATCCGGCAATATCCAGCGAAAAAGCTTCAGGAGTTAACTACCTGTTTTCATGTGGTAAATCGGATTGACCGAGAAAAACGCGGCGCGGTTGAAACGCCCCCTGGCTGACTTCGCCGATGGCCACGCTGACGCCGGCATGGGTCGCGTGGGCCATGCCCGAAATCACCGGCGCGTCGCGGCCGCGCAAGAGAACCTGCTGACCGCGGCTCAGCCGCGCCGCGTCTGAAGCGCTGAACGCGATCTCCGGCATGTCGGCGAGCGCGAAGGAGATTGGCTTCAGGACCGCATCGAGCGCCGCCAATCCGCCGTCCCCTGCCTTGGCTGTCGCCTCGAGGTCGGCAAGCTCGACCGACCTTGCCTCGTCAAACGGCCCGACCGCGGTTCGGCGCAAGGCCGAGACGTGACCGAAACAGCCGAGCTCGCGCCCGATATCGCGAGCCAGCGCGCGTACATAGGTTCCGGTGCCGCACACGCATTCGAAGGTGGCGTGGTCGGCATCGGGCCGCGCCGTCAATTCAAATCGCTCAACCGATACCGGCCGCGCGGGCAGGTCGGGTGGCGCTCCCTCGCGGGCCAGATCATAGGCCCTTTCGCCGTGAACCTTGATCGCCGAGAACGCCGGCGGCCGCTGCATGATGTCACCGGTAAAGCCGGCCAGTGCGCCGATAATTGCGGCCGCGTCGGGACGCGCCGACGAATGCTCCATGGCAAACCCTTCGCCGTCGTCGGTGGTGGTTTGAACGCCCCATCGTACACAGAACCGATAGGTCTTCAGTCCGGCCTGGACGATGGCCACCGATTTGGTCGCCTCGCCCAGTGCGATCGGCAGGATACCGGTGGCCAGCGGGTCCAGCGTGCCGGCGTGCCCGGTCCGGGCAGCCTGGAACAGACGCCGCACGGTGGCCACGGCTGCGGTCGAGGTCTGGCCGGCAGCCTTGTCGAGGTTGAGCCAGCCTGACACCGGCCGGCCCCTGCGGCGGCGGCCCATGGCTCAGTCTCGATCACCGGAAGGCGAATCGCCGTCTTCCGGCTCGAGGTCGCGGCGGACCTTCGGTAATCGCAGGAGCGCGTCGATACGATCGCCCTCGTCGAACGACCCGTCCGTACGAAAGCGCAGATCCGGTGCGTAGCGGAGATCGAGGCGGCGGGCGACCTGGTGTCGGAGCTGCTTGCGGCTATCGTCAAGGGCGGTAACGGTGCGATCGGCGTCGCCGCCGCCCAGAGGCAGGACAAAGACGGTGGCGACCTTGAGATCCGGGCTCATCCGCACCTCCGAGACCGTCACCACGGTACCCGCCAAATCCAGGCCGGAGAGTTTGCCGCGCCGGAGGATCTCGGCGATGGCGTGTCGCACCAATTCACCAACCCGAAGCTGGCGCTGCGTGGGACCGCGCGCTGACCGCTTTGCCATCACGAACTCCGGGCTTTTCGAACGGCCGCGCGGCTAGAGCCCTTGCGACCAACTCGGAGTCAATTCTGTTTCACGATTGGCGAGGCGAACAATCGTCAAAACGATCGACGGGCGATGCCTCGGCATCGTTCCAGATTGGTTCGGCGTTGGGCGCCTGCCAATCGGAAACCCGAAGGGACGGGCTATTTTGCGCCAATTCCTGCGTAAAGCCCCTTGACCGTATCTGGATACGCTCTTCGGATCTTCACTTGATCTTGTCACAAAATCGCTCCGTCAGAATGGCTCAGAGTTGGTCGCAAGGGCTCTAGGTGCTGTTGACAGTTAACGGTTTATTAATGGCGGTTGTGATTCAAGCAAGACCTGGGTGTGGAGGAGGAACCGGTCATGCTTCGCAGGGAATTGACGGACGTTCAATGGGAACGGATATCGGATTTGGTACCCGCAAGGCGTCGGATTGCGGATCCACGGGACGGGACAATCGTCTGTTCGTGGATGCGGTATTGTGGATTGCACGCACGAGTTCGCCATGGCGCGACCTGCCGGACGCGTTCGGCAATTGGAACAGCGTGTACGTGCGCTTTTCCCGGTGGGCCAAACAAGGGGCATGGGAGAGTCTTTTCAAGGCCTTGGTGGACGATCCGGACTTCGAATACCTGATCATCGATTCAACCATTGTGCGGGCACATCAACATGCGTCGGGCGCAAAAGGGGGACTCAAAATCAGGCCATCGGACGTTCGCGCGGCGGCTTGACGAGCAAGGTTCACATCGCTGTCGATGGGCTCGGCAATCCATTACGGTTCATCCTCACCGGCGGTCAGGTTGGCGATGTCACCCAGGCTGAAGAGTTGATCGCCGACGTGGCCGGCGCAAACCTCATCGCCGACACGGCCTATGATGCCGATCATCTCCGCGCTCGTCTCAACGATGCCGGAATAGTGGCGGTGATCCCATCCAACCCGTCACGGGCGCAAGCCATCCCCTACGATGCCGAACTCTACAAAGAAAGACATCTCGTCGAATGTTACATAAACAAAATCAAACACTTCCGGCGCATCGCCACGCGCTATGAAAAAACCGCAACGGCCTACATGGCCATGCTGTTTCTTGTCGGTGCCATCATCTGGCTCCGATAACTGTCAACAGGACCTAGAGCGAGCGCGCGATCTCCTCCACGCGGAAGCACTCGATCACATCGCCGACGCGCATGTCCTCGTAGTTCTCGAACGCCATGCCGCACTCCTGCCCGGCGGTGACGTCGCGGACCTCGTCCTTGAACCGCTTGAGGGTCGACAGCTTGCCCTCGTGGATCACCACGCTGTCCCTGATCAGACGCACGCCGGCGCCGCGCTCGACCGTTCCATCGGTGACCCGGCAACCGGCCACCTTGCCGACCTTGGAAATGTTGAAGACTTCCAGGATTTCAGCGTTGCCCAGCATTGTCTCGCGACGTTCGGGCGACAGCATGCCCGACATCGCCGCCTTGGCGTCGTCGACGAGGTTGTAGATGATGCTGTAGTAGCGCAAGTCGACGCCCGTGCGCTCAACTGCTTCGCGGGCTTGCTTGCTGGCCCGCACATTGAAGCCGATGATGGCGGCGTTGGAGGCGAGCGCAAGGGTCACGTCCGACTCGGTGACGCCACCGACGCCGCTGTGAATGACCTGGGCCATGACCTCGTCATTGCCAAGATTTTGCACCGCCTGGGTGATCGCCTCGACCGAGCCCTGCACGTCGCCCTTGATGACCAGCGGCATGATGCTCTGACCGCTCTCATTGAGTTCGGTCATCATCTGCTCGAGGGATCCGCGGGCAGCGGTTGAGCGCGCCATCGCCTTCTCGCGCTTCAGGTGAATCCGATAGTCGGCGATTTCACGTGCCCGGGCGTCGGAGTCGACGACGGCGAAGCGGTCGCCGGCCTCGGGCGCATCCTGGAAGCCCAGCACTTCGACCGGGACCGATGGTCCGGCTGTCTTGATCTGCCGGCCGTTATCGTCGACCAGGGCGCGAACCCGTGCCCAAGCGGCGCCGGCAACCGTGATGTCGCCAATCTTCAGCGTGCCGCGCTGGACCAGAACCGTGGCAACCGGCCCGCGGCCCTTGTCGAGTCGGGCCTCGACGACCGTGCCCTCGGCAGGGCGGTCGGGATTGGCCGACAGCTCAAGCAGTTCGGACTGCAGCAGCACGGTCTCAAGCAATTTGTCGAGATTGGTTCCCGCCACCGCCGACACTTCAACGTCGAGCACTTCGCCGCCCATCGATTCCACGAAAACCTCGTGCTGGAGCAACTCATTGCGGACGCGCTGGGGATCGGCGGCCGGAAGATCGATCTTGTTGATCGCCACGATGATCGGCACGTTGGCCGCCTTGGCGTGGTTGATCGCCTCGACGGTTTGCGGCATCACGCCGTCATCGGCCGCCACCACCAGGATGACGATGTCGGTGACGCTGGCGCCGCGTGCCCTCATGGCGGTAAAGGCTGCGTGGCCGGGGGTATCGATGAATGTAATCTTCCGGCCGTTGTGTTCCACCTGATAGGCGCCGATGTGCTGGGTGATGCCGCCGGCTTCACCGGACACGACATCCGTCTGGCGAATGACGTCGAGCAACGATGTCTTGCCGTGGTCGACGTGCCCCATGATCGTCACCACCGGCGAGCGTGGATGAAGGGCGGCCGGATCGTCCGGATCGTCGAACAGCCCCGCTTCGACGTCGGCTTCCGACACGCGCTTGACCTTGTGGCCCATATCCTCGGCGATCAGCTGTGCCATGTCGGCATCGATCACATCAGTCGCCTGGACCAATTGTCCCTGCTTCATCAACAACTTGATCACATCGACCGCGCGCTCGGTCATGCGGTTGGCAAGCTCCTGAATGGTAATGGTCTCGGGAATCGTCACATCGCGGACGATCTTTTCCCGCGGCCCTTGCTCGACCGCACGGGCACGCTCGCGCTCCCGCCGTCGCCGCATCGAGGCCAGTGACCGCGAGCGCTCCTCCTCCTGAAGCGCGTTGGACAGGGTCAATTTTCCGCGGCGGCGCTGGTCGGGCCGCCGGACCGGGCGCTGGTCGTCGGCCGGACGCGATGTCTTCAGCCGGCCGCGCAGCGGACGCCGTTGTTCGTCCGATGCCCCATCTTTCAACGCACTGGGCGCTGCTCCCGCTTCGGGTTTCTTTTCTTCCTCCCCGAAACGACGACGCGCAGCCTCCTCGGCCCGCGCCCGGGTGGCTTCCTCGGCCTCTCGCCGGGCGGTCTCGTCGGCCTGGCGAAGCTCCGCTTCCTGGTGCTCCCTGGCCGCCCGTTCAGCCTCCTCCGCCTCCTTGACGGCGATCGCGCGGGCGTGCGTGCGCTCCTCTGCTTCGTGGACGCGAGCATCGGAAAGGGCGCGGGCGCGGGCGTCGATCTCTTCGTCGGATAGCTGGCGCAGGACCAGACCCGACCTTGAGTCCTGAGCGCCTGGCGCCTCGGAGACGGGCTCGGGCGCAGCCGATTTGACCGTGGGCGGTGGCGTCGGCAGCGGCGATTCCGGCTTTTGATCGGGCAGGATGGAACGGCGCTTCTTGCGCTCGACCTGCACCGTGTTGGTGCGGCCATGCGAGAAGCTTTGGCGGACCGTTCCGCGCTCCACGCTGCTGCGTTTCAGGCCCAGCGTCCGCTTGACGCTGAACGTCTTGTCGCCGGTATTGCTCGTTTCCGTCATACGCACTCAATGTCCCGGGGAAACGCCGTCGGCGCGTCCCGATTCTTCGCCTGGAATGCCGTCGCCGGAATCGGAGCCTTGACCACCACGATAACGCACCAGGTCTGCGACCTTTTCCAGTACGTTTCCACCAGCCCGACCGGCAAGCAGCGCTGCATGTATCACATTTGTCCGACCGAATGCCAAATCCAAATGTTCCGGTGCAAAAAGGCGGATGACGGGCAGGTCCGGCCGGCCCGACCGCCGCACCGCGGAGCCGAGTTTCGCCTGACCGTCGCTGCCCGCATCGGTGGCGTGGATCAAGCCGATCGCGGTGCCTTTGCCGATGGCCTCCTCGACCTTGGTAAAGCCGCCGGTTACGGCACCGGCCTTGCGGGCCAGCGATAGCGCGCCCACCGCTGCCGACATCAGCATGCCGTCCACCTGATCGGCGATCGCAGTCCGATCCGCCGGGGTCGCGCCGAGCATCTTGTAAAGACGCCGACTGCGGGCGGCCTCGACAACGTGACCGCGATCCGCGGTGACCCAGACGCCGCGCCCGGGCAGCCGGCGCCGCAGATCAGCCACGACCGAACCGTCCGGCGCGATGACAAAACGTATCATCGCATCAACCGGTTTGGCCTGGCGCGTGACGATGCACGTGCGCTCTCGCGGGGCGTTCTTCGGCGGCACCTCAATCCTTCCTGACCTGCCAGGCTCAGACAGGTGCCGACGTCGCCTCGACATCACCCTCGGCGGCGACAGTGCCTTCCTCGGACCCGTCCTCCTCCGGTTCGGGATTGAGGTCGGCCTCGGTGACCCATCCGGCCTTGAGGCGGGCCGACATGATCATCGCTTCAGCCTCGCCGCGCGACAGGCCGAAATCGTCAAGCGATCCGGGATGACGGATGGCCTCGCCCTCCTGACGCTCGGTCCAGCCGATCAAATCGTCGGGTACCGAACCGGCAAAGTCCTCCATCGTCTTGACGTCATCCTTGCCGAGCGCCACCAGCATTGCGGTGGTGACGCCATCGATTTCCTTCAGCGAATCCTCGACGCCGAGCTTGATGCGCTCGGCGTCCTGTTCCGCCTCGATACGGGCAAGACAGTCGCGCGCCCGCGACTGCAACTCCTTGGCCGTGTCTTCGTCGAAACCTTCGATGCCGGCGAGTTCCGCGAACTCGACAAAGGCGATCTCTTCGATTGTCGCGAAACCCTCCGATGCCAGCAACTGGCCGACGACCTCATCGAGATCCAGCGCTTCGACAAACAGCGTGCTGCGTTCGTGGAACTCCTTTTGCCGACGCTCCGATTCCTCCTGCTCGGTGAGGATGTCGATGTCCCAGCCGGTCAGTTGTGAGGCCAGCCGAACGTTCTGCCCGCGGCGCCCGATGGCGAGCGAAAGCTGCTCGTCCGGCACCACCACCTCGATCCGCCTGGCATCCTCGTCGAGGACGACTTTGGCGACCTCGGCCGGCTGCAACGCATTGACGATGAAGGTGGCGTAGTCCTGCGACCACGGAATGATGTCGATTTTTTCGCCCTGCAATTCATTGACCACGGCCTGGACGCGGCTGCCGCGCATGCCGACGCAGGCGCCGACGGGATCGATCGAGGTATCGTTCGAGATCACCGCGATCTTGGCGCGGCTGCCGGCGTCGCGGGCGACCGACCGAATCTCGATGATGCTGTCGTAGATCTCCGGAACTTCCTGGGCGAACAGCTTGGCCATGAACTCCGGATGGGTCCGGGACAGAAAGATCTGCGGACCACGCTGCTCACGGCGTACGTCATAAATGTAGGCGCGCACCCGGTCACCGTAGCGGAAGTTCTCTCGGGGGATGACCTCGTCCCGGCGCACGATCCCTTCGCCGCGGCCGAGATCGACAATGACGTTGCCGTATTCGACCCGCTTGACCTGGCCGTTGACGATTTCGCCGATGCGATCCTTGAACTCCTCGTACTGGCGGTCACGCTCCGCCTCACGCACCTTCTGGACGATCACCTGCTTGGCCGACTGTGCCGCGATGCGCCCGAAATCCATTGGCGGAAGCGCCTCGGCGATGAAGTCGCCCGGCTGCGCGGCAGGGTTGCGGTGGCGGGCCTCCTCCAGTGCTATCTGGGTCAGCGAGTCCTCCACCTCCTCGACCACCTGCAAAAGGCGCTGCAGCCTGATCTCCCCGGTCTTGGGATTGATTTCAGCGCGGATGTCGGTTTCCGATCCGTAACGCGAACGTGCCGCTTTCTGGATCGCATCCTCGAGCGCGGCGACCACAATCATCCGATCGATGGACTTCTCCCGCGCCACGGCATCGGCGATCTGCAAAAGTTCAAGACGATTAGCACTTACGGCCATGTTTAAGATCCCTCCATCGGATCAAGTCTATTCGGATTCGGGCTCGTCGGCTCCGGGCTCCGGCCCAGCTTGTTCGGTGGCGTTGTTCGCGGCGGCGGCGATCAACGCATCGGTCAGCACCAGACGCGCTTCGGCGATATCGGCGATAGGGATGTTGGCGCTGCCCGCCGGGCGATCCGACCGACCGTCCCATTCGATGCCGACCTGGTCGTCGGACAAGCCTGCCAACCGGCCGCGGAAACGCCTCCGCCCGTCGAGTGAACGGTCGAGCACGATTTTTGCCTCATGCCCGGTCCAACGAACGAAATCCGACCGCCGAACCAGCGGTCGATCGATCCCCGGCGACGAAATCTCGAGGTGATAGGAGCGGTCGATCGGGTCCTCGACGTCGAGCGCGGGGGAAATGTCACGGGAGAGCGTCTGGCAATCCTCCACCGTCATGCCGCCGTCGGGACGCTCCGCCATGATCTGCAGCGTCGCACCGTTGTGGCCCGACAGGCGCACTCGCACCAGACGGTATCCGTGGCTTTCTGCGACCGGTTCGACGATATGGGCGATCCGCGCCTCGACGCCGGTTTCCACTATCACCCGCGGCTCTTCCAAAGCAGGCATCCCGCCCCTTCCTCGAAGGCCGGTTTTACCAACAAAAAAGAGCGGGTCCGGGGGCCCCACTCTCCAACGATACCAGCCGTTTGAGATGATCGAGTGCTATGTAGGCCCATGGCGCGCGAAAAGCAAGTTTGTGGCTCACACCCGTTCGAAGCGGAGATAGACCGAACGCCGCGCGGCAGCCCGTGCCTTGGTCTCGTAGCGGGTCCGGGTCCAATCCGTAAAAGGCTGCCGCCAGTCATCGGCCTGGCGAGCGGTCCAGCTGAACGAAGGATGTCGGCGAAAGCGGATAAGCGACCACTCGGCATAGGAGGCGATATCGGTGGCCAGGACAAACGAGCCGCCCGCGGCCAAGAGGCGCGCCGCGCGGTCAAGATTTTCCGGCGACACGAAACGTCGCTTGTGATGGCGCCGCTTCGGCCACGGATCGGGGTAGAGCAACTCGATGCGATCGACCGATCCGGCCGGCAGCCAATCCATCAGCGAGCCCGCCTCGCCGTCGAACAGGCGCACGTTGCGCAGGCCCAGGCGGTCGACTTCCGATACCGCCCTGGCCATGCCGTTGACGAACGGCTCGACGCCGATGAAGCCGGTATCGCGGTCTTCGTTCGCCGCCGTCGTCAGGTGCTCGCCGGCACCGAAGCCGATCTCCAGCACCAGGCCGCAAATCGTCACCGGGAACAGTTGGGAACGGTTGTCGGGCGACCGATGTAAGGGGTCGAGACGCAAAGCCGGGAAGATATCGTCCATCAGCCGTTGCCGGCGCGGCGACAGCGGTTTGGTCTTGCGGCGGCCAAAAAGGGCGCGGTTGCTTCCCGCCATGCCTCCCTCATGCGAGGGATTACAAGAAATCAGCCTGCGGCGGCGCGCAGGGCGTCAATCAGATCTGTCCGTTCCCAGGAGAAGCCGCCGTCCTCTTCCGGTGCACGGCCGAAATGGCCGTAGGCGGCGGTGCGGGCGTAGATCGGCCGGTTGAGGCCGAGATGTTCGCGGATGCCGCGCGGCGACAGATCCATGACCTCGTCGATCGACCTCTCGAGGCGTCGCTCGTCCACCCGCCCCGTGCCGTGCAGGTTGACGTAGATCGACAGCGGTTTTGACACCCCGATGGCATAGGACAACTGGATCGTACACCGGTCGGCAAGGTCTCCGGCGACGACATTCTTGGCCAGGTAGCGGGCCGCGTATGCGG
Organism: uncultured Bauldia sp.; assembly: GCA_963663975.2. Classification (GTDB taxonomy): domain Bacteria; phylum Pseudomonadota; class Alphaproteobacteria; order Rhizobiales; family Kaistiaceae; genus JANQRX01. The sequence goes on along the minus strand of CAXXRA010000015.1, from coordinate 1,072,141 downwards.
CCGATCGGTCGACCTTGGTCGGATCCTTGCCCGAGAAGGCGCCGCCGCCATGGGGCGCGGCGCCGCCATAGGTGTCGACGATGATCTTGCGGCCAGTCAGTCCGCAGTCGCCATCGGGTCCGCCGATGACGAACTTGCCGGTCGGATTGATGAGCCACTCGGTGGTGCCGTTGATCCAGCCGGCCGGCAGCGTGCCGAGGACATAGGGCTCGACAATGGCCCGCACATCGTCCGAGGTGAGGTTCTCGTCGGTGTGCTGGGTCGAGACCACGAGCGAGGTCACGCCGACCGCGATGCCGTTCTCGTATCTGACCGTGACCTGGCTCTTGGCATCGGGCCCGAGCGTGTCGATTTCGCCGGAGTGGCGTGCATCAGCCATCTTTTTCAGGATCTGATGAGCGTAGTAGATGGGCGCGGGCATGAATTGCGGGGTCTCGCGGCAGGCGTAGCCGAACATGATGCCCTGGTCGCCGGCGCCCTCGTCCTTGTTGCCGGACGCATCGACGCCTTGCGCGATGTGCACCGACTGCTCATGAAGCAGATGCTCGATTTCGACCGTCTTCCAGTCGAACCCTTCCTGCTCATAGCCGATTTCGCGAATCACGTCGCGAACCAGGTCGGCCACGACATCGGCGTTGATCTCCGCCGGACCGCGGACCTCGCCGGCGACGATCACCCGGTTGGTGGTGGCCATGGTCTCGCAGGCAACCCGCGATTCCGGCATGGCACGAAGATAGGCATCCAGAATGCTATCGGAAATGCGGTCGCAGACTTTGTCGGGATGCCCCTCCGATACCGATTCGCTCGTGAACAGATAGTCGGACCGTTTCACCGCTGTTCGTCTCCGTCTCAGCCATTGAAAAAATTGCGAGCCCGGTTGCCCCCGGTGCGCGCGGCGCAGGTTCTGACAGCGAATTCCGCCGCGGTCAATGCGCGGGCCGCGAAGCGCGCACCGTGGTTGGCGAACGAGTCAGCCGCGGTCGTCGCCGGCCGCTGCCCGGACCAGGTCGATGATGCGGCGGCGGAGCTTGGGATCGCGGATGCGAACAAAGGCCTTGTTGAGCTGGATGCCCTCGGTGCTGGAGAGGAAATCGACGACATAATCGGACGAGGCCGATTCCGACAGACCGGGCGCCGTGCCCGGGGTGGCCGGTGCATCTTCGAAAAAGTAGGCGACAGGAATCGACATGACCGTGGAAATGTGTTGCAGGCGACTGGCGCCGATGCGGTTCGTGCCCTTCTCGTATTTCTGAATCTGTTGGAAGGTGATGCCGAGCTGACCGCCTAATTTTTCCTGGCTCATACCCAGCATCATCCGCCGCAATCTTACCCGACTGCCGACGTGAATATCGATCGGATTTGGCTTCTTCTTGCTGGCCATTGTTTTTCCTGGCTTCCCTTGTTTATTGCCATCGCCGCATCGGAGCAACGGGAACCGCTCCGGGGCACCATGGGGCCGCGTCGGTACCCCGAAATCCAACCCGATTTTTCAAGCCGAATATTGCCCGTCCGCCGGGTCGCGCCTTGTTATGGGCAGTCTTGAACGTGCAAGTCAATTCAAGCCGCGTGGTCCGATCCCGACCCGGCGGCCGCCCAGAACAATCACGCCGACAACGAGGATTCCTACTACCGCGGGTATGGCATCGCCGACGCGCGCATAGGGTGTCGGCGGCAGCGCCGCGGGTAGCAGGCCATCGAGGGAGCCCATGCGTCCGAAGGAAAGCCGTGCGGTGATTCGGCCAAGGCCGTCGACGATGGCCGAGATGCCGGTGTTGGCGGCGCGGACGAGGGGCAGCCCCTGTTCAACGGCGCGAAGACGGGCCTGGTGGAAGTGTTGGTGGGGCCCCGGCGTGTTGCCGAACCAGCCATCATTGGTCAGGTTGACGAGCCAGCCAGGACGGCGGCGAGCGTCGACGATGGCGGCCGGAAAGATGATCTCGTAGCAAATTGAAGGCCCGAAGGCGGGCGCGTTGGGAAGGTCAAGGGTGGTGCGGCGGCGGCCCGGCGAGAAGCCGCCCGGCAGAGCGATGAGTTGCTCGAGGCCCAAGGCCTGCAGGATGCCGCCGAGAGGCAGATATTCTCCGAACGGCACCAGATGGACCTTGTCATAGGCGGCGCGGATCTCGCTGCTGTGATCGATCACGTAGATGGAATTGAACGCGCGGGGCCCGGCTTCACCGGAGGTCGACCGATGGGCACGCGCGGCGCCGGTGATCAGGCTGGTGCCCGGCCCAAGCATGCCGGCGATCGTCACCAAGGCCCGCGCGTTGTCGGTCAGAAAGAACGGGAAGGTCGATTCCGGCCAGATGAGAATGTCCGGACGCGGTCCGCCATCGTCGGCACCGGCGGCGCTGAGCGCCACCAGGCGGCCGAGGACATCGCCGGCCTGTTCGATACCCCAGCGTTGGTTCTGGGCGATGGCCGGTTGCACGACGCGGACACGGGTCTCGGGCGAACGGGCTTCGGTAGCGGCGGCAAGGCGGACGGCGCCGTAGCCGACATGGGCGGCCAGCGCCACCGCCGCGCAGGTGACGACGACCAGACCGCTCCGCCGCTCCGGCCCGGATGTGGCCAAGGCCGCGGGCGCCGCAAAAATGAAGAAACTGAAGAAAGTCAGGCCCCACAGTCCCATCAAGGCGGCCGACTGCATCATCACCGGGCTGGGTGCCAGTGCGTAGCCGAAGGCGTTCCACGGCAGGCCGGTGAAAAGATGGCCGCGAAGATACTCCGCCACCGTCATCGCCAAGGCCAGCACGATCGTGCGCCGCCATCCCTCCGACCAGAAGATGTGGGCGAGCGCGGCGCCGAAGGCCCAGAATACGGCCAGGCAAGCCGCCACGGCCAAGACCGCAATCGGCGCCAGCCAGATCAAACCCGATCCCGGAGTCACGAACGCAGCGCCGAGCCACCACAGCCCGGCAACAAAGAAACCAAACCCAAACAGCCATCCGATGGCGGCCGCCGGGGCGAGTCGCCTCAGCGGTCCCGCCCCCTCGGGCGCCACCGCGCCATCAAGCAGCCACACCACGACCGGCACTGTCAGCCACAGGACGGGAAAGAGATGGACCGGGGCAAAGGCCAGCGCCGACAGGGCGCCGGCGAGGAGGGCGACGGCGAGCCTGGGCCAGCCCCACAGGACGATGATCGGACCGGACAGGTTGAGACGGGCCAGCGCGGCCAGCGGCTTTCGAATCACCCGGTGTAGAGCCGTTTCGACCAACTGTGGGTCAATTCTGTTTCGCGATCGGCGAGGCGATCCGGCGTCGAAACGATCGAAGGGCGATGCTCGTGCATCGTCCGAGATTGGTTCGGAGTTGGGCGCCCGCCGATCGGAAACCCAGTGGGACGGGCTATTTTGCACCAATTCCTGCGCAAAGCCCCTCGACCGTATTCGGATACGCTCTTCGGACATTGACTTGATCTTGTCACAAAATAGCTCCGTCAGAATGGCTCACAGTTGGTTGAAACGGCTCTAACGTCGGCGGCGATCGCCCCAGGGTCAAGCCGGTCCGCTGGTCTCGGCCGTCCCGCGCCGCCGCAGGTCGGTCCGCCGTCCCGCCGGTCGGCGGGTGATGCGCAATTTCTTGATCCGTCGCGGATCGGCATCGAGAATCTCGAATTCGAACCCACCGGGCGCTCCAATCAGTTCGCCACGGACCGGTATGCGCCCGATCAGGCCGAAGATGAGCCCGCCGATGGTCTCGATGTCTTCGGAGCCTTGGCCGTTCCTGAGGTCGGATCCGATGACCTCCGACACTTCGTCGAGATCGGCGCGGGCATCGGCCAAAAACCCGCCATTGGTGTCGGGCACCACCATCGGGCCGGTCTCATTGTCATGTTCATCCTCGATATCGCCGACGACGGTTTCGATGGCGTCCTCCAGCGACACAAGGCCGTCAGTGCCGCCGTATTCGTCGATGACAAGGGCCATCTGGGTGCGACTGGCCTGCATGTTTGCCAGCAGCCTTGCCACCGGCATCGAAGGCGGCACGAAGAGAATATTGCGGACCAGATCCGATTCGCCGATCGAGCGCGTCAGATCAACGTCCCCGAGCGCCAGATCATCCTCCGATCCGTTGACCCGCGCCGATCGCCCCTTGTCAGCGGGAGGTTCTGCCGATTCAGCGAAACTGCGCAACAGGTCCTTGATGTGAACGAGCCCGACCGGATCGTCCAGCGTCTCACGAAAGACGGGAAGGCGGGAATGAGCGCTGGCGCGAAAAACCGACAGAAGTTCCGACAGGCTCATGCCGATCTCGACCGCCTTGATGTCGGCGCGCGGCAGCATGATGTCCTCGACCCGCGACTCGCGCAGGCGAAGGATGTTGCCGAGCATGGCCTGCTCCTCCTTCGAGAAGCCCGCGTCAACGTCGCCGGCGGCGAGCGCATCGGCGAGGTCTTGGCGGATCGAACCCGGGGGGCGCCAACCCAGCCGCGCGCGTAGCCGGCCCAACCATGTATCAGGCGGCCGCGCCTGAGCTGTTTGCGCGGCCGTGCCGGTACTTGGACCTGGGGGAGGTTCCTCGTCGGACGATTGTTCGTGGCGATCGTTCATCGTCATTTGCCAAAGACTGCCCGCCGATCACGCGCCGGCATAGGGGTCGGCGACGCCCAGGCGGGCCAAAACCGCAGTTTCCAGGCTCTCCATCGCCATCGCCTCGGCATCATTGCCGTGGTCGAAACCGAGGATGTGCAAGAACCCGTGAACCAGAAGATGGGTAATGTGGTGGTCGAGCGTCAAGCCCCCGGCGCGGGCTTCGTCCGATATGGTTTCCTGCGCCAGGACGATGTCGCCCAGCGCGCGGCCCTGCGCAGCCATCGCAGCGGCAGGAAAGGTCAGCACGTTGGTCGCCCCGTCGCGGCCGCGAAAACGGGCGTTCAGTGTCCGAATCTCGTCGTCATCGGTGAACACCACCGACAGGTCGCGAGGCGCCGCGCTATCGTCGAGCGGGACGGCGGTTGCGGCTGCGTGAATCGCCCGTTCGACCAACGGACGAAGCGAGGCTGCGCTCGGCCAGTGGCCGGCGCGTATCGAAATGTCGATATCGATGCCGATGTCGATGTCGACCCGGGCGTTACGCTTCATCGCCCTTTTCGGTCCTGCCGCGGGGTGCCTCATAGGCCTCGACGATGCGCGCGACCAGCGGATGGCGAACGACATCGGCGACGGTAAAACCGATCACCGAAATGCCGGCAACGCCGTCGAGCAGGCCGACCGCTTCGTTCAGCCCGGACGTCTGACCCGCCGGAAGGTCGATCTGGCTGGGATCGCCGGTGACGATCATGCGGGCGTTTTCGCCGAATCGGGTCAGGAACATTTTCATCTGCATCGGCAGGGAATTCTGGGCTTCGTCCAGAATCACCACGGCATTGGCGAGCGTGCGTCCACGCATGAAGGCCAGCGGGGCGACTTCGATGACGCCCGATTGCAGGCCGCGCTCGACCTTGTCGGCCGGCATCATGTCGTAGAGCGCGTCGTAGAGCGGCCGCAGATACGGGTCGACCTTGTCGCGCATGTCTCCGGGCAGGAAGCCCAGCCGCTCACCGGGCGCGACAGCCGGGCGCGACAGAATCAGCCGCTCGACCGCGCCGCGTTCAAGCATTGCGGCGGCGTAGGCCACAGCGAGGTAGGTCTTGCCGGTCCCGGCCGGCCCGATCCCGAAGATGAGCTCGGCCTGGTCGAAGGCGCGAATATAGGCGTCCTGCATCGGCGAGCGGGCCATCACCGTGCGCCGACGCGTCGCGATCTGCGCCATCGTCAAGCGACCCTTCGGCTCCAGGCTGGGCAGGCTCAACTGTGCCTCGGCCGCCGTGGCCATGCGAATCGCCCCGTCGACATCGCCTGGAACCAGGCTGTGTCCTTCCTGAAGCCGGGCGTAGAGCAGGTCGAGCGCCAGACGGGCGCGGGCGAGCGCTTCCCGCGAGCCGCTGAGAGCGACCTCATTGCCGCGAGCGACCGCTTCCACGCCGAGCCTCTGCTCGACCAGCGCCAGGTTCTGATCGAACTCACCGAACAGCTCCTGGACGAGACGGTTGTCATCATACACGACGACAAATTCACCCCGCGCGTCGGTCTGTGTCACGGCCGTCACGATGCGGCTCGGCTCCGGTTCATGATGCCCCCAGATGACTTGGCTGAGCTTCCGTCGGCGCAGCGCCGGGCAGCGAACCGAACAGGCTGTTGGGTCCGTGATCGTCAATCATCACGTCGCGGATCGTACCGATCACGGATTCGTCGGCATCGACCTGGACCGGCCACAGCCACGGCGATCGACCGACAATCTGTCCGGCGTGCCGGCCATGACGCTCGAACAGCACCGTGGCGACCGTGCCGACGCGGGAGCCGATGAAGTCCGACTGCCGCTCGCTCAGGAGGGTCTGCAGGCGCTGCAGCCGCTCCGCCTTGATCGCCTTCGGTACCTGGCCGTCGGCCGCTGCCGCCGGCGTTCCAGGTCGGGCGCTGTATTTGAAGGAGAACGCCGCGGCGTAGCCGGCTTCATCGACGATCGACAGCGTATCGGCGAAATCAACCTCGCTCTCGCCCGGGAAACCGACGATGAAGTCGCCGGCCAGCGCGATGTCGGGCCGGGCATGGCGGATTCGTTCGATCAAGCGCAGATAGTCGGCACGGCTATGGCGGCGATTCATCGCCGCAAGAATGCGGTCCGATCCCGACTGGACCGGCAGATGGAGGTAGGGCATCAGCTCGGCCAGATCGCGATGGGCCTCGATCAGCGCATCGTCCATGTCGCGCGGGTGGCTGGTGGTGTAGCGCAGACGATCAATGCCGCGAATTTCGGCGAGGCGAAACAGCAGGCGTCCGAGGCCCCAGCCGTGGCCGTCCGGCCCATCGCCGTGCCAGGCATTGACGTTCTGGCCGAGCAGGGTGATTTCCCGAACGCCGGCGCTGGCCAGCTTTTCGGCCTCGGCCACGATTGCCGCGACCGACCGCGAGACCTCCGCGCCGCGGGTATAGGGGACCACGCAGAAGGTGCAGAACTTGTCGCAGCCTTCCTGGACGGTCAGGAACGCCGCCGACCGTCTCGGCTGCGCGACCTTGCCCGCGGTTCTGCCCAGCGCCGAGAACTTGCCGGCAACGTCGAAATCGGTCGCCACCGGCTTGTCGCCCTTTTCGACACTGGCAAGAAGCTCCGGCAGGCGCTGATAGGACTGGGGTCCGACGACGAAATCGACCGCCGGGGCGCGCCTGATGATCTCCGCACCTTCGGCCTGCGCGACACAGCCCGCCACGCCGATCACAACCCGGCGGCCCGCTTCGAGTGCACCGGTTTTGAGGCGTTTCAGTCGACCCAGTTCCGAATAGACCTTGTCGGCCGCCTTTTCGCGTATGTGGCAGGTGTTGAGAATGATGACGTCGGCGTCAAGCGGGGTCTCGGTGGCGAGGAATCCCCGTTGCGCCAGCGTCTCGGCCATCCTTTCGGAATCGTAGACGTTCATCTGGCAACCGTAGGTCTTGACGAAGACGGTCTTGTGAGGCGTGTCAGGTGTGGTCATAGCCGGGTAAGTTGCGCGGCGGCCGCCGAACGGCCGACGCTGTTCATGCCATAGCGGTTTTTTCGCGCGGTGAGAACATCCCCGTCATTGCGGCCCGGCCGGCGCCCGGCCGAGCGGCCGCCCGGAAAGGTCGAGGCGCATGACCAGGGCCGAGGCGCGGTCTTGATGATACCGCGCAGATTGGCCGGCCGGCTCGAAGCCGAGCGAGCGGTAGAGTCCAACCGCCGCCGCGTTGTCCGGATCGACTTCCAGAAAACAGGAACCGGTGTGTTCGCGGTAGAGCCGCCTTAGCGACTCCTCCATCAGCATCCGTCCGTAACCACGCCCCTGATAGGGTTGCCGCACCACAATGGTGAGGATTTCCGCTTCATCCCCGCCGAGACGAATCAAGACGAACCCGACCAGAGCAGGGCGGCCGAACCAGGGCAGCAGCCGAACGCCAAAGGCCAAGACCCCGGTGGCCGAAAGCAGGGTGGCGAACTCATCCTCGCTCCACGCGCGGGGGAAGGCACCGCCGTGAAGTGCTGCCAATTCCGCCGCGGCCTGGCTATCGACCGGCTCGATGAAAACCCTGGTCCACAGACCGCGGAACACTATTGCCGCGCCACTGCGGCCGACGCCTGGGGTTTGGCGTCCGGTGAGCGAAGATAAAGCGGTCGCACCTGCTGATCGGCCGGCGGAGCGGCCAGTGCCAGGCGACAGAACGACGACAGGTCGGGTTCATGCAGCCGGTGCGCGATGCTCGCCTTGCCTGTCCCGGCCGCCGCCCGGACCGCATCGGCTCCCGACCCGGCCAGGAGCATCCCCGGTTCCACAGCGGACGCGACATCTTCCGCCGATCCGGCCCTGGGCGGTGCCAGTTCATTGCCGTCCGGTCCGAACGGCTGAGCGTACAGACTGCCTTTGCCGGCCCGGGTGGCCGCCATCACCGGGATCGTGCCGGCCTGCCTGCGCGCATGCTCGGCGTGGATCGCCAGATTGCCGATGCCGACCAACGGCCGCGAGGTCACCAGCGCCAAGCCCCTGGCCGCGGCAATCCCGACCCTCAGGCCGGTGAAGGAACCAGGACCGGTGGTGACCGCGATCCGGTCGAGATCCTGAAAACGCAGACCCGCCTCGGCCATGGCGTCACTGATCATGCCGAGCAGGCGTTCGCCGTGCGCGCGCTCGACGGTTTCAGCCACGACCACCGGCGAGGCCAGCTCGTGCGAGGCTACGACAACACCGCAGGCGGCCAGCGAGGTATCAAGGGCGAGCAGGCGCATGATGCGGCGGGATACAAAGCTCCGCGCCGCCTGTCGAGATGGGTCGACCAGGTTGGGGTGCCGTGATGTGCGCATGCCGCCCCCAAACTGCGGCGGATGGGTTGCGTCGATACTCGCTGATAAGGGTCGAACCGGGCAGTTGCACCGCGATTTGGCGCGGCCCATAAGCCTCAAGGTATCATCGTCGGCCGCCGTTTCAGGGGTCAGGTGGAACCTCGGACCGACTGCGCGGATCAAGCTCGATCGTGCACTCAACATCCCTCGCCGTGTTGTCGCGTGACAGCGCTTGTCTCAAGTGCAGCGGACGGCCGCGCATGGTATGATCGGCCTATGACCAAGTTGTTGGAGCAAGCGATAAAGGCGATCCGTCGTCTGCCGGCAAAACGTCAGGACGAACTAGCCGCGGCGATGCTGGAGGCAACCAAGCCGTCGCCGGGCGGCTATACGGGAGCTCAGTTGGCGGCGATCGACGAAGGTATTGCGGATGCCGACGCTGGCCGTTTTGTGTCGGACGAAGACATTGAGAGGTTTTTTGCCCGCTATCGTTCTACATGAAACTCAGACTCACCACACGGGCCGCACGCGACCTCGCAAATCTTGCGGAATAGAGCGCTTTCGACCAACTCTGAGTCAATTCTGTTTCCCGATTGGCGAGGCGAACCAGCGTCGAAACGATCGACGGGCGATGCCCCCGCATCGTCCTAGATTGGTTCGGCGTCGGGCGCCCGCCAACCGGAAACCCGAAGGGACGGGTGATTTTTGCGCCAATTCCTGCGCCAAGTCTCTTGACCGTATCCAGATACGCTCATCGAACCTTGACTTGATCCTGTCACAAAATCGCTCCGTCAGAATGGCGCAGAGTTGGTCGAAGGGGCTTCTAGATAGAGAAAGAAAGCCCCGCCGCCGCTCGGCGGGTCGTTCAGCGTATTGAACGCACCCTATCGATTGTTGAGGCATCACCATTCATTGGCCGATCGAGTGCCCGGCCGGACACCCGCGAATTCCCAGTGCCCGGGTTGCCGTTGCTGATTGTGTATCGCGTCGCCGGCGACACGCTTGAGGTGCTCACGGTTTTTCACACCGCGCAGGATCCAGACAAGAAATGGCGCTAGGAGGTGCTTGGACGCCGCTTAAGACCACGATGGCCCCGAACCTTGCGGAACGGGCCATCGCGGCGCAACAGCCAAAGTCAGACGCTTTCGCGGATTTCTCGAACGTCGGGAGCGAAATGACGCAGCAGATTTTCGATGCCGTTCTTCAGCGTTGCGGTCGAAGACGGGCACCCGGCGCACGACCCGCGCATGTTGAGGTAGACGATGCCGTCCCGGAAACCGCGGAAGGTGATGTCGCCCCCGTCCTGGGCGACCGCCGGGCGGACGCGGGTGTCGATCAGTTCCTTGATCGTCGCCACGGTCTGAGCATCGGCCGCTTCGTAGAACTCCTCGTCGACCGCTTCGGCCTCACCCTCGCGGATCACCGGCACGCCTGACATGAAATGCTCCATGATGGCGCCGAGAATCGCCGGCTTGACGTGTTGCCAGTCGACGTCGTCCTTGGTCACGGTGATGAAGTCGGTGCCGAGGAATACGCCGGTGATGCCGGTTACCGCGAACAGGCGTTCGGCAAGCGGCGAGACCGCGCCCTCCTCGGCGCTGCGGAAATCGGCCGTTCCGGCGTCGAGAACCTCGCAGCCGGGAAGGAACTTCAGGCTGGCGGGATTGGGCGTGGTTTCGGTTTGTATGAACATGGCCTGGCTCGAAAGTTGTCCTGACACCTTGATCTAGGCCCGCCGGCGCAGGCATCAAGTGATGTCGGCAATGGTCTCTTCGTCGAGATTGCCTGGAACGATGGTGACCGGGATCGGAAACGTCCCGGCTCCCTTGCCCGCCAGCGCCGTCACCAACGGCCCCGGGCCTTCCTTGTCGGTCCCCGCGGCGAGAACCAGGACGGCGATATCCTCGTCTTCCTCGATCAGCTTGATGACTTCCTCGGATTTGTTGCCTTCGCGGATCGCCAGTTCGGGCTCGATCGAGCTTTTCTCGCGGACGATATCGGCAAATCGACCAAGGGCGACCTCTGCCTCCTCCATGGCCTCGGCGCGCATGATGTTCTCCACGCCCAGCCAGTGCTGGAAATCGGCCGGGCCGATCACGAACAACAGCAACAGCGCTCCGCCGGTACTTTCCGCGCGCTTGGCGGCGTAAAGCACCGAGCGGCTGACCTCGGGCGTGTCATCCACGATGACAAGAAATTTACGGCGGTGTCCGGCTTCGCCGCTTGTCCGTCTCAACACCATGGCGTCATGCTGCCATCTGACTGGTCGGCCAACAAGACCCGCCGACGCTCAGCTGACCTTTCGGCTTCGGACGAGGCCCAACACATCCTTGACGCCGGCGATGGTCCGGTCGGCAATTTCGGCGGCCCGTTCGCTGCCATCGGCGAGAACTTGATCGATGTGTCCGGGATCGCCCGTCAGGCGCCGCATCTCGGCGGCGACGGGCGACAGGACTTCCACCGCCAGTTCGGCCAGAGCCGGCTTGAAGATTGAGAACTGGGCACCGCCGAAACGCTGCAGGATTTCGTTCTTGGTGTCACCGGAAAGGGCGGCGTAGATGCCGACCAGATTGTCGGCCTCGGGGCGGTCCTTGAGGCCGGCGATTTCGCTCGGCAACGGTTGCGGGTCGGTCCTGGCCTTGCGGAACTTGCGGGCGATGGCATCGGCATCGTCGGTCAGGTTGATCCGCGACAGATCCGAGGGATCGGATTTCGACATCTTCTTCGAACCGTCGCGCAGCGACATGACGCGCGTCGCCGGACCAGTGATCAGCGGTTCGGTGACGGGGAAAAAAGCGTCGCCATGGCCGTGGGCGGCGATCGCCTCGGCAAAATCGTTGTTGAACTTGATCGCGATGTCGCGGGCGAGTTCCAGGTGCTGCTTCTGGTCGTCACCAACCGGCACATGGGTCGCCAGATAGGCCAGAATGTCAGCCGCCATCAGGTTCGGATAGGCGAACAGGCCGACCGAGGCGTTCTCGCGGTTCCCGCCGGCCTTTTCCTTGAACTGGGTCATCCGGTTGAGCCAGCCCAGACGGGCGACACAGTTGAAGATCCAGGCCAGTTCGGCGTGGGCGGCAACCTGGCTCTGGTTGAAGACGATATTGACCTGGGGATCGATGCCGGCGGCGAGGAAAGCAGCGGTCACCTCGCGGGTGTTGGCGGCCAGCTCGACCGGGTCCTGCCACACCGTGATCGCGTGGAGATCGACCACGCAGTAGATGCAGTCGTGGGTCTTCTGCAGTTCGACAAACCGCACGATGGCGCCGAGATAGTTGCCGAGATGAAGGTTGCCGGTCGGCTGGACGCCGGAAAACACCCGTGGGGTGAATGTGGTCATTGCGGAAAATGTCCCCGGAGAAATCTTTGGCGCGGGGTTATGGCGGAGCGACCCGACCGGCGCAAGCTTGTCACCGCCGGCCGCGCACCACCTTGGCCAGAGTGAAAACGTTGACGGCGCCGGTCAGTTGGCAAAATGCGCCGTAGAGCACCGCCCCGGAGGCGACGATCGCGGCCAGCGTCGCCGCTCGGACGACCAGCGACGGATCGGCCAGGATACCGGCGAGAAGTCCGCGCCCGAGCAACAGACACGCCCCCATCAGAAGGGCCGCCAATGCAAGCAGAGGCGCGCGCCGCGCCAGGCGGTGGTCGATGGGAAAATGTCCGCGCCGCGACAAAGCAACCCACAGCAGAACCGCGTTCAGCCAGCCGGCAAAAGCCGTCGCGATGGCAATACCGACATGGGACAGAAACGGAAATAGGATCAGCGATCCGGCGATGTTGGCGACCATGGACGCGGCGGCAAACCGCATCGGGGTGCGGGTATCCTCGCGGGCGAAAAAGCCCGGCGACAGAACCTTGATCATGACGAAGGCGGGTAGGCCGATGGCGAAGGCGACAAGCGCAGCGGCGGTGGCGGTGGTGGCGGCGGCGGAAAAACTGCCGCGTTCGAACAGCACCATGATGATGGGCTCGGCGAGAACGACCAGCGCGACCGCCGCCGGAAGCGTCAGCGCCAGGGCGATTTCGGCCGCACGGTTCTGGACATCATCAGCCTGAGCGATCCGGCCAGCGCGCAATTGGCGCGACAGATCAGGCAGCAGGGCGACCCCGATGGCGACCCCGACGATGCCGAGGGGAAGCTGGTAGACGCGATCGGCGAAGTAGAGAAAAGAGACCGCGCCCGGCGCCAGGGTGGCGATCATCGTGCCGATGACGATGTTGATCTGGGTGACCCCGCCGGAAAGGATGCCGGGTATGGAAAGGGAAACCAGCCGCCGGAGGCGCGGGGTAAGCCGCGGCCGCACCAGGCCCAGGGTGAATCCGCTTCGCGCCGTGGCCCAAATCACGACCGCGAGCTGTGCGAGCCCACCGACCAGCGTCGCCCAGGCCAGAACATGCCCCGCGCCCTGCTGACTTGCGTATCCGGACACAAAGGTGCCGATCAGCGCGGCAATGAAGACGACGTTCAACAGCGCCGGCGCAAAGGCGGCCGCCGCGAACCGGCCACGGGCGTTCAACACCCCGCTGTAGAGCGCCAGCAGCGAAACCAGGATCAGGTAGGGAAAGGCGATCCTGGTCAAAACCACCGTCAGGTCGAACTTGTCCGGCTCGTCGATGAATCCCGGCGCCAGCACGTACATCAGCAGCGGCATGGCGATCTCGACGATTGCCGTCAGGATCAGCAATGCCGTCAGCAGCGCACTGAGTGCTTCACTGCCGAACGCCCTGGCCGCGGACTCACCCTCGCCCTCCAGCGACTTGGCGAACAGCGGAACGAAGGCGGCGTTGAAGGCGCCTTCCGCGAACAGGCGCCGAAACAGATTGGGAATCCGAAACGCGACAAAAAAAGCGTCGGCCACCGGCCCGGTGCCGAGCGCGGCGGCGATCAGCACGTCGCGCACGAAGCCAAGCACCCGGCTCACCGCCGTGGCCGCGCCGACCGTGGTGAAATTGCGAAGCAATGACACGCCTATCGCCCTCAGGCCGGAACGTGTTTGCGGCGGGCGGGTTTCGGTCCGGCAGGACGACGTGACCCGGCGCCACCGTCGAATGCCGTCTTCAGCCGACGTCTGACGGCCGCCTTGCGGCTGCCATTGATGATTTTCTGCCCGGTCAGATCGGTCACATAAAAGACATCGACCGCGCGCTCACCGAAGGTGCTGACATGGGCCGAGGCGATGTTGAGATTGAGGTCGGAGATTTCACGCGTTAGGTCGTAGAGCAGTCCGGTCCGGTCGAGCCCGGACGCCTCGATGACCGTGAACTGATCGGACCACCGGTTCTCGACCACGATGCGCGATTCGATCGAGAACACCCTCAGGCGGGCCGGGCGCCGATCCTTGCCGGCCACCGTCTCGGGTAATCTCATCCCGCCGGACAGCGCTTGCTCGATCAGTCCGCTGATCCGTTGCGCCCGTCGGCGCTCATCGTCGTGGCCGTCAAAGCCGCGGCGTATGGCGATTGAATCCAGCGCCTGTCCCGTGGTCGTGGTGAAAATCTGTGCGCTGACAATATCGGCCCCGGCGACCGTGCAGGCACCGGCGATGACCGACAGCAGGCGCGGATTGTCGGGCGCCAGCACCGTTATGTCGGTCACCCCCTCGAAATCGTAGGTCTTGAAATCCGTCGCCAATTGCCGCTTCGCCCTGTCCGCTTCGCGGATCAGATTGGCATGGCGGATTTTTCGTTCCAGATCGGCGCGCAGCCAATAGGGCGGATAGTGGCGCTTCAAATACGCGTTGCGCGCTCTGGCCGACCATTCCGGCAGGGCGGCCGCGAGTTCGGTTTTGGCCTCGGCAACCCGCTGACGCTGGCTGATCTGGCTGTGCCCGCCGCTCAGGATCGGTTCGGTCTGGTAGTAGAGATTGCGCAGCAATTGACCCTTCCACCCGTTCCACACACCCGGCCCGACCGCTTTGATATCGGCCACCGTCAGGATGATCAGCATCTTCAACTGCTCGAGCGACTGAACCACTGCGGCGAAATCGAGCACCGTCCGGTGGTCGTTGAGATCGCGCGACTGGGCGATAATGCTCATGGTCAGGTGCTGTTCGACGAGCCAGGCCACGGCTTCGGTCTGGCCGGCGTCGAGCCCGAAGCGGGGACAGAGCCTGCGCGCAATGCGGGCCCCGGCGATCGAGTGATCCTCCGGCCGGCCCTTGGCGATATCGTGGAGGAGCAGGGCGACGTACAGCACCACCCGGTCACGCAAAGCGGGCATGATGTCGCTGGAAAGCGGATGGGCGTCGGCCAGCTTGCCGGCCTCGATCTCCGCCAGGACGCCAAGCGACCTGATCAGGTGCTCGTCCACAGTGTAGTGGTGGTACATGTTGAACTGCATCATCGCGACGATCCTGCCGAACTCGCGGATGAAACGGCCGAGCACTCCGGATTCGTTCATGCGCCGCAGAATGGCTTCGGGCTGACGCCGGGAGGTGAGGATCTCGACGAACAGACGATTTGCTTCCCGGTTGTCGCGCAGGTCCGCATCGATCAGGCGAAGCGACCGGGAGATACGCTGCATGGCGTCGGGATGAAAGGCGAGATTGTTGCGGTCGGCGACGTGAAAGATACGGATCAGATTGACCGGATCGCGCTCGAACACCTGATCGTCGACGATGTTGATGCGATGATTGTCGACGACGAAATCATCGGATCCGGCGATCCGCCGACGACGACGGCGGCGGGACGGCAGTCCCAGGAAACGATTGAGAACCGGCGCCGGCTTGGCATGGTGCTCTTCCAACTGCGCACAGACGATCCTGGTCAAATCGCCGACATCCTTGGCGATCAGGAAGTAGTGCTTCATGAAGCGCTCGACGTCGCGCAGCCCGGCATGGCTGGTGTAGCCGAGCCGCGTCGCCATCTCCCGCTGCACGTCGAAGGACAGACGCTCTTCTGCACGACCGGTCAGGAAATGGAGGTGGCAACGAACCGCCCACAGGAAATCCTCAGCCTTGCGGAACATGCGCAGTTCGGCCCGTGAAAAGACGCCGGCCTTGACCAGTTCGGCGCGGGTGCGCACCCGGTAAAGATATTTGGCGATCCAGAACAGAGTGTGCAGATCGCGCAGGCCGCCCTTGCCTTCCTTGACGTTGGGCTCCACCAGGTAGCGTGACGCGCCCTGGCGCGAATGGCGGACATCGCGCTCGGCCAATTTCGCGACCGCGAATTCCGGACCGGTACGCTTGACGACGCGGTCGAAACGGGCCTCCAGATCGTCGAACAGGGGCCGCTCGCCGCAGATGTAGCGCGCCTCCAGCACCGCCGTGCGGATGGTCATGTCGGAACGGGCCAGACGGATGCATTCGTCGACGCTGCGGGTGGCGTGTCCGACTTTCAGGCCGAGGTCCCACAGGGCGTACAGAATGAATTCAACCACGCTCTCGCCCCACGGCGTCTGCTTGTAGGGCAGCAAAAACAGCAGGTCGACGTCCGAACCCGGTGCCAGGGTGCCGCGCCCGTAGCCACCGACCGCAACCACCGCCATGCGTTCGCCGGTGGAGGGGTTGTCGGCGGCGTAGACCCGGCGGATGGCAAACTGATGGAGCGCACCGACGATGGCGTCCTGAAAGTCCGATAGCCGCTCGGCGCATAATGTGCCTTTGCCGTCTGCCTTGAGCCGGCGCTCGGCCTCCTCCCGTCCTCCTGCCAACAGTTTTTTCAAATGGCCGATGACCCGAATGCGGGCCGAAGCACTCAGCCCGCCGGACTTGCCCGCGAGTTCGACGAGTCGATCGGCGAGCTCGGTCGTGTCGACGAGATCGTCGGGAGATGCCTGCGTCTGGAGCATGGGTCAGCGTTGCGGGTCTGTTGAATCGGGACGGCGGGACGGTAGCCGTTATTGACCGTCCGGGCCATCGTCGCCACCGGTTTGGATTCGCTTCAGGCGATAGATCAATTCGAGTGCGTCCCGCGGCGTCAGTTCGTCGGGGCTGACCGCGTCGAGCATTTCGCGCAAGCGATCGGCCGGTCGCGCGATCGGCTCGAATGTGGGTGAGAACAGGGGGAGATCGTCGACGACCGCGTCGATCCGGGCACCGCGGTCGGATTCCTCCAACTGCGCCAGCACCGTGCGGGCGCGCTCGACAACCGCCGGCGGCAGACCGGCCAGGCGCGCCACCTGGATACCGTAGGATCGATCGGCCGAACCGGGAGCGATTTCGTGCAGGAAGATCACTTCATCCCGCCATTCCCTGACACGCACTGTGAGATTCTCAAGACGGGTCAGACGACCCGCCAGAGCGGTCAGCTCATGATAGTGGGTGGCAAACAAGGCCCGGCACCGGTTCTCCTCATGAAGATGCTCGATTGCCGCCCAGGCGATCGACAGACCGTCAAAGGTCGCCGTGCCGCGTCCGATTTCATCGAGGATCACCAGCGCGTGCGGGCCGGCCTGGTTGAGGATGGCGGCGGTTTCGACCATCTCCACCATGAAGGTGGAACGGCCGCGGGCCAGGTCGTCGGAGGCGCCGACGCGACTGAACAAGCGGTCGACGACGCCGATGACGGCGGCCCGGGCCGGCACGAACGAGCCCATCTGCGCCAGGATGGCGATCACCGCGTTCTGCCGCAGAAAGGTCGATTTACCGGCCATGTTGGGGCCGGTCAGCAGCCAGATGCGGCCGGCATCTTCGTTCTCGGCCGGGCCGAGATTGCAGTCATTGGCGATGAACTGGCCGCCGCTGTCGCGATTGAGGGCCTGCTCGACGACCGCGTGGCGCCCGCCATCGATCGCGAAGGCCAGTGATTTGTCGACCCTGGGACGGACGTAGTTCTCGGCCTCGGCCAGGACCGCATGGGCGGCCGCGACATCGATCAGCGCCAGCGCGTCGGCAACGGTTTCGATCCTTTCCGACGCAGCTTCGACGGCGCTCGCCAGTCGATCGAAAATCTGTTGTTCCAGGGCCAGCGCCCGGTCACCGGCGCCGGAAATCTTCTGCTCCAATTCGACCAGATCAGTGGTGGTGAATCTGACCGCGCTGGCCAGGGTCTGGCGGTGGACGAAACGCTCGCTGAGCGGGGGAGCCAGCATCCGTTCGGCGTGAGTGGTGCCGACTTCGATGAAATAGCCGAGCACATTGTTGTGCTTGATGCGCAGATTGCGGATCTCGGCCTCGGCCGCGTAATCGGCCTGCATGCCGGCGACAAGGCGGCGGCTGTCGTCGCGCAATTGCCGCGCCTCGTCGAGTTCGGGATCGTAGTCGTGGCGGACAAAGCCGCCGTCGCGGCGCAAATGTGGCACGGCGTCCTGGAGCGCCCTGGACAGATCATCGGCGAGATCGCCGGGGACGCCGGCGAAGGCGCCGTGCGAGGCGGCAATATCGGTGGGCATCGCGGTGCCGACGACGACGCCGGCCAGCCGAAGGCTCGCGCCGAGGCCGTCACGGATGGCGGCCAGATCGCGGGGGCCGGCGCGCCCAAGCGAAAGGCGGGTGAGCGCGCGGCGTAAATCCGGCGCGGTACGCAGAATTTCGCGGATCTGTTGGCGCCGGTCGGAATCGGCAATCATCCAGGCGACCGCATCAAGGCGTCGGTCGATCGCGGCGGGATCGGTCAGCGGGGCGGCGAGGCGCCGTTCGAGCAGGCGCGCGCCGGCGCCGGTCACCGTCCTGTCGATTGCCGCCAGCAGGCTCCCCCCTCGCTCGCCGGACTGCGCTCGGACCAGTTCGAGATTGGCGCGGGTGGCGCTGTCGATCGCCATCGCGCCGGCGACCGCCTCCGACTTCAACGGCGACAAGGGCGGCCGCCGCCCGATCTGGGTCTTCTCGATATAGGCCAGAATGGCGGCGGCGGCAGCGCGTTCGGCGCGGCCGAACTGGCCGAAGGCGTCGAGCGAGGCGATATCGTAGTACCCGGTGAGGCGTTTGTCGGCGGTGGTGCTGTCGAAAAAGGCGTCGGCCAGCGGTGTCACCGAGCTCCCGAAACGCCGCCATAAGGCGACCAGCTCGGGGTCCTCGAAAACCGGCTGAGCGACGACGATCTCGTTTGGTTCGATGCGCGACAACTCGCTGGCCATGCGCTCACGGTCACCATCGGCGACGCGAAACTCGCCGGTCGAAATGTCGACCCAGGCGACGCCGAAGACCTCGCCGTCGGCGCCTCCACGGACGCGCGCGATGGCGGCCAGAAAGTTGTTGCGGGCGGGATCGAGCAGGCTGTCCTCGGTCAGCGTTCCCGGCGTCACCAGGCGCACCACTTCGCGGCGCACCACGGATTTCGATCCCCGCCTGCGGGCCTCCGCCGGATCCTCGGTCTGTTCGCAGACGGCGACGCGGTGGCCGAGGGCGATCAATTTCTGCAGGTACTGGTCGGCGGCGTGCACCGGAACGCCGCACATGGGAATATTCTCCCCCAGATGTTTGCCGCGATGGGTCAGGGTAATGCCGAGATCGCGTGCCGCGATCACCGCGTCGTCGAAGAAAAGCTCGTAAAAATCGCCCATGCGGTAGAACAGGAGACAGCCCGGATAGGCATCCCTGATGTCGTGGTATTGCGCCATCATGGGCGTGGCGCCGTTGTCGCTCTTGCCCGTGTCGCTCGGTTGTGTGGTCGAGGCGGCTTGATCCATGTCCTCATGCACGCTCGAGGCGGCTTCCCGGCCGGGTCGACGGGCGGCGAAGCCTGGCGATCGGCCGCCGCGTTGCGCCGACCCCTGCAGGTGAATATGGTCGCCCGCCCAGGCACGCAGGCTAGCGAGCTGGACCGGCTCAGGGGATAGTCTTCAATGTCAGAAAATGCCAAGGCGGCCAAGACCGGGCCGTCGGTCACCGACCAGGAAGCACTGAATTTCCATTCCAGCGGCCGGCCGGGAAAGCTGGAAATCACCGCCACCAAGCCGATGGCCACCCAGCGCGATCTGTCGTTGGCCTATTCGCCCGGCGTGGCGGTGCCGGTCAAGGTGATCGCCGAGGACCCGGCCACGGCCTACGACTACACCAGCCGAGGCAACATGGTCGCCGTGATCACCAACGGCACCGCCATTCTCGGGCTCGGCAATCTTGGCGCCCTGGCCTCCAAACCGGTGATGGAAGGCAAGGCGGTGCTGTTCAAACGGTTCGCCGACGTCGATTCGATCGATCTTGAAATCGACACCGAGGATGTCGACCAATTCGTCGAGGCGGTGCGCTATCTCGGTCCCTCCTTCGGCGGCATCAATCTGGAGGACATCCGCGCGCCGGATTGCTTCATCATCGAAAGCCGGCTGCGCGAATTGATGGACATTCCGGTCTTTCACGACGACCAGCACGGTACCGCGATCATCGCCACGGCCGGGTTGCTCAACGCCATCGAACTCACCGGCAGGGACATCAAGACCACCAGGCTGGTGTGCAATGGCGCCGGCGCGGCCGGCATCGCCAGCGTGGAACTGATCAAGGCGCTGGGCATGCCGCAGGACAACGTGATCCTGTGCGACACCAAGGGGCCGATCTACAAGGGCCGCCAGGAGGGCATGAACCAGTGGAAAACCGCCCACGCCACCGACACCGACGCGCGCTCCTTGGCCGTGGCCGTGGCCGGTAGCGATGTGTTTTTCGGGCTGTCCGCGAAGGGCGCGTTGACCGCCGACATGCTGCGCTCCATGGCCGACAACCCGATCATCTTCGCCATGGCCAACCCGGACCCGGAGATCACGCCGGAAGAGGCGGCAGCGGTGCGCGACGATGCCATCATTGCCACCGGGCGCTCGGACTATCCCAACCAGGTCAACAACGTCCTCGGTTTTCCCTACATCTTCCGCGGCGCGCTCGACGTGCGCGCGACCACCATCAATGACGACATGAAGATCGCCGCGGCCTACGCGCTGGCCAACCTGGCGCGCGAGGACGTGCCCGACGAGGTTGCGGCCGCCTATCAGGGGATCCGGCCGAAATTCGGCCCCCAATACATCATTCCGGTTCCCTTCGATCCCCGGCTTCTGTCGGAGATTCCGGCCGCGGTTGCCCAGGCGGCCATGGACAGCGGCGTCGCCGGCCGATCGATCGAGGACATGGAACACTACAAGCTCCAGCTGTCCGCCCGCCGTGATCCGATCGTCGGCACGCTGCAGCGGATCTTCCAGCGGGTGCGGCGGACGCCCAAGCGGATCGTTTTCGCCGAGGGCGAGGAGGAGCAGATGATCCGCGCGGCGGCGAGCTTCGTCCACCACCGGCTGGGCAGAGCCATTCTCATCGGCCGCGAAGAGACGGTGCGCAGCTCGGCCGACCACGCGGGCATCGACATCAGCTCGGGAATCGAGATCCACAACGCGGCGCTGTCGCACCGCAATGCCGACTACACCGATTATCTCTACGCCCGCCTGCAGCGAAAGGGCTATCTGTTCCGCGACTGCCAGAGGCTGGTGAACACCGACCGCAACCATTTCGGTGCCTGCATGGTCGCGCTGGGCGACGCCGACGGCATGGTCTCCGGCGTCACCCGCAACTACTCGACCGTGCTGGAGGATGTGCGCCGGGTGATCGATCCCAAGCCCGGCCATCGCGTCATCGGCGTCTCGCTGGTGCTGTCGCGCGGCCGTCTGGTGCTGGTCGCCGACACCGCGGTGCACGATTGGCCGACACCCGACACCATCGCCGATATTGCCGAGGAGACGGCCAGCGTCGCCCGGCGCCTCGGCTACACGCCACGGGTGGCGCTGCTGGCCTATTCGACCTTCGGCCAGCCCGAGGGCGAACGGGCCCACAAGGTGCGCGAGGCGGTGCACATCCTCGATCAGCGCAAGGTCGACTTCGAATATGACGGCGAAATGTCGGCCGAGGTCGCCCTCAATCCCGACGTCATGGCCGCCTATCCGTTCTGCCGGCTGTCGGGTTCGGCCAATGTGCTGATCATGCCGGCCTATCACTCGGCCGCGATCTCCACCAAGATGCTGCAGGAGCTGGGCGGAGCCACGGTCATCGGGCCGCTGCTCGTCGGCCTCGATAAGCCGGTTCAGATCGTTTCGCTGGGCGCGCGCGATTCCGACATCGTCAACATGGCCGGTCTGGCCGCCTTCAACGTCAGCGGCTGACAGCAGACGAAATCTCGCCTGCCGGTTTCGGTTGCCCGCGGTCAACGTTCGGCTAATTGTTTAACACCGTACAAACAGCCAACAAAAAACAAAACCGATAGTCTGTCAGAGCTTGAGTTATGTGTAATCGTTCATTGGAAGCTCTCTATGACTGTTCTTTACCAGTGCCGGGCTTGATCACGCCGACGACTGTGGCCAGGATGCAGAGCAGAATATTGATCGCGCCAAAGATCGCCTCCCGTCCTTCCAGCAGTCGAAGCTCGCTATCACTTCCGGTTCCTGCCGCCAAATCATTTGCAATGCCCAAAATTGCCTGAGCTATGGGAAAGAGGAAAAAGATCGCATTCACCAGGATCAGCGCCGCCAGGAACAGATGTGGCCCCATGAGGCGTATCGGCCTTTCCCGCATGACGACCAGCCCGATCCCCGTCAGCACGAGGAGCCCCAGACCGGGTAAGGTCAGGTACCATGTCGCGACATCGATAATCTGCCGGGCGACAAGCTGCGTCTGCGCGCTGTCCTGAACATTTGCTGCCAGCCCGGTAATTGCGTGGCCAAGAATGCTTCCGAAGAAAAGCACCGCGCCTAATACATGGAATGCTTTGATCAGTCGGAGGACCATCTTTTCAACATCCTCTATTTTCCTCGATCGATTTCGAATTTTATTGCATTGCGACTAAATGGTACACGCCACGATACCCGTGGAATCTTATGTTGGCCAGCTTGGCTGGAGTTATGACGACATGGCCATGGCGAATGGCGGCACATACACCATGATCCGCCAGGGCGACGATATGGTCGGCGGCATGATGACGATGGAAGGCGAGATGTTCGAGGGCATGCCCGAGCACTGGTTCGCCTACATCGCGGTTGACGACGTCGACAAGCGGCTGGAACTTCTGAAGGCGGAAGGCGGCAAGGTTCTGCGCGAACCGTTTGAAGCCGAAGGAGTCGGGCGGATCGCCATCGTCCAGGATGCCGGCGGCGCCGCTCACGGCTGGATGACACCTGCACCGCAAGCTTGATGGGCTAAGTCGCGGACTCACAAACGCTTGGCTATAGGGTGATGCAAACAGCCGACGGGTCTGCCCGTTCAGCTCGGTCTCACTTGTGGTCAGGCGCGCGACAACCGATTTTGTGCACGGTCCGGGGCGATGTCTGCTTCCGGGGGTGAATCGGACATCCGCGATCGATTGTTCCACTTCCGCTTTTGGACCCACAAGCGCCATCGATCGACCCCGTGACAAACGGCGATTGCTGCTCTACGTTATCCAGCCTTAGGGGGATTGTCTGTGCGATCTGTTGTTGGTTTAGCGACCGCTGTCTGCGTGTCGGCAATACCGTTTGGGCAGTCGTCAGCGGCGAATATTGACGACGTCCGCTCTTACCTTGATCGCTTCTATGTGGCGTTTCACGGCGGCGGAATCGTGTCTGGCCAGGCAACCGACGATGTTACGTCGGGTGCTGGCAGCGGCCGGCTGGTCATAGAGGGGCTTTTAGGGCATCGTTTCGGTGGCGCGATTGGCTATATCCTAAATCCCTACGTAGCCCTCGAAGCAGAGGTCTCCTACAACAAGGCCGAGATCGACTCTTTGTCGTTGGTGTCAGGACCGGGATCACCTGCTTCGTCCTCGGCAAGTGGGTCCATTTCGGCAACAACGTATATAGCGAATGTTTTGCTCGGTCCTCAAAGCGGGCATTGGCGCCCCTATATTGGCGGTGGCATTGGAGTTGCAGATTTCAGTCTGAAGGACCTTGCGGCTACGGCGCTGCCCAGCGCCACGCTCAGCGGAAGCGACCTCGGCCTCGCGTTACAGGCGATTGCGGGAATCAACTACGCGATTTCTGACAGAGTGCGATTTCATCCCCGAAGGCTGACAGAGTGACGGTGGGCGGACGCTATCGTTTCCTTCATTTGTCCGAGATACTGTTCTCGCACCCAATCGTCCTCACCAACCAGGTTGCTTCCGAGACGCACAGCGCGGAGTTCGTGTTGACGGTTCATTTGGGCAACTGACTGATCAGTGGGCCGCCCCTCAGTTCTGAGGACGACCATCCGGACCGCTGCTCATCTGGGCTTGCCGTGTGGACAGATGTAGACATTGTGCTCGTCATCGAAGTTGAGAGCGGTGAGCGTCCCTGCCTCGTCATCCTCCATCATGCTTGAATAGCCGACGACGTCTGCCGCCAGGATCGCGGCAAGTCGTCGGTTCGTGCCCACGTTGTTCATCCCCGACGATCGTATTGGATATCCGTTTTACGTGCCAGCAAGTGAATTGAGGGCGATCGGTCATGGCACGCTTCTGCCGTCAGCGGTGATGAAAGCGATGTCCGGTTTCGGGGGGAACACCGGACGTCGCTGACGCGGATCAGATCGGCAGTTCGTGGATCCTGAGCGGTCGTCAGAAGCCTACGGCACGCCTCGCGGCCGGGAAGCAAATGTTAGGGCCGCTCCACTAGCGACCGTAAACTGCGGTAAAGCTTGCCGTGTCGAGCAGGTTGCTACCCAATCCTTTGTTCAGGACAAACGAATAAAGCGCGGCCGTGCCGGTTTTTGGAATTCCACCGGCTTGCTGCACATCATCGACCGCAAGCGCATACAATGTGAAGACATATTGATGCGGCTTGTCACCTTCGGGCGGGCATGGTCCGCCGTAGTTTCCATTCACACCAGTCGCACCAGTATCAAAAAAATCCGCCGTTCCGCCGTAGGCAGGCGCAGGCAGTGTCGCTGGCGAGTTGCCGGCGCCTTGAGCAAGTCCGGCTGTCGTGACCGGGATATTATATACTGTCCAGTGCCAGAATCCGCTGCCGGTTGGTGCATCAGGGTCGTGCACCTGAAGACTCAGCGACTTTGTCCCAGCAGGAATGTCTTGCCACTCGATGGCCGGAGACACATTTCCGCCACTGCAGCCAAATCCGTTCAGGACAAATTTGTTGTCGAATACTCCCGATGCGAGATCAGGACTGGTAAGCGCGAAATTTGTGTCGTCTGCGTGGACACCCGTCGACGCGCCCAACGATAACATTACGCCTATAAGCGCACGTGACAGCGAAAACTTCGCCAATCGCCCTTTTTCCATGTTTCACTCCTCCCAAGGTTGATAGTGTTTTAGAATTGGCGGACTTCCCCAGATGAGTTGTGTCGATGAGGGCATTTTTGCCCGGACGCGTGAATTAGACGAACAGGCGATACGGCTCCATATGACGGCGGTGGGTTAGCCGCCCGAGATTGAGCCATTCATGGCAGTTCGCCGAAGGCGCTCGGCCACTCCGCTGAAGATGCTGTGGACGGCTCGTCCACCGGCATATGAAGGTGCAACGCGGAGCGGTGTTTGTGGGACCGTGACGGCCGGTTTTGGCACTTTCCCGTCTTGCTGGTGCTATCCACGATGTCGGGAATACACCGGGAAGCGGACATGACGGTGGATGGAACATCCGGAGTGTTGATGAGTACGCGCCCCTACTCCGCCAGCACCGCGCAGCTGGTGTCGCCGGGTGCCTCGCACGGCACCAAGTGCACGGTTTCGCTCTCCTCGCCGTCGGCATAGACGACCCTGACGGTGATGGCGTCGGCCGTGCCGAGCGGCATCGTCAGGTAGGGCGGGTACTTGACCGGGTCGATGGCAATGGGCCGCTGTCCGTCGCAGGGCGGCAAGGCAAAGGTCTGGTCAAGCGCATCGGAGCCGATCGAGTAGCGGACCTGCGACAACCCGCAGCGATAAACGACGAGATGGGTGAAGTAGATCCACTGGCGGCCGTCAAAGTTGCGGAAGGCAACCCAGTTCTGCGTCGTTAACGGCAGGACCTGCTTCTCCATCCCGACCAGACCCTGGCCCGAGGCTGTCGGCATGGCGAGCACCAGGCCGAGGGCTACCACCAACCAATGCATGGGTGCCTCCTTCTCGTGGATCAACCGAGACACTAGGGTCGCGTGACGCGTCTCAGGGTCAGATTAATCCTTCCGCCGCCGGGGAGCCAGCCGGCGAGAATGTCCGAGGTGCCGGGATAGATCCGCTCGACGCCATGAAACGCCAGGCGAGCGCCGCCGCCGAGCACCACGACATCGCCCGACGACAGCCGCAGCGAGCGGCTGGGACCGCGCCGAGAGCTCCCGCCGAGGCGGAAGCGGCAGTCATCGCCGAGCGAAATGGACACCACCGGCGCGTCGAGATCATCCTCGTCGCGATCCTGGTGCAAACCCATACGGGCGCCGGGCGCGTACAGATTGACCAGGCACGCCTCGGGCGGGTGGGGATAGCCCGACAGGGCATCCCAGACCGCCAGGACCTGGGGCGGAATCGGAGGCCACGGCCGCCTCGTCTCGGGATGGGTCGTCTGATAGCGGTAGCCGCCATCGCGGTCCGAAACCCAGCCGAGGGGGCCGAAATTGGTCATGCGAACCGAAAACGGCTTGCCGGTTCGCGGCATCACCGGTTGAAAAAATGGTGATTCGGCGACGGCGGCACGGATCGTCGACACCGCCGCCTCCTGCGCCTCCGGCAGCCACCATTGACGGTGCAGCAATCCAGCCGGCAGGGAATGATCCGCCATGTTCGTCATGTCTACCTTGTCCGCCGGCCGTTCCGGTCGCCTCCCGGCATCTTGCGGCCGCGGTCGAACCGGCGGTGAGGGCCGATTTCGGGTCTATCGAAATTGTCGCCGGTCGAGAGGGGCCGGAGTGCCTAGTGGATCAACCGAGACATTTGAGTCCAGACAAGCTTGTCGATGACTGGCTCGTAAAGCATTCTAATGTCTCGATAAGTTGATCCATCAGCAAAGAAGCGAGGGGTTCGAAACGATAGATTCGAACCACTTGGCGTCCCTTCAGGCGCCGTTCATGTCGGCGGATATAGCACGGTCGACGTGCGTGCCTGTGGCGGCCTCAGCGCCGGCCTGATACACGCGTGAAAACAGTCACCCGCCGGACCGGCGACATCCCGGCGTGTCAGTTCGAAAGGATGAGAGATGGCATCATCGACCGTCACCGCCGCTGCCCTGGGCGCAGCCATTGTTCTGTTGGCAGCCCACCCGGCGCTGGCCGAACCCCTGCAACTCGGCCTCACCAATGGCGCCTCGCGCGACCTGGAGGAGTTTTATGCTTCACCGGCGGGCGCCGGAGCCGAACAGGATATCCTGGGTGCGGCCTTTCTGCCGGCGGGCAACACCGCCACTTTCATGCTCGCCGAGGATCAGAGCCAGTGCGCCTACGATCTGAGGTTCGTATTCGCCAGCGGCGACCCGGTCGAGGAAGCCGCCTACAATGTCTGCGAAAACGGAAACTATACGCTGACCGACTGACCTTTCGCCCCTCGCCCGTTCGCCGGGTCGCCCACAAGACACCGGCCCGCTTCGCGCGGCGGCCAGATAATCGCCCCGCTTTCAGGGCAGCCGCGGCTTGCGGCGGATTTACCGCCTTCTTATATACGCCGGGAGTTTGTCGCTCTGAGCCTGATCTCTCGCGCGACGCCGAAACTGTAATCAGGAGACCGCAGCGGGGGCCGCAACGGACCCGCGCAGTCTGCCGAAAGGAGACGTGAACACGATGGCTAAAGTGATCGGTATCGACCTCGGCACGACCAATTCGTGCGTCGCGGTCATGGACGGCAAGGACGCCAGGGTCATTGAGAATGCCGAGGGCGCGCGCACCACGCCGTCCATGGTGGCGCTCAGCGACGGGGATGAGAGGCTCACCGGCCAGCCGGCCAAACGGCAGGCCGTTACCAACCCGGAGAAGACGTTTTTTGCGGTCAAGCGACTGATCGGCCGGCGCTTCGACGACCCGATGGTCGCCAAGGACGTCGAGCTGGTGCCCTACCAGATCATCAAGGCCGGCAATGGCGACGCCTGGGTCCAGGGCGACGGCAAGGATTTCTCGCCCTCGCAGATTTCGGCCTTCGTTCTGCAGAAGATGAAGGAAACCGCCGAGGCCTTCCTCGGCAGCAAGGTCGAGCAGGCGGTCATCACCGTTCCGGCCTATTTCAACGACGCCCAGCGCCAGGCGACCAAGGATGCCGGCAAGATCGCCGGCCTGGAGGTTCTGCGCATCATCAACGAGCCGACCGCGGCCGCCCTGGCCTACGGTCTCGACAAGAAGAACGGCCAGAAGACCATCGCCGTCTACGATCTCGGCGGCGGCACCTTCGACGTTTCGATCCTGGAGATCGGCGACGGCGTGTTCGAGGTCAAATCGACCAATGGCGACACCTTCCTCGGCGGCGAAGATTTCGACATGCGGCTGGTCAACTACCTCGCCAATGAGTTCAAGAAAGAGCAGGGCATCGATCTGCGCGGCGACAAGCTCGCCCTGCAGCGTCTCAAGGAGGCGGCCGAGAAGGCCAAGATCGAGCTGTCTTCGGCGACCCAGACCGAGGTCAACCTGCCGTTCATCACCGCCGACAAGGCCGGCCCCAAGCATCTCACCATGAAGCTCACCCGGGCCAAGTTCGAGGCGCTGGTCGACGACCTCATTCAGCGCACGATCGAGCCCTGCAAGTCGGCGCTGAAGGATGCCGGCCTGACCGCCGGCGAGGTCGAGGAAGTGGTCCTGGTGGGTGGCATGACGCGCATGCCCAAGGTCCAGGAAGCGGTCAAGACCTTCTTCGGCCGGGAGCCCCACAAGGGCGTCAACCCGGACGAGGTGGTCGCGATCGGCGCCGCCATCCAGGCCGGCGTGTTGCAGGGCGACGTCAAGGACGTGCTGTTGCTCGACGTGACACCGCTGTCGCTCGGCATCGAGACGCTGGGCGGTGTGTTCACCCGCCTGATCGACCGCAACACCACCATCCCGACCAAGAAGGGCCAGGTGTTCTCCACCGCCGAGGACAGCCAGAGCGCGGTGACCATCCGCGTCTTCCAGGGCGAGCGCGAAATGGCCTCCGACAACAAGATTCTCGGCCAGTTCGATCTGGTCGGTCTTCCCCCGGCGCCGCGCGGCGTGCCGCAGATCGAGGTCACCTTCGACATCGACGCCAACGGCATCGTCAACGTGTCGGCCAAGGACAAGGGCACCGGCAAGGAGCAGCAGATACGGATCCAGGCCTCCGGCGGGCTGAGCGAGGCGGACATCGATCAGATGGTCAAGGACGCCGAGGTCCACGCCGCCGAGGACAAGGAACGCCGGGTCGTGGTCGAGGCCAAGAATCAGGGCGAGGCGCTGATCCATTCGTCGGAGAAGTCGCTGACCGAATTCGGCGACAAGGTTTCGGAGGCCGACAAGTCGGCGATCGAAGCCGCCATCGCCGACCTGAAGACCGCCATCGAGGGTACCGACGCGGCCGCCATTACTGAAAAGACCGGCGTTCTGGCCCAGGCGTCGATGAAACTCGGCGAGGCCATGTATCAGGCCGAACAGGCGCAAGCTGCTGAAACCGGGGACGGGGACGGCGACGGTGGCGGCGCCGGTGGCGACACCGACGGCGGATCGGGACCGGAAGACGTCGTCGATGCCGACTTCGAGGAAGTCGACGACGACGATCAGAAGAAATCGGCGTAACGGGTACATCCGGACGCTCGTTCCGCGTGGTTCACGCGGGGCGGGCGCGGCCGGTTTCTACCGCCGGCGGCCTGACCCAAGGGCGCCGGGCATGGGTGACGCCAAGGGCGGTCGATGGAAAAACGCGACTATTACGAGGTTCTGGGCGTCGAGCGGCGTTGTGACGATGGTGTGCTGAAGAGTGCATTTCGCAAACTCGCCATGAAATACCACCCCGACCGCAACCGGGGTGACGACGGCGCCGAAGTGAAGTTCAAGGAAGTCGGCGAGGCCTACGAAACCCTGCGCGATCCGCAGCGGCGGGCCGCCTATGACCGCTTCGGCCACGCCGCCTTCGAAAACGGCGGACCCGGCGGACGTGGCGGGTTCAACGCCGATTTCGCCTCATCGATGTCCAGCGTTTTCGACGACATCTTCGGCGAGTTCATGGGCGGCGGACGGGCTCGCGGCAGAAGCGGCGGCGGGCGAGAACGCGGCGCCGACCTTCGTTTCGACATGGAAATTACGCTGGAAGAGGCCCATGCCGGCAAGACCGCGGAGATCATGGTGCCGACCAAGGTGGTGTGCTCCACCTGTTCGGGCGGCGGCGCAAAACCGGGATCGGCGCCGGCCACCTGCTCCACCTGCCAGGGCCACGGCCGGGTCCGCTCGGCCCAGGGCTTCTTCTCGATCGAACGGACCTGCCCGACCTGTCACGGCCGCGGATCGGTGATCAACGATCCCTGCCTGGTATGCCATGGCAGCGGCCGCACCACCGAGGAGCGCAAGCTCAGCGTCAACATTCCCGCCGGTATCGAGGACGGCACCAGGATCAGGCTGGCGGCCGAGGGCGAGGCCGGGCTGCGCGGCGGGGTATCGGGCGATCTCTACATATTCCTGTCGATCAGCCCGCACGAGTTTTTCCAGCGCGACGGCGCCGATATCTTCTGCCGGGTGCCGATTTCGATCACCACCGCTGCTCTGGGCGGCGATTTTCGGGTTCCCACCATCGACGGCGACATGACCCGCCTCAAGGTCCCGGCCGGGACCCAGACCGCCAAGCAGTTCCGACTGAAGTCCAAGGGCATGCCGGTGCTGCGCTCAAGCCGCCTCGGCGACATGTATATTCAGGTCGTGGTGGAGACGCCGCAGAACCTGACCCGCCGGCAGCAGGAAATCCTGGAACTGTTCGAGCAGGAATCCTCGCCCGACAACAATCCTGAATCGGCCGGCTTCTTCGGTCGCGTCAAAGACTTCCTCGGCGGCTGAGGGATGCGGCGCGGCGACGGGACGCCCCTTTCCGATCAGGTGCGTTTTCTTCGGACCTGGCTGTCGAAACCGGTGCTGACCGGTGCCGTCAGCCCGTCGGCGCGCTGGCTCTGCCGCGCCATGTCGGCCGAGGCCGACCCCGCCGGCGGCCTGCCGGTGCTCGAACTGGGACCGGGAACGGGAACCGTCACCCAGGCGCTGATCGACCGTGGTTTCCCGGCTGACAGAATCGTTGCGGTCGAGTTCAACCCGGACTTCACCGCGCTCCTGGCGCAGCGCTTCGAGGGCCTCAAGGTGGTCGAGGGCGACGCCTATGATCTCGCCTCAACTCTGCCGCGAGACCTTGCCGGACCCTACGCCGCGGTCGTCTCCAGCCTGCCGCTGCTGACCCGAGAGCCCGCGACACGGCTCGCCCTGATAGAGTCGGCGCTCGACCGGGTCGCGGCCGGCGGCGGGCTCATCCAGTTTTCCTATGGCGTCAAGCCGCCGGTGGCGGCGGTGCCAGGTCGCTTTGCGGTCGAGCGCCGGGCATTGGTGGTGTTGAACGTGCCGCCCGCCCGGGTCTGGCTCTACCGCCGGCCAGGTTGACAAACCCGCCCCGACCCTCGGAGAAACCCGCTATCATGACGCCTTCCAAGATACTGGTCTTTGCCGGATCGATCAGGAGCGGTGCCCTGTCCGGTCGGCTTGCCGCGGTCGCGGCCAAGGAGTTGGCGCTGGCCGATGCCGAAGTGACCCATATCTCGCTCACCGATTATCCGCTGCCGCTCTACAATTTCGATCTGGAGACGGACAAGGGTGTCCCCCACAACGCCAACCGGCTGGCGCGGTTGCTGGCGGCCCACGACGGAGCGTTCATTGCCACGCCCGAGCACAACCGCTCCCTGCCCGCCTTGCTCAAAAACACCCTCGACTGGATCAGCCGCGTCAAACCCTCCGCCACCGTCTCCTACCGGCACAAGGTCTTTGCCATCGGCGGAACCTCCGACGGTCGCTTCGGCGGCGCCCGCGCGGTGGTCGATCTGCGCAAGGTCCTGGCCGCCGCGCTGGGAGGCATCGTCATCCCCGAGCAGATCGAACTACCCCTGGCGCAGCACGCCTTCCGCGAATCCGGAGAACTGGTCGATGAGGCGAGCGCGCGCGCCCTGAAACGCCTCGCCGAGTCGCTGGTCGACTTCGCCCGCCGGGTCGCCGATTGAGAATGGGGAATGTTGTGCCGTCCGCGGATTGACGGCGGCGGAAAGAATCGCCGATATCCACGCCCATGATCGATATCTCCGCCCGCGACCGTCTGATCGTGGCGCTGGATGTTGCGCGGCTCGCCGAGGCCGAAGATCTGGTCGAACGGCTCGGCGACACCGTCTCGTTCTACAAGATCGGCCTCGAACTGATCCACGCCGGTGGTCTGCCGCTTGTCGGTCGGCTGGTCGCCGGCGGCAAGAAGGTCTTTCTCGACGCCAAGCTGCTGGACATCGACAACACCGTCGCCGGGGCGGTCAGGAGCATCGCCCGGTCCGGCGCCACCTTTGCCACCGTCCACGCCTATCCCAAGGCGATGCGGGCGGCGGTCGCGGCGCGCGGCAGCGCCGATCTCAAACTGCTGGCGGTGACGGTGCTGACCTCGATGGACGATGGCGACCTTGCCGATGCCGGCTATGGCCGGTCGCTTCGGGATTTGGTCAGGCGGCGGGCGGAGGAGGCGCGCGCCGCCGGCATGGACGGTATCGTCGCCTCGCCGGCCGAGGCCGCGCTTGTTCGCCAGGCCGCCGGGCCCGATCTGGCAATCGTGACCCCCGGCATCCGTCCGCGCGGCAGCGATGCCGGCGACCAGAAGCGCGCCGCCACGCCGGCCGAAGCCATCGCCGCCGGAGCCGATTATCTCGTCGTCGGTCGCCCCATTTCCGCCGCCGCCGATCCCCTCGCCGCTGCCAGGGCCGTGGCCGCAGAGATCGCCGAGGCGCTCTGTTTGGAATCGCAGCGTGAGACAGACCCGCGGCGAAAGGTGTTGCCCCAGCGCAACAAACGTGAATAAAGCTACCTGCAGTGACCTGTGCTAGCCTGAATGTGACGGAAAATGGCGTAGTTTGGGTTGGTAATGGTACTTGCGCGCTTTATCTGAAGACCGATCGAGCGGTTCAGTAATCTCGGGGGAATCGATGAACGAAATGGGTCTAGTTGTAACGGGGGCCGGCGGCCGAATGGGAAGGGCTCTCGTTCGTACCATTGCTGAAACTCCAAGCGCCACACTTATTGGGGCATTAGAGCAATCGGGAAATCCAGAACTCGGACGCGATGCCGGCGAGGTAGCTGGAATCAGAGATGTAGGGGTTGAGATAACCGACGACCCGTTGCGGCCTTTTTCCAAGGCAGATGGCGTTCTGGATTTTTCGACGCCGGCCGCGTCTGTGTTCTTCTCCGAGTTGGCCGCCCAATCTCGAATCGTTCACGTGATTGGAACCACTGGCTTCTCGGCTTCCGACGATGCGGCGATTGTCGCGGCATCAAGACACTCAGTAACTATCAAGTCCGCCAATATGAGCCTCGGTGTAAATCTCCTTGAGAGCATTGTCGCTCAAGTCGCGGCAGTACTCGGCGACGAATTTGATATCGAAATACTGGAAATGCATCACCGGAACAAAGTCGATTCGCCATCGGGCACGGCACTAACATTGGGAAAAGCGGCGGCTAGGGGGCGCGGGGTTTCGTTTGAAGACCACGCAGATTTTGGGCGAGGTACCGCCAATCGAGACCACGGGCCGAGGCGCGACGGTGATATCGGTCTTGTCTCGATGAGAGGGGGGTCGGTTATTTGCGACCACACGATTGTTTTCGCGGGGCCATCTGAGCGCATCGAGTTCACTCACCGCGCTGACGACAGGAAAATATTCGCGCAGGGCGCGGTAAGGGCAGCCTTGTGGGGTAGAAACCGGAAGCCTGGCCTGTATTCCATATCCGATGTTTTGGAACTGAACGGCCGCGACCGACATTAGTCGATGGATCGGCTGATGGTGCTCGTCCGCCACGGACAGAGCGAATGGAACCTCAAGAATCTTTTCACCGGATGGCGCGACATCGACCTCAGCCAGGGCGGGATCGCCGAGGCGCGCTCGGCCGGACGCAAACTGAAGGCCGAGGGCCTGGCTTTCGGCACCTGCTTCACCTCGGCGCTGATACGGGCCCAGCGCACCCTCGACCTGATGCTGGAGGAACTGGCCCAGACCGGCCTGCCGATCACCCGCGATCAGGCGCTCAACGAACGCGACTACGGCGATTTGTCGGGGCTCAACAAGGACGATGCCCGCGAAAAATGGGGCGCCGACCAGGTCCACGTCTGGCGCCGCTCCTACACCACCCAGCCGCCCGGCGGAGAATCGCTGCGCGATACCGGCGCGCGGGTGTGGCCGTACTATCTGCACCACATGCAGCCGCATGTGCTCGGCGGCGAGGGCGTCCTGGTCGCCGCCCACGGCAATTCGCTGAGGGCGCTGATCATGGCCCTTGACGGGCTGTCACCGGAGGAGGTGGTCAAGCTGGAACTCGCCACCGGCGTACCGATCGTCTACCGGCTGAACGCCGATTCCAGCGTCGCCGAAAAGCGCATCCTGGCCGACTGAGCGGTCAGCCGCTGGCTAGAGCCCTCTCGACCAACTCGGGGTCAATTCTGTTTCTCGATCGGCGAGGCGATCCGGCGTCGAAACGATCGCCGAGCGATGCCTCGCATCGCTCCAGATTGGTTCGGCGTTGGGCGCCCGCCAATCGGAAACCCAAAGGGATGGGCTATTTTGCGTCAATTCCTGCGCCAAGCCCCTCGACCGTATCCAGATACGCTCATCGAACCTTGACTTGATCTTGTCACAAAATCGCTCCGTCAGAATGGCTCCGAGTTGGTCGAGAGGGCTCTAGCTGTGAAGCTTCAACAGGTTGTCCCGGTTCAGGCCGAGTCGGCTGATTGGTGTTTGTCGATTGAGGCTGGCATGGGGTCGATGCCAGTTGTAGCGGTGCTGCCATTTCGGCAGATCTGCTTTTCGCTGGTCTGAGTTGTGGAATTCGGTTGCGTAGGCCCATTCTCGCAACATTGTCTGGATGAAGCGTTCGGCCTTGCCGTTGGTCTGAGGCGTGTAGGGTTTGGTGCGGATATGCTTGATGGTGAGCCTTCGGCAGGCTTCGCGGAAGGCCTTGGATCTGTAGCATGATCCATTGTCGGTCATGACGCGGGTGATGGTAACGCCGAGGGTGGCAAAGTAGGTTACGGCGGCTTCGAGGAAGGCCACGGCGCTTTCCTTTTTCTCGTTCGGGAAGATGTCGGCAAAGCCGATGCGGGAATGGTCGTCGATGGCGACGTGGACATACTCCCAACCGGGCGCGGTGCCGTTATGGCGCTGGTTGCTCTGGCGCCTGCGATCGCCGGTGATGCGATGGCCGACACGATTGAAGCGACCGAGCTTCTTGATGTCCATATGGATGATTTCGCCTGGCGTTTCGCGCTCATAGCGCGGGCGTGGCTGGTTGGGCTCGAGGGCGGACAACAGGCTGAGGCCACGCCGCTTGAGAATACGGCTGACGGTCGCCCGGCTGAGGCCGAGTTCCTGGGCGATGTGGTCCTGCGTGCAACGAGCCCGGCGCAAGACCTCGACCGCTTCGCCGGTGGCCCAAGGCGTTTGGCTTGGCGAGGAATGGGGCCTGGAGGACCGGTCGGCAAGCCCGGCAATGCCCTCCGCGCGAAACCGGCCCAACCACTTGGCGACGGTCTTGGCCGTTGTCTTGAAACGGCGTGCGGCCTGAGCCTTCGTCATGGCCTCATCCATGACGGCGCAAACCATGGCCTCTCGACCTTTCGGCGTAAGATGGGCATTCTGGTGAACGTCCATTCGGTCCTCCGGAGAATCACTGACGTTGGCTGACATCAGCTTCTCTCGACAGGACCGAATGGACAACGTCCTGAAAATTCACATCTAGCAGCCCCGCCTCCCAGCCGAGGATCGCCCGCTTGCGGGTCATCCCCCAATGGTAGCCGCACAGGCCGCCGCCCTTGCCGAGCACGCGGTGGCACGGCACGACGAAGGAGATCGGGTTGCGGCCGACCGCCGCACCGACCGCACGGGCTGCGCTGGGACGACGGATATGGGCGGCGATGTCGGAGTAGGTCGCTGCCCGGCCGACGGGCAATTTCAGCAACGTCTCCCACACCCGCAATTGGAAATCGCTGCCGATCATGACGATCCTGAGTGGGCGGTCGGGCCGCCATTCGGCCGGGTCGAAGATGCGCCGGGCATAGGGTCCGGTCGCCTGTTCGTCGCCCTGAAAGTCGGCCCGCGGCCAGCGGCGCTGCATATCGGCCAGGGTTTCGCGCTCTCCTCCCGGATCGGCGAAGCCCAGGCCTGCCAGGCCATATTCGGTGGCCAACACCAGGGCTCGCCCGAAGGGTGAGGGATGAAATCCCCAACGGATCGTCACCCCTTCCCCGCGCGTCTTGTAGGCGCCCGGCGTCATGGCGTGGTGGGAGACGAACAGGTCATGCAGGCGACCGGGTCCCGACAGGCCGAGTTCGAAGCTGGTGTCGAGGACCGAGGCGGACTCATCGAGCAGCGAGCGGGCGTGGTCGAGGGTCACCGCCTGGAGAAACGCCTTCGGGCTCAGGCCCGCCCAGCGGCTGAACAGCCGCTGCAGCGACAGCGGCTTGAGGCCGACATGGCCGGCAATCATCTCCAGCGACGGCTGCTCGCGCCAATGATGCGAAATGTACCGGATGGCGCGCCGAACGACATCATAATCGGTCGTCGGCGCCGGATGATGGCTGGTGGCTGGTGGTTCGGTCATGGTGGCTGCCAAGGACATGGGGAGCACTCCGGTTTTTGAAGTTGCCGGCTCAATAGGAGCCGACACCGGCATGCGCCACCCGTTTCTTGCAAAACGGCCTCCTTCAGACCGGCGCCGCGCGCGCTTCGGCCAGGGCCACCCTCAATGCCGTGGCAACCGGCTCCCGCTGGGGCAAGGGCACAAAGCGGACGATCTGAAGCCGCGAACCGAGTGAGGCGACCCGCATACCGACTAGGCCGTACTCCGGCCGCCGTGCTATTTCGAGCCGCGTCCAGTAGGGGTTGAAAATGGTTTCGGTCTGTTGTCCGGAGGGGGTGGTTTCGCGTACGGTCAGCCGATCACGGGTGACCTCGATCTCCTGCGCGGCGTCGGCGGGCTGCGCGCCCTTTTTGACGGGGTCGATCATTGGCGACCAATATACGGCCGAACCGCCGCCACGCCATCACCCAGGCCGGCAATGGTCGTCCAAGCCGTGACGGCGATGGTCCGGCACGGCCGCGTCCGGCGGATGAAGCGCGCCGATGTCGACGCCGCGTTCGAGCGCCTTGCCGCCGAACGGCCCAACCCCTCCAGCGAACTGAGCTACGGCAGCCCGTTCACCCTGCTGGTGGCGGTGGTGCTGTCGGCTCAGGCCACCGATGCCGGCGTCAACAAGGCGACGCCGGCGCTGTTCGCCAGGGCCGACACGCCGGAAAAAATGGTCGCGCTTGGCGAAGCGGCGGTGACCGAACTGATCCGCTCGATCGGCCTTTACCGCACCAAGGCGAGGAATGTGGTTGCGCTGTCGCGCATGCTGATCGCCGAACACGACAGCCAGGTACCGCGAACGCGCGAACAGCTTCAGGCCTTGCCCGGCGTCGGCCGAAAGACCGCCAATGTGGTGCTCAACGTGGCCTTCGGTGAGCCTACCATCGCCGTCGATACCCACATCTTTCGCGTCGCCAACCGCACCGGGATGGCGCCGGGCAAGACCCCGGACGCAGTCGAGGCGGGACTGGAACGGGTGGTGCCGGACCGCTTCCGTCGGCACGCCCACCATTGGCTCATCCTCCACGGGCGTTATGTCTGCACCGCCCGCAAGCCTGTCTGCCCAACCTGCGGCATCGCCGATCTCTGCCGCTACCGCGACAAGACGACGTGAGCGCTCCGCAACGACACGACTTCGATGCGCTGTGCATCGGCAACGCCATCGTCGACGTCATGGCGCGCAGCGAGGACGATTTTCTCGTCGCCCAGGGCCTGGTCAAGGGCACCATGCACCTGATCGACGCCGATCGGGCGGAGTTTCTGTACGACGCCATGGGCCCGGCGATCGAGGCCTCGGGCGGATCGGCGGGCAACACGGCCGCCGGGATCGCTTCGCTCGGCGGCCGGGCCGCGTTCATCGGCAAGGTCGCCGACGATTCGCTGGGATCGTTCTACCGGCACGACATGCGCGCCGCCGGCGTCTCCTTCGCCACCACGCCGCTGGTCGGCGGTGCGCCCACCGCTCGCTCGATGGTTCTGATCACGCCGGACGGTGAGCGCACGATGAACACCCATCTCGGCGCATGCCAGGCGCTGGGACCGGAGGACATCGACCGGGAGACGGTAGCGGCCGCCAAAATCACCTATCTCGAGGGATATCTGTGGGACCCGCCGGCGGCCAAGGAAGCCTTTCGCACGGCGGCTGACTATGCCCATGCCGCCGGCCGCCAGGTTTCGCTGACACTTTCCGATCCGTTCTGTGTCGACCGGTTTCGTGCGGAATTCCTCGAGCTCATCACGTCGCGGACCGTCGATATCCTGTTCGCCAACGATTCGGAGCTGAAGTCGCTCTACAAGACCGCCAGCCTTGAGGCGGCGATCGAGGCGGTGCGCGGCGACTGCGCGCTGGCCGCGGTGACGACCGGGGCAAAGGGTGCCATCATCATTGCCTCCGGCGGGGACGCCAGGGTTGCGGCCACGGAGGTCCCATCGGTCACCGATCTGACCGGGGCGGGCGACTTGTTCGCGGCCGGTTTCCTGTTCGGTCTGGCGCGTGGCGTGGACCACACCGCATCGGCTCGTCTGGGGACAATCGCGGCGGCCGAAGTGATCGGCCATATCGGGCCACGGCCGGCGACCTCGCTCAGGGACCTGGCCACGCAGGCCGGGTATGCGATCTAGCCCGGAGCGGTTTAGCTGGCGCCATCGGCGGCCGGTGCCGGCGGCTCTCCGGCCTTGGCTCCGCTTTGATTGCGGAAGAGGGCGACGAAGTCGATCGGATCGATCAACAGCGGCGGGAAGCCACCATTCCGACTCGCCTCCGCCACGATCTGCCGGGCGAACGGGAAAAGCAGGCGCGGGCACTCGATCAGCGTCAGCGCCTGGAGGTTTTCCTTGGCGACGTTCTTCATCCTGAAGATTCCGGCGTAGACCAGTTCGATGATGAACAGGATCTTTTCGCCATCGACCGCGCGAGACTCGATCTTGAGTTCGACTTCGACCTCTTCGCTGGTCAGGGCATTGGCCTGGACACCAACTGAAATGTTGATATTCGGCGACGCGGCCCGCTGTTGCAGCGACTTCGGGGCGCCGGGATTTTCGAAAGACAGATCCTTGACGTATTGGGCGACAATATTCAGGCTCGGTTGAGCCTGCTGGTCGGCGCTCGCCTGACCGCCATTGCCTTCATCGGCCATGCCTGCTCCTGACTACTGGCTTGTTGACCGGAAGGGGGCCCCCGCCGGAACCGCGGCTGGCTAACATGGCCGGACGGGTGTTACAAGATGATGGAGTGAACCGGGCGTCGGACTCGAAACCCTTCGCCAAGGTCCCTAAATAGGAGGTACGCGGCCAAGGATCGTCTAGACGGCGACAGCGGTAGCGCGTGGCAGGATGCCTTAGTTATGAGCGGTTTCATCGACATTTATTCGATCATTTTTCTCGCTTTGGCGGTGGTGATTTTCCTGCGCCTGCGCAATGTGCTGGGTCGACGGACGGGCAACGAGCGACCGCCCTTCGATCCTTATTCACGCCGCGACGCTCCCGCCGCCAACGGCGAGGACAATGTTGTCGGGCTGCCCGGCAGCGGCCCCACGCGCGATCTGCCGCCGGCGCAAACCGACGACGATTTCGAGAGCCGGATCGGTTCGCCACCGTCCGAGGGGTCACCGCTCTATGACGGGCTCAGGGCGATCGCCGCCGCCGACCGCAACTTCGCCACCGACGAGTTCGTCAGCGGCGCCAAGGCGGCCTACGAAATGGTCGTCACCGCCTTTGCCGAGGGCGACCGCAAGTCGCTTCGTCAGCTCCTCAACCGTGAAGTCTTTGACGGCTTCGTTGGAGCCATCGACCAGCGCGAGCAACGCGGCGAGACGATTGAATTCCGGTTTGTCGGAATCGACCATGCCGACATCACCGGCGCCGAGCGCAACGGGCGGAGCGCACAGGTGACCATTCGTTTCCTGTCAAAGCTTGTCTCGGCCACGCATGATCGAAGCGGTGAAGTTGTCGACGGCGATCCCATTCATGTCAGCGACGTGACCGACATCTGGACGTTTGCCCGCGACGTCTCCTCGCGCGACCCGAACTGGAAACTGGTGGCGACCGAATCGGTCGAGTAGAGCCGCCGGTTCGCGTCCTTTCGGCCGCGGGGCCGGGCCGATGCCGCCGGTAACCATCGAGCACGATCTCAATCCCCTTGCTTTTGCCGATATCGACGGCTGGGCCGACGACGATCATGCCGCCGCCTTCACCGCCTTTCGCCGGGGCGTGGAGGCACTTGACGATCATCCGCCAAGGCCGCGCGGATTGCGACTCGACGCCGCTCGGCTGGCCGATTTGCTGTCCGAGGCCGGCTCCAGACCCGCCGCGACGACCGCAGGCCAGGCACGTGCCTTCTTCGAAGCCGGCTTCACCCCTCATGAGGTCGGTGAGCAGGGGTCGGGCCTGTTTACCGGCTATTACGAACCCGAGATCGCTGCCTCACCGCAACCGACGGCGGAGTTTACGGTGCCGTTCTACCGGCGGCCGGACGACCTGGTCGAAATCGAACCGGGATCGTGTTCGCCGCCGGTGGATCCAATCTACGGATTCGCGCGTCGAGGTCCGGACGGTTACCAGGACCATCCCGATCGGGCGGCGATCACGGCCGGCGCGCTCGACGGGCGTGGCCTCGAACTGGCCTATGTCGCCGACCCGGTGGATGCGTTCTTCGCCCATATTCAAGGCGCGGCCCGCCTGCGCTACCGCGACGGCCGTATCAGGCGGATCACCTACGCCGCCAAATCCGGCCATCCCTACACGCCGATCGGGCGGGTGCTGGAGGCGCGCGGTGCACTGCCGAAAGGCGGCATCACCATGCAGGCGATTCGCAATTGGCTGGCCCGACACCGGGCCGAGCGCGACGCGGTTCTGGCGGAAAATCGATCCTTCATATTCTTCCGCGACGCGCCGGTTGACGATCCCGCTCTTGGACCGATGGCGGCGGCCAAAGTGCCCCTCACCCCGGGCCGTAGCCTGGCCGTCGACCGCCTGTTTCACAGCTTCCATGTGCCGGTCTGGATCGACACGCACAACGCTGATGGCGAACCGATCCGGCGGCTGATGGTGGCCCAGGACACCGGCTCGGCGATCGTCGGCGCGGCGCGGGGCGATATCTTCTTCGGCTGCGGCGACCGCGCCGGCGAGGCTGCCGGCATCATGAACGGGCGGGGACGGTTCATCATCCTGATGCCTGGAGGCTCTAGGTCCTGTTGACAGTTATCGGAGCCAGATGATGGCACCGACAAGAAACAGCATGGCCATGTAGGCCGTTGCGGTTTTTTCATAGCGCGTGGCGATGCGCCGGAAGTGTTTGATTTTGTTTATGTAACATTCGACGAGATGTCTTTCTTTGTAGAGTTCGGCATCGTAGGGGATGGCTTGCGCCCGTGACGGGTTGGATGGAATCACCGCCACTATTCCGGCATCGTTGAGACGGGCGCGGAGATGATCGGCATCATAGGCCGTGTCGGCGATGAGGTTTGCGCCGGCCACGTCGGCGATCAACTCTTCAGCCTGGGTGACATCGCCAACCTGACCGCCGGTGAGGATGAACCGTAATGGATTGCCGAGCCCATCGACAGCGATGTGAACCTTGCTCGTCAAGCCGCCGCGCGAACGTCCGATGGCCTGATTTTGAGTCCCCCTTTTGCGCCCGACGCATGTTGATGTGCCCGCACAATGGTTGAATCGATGATCAGGTATTCGAAGTCCGGATCGTCCACCAAGGCCTTGAAAAGACTCTCCCATGCCCCTTGTTTGGCCCACCGGGAAAAGCGCACGTACACGCTGTTCCAATTGCCGAACGCGTCCGGCAGGTCGCGCCATGGCGAACTCGTGCGTGCAATCCACAATACCGCATCCACGAACAGACGATTGTCCCGTCCCGTGGATCCGCAATCCGACGCCTTGCCGGGTACCAAATCCGATATCCGTTCCCATTGAACGTCCGTCAATTCCCTGCGAAGCATGACCGGTTCCTCCTCCACACCCAGGTCTTGCTTGAATCACAACCGCCATTAATAAACCGTTAACTGTCAACAGCACCTAGAGTCCTTGCGACCAACTCCGAGCCATTCTGACGGAGCGATTTTGTGACGAGTTCACGTGAAGGTTTGACGAGCGTATCTGGATACGGTCGAGAGGCTTGGCGCGGGAATTGGCGCAAAATTGGCCATCCCTTCGGGTTTCTCGACTGGCAGGCGCCCAACCCCGAACCAATCTGGAACGACGCCGAGGCATCGCCCGTCGATCGTTTCGAGGCCGGTTCGCCTCCCCAATCCAGAAACAGAATTGCCTCAGCGTTGGTCGAAAGGGCTCTAGGATGAGCCGGGGTCCGCGCCCACCCTCGCCCGAGGAGCTGCGCCTGTGGCGGTCGGTGACCAAAAAGGTGACGCCGATCGGACGACCGGCACCGGAGGCCGAAGGCGAGGACCGGAAGCCGGAGACACCTTCGCAAGGCGCCAAACCGTCGCGGCCGATCCGTGCGCCTCGGCCCAAACCCGGCTCCACAACCCCTCGGCCCGCCGATCTGGACCGGCGCACGACCACCAGGGTCGCCCGCGGGCGCATCACCATTGATGCGCGGGTCGACCTGCACGGCCTCACCCAGGAGGCCGCCCATCGCCGCCTGGCGGCCTTCCTCCACGACACCCAGGCCGACGGTGCCGGCCTGGTTCTGGTCATCACCGGCAAGGGCTCGCCGTCACGGTCGGACGAGGTCGACGATCGCGATCGCGGCGTGCTCCGCCGCGTGGTTCCGAAATGGCTGAGGTTGGCCCGCCTACGGCCGTTCGTCGTCGGCTTCGGCGAGGCGGCACGGCATCATGGCGGCGGCGGCGCCCTCTACGTCCGCATCAGGTGTCGTCGCGGCTGACCACAAGCGAACTTGGATCCCTTTCGACAGTTGGTCGAAAGGGAACTACAGAATGAACCGCGACAGATCGGTGTTGCGGGCGAGATCGCCGATGTGATCCTCGACGTAATCGGCGTCGATGGTGACGCTCTCGCCGGCCTGATCGGCCGCGGTAAAGCTGATCTCGTCGAGCACGCGCTCCATCACGGTCTGCAATCTCCGGGCGCCGATGTTTTCGACACTGGAGTTGATCGACACGGCGATCGAGGCGATGGCGTCGATGGCGTCGTCGGTGAAATCGATGGTCAGGCCTTCGGTATCCATCAGCGCCACATATTGCTTGATCAGGCTGGCTTCGGTCTCGGTCAGGATGCGTCGGAAATCGTCTTCGCTGAGCGGATGCAACTCGACCCGGATCGGCAGACGGCCCTGCAATTCGGGCAGCATGTCCGACGGCTTGGCGACGTGGAAGGCGCCGGAGGCGATGAACAGGATGTGGTCGGTTTTGACCGGTCCGTGCTTGGTCGCCACCGTGGTCCCTTCGATCAGTGGCAAAAGGTCGCGCTGCACGCCCTCGCGGCTGACGTCGCCGCCGAAGTGGCCCTCGCGGGCGGTGATTTTGTCGATCTCGTCGAGAAAGACGATGCCGTCGTCCTCAACGGTGGTGATCGCCTCGTGCGTCACCTCTTCGTCGTCCAGCAGTTTGTCGGATTCCTCGTTGATCAGGATCTCGTGGGAATCGCTGACATTGAGGCGCCGCGTCTTGGTGCGCCCGCCGAAGGCCTTGCCGAGCATGTCGCCGATGTTCATGACGCCGATGCTGCCGCCGGGAACGCCGGGTATGTCAAGCGACGGCATGCCGCCGCCGGTGTCGCGGACCTCGATTTCGATCTCCTTGTCGTCGAGCTCACCATCGCGCAACCGCTTGCGGAACGACTCTTTGGTGGCCGGGCTGGCGGCCGGCCCGACCAGGGCGGTGAGCACGCGTTCCTCCGCCGCCAGTTCGGCCTTGGCCGTGACCTCCTTGCGGCGGCGGTGACGGACCAGGCCGATGCCGATCTCGAGGAGATCGCGGATGATCGATTCCACGTCGCGCCCGACATAGCCCACTTCGGTGAACTTGGTCGCCTCGACCTTCATGAACGGGGCGCCGGCGAGCCTGGCCAAGCGGCGCGATATCTCCGTCTTGCCGACACCGGTGGGGCCGATCATGAGAATGTTCTTGGGCAGAACCTCTTCGCGCATCGCGCCGGTCAATT
Source organism: uncultured Bauldia sp. (assembly GCA_963663975.2). Taxonomy (GTDB): domain Bacteria; phylum Pseudomonadota; class Alphaproteobacteria; order Rhizobiales; family Kaistiaceae; genus JANQRX01. The sequence continues at coordinate 1,028,115 of CAXXRA010000015.1, read as the reverse complement.
GCTGGCGACGCCAGCGGTTGCGGAGCGCGATCGCCACCGATCGCTTGGCATCGCGCTGGCCGATGATGAAGCGATCCAGCTCGGAGACGATTTCACGGGGAGAAAAGGTCGTCATGCGCGGCTCTTTCCATCTTCGATCTGTAGGGTTTCGACAGTGACCTGGGTGTTGGTGTAGACGCAGATTTCGGCGGCGATGGCCAGCGACTTGCGGGCAATCGCTTCGGCATCGGCATCGGTATCGAACAGGGCCCTGGCGGCGGCCAAAGCGTAGTTGCCGCCCGAGCCTATCCCCATCACGCCGTGCTCCGGCTCGAGCACGTCGCCGGTTCCGGTCAGGACCAGGCTGGCCTCGCGGTCGGCGACCAGCATCATGGCCTCCAGACGGCGAAGATAGCGGTCGGTGCGCCAGTCCTTGGCGAGCTCGACGCAGGCCCGGGTGAGTTGCTCCGGATACTGCTCGAGCTTGCTTTCCAGCCGCTCGAACAGCGTGAAGGCGTCGGCCGTCGCCCCGGCGAACCCGGCGATGACATTGCCCTTGCCGAGGGGCCGGACCTTGACGGCGTTGTGCTTGATCACGGTTTGACCGACGGACACCTGCCCGTCGCCGGCGATCACGACCTTGCCGCCCTTGCGCACAATGACGATGGTGGTCCCGTGCCAGGGCGGCGAATTGGATTGAAGCATGCGTTTTCCCTGAGCGTTGCAAGCCCGTGACGGTCCCGAAGGCCCCCTCACATGGGCTCCAAAACCGGCGAGCCGGAAGGCATCATATGTAGGGGCCCCGGCGCGCCATGCCAATCCGCCCGCCGGCGGGGCGGTGACCGGCATGGAATTCTGCCGCCTTGCCTGATACAAGCGCGCGCGAAAAACGGGAAACCCGAGAGCCCTTTCGACCAACTCGGAGCCAGTTCTGAGGGAGCGATTTGGTGACAGGATCAAGTCAAGGTTTGATGAGCGTATGTGGATACGGTCGAGGGGCTTTGCGCAGGAATTGGCGCAAAATACCCCGTCCCTTCGGGTTAGGGCACTAGATGCGTCAGGCAAGCGTTAAGCGCAAGACCAAGGAAACCGACATTTCCCTCACCGTGTCTCTGGACGGCGAGGGCAAGGCGGATATCCGCACCGGCATCGGTTTTTTTGATCACATGCTCGAGCAGGTGGCCCGCCACGGCCTGATCGACATCACCGTCAAGGCGACGGGCGACCTCGATGTCGACCAGCATCACACGGTCGAGGATGTCGGCATCGCCCTCGGCAAGGCGATCAGCCAGGCGCTCGGCGACATGAAGGGCGTCACCCGCTACGCCGATGTTCATCTGCCGATGGACGAGACGTTGACCAGGTGTGCGCTCGACATCTCGGGCAGACCGTTTCTGGTCTGGAAGGTGGCCTTTACGCGCGCCCGGGTCGGCAATTTCGACACCGAACTGGTGCGTGAATTCTTCCAGGCCCTGGCGCAGAACGCGCGTATCACGCTCCATGTCGAGACACTCTATGGCCGCAACAATCATCACATCGCGGAATCCTGCTTCAAGGCGTTCGCCCGTGCCCTGCGCGCCGCGGTCGCCGTCGACCCGCGCCAGCAGAACCGCATTCCCTCGACCAAGGGTCGACTTTCGGGTTGAGGATAGAGTCCCTTCGGCCAACTCCGAGCCATTCTGACGGAGCGATTTTGTGACGAGATCAAGTGCAGGTTGACGAGCGTGACGAGCGTATCTGGATACCGTCGAGGGGCTTGGCGCGGAAATTGGCGCAAAATCGCCCGTCCCTTCAGGTTTCTCGATTGGCGGCCGCCCACCGCCGATCGAGAAGCAGAATTGACCCAGGGTTGGTCGAAAGGGCTCTAGATGAAGGTCTACACCGTCCTTTCGCCGTCGCCGGCCGGCTCGGCCGATCCCGCCGATCCACGCAGCGTCGTGGTGGTCAAGGAGGGGTTTTCGTGGCCAGCCTTCTACCTTCCGGTGTTGTGGCCGCTCTACCAGCGTCTGTGGCTGGTGCTGATCGTCTATCTCGCGGTCATGGCCGGCCTGGCGGCGGCCGGCGAACTTGCCGGCGGCCCCCTGCCGGGCCTCGCTGCAGTGGCGGCTCATGTGTTCTTTGCCCTTGAGGCGAACGAGTTCAGGCGGCGCCGCTACGAGCGGCGGGGCTATCGGTTGGCCGGCATCACCAAGGGAGACACGCTGGTGGAAGCCGAGATCGGATATTTCGCCGGTCGCGACGCGCCGCCGGTGGTCAAGCCACATGAACCGGCTGGCGAGCCTGTTCAACATTTGGCCTCCGGCGGCAGCGCCGGGCCAGCATCGTCGAGCGACGTCATCGGCCTGTTTCCGCCGCCGGCGGGCGATGTGCGATGACCGTGGCGATCATCGACTACGGCGCCGGCAACCTTCGCTCCGCCGCCAAGGCGTTCGAGCGCGGGATCGCCGAGCGGGGGTTGCGCGACGAAGTCGTGGTCACCTCCAATCCCGATATTGTCGCGCGCGCCGACCGGGTGGTGCTGCCGGGCGACGGCGCGTTTGCCGACTGCAAGCGTAACCTGGTGGCGATCGACGGCATGATCGACGCCATCGATGAGGCTGTCGACACCCGCGCGCGCCCGTTTCTCGGCATCTGCGTCGGCATGCAGTTGCTGGCGACCCGCGGCGCCGAACATGGATCGACCCCGGGACTCGACAGAATCCCCGGCGAAGTCAGCCCGATTGCGCCGGATGATGGCCGCCTCAAAGTGCCCCACATGGGCTGGAACACGCTGGTCGCTCACGGCCGGCATCCGCTGTTTCAGGACATCGCCTTCGGCGACGACGGCTGGCACGCCTATTTTCTGCACAGCTTTCACCTGGTCGCCGAGGATGCCGACGACGTTATCGCCGTGTCCGACTATGGCGGCCCGGTCACCGCGGTGGTGGCACGCGGCAGCATTGCCGGGACCCAGTTCCACCCCGAGAAGAGCCAGCGGCTCGGCCTGCAGCTGATCGCCAACTTTCTCGAGTGGACGCCGTAGAGCCCTTCCCACCAAATCTGAGCCATTCTGACGGAGCGATTTTGTGACAAGATCAAGTCAAGGTTCGATGAGCGTGTCTGGATACGGTCGAGGGAATTGGCGCAGGAATTGGTGCAAGATCGCCCGTCCCTTCGGGTTTGCGATTGGCGGGCGCCCAACCCCGAACCGATCTGGAACGATGCGGGCGCATCGCCCGTCGATCGTTTCGACGCCGGTTCGCCTCGCCGATCGTGAAACAGAATTGACTCAGGGTTGGTCGAAAGGGCTCTAGATGGTGCTGTTTCCCGCCATCGATCTGAAGGACGGACATTGCGTCCGGCTTGAGCAGGGCGACATGAGCCGCGCCACGCTGTTCAACGACGATCCCGCCGCCCAGGCGGCCGACTTTGCCGCCCAGGGATTCACCTGGCTGCACGTTGTCGACCTCAACGGCGCCTTCGAAGGCCGCTCGGTCAATGCAGCGGCGGTGGAAGCCATTCTGGCCGCGGTCGAACTCCCCGTTCAGCTCGGCGGCGGCATTCGCGACCGCGCCGCCATCGACCGCTGGCTCGACAGAAAAATCGCCCGGGTGATCCTTGGAACTGCTGCCGTCAACGATCCGGACCTGGTACGCGACGCCGCGCGCGCCTATCCGGGACGCATCGCGGTGGGGATCGATGCCCGCAATGGCCGCGTGGCGGTGCGCGGATGGGCCGAGACGACGGACATGGAGGCGTCCGACCTGGCGCGGCGATTCGAAGACGCCGGCGTGGCGGCCATCATCTACACCGACATCGAGCGCGACGGCGTTCTTGCCGGCCTCAATCTCGACGCCACGATCGCCCTGGCGCGCGCGGTGTCGATCCCGGTCATCGCCTCGGGAGGCCTGGCCTCGCTTGATGACATCCGCCGGATGATGCAGCCGGAATACGCCGCCCTGGCCGGTGCGATCAGCGGCCGGGCGCTGTATGACGGCCGTCTCGACGCGCGCCAGGCCCTGGCCGTTCTCGGCGGAAAAGCCGCATGAGCCTCAAGATCCGCCTGATACCGTGCCTCGACGTCCGCGATGGCCGCGTCGTCAAGGGCGTCAAATTCGTCGATCTCACCGATGCCGGCGATCCGGTCGAGGCGGCGCGGGCCTATGACGCCGCCGGCGCCGACGAGATTTGCTTTCTCGACATCACCGCCAGCCATGAAGAGCGGGATATTCTGCTCGACGTGGTGGCGCAGACGGCCGAGCAGTGCTTCATCCCGGTAACGGTGGGCGGTGGCGTGCGCACCGTCGACGACGTGCGCGCCCTGATGCTGGCGGGCGCCGACAAGGTGTCGATCAACACCGCCGCCGTGCGCGATCGCACGGTTGTCCGCGAGGCGTCGGAGAAATTCGGCGGGCAGGCGATCGTGGTGGCGATCGACGCCAAGAAAATCAGCGCGGCGGACGAAGCCGATCGTTGGGAAATCTTCACCCATGGTGGACGCAACCCGACCGGCGTCGACGCCGTTGACTATGCTCGGGAGGTGACCGCCGCCGGCGCCGGCGAAATCCTCCTGACCTCGATGGACCGTGACGGCACCGGCGAGGGTTTCGACATCGCCCTGACCAGGGCGATCGCCGATGCCGTCACGGTTCCGGTGATCGCCTCGGGCGGCGTCGGCAGCCTTGATCACCTGGTCGAGGGGGTCAGCCAGGGTGGCGCCTCGGCGGTGCTGGCCGCCTCGATCTTCCACTTCGGCACGTTTACGATCGGCCAGGCCAAGAAACACATGGCTGCGGCGGGCGTGCCGGTGCGGCTCGACGGCTAGAGTATATCCATGGCCAGCTTCAGTCTCAGCGATCTGGCAGGCATCATCTCGGAGCGCGCGAAGAGCGGCGATCCGGCATCGTCTTACACCGCCAAGCTGATCTCGCGCGGCATCGGTCACTGCGCCAAGAAGTTCGGTGAAGAGGCGGTGGAAGCCGCGCTGGCTGCCGTCAACGAAGACGAGGCGGCGCTGGCGGCGGAAGCCGGCGACGTGCTCTATCATCTGCTGGTGATGCTGCAGGCGCGCGGTGTCAGCCTGGACCAGGTCATGGCCGGGTTGAAGGAGCGTACGGCCCAAAGCGGGCTCGCCGAGAAGGCCAACCGCCGACAGGACGCGGACTGATGGACCAGACGGCGACGGTGCCCCTGTCACCCCATCGCATTTTCTCGCGCACCGACTGGGCCAAGCTGCGTGCCGACACGCCCATGACGCTCACCGGCGACGATCTGGAGCGCCTGCACAGCCTCAACGATCCGATCTCGCTCGACGAGGTGGTGGAGATCTATCTGCCGCTGTCCCGACTGCTCAGCCTTTACGTCGCCGCCGCCCAGAGCTTGCACGATGCGACGCGCCCGTTCCTGGACATAAGCGACGGCATCACGCCGTTCATCATCGGCGTCGCAGGGTCGGTGGCGGTCGGCAAATCGACCACGGCGCGGGTGCTCAGGTCGCTGCTGCGGCGCTGGCCCAACACGCCCAAGGTCGATCTGGTCACCACCGACGGCTTCCTGTTCCCCAATGCGGCTCTGGAGCGGAACCAGTTGATGGCGCGCAAGGGCTTCCCGGAAAGCTACGACCGGGCGGCGCTGCTGGCCTTCCTGACCGACATCAAGGCCGGGGTGCAGGGCGTGGCCATGCCGGTCTATTCGCATCTGTCCTACGACATCGTGCCGGGGGAGACGACGGTGATCGACCGGCCCGACATCCTGATCGTCGAGGGGCTGAACGTGCTGCAGACCTCGCGCCTGCCGACCGCGGGGGTGGTGGTGCCGTTCGTGTCCGATTTCTTCGATTTTTCGATCTACCTGGATGCCAATGAGGAAGTCATCCGGCGCTGGTATATCGAGCGCTTCAAACGGCTTCGGGAAACCGCCTTCAGGAAGCCGGAATCGTACTTCCACCGCTATGCCGACCTTGATGAGCGCCAGGCCGAGGCCACCGCAGACGGGCTGTGGCGGACGATCAATCTGGTCAATCTGCGCACCAACATCCGGCCGACGCGGCCGCGCGCCGATCTCATTCTGAGGAAGGGCGAGAGCCATGAAATCGAACGGGTGGCGCTGCGCAGGATCTGAAAGGCCGAACGTTCTTGATTTTTACCACGGGAAACCTGATATCCCGCCCGGACCACCACCTTAGCAAGCGACCTTCGGACAAGCGCCCATGGCCGACGACAAGATGACCGAACCTCTTACCGGAAAGACCAAGGCCGCAGCCCCGGCGGACCAGCGCGCCGACCCGCCGCCGGACGAGGCGGCCGATGTGACCGAAGCGGTCGATGACCAGGCCGCCAAGCCGGTGCCCGAAGCGGCCAATGACCGCGGCGTCGAGGACGACGTTGGGGATTTGAGAAGCAAGCTTCTGCGCACCCTGGCGGATATGGAGAATCTCAGGCGTCGGACCGAGCGGGAGATCGCCGACACGCGCAGATATGCCGTGGCGAGTTTCGCCCGCGAGATGCTGACCGTCGGCGACAATCTCAGGCGCGCCATCGAAGCGGTGACCGACGAGATGCGCGACGGCGGTGACAAATCGGTTGCGGCGCTGATCGAAGGCGTCGAGGTGACGGAACGGACGCTGGCGCAGACGCTGACCAAAATCGGCGTCAAACGCATCGACACCAAGGGTCAGAAATTCGATCCCTCGCTGCACCAGGCGATGATGGAGGTCGATCACGACGCCGCCGAGCCCGGCAGCGTTGCCGATGAGATCCAGGTCGGCTATGTGATCGGCGACCGGGTGCTGCGCCCGGCTTTCGTGTCCGTCGTCAAGAAGCGGCGGTCGGATAGCGAGACCCCACGCGAGGCACCAGCGGAGGCCGCAACCACGGCACCCGAGGCGCCGGAGGCGCCAGCTGAAGACGCCGGCAAGGCGTAGGACCTCGACCGCGCCGGCTCGGCGAACGGCAGTTCGCCACGCCGACCTTTACCGGCCACGCGGACCCATCACGGCATGATGTCGCCCAGCGCTTTCCTCAGCGAGTCCGGCGTGAACGGTTTCTGAAGAACCGCGGTGATTCCGGCCGCCTTGGCCGCCTCACCGGTTTCGGGAAGCACATCGGCCGTGAGCGCCAGGATCGGCACCGGCGGCTGGCCCCGCTCGACCTCGTTGGCGCGAAGTGCTCTGGTCGCCGCCAGCCCGTCCATTTCCGGCATATGCAGATCCATGAAAACCGTGTCGAACGGCGTTGCACGGGCCGCGACCGCGGCAAGCGCGGCGGCATCGTTGCGCACTTCGGTGACCCGGTGGCCGAGCCTTTCCAATACCGAGCGGGCGAGCAGGGCGTTGATTTCATTGTCTTCGGCGACCAGCACATCGAGGCTCCTGGCAACGGTCGCGGTCGGTTCGGTCTCGGCAATTGCCTGCTCGTCGCCCGGATCGCGACGGAAGCCCGTCGTCGACGCCATGATGTCGCGCACCACCCTGATCAGCGAGGTTTGGCGAAGGGGTCGCACCAGATAGGCGTCGAAGCCATCGCGGCGCAGCGTCGCGATATCGCCCCGTCGACCCGGCTCGATCAGCACCGCCGCGGGCAATCGTGCGCCGGCCGCTTCGCGCAGTTGCGACAGTGCAGCGGCCGGACCCGACGGCCAGCGGCCGTCGATCAACACCGCATGATAGTCCTGCCCGGCGGCGACCGCGGCGGCGGCAAGTCCGCCGGCGGGTTGAAGACCGGCAACGACGCGGGCCTCGGCCCCGGCGCGCTCGAGCTGGCGGGCTGCTGCCGCGTGCTCGACGCCACCGGTGGCCAGGATCAGAACCCGTCTGCCCGCCAGCGGTCGCTCGGAGGCTTCGCCGCGACCGGCGACCCCCAGGGCAAGATCGAACTCCAGCCGCGCGCCATTGCCGTCCGCGACCGCCAGATGGATGTCGCCGCCCATGCGCTGGACGATATGGCGGGAAATCGCCAAGCCGAGCCCGGCACCGCCATGTCGGCGGTTGATGGTGCTGTCGCCCTGTTCGAACTCGCCGAACAGTCGGCCGGCTTCCTCGGGCGCAATGCCGGGACCGGTATCAGTGACGGCAAAGGTCAGTCGCGCTTTGCCATTGTCGAGGCCGCCATAAGTCACGGTGACCGCCACACCGCCGGAGTCGGTGAACTTGACGCCGTTGCCGACCAGATTGATCAGCACCTGGCGCAGCCTGACCGGGTCGATCAGCACCACCGGCGCCGTCGGGTCGACGTCGGCGGCGACGTCGATCCCCTTGCCATGGGCGCGGGCAGCGACCAGTTCGACGATGTCCTGGACGAGCGGTTCCAGCCGAGTCGGCTCGGGATGCAGTTCGAGCCGACCGGCCTCGATGCGCGAGAAATCCAGCATGTCGTCGACCAGGCCGAGAAGCGCTTCGCCGGCCGAGAGAACGCCGCGGGCATAGGTCTGCTGGTCGGGCGTCAGGCCGGATTCCCGCAACAGCCCGGTCAGCCCGAGGATGCCGTTGAGCGGGGTTCTGAATTCGTGGCTGACGGTTGCCAATAGCTGCGACTTGGCCAGGCTCGCCGCTTCGGCTTTGTGGCGCGCATCTTCATGGGCCTGCTCGCCCTGTTTGCGCGCGGTGATGTCGCGGGCGACCGAATAGTGGGGTCCGAGCTTGCCTTTGGCGTCGCGCACCGGGATGTCGAGCCAGGAGTACCAGCGGGGGCTGTCACCGGTTGCGATCGCCACCTCGGCGGCCATGACATCCTGATCGAACATCGGCTTTTTCGCCGGGCCGAAGTGCAGCGGCCGACCGATGGCCGCCTCGGCGTCGAGCCCGAATGTGCTGGCAAAGGCCGGGCTGACAAACGTCACCCGGCCGTCACCATCGCGCCGCACGACCAGATCGCCCTGGGCGTCGATGACGCTGCGGTAACGCTCCTCGCTCTCCCTGAGTTCCCAGGCGGTGTCGGACAGGCGCTCCAGCTCCTCGGCGAGCCGCGCCTTGTCGGCTGCCAGCGGCGCCACTTGCCGATCAGCATCGCTCGCCGCCTGCCGGGCATGGCGCCACAGCAGGACGATCGCCGCGATCACAACCACCGGGGCCCAGAACAGCGGGGCATCGGGCTTGAAACCAGCCAACAGCAGCACCGCCAGGAGAAGCAGTCCGGCGACCGCGGGCAGCACGCCGGCCGCGACGGGCCTGCTCGTGGCGGGCTGCGCGACGGCGGGGGCTTCGGCAGAAGCGGGCGCGACCGGACCGGTCACCAAGTCCGCTTCATGGCTCGCCGGTCGGCGTTGCGGGGACGATGTCGGCATGATGCTCCGAGACGTTGGGTGAAGCCCCCTAGGGGCGTGGCGCACCGCCACGATCGCAAATCATGCTTGCCAAATGCTTGACGCGAGGCCGCGGTCGTCACCGGCAAAGTGTTACACCCTTTCCGTTCCGGCGGTTCGTTGCCCGGAGAAAGAGCTGCGCGGCTTACGCCGTCAGCGCCAGCCCCTCGCCGATGGCGCGGTAGCTCAGCGCTTCGGCCAGATGAATGCGGCATGGGCTCACGGTCATGTTGGCAGAGCAGTGCTGATGGGGCCAGGCGGCCAGGGGGCCTCGCGACTCCGTGGACCCGTAATTTCGGCCCCGCCGGAGCGGCCTCTGATGTCTAACTGAAGGTCGTTGATCCAAATTGTGGAGGGTGCTGGGCAGGATTGAAATGCCGACCACTCCCTCACCAAGGGAGACGCGTTTGCTGTTAAGGCGGCATCAAAACGTATATCACGTCGAACGGGCTCAGCATTTCCAACGACAATCTATAATTCCCACTTCTCTTTTCTTCTATCATTTACACATGAAAGCATGTCTAAGTATTCGACACCGAAACGGACGCGGTCGCACCAGACCGGTAAGATTTTCGGTTTAGTTACACGACTCTAAGCCGCTACGTCCCGCCCCGACAAGCACACCAGCACTGTGGTGGACACGATGGACTTTCAAATTGACGAATCGACCATGATTCCGCTCGAACCCGGCCAGGCCGTCAAGACGGGGTGGGGCGAAACACCGCCTGGACACGCCGCAGGTGTGACAATGCACTGGGCCGTAACCACGACCGTGGCGAACTGCACGAAGATTATCGGCGGGACCAATGCGATCCGAAAAGGAGAGGCAAGCGCGCATTACTGCATCGGGCGCAGCTTCGAGGAGGGCACCGCGCGCTATGTCGCGCCGGAGAACCGATCCTTCCATTGTCAGGTTGGACAGACGTTACGATGGGACGGCCAACCCATGGAGCAAAAACGGTTCTCGGGCATCAACACAACCATCGGCATCGAGACCGCACATTTGGGCTTTCCAACGGCCGAGGAAATGGCCGCCGGTCAGTTCGTCGTGGCCGCAGCGGCTAACGGTGTTCCGATGGACGTGCAGCTCTGGACCGACGAGCAAATCGATATGATCATCACCATCGGCAAGGAAATCGTGGAACGTTTCCCCGACATCGGGCCAAGGGACTGGCACGGCCACCACGATTTGGCGCCCAAGCGCAAGATAGACGTGGCGGGATTTCCCTTCGCTCGCGTCCTGCGCGGTGTCTACAGCGATAATTCCATATCGGATGTCTGGACCCACACTCTGGGATGTGACGGCGCGTCAGAAGGCTCTCATTGCGCTCGACAAGCCCCTCGAACAGTTCGGCGCCGACAGCGATTTTGGCGGGGAGAGCAAAAGGGCACTCAAGGCACTTCAGCGCGAGAACAATATGGTCGCCAACGGGTTCTGGTCTACGTTCACCTGCTGGACAATCCACGACATGCTGCAGGCAAGAGGATTGACGATCGAAGAAGCGGTCGCCTGATGACCGTCGGGCCTGCGGGTTCAAACGGCGCGGGCCTGGCGGAGCAGGCGCCGATTGCGGCCAACGACCCGTCCACCGAAGGCGGCGGCACGGCCGATCACCTGAGCACCCGGAGATTACCGCGGCCGACAGGCTGGTCGCCTCAGCGCCTGGCGGAATAAAAATTTACCGACTCATCTACCGGCTCGCCAATCGGCGATTAAGACTTCGTGCGGCACACTGTCCTGATCGTAGAGGCGTTTGACCCCGAAGGAAGGTGCTGCGTGAAGCTACGGCGGCAGCCCTACGCCGCCAGCGCCAGCCCCTCGCCGATGGCGCGGTAGCTCAGCGCTTCGGCCAGATGGATGCGGCGAACGCCGTCGGAGCCGTCGAGATCGGCGAGCGTGCGGGCGACCTTGAGCACCCGGTGGTAGCCGCGGGCCGACAGGCTGGTCGCTTCGGCGGCCTGGCGCAGCAATACGGTGGCTTGCCCGTCGGGGGCGGCAATCTTCTCGATCAGCGAGGGCGTGCACTGGGCGTTGGTGCGGATGTCGTCCACACCTTCGGCGACAAAGCGCTCGAGCTGGCGCTGTCGGGCACCGGCCACCCGCGCCGCCACCGCCGCGGAAGGCTCCGATGGCGCCGAGCCGATGAGATCGGCGGCGCGCACGGCCGGCACTTCGATGCGGAGGTCGATACGGTCGAGCAGCGGGCCGGAAATGCGGGCCTGATAGTCGGCCGCGCAGCGCACGCCGCGACGGCAGGTGTGACCCGGTTCGCCGGCCATGCCGCAGCGGCACGGATTCATCGCCGCGACCAGCTGAAAGCGTGACGGATAGGCAACGCGATAATTGACGCGGGCGATCATGGTCTCCCCGGCCTCCAGCGGCTGGCGCAGCGAATCGAGCACCTGCGGGGTAAATTCCGGTAATTCGTCGAGGAACAGCACGCCGTTATGGGCCAGCGACACTTCGCCCGGCCGGGCGCGGATACCGCCGCCGACCAGGGCGGCCATCGATGCCGAATGGTGGGGGGCGCGGAACGGGCGCCGCCGGGTCAGCCGGCCGCCTGCAATCTGGCCGGCGATCGAGGCGATCATCGACACTTCGAGGAGTTCGGCCGGCAGCAGCGGCGGCAGCACCGAGGGCAGCCGGCTTGCCAGCATCGACTTGCCGGCGCCGGGCGGGCCGACCATGAGCAAATTATGGCCGCCGGCGGCGGCGACCTCCAGCGCCCGCTTGGCGGTCTCCTGGCCCTTGATGTCGGTCAGGTCCGGCAAGTGTTCGGCGCTGTCGGCAACGCCGGGTTCCGGCCGCGCCATGATCTGGGTGCCGCGGAAATGGTTGGCCATGGCGATCAGGCTGCGTGGCGCCAGGATGGTCATCTCGGCGCTCGCCCAGGCCGCTTCCGGTCCGCCGGCGGCCGGGCAGATCAGGCCGTTGCCGGCGGCGTTGGCGGCCATGGCGGCGGGCAAGATCCCGGCAACGGCGGTGATGGTGCCGTCGAGCGCCAGTTCGCCGAGCGCGGTGAAACCGTCGAGCTGGTCGCCGGGGATGGCGCCGATCGCCGCCATCAGCGCCAGTGCGATCGGCAGATCGTAATGGCTGCCCTCCTTGGGCAGGTCGGCCGGAGCCAGATTGACGATGATGCGCTTGGGCGGCAGGGCCAGGCCGGAGGCGTGGAGGGCGGCGCGGATGCGCTCGCGGCTTTCGGCCACCGCCTTGTCGGGCAGGCCGACGATGATGAAATTGGGCAGGCCCGAGGCGACCTGGACCTGGACGTCGACGCCGACCCCTTCAATGCCCTGAAATGCGACGGTGGTGACGCGTGATACCATTGATCGTCCCGCTGGCGGTGGTCCTGTCCGCGGTGGCCGTGTCCGTTCCGCTACCCTGAGGTTAGGTCAATCGATCCCGGGTTGCAAGAACATTTCAAGAACATTGACCGCCCGCCCTACTCCCTGAGCAGCTTGCCCTACTCCCTGAGCAACTTGAACGCCGAGCGCGAATGCCCGGCGACCGAGGCCGCCATCACCCAGGCCATGCACATCGCCTCCAGCCAGCGCGACGATTTGATGCCGCCGAGGTCGACCACGTCCCAGCCGAAATCGGTCAGGATCGCGGTGACCGCGGCCTTGGCCTCGGCATCCTGGCGGGCGATGCACATGGTCGGCGGACCGCCGGGTAATTCCAGCCGGAACATCAGCGCGTTGGGGACGGTGTTGAACGCCTTCACGACTTTCGCCTCCAACCAGCGCCCGCTGCAGCGCCTCGCCGCCGGAGAAGTCGAGCGGATTGGTGGCATCGTCGTCGACGAGCGTGTCTGGACTCAAATGTCCCGGTTGATCCACTGGCGCCGATAGGCCGCCTCGCCTCAGCCGCGCCGGGCCTCGACGCTGTCCCAGATCAGGGCGGCAATATCGGCGCCGCCGAAGCGGGCGACCTCGCGAATGCCGGTCGGCGAGGTGACGTTGATCTCGGTCAGCCATTCGCCAATCACGTCGATGCCGACAAAGATCAGCCCGCGCTCCTTCAGCGTCGGACCGAGGCGCCGGCAGATGTCGCGATCGCGCGCAGTCAATTCGCTGGGCTCCGGCCGGCCGCCGACATGCATGTTGGAACGGGCCTCGCCCGCTGCCGGAATGCGGTTGATGGCGCCGACCGGCTCGCCGTCGATCAGGATGATGCGTTTGTCGCCGGCACGCACCTCCGGCAGATAGCGCTGGACCACGAAGGGCTCGCGAAAAATGGTCTCGAACATCTCCAACAGCGCGGTCAGATTCTCGTCGCCGGCGACGATGCGGAACACCCCGGCGCCGCCATTGCCGTAGAGCGGCTTGACGATGATGTCGCCATGAGACTCGCGGAACTCGGCGATCTGGCCGCGGTCGCGGGTGACCAGCGTCGGCGGGGCGAGGTCGGCGAACTCGGTCACGAACAGCTTTTCCGGCGCGTTGCGAACGTGGGCCGGATCGTTGACCACCAGTGTGGCCGGATGAATGCGCTCCAGCAGATGGGTGGTCGAAATGTAGCTCATGTCGAAGGGCGGATCCTGACGAAGCATGACCACGTCGAAGCCGGACAGATCCTCCAGCACCGGCTCGCCCAGGGTGAAATGGTCGCCCTGGCGGTCAGCCACCGTCACGGCCTGGGCGCGGGCTAGAACCGCGCCGTCGCGCATGGCGATCGAGTCGGGGGTGTAGTGGACCATGCGGTGACCGCGCTTTTGGGCCTCCAGCATCAGGGCGAAGGTCGAATCGCCGGCGATTGCAAGCCCGGCGATGTGGTCCATCTGAAAGGCAACTGTGAGCGGCATGGCGGACGGTTCAGGTGAGGTGGGCGCTGCGGCCCCTTACCATGCGCCGGGATCGGCGTCGAACGCGTGGGCGAGATGACGCGGCCAGCGCCACGGTGCGCTCAGCACGACATCGAAACGCGGTGCGACAGCCTCGCCGGCGTGGTTGTCGGCAAGCCATTGGGCGGCCGCAGCAACGATCCGCGTGCGACCGGCAAGGGTCAGGCTTTCGGCGGCCGCGGCGAGCGTGGCCCGGTGTTTGACCTCGACGAAGGCGATGGTCCGCCCACGCCGGACGATCAGGTCGATCTCGCCACCGCGGGCGCGGAACCGCCGGACCAGCACGCGATAGCCCCGCGCCCGCATCAGCCACGCCGCCCGCGTTTCGGCGGCGCGACCGCGGCGCTCGGCCGCGCGGCGATCGACAACCGTGTTCATGCCTTGCCGCCGGCCAGCACCAGCGCCCGGCGATAGAGGTCCCGCCGGGGCAGGCCGGTGGCCTCGGCCGCCTTGGCCGCCGCCCGGCTCACCGATTCGGTTTCGAGCAGCCGCGCCAGCAGCGGCTCGACGTCATCGACGGTGGTGGCCGCCTTGTCCGGCGGCGCGATGAGGACCACCACCTCGCCCTTCGGCGGTCCGGCCGCCGCGGTGGAGGCGGCCAGTTCGCTCAGGCGGGCGGCGCGCCGCTCCTCGAATTTCTTGGTGATCTCGCGGGCGACCACCGCCTCGCGATCGCCCAGGCACGCGGCCATGTCGGCCAGCGAACCTGCCAGCCGCGAGGTTGCCTCGAACACCACCAGGGTGGCCGGAATTGCCGCCAGTTCGGCCAGGCGCGAGCGCCGGGCGGCGGACTTGGCGGGCAGGAAGCCGGCGAACATGAAGGCGTCGGTCGGCAGCCCGGAACCGGCCAGCGCGGCCAGCACCGAGGACGGCCCCGGCACCGGCACCACGGTGACACCCGCCTCCAGCGCCTCCCGGACCAGCCGGTAGCCGGGGTCCGACACCAACGGCGTACCGGCGTCGCTGACCAGTGCAATCGCCGCACCGTCCTTCAGCTTGGCGATCAATCCCGGCCGCTTTCGGGGCCCGTTGTGATCGTGATAGGCGGTGAGCCGGCCGTCGATGCCGTAATGGCGCAAAAGCTTCGCCGTAACCCTGGTGTCCTCGCAGGCGATCACATCGACCGCCGCCAGGATCTCAAGCGCGCGCACGGTGATATCGCCGAGATTGCCGATTGGCGTGGCCACGACGTAGAGGCCGGGTTCGGCGCGCGGCGCCGCAATTCCGTGCCCTTTGAGGACATAGACCGGCGGCTCGCGGGAGCCGGACCTCACGGCCGCCTCGCGGTGAACGATCTGTGAACGATTTTCATGGCATTGTGACGAAGTGCCAAATAGCCGTATGATTTGTGTGATGTTAGCCGTTCCAAGGCGAGCAGTGGAGAGTTTCGTGTCACGCCCGGAAAACGCACCCGTCTTCGGCTTTCGCCGCGCGGCCGCCATGATCGGCGTGCTGGCGCTGTTTGCACTGTCGGCCTGCGCCGGCGCAGGCATTGGCGGGTTCGGCGCCCGCTCCGGCGGAACCGCCGTGCCGACCGGCGAGATCCTCGGCAGCGGCCCGGTCAGGGTCGCCTTGCTGGTGCCGCTGTCGGCGACCGGCAATGCCGGTCAGCTGGCGCTGAACCTGAGAAACGCCACCGATCTTGCCATCCGCGATTTCCAGACCGCCGGCATCCAGGTGCTGGTCAAGGACACCCGCGGCACGTCCGACGGCGCCCGGGCGGCCGCCTCCCAGGCGATCAAGGAAGGCGCCGAGCTGATCATCGGCCCGTTGTTTGCCAACTCGGTGGCTTCGGTATCGCTGGTCGCGCGCGGCGCCAACGTGCCGGTTGTCGCCTTCTCGACCGACACCTCCAAGGCCACCCGCGGCGTGTTCCTGCTGTCCTTCCTGCCCCGCAGCGACGTCGACCGCATCATCGGGTTCGCCGCTTCCCGCGGCAAACGTTCCTATGCCGCGCTGCTGCCCAACACCGCCTACGGCACCGTGGTCGAAGCCGCCCTGCAGCGCGCGGTTGCCAATACCGGCGGGCGGGTGATGACGATTGCGCGCTACGAGCTCGACCAGCGTTCGATGCAGACCCGGGCGAGCGAGGTCGCCACGCTGGTCCAGGGCGGAACCGTCGACGCGATCTTCATGCCCGACGCCGGCGACGCCGCGCCGTTCCTCAGCCAGATCCTGGCCACCGGCGGCGTCAAATCCTCCGACATCACCTTCCTCGGCAGCGGCCAATGGGACGATCAGCGCATCGCCGACGAGCCCAACCTCAATGGCGGTTGGTACCCGGCGCCCGAGCGCAGCGGCTTCGCCGGCTTCGCCCGGCGCTACAGCGCCGCCTTCGGCGCCCAGCCGTTCCGGGCAGCCACGCTCGCCTATGACGCCACCAGCCTGGCGGCCGGACTGGCGGGGCGGTTCGGCGAACAGCGTTTCTCGCTGCAGACACTGACCAACCCCAACGGCTTCATCGGTGTCGACGGCGCCTTCCGCTTCCTGGCCAACGGCACCAATCAGCGCGGCCTGGCGATCTACCAGATCAACCGCGGCTCGGCCGAAGCGATCGACGGGGCGCCGCGCTCCTTCTCGCGCACCGGCACCTGAGGCTTCAGGCGGCACGTCGGCGAACGCAACGTCGGAAGCGATGCCCGGTGGGTCGATCGCTCCTTTCACGCAACCGGGAGCGGTTGGCGAAGCCGGTGAGCGAAATAGCCGCACGCGGACGTCGCGGAGTTGCGATGACCGTCACCACCGGCACCTGGCTTCAGGCGGCGAGGTCGGCGACCACTGCATCGAGGACGATGAAGCCCTGGCGGGTGGCACGCAGGCGCCGGCCGGGCATGGTGTCGACCAGGCCATGGTCGATCAGATCGGCGAGGCGGGCCGGATCGAGGGATCGTCCGGCGACCACCTGATAGCGGTCAAGATCAATCCCCTCGGCGAGGCGAAGCCCCATCAGCAGAAGCTCGTCACCCTCTTCCTCTTTGGTCAGCACATCGTCGGTGACAAGGCCGTGGCCGTTGCGCTCCACCATCTCGAGCCAGCGTTCCGGGTTGCGCTCGGCGGCGGTCGCGTGGCGACCATCGGCCAGGCTCAGTCGTCCGTGGGCACCGGGTCCGACCCCGGCATATTCGCCATAGCGCCAGTAGACGAGATTGTGCCGGCATTCGGCACCGGCTGCGGCGTGGTTGGAGATCTCGTAGGCCGGCAGAACGCGCGCCGCCGTCACCTCGGCGGTGACCGTGTAAAGCTCCGCCGCCAGGTCCTGATCCGGCACCTTCAGTCGGCCTCTCTGCTGGAGGTCGAAGAACGGCGTGCCTTGCTCGATGGTGAGCTGATAGAGCGACAGGTGATCACAGGCCAGGCCGAGGGCGCGGTCGAGTTCGCGCGCCCACGCCTCCGGCGACTGATCGGGACGGCCATAGATGAGATCGAACGACAAGCGCGGAAAGATCGCGCGGGCGGTTTCGATCGCCGTCAGCGCCTGATCGACCGAGTGGAGGCGACCAAGGAATTTGAGGTCGGCATCGTCGAGCGCCTGCACACCCAGGGACAGACGGTTGACGCCGGCGGCGCGGTAACCGCGAAAGCGCTCCGCCTCGACGCTGGAGGGATTGGCCTCCAGCGTGATCTCGACGTCATCGGCAATCTGCCAGCAGCCGGCGATGGCCTCGAGGATGGCGGTGACGGTCTTGGGCTCCATCAACGAGGGCGTACCGCCGCCGATGAAGATGGTGTCGACCGCGCGACCCGGCGCGCGAGCATGGGTCGCACGAATCTCATCGGCCAGCGCCCCGGCAAACCGTTTCTGGTCGGGCGCGTGATGGCGAACGTGACTGTTGAAATCGCAATAGGGGCATTTGGCCGCGCAAAACGGCCAGTGGACGTAGACCCCGAATCCCGGGCCCGGTGGCGGCGGCGGCGGCGGTCTCATCGGTCGACCAGCCTGGCCTCGGCAAAGGCCTCAAACGCCCGGACGCGGTGGGACAGCGCGCGCTTCTCCGGCGCCGTCATCTCGCCGAAGGTGCGGTCCTCGCCGGCCGGCACGAAGATCGGATCATAACCAAAACCGTTGGTGCCCCGTGGCGGCCAGACGAGGTGGCCGGCGACCTCGCCGGCGAAGGATTCGGTCTGGCCGTCGGGCGAGGCCAGGCAGATGACGGCAATGAAGCGGGCGCCACGAGCGAGCGCCGAAATCGCGCCCGCTTCAGCCAGACGCTCCTCCACCAAATGCATGGCGCGCCCGAAATCGCGGTCCTTGCCGGCCCAACGGGCGGAGCGCACGCCCGGCGCACCGTCGAGCGCGTCGACGGACAGGCCGGAATCGTCGGCGAGCGCGAGAAGCCCGCTGACGCGCGCCGCCGCGACGGCCTTGATGGCGGCGTTGTCATGGAAGGTTCGGCCGGTCTCCTCCGGCTCGTGCAGTCCGAGCTCGGCGGCCGAAACGATGTCGATGCCGCGCCCGCCCAGAAGATCAGCGAACTCGAACAGCTTGCCGGAATTGTGGGTGGCCAAGAGGAGGCGGTCGATGTGCGCCAATGAAATCGCCATGGCAGCGCTCAACTGATGGCCAGTTTCTGCATCTCGACGAGACCGGAAATGCCGGCACGGGCAAGTGCCAGCATGGCAGCAAACTCCTCGTCGGTGAACGGCGCACCCTCCGCCGTCGACTGGATTTCGACGAAGGCGCCCGTACCGGTCATGACGAAATTGGCGTCCGTGGCGGCTTCGCTGTCCTCGGCATAGTCGAGATCAAGGACGGCGTGGCCACGATAGAGGCCGGCCGATACCGCGGCGACGTGATCGTTGAGGATCGGTTTGGTCACCATGTCGCGCGCGCGCATCCACTCGATGCAGTCTCGCAGCGCCACCCACGCTCCGGTGATCGCCGCGGTGCGGGTTCCGCCATCGGCCTGGATCACATCGCAGTCGATCACGATCTGACGCTCCCCGAGCGCCGGCAGATCGACCACGGCGCGCAATGCCCGCCCGATCAGTCGCTGGATCTCCAGGGTCCGGCCCGATTGCTTTCCGGCACTGGCTTCGCGGCGCATGCGCTCACCGGTCGCCCGCGGCACCATGCCGTATTCGGCCGTGACCCAGCCCTTGCCCAGACCGCGCAGCCAGGGCGGGACGCGCTCGTCGAGGCTGGCCGTGCACAGCAACTGGGTATTGCCGAAGCGGATCAGGCATGACCCCTCGGCATGCATGGAGACGGCCCGCTCTAGACTCACAGGCCGCATTTCGTCGACGGCCCGCCAGGAGGGCCTGACGACGGCATTTTCGGAAGCTGCCATGACCGCTTGTAGCCGCGGCCTTGCAGGATCGTAAAGCCTGAGCTTGTCAACGACCGCCAAACGACCACCTAATGCGCGGCCATGAGTACCAAAAGCGCTAGAACCGGCCAAAGTGAAGGCGGTCCTTCATCGCCGTCATCGCGGTCATCGCCGCTCATCAGTCTGGACCGGCGTTCGCGCGAGATTTTCAAGCAGATCGTCGATTCGTATCTGATGACCGGTGAACCGGTCGGTTCGCGCAAGTTGAGCCGGCTGCTGCCGATGTCGCTGTCCCCGGCTTCGGTTCGCAACGTGATGTCCGATCTGGAGGACCAGGGCCTGATTCTCGCCCCTCATGTCTCGGCCGGCCGTCTGCCGACCGAGGCTGGATTGCGGTTCTTCGTCGATGGGATGCTCGAAATCGGCGACCTCTCCGCCGAGGAAGAGCAGGCGATCGAGGCCAGAATCCGTGGCGGAGCCGGCGATCGTCCGGTCGAAGCGCTGCTCGCCGAAGCCAGCGAGGCGCTGTCCGGCCTGTCCCAGGGGGCCGGCGTGGTCCTGGCCGGCAAGGCCGATCTGCGCCTCAAACACATCGAATTCATCCGGCTCGAACCGACACGCGCGCTGGTTGTGCTGATTGGCGAGGATGGGACGGTCGAAAACCGCCTGATCAAAATCGACGCGGGCACGACGCCGTCGAGCCTGACCGAGGCTGCGAATTTCCTCAATACTCACCTGCGCGGGCGATCGCTGTCGGAAGCCCGGGAGGACCTGGAGTCGCGCCAGGCGATCGTACGGGCCGAACTCGACCGCCTGACCGAACGCATTATCGAAACCGGATTGGCGAGCTGGGCCGAGGTCGGCGAGGGCCAGCCGGAGACGCTCATCGTCCGGGGTCAGGCCAATCTCCTCGACAATTTGAACGCGGCCGAGGACCTCGAACGGGTGCGGCTGCTGTTCGATGATCTGGAGTCCCAGAAGGCGTTGATCAGCCTGCTCACCGACGCCGAGACCGGCGAGGGTGTTCGCATCTTCATCGGCTCCGAGAACAAATTGTTTTCGCTCTCTGGATCGTCGATCGTGGTATCGCCGTACCACGACTCGGAACGCCGCGTGGTTGGGGTTCTGGGTGTCATCGGACCCACAAGGCTGAACTATGCGCGCATCGTGCCGGTGGTTGATTTCACTGCCCAACTTATAGGCAAATTGATCAGCTGAAGACGGCAATCTTCATTGATTCCCCAAAAGTTCGTTTCTGCGGGCGGATTCTCGGCGAACGCGACCCGCTGAATTGCAAATCGCATGCTCTTGAATGACCACTTTTCTGCGGTTTCAAATTTCTTGATCAAAAGGTCAACTTTTTGAGGGAAATTTTCGGGCGGAATGCTCACGATCTGCCCACAACCGAAATTCGTCCGACTCGGGAGATATTTGCCAAGACGTAGTTTTCGCCCGCGGGCGAGAGGTGGTGTCGCCATATCGCGCGCTTGCCGAGAGCCTCGACCGCTTGCTCGTGCGCGGTTTGTTCCGCATCGGCGATGGCGAACATACGCGGCACCGGGCGGAGCGCGACCGCTGCCGCGATCGGCCCCGGAGCCACCGTCGGCGCGGCCGGTTGGGCGCCCAGAACCAGCGCCGGCTGGCGCCCGCCAATGAGCTCGATATAGACCTCCGACAACAGCTCGGCATCGAGCAGCGCCCCGTGCAGCGTGCGTTGGCTGGTGTCGATCTGGTAGCGCGCGCACAAGGCATCGAGAGAGGCCGGACTGCCCGGGTGACGGCGGCGGGCCAGCGTCAGGGTGTCGATGACCCTTGAATCGGCAATCGCCGGGCGGCCGGCACGGGCCAGCTCGGCGTTGAGGAAGTTCATGTCGAAACTGGCATTGTGGGCGATCAGAACCGACTCGCCGAGGAACCGCCGCAGCTCTTCGGTGATCTCGCCGAAACGCGGTTTGTCGGCCAGAAACGATCGTTCGAGCCCATGTATCAGCACCGCGTCGGCCGGCACGTCCCGTTCCGGATTCACGTATCGGTGGAATTTTTCGCCCGTGGGTATGTGGTTGATCAGCTCGATACAACCGATCTCGACGATCCGGTCGCCGGATTGCGGGTCGAGACCGGTGGTCTCGGTATCGAAGACGATCTCACGCATGATTCGCTGGTCGAATCGTGGCGTGCCCGGCCGCCAAATACAAGCGTTCAGCGGCCGGCGGTCGTTGCCGCGAGCATCCTGACCAGATCGGCAACCTGGCCCGCCGCCGCCGCGCGCGAACCGCTATTGTCGACGATGACATGTGAATGCGCGCGTTTGGCGCTGTCTGGCAGTTGTCGCTGCGACAGGGCGGCGAAGCGTTCTTCGCTCATGCCGGGGCGCGTCATCACCCGGTCACGGCGCATACGCGATGGCGCTATGACCAAGACGACGACGTCGACCCGGTCCGCTCCACCGGTCTCGACCAGCAGCGGGATTTCCAGCGCCACGAGTCGGTGGCCGAGACCAGAGGCGGCATCGCAAAACCGCTTTTGCTCTTCCTGCACCAGCGGATGGACGATCGCCTCGAGCTTCGTCAGCGCCGCCGGATCGCCCATCACGCGGGCCGACAGCCGCTCGCGATCGACAACACCCTCCTTGACCGTGCCGGGAAACGCCGCGCCGACGGGCGCCAGCGCCGCGCCGTGGTAGAGATCGTGGACGGCCTGGTCGGCGTTGAAGACCGCCGCGCCGGCCTTTGCCAGTAAAGCCGCCACCGTCGACTTGCCCGCCCCCAGGGACCCGGTCAGCCCGATGACCAGCATTACCAGAGCCCTTTCAACCAACTCGAAGTCAATTCTGTTTCCTGATTGGGGAGGCGATCCAGCGTCGAGGCGATCGACGGGCGATGCCCCCGCATCGTTCTAGATCGGTTCGGCCCAGATTCGTCAAACGGGGGGCGCCCGCCAATCAACAAACCCGAAGGACGGACTATTTTGCGCCAATTCCTGCGCAAGGTCTCTCGACCGTATCCGGATACGCTCATCGAATCCTTACTTGATCTTGTCACAAAATCGCTCCGTCAGAATGGCTCAGATTTGGTCGAAAGGGCTCTAGGCTCAAGGGTGGCCAGCACCGCGCTCCGCAAACCGGGGGTCACCGCCGGCTTCGCCCCGAACCAGTGCTCGAAGCCCGGCACCGCCTGGTGGAGCAGCATGCCGAGCCCGTCGCCGGCCCTGAGACCGCGCGAACGGGCGGCTGCCAGAAGCGGCGTTTCCAGCGGCGTGTAAACGATATCGCTGACGACGGCATGATTGGGAAGCCTGTCGAGTGCGATCGCCAGCGGCGGCTGGCCGACCATACCCTGGGTCGTGGCATTGACCACCAGGCTCGCCGCGCCAAGCACGTCGTCGATTTGGTTCCAGGCAACCGCCTCGACCGGAGCGCCGAGATCGGCCGCCAGTTGCCGACCGCGCGCCAGGGTTCGATTGGCCACCAACACCCGACCGAAATGCCTGCTCGCCAAACCCCATGCGAGCCCTCGGGCAGCACCCCCGGCGCCGAGCAGCACCGCCGTGTCGGCGCGCGCGTCCCAGCCCGGTGCCGCCTCATCGAGGTTTGCCAGAAAGCCCGTCGGGTCGGTGTTGGCGCCCATCAGCCCGCCATCTTCGATCCAGATCGTGTTGACCGCACCAATGGCGGTCGCGGCCGCGTCAAGGTGTGGAACCACTGCAAAAGCGGCCTCCTTGTGGGGCACCGTCACATTGGCGCCGACGTAGTGGCTGTCGGCAAGGCCGCGCAGAAACCCCTCTATCCGCGATGGCTCGACGGCCTGGTGGCGGTAATCGCCGTCGAGTCCCAGTTGGTCGAGCCAGAACTTGTGGATGATGGGCGATCGGGAGTGGGCGACCGGCCAGCCGATGACGCAGGCGATCGGGCCGCTCATGCCTCGCTCCCAAGATCCCGCAGGGCCTTGACCAGCGGCAGCAGCGGCAGCCCGAGGATGGAAAAATATTCGCCCTGGATGTTATCGAAAAGCTGAATGCCCGGCCCCTCGATCTGGTACCCGCCGACGCTCGCCAGCGCGTGCTTGCCGGCTGCTCGAAGGTAGCGGTCGATGTCCTGATCGCTCAGCGCCCGTACCGACAGGCTGGCCACCGAGACGTGGTCCCAAATGCGGTCACGGTCGGACACGATCACCGCCGCGGTGTGAAGTTGGTGGGTTTTGCCGGATAGATTGGCAAGTTGCCTTGCCGCATCCTCGTGGGTCGCCGGTTTGTGACCAAACTCGCCATCGATCGCCATCACCTGGTCGGCGCCGACGACAATCTCTCCGGGCGTCCTGTTCGCCACATCGGCCGCCTTGGCGCTGGCCAATGCAAGCGCGATATCGCCCGCGCTCCGGCCCGCTCCGATCAAGCGGCGATCGATCTCCCGCTCGTCGATCGCCGCCGGTTCGACCGAAAACTCAAGACCGGCGTTTTCCAGCAATGTGGCGCGGGCAGCACTTTGCGAGGCCAGCACGAATCTCGGGATCACGGTCGTTCCTCGGACCGCGAGCGCCGGTCGGCGTCGAGTTGCAGGATCGCCGTTGCGGTCTCCTCGATCGAGCGTCTGGTCACGTCGATGATCGGCCAGCCATGGCTGGCACACAGCCCTTTGGTCGCAGCGATCTCCTCAGCGATGGTGCGCCGGTCAACGTAACTGAGGCCGGGTTCGGCGGCATTGAGACTGAGAATCCTGTTCTGGCGCAGTTGCACAATGCGATCCGGGCTGGCGACCAATCCGACGATCAGCGGGCCGGTGACGGTTTCCAGCGCCGGCGGTGGCGGTGTACCGGGCACCAGGGGAATGTTGGCCGTCTTGAGACCGCGGTTGGCGAGGTAGATGCTGGTCGGAGTTTTCGAGGTACGGCTGATGCCGATGAGAACCACGTCGGCTTCTTCCAGCGGCCCGGCAAGTTGGCCGTCATCGTGCATCATGGTGAAGGTTAGGGCGTCGATGCGGCGGAAATAGTCCGCGTCCAGGACATGCTGCGCGCCGACGCGACGGTCGCCCGGCGCGCCGAGATAGGACTGCATCAATTGCAAAACCGGTTCCAGAACCGATGCGCAGGGAATGCCGAGGCCGCGGCAAGCCTTTTCGAGCCGGGCACCGAGATCCTGATCGACCAGCGTGTACAGCACCAGGCCCGGTTCCTCCTCGAGCGCTTCGACGACCTTGTCGATCTGATTCGCTGTCTGGACCATGGAGTGGGTGTGCTCAATCGCCCGCGTATGGGCGTATTGGGCCGTCGCTGCGGCCGCAACGGTCTCCAGCGTCTCGCCGGTCGAGTCAGAAATCAGGTGGAGATGGAAGAAGCTTTTGCTGTTTCTCACGGATTTCTCGCCGATCTGTGGAAGAACCATGAACAAAAAGTCAGGTTCGACCACGCTCGCCCTTCTATCCCCGAAGCGGCCGATCCGATCAACAGTTCCGTTCACGCGCGAGGACTGTGGCTGGGACGCATGTCGAAAACGTTCATTTCGATCTGTCCACAGCCTTTCCCGGACTTGTTGTCATGATCGACCTGCTGAGCGATCGTTTTATCTTTTTAAACTCAACGCTTTAGAGATATCCCCACAGAATCGATGCACGCGGTCTACGCTGACTAAAGGCGTGCTGTCGGGTGATAAGCTGCCGGACTGATCGTGAAGATCGATGAATGACCATGATTCACCGTACAAAAACAAAAAAAGAATACAAGATAGAGGGATTCAACTTCATTTCATGACGCTGCTTTGGGAGGTGCTCAACGGTTCCACCGTCCGCCCGCCGCCAATCTGGTTGATGCGTCAGGCGGGACGCTATTTGCCT
Source organism: uncultured Bauldia sp. (assembly GCA_963663975.2). Lineage (GTDB taxonomy): Bacteria > Pseudomonadota > Alphaproteobacteria > Rhizobiales > Kaistiaceae > JANQRX01. The sequence continues at coordinate 1,002,919 of CAXXRA010000015.1, read as the reverse complement.
GAATACCGGGAGATTAGGGCACAGGCGGGTTCATTCCTGGATCTTTGCTACGATCCGCGATTGGCCACGGAAATAACCCTTCAGCCGGTCCGTCGCTTCGACCTGGACGCTGCCATCGTGTTCTCGGATATTCTGGTGGTACCGCATGCCATGGGGCGTGAGGTGTGGTTCGTGACCGGTGAGGGACCGCGTCTTGATCCGATGGTCGAGGCCGATATCGATCGCCTCGATGGCGAGGGTCTGGTCGATCGCCTGTCGCCCGTCATGACAACGCTGGCAGCGGTCCGGAAGGAACTGGCACCGGAAAAAAGCCTGATCGGGTTTTGTGGTGCTCCGTGGACGGTGGCAACCTATATGATCGCCGGCCGCGGGACCGCGGATCAGGCACCGGCACGCGTGTTTGCCGAGACCAATAGAGACGGTTTCGTCGAACTCATCAGGCGGCTGGTCGAGGCTTCGGCGGACTATCTGATCGCTCAGGCACGGGCCGGCGCCGATGTGCTGCAGATCTTTGATAGCTGGGCCGGCGTGTTGGGTGAACAGGCGTTTGTTGCGTGGTGCGTGGAGCCGGTCCGAGAGATTGTTGCCAGGGTAAGGGCGGCCGAACCGGACGTCGCCATCATCGGCTTCCCGAAGGGCGCGGGAATATTGCTCGATCGTTATGTCGACAGAACCGGTGTCGACGGTCTGGCAATCGATTGGACGGTTCCGCTTGCCTTTGCCCGCACCGTGCTTCAGCCGCTTGTGGCGGTGCAGGGAAATCTTGATCCGTTGACGTTGGTCAATGGCGGAAGACCCCTGGTGGAATCAGTGACCGCGATCCTCGACGGCCTGTCCCCGGGCCGCTTCATCTTCAACCTCGGTCACGGCATTCGACCCGAGACACCCGTCGGACATGTGGAGGAACTGGTCGCCATGGTCAGGGACTGGCGGGGCGGCAACGGGAATGGCTAGCCCGGCGCAACGGCCGGCCATGCGAGCGCTGGTCGCGCTGGCGATCACGGCCATTCTGACCGGCCTGCTGGTGTGGTGGAATCCTGAGGGTCTTTATCCCTGGTTGAAGGCTGTTCACGTGATCGCGGTGATCTCGTGGATGGCCGGGATGCTCTACCTGCCGCGGCTGTTCGTCTATCACAGCGTCGCCGCGGTGGGCTCCGATCGGTCCGAAACGTTCAAGGTGATGGAGCGCCGGTTGCTGAGGGCGATCATGAACCCGGCGATGGTTGCCAGCTGGGTGCTCGGGGTGTGGATGTCCTGGTCGGCCGGATTTTGGACCAGCGGATGGTTTCTTGCCAAACTGGTTCTGGTTCTGGCGCTGTCGGCGATTCACGGGTTTCTGTCGGCCGTGGTGCGCCAGTTCGGCGAGGATCGAAACCGCCGGTCGCAGCGTTTCTTCAGGATTCTCAATGAGGTGCCGACATTGTTGATGATCGGCATCGTGATCCTGGTCATCGTCAAGCCGTTTTGAACGGCGCGGGACGGAACGGTCGCCCGATCTCGTTCTCCATGATCCCGGCACCGCACTTGCGGCAGCCTTGACGAATCATTATGTTCGCCGCCAACCCGCAATGAAGCAGACGGGCGCCGTCGCGTAGCGACAGCCAGCGCCGATCGACCGGCGGCGTTTGCGCCGGCCGCAGTTCTGCCACTTCTTCAACATCACGTCTCCCACGCGTTCCCACAAGAGTCGCGCAATCCATGCCAGAAATGAAACTTCAGGAACTCAAGGCGAAAACGCCGACGGATTTGTTGTCGTTTGCCGAAGAGCTCGAGGTCGAAAGCGCCAGCACGCTGCGCAAGCAGGAATTGCTGTTCGGAATCCTCAAACAACTGGCGGGCCAGGAAACCGACATCATCGGCGAGGGCGTGGTGGAGGTGCTCCAGGACGGTTTCGGCTTCCTGCGTTCACCGGACGCCAATTATCTCGCCGGGCCCGACGATATCTACGTCTCGCCGTCGCAAATCAGGCGGTTTTCGCTCAGGACCGGCGATACGCTCGAAGGGCAGATCAGAAGCCCGAAGGATGGCGAGCGCTATTTTGCGCTGCTCAAGGTCAACCGGATCAATTTCGAGGACCCGGAAAAGACGCGACACAAGGTGCACTTCGACAATCTGACCCCGCTCTATCCCGATCAGCGATTTGTGATGGAGGTCGAAAATCCCACCAGCAAGGACATGAGCGCCAGAATCATGGATCTGGTGTCACCGCTGGGCAAGGGTCAGCGGGCGCTGATCGTCTCGCCGCCGCGCGCCGGCAAGACGGTGATCCTGCAGAACATCGCCCACTCGGTTTCCATCAACCACCCCGAGTGCTATCTCATCGTCCTGTTGATCGATGAGCGCCCGGAAGAGGTGACCGACATGCAGCGGTCGGTCAAAGGCGAGGTCGTATCCTCGACCTTCGATGAACCGGCGAGCCGGCACGTCCAGGTCGCCGAGATGGTGATCGAGAAAGCCAAGCGGCTGGTCGAGACCGGACGCGACGTGGTTATTCTTCTCGATTCCATCACCCGGCTTGGGCGCGCCTACAACACCGTCGTGCCGTCATCGGGCAAGGTTCTGACCGGCGGCGTCGATGCCAACGCACTGCAACGGCCGAAGCGGTTCTTCGGCGCGGCGCGCAACATCGAAGAGGGTGGTTCGCTGACCATCATTTCGACGGCGCTGATCGACACCGGTAGCCGGATGGACGAGGTGATCTTCGAGGAGTTCAAGGGAACGGGTAACTCGGAGATCATCCTTGACCGCAAGGTCGCCGACAAACGTATTTTCCCGGCGATCGACATCACCCGTTCCGGCACCCGCAAGGAAGAATTGCTGGTCGACAAGGATGTGCTGAAAAAGATGTACATCCTGCGGCGCATCCTGTTGCCGATGGGCACGGTCGACGCCATCGAGTTCCTGATCGACAAGCTCAAGCAGACCAAGAGCAACGACGATTTCTTCGATCAGATGAACACCTGACTTTTTCGACCGGGACCGGATACTCGGGCGCCGCCGAGCAGGTCGCCGAGGGCGCCCGGATCGGTCGACGGCAAAGAGCAGGCTCCTTCACGACAGACATAGACCGTCGGCCGCTCGGAGACAGCGGTTTTGCCGTGCGCCGGATGGCCCTCGGGAACCGCGTCGCTGTCCCCCACGACCGACAGAATGGTGTTGGGCGTCCAGGCCGAACGGACCGCCGGAATCATCGCTGCGGGGTCACCCTCCGGCGGGAGAAGGACAACGATTTCAACGGCGTGGAGCCGAAGATCAAGAGCGTTGAGCAGGCTCGTGGCGGTGTAGAGGTTGGACGAGATTGCCGTGCCGCCGGCGGTCAGAATGGCGTCGGCCTGGTCGCGGTAGGTGTCCGCGCCGGTGAGGTGCCACAGGCGGATGAGGTTGGCCGTCATGATCGACGTTGCGGCCGGGATCGCCTCGTCGGAATCGGCTCGCGGGCGAACGATCAGCGCCTCTGCGTCGTCGGCGGAGAGGAAGTAGCCATGCGCCTGGTGATCACGATGATGGCGGCGGAAAGTTTCGCTCCAGGCGACAGCGTCGGTGAGATAGCCTTGGTCGCGGGTCGCGCCATGGAGCGCCAGCGCCGCCTTGATCATGAAGGCATAGTCGGTGGCCAGGCCCGGGAAGACGGTTTTGCCGTCGCGGAAGGCGTGGCCGAAGCGCCCGTCCCTGATCAGCGCGGTGGCGATGAACCGGTAGGCACCGGTTGCCGAGTCAATCCAGTCGGCGCGATCGAAGACGAAACCGGCAAGGGCGATCGCGGCGATGGCCAGGCCGTTCCAGTCGGCCAGGATCTTGTCATCCTTGCCCGGCGCAACGCGGCCCTGACGGTGGGCGCGGAGCAGTATGCGGGCCTCGGCGAGGCGAGCTTCGTCCTGGTCGGAGAGCATTGCCAAATGGTCGAGGCGGTTGGGGATCGACTTGCCCTCCCAGTTGCCGGCTTGGGTGATGTCGTACACCTCGGCGAAGAGCTTCGCCTCGCCCGGCGATAGCAGGGCGTCAATCTCGGCGGGCTGCCAGACATAGAAATTGCCCTCGCCGCCGTCGGAGTCGGCGTCGCGGCTGGCGGCGAAGCCACCTTCCGGGTCCTGCATGTCGGTGCACAGCCAGTCGATCGTCTCGCCGACGCGGGCGGCGAAGAGCGGGTTGCCGGTCTTGGCGAACGCCACAGTGAGCAGTTCGATCAATTGGGCGTTGTCGTAGAGCATCTTCTCGAAATGCGGCACCAGCCAGCGCGAATCGACCGAGTAGCGGGCGAAGCCACCGCCGACATGGTCGTAGATGCCGCCCTGGCAGATCGCCGTCAGGGTGGTGTTGACGACGTCGGGATAGGCCGCCTCGCCGGTCCTCAGACCGGCGCGCCACAGACATTCGAACAGCGATGTCTGCGGGAATTTCGGCGCGCCGGAGGTGCCGCCGCGGTCCGTGTCCATCAGCGACAAAAGACGTGTCGAGGCGGCATCGAGCAGGGTACGGTCGACCGGAACGGTCGCTTGTTCCTCGGGTGCACGCGACAGACGCGAAAGGATGGCCTGGCGATTGCTGGCGACCTTGTCGGGCTCGTCGCGATAGATCCGCGAAACCTCGCGCAGCACGTCTGCAAAGCCGGGGCGTCCGAACCGACCGCTTGGGGGAAAGTACGTGCCACCCCAAATGGGTGCCGCGTCCGGCGTCAAGAACATCGTCAGCGGCCAGCCGCCCTGCTCGCCCAGGGCATGGAGGGCCGACATGTAGATCTGGTCGATATCGGGGCGTTCTTCGCGATCGACCTTTATATTCACGAACAGATCGTTCATGACCGCGGCAGTTTCGGCGTTCTCGAAGCTTTCATGGGCCATGACATGGCACCAATGGCATGCTGCGTAGCCGACGGAGAGCAGGATGGGCCGGTTGGTACGGTGTGCCTCGGCAAGCGCTTCGGGCCCCCATGGCCACCAGGCGACCGGGTTGTCCTTGTGCTGGAGCAGGTACGGGCTGACCTCGGCGGCGAGACGGTTGGGCACTGGCGAACTTCTTCGGCGGACAGCGAAGCGGACAATGTGACAGGGCTCGCCGGGCGGGTCGAGGGTTATGAGCGTCGACGACACGATTTTTGCCTTGTCCAGCGGACGTCCACCGGCCGGCTTGGCGGTGGTTCGGGTCAGCGGTTCCGGGACTCGATTCGGACTCGATATGATGATCGGTACGATTCCGGAACCGCGCAAACTGATCTACGCCGAAATGCGGAGCAAGGCCGGTCTTCTGCTCGATCACGGTTTGGCGGCGTTCTTCCCGGCGCCGCATAGTTTCACCGGCCAGGACACGGCTGAATATCATCTGCACGGCGGACCGGCCGTGGTCGCCGCCGTTCTCGACGAACTGGGCCGACTGAACGGATACCGCCTGGCCGAGCCGGGTGAATTTACCCGCCGGGCGTTTGACCAGGGCAAACTCGATCTGGTCCAGGTTGAGGGTCTGGCGGATCTGATCGCGGCCGAGACCGAGGTCCAGCGGGTCCAGGCCCTGCGCCAGGCTGACGGAGCGAGTTCGGCGGTGTTGGGTCGATGGCGTGATGAGCTCATTGGCGCACGCGGACTGATCGAGGCGGGACTTGATTTCTCCGACGAGGAGGACGTTCCCGATTCGGTCAGCGACCGGGTCTGGGTGGAGCTGGCGGTGCTCAAGCAAGACATTGTTAACCATGTTTCCGATGCCCGGGGGGAGCGGGTTCGCGACGGCATCGAGGTGGTCGTGCTGGGGCCGCCGAATGCGGGCAAGTCGAGCCTGGTCAACGCCCTGGCCCGGCGTGACGTGGCCATTGTCGCCGACGAGCCGGGCACCACCCGCGATCTGATTGAGGTGCGGCTCGATCTCGGTGGACTGCCGGTAACGGTGGTGGACACGGCCGGTCTGAGAGATGAGGCGGCGGCAGGCTCGATCGAGGCGGAGGGTATGCGGCGAGCCAATCTACGGGCCAGCGCCGCCGATTTGGCGCTGTGGCTGCAAGATTTGTCCGCCCCCGCCCCGGCGAGCGAGCCGGCGCTTGGCGAGGTTCCGCATCTGCGGATCGGCACCAAGGCCGACCTGATCGATTCGGATCCACAACGGTCCATGAAATTCGGCGGTTTCGACGCCATAGTGTCGGTCGTGGCGGGAACGGGCATGGAGGAAATGGTCAACCTGTTGCGGCGGCGGGCGGCGTCGTTGGTTGGCGGAGGCGAATCCGCCATCGTCACCCGGGCCCGCCATCGCCAGGCGCTGTCGGCCTGTGCGGATGCGATCGGCCAGGCGGTCGAGGGCCGGAGCCAGCCGCTCGAGATTCGCGCCGAGGCGCTTCGACGGGCCAGCGACGCGCTTGGCCGGGTGACCGGTGCGGTGGATGTCGAGGATCTGCTCGACGTGATCTTTCGCGATTTCTGTATAGGCAAATAGCGGTCACCGGCGTAGATGTTTCACGTGAAACGCCCGTGGCCTGGTTGAGGAATTCGATTCGGTGAGGAAAGCATGCGAGGTCTTGGTGGTCGGGGGCGGCCACGCCGGGACCGAGGCGGCCGCTGCGGCGGCCCGTATGGGTGCCACGACGGTTTTGGTGACCCATCGGTTCGACAGCGTCGGCGCGATGTCGTGCAACCCGGCGATCGGTGGCCTTGGAAAGGGCCATCTGGTCCGGGAAATCGACGCCCTCGACGGGATCATGGGACGGGCGGCGGATCGCGCCGGAATCCAGTTTCGTCTTCTCAATCGGCGCAAGGGTGCGGCGGTGCGTGGTCCGAGGGCCCAGGCCGATCGGCGGCTTTATCGGGCCGCCGTGCAGGAGGCCCTCAACGGGCAAGCCAACCTGGAGATCGTCGAGGGCGAGGTTGTCGACCTCGATGTCGATGACGGCGCAATACGTGGCGTGACCATCGCCGATGGCCGTCATATCGCCACTGGCACGGTGGTGGTCACGACCGGCACATTTCTGCGCGGCATGATCCATATCGGCGATCGACGAACCCCGGCGGGCAGGATCGGCGAGGCCCCCGCCACGGTCTGGCGCGGGTCTTCGAAGACTACGGCTTTGCGCTCGGGCGCCTGAAAACGGGAACCCCTCCCCGACTGCGCGCCGGATCGATCGACTGGTCACGCCTGACCGCCCAGCCCGGCGACGATCCGCCGGTGCCGTTTTCGACACTGACGTCGCACATCGACAACCGACAGATCGAATGTTTCGTGACCCGGACCAATACGGCGACCCACGACGTCATCCGCGACAATATCGGGCGCTCGGCCATGTATGGCGGTGGCATCACTGGTCGCGGTCCGCGCTACTGTCCCTCGATCGAGGACAAGGTCATGCGGTTCGGCGATCGCAGCGGCCATCAGATTTTCCTCGAACCGGAGGGTCTGGATGACGACACCATCTATCCCAACGGGATTTCGACCTCGCTGCCGGAGGCGATCCAGCTGACATTCGTCAGGTCGATCCAGGGCCTCGAAAGGGCGCAGTTCAAGAAGCCCGGCTACGCCATCGAATACGACTACATCGATCCCCGGGAACTCCGGCCGACGCTCGAAACGCGAAGGATCAAGCGGCTGTTTCTGGCCGGGCAGATCAACGGTACCACGGGCTATGAGGAAGCCGCCGCCCAGGGGCTGGTGGCCGGGATGAATGCCGCCCGCAAGGCCGGCGGGCTTGACCGGGTGGTGATCGGGCGCTCTGAAGGCTATGTGGGCGTGCTGATCGACGATCTGGTCACAAGGGGCGTGAGCGAGCCCTATCGCATGTTCACGTCCAGGGCCGAGTATCGGCTGTCCCTGCGGGCCGACAATGCCGACCAGCGTCTGACGCCGATCGGCCTTGAAGTCGGTCTCGTGGGCGGCGTTCGGGCGAGCGCTTTTAGCGACAAATCTGCGCTTCTGGCCAGGGCTCGGGCCATACTCGAAGCGCGGTCGCTGACGCCGGACCAGGCCGCCCGGGTCGGCATCCGGCTTAAGCGCGACGGCGTCAGGCGCAATGGTTTTGAGCTGCTGTCCTATACCGACATCGATTTGCAACGACTGGCCGGACTTTGGCCCGAGCTCAACCAGGTCGACGGCGGGATCGCCGAGCAAATCGAAATCGAGGCCAAATACGCGGTCTATCTTGAGCGTCAATCGGCCGATATCGAACGCACGCGGCGGGACGAGAATATCGGCCTGCCGGATGATTTCAGCTTTGCCGGCCTGCCGGGCCTGTCGAACGAAGTGCGGGAGAAACTGACCGCGGTGCGTCCCGCGACGCTGGGCCAAGCGGCGCGCATCGACGGCGTGACACCGGCGGCCTTGGCGCTGTTGTCGGTCGAATTGAGACGACGTGAGCGCCATGCCGGCGCGGCGCGCACGCAGGGCGCTGCATGAGCGAAAGCGCCGCGGCCTTGGCGGACATCGCCGAGGTTTCACGTGAAACACTGGTTCGCCTCGAGACCTTTGTCGGTCTTTTGCGCCGTTGGCAGGGGGCGCAGAATCTGGTTGCCGTCGCGACGCTGAACGAATGTTTGGCGGCGCCATGTGGCTGACAGCGCCCAGCTCGCCGTTCTGTTTCCCGAAACGGCCACTTGGATGGATCTCGGCAGCGGGGCCGGTTTTCCAGGGCTGGTCCTGGCGATCATGGCCGCCGGTTCGGGCACCGGCTCGGTCCATCTGGTAGAAAGCAACCGCCGCAAATGCGCCTTCCTGCGCCGGGCCGTGAGCGAAACCGATGCCGCCGCAATCGTCCATGAAGGCCGAATCGAACAGCTCGCAGGTGCCATCGGCCCGGGTGATTGCACGCGCCCTGGCGCCGCTCAACGATCTGCTGGCGCTCGCCCACCCGGCGATGGTGCAGGGCGCCGCGGCGGCGTTTCACAAGGGCCAAGATTTTGCGTTGGAAATCGACCAGGCCTCTCAATATTGGGGTTTCGATCTGGTACAACATCCCAGTCGAATCGCCGCCGATGGTGTGATTCTGGAGATTTCCAACGTTCGGCCAAAACATGGTTAACAGCGGGACATGACACTGCCAGCAACACCGCGCGTCATCGCGCTCGCCAACCAGAAGGGCGGTGTCGGCAAGACGACCACCGCCATCAATCTGGGCACGGCGCTGGCCGCAATCGGCGAAAATGTGCTAATCGTCGATCTCGATCCCCAGGGCAACGCCTCCACCGGGCTCGGCATCGATCGCCAGGACCGCAAGATTTCCACCTACGACCTGCTGATCGGTGAGGCCACCATTGCCGAAACCGCGGTGCCTACGGCGGTGCCGCGGCTGTCGGTGACGCCATCGACGCTCGATCTGTTGGGCGTCGAATTGGAAATATCCAATAGCCCGGATAGAACGTCGCGACTGCGCCAGGCACTGTATGCCGAGCAGGGATCGAGTCGGATCCGAAACTATACCTATGTGCTGATTGACTGTCCGCCGTCGCTCAATCTCCTGACGATCAACGCGCTGGCGGCGGCCCATTCGATTCTGGTGCCGCTGCAGTGCGAATTCTTTGCTCTGGAAGGCTTGAGCCAGCTGCTGCAAACCGTCGAACAGGTCAGGCGCACACTCAACCCGGAGTTGAGCATCCACGGCATCGTGCTCACTATGTATGACAGCCGCAACAATCTTTCCGGTCAGGTGGTGGCCGATGTGCGCGCGCATATGGGAGAGGCGGTCTACCAGACCATCATTCCCCGCAACGTGCGCGTGTCCGAGGCGCCATCCCACGGCAAGCCGGTGCTGCTCTACGATTTCAAGTGTTCGGGCAGCCAGGCTTATTTGCGGCTGGCGGCCGAGATCATTCAACGTGAGCGAACATTGCGCGCGGCGTAACTCGGCCGAAGCGGACAAGCCGGGATACGGCCTGGAGCAAGAGGAGCACGATGGCGGAGCAGGCGACAAACAGCAGACTGGGGCGCGGACTGGCGGCGCTGATCGGCGAGGTCGGCGTTGAATCGGCGCCACCGTCGACGGGACGCGGCAGCCGCACCCTGCCGGTCGCATTCCTGCGGCCCAATCCGCTCAACCCGCGCAAGGCCTTCGACGATACCGAACTCGACGAGCTGACCGCGTCGGTGCGCGAAAAAGGGGTCGTCCAGCCGCTGCTGGTGAGGCCGGGCGGCGACACCGACACGTTCGAAATCGTTGCCGGAGAACGCCGCTGGCGTGCCGCACAACGTGCCGGGTTGCATGAGGTTCCGGTGGTTATCCGCGAGGTGTCGGACAAGGAGGCGCTGGAGCTGGCGATCATCGAGAACGTTCAGCGCGCCGATCTCAATGCGCTGGAGGAGGCGGTCGGATACCAGCAGCTGATCGATCAGCACGGCTACCGCCAGAGCGACCTGGCCGGGGTGATCGGCAAGAGCCGCCCCCATATCAGCAACACGCTCAGATTGCTCAAGCTGCCGCCGGAGGTTCAGGACTATCTGAGATCGGGTCGGCTGACCGCCGGCCATGCCCGCGCGCTGGTGACTCACGATAATCCGGTGGCGGCGGCCCGCCGGATCGTCGAGGCCGGGATGAGCGTTCGCGACGTCGAGGCGATCGCGCCGGGCGGCGCGGCGCGCAAACGGCGGACGGTCGAACAGGACGCCGATACCAGGGCGCTGCAGAAAAGCCTGAGCGATCTTCTCGGCCTTGCGGTGAGGATCGACCACCGTGATGCCGGCGGTACCGTGCGCATCAAATACCGGACGCTCGAGCAGCTCGACGAGGTCTGCCGGCGGCTCAAGGCCGGCTAGCCGGGACTGGATTTCAGGACGATTTTCCCACGGTCCCCGCATTGGGCAGGTTCAACCAGGCGTTGCACCTGGGATGATCGGGTGAAGCCGCCGCCGCGCCTGGTCCGACGGCGGTGCGATCGGTGACACCGTTGATGGAGGGCCTGATCAGTTTCGTCCTGGCCGGATTGGCGCTGACCGGCAGCCCCGGTCCGGCAACGCTCGGCCTGGCTGCCACCGGGGCCGCCTTCGGCGCACGTCGTGGTCTGCCGTTTCTGCTCGGCATCGCGGCCGGGATGGTGGTCGTGGTGATCGGGCTGACGGCGACCGGAATGACCGGTGTGCTGCTGGCCGTGCCCGGCGCGGCGCCGATCATCACCACGATGGCGGCCGCCTACATCATTTATCTCGCCTACCGTATCGCCACGACGCCGCCGCTTGCCAAGGACGCCGGTCAACGGCCCCGGCCCTCGTTCGCCGGCGGCGTCCTTCTGGCGCTGGTCAACCCCAAGGCCTACGCCGCCATGGCCGCGATGTTCTCCGGGTTCGTCCTCATCGACGGTCGGCCCGGGCTCGACGCAGTGGCCAAAACGATCGTGCTGATGGTGATCATCCTGATCGTCGACATCGCCTGGCTCTCCGCCGGTTCGGCGCTGACCCGTGTGTTTGGCGATCCCAGGGCCAGCCGGGTGATCAATCTGGCATTCGCGGTCCTGCTGGTCGCCTCGGTGGTGTTCGCGCTGCTGCTGTGAAGCGGTGTGGTCACGGCGGGGAAGGATGGCTCGCAGGCGGTCAGCGAGGCGCGGCGGATTGCGCAGCGGTGGCGATCCTGAGCAGCGCCTGGGCGATGACGGTATCGGCGATCGGCCCGTTACGACGACTTTCCAGTACGGCCTCGTCGAGAATGTCGAGACCGCGCTCGATCCTGTTCAGCGGCCAGCGTGCGATCTGTTGCTTGACGATCGCCCGTCGCTGGACGAACACCGGTGGCCGGGCGCGCGACATAACGGCGTCGGCGCTGGCGCCGGCATCGCAGGCGGCGCGGGCAAGATGGAGAAAGTTGAAATGGCGCTGGGCGGCTCCGGCAACGACAAAGCCGGGGGTGCCGGCGGCAAGGATGCGGCGAAAGGTGCGATCGAACTCGACGATCCGGCCGAGCGCCATGGCGTCCACCGCCTCGTCGACGGCAAAGGCGGCCGCGTCCCCGACCACGGCTCGCACATCATCGAGCGCAATGGCGCCGCGATCGGCGGCGTAAACACAAAGCTTGCGGATTTCGGAACGGCTGCCCCCCCGGTCGGCGCCGAGCAGGCTCTTCAATCCAGCCCGGGCCTCGTCCGATATCGTCAGCCCGGCCGTGGCCAATTCGCTATCGATCACAGCGTCCAGGCGCCGGCCGTCATCGCCGTAGCAGGCAATCGCTGCCGCGGTCGGGCTGTCCTCACACAGTTTGCGCAGGCCGTGATTGCGGCGGAGTTCGCCCGCCGTTACCACGACGAACGCATCGGCCGGCGGATGGTCGAGCACGCTTTCGATCGCTTTGTGAATGGGCCGGTTGCCCTCCAGCCTGAGCGTGATGACACGGGTGCCGCCGAACATCGGGATTGCGCCGGCCTCGTCGGCAAGCAGGCCGGGATCGGCGGCCACCGCAGCGGCGTCGAGCGCAACCCGGTCGAGCGGATCGTCGCTGTCGGCGGTGACGGTTTGAGCGAACGCGGCGGCGCGTTCCATCACCAATCCCTGGTCGGGGCCATGCAACAGCAGCACCCGGATCGTCGGATCGCCCCTGGCCAGGAATCTGTCGGCGTCGGCTGGGCGGATGGCGACCAATTTCAACGGCTCTTTCGTCACAATGGCGCAGAATTGGTCGAAGGGGCTCTAAAGGATGCCCCTGGCCGCGGCGGCGGACAGCCGAATGCGAATGTCGGTGGCGAGCAACACCGCGGCCCGGTTCTCGGCATCGCGCCTGCCCCGGACATTGGCGAACACCTGATTGACCCGGTCATAGGAGGCCGTGGCCCGCGACGTTTCCCGAAATACGATATCGCCGGTAGCCAGTGAGGTGACCGTATAGGTCGCCGTCACGGTTACCGAATAGGCAGGCGCGGATTCGACCGGCGTGACGCCGAGCGGGATCTCGGTGTTGGAGACCGCAAGACGCATCCGATAAGCCGCCGCGGCTCCGGTTTTGCTGTTGAGGTCGAAGATCAGCTTGTTGCGAACCTGCTGGGCCACCCGGGTCGCCACCGGGTCGATGGTGATGCGGTCGAGCGCCGTGGTCACCGAACGGCCGCTGACGGTCGGGGCGTAAAGCGGCTGGGCGGTGCAGGCGGCAAGCAACACCGCCACGGCGGCGGCAGCCAGGCCGTGCAGTCGGATCGGGCGCGCCGCCTGTGTCCCCATGCGGTCAGAAGACGACATTGACGATCCTCTTCGGTACCACGACCACTTTCTTCGGCGGCTGGCCATCCAGCATGCGGCGCACGATATCGAGTTCCAGCGCCGCCGTTTCGACTTCTACTTGCGACGCGTCGGCGGCGATTGTCAATTCGCCGCGTTTCTTTCCATTGATCTGAACCGGCAGGGTCAGCGTGTCCTCGACCAGAAGGCTGTGATCGACCGTCGGCCATGGTCTGGTTGCGACCAGATCGTCGTGCCCCAATCGCCGCCAGCACGCCTCGGCGAGGTGCGGCATCACCGGCGCCATCATTTCGATCATCAGGCCGATTGCTTCCTCGATCGCAGCCCGGGATCGGTCATCTTGCGGCCGTTCGGCGAGGCCGTTGCCGATGGCGTTGGCGAGTTCGTAGATCTTGGCCACGGCGACGTTGAACCGTAACGAGCCGAAGCCTTCCTCGACCGCCGCCAGTGTGTGGTGGGCGGACTTCCGCAGCGTGTGGGACGAGGCGGACTTGTCCGGTGGCGGTGCCGGATCGGCACGCAGCACGGTCCATTCCTCGACCATGCGCCAGATGCGCTGGACGAAGCGATGGGCGCCGGCGACGCCGTCCTCCGTCCAGATGACGTCGCGATCCGGAGGCGAGTCGGACAGCATGAACAGGCGCGCGGTATCGGCGCCGTAGCTGTCCATGATGTCGGTTGGATCGACCGTGTTGCGCCGCGACTTCGACATCTTCTCGACCGCGCCGATTTCAACCTCATTGCCGGTGTCGATCTCGACGGCGCGCCGGTCGCCCGCCTGTTCCTCGACCCGGATCTCGGCCGGGCTCGCCCACGAGCTGTCGTCGCGGCGATAGGTTTCATGGACCACCATGCCCTGGGTGAACAGCCCGGCGAACGGTTCGCTGACGTCGAGATGTCCGGTGGCGCGCATCGCCCGGATGAAAAATCGCGAATACAGCAAGTGCAGGATGGCGTGTTCGATGCCGCCGATATACTGATCGACCGGCAGCCAGGCGTTGGCGGTTTCGGGCTCGGTCGGGGTTGATGCTCCAGGTGCGGTGAAGCGGGCGAAATACCACGACGAGTCGACGAAGGTGTCCATCGTATCGGTTTCGCGAACTGCCGGCTTGCCGCATTTCGGGCATGCCACATGCTTCCAAGTCGGGTGATGGTCGAGCGGGTTTCCCGGCCGGCCGAGCTCCACGTCGTCGGGCAGGCGGACCGGCAGATCGCCGACCGGGACGGGGACAACGCCGTCACTCTTGCAGTGGATGACCGGGATCGGGCAGCCCCAATATCGCTGGCGGGAAATGCCCCAGTCGCGCAGGCGGTAGTTGGTTTGGCGCACGCCCTGGGGTGCCTGCGACATGGTCGCCTGTTCCAGTCGTTGCGCCACCGTCTCCTTGGCCTCGGCGATCGTCAGCCCGTTCAGGAAGGCCGAATTGATCATCCGCCCTTCGCCGAGATAGGCCTCGCCGGCGATGGCGAAATCGGCCTCCACCGTGTCGGGCGGCAGCACCACCGGCACCACCGGCAGGTCGTACTGGCGAGCAAAGTCGAGGTCGCGCTGATCGTGCCCGGGGCAGCCGAAAATAGCGCCGGTGCCGTAATCCATCAGGACGAAGTTGGCGACGAAGACCGGCAGCTGTTTGCCGTCCTGGAACGGATGATGGACGCGCAGGCCGGTATCGAAGCCCTTCTTTTCGGCCGTCTCGATCGTTGCCGCGCTGGTCCCGGCCCGGCGACACTCTGCGATGAACGCGGCCAGGTTTGAATTGGCCTCGGCAAGCTCGGTGGCCAATGTGTGGTCGGGCGACACCGCCATGAAGCTGGCACCGAACAGGGTGTCGTGGCGGGTTGAATAGACCTCCAGTTCATCGCTGCCCGACGGCGCCGGCTCGACCAGCGCAAACCGGATCCGCAGACCATCGGAACGGCCGATCCAGTTGTGCTGCATCAGGCGCACCTTGGCCGGCCAGCGATCGAGGGTTTCCAGGGCCGTCAGCAAATCGTCGCTGTAGGCGGTGATGCGAAAGAACCATTGGGTCAGCTCGCGCTGTTCGACTTCAGCGCCGGAACGCCAGCCACGGCCGTCGATCACCTGTTCATTGGCGAGCACCGTCTGGTCGACCGGATCCCAGTTGACCTTGGAGCTTTTGCGGTAGGCCAGATCGGCGCCCAGCAGGTCGAGAAACAGGCGCTGCTGCTGGGCGTAATAGTCCTCGTCGCAGGTGGCGAATTCGCGCGACCAGTCGAGCGACAGGCCCATGGTCTGGAGCTGCCCCCGCATGGTGGCGATGTTGTCATAGGTCCAGGCCCTGGGATGGACCTGGTTGGCGATGGCGGCGTTTTCCGCCGGCAGGCCGAATGCGTCCCAGCCCATCGGATGGAGGACGTTGTAACCCTTGGCCCGCATGAAGCGCGCCACCACATCGCCCATGGCGTAGTTGCGCACGTGTCCGATATGAATGCGCCCCGACGGATAGGGGAACATCTCCAGCACGTAATAGCGCGGCCGTGGATCGTCATTGCTGGTCCGGAAAATCCCGGCCTCGCTCCAGGCGGCCTGCCAGCGCGGTTCGGCGGCCTGCGGGTTGTAACGTTCAGATGCCATTTTCGGGGTCGTCAGCTCGTCATTCGTGCCGCTGCGGTTTTCCTCGCCGGTCGAACCTTCCAACAGAATCGCGACCGGCGGTCAACCGGGTTCGCCGCGCCGGCCAGCGCTTGAGACCGCCCCCGGCGGCGTGATAAGCGCGGGGTCACCATGACCCCCGGCGCCCACCAGGATCCAGGCGATGGACCGGCATCCCGATTGGCATCGGTGGCTGGGCGTATCGCGGCGGCCGAAAATGAGGCCGGACGCCAGGCCGGTTCGGTTCGGCTGATCGCCGTTTCGAAGACATTCGGAGCCGATGAGATACGATCGGTCGCGGCCGCCGGACAGACCGATTTCGGCGAGAACCGCATGCAGGAGGCGGTGGGAAAATGGCCGCCGCTGCTGGCCGAACAGCCGGATATCCGGCTGCATCTGATCGGTCCCATGCAATCCAACAAAGTGCGCGATGCGGTCGGTTTGTTTGACGTCATCCACACGGTCGACCGCGACAAGATCGCCATCGGCTTGGCGCGCGAGATGCGCCGGCAGGAGCGCGTGCCCGATCTGCTGGTTCAGGTGAACACCGGCGGTGAACCGCAAAAGGCCGGCGTGTTGCCGCTCGAGACCGAGGCGTTTGTCGACCGCTGCCGCGATGTGCACGGCCTGGCCATCTCCGGTCTGATGTGCATTCCGCCGCTCGACGAGGCGCCGGCGCCGCACTTCGCCCTGCTGGCCGACATGGCCGAAAGGTTGGGGCTGGAGCTTTTGTCGATGGGCATGAGCGGCGATTTTGAAACCGCGATCGCGCTCGGCGCAACCGAAGTCAGGGTTGGCACCGCGGTGTTCGGCGAGCGCGCCGGGCTTGACCGGCCGGGTCAGGAAATATCGAGATAACTCCGCGTCGTCACGCGCCACAGCAGGGCGATCATGACGGCGCGCGGGATGGCGATGCAGCCCGCGGTGGGGCGGAGATCGGCGGCCGCCAGATGAAGAAATACGGCGCTGCCGGCATCGCCGATGACCGGGCTCAAATTGTAGTTGAGCACGACCGTCAGGTCATAAAGATGATCCTCGCGCCACAGCCGTTCATGTCGCGCCGGATAGGGAAGGCGTACCGGCCGGTTGTAGAGCCGGTCGTTCGGATCGTCGCACCATCCGCTGTGCGGTGAGATGGCCGCGGCCGGCAATCGCGTCGTCGGTCGCGGCGTCCGGTCGGCGCGGTACAGGACCGATATCAGCCGAAGCCGCCCGGTCGGCGTGGCCCCGTCGCCCTCGCGTTTGCGGCCGCTCAGGCCCGCTCGGCCGAGCGCGCAGGGCGTCACCAGCCCCGATGCACTGAGCGTGCCGCGCGAGCGGTCAAGCGGCGAACGCACGACAATGATGCGTCGAATCGCCGTGCCGCCCGTCACGTGCGCCTTTGGCAGGATAACCGAAGCTTGCCGCTCAACTTGCGCGTCCGCCCGTATGGGGTCTACATCTGCCCCGTACCAATAGTCGTGGATTCGGCCTCCGTCACGCCGAGCACGAGAAGCAAGCGAGCCTGAGCCATGCCCGTCCGCAAGATTCTGGTCGTCGATGACGATGATACGCTGCGCGAGAGCCTGGTCGAACAGCTTTCGTTGTACGAGGAGTTCGAAACCGCCCACGAGGGGACAGCCGCCTCCGGCGTTCAGCGGGCGCGGTCGGAGCCGACGGATCTGGTGATCATGGATGTCGGGCTTCCCGATATGGATGGCAGAGAAGCGGTGAAACTTCTGCGCAAGGGTGGTTTCAAGGCGCCGGTGATCATGCTGACCGCGCAGGATTCGGAATCCGATACCATTCTGGGTCTGGAGGCCGGGGCCAACGACTACGTCACAAAGCCGTTTCGCTTCGCTGTCCTGCTGGCACGCATGCGGGCGCAATTGCGGCAACATGAGCAAAGCGAGGACGCGGTCTTCACGATCGGCGGCTACACCTTCAGGCCCAGCGCCAAGGTCCTGGTCGATGATCGCGGCCAGAAGGTGCGGCTCACCGAAAAGGAAACCGCCATCCTGAAGTATCTCTACCGAGCCGGCGAAAAGGTCATCACGCGCGACGTGCTTCTGCACGAGGTGTGGGGCTATAATTCCGGCGTCACCACCCATACGCTCGAGACCCACATCTATCGTCTGCGCCAGAAGATCGAGCGCGATCCGTCCAAGGCGGGACTCCTGGTGACCGAGTCAGGCGGGTACAAGCTCGTTCCCTGAATGCCGCAGCGTCATCATCCGTCATGAGCCTCGAGGGCGATATCGCGCTTCTCAAGCGTGTTCCCCTGTTCGCCGATTTGCCGGTCGAGCAGCTGCGCCTGGTGGCTTTCAGCTCGGTGCGCGTCGATCTGGAAGCCAAGCAGGTTCTTTTTCGTGAGGGTGCACAGGCCTCGACTGGCTACGTCGTGTCGAACGGCGGTGTGGAACTGACTCGCGGCGATGGCGGTCGCAAGAAGTCGGTGGTCAGGTGCGAAGCCGGCTCGCTGATTGGCGAGTTGGCGTTGTTCATCGAGACCCAACGCCCGGCGACGGCGATCGCGGTCGTTGCCAGCCAGCTGCTCGAGATCGATCGCAAGCTGATCACGCGCATGCTGCACGAATATCCTCACCTGGCACTGGGGCTGCGCACCAAATTGGCCGAGCGGCTGACGGCGACGATGTCGGAACTTTCCCAGGTGCGCCGCCTGCTGATCGACGCCGGGCGAACTGGGCACCGGCGATAGCGCCGCTGGAGCTGGTCGAAGGGCTCTACGCCGACAGGGTGACGATCACCGGGACATGATCCGAGGGCCGCGGCCAGCCGCGCGAGTCACGGACCACGAGGGCGTCTTCGAGCCGGCCGGTCAGGGGTGGACTTACCCAGACGTGATCCAACCGCCGGCCGCGGTTCGAAGCCAGCCAGTCTCGCGCACGGTAGCTCCACCAGGTGAACAGCTTGTCGTCGGCGGGCACGAAATGTCGGACGGCATCGGTCCACCGACCGGCCTGGCGCATGCTCTCCAGCCGGTCCGTTTCCACCGGCGTGTGAGAGACCACCTTGAGAAGCTGCCGGTGGGACCACACGTCGTTCTCCAGTGGGGCGATGTTGAGGTCACCGGCCAGCACCGTGCGGCCGGCGGTCAGCGGGCCGTTCAGCCAGGACGACATTTCGTCAAGGAAGGCGAGCTTGTGGGCGAACTTTTCATTGACCGCCGGATCGGGCTGGTCGCCACCGGCCGGGACATAGAAATTATGCACGACGAGACCGTCCGACTCATCGAGCGTGACGGAGATATGGCGCGCGTCGTTCTTGTTGCAGAAGCTGCGGGTCTGTGTATCCAGGAACGGCCGGCGGGAGACGATGGCCACGCCGTGATAGCCCTTCTGGCCGCTGACCGCGCGGTGGCGGTAGCCGAGCCTGGTGAAGCGCCGGTGGGGAAACTGGTCGTCCCGGCATTTGATCTCCTGCAGGCACAGCACGTCCGGCCGGAACTTTTTCAGGAATCTGGCGACGAGATCGATCCTCAGCCGCACCGAGTTGATGTTCCAGGTTGCTATTTTCAGGGTCATGGGAGCGCACATCTTGGTGGGACGGCGGAACCTAGCCGATTCCGGCTCGATACCGGAAGAAGAAACGCCCAGCCCCGGGGGAGGCTGAGCGTTCCTTGCGCTACAAGCGCGACACCGACGATTACGCGTCGGCGCCGGCGGATCGTCCTCGGCGAGACGGGGGGCGCTACCGATTGTCGGACGACCCGCTGTGCCGAGTCACATGGTGCCGCAGAAAGCCGTTTCAAGAGGTTCGGTTTAGCGCGGATTGAGCCTACCGAAATGCCGAGACGTCGATCCGGAACATGCTCTTATCCTGCCGCCTGCCGGTCGCGGTATTGTAGATGGCCACCGACGTGTTCAACCCCTGGGCGTCGGTGACAACCCATTGACGCAGTTCGTAGGATTTCCTGTCGAAGATCAGTGTGAGACTGCCGCCCACCAGCTTGCTCTGCTCGACGATGAGCAGGGAAAACAGGTCCGGCTCCTCACGGATGGAGGTGACGAGTTCGTCCGAGGTCAGGTCGATGCCGTCCGAAAGCAGGTAACGCAACGGCGTCTGCGACAGCGGGTACATGTCCTGGGTCTCGGCCCGGTTGTCGCGGATCGCCACCGTGCTGCCGTCGGCGATGATGTCGAGCTTGACCGGAGGCCGATAGTGAAACCGTATCCTGCCAGGCTTCGACAGGAAGAATACACCCTCGGATTGCTCGCCGCCGGGTCCGAACTGAATGAATTCGCCTTCCATTAAACGGAAGCTGTTGAACTGCCGGCTGATGTTGTACAGGGCGATCTGCTGCTCGCGGGTAAACCGCGAATCCTGTGAAATCGGGATATCAGGCTCGCTCAGGACTGCGGCCGGGTCGGCGGTCATCACCGATTGGGCGGGGCGCAGGCGGGGCAGAGGCACCGGATCACCGGCCGCCGCCGCCGCTTGTGTCATAACGCCGAGCACGGCCACGGAGGCTGCGATCCCGGCGAGGAATCCGGCTGACCAAGTCCTGGCCAATCTACCGGCGGTACCGGTCAGCATTTCCCAACCTCTTCTCGCCCCCTCATGGCCAAAGAACTGCGCGATAACCACGATCTATGGCGAATTCGCGGCGCGGCCAGGGTCCGGTCAGCCGAACCGTTCGGTCGCCTGATCGTCACCAACCAGGATTTGGCGTTTGCCGGCGTGGTTGGCGGGCCCCACAACGCCTTCCTCCTCCATCCGCTCAATAATTGATGCTGCCCTGTTATAGCCGATCGACAGGCGCCGCTGGACGTAGCTGGTCGACGCCTTGCGGTCGCGGAGCACGATCGCCACCGCCTGATCGTACAGGCTGTTGGTGGTCGAATCACCGTCCTCGAGATTTCCGCTTTCGCCGGAATCGGCCTCATTGTCGACGGTGATCGAATGAAGATATTCGGGCGCCCCCTGCGACTTCAGAAAAGCCACCACGTCTTCCACTTCCTCGTCGCTGACGAACGGCCCATGAATGCGCTGGATGCGTCCGCCGCCGGCCATGTACAGCATGTCGCCCTGACCGAGAAGCTGTTCGGCTCCCTGCTTACCAAGGATGGTACGACTGTCGATCTTGGACGTCACCTGGAAGGAAATCCGGGTGGGGAAATTGGCCTTGATGGTGCCGGTGATGACGTCGACGGAGGGCCGCTGGGTGGCCATGATGACATGAATCCCGGCGGCGCGGGCCATCTGGGCAAGCCGTTGTACGGCGCCTTCGATGTCCTTGCCGGCGACCATCATCAGGTCGGCCATCTCGTCGATGATGACCACGATGAACGGCATGATTTCCAGACAGAGTTGTTCCCGTTCGTAGATTGCTTCACCGGTATCGGGATCGAACCCGGTCTGCACGGTGCGGGTCAGGGTCTCGCCCTTGGCCTCCGCTTCGGCGACGCGCGAATTGAAGCCATGGAGGTTGCGCACGCCGAGCTTCGACATTTTCCGATAGCGATCCTCCATTTGGCGGACCGTCCATTTCAGCGCCACCACCGCCTGCTGGGGGTCGGTGACCACCGGCGTCAACAGGTGCGGGATACCGTCATAGTTCGACAGCTCCAGCATCTTGGGGTCGATCATGATCAGCCGGCACTCATCCGGCGACATGCGATAAAGCAACGACAGGATCATCGTATTGATCGACACCGACTTGCCCGACCCGGTCGTGCCGGCGACCAGGAGATGGGGCATGCGCGACAGGTCGGCGATCACCGATTCGCCGCCGATGGTCTTGCCCAGGCAAAGTCCGAGCTTCGATTTCGATTGTTCGAAATCCTGTGATGCGAGAAGTTCGCGCAGATAAACCGTCTCGCGCAGCGAGTTTGGTAATTCGATGCCGATGGCGTTCTTGCCCGGAATGACCGCGACCCGACATGAAATGGCGCTCATCGAACGGGCGATGTCGTCGGCAAGACCGATCACGCGGGCCGATTTGATCCCCGGCGCCGGCTCCAGCTCGTAGAGCGTTACGACCGGGCCTGGGCGGACATTGATGATGTCGCCGCGCACGCCGAAATCGTCGAGCACGCCCTCCAGCAGGTGCGCATTCTGCTCCAGTGCGCCGCTGCTGAGATCGGCGCCGCGGCCGGCCGATTTCTGCTTCTCCAGGAGATGCAGCGGCGGCAGCTCGAAACCATCCGCTTCGAGCAGCGAGGCCTGGGCTTCGCGCGTCTGCCGTTTCCCCGCGCGGGGCTTGGGCGACGCTTTGGCGACGCGCGAGCGCTTGCGCCGCGGTTTCGGTGCCGGCTCATCTTGTGCTTCAACATCGTCGCCGGGATCGAAATCCCCGTCGGCGTCGAATTCGGGGGTCAGCCGTGGTTCGATTTTCCCGCTGTCGGGCGAAACGGATTCATCAAAGAAGTCCCGCGGTTGCGGCCGGCGACGAATGACGCGCCTGCGGAACCCCGTCACGATACGATAGGACATATGGGTAAGAATGCCGGCCAGCAGCTCCATCCGGCTCGGCGAATCGTCCCGCTCATCCTCTTCGACCCATGCCTGGCCGTCTTCGGGGGCTTGATAGGACTCGTCATCGGCGAAGGGCGCCTCGGCGAAATCGTCGACCGGCTGCTCGTCCGGCGCCGGTGCCGGAGCGCGGCGCGGGAGCAGGCCACAGGCGTGCAGGCTGAGAGCGATTGCGAGGGCGCCCGACAGCACCGACATGACCGCCACGGTCGAGCCGGAAACGGCGCCACCAAAGACGAGGACGGGAATCCTCAGCAACAGAACGCCGCTCACCCCTCCCAGCCCGGTCGGCAGCGGCCAGGACGACATCACCGGCAGGCTGGCCAAGGCGAGTGCGGCGGCCGTCACGCCGGCCAGCCAGGTTACCGTGCGCAACCTTGAAAAGCCGCTGTCGCGTCCGAACACGAGGCGCCAGGCCCAGATCACCGGTGCCAGCAGGACCAACGAGGCCGACAGTCCGAACATCTGGGTGAACAGATCCGAAACCACCGCGCCGGGCAGACCCAGGACGTTGCGAATGGCACCGTCGGTGGCATGGCTGAGGCTGGGATCGGTGACCGTCCAGGTGGCCAGGGAAGCGGCAATGGCGGCCGCCGCGGCCAACCCGGCCAGGCCGATGAAGGCGCTGAGATTACGTTTGAGGATGCGGCGCAGTGTGCCGTCGGCGCCGATGATGAGGAAGGTTGATCGTGATGTACGCATGGGCCAGCCCGTAAGTGACGCGAGTAACTCGGGAGCGCCCGGGCTGCGGCCGTGTCCGCCCGCATCCGTGAGGCGCGTTGGGGCCGATCCTAAAGCCGGTTGGTAAAGCCGGCATTAACCACGCGAGCCCGGCCGGCAATGAGCCGGCCGGTCCAGTGTGCGACGTCCGGGCTAGTGCACGACCTCGCCGTGCAGGTTGATGTCGAGACCCTCCAGTTCCACGTCCGCCGGTACGCGAAGACCGATGATCACGTCGATCACCTTGAGGATGACGAAGGCCGCGACCGCCGACCACGCGATGGTGGCGGCGATGCCGAAGAGCTGGATGCCGACCTGGCGTAGATTGCCCTCGATCAGGCCCGGTGTCCCGCCGATCGCTTCGAGCGCGAAAACGCCGGTCAGGATCGCACCGACGATGCCGCCGACGCCGTGAACCCCAAAGACATCCAGGGCGTCGTCATAGCCGAGCATCGGCTTGAGGCGCTCCACCGCCCAGAAGCAGATGACGCCGGAAGCCAGGCCGATGATCAGCGCCCCGGTGGGTCCGACATAGCCCGAGGCCGGCGTGATCGCCACCAGACCGGCGATGGCGCCCGAAATGATGCGGAGCACGCTCGGTTTGCCGCGGCCGATCCATTCGGCGAACATCCACGCCAAGGCCGCGGCGGCGGTGGCGATCTGGGTCACCGCCATGGCCATGCCCGCGGTGCCGTTGGCGGCCACGGCCGAGCCGGCGTTGAAGCCGAACCAGCCGACCCACAGCAGAGATGCGCCGATGACGCTGTAGACCAGATTGTGCGGCGCCATGTTTTCGGTGCCATGGCCGCCGCGCTTGCCGAGCACGATGACGCAGACCAGGCCGGCGATGCCGGCGTTGATGTGAACCACCGTGCCGCCGGCAAAATCGAGAACCCCGACCTCGCCCAGGAACCCGCCGCCCCAGACCCAGTGGGCCACCGGCGCGTAGACGATCACCGACCACAGTCCAGTGAACCACAGCATGGCCGAAAACTTCATGCGGTCGGCAAAGGCGCCGGTGATCAGCGCCGGGGTGATGATCGCGAAGGTCATCTGGAAGGTCATGAACACCGATTCGGGGATGGTAGGTGCCAACCCCGATATGCTGTCGACGCCCAGACCGACCAGGAAGACGTTGGACAGGCCGCCGACCCACTGGTTCAGCGATCCGCCATCGGTGAACGCGAGCGAGTAGCCGGCGATCATCCAGATGATCGTCATCAGACAGCAGATCGCAAAGCTCTGGGTGACCATCGCCAGCACGTTCTTTTTGCGGACCATGCCGCCGTAGAAAAGCGCCAGGCCCGGAACGGTCATCAGAAGAACGAGCGCGGTGGCGGTGAGCATCCAGGCGGTGTCGCCGGTATCCAGGGCGGTTTCGGCCTCCTGGGCGAGTGCGCCGGTGGCCGCGACGAGCAGCGTGGCAGCGGCCGCGAGAATTGCCTTGATTCGTAACATGTCTAGCCTTCCACGGTAGGTGCACATGATTTGGGCGGCGTCAGCCGCACCTCACCAGACGATTAGCAATCGCTGTGCCATGTCGCCGCTGCGCCCACGGGTCGCTATTTTTTGCGAATTTGATGGCGCCCAGACGGGATCGTTCGTTCGTGTGGAGCGCCGGACGACTAAAAATTAGGCAGTGTGGCGCCGTGCGATGGCCGACCTTGGGCGGCCGGCCGCCGCGAATTCGGACCTAGCCGATGATCTCCGCTTCGGGATTTGCGCTGATCTTGTGGATCGACGGATCGGCGCCGCAGCGCCGCCGCGCTCGTCCTCGGCCGACAGCCGCAGCCCGAAGATCAGGCCGACCACCCGCCCGCCGACGAAGGCGCTCGCTGCGCCCATCAGCGATCCGGCGAGCTGCGCGGCGAAACTCACCCCGCCAGGCCGCCCAGCGCCTGCCCGCAAGAGCGGTGTGCAAACCTACAAGATGGTCCGCAGCGCCCGGGACGGGGGACTCCTGGGCACTGCGGCTTGCGCCGGCCTGGCTATCGGCGCCGGCGCTGCCGGCGGTCAGAGCGCGTCGGAGTCGGTTTCTCCGGTGCGGATGCGAACCGCCTGCTCCAGCGGCAGCACGAAGATCTTGCCGTCGCCGATCTGGCCGGTCTTGGCGGTGTTGGAAATGGCCTCCACCGCCTGATCGACCTGAGCGGCCGGTATCACCACCTCGATCTTGAGCTTGGGCAGGAAGTTGACGGCGTATTCGGCGCCGCGGTAGATCTCGGTGTGGCCCTTCTGGCGGCCGTATCCCTTGACTTCCGTCACGGTCAACCCCTGCAGGCCGAGCTCCATCAAGGCGTCCCTGACCTCATCCAGTTTGTAGGGTTTGATGACGGCCATCACGATTTTCATGGCGAGTTCCCATTGGTTGTCGCTGAGCCGAAACGGACAGCGAAGAGCAGGCATCTGATGCCGGCCGCCGGGCCGGCGACAGTCATCGTTCGTAATCAGATCAATCAAACTCCGTGCCAATACCACGCCAATGCGCTGATTTCAGCCAATCCTCAACGATTGCAGCGGGTCGGGGCGCGAGCCGGACGGGCGCCGGTGGTCAAGTTTTAGGCAGGATGGTTGACGCGCCCGGCCCGATCGGCGCGCGGCCGGATCAGGCCCTCCTGGGCGACCGAGGCCACCAGCAGGCCGTCGCGGGTGAACAGATTGCCGCGGGTGAAGCCCCGTCCGCCCGACGCCGAAGGGCTCTCCTCGGCGTAAAGCAGCCAGTCGTCGGCCCTCACCGGCCGGTGAAACCACACCGCGTGGTCGAGGCTGGCGGCCTGGATGTCGGGATCGAAGACCGAACGGCCATGGGCGAACAGCGATGTGTCGAGCAACGTCATGTCGGAGGCGTAGGCGAGCACGCAGCGATGGATGTCGGGATCGTCGGGCAGTCGGCCATTGGCCCGGATCCACACTTCCTGCACCGGCTTGAGAAGCGGGCGACCGCTGTAGCGTCGCATGTCCACCGGCCTGAGCTCGATCGGGCGTTTGCGTTGCCAGTATCGGCGGACCGAGTCGGTGGCGTTGTCGAGGTAGAGGTCGCGCAGTTCGGTCTCGCTGGGCAGTTCCTCGGGCGGGGGCACGTCGGGCATCGGAATCTGGTGGTCCAATCCGGGCTCCTCGCGGTGAAATGATGCCGACATGGAAAAAATCGCCTTGCCGCGCTGGAACGCCACCACCCGGCGGGTGGAGAAGCTCGACCCGTCGCGAATCGGATCGACCTCGTAGTCGATGGGGGTTTGGGGATCGCCGGGCAGAAGAAAATAGGCATGCAGCGAATGGGCGCTTCGCTCGCGCACCGTGCGGGCGGCGGCGATCAGGGCCTGGCCGACCACCTGCCCGCCGAACACCCTCTGCCAGCCGGCCTCGGGCCCCCGTCCCCGGAAGCGATTGCCTTGCAGGTGCTCAAGGTCGAGAATGGAAATGAGCGCGTCGGCGGCGGTCGTCATCACACCGTTCGACCAGCGGCCCTGAAAAGTGTCAAGCACAACAAACCTTGCCGGCAGCATGAAGCGTCACCAACACCACACCTTTGATGTCGTGATCGCCGGCGGCGGCCAGGTCGGTCTCGCCCTGGCGGTGTCACTCCGGGTGTCGGCGCCGTCTTTGTCGGTGGTGGTGGTCGACGCATCGGATGTCAGCGCCCGCCGCCGCTTGTCACGGGTTGCGACCATCGCCGCCGGCGGCCGGCGACTGCTTGAGCGGCTGGATGTGTGGGATGAGATCAAACCGCATGCCCAGTCGGTCACCTCGATGATCGTTACCGACAGCCGCAACAGCGATACCGTGCGCCCGGTGTTCCTGACCTTCGATCCCGGTGCCGGCGCCGCCGGCGACGAACCGGGCGCCCATGTGGTCGCCGACGGCGTCGTGGTCGATGCACTTTTCCGGCGCGCGGCACAGGCCGGCGTCGACATTCGGCAAGAGGATCGCGTCGTGTCGTTTGAGGCCGGCGGAGCGCGCATCGTCTGTCAGACGGCGGCGGGAGAAACGCTGCCGGCCAAATTGCTGGTGGCTGCCGACGGGTTGAAATCGTGGCTACGGGATATGGCGGGAATTTCAACCATCGGCTGGAGTTATGGCCAATCGGGGATCGTCGCGACCATCGCTCATGAGCGTCCCCACAACGGCCGTGCCGAAGAGCATTTCCTGCCGAGCGGGCCGTTCGCAATCCTGCCCCTCAAGGGCAACCGGTCGTCGCTGGTGTGGACCGAACCGACGGACATCGCCAAGCGGCTGGTTGACGGTGATGCCGCCGTGCTTGGTGCCGAACTCCGCCGGCGCGCCGGGCGACATCTGGGAAAGATCACCATTGACGGACCGGTGCGCGCCTTTCCGCTTGGGCTGAGGATCGCCCGCTCGTTTGTCGGGCCGCGGTTTGCCCTTGCCGGAGATTCGGCGCACGCCATTCATCCGATCGCCGGTCAGGGGCTCAATCTCGGTTATCGCGATATCGCCGCGCTGGCCGAGACCGTCGTCGAGACCCATCGGCTCGGGCTCGATATCGGCGGCCTGCCGGCGCTCGAGGCCTATGACCGTTGGCGTCGTTTCGACACCGCCGAAATGGCGCTGGTCACCGATGTTCTCAATCGGCTGTTCGCCAACGACAATCCGGCGTTGCGTCTGGTCCGCGATGTCGGGCTGGGTGTTGTCGATCGCCTGCCGGGCCTGAAGGAAATGTTTGCCGAAGAGGCGCGCGGCGATGGTGCGGCGGCACCGCGGCTCTTGCGCGGTGAACCGATATGAGCCGCGCCTGATCAATCGTCGAGTGGTCGGGCCTCCTCGGGCAGCATGATCGGCACGCCGTCGCGGATCGGGAAGGCGAGTTTGGCCGCCCTGCTGATCAGCTCCTGGCTCGCCGAATCATATTCAAGCGTCGTCTTGGTCAGCGGACAGACCAGGATCTCCAGCAGCTTGGGATCGATGGTTCCGGACGGGCGGTCGGGCGCGGGCATGGTCAAACCGGCCTACTGCAGCGGCTGCGCGCCACCGGCCGCCTCACGCGACATGACGAGCTCGGTGATAGCGATCAGGGTCTCGGAACGGGCGCGCAGATCCGGTGCTTCCAGCAACGCCTACTTCTCGGCCGCGTCGAACAGCGCCATCATCGCCAGTGCGTTGATCAGGATTTCGTTGGAGGCGCGATCGACGCTGTCCCAGTCGGCCTGGAGATTGTTGGCCGAAAGATACTCGCGGAATGTCTTCAGCACGCTCTGGCGATCGACCGATGCCTCGTCGGCGGAAGAGAAATCCTCGGCGAAGTTGCGGGCGCAGACGCGGCACAGCCGGAAGGTCTGGTCGCTGGCGATCTCCTCGACGATCCTGAAGCGGGCGATGCCGGTCAGGGTAATCAGGTAGCGGTTGTCGCCGGTCTCGGCGAACGAGGTGATGCGGCCGGCGCATCCGACCTCGACAAGGCCGTTGCTGTGGTCGCACGGGCCGTTGCCATTGCCCGGCTGGATCATGCCGATCACCCGGTCGGTGCACAGGGCATGGTCGATCATCGCCAGATAGCGCGGCTCGAAAATGTTGAGCGGCATGTCGGCGCGAGGCAGCAGCAGTGCGGCGGGAAGGGGAAAGACCGGCAGGATGTCCGGCAACTGATCGGGTCCAGGATAGCTGTAGTTGCCGGCTTTCATAGGCGTCGCCTCAGGCAAACAGAAGTGACGATAGGCGCCGCCTGCCGGAGAGCGTTGCGGCGTCGGTCGGGCCCCACGCCTCGAAAAACTCAAGAAGCTGCTTGCGCGCCTTCTCCTCCTGCCAATTACGGTCCTGCGCCATGATGTCAAGGAGTTGCTCGGCTGCCTCTTCCCGTTCGCCTTGCGTGTTGTGCAAAAGCGCCAGCTCAAACCTGGCCTCATGATCGGCCGGATTGTCGGTGAGGCGCTGGCGCAGGGTGTCGGCATCGCCGATATCGGCGCTTTGCTCAGTGAGTTTCAACTGCGCCCTGACGGCGCTGACGGCCGGATCGTCGGCAACCGAATCGGGCAGCGCAGCCAGCGCCTCCTTCGCCGCGGCGAGGTTGCCGTCGACGAGGTGGACCTTGGCAATGCCGGCGATGGCAGCGACCGAATCCGGTTTAACCGACAGCGCGGCGGCGAACTGCCGCCCCGCCCCGGCGGTGTCGCCGGCGGCCAGCATCGCCTCGGCCGCGTCCACCAGCTGGTCGCCCTCGGACGGACCCGCAGGTCCGGCGACCTTGTCGATGAAGGCCTTGACCTGGCCTTCGGGGATCGCCCCCATGAAACCGTCGACCGGTTTGCCGTCGGTGAAGGCGATGACGGCGGGGATCGACTGGATACCCATCTGGCCGGCGATCGCCGGATGGTCGTCGATATTGAGCTTGACCAGGCGAACCGCACCGCCGGCGTCATTGACCGCCTTTTCAATGATCGGGCCGAGGGTCTTGCACGGGCCGCACCACGGCGCCCAGAAATCCACCAGGACCGGCTGGTTGCTCGATTCGTCGATGACGTCGCGGGCGAAGTCGTTGGTGGTAGTGTCGATGACAAGGCCGCCGCCGGGGCCGCCTGGCGGGGTGCCGCTTCCGTTGCCGAAATCCAACGTGCTCATGATCTGTTCCATGTTCGGGGGTGTTCAAAATCTGGCGTCTAAAATGGGCCGCTTCAACCGGATTTACAAATTCGCCGGCGGTGCGCCTGCTGCCTGGCTGCCGATCCATGCGGTGGGCACGGCTAGACCAGCCATCCCGATTGTGACATCGCAACCTCAGACCTCAGGCAAACCGGCGCTTCTCAGCCCGTCGAGCACCCGGGCGCGGGCGGCATCGTCGCGATAGGGTTAGCGCTGGTTGACGGTCGCCAGCGAATGCTGCGGATGCTGCGCGCGGAGCGTGGCGATGTGCTCGCCCGCTTCGTCGTCACGCTGCAGTTCGGTGAGCGCGGCGGCCATGATCATCCGCGATACCGGGAACGATGGCGCCAGGTCGATCGAGCGCTGGATCTGCGCCACCGGTTCCTCCAGGCGACCGAGCAGGAAATACGAATGACCGAGGTGGAAGGCGCAATTGGGCGGCACCACCGGGTCATAGCCGATCGCCGTTTTGGACATCTCCACCGCGCGGCCGGGGTCGCCGGCGAAGTTCAGCACTTCGGCGAAATAGGAGTAAGCCTCGGCGTTGTTGGGCTCGATCTCCAGGGCGCGATCGAAGCAGGTGACCGCGTCGTCGTGCCGGCGTAGAAAAATCAGCGCCCAGCCGAGACGCCAGTTGGTGAACGAAGCGTCCGGATCGAGCGCGACCGCTTTCTCGGCGACCTCGCGGGCCTTGTGGATACCGTCATCATAGCCCGGCCAGATGAACGACCAACCGCTTTGATAGGGGAACACCAGGCCGGCCCAGGCACTGGCGAACTCCGGGTCGATGTCGATGGCCCGCTGAAAGCGATTGATCGACAGGCGTTGGTTTCCGGCGTGAACAGGAAGAACCCGGACCTGGCCTGCAGATAGTACTCATAGGACTCCACGCTCGCCGTTGAACGGCGGCGGGAACCGTCGGCCGAAGCCGGCGCGAGATTGATCTGCATCGCCGCCACGATCTTGGCGGTGATCTCGTCCTGCAGGGCGAAGATGCTTTCCAGCCTGCCGTCATAACGCATCCCACGGAGTAGTTGTCACTCTTCGGCGATGCGATCCATTTCGATTCGCAGTTGCTGGTCGTAAGGCAAGGTGCAGCTTGGTGGAGATAATGGGACTTGGAAGAAATCTGGATTGACAATCGTGATTTTGGCTTCGTTCCGCGACTCTTCAATAGTCATATCGCTGATGGGAACCGGACTGCCGTCCTCATAGTCTCCAGCACCCGCACACATCGCCTTGACCCGCCATGACGACTGCCCGGTCGCGGTCACCTCACCGAACTGGCACCCCCACTCCAACCCCTGCAGCGACGAGCGCGTGAGGAGGGCCTAATTGCCATCATATCCAGCCATGTGACGCACGGAGTCGTTGACCCAGAGAATGCAACTCGCGAGCGTTCCATAACCTCCATTAATCGGAACTTCTTCAGCAAGAGCATTTAGCCCGCCGGAGACTTGAACAACGGCAACGATAACACCAGCCAGTACGCGCTTGAGCATGGCGAGAATCTCCGTGCACCCCCCCCCCCCCAGCCTACCATCACCGCGCCGTCATCGCGGCAGCCGACTTCGAATTGTAGGCCCCCCTCTCGTTCAGGTGGCCCTGATCGGCCAGGGTGCGCCCGCTATCGCCCGTCGAACCGACACGACAGTCTGTGTTGGTTGTCCTTGAGTCCGCTGGCCTTCATGATGAAGACGTTGCCGGTAGTTCTGCCAGGCAAGCGCTCGAAAAGACCCGTAACTTCCGCGCTTCCCGATAGGTCCCCACGACAATCCCGACCAGGACGGACCGCGTCAACAATTCTTCGAGCCGACCGCAAGCCTGCCGCCCAGCCCATCATCGGCCGCTTCCCCATCAACCGCCTCGGCTTTTTTTGCCGGACCGAGAAACGTCCGGGCTAGACCTCGCCGAGAGCGACGACCTGCGGCTCGTGACCGGTGGCCCTGGCGAAGGCGATCAAATCGGCGGTGCTAATCGTCGTGGTGCTGGTGTTGACCAGCGGATGGCAGTTGACGGTGGTGTGCTCCATCAGCGCCTGGTCGATCGTGAACGACACCCGGCCGGCGCCGTCGTTGATCAGGGCGAAGGCGGTGACCGCGCCGGGAGCCACGCCCAGCGCCTCCATCAACACCTCCGCCCGGCCGAACGAGACCCGGCCCGTGGCGCCGATATGACGGTGGACCGCCTTCAGATTGATGGCGGTGTCCTCCAGCGCGGTGATCAGGAACAGGCCGCCCTTCTTGTCCTTGACGAACAGGTTCTTGGTGTGGGCGCCGGGGATATCGCCGCGCAGCGCCCGCGATTCCTCGACCGTGTGGAGCGGCGGATGGTCGACCGTGGTGGTGGCGATGGCGAGCCGGTCGAGCATGGCCATGAGGTCGTCGGGGGTGGCGGGCATGAGAGGCGGGTCCGTTGCAATCACGACGGCGCCCACATTAGGCGAGCGCGGCGGCGATGTGGAGCGGGGGGCTGCCGTCGGGTGGAGGAGCTGCGCGAATGGCACTGAGCAGTCCCCAGCCGCGTCGCAACGCACGCTTGAGGTCAGGCGTATTGCCGTATTGCCTTGACCCGGTCGGCAACGATATAAGCCGCTTATCCGGCGACGACCGGCGGAGCG
This sequence comes from uncultured Bauldia sp., assembly GCA_963663975.2. Lineage (GTDB taxonomy): Bacteria > Pseudomonadota > Alphaproteobacteria > Rhizobiales > Kaistiaceae > JANQRX01. The sequence goes on along the minus strand of CAXXRA010000015.1, from coordinate 970,793 downwards.
GGCGGGTGTAGCTCAGGGGTAGAGCACAACCTTGCCAAGGTTGGGGTCGTGGGTTCGAATCCCATCGCCCGCTCCAAACTTCCTCAATGATTTCAATGATATATGATCCTGGATCTAGTGCTGCCAAGGCGACCGTCCGCGCGGGGAAGCGGGGGGGAAGCAGCTGATGGGAGATCAGAGTAAATTTCGTGAAGCTCCGACACTTTGACCGGGGACCGATTTCTCTTGTACACATATGAAAAATAGAGCGAATTCCGGCTCGCCGGAGAAATCGGCGACTATTACCATTCGTGTTGGTCACAACACGAGAAAACGCCTCGAAGCCTCCGCGAAACGCCAGGATCGCAAGGCGGCTGGTATCGCTCGCCAAGCGATCGAGGACTATCTTTCCGTCCAGGATTGGCAGGAGCGCCGGATCCGAGAAGCCCTTACCTCAGCTGAGAGCGGAGAGGGTATCGAGCATGAGAAGGTCATGTTTTGGCTCAACTCCTGGGACAGCGATAGCGAGGTTGTTTCTCCGCATGTATGAATCTCACGTGGCACCCGCATGCACTTGAGGATCTCCAAAGTATCCGCCGCTATATCTCGCTCGACAGTCCGCCGATCGCTAAGCGTATCGTTCTGGCGATCACCGACACTGTCCACGACCAGCTAACCATTTTCCCTGAGACTGGTCGTCCTGGCCGTGTGGAAGGTACGCGTGAGCTGGTGGTGCCCAAGTCGCCGTTTGTAGTGACCTACCGCGTCAAAGGCCAAGTGGTCGACGTGCTAGCTGTGCACCACACTTCGCAGAAGTGGCCAGAGGCGATTTAAGTATCTCCACGACGGCCATCCCCCACCCGACGGATCACCACTCACTTGCTGGATCCACGAGACTGCATCGGCCGGGCTGATCAGGTGCTCAGGTACTCAGAGTGCTACACCAAGCCCATGTTCAGCGGCGCGTTCCTGGTTCAGGCGGAACAGACGCGAGAGGATTTCGTCTTCATTCAGGTTGCCGGCGCGCCAGTCGTCGCCCCAGCCGTAGGCTTCCGCTGCGGCCTCGTCGAGGGCGGCGTGGGCGTGGTCAAGCCAGGCTGGGCGTTCGTTATAGAGGCTGGTGAGCGTACGCTTTTTGATAATTTTCTCCGCCTCTTCGTCCACGGGCATGATGCGGTCGGGATAGCCTTCCACCACCTCGGGCACCCGGGTGACAAGGTCGGGCGGGTTCAGCCAGTTCTCGCGCAGTTCGTTCAGCCGCGCCGCCGCCGCCGCAATCTTTTGCGCTCGCGGATCGTCGGCATAGTTTTCGGCCGGAATGTCGGGGGTCAGGCCTTCCGGGAAAGCGAAGGTCGCGAAGACCGAAGCCGGATTGTAGCGCCGTTGATTTCCGACACCCATTCTGTTCCCAATCAGCGTTGTCCAGCTCTCATGGATGCGAGATTGAAGCATACCGAAGCAAGCGTCATCGTCGCGAGCTATTATTATTGTGTTGTTGTCAGGTATTTTCGGAAGTGCCACCCAAACGAAGATGCGGTGTTCAGCCGTCATCGGCGTCACAATAAAGCGCGACAGGTTGTTCAATAACGCCCTGACATCAGGGCGTGGCCAATATGTCGTCCACCATTCGTGACGTGGATGAAAATCTCTCGCACCGGCACGCACCCCTCGCAGCGTGCCAGTCTCAGGATCTTCTGGGTCATATGGCGCGGTCTCGAGATGTCGGAATGGTAGTTCCCAAAGCGCGGCGTCCGCCTCGCTCAAACCCCGAGGATAATCGATCAACCAGACATCGCGACGGCCGGAGGTGATATCGATTCCGTTTGAGGTAGGCCGTAGGACATCAGCGTTCGGCCTCCTATTGGGATTCATGGGCGCAACCAGCCAACCGCGAGCAAGATCACCGGGTACATCAAATGGCCCGCTCTTCTGAATGCCTACAAAGCTGACATTCTTGTTCGAGGAGAGTTCGATTACCGAGGATGTGTCCAAGCCCGCGGTCAGGTTGGCGTTGATATGATCAACTCTTTCGCCGTTGAGATTCTTCTTCGCGGCTGATGCACCTTTTGCCGCAAATGCGATTAGAGCCACTCTGACCGCCGCTCCCTCAACGATCCACGGCTCGTCGGCGAGCGCGTCGAAAATCTCAGCGACAGACGTAATTCTTCTCATAACCGGGAGGTTGGTATTTTTCGCAATTGAGTTGTCGCGACCAAGCCCGCCCGCAGTGTGGCGCCAATTTCTATTTGTTCGCGAGATTTTTCGAACCAATAGCATACCAAGTCCGTGAAGCCGGGCAGTCGCCCTTTGAACGCAGAGCGTATTCGCTCTGTTTCTTCAACGCCTAGACTTCCTTTCATTATTTTGGCGCCAAGAAATGGCGGGTTACCAACTATAACCTCTGCTGCGGCCCTGGCGTCCGGCGCGGAGCTCGCGGCCAATGCGCCTCGCTTCCATCCGGATTAAGAATTGCATCCCGGCACTCGATGGTCCCGAGCGGACGCAGAATGGGGTCGCGGGTGGCTTCGAACCCATTTCGGCGCATCCACTGAATCTCACCGATCCAGACCGAAACGCGAGCAAGTTCGGCGGCAAAGGGATTGATCTCGATGCCCTTCACGCATTCGGGGCCCACGGTGTCAAACGGCTTTCAATATTGACCCCCGATCGGCGTGCAAAATTGACCCCCCTGAGCGGCACGGCGGAGGTTGTCCCGGTAGTCAATAGGGGGGGTACCTGTTGACCCACCGGGGCAACCGGGCCGCAGGCACGGCCGGCGGCGGCTCAGGAGCGGTTCTTGAAGCGCCAGCTCTCGTTGCCGGTCTCGATGATCTCGCAATGATGGGTGAGACGGTCGAGCAGGGCTGTGGTCATCTTGGGGTCGCCGAAGACGGATGGCCATTCGCCGAAGGCGAGGTTGGTGGTGATGACGATTGCCCCTTAAAACACGCTCCCTGATCCTGAACATGCTTTGCGAGAGGTGCGCTCGTAGAGCCGGCTCATGAGGTGGAAGAGCAGCTGCCCGCCGGCCTGGGCGAAGGGCAGGTAGCCGAGTTCGTCGAGGATGACGAAGTCGCGGCGTACAAGCTGATCTGCGGTGCGGCCCTGGCGTCCGGCGCGGAGCTCGGCCTCGAGGTGGTTGACCAGGTCGACGACGTTGTAGCAGCGGCCCCGGGCGCCCTTGCGGATGCAGGAGCGCGCGATGGCGACGGCGAGATGGGTCTTGCCGGTGCCGGTGCCGCCGACCAGCACGATGTTGCGCTTGCCCTCCAGGAAGCCGCCGCCGGCGAGCTCCTGGATCAGGGGCTCGTTGACTGGCGAGGCGGCGAAGTCGAAGTCGGCCAGCTCCTTGGCCGTTGGCAACCTGGCGGACGCCATCTGGTACTTGATCGAGCGCGCCGTCTTGTCGGCGATCTCGACCTGCAGCAGCGTACCGATGATCTGCTGCACCGGATGACGACGCTTGAGCCCGTCGGCGCCTACAACATGCCGTGCGCCTGGTGCAGCTGGAGCGTCCTCGCCGCGGCGGCAGCCAACGTGATGAATCATCAGGATGTCGTCGTAGGCGGCGCGCATGCCCGCGAGCTTCAACGCCGTCATCATCGCCAGCACCTCATGACGCTCCATGACCGGCCTCCCTCAGGCGATCGTAGCGCTGACAGTCGGCCACCGGCCGGTGGCGAAGCTGCAGGCCCTCGGGCGTCGGGATGGTCGCCGGCGGTGCCGGCTGGCACTGCCGGGCGAGGATGTTGAGCACGACGTCGGCGCTGCAGGCGCCGCAGTCGAGCGCCTCGGCACAGGCCGCCTCGACCGCCTCCAGCCCGTCCTCCTGAACCGCCGCGAGGATCCTCACGAACTGCCTGTCACCGTCGTCGCAACCCGTCAGCCGGGCCCGTATGCGGCCGAGCGCGCCGGGCAGTTGCCAGCCCTTGAAGGGCGCGCCATTGCGCAGCGCGCCGGGCTTCCTCGTCAGGATCGGCACGTAGTGCCACGGATCGTAGGCGACCTGGCCGCGCCCGAAGCTGCGGGGATGCTCGGCGACGGTCTCGCCGTCCTGGCGGATGACGATCCGATCGGCGTAGGCCCGCACGTCGACCGGCCGCCCGACGGCACGGGCGGCGACGCTGTAGTGGTTGTTGTCGAAGCGCACCAGACAGGTCTTGGACACCGCCACCTCGGTGGCGTGGAAGCCGTCGAAGGGGCCGCGATAGGCCATCAAGAAGGGCCGCTCCTCCTCGAACACCTGCCACACCGTCTTGCTCTCGATCGTCGGATGCGGCCGCTTCTTGGCGTCCTCGATACACCGATCCATCAGCCACTCGTTGATCTCGACGTAGGAGCGGCCCCGCGGGATGGGCACGAACAGGCGGCCGCGGACGTCACCCACCTGCCTCTCGACCTGCCCCTTCTCCCAGCCCGCACCCGGAGTGCACGCCACCGGCTCCACCAGATGGTGGGAGCACAGCTCCAGAAAGCGCCGATTGTAGGCGCGCTCCTTGCCGACGAAGACCATGCTCACCGCCGTCTTCATGTTGTCGTAGATGCCCCGCCGGCAGACCCCGCCGAAGAAGTGGAAGGCCCGTTCGTGCGCCTCGAACACCATCTCCTGGCTCTCGCGCGGGAAGATTCTGAACCAGCTGCATGCGGCTGTAGCAGAGCCGCATGTGCGCCGCCTTCACCTTGGTCGTCACACCCGACAGGCGCGCGTACTCGTGGCTCCAGTCGAACTGGTAGGCCTCGCCGGGATCGAAGCTCAGCGGCACAAAACCCTGCGACGGCGACAACAGCCGCCACCGCCGACGCCAGGTCCTGGCGTAGCGGCGCACTGCGTCGTAGCCGCCGCCATAGCCCAGAGCCGCAAGGTCTTCATGAATCCGCAGCAGAGACAGCCGATCCCGGCGCGGCCTCTTCTCGTTGGCCTCCAGCTGGCGCTCGAGCTCATCCACCCACGGCCCAAGCTTCGGCATCGGCTGGATCTTGCGCTCGTAGCTGTACGAGGTCTCATCGCCCCGCACCACCTTGCGCACCGTGTTCTTCGAAACCCTCAAATCCCGGGCGATCTTCTTGATCGGAACGCCCCTCACCAGATGATCCCGACGTATCCGTGCGATCGTCTCCACAACCAGCATCTCCCCCACCTCGTCTGTCCAAACAACGAGGTGTGTTAAAAATCACAAAACCAGGGGGGTCAATTTTGGACGCCGATTACCCCACCAAGGGGGTCAATATTCCACGCCGATCAACACCCACGGAGGGAAAGCCGCGGGTCAGGCCCAGCGCCTCGGCCTGAAGGTTGGCCTTGTGCTCCAGGTCCTTCAGCGCCAGCAGTGAGAGATAGAGGAAGTTGCCCGACCCGCAGGCCGGGTCGAGCACCCGAAAGGCGCGCAGACGTTCGATAAACTCCCGGTGTAATTCGGATGCTCTGTTGAGTGCGTTCGTGCGCTTCCCCAACTCGCTGCCTCGGAGCAGTTTCCCTTTGGCCTCCTTCGGTGCGCTCTCGATCAGCTTTTCGATCTTGCCGCGGGTTTCGTCCCACTCCGCCGTCAGCGGCTCGACGATCACCGGGTTGACGATCATCATGATCTTGTCGCGGTCGGTATAATGGGCGCCCAGCTGGCCACGCTTCGACGGGTCCAGCCCGCGTTCGAACAGGGTACCCAGGATCGAGGGATCGATATCGGACCAGTCGAGCCTTGCCGTCGAGAGCACCTCGGCTACGTCGGCTTTGTTCAGGGGCAGCGCTTCGTCCGTATCGAACAGTCCACCGTTGAACCACTCAACCTTTTCGAAGCCCACCGGCCCGCCGTCTTTCATGGCCGCGAAGAGTGTGCAGGCGTTCGTCTCGAATTCGTCCGGATTGGAGGCTGAATGCTCCAACATGCGCTGGAACATCCTGTTGGGCAGAAGTTTCACGTCCTCGGCGAACATGCAGAAGACCAGCCGGTTGACAAAATGGGCGACAGTGTCCGCATCGTGCCCCCGGCCGGGAGGCGCCGGGCGAGGTCGCGCAGGCGCCGGGTCTTGGCTGGGCGCAGCTTCTCCGGGTCGGTGAAGGCCGCCTTAAGGATATCCCGCTTTCGGGCATCCAAGAGATCGTCCAGCGTGATCGTATAGACCTGCTGAACGGTGTTGGTCCAGTTGGTATGGACGCGGATCAGGTCCATGTCCGAGATAATCAGTAGAGGCGGATTTTCCAGAGCGATGGCGTAGTTAAGGAGCTGGTTGAAGGCCGCATCCAGGTTGGCTCGCTTACCCTTGTACTCCCAGGCGAAGCAGCCCATCCGCCAAACATCGGCCCAACCCTCACCGCCTGAGGTCTTGGAGGCTCCCTTCTCGAAGGTGAACCATTCGCCCGCAGGGTCGGCAGCCACCGGGTCGGCTTCCTTGAGCAGGCGGCAAAGATCGTTGAAATGGGATTGCGATGCGGAGCGTTCCTTCAGCTCTACGTCCCGCCATTTCTCGACGAACTCATGTGGGGTCATTAGGAACCATTTCCGGATCAAGTGAGGCGTTGGACTGTCCTGATTTTGGTTATACGGACAGTTTAACACACCCATTTAACGCGGGCATGCTCGCGGTATGTCTCTGGCGATCGCAAAACGGTCGTTTCGGAACTCGGACAAAACCCCCGCCGAAACTAGCTGAGTATTAGTCGACTGACGCGGGAAGCACACGCTCAAGCGGTATTGGAAACGGCTACTCTTACTCCAACAACGGTCGTCCGCTCCACTTGGGTTGTTGGCTCACATTGACCCAGAGCGGCAACCACGGGAATGCACCCCCAACCTCCAATTATATGTACAAACTCACTTTCCTGACTGTTTATTGGCAGCATGACGATTTCTAAAGATGTCCTCGCTGCGGGACAACAAGTCTCCGCCGCAGCGCCTGAAGCAATAGGTGACGCGCTCAACGCGGCATTGAACCAATTCATCGGCAATGGATTTGCTGCGGGTGGCGGCCAAATCGTTGATTTGGCTGGGGCAACTTCAGACCAATTCGCGTCGGTTGTTCATATGAACCCAGCAGCTAAGGGACCGATTGCAGCGCCTTCGGATGCCGTGGCCGCTGTGATCGATGTGCATGACGATCTGACATTGGAACATCTTCGGCAAAGTTACGGGCGAATTGCCAACGCTAAGTCTTTAACGAAGACGCCCGTGCCCCAAGGTGAAACGCGAACCAATATCACGCTCGGAGTGGTGTGGGCAGCGCGAACGGCGCTTCCTCTTGATGCGATCACGGATGAAATTGCGCTCCTAAATCAACAAACGCCTGGCACAAGCTGCTGGAGATGCAGCCGCCGACAGCGCGTGTCGTGCGCGACGGTGTGGAAATCGAGATTTCATTTTTGCGCCCGTCTACGAGGCTTGGGGACGACCTATCCCGGATGCGTGGCTCGCGGTGATCCGTGATGGTTGGGGATCGAGTGGCTAGAATAGGTTGATGCGCCGATGCGGAGCGCGAACGGGGCTAGCGACATTGAATCGGTGGTCAACATCACCCCCATTCAGACTGTTTGGTTTTGAACTTAGTCCATCCGCACCGGTCCCCAGCGGGTTGCGGCCCAGCTTGATACCCTCCGCGCGAGCCCAGCAAGAGGCCCGCCAGACCTTTATCCCGCTCCGTGAGTGCTTTCGGTCGGCTTGCGGACACTTCACCACCAAAGATCGGTCGCGGGCGCCTGTGGGCAATTGTATCGGCGGCACTTGGCGTTGTCGGTCGGTCCGCCACGCCTTTCGCGTCATTTCGGCCTCGTTTCTCCGTCGGTCGTGCGGCGTTCTCCTGCTCCGTCGGTGGGGTTGACCGCCAACCAGATCAGAATGCACCCGCCTGCCAGATGCTCGATGCTATAGCGTCGCCGCCGCTCGTCCGCTGGTCCAGTTGGGCGAGACGGCATGCGTGGTGGGAAGTAGGAATTAGGGTCGATCATCGTGCAATCTGATCTACATCAACTTTCTTATTTTCGCTTTGCCAATTTGTGACCCGCCGAGCAAAGCGAGGGGGGTTTATTTTGTGCTAGTAGTTTCTTTGATACCCCATTGATGTTCCCTTGATATCACCTTGATGTTGCAAGCGGCTCAGGGAACCTCCGCCTCCGCCTTCGCCGCCGGCGCGACGAACTCGCGGTAACGAAGCACGTATTCCTCGCCAGAGGTCCGCAGATCGGCCCACCAAGCAGCTGTCATTTTGGTCTTGGGGCGATACCGCAACCGCGCAATGCCAATCACCTGAACGCGGCCAAGATGGCGCGGCACCGGCACGAGAAAGAGACCATTCGATGCTGCCCAGTCGGTCTGTCCTTCGGTCAGCATTGCGCTGGCGGCTTCATGCGCGGCGATACCGAGCCTGTTTTCGAGGCGGTCAGGCTCGTGGCTATTAATGGCGAGCGGATGGATGATTTCGGCCTCGTCGTCGCCGCTCTCCAAGAGGTGAGGCACCCATTCCACGAGGCCGATGTCGGCAAGGACACCCATGCGTTGGAAAAAATCGACGCCGGGGTTTTCGCCGGCCACTATCTCGTCCTTGGTGAGGTTCTTCTCGTCACGCCGGTGAGCATTGGTTGTATCGGTCCAACGCACCGTAAGATGATGTTTCCGAAATCCCCAGACGGTAAACTGGGCCTGCTGGCCGACTTCAAAACGCTCATATTCGTGCCAGACCACCCGCCGGCTGACACCGCCGTCCTCCCGCAGGTTTGCTGTTGTCGAAGACGGCGGTGTCGGAGATCGGCGAGCGGCTGTGGGCGGACTACCAGGAGTTCGTGACACGTGACCTGAGCGAGTACGACATCGCCTATCTGTTCGTCGACGGCATCGCCGAGCGCTTGCGGCCCGGCGCCAGACGCGAGCCGGTTCTGGCAGCCTGGGGCTATACGGTTGAGGGCCGCCGCGTTCTCCTGCATCTGATGGCGGGATCGAAGGAAGATGCCGAGACGGTGACCGCCTTCTTCGAGGACATGAAGTTGCGTGGGCTCAACGACCCGCTGCTGGTCACCTCGGACGGCGCACCCGGTATCATCAAGGCGATCGAGGTTTGCTTTCCGCGCGCTGCCCGCCAGCGTTGCCTGGCGCATCGCATGCGCAATCTGGCCGCCAAGGTGCCGGAGGATGTGTGGCCGGACTTCAAGGCGCGGGCTCAGGCCGCCTACCAGGCGCCGAGCCGTGCGATTGCGCGCGATCTTGCCGCCGGCGTCGTCGCCGATTACGGCCGCGACCAGGAACGTGGAGTTGCCTGCTTCATGGACGACTTAGAAGCCTGCATCGCCCATCTGCGATTCCCGGTGACCCATCGCCGCGCGATCCGCACGACGAATCTCCTTGAACGTCTGTTCGTCGAAGAGCGTCGTCGCCTCAAGATCATCCCCAATGCTTTCGGCGAGAGAGCGGTCTTGAAGCTGATGTTCGGCGCACTGATCCGCGCCACCGAGCGCTGGCGCTCCGTCAAGGTCACCGAGTTTGAACGCCGGCAGATGGCCGCCGTCAGAAATGAGCTCGATCAAGAATATGAGGCCATGGTCGGCCTCGCCAGGCAATCAACAAAGGATGTCGCCGACGTCAAAATATCCAGCACTTCTCGGACTTGACCCCATCTTGCCGCACGTGGCCAAATTCTTAAACCGTCGAAGCTCTCAATGATGGCCTTTTGAGTTGATTTGCTGGGATCAATGTAACGCCTTTCAATCCCGTCCGGTCGGCAAAGCCTAGGATGGCAATGAACTTCGTACCGTACAACATCGGAAAGCGGAGCTGCTTAGCTGGTTAAGGTTGCCAACAGGTTGAATAGCCCAAATTTTCTGGCGACCTTCGGGTTGGGTATCGTACTGCCACGCGAACTCGACGGGCGAGAGCATTCTGTCGCGAGCATGGTTGCGTGGCAGGTTGGGTCGTGGGCTCAGAAAGTTCGCTACAGTTGGGGAAACCACGCTGCTCGCTATCAGCAAACTTTGAAACAAGTATCTGAGTAGCATTTCCATTCGCGGCGCCCGATCCTGTGACAACCATCTCAATCGCGGCGGAGACCAGTTGGGATGCTGATTCGTTGGATCTCAGTCCAGCATGTTCGCGTCAATTCTGGCGCCATCAGCAGGATTCAGAGACTACTTGGACTGGATCACGAGAACTGGGCAAAGCGATCTTGGTTACCCAACGCGGTGTTACACGATCTGCCAGTTTATCTATTGTGGGTCGAGCCACTGGCCGAGAGAGGGTGCCAGCTGACCACCGCCCGCCACGTGAATCACTTCGCCAGTGACGAATGCTGCGTCTTTTGAAGCAAGAAATGCGACGGCTCCTGCCACATCTTCAGGCGTGCAGATTCTGCCGAGCGGAGTAGCAGGCAATGTGCTACGTTCAAGGTCGGCCAACTCGCGATCAGCGCGGAGGGTGAATGCGGTCGGCGCCGGCGAGGGCGCAACAGAATTCGCAGTTATATTAAAGGGGCCGAGTTCCCGAGCCAAGGAGCGCGTTAATCCCACGATCCCGGCCTTAGATGCGGTGTATGCAGGCGGTCCGCCAGCAACCCAGTTACGCGAAGACATATTAATAATTCGACCGCCACTGCGGACCTTAAGGTACGGAAGACTCAGCTGACAAACCGAGAACGTGCCTGTAAGGTTTACATCTAATACGAGGCCCCAATCGGCTATACTCATTGACTCGGTGGTTCCATTGTGTCCGATCCCGGCGTTGTTTACGACGACATCCAAACGTCCAAACGCACGTTGGATGTGCTCTAAACCGGTCATGATGGTCGCTCGGTTTGTCACATCCATATGAACTCCGATCGCACCATCGATTCCTTCGGCCACGCGTTGGGCTGCGTCACCGTCCTTGTCGGCCAAAGCAACCAAGATGCCTTGACTCCTCAGCTTCTTGGCAATGGCAACGCCAAAACCGCCTGCTCCTCCAGTGACGAGTGCAACTTGTCTAGCTTCCATTATTATCTCTAGTCTTTAGCTTGAAGTGCAATCATCCATGCTCGCAGCTTTCCGCCGCGAGCATGGATGTCCTTTGCATAGATTCAAGGTTGGCGCTTATTCCAACCACAATCGCTCGTAGCGTGGGGCACCGCTCAGACGCCAGCTCAGGCCCTGTATTTTACTCCTGGTCACAGCAAAATGAGGCAGAGGGACAAAAGCAATGAAGAACGACTCGTCAATTAGGAGCTGGTTCAGCTTGTCATAAATCTCGGAGATAGCTTCTGGTTCCGTCGCAGTGAAAGCTGACTCCAAGAGAGACCTGTACTCTGGGCTATCGAACCCTTCGTTGCGCCCCGCCCAAACGCTGAGCGCTGCCCAAGAGCTAGGTTCGTACTGCGTGAAGGCAGTGATTGATGACGCAAGGCCGCTGAATTCTCGCGCATTTGTAGCACTTGCAAACGCTGCACGCTGCAATGGCTTGATGTTTAAGTTCACGCCAATAGATGCGAGGTCAGCTTGATAAATCTGGGCAACGGATGCCAATTCGGCACGACTGCCTGAGTAGAGGAAGTCGGCGGTTAGATCGGTTACGCCTGCTTGATCCAGGAGGGCTTTTGCTTTTGCGAGGTCGAACCCGTAGGCGTTGTTCAAATCCGCGTCATACGCGGGTGAGTTCTCGGGCCAAGGAAGAACGATCGCTGGGACCAAATCTTTCATAACGGACGTGGCGACACGATCGCGGTCGAAAGCGTAGTTTAGGGCTTGCCGAACCTCCTTGTTGTCGAACGGAGCTATGGTAGTGTTAATTCCAACCATATAGGTTGCAGGAGCAGCTGGCGCCATCGAAAGTGCGTACTCCCCGCCTTCAGTCAGCCTTACTGCATCTGGGATGGCGAGATTGATGGCAAGATCAACGGCACCCGACTCTAGTTGCAGCGCTAAGGTTTGAACGTCGCCCACAAGTTGGAGGTCAATCCCGTCGAGGTATGGCTGATCCTCGTTCCAATAATCTGGGTTCCTCCGGAGCTTTGCAGAAGTGCCCGGCTGATAGTCGACGAGCTGGAAAGGGCCTGTCCCAATTAGAACTGCGTCGGGATTCTGAGTCATCGACGGTTCATCTCGAATATACATGAAATCGAGCAGATCGAATGCCGCAGGTCGCGGAAGGTCAGAGCGCAAAATTACCGTGTGAGGATCCGGCGTCTCAATATCTGTCCACCAGTTGCTCATCGTCGCCAGTTGTGGCCCTGAGACGGTACGATCCCTAGCACGTATAAGCGTAAAGCGAACGTCTTCGCTGGTAAACTCTCTACCAGAGTGAAAAGTCACCCCCTTGCGAAGATTGAAAGTGTATTCTCTAAAATCCGACGAAACTTCCCAGCTTTCGGCCAAAACCGGTTGCGGTTGACGCTCGTCGTCGTAGGCGATGAGACTTTCCAACACTGCACCAAACACGGTGTGGGTATTCGCAGATCCTGTCATCCGCCCAAGAGCCCGTAGATCGGCCGGGTAACCCATTTGCAAGATGCCACCCTCTTTGGGCGCTGGGACTGCGTCCTGTGCGTTAGCTGCACCAAGACCAACGGCAGCGACAGCGGCGGCAGTCAATTGCAACACACTCCGCCTATTCAAAGCGAACGCACGAGAGCTCAAATTTTCAGCCCCCCCCTTTTTGCGGTCATGGTCTTTTTTCATTTCCATCTCCCTTGCTGTTTACGACGTGCGTGGTCGCAACTATTGTCGCGCTAATAGCTTCACTCAGAACGCCCAACTTCACATCAAACACCTGACTGGATCTTACGCGTCCTGTTGACGACCGGTGACGGCGAAGCTGGCCTGTTCAAGTGTGATTGGTAACGACTTTTAGTGGAGTTGGGTATTTGTATCTTGTCTTAATGTATTAACCATTTGGTTATACCAAGTTTCTCCCATCGGGACGACCGATCGCAGCCAAAACGTCGAACACCAAGAGCCTACCAAGCAGAGGCCTTGCCTCCTTGCTGGTGCCGGCGCCAACCGGCATGGCTTGTGATTCCTCAGCCAGGATGCACCCCTGCAAAATTTTCCAGCAACTTTAGGACTTCACCAAGATGGTCCGTGAACTGCTCAATGAGACCCTGTTTCCGGCCCTCAACAACGTCCGGGCAACCGTAGTGTCAAAGTGTGTCGACAACAACCACATCCCAACACATCACGGATGGTCTGGATGAGGCCTGCTGAACATGTTAGCGCCCTCACCCCGCGACGGGACCCCCGCTCTACGATAAGGTCCACGCCATCCTCCGTCGTTCGCCCGGGTCGGGTCGGCCAAAACAACTGACAGAGTCTCTGTCACGCTGGATAGAATTTTGCGCCCCATTAGCGCCCAGGACACCGTTTCCGACACGCCAAGCCTCGATCAGAAATCATGTAGACGTCTACAACGGTCTATGTCTCACTCGAACCTATGCCGCATGACTTGGTCCAGGCCTACTTCTTGGCGCTCCTGCCAATCTCGGAAATGGGGCAACCAGAGCCGAAATCCATTTAGCAAATCCCCGCAGGCCTTTTAGTTAAAGCGAGCAACCTCTCTGGCAATGATGGGACGGCTCTAAAGACCTGCATCTGGATTACCCGTTCGTCGACGTCTACTCGTCGCATAATCTGCTCGGTCTAGAAGGGCTTGTTGTTGGTGGGCCGCGCGTGATCTCGCTGATAAAGCGGATGGGCAAGAAGCACCCTTGCCAAAAGCTCTCTGCTTCATGCGCGTGAGATCGAGATCAACTCCCGAATGAAAGTCGAGATTCACAAAGTTTGCGGGTTAACCCAATTGTTAATTCGCGATGCCATATTCCCATTATTCAACGCTCCCAAACACGTTACTATGGAAATAGATGACGCCAACCTTCGCTTGGTTGGCGGTCAAGATAACACGATTCGGCGAGTTTGTGGTTTGGCCCGAATGTTGGACTTCGTAAGTCCTGAGCTACCAGCAGCCGCCATTTTGGGAAGTTTTCGGCATTATGAATAGAACTTGCGACAACCGTGTGGTCATAGTTACCGGGGCAGGCGGAGGCATCGGGCGTTCCCACGCGTTGGCGTTTGCCAAAGCGGGGGCGAAAGTCGTTGTGAATGATCTTGGCGTCCAATTAGATGGCCAAGGCCCGCCTTCTCCGGTGCGCGCTCAGCGAGTGGTCGAGGAAATCGTAGCCCATGGCGGCACCGCAATTGCGGAAGGAAGCGACATTTCGACCTGGGACGGGGCGCAGAAAGTCGTTGAAGCTGCGATTGACGGATTTGGCGGTCTCGACGTCGTGGTGAATAACGCTGGCAACTATGCCTTACAGAAAATCGTAGAATCGACGCCGGAGGTTTGGGATATGACCATGGCCGTTCATCTCCGCGGTGCAATGGCAACAACACACTGGGCTTCAAAATATTGGCGGGACCGTATTGTCAGCGGGCAAATTAACGACGCCAGGATTATTATGACTTCTTCGGTCGCGGGTCTTTTCCCCGGGCATCTGGCGCAACGGACGGCATACGCCACTGCTAAGGCCGGGATACTCGCGATGACCCGTGTCGCGGCATTTGAATTGGCGGAGTATGGCGTCACGGTGAATGCTGTTGCGCCGAGCGGCGCCACGCGCATGAACGCCATCTATGACGCATCCACCACGGACGAACCAGGCGATCTTTCGGGCCCAGCTGCGAACTCGCCGCTAGTCGTTTGGCTCGGTAGCAGGAATTCCAAAGGCGTATCCGGAAGAGTGTTTCGGATACGTTTGGGCGAAGTAACCCTCATGCGAGGGTGGTCAAGTGGTCCCGCGGCAGAAACAGCACCTTTGGGGGACTTCGAGACAATGGATATCGAAATCCCCAGACTGCTAGTGAACGGTGCCTGAAATGCAAATGCTCAGATATTTCATGTGGAGACTTTTGAACGTTGTGCCGACGGCGTTCATTGTCTCCATCGTGGTATTCTTACTCTTGCGATTATTGCCAGGGGATCCTGCTGAAGTTATTGGTGGTCCAGATGCGAGTCTTGAAACGCTTGCCGCCATACGTCATGATCTGGGTCTCGATCTGCCGCTTCCCGTGCAGTACGGGATTTGGATGTCAAGGATGGTTGTTGGCGACTTCGGAACATCCATTGTCAATGGCTTCCCTGTTAGCAATCTTATCTTGAGCAGACTGACAGCAACGATGGAGTTGGCTGTTGCTGCGACGTTAGCCTCCTTAATTATTGGCATTCCCGTAGGCGTGACCGCTGCTTTGCGGCATCGTCGTGTAACCGACTGGTTCGTAACAGCGATCACCGGTGTAGCTATGGCGATCCCGAGCTTCTGGCTCGGCATTCTCGGAATTTTGCTGTTTTCCATTATTTTGAAGTGGCTGCCACCAGGAGGTCGGGTGGATTTTGTCCAAAATTGGGGTCTTGCGCTGAAATCTCTTATCCTTCCGGCCATGACCCTATCGTTGATTGCAGCGGCAGGTCTTTCCCGCATTGTCCGAAGTACAATGCTCGAGGTGCTTCACGAAGATTATATCAGAACCGCCGAAGCTAAAGGTCTTGATGGGATAACGGTAGTTATTAGGCACGCACTTCGCAACGCTCTTGTGCCGATAGTTACTGTGTCTGGTCTTACTTTTGGAAATTTGCTCACCGGCACAGTCATTACTGAAACAGTTTTCAATTGGCCAGGAATTGGAAAGTTGCTCGTAGATTCTATCAACAACAGAGATTATCAGGTGGTGCAGGCTATCGTCCTGATCATCGTGACAATTTACATTGTCGTAAACCTCGTGACTGACGTCGCGTACGGGCTAATTGACCCGCGTATTAGGTTGGGGGAAAAAGATGCAGCCTGATGGGAGGGCCGAAAACGAAGCCGCCACGACTGACGAGTTTGTTGTGTCCGACGGGTTCACAGCTCCCACTAATCATCGTGAGAATTGGAAATGGGCAGTTCCGCTGCTTAAAGTCCTGAGCAGCCCGATGGGTGCGTTCGGCATGGCAACGCTCATCATCATGACCCTTATTGCTCTATTTGCTCCTCACATTGCCCCTTACGATCCTTTACAACAGCATGCCGACAGCGTCTTGGTAGGGCCTAGTTACAAGTTCTTGCTCGGCACCGACCACCTTGGTCGAGATATCTTAAGCCGGATTATCTTTGGTAGCCGCGCCTCGCTCTCCGTGGGTGTCTTGGCTGTCACCATAGGAGCTTTCTTCGGCGTTCTTACTGGCTTGCTGGCGGGATATTTCGGCGGTTTGACTGACACAATCATATCGCGAGTTTACGACGTGATATTGGCGTTCCCTGGTATCTTGCTGGCAATCGGTACCGTCGCGGTCTTAGGGCCAGGGGTTTACAATATAGCCATCGCCATCGCCATCGCACAAATTCCAAACGAGGGGCGCTTGGCTCGTTCCATTGTACTGTCGCTAAGGGAACGTGACTATGTGCTTGCGGCTAGGGCCCTAGGCGCCAGCAAAGCTCGAAGAATGTTTATCCATATTCTACCGAACGTCATTCCACTCATGCTTGTCCAAATAAGTCTTGAGATGGCGGGAGCTGTTTTGTCGGAGTCGTCCCTCTCGTTCCTAGGGCTTGGCATTCAACCGCCTTCACCGAGTTGGGGTGGGATGCTCAACGAGAGTAGAACTTATCTGCGACAAGCCCCCCTGTTTGGGACCATGCCTGGACTCGCACTCGCCATTCTCTTGGTGGGCCTCAATTTCTTGTCGAATGCGATGCGCGACGCATTGGATCCACGCGTGTACTCGCGGTGAACTCAAGCGATCTGGGTGATGGCCGAAATGCCAAAGTGAATGTGATCATACAAGTCCAATAAGTATTACTTGACACCGCAATAATGTAGAAGATGCGAATAGTAAAGGACAAGTCGAAGTGGGTAGGCCAGCAGAGATTCGTGCTTCGACCCGAAAGAATAATGGATGTGAAATGCTATATTGTCTACTTTGATCGCCAGGTACTATTGGTGGCCCCTCTAATTCATGCGCTCGTTTCGTTTAATAAGAAGTCCAGTTAAGTCCTGATGACAACCGCCACAATGGCAATCAACACTAAGAAAGGCAGACAACGTATGAAGATATCAATCTTTTCCCGCCACCTTCAGTATCTTCCTGCAAGTAGGATAGCGGAACAGGCAAAGAAGCTGGGTTTTGAGTCTGTCGATGTGACTGTCAGGCCAGGTGGTCATGTCGAACCCTCTAGCGCTTCGAAAGTTCTTCCGCAGCTTGTCAAGTCAATCAGAGATGCGGGACTAGATGTGTCAATGATCACGACGCCTATTCTCGATGCGGAATCGTCCAATGTTGAGGAAATTCTGAACGCTGCAGCACTGTCCGACATAAAATATTACCGCTGGGGTCCATTTCCAGAACCCTATGCCACTACGACCGGCGTGTTTCAACAACTCGACGAAATGAAGAAACGCGTCGAACGGCTTGCGAAACTGAACGAGCGCTACGGCGTAACGGCGATATACCATACCGCATCCGGAGGCGATCGCGTTGGCGTTGGTGTTTGGGATCTACTCTATTTGCTCAAAGACTTGGATCCTGACTCCGTGGCCATCAATTATGATGTGGGCCATGCAACTGTCGAAGGGGGACTGAGTGGCTGGAGAAACAGTTTTCTTGCGACCGGGCCCTACTTAAAAGGCGTGGCCCTTAAGGATTTCAACTGGCAGAAAATCGAGAATAGATGGCGGGTCAACTGGTGCCCGGTCGGGGAAGGTATGGTCAACTTTAAAGAATTTTTCGACTTGCTTCAGCAACGTGATTTCCACGGCCCGATACAACTGCACTACGAGTATCCGCTCGGTGGAGCTGATACTGGCAAGAAGGAGTTAAGTATGCCCGAAGCGGGAGTCTCTCAAAAAATGCGTGATGATCTAAAGCTCATCCATGAAGCAATTCGTAGTTAGGAGGCGCAAATGCACGCTGGACTCTATTTTAATCCGCAGAGCGCTGGGCCGCAGTCCGATGCTGAGATGATCGAAGCATGTGTGCTCCATGCAAAGTTGGCTGAAAAGCTCGGCTACAGTGCAGTGTGGCTAACTGAGCATGCTTTCACTGGGTTTAATGCCTATTCCGATCCCATTGTCCTGGCAGCGTACCTTGCTGGAGCGGCGCCAAAATTGTTTTTGGGCTTCGCAATGGTGATCGGCGTGTACCACCATCCCGTCCGGTTCGCGACGCAGGTCGCCCTGCTCGACCAACTCACTGGCGGACGCTTGGTATGCGGTGTAAGTCGCGCAGAATCTGGTGGCGCGAAAGAGCTTGAAGGATATGGGCTCTCAACAAAAGATGACTGGCTGAAGCGGCATCAAGCATGGCGCGAGATCGTTGAGAATGTGTGGTCGCACAAAGAAAGCGACTCACCCTACGAATTTGACACACCTTGGTGGAAAGGGCGCTTGGATGGGCGGATCATTCCAGGGTCGGTTCAACGCCCGCATCCGCCGGTCACCGAGGTCATTATGACTAGCGAGGCCGTCAGAGCCCAAGCGCGAACAGGTGTGCCATGTATTCTGTCGTTATCTGGAAACAAGGGGCCGTTGCTTTGGAATAGTTTTCTTGATGGATTGCAAGAAAGTGATCTTTCTAATACTCAGAAAGCGTCCGCGCTAGAGTGGACGAGCTTTGCCCAGCATGTCTATATTTCGGACGGTTCAGATCCCCCATCCGAGATACAAGAGTATTCGGAGGCGTTTCTCGCCAAATCTGCTTTCTTAGCTTCTGGTGCAAATCTGGACAGGTCAACCTTGAAAAAACGCATCCCAGGTTACCGGAACGGACTTCTTCTGGCGGGTAATTCGCAGCAAGTGCTCGACAGGCTTGCTCCATGGGCAGAGCGCGGGATGAGGCATACACGAATCTGGACTATGTTTGGACACCTTCCCCCGGCGAAAGCACAGGCGACTATCCAACGTTTTGCAGAGGACGTAATGCCACACCTTGAGCGCCTGCATGTGGAAGACCCGTTGAGGGCATGAGGGCGACCACGTGAGTAGTTCAAACAGGAATTAGAAGGTGCACAGTCAAATGGATGACGTTCCACTTCCGTTGCTAAAAGTCCAAGAGCTCCGAACCGGGTTCGTGGTTGGTGGGCAGTCTGTAAGCATCTTGAATGGCGTTAGTTTTGAGTTGTCCCAGGGCGAAGTCATGGGTGTGGTCGGAGAAAGTGGATCTGGCAAGAGCATGACCGCACTTTCTATTATGCGGTTGTTGTCTAGGACTAGGCTTGCAGTGACTGGTGGCAAGGTGCTTTGGCTCGGGCGCGATCTCCTCACGCTGGACGATAAGGCTATGCAACGTACACGGGGGAAGGAAATAGCAATGATATTTCAGGATCCTATGACATCGTTGAACCCGATACTTACAGTTGGCCGGCAAATGACCGAGGCTCTCCAATTCCATTTGAAGATGGGCAAAAGTGCGTCTGTATCGTATGGTCAGGAGTTACTCGAACTAGTTGGAATTCCAGATCCCGCGCGGCGAATGCGGGAATATCCGCATCAGTTTTCTGGAGGAATGCGTCAGCGCGTCATGATCGCTATGGCTCTTTCATGCGATCCGCGGCTTCTTATATGCGACGAACCCACGACCGCGCTCGATGTGACTGTACAGGCGCAGATTCTGGAGCTACTGAAAAGGCTGGCCAAAGAGCGAAACATGGCGGTCATCTTAATCACACATGATCTT
Source organism: uncultured Bauldia sp. (assembly GCA_963663975.2). GTDB lineage: Bacteria > Pseudomonadota > Alphaproteobacteria > Rhizobiales > Kaistiaceae > JANQRX01. The sequence continues at coordinate 951,177 of CAXXRA010000015.1, read as the reverse complement.
GGCGTCGTCGCCGGTTTGGCTGACCGTGTTTGCGTCATGTATGCAGGCAATGTGGTAGAAACTGGCACAGTGGACGAGGTGTTCAAGCAGCCGCAGCACCCATACACGCTCGCCCTCCTAAAATGCGTACCTGGCCTTGATCACCCGCGAAAAGAAGCGATCCCGACGATCAGGGGGGCTGCTCCGGATCTGCTGAAAAGAGCACCGGGTTGCATGTTCCGGCCTAGGTGCACCTATGCAGTTGCAACATGCGCCGACGTCGAGCCCAAATTGCGAGGTGCCGCGTCGATGCAGCAGCGTGCTTGCCACGTAAACATTTGGGACAAGCTCTCAACTAAAAGTGACACCAAACAAACCAACTAGGTAAACTGTGCGAGTAAGCGAAACGATGAATGTAAATTCAGCTGATTCCCTGGATAACAACGATCTATTGCGTGTTGAGGAACTCAAGATGTGGTTTCCTGTTGGCGGCGGATTGCAGCAGCGCAGCTGGGTCAAGGCCGTCGATGGGGTAACTTTTGGGATAGGTCGCGGGCAGACACTAGGACTCGTGGGTGAAAGCGGCTGTGGGAAGAGCACTCTTGGACGTGCGATACTTCAGCTCTATGCCCCGAGCAGTGGCAAGGTAATCTACGATGGTCGCGACCTTACCGAACTGATCGGCGATCAAATGACCAAGATGCGACGTCATGTACAGATGATTTTTCAGGACCCGTACGCCAGTCTAAATCCGCGGATGACAGTCGGTAAAATCATCTCCGAGCCGCTGGATATTCATTTCGGGTCCACACGCAAAAAGAAATTGGAGCGCGTTGGCGAACTTTTGACTTTAGTCGGGCTGAATCCCAGCTACGCCGAGCGTTATGCCAGTGACCTTTCTGGCGGTCAGCGGCAGCGCGTCGGTATCGCCAGGACCTTGGCCGTCGAACCAAAACTCATAGTTTGCGATGAGCCAGTGAGCGCGCTCGACGTATCGATACAGGCACAAATTATCAACCTACTGGAAGAATTGCAGAAAAATCTGGGCCTGACCTATCTTTTTATCGCTCACGATCTCAGCGTCGTTCGGCATATAAGCGACCGTATCGCCGTGATGTATCTTGGAAAGATTGTTGAAATCGCTGGTTGCGACGACTTCTATGAGCGACCGCTTCATCCATACTCGAAGGCGCTGCTTTCGGCTGTTCCGGTCCCCGATCCTACCATCGAAAGGCAACGTGAAAGAATTATACTGCGCGGCGAAATTCCAAGCCCGGTCAATCCTCCGCAAGGCTGCAGTTTTCATACGCGCTGTCCATTCGCAGAGGAGTTGTGTCGCAACGAGATCCCAACGTTAGACGAAGCTGATATAGGCCATCAGGTCGCCTGCCATTTTTGGCGCGCTGTCCATTCGCAGAGGAGTTGTGTCGCAACGAGATCCCAACGTTAGACGAAGCTGATATAGGCCATCAGGTCGCCTGCCATTTTCCCCGGCTTGAGCAAGTTGCTTCGCCGAGCGGGCTTTCTTTGGGCGGCTTGAACGATTGATTAGTAGGAGAGGATTAATTGCTGACGGATTTAGACGCCTTGCGAAGCAGCATCGACAATTTCGATCTGGCGATCGTGTGTATGTTCACTGAGCGATTCAGGGCTACCCGAAGGATTGGTGAGATTAAGGCGCTTGCGGGTATGTCGGCAACCGACCAGCAAAGGGAAGATCTCCAGTTGCAACGCCTGAAGAAGGCCGCTGCTGCCTCAGAGAAGGATAGCGACCGCGAACGTCTTATGGCAATGACCAAGGTCACATTTGACGACATCTGGTCCGCTGACGGCACGACGCAACCGGAGCATGTTGCGGATACGAGCTCGGAGTGTTTGTCGAATTGGACATTGCCGCCATGCGTGCTCGTACCGAGTTCTTCGAGCGCGGCGATTTCACCAGAAGCTCTGAGAGTCGATTTTAGGTTTGAAGGCCGTCCAGCCTTCGGCCGGTGGGGTCACGACTGTCGTCACGGCGAGACAATAAGATGACCGCTTATGGGTGCTCTTGGACACTTGTCGGAAGAGCGCTGGTTACTCACTTTGTGGCGACTTTTGAGAGGTGTCGCAGCGCCTCGTGCGGGTCGAAGCCGATAGCCTTCGCCAGGTCCAGCAACTCCACAACATCGACCCGCCGCTGGCCGGTTTCGATGCTGGCGATGAATGATTGGGGACGCTTCAGCCGTGCCGAGATTTCGTGCTGAGTGAGACCCGCTTCTCGATGAAGGCCTTGACCTGGCCTTCGGGGATCGCCCCCATGAAACCGTCGACCGGTTTGCCGTCGGTGAAGGCGATGACGGCGGGGATCGACTGGATACCCATCTGGCCGGCGATCGCCGGATGGTCGTCGATATTGAGCTTGACCAGGCGAACCGCACCGCCGGCGTCATTGACCGCCTTTTCAATGATCGGGCCGAGGGTCTTGCACGGGCCGCACCACGGCGCCCAGAAATCCACCAGGACCGGCTGGTTGCTCGATTCGTCGATGACGTCGCGGGCGAAGTCGTTGGTGGTAGTGTCGATGACAAGGCCGCCGCCGGGGCCGCCTGGCGGGGTGCCGCTTCCGTTGCCGAAATCCAACGTGCTCATGATCTGTTCCATGTTCGGGGGTGTTCAAAATCTGGCGTCTAAAATGGGCCGCTTCAACCGGATTTACAAATTCGCCGGCGGTGCGCCTGCTGCCTGGCTGCCGATCCATGCGGTGGGCACGGCTAGACCAGCCATCCCGATTGTGACATCGCAACCTCAGACCTCAGGCAAACCGGCGCTTCTCAGCCCGTCGAGCACCCGGGCGCGGGCGGCATCGTCGCGATAGGGTTAGCGCTGGTTGACGGTCGCCAGCGAATGCTGCGGATGCTGCGCGCGGAGCGTGGCGATGTGCTCGCCCGCTTCGTCGTCACGCTGCAGTTCGGTGAGCGCGGCGGCCATGATCATCCGCGATACCGGGAACGATGGCGCCAGGTCGATCGAGCGCTGGATCTGCGCCACCGCTTCCTCCAGGCGACCGAGCAGGAAATACGAATGACCGAGGTGGAAGGCGCAATTGGGCGGCACCACCGGGTCATAGCCGATCGCCGTTTTGGACATCTCCACCGCGCGGCCGGGGTCGCCGGCGAAGTTCAGCACTTCGGCGAAATAGGAGTAAGCCTCGGCGTTGTTGGGCTCGATCTCCAGGGCGCGATCGAAGCAGGTGACCGCGTCGTCGTGCCGGCGTAGAAAAATCAGCGCCCAGCCGAGACGCCAGTTGGTGAACGAAGCGTCCGGATCGAGCGCGACCGCTTTCTCGGCGACCTCGCGGGCCTTGTGGATACCGTCATCATAGCCCGGCCAGATGAACGACCAACCGCTTTGATAGGGGAACACCAGGCCGGCCCAGGCACTGGCGAACTCCGGGTCGATGTCGATGGCCCGCTGAAAGCGATTGATCGACAGGCGTTGGTTTCCGGCGTGAACAGGAAGAACCCGGACCTGGCCTGCAGATAGTACTCATAGGACTCCACGCTCGCCGTTGAACGGCGGCGGGAACCGTCGGCCGAAGCCGGCGCGAGATTGATCTGCATCGCCGCCACGATCTTGGCGGTGATCTCGTCCTGCAGGGCGAAGATGCTTTCCAGCCTGCCGTCATAACGCATCCCACGGAGTAGTTGTCACTCTTCGGCGATGCGATCCATTTCGATTCGCAGTTGCTGGTCGTAAGGCAAGGTGCAGCTTGGTAGAGATAATGGGACTTGGAAGAAATCTGGATTGACAATCGTGATTTTGGCTTCGTTCCGCGACTCTTCAATAGTCATATCGCTGATGGGAACCGGACTGCCGTCCTCATAGTCTCCAGCACCCGCACACATCGCCTTGACCCGCCATGACGACTGCCCGGTCGCGGTCACCTCAGGGTCAGGCCGCCCGAGGCGGCCGGCCCCACTAGCCCAGCAGCACCTATCACAACTGCAACTGCTGGTCAGACCGCCACGCGGAACCGGCCTGCACATACTCACTGTCGGAATGGTGCAGCAGCGCATCCGGCTTGCCGTGTCGCCAGATCGCCATGACGAGCGCGTCGGTAACGAGCTGCGCCGTCATCTCTGCCTTCATCGCCCAGCCCACGACGCGCCGCGAGAAGAGGTCGATGACAACCGCCACATAGAGCCAGCCCTCGGCCGTCCAGACATAGGTGAAGTCGGCGGTCCACTTCTGGTTCGGCCGCTCTGCCTCAAACTGGCGATCGAGAAGGTTCGGGCTCAAGGCCGCCAGCAGCCGATCGCCCTCGTCCTTCGGCAGCCCGCGCCGACGAGGACGAGCCCGCAAAGCCTGAGCGCGCATCAGGCGTTCGATCTTGTGCAGCCCGCAGGCGATGCCTTCCGCCAGCACGTCATCCCAGACGCGGCGAGCGCCGTAGGTCCGGTCGCTGGCGAGGAAGCTCGCCCGCACCCTGGCGCCGGTCTCCTCGTCGGTTCTCGCCCGCTCGCTTGGCGGTCGCGTCAGCCAGGCATGGAAGCCCGAACGCGAGACCCCGAGTGCCTCGCACATCCACCGCACCGGCCAGATCCCTCGGTGCTTCGCGACGAAAGCGAACTTCATAGCGCTTCCCTCGCGAAGTAGGCCGCGGCCTTTTTTAGGATGTTGCGCTCCGCCTTGAGCTTGTGGACCTCACGCCGTAGCCGCTCGATCTCCAACTGCTCCGGCTTCATCTGCCCCTGGCCTGGAAAGGCGTGCTGCGGGTCGGCCGACAGTTCCCGCACCCATTTGCGCAATACGTTCTCGTGCAGATCGAGATCGCGGGCGGCCTGCGCCACCGTCACGCCCCGCTCGCGCACCAGATTCACCGCCTCGAGCTTGAACTCGCGGCCAAATCGTCTGCGTTCCATGATCCACCTCCGGTTCCATCATCACACCTAAACTCGGTGTCCGTGAAACCGGCAGCGGCTCAATCCGAGGTTTTTGCTTTATGCGATGTCGGAAATAAGAGCTCAGGATTTACTGCCGGAGAATTCTTATCCTTCGCTGAATCTGAGAACGATCGGCGAAGTTTTGTTGCGGTTACCCCCCCTCCACGAGCAGCGCCGGATCGTCGCGATCCTCGACGAGGCACTTGATGGTATCGCCCGCGCCCGTGCCAACATCGAGCAGAACCTCGCAGGGGCCGACTCCCTTTTCGTGCACGTCCTTTCGACATTATTTGAGGAGGGTCGAAATCTCTGGGAGCTTAGTTCAGTGCGAGCATTGGGTACGGTGCAGACGGGCTCAACTCCCAAGACTTCGATCTCCGAATATTATGGTGAAGAAATCCCGTTTATTAAGCCGGGTGACTTCGCCTTTGACGGCACCCTTGAGTATGCGCACGATGGCTTAAGCGAGACCGGCAAGAACGTGGCCCGGGTGATCTCACCTGGATCGGTGTTGATGGTCTGCATCGGTGCAACGATCGGCAAAGTCGGATTTTGCGATCGCGCGATCACGACCAACCAACAGATAAATTCTGTGACGCCGGTAGAGGGAATTCTGCCAAAGTTCGTCTACTACCAGATGAAGACCGCGGGCTTCCAACAGGCGGTCCGCGATGGCGCAGGGCAGGCGACGTTGCCGATCATCAGCAAGGGCAAATGGTCGGAGCTGCCGATCTACCTCCCGTCCGACCGCGGTGAACAAGACAGGATTGTGGCCCGGCTCGACACCGTTCAGGCCAGCGTCGCGAACCTTCGCCGCGTATATGAAGCGAAACTCGCCGACCTTGACACCGTCCGCCAGTCTATCCTCGCCGAAGCCTTCCGCGGCGAGTTGAGGTGACCCGGCCTCGCACCTGGACCGAGAGCGAGGCCGACACCCGGGCCGAGCGCATCGATCCGGTACTCGCCCGCGCCGGCTGGGGCGCCGCCATCACGCCCGGCTCCCTGGTACGCCGCGAGGTGGTGGCGCCGGGGCGCCTCCTGGCCGGCAACCGGCGTGCGGAGGCCAAGACCGCGGACTACGTCTTCATTCACCACAGCCAGGCGCTGGCGGTGCTGGAGGCCAAGAAATACGGCCTCGGCGCCACTGCCGGGGTCGGGCAGGCGAAAGACTACGCCGACCGGCTCGGCGTCCGCTTCGCCTACGCCTCCGATGGCGACACGTGGTACGCGATCGACATGGATACCGGATGGGAGGGGCCGATTGAGCCTGACGCCTTGCCCTCCCCGGCCGATCTCTGGACGCGCACGTTCGGCGTCCCGCCGATCGTGGGTGCCGCGCCATCATCGCACGCCATGGCGTCGCCTGGCGCGGTCCATCTCAACGACTGGCGCCTGCGCTTTGGAGACGTGGGATTCGAGGCAGCCGGCGGCAAGTGGGAGCCGCGCTACTATCAGCGCCGCGCCATCGACGCCGCGCTGGACGCCGTGGGCACCGGGCGCAATCGCATCCTACTGACCCTGGCGACCGGCACCGGCAAGACGGCCATCGCCTTCCAGATCGCCTGGCGGCTCTACCAGTCAAGCTGGAACCTCTCCGGCAAGCCCGGCCGCCGCCCGCGCATCCTGTTCCTCGCCGAACGTAATATCCTAGCCGATCAGGCGGTGATGGTGTAGTCCTTTCCACAACGGGCGACGATAGGCCTTTTTGAGCGGATAGGTATCCAAATTGAGAATAAACAAGATCGAGCGCCGTATCAAACTTCGCCATCTGCGTTTGCTAATCGAAGTCGCAAGGCAGCAGAGTATCCGCAGGACGGCCGAGCTGCGAAACATAAGTCAGCCGGCGGTATCGAAGACATTGACAGAGCTTGAAGCAATTCTCGGCGTTCGCCTCTTTGATAGGACGGCGCGGGGAATGAGGCTGAATTCGCATGGCGAAGTGTTCCTTAAGCATGCAAACGCAACGATTGCCGCCCTCCGCGGCGCGCTCGAATCTGTTGCCCAAAACGGCGCACTGGAGCCAACCATTAGAATTGGGGCGCTTGCCTCGGCTGCGGCACGCATCTTGCCAATTGCTTTGGAGGCGTTCCAGAAAGAAGTACCCCGAAGTCACCTAAAAGTTATCACTAGCGAGAATGCAGTTCTCCTTGAGCAGTTGCGTGTTGGTAGACTTGATTTCGTCGTAGGGCGCCTCGCGCCTCCGGAGACCATAATAGGCCTGTCATTCGAGCATCTCTTTTCCGAGAATATGGTTATTGTCGTGCGTCCGGGACATCCGCTCCTTGGCATCGAGAAAGGGCAGTTGTTTCAGCTCAGCGATTACCTGGTACTCATGCCCTCACAGCACTCTTCGAATCGGGCGGCCCTTGATACCTATTTGATCGCAAATGGCGTAAGTGACTTCCCCCACAGCATCGAAATCGCTGCGGAAAGTTTTGGCCGGGAAATGGTGCTTTCTGGAGATGCCGTCTGGTTCATATCGCATGGCGTAGTCGCGCGTGATCTAGCGGAGGGAGCTCTTAAATCCCTCCCTTGGGCGATACGAAAGGCTCTGTAGGCGATACGAAAGGCTCTGTAGGACTGACCATTCGAGCTGGATCCGTTTTTACACCATCCGTTTCTCACCTCATCGATATCATTAGAAACTCTAACAGAAACCAGTGCCGCACTGGGCGTGGCAAAAAGTTAGCATCGGTAAACACTTAGCTTTTTGGTTAAGGCGCTGTGACCAAGTGCGATTACCGTGCGTTTGACTTCTGTGATATTCAACAAAACACTGGATATTTAGTGAACACACGCTGCGGTCAAGTTGGGCGCTGAAATTACAAGCGTTTGATTGGCGAGAGCGTCGCGCACTTAAATCTTCCCTCACAGCTTGCTAGCAGAGTTAATGTGATGCCCAACAAAAAGACGGACCTGTGCAACCTTTCTCCAGGGAAAGTGGCGCACCTAATTGCGCAATCTGAAATGTTCCGTTTGGGCGATTCGGTTACCTTCGGCCAAACCCACGCCAGCTTGAAATACCACAACGATCTCTTTTCGCTGGGCCTCATCCGTCTTGGTGAGTTGCTTGATGATGCTGAATGCCTTTCGTTCGGAGAAGGCATGTTTAGCACATTCGTGGATGAGAAAGGCGAGTTTCGAATGGGGAGCGATGGGATAACCCTGAACTCCTATCCTGCGGGGGTGCTTTTGATGGAGGCTTTTACTCGTACCGGTGAAGTGCGTTATCGAAGGGCCGCCGAGATCATGAGGCACCAACTCAGGTCGATGGTCCGTACGCGCAGTGGCGTTTTTGCATGGAAGCCGAGCCAGATTTGGCTCGATGGGCTTTGGATGCTCAACCCATTCTATGCCATGTGGGGAAAGGCGTCGAATGATACGGAGGTGTTTGATGATTTGGCGCGACAGTATACCATCGTCGCCGAGTGCAATCGTGACCCACGCACTGGCCTATTTTATCATGGCTACGACGAACTGCGAGATGCATTCTGGGCAGATCGCCTCACTGGAAGATCCCCTTCCGTTTGGGCTCGCGCTCAAGGTTGGTATGCGATGTCTTTGGTCGAAATACTCGACCACATTCCGGCGCAGCATGAAGCGCGAGCTCTATTTTTGCGTCTGTTGAACGAACTGGTGCCCGTTCTCGTCCGGTTCCAAGACCTCCGATCTAGGATTTGGTTTCAAGTGGTCGATCAAAACGATCGCCCCGGTAATTACACCGAAACTTCAGCTTCTGCCATGTACATCTATACCATCGCAAAGGCGGTGCGATGTGGTTATGTCGACCCAAACTACCTCACCGCAGCAAAGTTGGGCTATGAGGGACTTGTCCGCGAAAAGATGTTCATCGACGGATACGGTAACGCGAATCTCGCCGGAACAGTTCAATCGGCAGGTCTCGGAGCATCAGTCCACTTTGCTCAACTGCCGCCACCCAATTCGCGCCAGGTGGAATCGACAATGCAGTTCAAAGGCCCTGTCATAAGTGCGAGGGATCTAGCGCCCGGCGGCCGAGACGGGTCGTTTGATTACTATGTTAATCAGCCCATTGTGACGAACAATTTCCACGGCTTGGGACCATTCCTCATGGCGAGCGTTGAGATGCAGAGACTGGAAGACTCTAACGTCTAACTGCGGTTTGACTCGACGTTTCGCAATTTGATTTAGTACCGAGTTGTTCCAACTTCTTTCCAATTTGACGAACACGCGGGCGGTTGGAGCACTCCGTAGTCGAGAAATGATCCGTCCGCTGACGCCACTTTTCGGCGTTGGTGAAGTGGAAGCGGCTCGTCTTGTTGCCGAAGATTTCCATCGAGACCGTCAGCTGCCTCATTGGCGGGCGTCCCCCGAAGGCACCGATGTGCCAAGGTAGGCGTGGAGAAACGCCTTGGAGGTACGTTTCCACGGTGGAGGTAGTCACGGTGCATTTGGATACGGCAAAGATGGTCTTTCGGGCAAACTGTGCCGATCGTGGGTGGCCGCACCGGTAAGGGGCGGTGGATTCCAGCGCGAAGTGCAACGCTTCCAACCGTTTGATTTCGCCCTAGAGATCCAACAATCAAGGAAATGCCTGGGAGATTTGGTTGCGAAATGGGCGTCGTCTGGCTGCCGCTTCAATTCACTTCCCTGCATTCTCTGGCTGTCCGCCGTTGCACTTCGCGCTGGAACTCAGCGGCGGCATTGAAGAGTTACAAGAACAGGTAGTTGCCCCCGCAGTCGGTGTAGTCCTAAAGTTGCTGGAAAATTTTGCAGGGGTGCATCCTGGCTGAGGAATCACAAGCCATGCCGGTTGGCGCCGGCATCAGCAAGGAGGCACCCCATGGGCAAGAGAGTACCGGCGTCGATGCGGACGCGCGGTGAAGTCCTAAACTTGCTGGAAAATTTGGCAGGGGTGCATCCTCGCTGAGGAATCACGAAGCCATGCCGGTTGGCGCCGGCACCAGCAAGGAGGCACCCCATGAGGACGAGAGTAAGGGCGCTCCTCATCAGCGCCTTGGGCTTATTGGGATCTCGACCCGGCCACCGCACTAATAGTCTTCGGCGATATTCAAATTTGCTGGCGGACGGGGACCGAAAAAAACTTTCTTCAGCCCCTTGAACCGTACCTACGTACGGCCCCTACGTGGCTACAGATAGCGGCCCTGGTCCCCGCAAAAGCGTTGGGACCGCGGGGAAACTTGAACACAATGGAGACCCATCATGTCTGATGCTGCGATCGCCGAGCGTCCTGACGTTGACGAGATCGAGACACTGCAACTGAAGATCGGCGGCATCGGCTGCTCGTTCTGCGCCACCTCCATCGAGAAGGCGGTTGGCCGCCAGATTGGTGTCGACGAGGTGCATGTGTCGATCGCCCATGAAGAAGCGTTGGTCCGGTTCCGCCGGGAAAAGACGACCTCGACCAAGATCAAGGATACCCTGCGCGCTCTCGGCTATACCATTCGCGATCCGCGCAGTGTTCACGACGCCGAGGAACAGGCGGCGCTGGTGCGCTCGGAGCGGCAGGACCTGGCCTCGGCTGGCTTCTTCGCCGTGGTCCTGCTGGCCGCGATGTCGGGCATGTGGCTCGACCTGTGGCCACGGCAGCCCTGGCTCATGTGGTCGGCGTGGGCGATCGCCAGCTTTGTCTTTCTCTGGAACGGTCGGCGCATCATCCATAAGGCCTGGGGCGCCGCCTGGCGCGGCATTACCAACCAGCACGTGCTGCTGAGCGTCGGCGCCATCGGCGCTTACATTGGTGGCGTCCTGGGAACACCCGTGCCGCCGCTGGGCTGGGCCGGTTTGCCCGGTTTTCCGGCTATGGACTTCTTCGGCGTCGTCGTCTTCTTGACCGCTTACCACCTGCTGTCGGGCGTCGTGTCGCTACACGTGCGGACCAAGGCGTCGGCCAGCGTGCGCCTGTTCGCGGTAAAGGTCTACGACCAAACGTAAAGCCATCACATCCTGAGATTGGCGAAGCAGTTCCAGCGGTGGAGTTTCGTCGGCAGCGCCGGTGACGGACTCGTTGGGAAGCCATATCCACTGCGGCTCAGGAAGGCTGAACTTTCCATCAGCGCTCCGCTCAATGATGCCGCGGCGCAAAAGGCTTTCGGTGGATTGCCGATGATTACCGGTCGGCTGTCCCCCAGCCACGATCGTGTGCAAAATACTTGCTTGCGCGTTCGTCATGTTGGTGTCGTGGCTGGCGATGGAGGCCCAGGCCCGCAATTCGTATCGTGGACGAGTGCCGCCTTGAATCTGGTGGGTCAGCCCCGCCGATTGCAGTCCTTTGATTGCGACCTTGGCGCGGCTGCGACTGATACCGGTATAGGTTTCCAGCGCCTGCGCTGACCACCAGGACGTACTTTGGTCACGGCCGGTGCCGCGGGCGTGCAGCAGATAGGCAGCGGCGGCGTTAATTCCAGCCTCACACGCCATGGCCCAGCATCGGTGATCGACGGCAAAGAATCCGCCCTCGTTGCGCGCTGGGGATTCTGGAGAAGCAGGGCTTTTCATGATTTACGATGACGACAACGCGCGGATCGGATGGCGAGACGCCGGAGGGCTGGAAGGACCAGCCGGCCAAGCGGTCGCAGAAGGACACGGACGCACGGTGGACAAAGAAGCATGGCATACGGTTACAAGAACCATGTCACCGTGGACCGCCGGCACAAGCTGGTGCGGCGTTACCAGGTGACCGACGCGGCGGTGCACGTCGTGGAGGACATCCTTGATCCGGACAACACGGCCTCGGACGTGTGGGCGGACAGCGCCTATCGGTCGGCGGAGATCGAGGCGAAGCTGAAGGAGAAGGGCCTGAACAGCCGCATCCACCGCAAGGGGCATCGCGACAAGCCGCTGAGCGAGCGGGAGAAGCGGGGCAACAAGGCCCGTTCGAAGGTGCGGGCGCGTTCGGGGCCCAGAGCAACACGGGACGGCAGTATCGGGCTGGTACGGGCGAGGGCGCGGATTGCTGAAGAACCTCGCCTTCGGGGTGCAGCTGGAGCGTCTCGCCGCGGCGGCGCCAACGTGATGGTCATCAGGGGAGAAGTCTGCCTGGAGCCCCCATTGAAGAGATGCGCTAACCGCACAACCTGTCGCACGTCAGTCGCATTATTTTTCGAGGTGCTTAAGTTCGCTCGAACTTGCCACCTTCGGAGAAAGAATAGACTCGGCCCATGCATCCAGGTCAGCGGGTTCATAGAGAGGTGTCCGGCCGTCGACTCTGTACGGTGGACCACCGCCGGTAACCGCCAATTTCGCCAATGTGCCAACGGTGCGGTTTACGCCGTGGTTTTCATGAAGGTAAGACGAGGCTTCCCTGCGCCTGAGACGTCCAGTACCGGTCATTTGCGTATAACTCCGGGTCATGTGCCGAACTAACATGTACGACTGTTCAGTGCCAAGAATGGGGCGCTATGCAGCTTGGCGCAATCGTCGGAAAGAACTTTGGTTGCTGAGTTATTACGCGCATCTTTTTCTCAGCAACACGAGCCCGGAGGCGTCGCTAATCTTCAATTGGCTTGGCTATTGCCCACGAACCTGATCCATCGTCTATGTTCATTTTCGCCAATCGATAGGCTCCGCCTTCCAAGGAATCTGGCGGTGCTCCCATTGCGTCATTAAGGTGTCCGCGAAGCGTATTAGGTGCAATTCCATGGCATTGTGAATTGACATTGGCCGAAAGAATCGCACAGGCTTGTTTGACGCCGAACCGCTTTGCTTTCAGCAATATCTCGCGGAATTGTTGCACCCTCTTAATCCAAGCCTTCGGCGTCGCGAACTGAGAGGGTCGGCCACGTCCTCGTTCTCCGAGCATACGAGACTCAAACCCGGGAACATGATCTTGAGCCAGGTTCAGCGCCAGCAACTCAAAATCGTCATAGGTTACATTGTAGTGATCAAAAAGCGCAAGTACGCGTTCATGTAATTCCGCTATCCGCAATCTCTCGATGCGTTCCAGCCACTCAGCAAATTCCTCTGGCGACGGCTTACCTGTTGTCAGTATGCCTTCTGTTATTACCGGGCGTACGACCATTGGCTTGGCTAATACGCCTTTGTATCGATTTCGCAGTTTACTCATTGATAAGCCCTCGGGGCTGTACGCAGTGGAACGACGTCGGCGCTCGGGCGTCGGAACAAAGCGCCGTCTATGTGAGAAGCGACGCGGTCAGCAGCGGCGACAAGGGCGGAGTCAGGGACGTGCGCGTACCGTGCCGTAACACCCGGGACCTTGTGCCCGAGTAGCCCTGCAATCGTGAGTTCTGAGTAGCCAAGTGAAGCGGCAGCTGCCGCAAAGGTGTGGCGGAGTGCGTGTACGCTGATGGCGTCGATTCCCGCACGCCTAGATATTCGAGCCAAAACGCGGGGTAGTCCGACAAAATGTCCGTTGCCTCTGTTTGCTGGGAAAACGAACCTTCCCTCTCCAACCTTCTCCAGGGCAATAAGATGACTCACCGCTGCCGCCCCTATCGGTCGCAACTGAGGTCCGCTCTTTGTGTCGGTAAGCCGAAGGCAGCTGCTCGGCGCATCGATCGCGTCCCACGTGAGTGCGAGCATTTCCATGCGTCGACAGCCGGTAAGCAGGAGGGCGCGTACAGCGGCAATGCCTGTCTCGTTTTCGCCTTGTGACGCAGCCTCGAGCAATGCGGCGCCAAGCGTTCTCACTTCGTCGAGTTCGAGATACCGCGCTGGCTTCGCATCATTCATCCGCCGAACGCCGCGTACCGGGTTGTCCTTGATGATCGAGTTCTCAACGGCAAATTGTAGGATCGTGCCGAGCATTCCCACGGTTCGTGATGCAACTCCACGCCCGCCCGCGATCCGACCGCCCCGCCCCTCCGTGGATTGCCTTCTGACAGTTCGACCCGCCGCAATATCCGACTGCATCCGCTTGATGTCGTCGGCGAGAAGTGTGCGAACTGGTCGCGTGCCAAGTAGTGGTTTCACGTGTGATTCGACTCGGCTGCGGTCCATTGCCAGTGTCGACCGCTTGATAGGTTGTCCGCGACGACCGATGAGGATGCCGGCGGCGGCTTGTTCTAGATACAAATCGCAGAGGCTTGCGACCGTCATGCTCTTGCGCGCGATGCTGCGGTCGGCAGATGGATCGCCGCCGTTTGCAACCTCGCCGAGTCGGTCTTTGGCCATGCTACGAGCGCCGTCGGGCGTCAGCACCCCAACGCGACCAAGTGCAAGACGACGAGTGCGCCCGCCCTTGTTCCGGTACTGTACGATGTAGGACGAAACACCGGACGGCTTGACGCGGACGCCAAAGCCTTTGGTCGCACCATCGCCGCTATCCCAAAAGAACCGATCACGCCCGTCAGGGTCGGGCTCAAGCCGGTCCGCTAAACGCTTGGTGATCTTTGGCATCGGGGTTCCAGTGCCCGCGCTTCCCCGACTGACGCTCCTTTATGGGGAAGCAAGAGGGAAGCACGGGGAAGCAACGACGAGAACCCGTTGGTAGCTGTCCGTAACCGAAGTCAATCATATAAACTACTGTATTTCAATGAAAATCAACAACGAGTAAGCGGGATCAAACTCCGGAAATATTGCATCGCCAGTGCGTTGATCAGGATTTCGTTGGAGGCGCGATCGACGCTGTCCCAGTCGGCCTGGAGATTGTTGGCCGAAAGATACTCGCGGAATGTCTTCAGCACGCTCTGGCGATCGACCGATGCCTCGTCGGCGGAAGAGAAATCCTCGGCGAAGTTGCGGGCGCAGACGCGGCACAGCCGGAAGGTCTGGTCGCTGGCGATCTCCTCGACGATCCTGAAGCGGGCGATGCCGGTCAGGGTAATCAGGTAGCGGTTGTCGCCGGTCTCGGCGAACGAGGTGATGCGGCCGGCGCATCCGACCTCGACAAGGCCGTTGCTGTGGTCGCACGGGCCGTTGCCATTGCCCGGCTGGATCATGCCGATCACCCGGTCGGTGCACAGGGCATGGTCGATCATCGCCAGATAGCGCGGCTCGAAAATGTTGAGCGGCATGTCGGCGCGAGGCAGCAGCAGTGCGGCGGGAAGGGGAAAGACCGGCAGGATGTCCGGCAACTGATCGGGTCCAGGATAGCTGTAGTTGCCGGCTTTCATAGGCGTCGCCTCAGGCAAACAGAAGTGACGATAGGCGCCGCCTGCCGGAGAGCGTTGCGGCGTCGGTCGGGCCCCACGCCTCGAAAAACTCAAGAAGCTGCTTGCGCGCCTTCTCCTCCTGCCAATTACGGTCCTGCGCCATGATGTCAAGGAGTTGCTCGGCTGCCTCTTCCCGTTCGCCTTGCGTGTTGTGCAAAAGCGCCAGCTCAAACCTGGCCTCATGATCGGCCGGATTGTCGGTGAGGCGCTGGCGCAGGGTGTCGGCATCGCCGATATCGGCGCTTTGCTCAGTGAGTTTCAACTGCGCCCTGACGGCGCTGACGGCCGGATCGTCGGCAACCGAATCGGGCAGCGCAGCCAGCGCCTCCTTCGCCGCGGCGAGGTTGCCGTCGACGAGGTGGACCTTGGCAATGCCGGCGATGGCAGCGACCGAATCCGGTTTAACCGACAGCGCGGCGGCGAACTGCCGCCCCGCCCCGGCGGTGTCGCCGGCGGCCAGCATCGCCTCGGCCGCGTCCACCAGCTGGTCCTTGAGTCCGCTGGCCTTCATGATGAAGACGTTGCCGGTAGTTCTGCCAGGCAAGCGCTCGAAAAGACCCGTAACTTCCGCGCTTCCCGATAGGTCCCCACGACAATCCCGACCAGGACGGACCGCGTCAACAATTCTTCGAGCCGACCGCAAGCCTGCCGCCCAGCCCATCATCGGCCGCTTCCCCATCAACCGCCTCGGCTTTTTTTGCCGGACCGAGAAACGTCCGGGCTAGACCTCGCCGAGAGCGACGACCTGCGGCTCGTGACCGGTGGCCCTGGCGAAGGCGATCAAATCGGCGGTGCTAATCGTCGTGGTGCTGGTGTTGACCAGCGGATGGCAGTTGACGGTGGTGTGCTCCATCAGCGCCTGGTCGATCGTGAACGACACCCGGCCGGCGCCGTCGTTGATCAGGGCGAAGGCGGTGACCGCGCCGGGAGCCACGCCCAGCGCCTCCATCAACACCTCCGCCCGGCCGAACGAGACCCGGCCCGTGGCGCCGATATGACGGTGGACCGCCTTCAGATTGATGGCGGTGTCCTCCAGCGCGGTGATCAGGAACAGGCCGCCCTTCTTGTCCTTGACGAACAGGTTCTTGGTGTGGGCGCCGGGGATATCGCCGCGCAGCGCCCGCGATTCCTCGACCGTGTGGAGCGGCGGATGGTCGACCGTGGTGGTGGCGATGGCGAGCCGGTCGAGCATGGCCATGAGGTCGTCGGGGGTGGCGGGCATGAGAGGCGGGTCCGTTGCAATCACGACGGCGCCCACATTAGGCGAGCGCGGCGGCGATGTGGAGCGGGGGGCTGCCGTCGGGTGGAGGAGCTGCGCGAATGGCACTGAGCAGTCCCCAGCCGCGTCGCAACGCACGCTTGAGGTCAGGCGTATTGCCGTATTGCCTTGACCCGGTCGGCAACGATATAAGCCGCTTATCCGGCGACGACCGGCGGAGCGGGCGGGTGTAGCTCAGGGGTAGAGCACAACCTTGCCAAGGTTGGGGTCGTGGGTTCGAATCCCATCGCCCGCTCCAAACTCCAAAAATTGCGAAAGTGGCGGAAGGCAGCGGTTTCTGTGGCTATTTCAGCTTCGGAATCAGGATCGATTCGGGGCTGTTACGAGGTGCCCGAAAGGCCCGCGGTTACCTCCTGGTTACAGGTTCGGGCGCTGCAGGCGAATTGAAGTCGTGGTGTTCGCGGGGTGCTGGGAAATCCGCTGAAATGCAAGTTGCTGGTCGGATAGGTAACCGACTCTTAAGCCCCGATAGCAGTCGAATTTTGGGGCCTCGATTCGTTCTCCGAGAACGAAAGGGGAATTAGCTCCGCCGCCGTTGATTTCGGTGCGGCGTCGGGGCAAGTCTTCCCGCGGCTAAAGGCGGCGGGCCTTCCTGTCGCGAGGCACGACGGGAAGGAGATCACAGCATTTCGGTCACTCAAGCCTCGCCGGTAACGCCACCGTCTGGCCCAAGACGGTCAGAAAGCGGATTGGGCATCGCGTATATGGCCGCTGGCATGTTCGTGTTCTCCGCCGTCGATATTCAGGCGAAGCTTCTGACCGAAACGTTGCACCCGATTCAGATCACCTGGTCGCGGCAGTTGGGGCTGCTGATAGGGGTTGTCGTTCTACTGGGATTTCGCGGGACCTCGGTATTGCACACCCGATATCCGGGCCTGCAGATCGCGCGTGGAGCCGTCACGGCAGGCTCGGCCACTCTGTTCATCATCGCCCTCAGTTTCGTACCGCTGGCCGATGCGGTGGCGGTGACCTTCGTTGCGCCGTTTATCGTGACAATCCTCGGCGCACTTGTTTTGCGGGAACCGGTTGGCGTGCGCCGCTGGACTGCCGTGGTCATAGGGTTTCTGGGGGCTATGATCATCATTCGGCCCGGCCTCGGGGTCATCCACCCGGCCGTGATGCTGGTGCTGCTGGCGGCGTTATTCTTCGCCGCGCGTCAAATCATGTCGCGTCTGCTGAGCGGCTCCGACCCCACGGTAACCACAGTTGCCTACACGGCACTTGCAGGCAGCTTCGTGCTGTCCATACCTGTGCCGTTTGTTTGGCAATGGCCCGAGACAACGCTGGAAGTCGGGCTTCTGGTGGGCATGGCCAGTTTGGCCGCTCTTGCCGAACTGCTGATCATCAAATCCGTTGAAGTTGCGCAAACGGTCGTCGTCGCACCTGTTTTCTACACTCTGCTCATCTGGAGCACGATGTACGGCTACCTTGTATTCGCGGAATTACCTGACCTTTGGACGTGGGTCGGTGCGCTCTTAATTGTGGCTACCGGGCTCTACACGTTGCATCGCGAGCGAGTTGTGGCTCACAGAGGCTGAGGTAATGGCGCCGATTATGGGCAGACGGGTCGAGATCCCATCGCCCGCTCCAAACTCCAAAATTCTCGAAAGTGGCGGAACAGGGCGGTTTGCCGGACTGTGTGAGCGTCGGATTCAGAGTCGAATCAAGGGTCATTAGAGGGGTCCGAAATGGCCGTAGTTACCAACGGGTTACAAGTTCAAGCGAAACAGGGGGATTGAAATCGTGGTGTTCGTGGTGTGCGATTGAGTGCGCTCTTGCCGTTCCTTGCACAATTTCGTCTGGGTAGCGGCACGGCGCGAGGCCCCGTCGCTCGGGGCTCGCGCTAGAAGGTCGTCAAGGCACAGCACCCGGCACGGCGTGTGGCACGGGACAGGTCGCGGCGGTGTGCCAAGCGTCCGAGATCATGCTCCTGCGCCAGAAGTGTCCGCTTTGCGACAAAATATCGTTGTCAAAATATCGCCCGATATAAAATCGTGGGGTCATCACTGCTAGCCGGATCGATTCAACAATGAGTACGACAAAAACGCTTATTCTCGTTTGCTCATGGCCAATTCTGGCAAGCGCAATGCTCTTCCCTGCCTGGGCATTCTGGTTGCCGATTGGCCTGATAATCAGATTACCGATTGTAATAATGTGGCGGGCAATCAAGCCAACGCTTCGACTGCGGTGAAATTTTTCGTGATGATATACGAGCTTAAGGCCGTAGTGCGAGGTTACCCAACGCCGCGCTAGGTAAGTGCGGCACACGGAAGCACTTTGGCCGGAGGAACAGGGCGGCGGCGTGCCGCGGCGGAGGTGTTCCTGAAGTGACCAGCGCACGACCGCTTTCGGGGGTGAAGCGGACGTCGAATTAGCCATGCGACAATTCCGCTTCTGAACATCCCGCCGGAATTTGGAAGAGGGGATTTGAAAGAATGCTTCGGGTTTTTGGTCGGGGATCGATCCTATGGGTGCGTTCTTGGCTGAGCATCTTGAAGATGACGCGGCAGAGGTGTCGGCCGAGGGCGCGGATGGCTTGGTTGTGACTCTTGCTCTCGGCGCGTTTTTTCTCGTAGTAGCGCTGCGATTGCGGGACCCGTTTGCGATGGTGATCGACGGCGGTCATCATCGCCGCCTTGCGCGGGCGTTGACATGCTTTGGCGCCTTTGACCCGCGGTACTTGCCGGAACTGTTATCGAGCCTGGCCATGCCGAGATACAAGGCCAGGCTGGCCTCGCTCCGGAAGCGCTCGATGGTTCCGATTTCACCGGCGAGTTCCGACAGGCACCTCACTCTTTTTTCCTTGGGAGGACATACCCCAGTGCGGTATGCAGGCGAGCCTGGGGCTGGTTTTGAGGATTGGGTCTGGCTCGAAATTGCTCGGGAACCGTTGATTGATCGAGTCGGGACCGATCACCGGCAAAGCAAAGCCAGAATTCCGCATCTCCCGAACAAAATGCGCTGCGTTGGCGGCGTTCATGCCCAGGAATACGATGCCGCTGTCCGGCGCGAGAGAAAGCGCGGCAACTATATCGGCCATGTCGAGGTCGATATCTGGGCTTGCGCCATCAACTTCGAAGCGATGGGAGATTTCGAGGGGCAGCGCGTCAACCGATGAGGAAAACGCGTTCGCCAGAGATTTTGTGTAAACGCTATCCGTGGAAACAAGGGTAGCTGTTTTGTACTCTAGAATACTATTGATATAGTTGGCAATAAAGTCGGCCTGCAGACGATTGCTGTAGACAACGCGAAAATACCACGGGTTATTCAACGTGAGCTCATCTGCCGTCGCGGTGCCCGAAATAGCCGGTATTCGGTTCTCCTGATAAATTGGAGCCGCGGCGATCGACGCCCCACTCGTCCGGTGGCCAATAACCAACAATATCTCTCCATGAGCCGCGATCTCTTTCGCTATTTCGACGGCCTTGTCGGGCGAATTCTCGTCATCATAAACCGAAATGTCGATGAGCTTCCCGTTGAGGCCGTCGCCTGCGTTGAATTCATCGACCCGCACCTGCACCGCGTTGATCATCGCCTCGCCGAGATGAGCACTGTCGCCCGACATTGGTCCAGCAACTGCAATCGTCAGCCGTTCGTCTTGCTGCGCGCTTGGGCGGCAAAAGCACAACAAACAAACAAGGCAACGCAGCGTACAACTGCCCAAATTTGATGAAGAGAACTCTGCCGAGCAGAAAATTCTGCCGAATACGTCGGCGCGGTCGAGGCCCCACGAGTCATGGCACGCGGCACTCACAAGCGCTGGCCGCCGCTGCATTATCCGCCCACTGCAAACACCAGAGGGCCTTGAGCATCGTCAATTGACCGTCAGCCGATAATATTCTGTGGCAGCGTCGTGGAGAGGCGCTGGCATGATATCGCGCCTCATATCTTCGGCCTCCAGATTGGCGAGGGCTGGGTGAATTCTTTTCAGCTTTGAAAGATCTTCGAACACAGTGATCAGCATCGCCTCGACCAACTCTGCCGAAGTGTCAGAAGTCGTGACCATCGTCGCGTTCACGCCAAAGGTTCGGAATGTCGCTTGACTGACCTCGGTACACGCTGGCAGGAATAGTTGTTTGGCGGTAGTAGTTGTTTTCCTCAACCAGTTTTTCAATCGTCGGGCCATCGACGACGACAAAGTTTGTGTTGCAGGCCTGAGCCGCGGATTTGATGGTGCCGGATGGGTGACCTGCGACAAAAACGATGGCGTCGACTTCTTGATCGCAAAGAGCCTGGGCTTGAAACTCGGAGCTGAATTCGCGGGTTGACGAAAAGGTGAAGCGGGTCGATCCGTACGCCTTCATGACAAGTTCCATGGTGGCACGCTGCCCGGACCCGGGATTGCCAATGTTTACCCGACGCTCTTGAAGATCCTCAATACGCGTTATCCCAGAACCGGCCCTTGCGACTACCGTGAACGATTCGGAGTAGAGCGAAAAAACTGATCGAAGTTCCTCATGCGGGCCGGTGTCCTCAAACACGTCGGTGCCGTTGAAAGAATGTGACTGCCAGTCTGACTGAACTATTGCGAAATTCGCCGAGCCGTCGCGGAGCATCTTCAGGTTCTGGATCGATCCGGCCGTGGACTCGACCAAACAGCCGTAGCCGCGGGAGGCGTGCTTGACGTTGAACAAGCGGCAAATTGCAACGGCGACCGGATTATAGACTCCGGTTGGCCCACCGCTTCCAATGACTACAGTTTTCTGTTCCGCCCAGGCAATTGGCCCACCGCTTCCAATGACTACAGTTTTCTGTTCCGCCCAGGCAACGTGCATGGCAAGGCCAAAAAAACACGACACCATGGCCAGCAAAAATATTTGCGTCTTCGCCCCGCTCATTTTCATGACGGACTCGCCCTGGCCAGCGCCGCAAAGGTCATTTCCCGACCACTCACCACCAACAATTCTCGGCAGAGATTAGCCGATCTCGAACCGAAGTCGACTCCATTTTTTCTTGGGCCGGTGAGGTTGCGGCGACATGGGCCCTCGGCAGGTAGGGATAGACGGTCATGTCGAGCCGCGGCGGTCGGCGTCAATGGTGCCACGCTCGAGCGCAGCGCGGACGCCGGCGCGGACATCATCGGGACGGAAGGCCTCCATCAACCGCGCTTCTGCTGCCGAGTGATTAAGTACGCTCGTCGGTTGCACCGCGGTTACAGTTTCCTGCCTTCACCCGAGTCCCGCGTATTTCACTGCAGTTCGCTGGATTTCAGATTTCTCATCCCATCGAGCCCCCGTCGTCCCGCGCCTTCCGGCGCACTGGAGCTGACTAGAGTGCACTGACGCGCACCAGGCGAACGCCGCAATTTCCGGCTTGCCAAGGTTGGGGTCGTGGGTTCGAATCCCATCGCCCGCTCCAAACTCCGAAATTCTCGAAAATGGCGGAACCGTGCGGTTTCTGTGGCTGTTTGGGCCTCGAAATCGGGCTGATTTTGATGCCGATTTGAGGTGCCAAAAATGCCCGCGGTTACTTCCTGGTTACAAGTTCGGCGGCGACACGCGGATTGAAGTCGTGGTGTTCGCCGGGTGTGAAGAAGTGCGCCGTCATCTCGCGCAGTCCATCGTATGCGGCCTGGCAGCACCGAAGTTCGGGTCGTATTTCTCGCCCGTTGTGAAGAGCAGGCGCATGGGACCGATATCCACGCCTGGGTGCAGTAGAGCAGCAACGTAATCGGACCGGCGATAGTAGATGGCGTCGTTCAATGCGCCCTCGCCGTAAGCGTTGACCGCGTTGATGTCGGCACCGTGTTTCAGAAGGTTCCAGAAGAAGCTCGGCCGCTCCTCCTGGATCGGCACCATGAGCGGGGTCAGCGCGCCCTCCTCACGCCTCCCATCGCCGCTGAGATTTGCGCGCTTGACGGTTTCAAGCCATAGTCCCACGAACGGCAACCGTCCGGCGAGGGACCGCAAAAAGCGCCGGCTTGGCCATACAGGTTGACCTTGGAATCGCAACGGAATTGAGCGATCGGGTTGTCACCCAGACAACGGGGACGGGCTTTCATGAGAAATTTTGATCACTTGGCATGGCTGGCGGCGGCGGCCATCGTGGCGTCATCGGCAAACGCGATCGCCGCCGAAGAGCTGACCTGCAAGCCGTTTGACGTCTACAGCAGCGGCGAGTTTCGCGAGTTTCACCGGATCGACTACAACGCCGACGGGTCGGCGACGACGCCGGGCGACAGACTGATCGGCTCGCGGGTGTTGCTGGACGTCGGCGGTGATCAGGTCGGGCAGCGGTTCTTCGTCGGCACGATCGAGAAATTCGACGCCGACGGCAATGACCTCGAGCGGATCACCGAGACGGTCAACGTGTTTTCCAATGGTGCGGTCTTCACCACCAAGCAGCGGGTCGCTGGCAGCGATCTTCCGTCCAGGATCACCGGCGGCACCGGCGTGTTCGTCGGCGCAACCGGTACTGTGAAAGTACGTCGTGACGGGGTGAGCAACGTCTACCAGTTCAATCTGACGTGCGGCGGTCCTGCGGCCCAAACCTGAGCCGTCTTCGGCGTTCATCGGCGATCGAACAGGGCCGACGCAGACGGCCTCCAGCGCCGCCCGCTCGTCCGGCAATCTAGGCGGCTCGAACGTGGTCAGGCGCAGATCCTCCCCAGGCTACACTTGGGCGCGCCGGCACTCGCTGACAACCGCCGGAGCGGCCGCCGCCTGGAAATTCCAGGAACTCCTCGAACAGAGCCAGTGGTATGACACGGAGCGGCACGCCGGCCTTCAATTGCGGCAGCTCGAGGCGCTTCTACGGCATGCGACCGACGAGGTGCCCTACTACAGGCGCGCTCTGTCCGGCCTTGGCACTGATTCCGAATTCGATCCCGCCGTGTGGTCCGGCGTGCCGATTCTGACCAGGGCCGATCTACAGCGTCGCGGCGATGAACTGGTTGCCCGGAACGTTCCGGCACAACATGGCGAGACCTCACGGACCCGCTCCTCCGGCTCGACCGGTCGTCCGGTGGAGGTGCTGCACACGGAGCTTTCGCGCAACTGGCACACCGCCTTGTCCTTCCGCTCCCAGCTGTGGGCGTTGAACCGGTTCGACCTGCCACTGGCAGCGATCAGAAGATACCCCGGTGGCGTCGCCGATTATCCCGACGGCTTCTCCGCTGAACGGTGGGTGGATGACATGACGCTGCCATCAGAAACCGGTGCCGTCGCCGGGCTGACCGTAGCCACGCCCATCCACGATCAAGTCGCGTGGTTGGCCGATCGGGCGCCGCGGGTGCTGATGACGTTCCCGAGCAATTTGATGGCGCTCAGCCGGCATATCCTGGCCGGCCGAAATCGCCCGAAACCGCTGAAGCGCATCCTCACCGTCGGCGAGGCCCATCCGGAGGGCCTGCGGGGGATGGCGCGACGGGCGTTCGGCGCGGAGATCTACGACGTCTACTCGGCCTATGAGGTGGGAGCGATCGCGCTGCAATGCCCGATCAGCGAGGCCTATCACGTTCAGTCCGAATCGCTGTTGGTGGAGATCGTCGATGAGGAAGGACAACCCTGTCTGATCGGACAAACCGGACGGGTCGTCGTGACGCCCCTCCACAACTACGCCATGCCGCTGATCCGATACGAGATCGGCGACCACGCGACGGTCGGTCGGACCTGCCGCTGTGGCCGTGGGCTGCCCGTCATCAAGCAGGTGCTCGGACGCCATCGCAACATGATGCGGTTGCCGGACGGCTCAACCATCTGGCCGTCCTTCGGCGTCAAATTTTATGCCGACATCGCCCCGGTTACCCAGGTGCAGTTCATTCAGCATTCGGTCAAGCGACTGGAGGGTCGGCTGGTCGCCGACCGGCGCCTCACGGCGGCCGAGGAGGATGCGGTGCGCAAAATCGTCCGGGCCCGTCTGCCGGCGCCCTTCGAGATCACCTTCAGCTATCCGGACGAGATCGCCCGTGGCGAGAGCGGCAAGTTCGAGGAGTTTGTCAGTCGGGTCGACGAAGCGGTTGCGTAGCCGTGAACGCTCCGGTCAGGGAGACCCGCCGATCGGCACCCTGAATCCGAACATGATGCTGTGGACGGCTCCTCCACCGGCATCTGAAGGTGCCACAGTGCGGTGTTTAAGGAACCGCGAGGAAGGAGCCATCCATGAAAGACGTTACCACCATCGGAATTGATCTGGCGAAGAGTGTTTTCCAGGTCCACGGCATCGATGCAACAGGTGAGCCTGTGGTCCGCCGGCAATTGAGACGCCGGTCTGTTCTGCCGTTCTTTGAGAAGTTGCCGCGCTGCCTGGTAGGGATGGAGGCGTGTGCAACGTCACACCACTGGGCGCGGGAGCTTGAGCAACTGGGCCATGAGGTGCGGATGATGCCGCCACGCTATGTGAAGCCCTACGTGAAGCGGAACAAGAACGATGCGGCTGATGCTGAAGCCATCTGCGAGGCGGTCCAACGCCCGACCATGCGCTTCGTGCCGATCAAGACCCCCGAGCAGCAATCGGTCTTGATGCTTCACCGGACCCGGCACTTGTTCGTTCGCCAGCGCACGACACTGATCAACGCAATCCGCGCCCACCTGGCCGAGTTCGGTATTGTTGCCGGTGTCGGGCGCCATGGTGTTGAGCAATTGCTGGCTCTCATCGCCAAGGGGGAGGATGACCGCCTTCCATCGGCAGCACGCGACTGCCTGATGGCCCTGGCGGCACAGCTTGAGCTGGTGAAGCGGCAGATCCGAGATGCGGATCGGCGCATTCTCGTCTCCCACCGGAGCAGCAAGACCAGCAAGCGCCTTGAAGCCATTCCCGGTGTTGGCCCGCTCATCGCTACGGCCCTTGTTGCCAGCATCCCCGATCCCCACGTCTTCCGTTCAGGGCGTGATCTGAGTGCCTGGATCGGGCTGGTGCCAAAGCAATCCTCCACCGGCGGCAAGGAGCGTCTCGGCTCGATCTCGAAGGCGGGCAATCGCTACCTGCGGCGACTACTATTCGTTGGGGCACTATCCGTGATCAAGCGAGCCAAACAGTTAGGCTACACCCGCCACCCCTGGCTGGTCCGGCTCATGGAGCGGCGATCAATCAAGGTCGCTGCCATCGCCTTGGCCAACAAGATTGCCCGGATCGCCTGGGCGATGATGGCGCGCAATGAGAAATATCGGGCCCCACAGCCTGTAGCTACGTAGGAGCAATCGAGACGCGCAGGAGACGATGTCCTGCAAACGAGGTTGGAAAGGGCAGTGAACAGATAACGCACCCAAGCCAGTCGGCCCATGAGATCGGGACAACCCACAAGTGCCACGGCGCCTAAAGAGCGCGTGCTTATGACCGGGACCCGATCTCGCGGAGAGCATTATGGCCAGCGGCCATTTGAAGACGCCGCATCAACAGGCCGAACACATGGCAGCTCCGACCAGCCCGTGCGATATCGTTCAGAAAACCCTTGCCAACTCGGAGCCGTCCACACATGGCACTGTGGGCCGAATAGTCGGTGGTGGTGCCCGGTCCTCCGGGCCCCAAGGTGGCGGGAACGGTAAAGCCGTCGGCATGAAAATAGCGGTAGTCGAACGTGAACTCGGCGCCGTTGGAATTCGCGATCCCGATACCGGCCCCGAACTGATAGGCGAACACCCAGTCCGATCCGTCATAGTCAATATGGGTGCAGGGAGTGCAGCCGGCACCGCCGCCCAGGCTAGTGTCGACCGCCAGGTTGATATGAGCACCGCCGGCGCCGCCGCCGAAATACGGCGTCACCCTGGTGCCGGTGGGGATATCGATCCAGCCATTGGCCATGATGCCGAAGGCCCTGATGCTGCCGCCGTTGAGAATTTGTGGGCCTTCGGTCTGGATGGTGACGCCGGCAATGGTGTTGTCGCGGTAAGAGAGTTCGCCCTCGATCCGCAGCGCGCCGTTGAGCCGGTGACCGAAGGATGCGGATCCGACGAAGCCGGCGTCGAACTCGAGATCACGCGGATCGTAGGTTGCGCTGCTTGGCGTCAACGTGATGGGTGCGACAAAATTCAGCCCACCCGAGACGGCAAAAAAGGGCTCGTCGCCGAATGCGCTCGTCGGCCCGGCCGCCAGCAGCGCACAGGTCGCAGTGCCGATGAACAGAGCTGATTTCACGCCCACTCCAGCCGAACATTGCCCAGATTCGCCATTATGCGCACCGATTCGGCCATTGTCGCCAGTCTTGTGCCCTTTGTCGGCATTCCTGAAAAGACTGTTGCGCAATTGTCACTATCTCCGCGTTGTCGATTGTCCGGCCATGTTGTCGCGTCAGCTCGCATGGATGGCGTCCCCGCGGCCATGTGTTCGTTGAGCGCGCTGAAATTCACCTGAATGACATGGCGGATGGTTCAGCAACCGCGATCTTCGAGCGGTGCTTCGTCGGCTAAGATCGTTGGTGACGACCTTGATTCAGATGCAATTGGCCACCACATACACGCGCATACGTTTTCAAGCCGTCATTGGCTAACTGATCACGCGGCTTGCCCGTACGTTTGGCTTCCCTTTGATTTTGCGAACGTTGGCCTTCTTCGCACGTGCGCGGATGAGGGAAATGCCAGTTCGCTCACAGCAGCGGGCGTAAAAGCATCGAAAGGTATCAGCGATGATCAAAGGTACAGTCAAGTTCTTCAACACTAACAAAGGCTTCGGTTTCATTGAGCCCGAGGATGGTAGCAAAGATGCTTTCGTCCACATCACGGCGCTGGAGCGCGCCGGTATCACCGGCCTAGCCGAGGGACAAAAGGTCACCTACGAGCTGGAAGAGGGTCGGGATGGTAAAACGTCTGCGACGAATATTCAGATCGTCAGCTAGGTCAAAGGCAGCGCTGCATTCTGCGGCGCTGTCGTCCACTTTCATGAGATTCCAAATATGATTAGTGCATCGCGAGCCCGTGCGGAAAACCGCTTCGCCGCACTTGAGAAACGGCAACTCAAAGTCCTCAGCGAGCAAGAAGAGGCTGAGCGCGCGATCAGCGAGAACACGGCGCGGCTCAGAGCCTTACGACTCGCCAAGGAGGCTGAAGACCGCGCCGAGAAGTCAGCCCAATAGCTTTGCGCAGCACAGAACCTTTGGAGCCTAAATGCCACGAAAACCCAACTATGGTTTTGAGAGGTCTCAGCGCGCCAGAGCCAAGGCAGCAAAGAAGGCCGCTCGTTTGCAGGCAAAAGCAGAAAAATCAGCCAGCAAAAAAGATGAAGTGAGCGACTCCGGGCCTCCGGATCAGCCCGAAGAAACTACAGTTGATGGATCCAAACACCCGGTCTGAGTAGCGCTCAACGTGACGGCCGAAATCAAATCAGAATTCGGCGCCAGCGATTGGCCTCGTTTCGTTCTCCCGGAACGTAGGTGGAACGAAATGTGCCCCAGATTGAGCGCCTTCTAAAAGTGCAGGGTGCGTTAGGTCCTGTTGACAGTTATCGGAGCCAGATGATGGCACCGACAAGAAACAGCATGGCCATGTAGGCCGTTGCGGTTTTTTCATAGCGCGTGGCGATGCGCCGGAAGTGTTTGATTTTGTTTATGTAACATTCGACGAGATGTCTTTCTTTGTAGAGTTCGGCATCGTAGGGGATGGCTTGCGCCCGTGACGGGTTGGATGGGATCACCGCCACTATTCCGGCATCGTTGAGACGGGCGCGGAGATGATCGGCATCATAGGCCGTGTCGGCGATGAGGTTTGCGCCGGCCACGTCGGCGATCAACTCTTCAGCCTGGGTGACATCGCCTACCTGACCGCCGGTAAGGATGAACCGTAATGGATTGCCGAGCCCATCGACAGCGATGTGAACCTTGCTCGTCAAGCCGCCGCGCGAACGTCCGATGGCCTGATTTTGAGTCCCCCTTTTGCGCCCGACGCATGTTGATGTGCCCGCACAATGGTTGAATCGATGATCAGGTATTCGAAGTCCGGATCGTCCACCAAGGCCTTGAAAAGACTCTCCCATGCCCCTTGTTTGGCCCACCGGGAAAAGCGCACGTACACGCTGTTCCAATTGCCGAACGCGTCCGGCAGGTCGCGCCATGGCGAACTCGTGCGTGCAATCCACAATACCGCATCCACGAACAGACGATTGTCCCGTCCCGTGGATCCGCAATCCGACGCCTTGCCGGGTACCAAATCCGATATCCGTTCCCATTGAACGTCCGTCAATTCCCTGCGAAGCATGACCGGTTCCTCCTCCACACCCAGGTCTTGCTTGAATCACAACCGCCATTAATAAACCGTTAACTGTCAACAGCACCTAGCGGGCGCAGTCGACCGCGTGCGGCCTGGCGGCGCCGAAGTTCGGGTAGTATTTCTCGCCGGTCGTGAAGAGCAGCCGCATGGGACCGGTGTCGACCCCTCGATCAAGAAGCGCGGCTATGTAATCGGACCGGCCATAGTAGATGGCATAATTCAAGGAACCCTCGCCGTAGGCGTTGACCGCGTTGATGTCGGCACCGTGTTCCAGAAGGTTCCAGAAGAAGGTCGGCCGCTCCTCCTGGATCGACACCATCAGCGGGGTCAGCGAATCGCCCGATCGGTTGTCGATATCGGCACCGGCGGCGAGCAGGCGCTCGACGACGTTCCATCCACTGGCACAACTGCGCACGGCCGCCGAGAGCGCCGAGTAGCCGCGCTCGTGGGCCCAGTTTGGGTCCGCCCCGCGCTCCAGCAGCAGGTCCACCATGTCGGCGCGCCCGTGGATGGCGGCCAGCATGAGGGCCGACATGCCAAATACGGGGAAGACTTCGTCGGGGTCCGCGCCGCGATCAAGGACGGTTGTCAGTTGGGCGACGTCCCGGGATCGGATCGCGGTTTCCAGCAATGAATCCGCCGACGCCGGGGGCAAAGCGATGCTGAAGAAAGCGGCGGCTAGCAAGAGCCGGCACGTCAACCGGTTGGTCATCGCGTTGTTCTCAACAGGAGTGTCGGCAAAATATACCCGACAACTGGGCAGTCGGCTGGGCACAACTCTTCTCGGGGAGCCTCTGGTGAAATCGGAACATGCTGCTGCTTCCTGAACCGCTGTTTCTTATCTCCCAGCCACCCTCACGCCTCCCACACCACGCGGGCGCTGCCGGTGAAGCGGCGGTAGCGATCGAGTTCGGCGTCCAGCCCGGCCAGGCGCTGTTTCGATCGCCGGGTCTTCGGCTCCCACCACAATCCGGCGACGGTCAGGGTCTCGTCGTCGCGGCGACACTTCATATCGATCCGGCCGATCAGACGGTTGCCCTCCAGAATCGGAAACACGTAATAGCCGTAGCGGCGCTTGGCGGCGGGAACGAAGACCTCGATCCGGTAGTCGAAACCGAACAGGCGCTGGGTGCGCTTGCGGTCGCGCAGGACAGGGTCGAACGGGCTCAGGATACGAACCCGCGCCGGAGCGGGTGGGGCATCGCGCGCCAGGTCGGGCAGATCGGGTCGGGCGAAGGCTCGACGTGATTTTGCGCCGTCCGCGCCGGCGATCTCAACCTCGATGAGATTGTCGTCATGCTGGCGTTGGCACCACGCGGCCGCCTCCTGGGGCGTGACCGAGCCCCAGAAGGCGGCGATGTCGCCCGACGAGGCGAAGCCGAGCCGGTCGAGCGCGGTCGCGCAGGCCCAGTCGATGAAGGCCGCCTCGTCGGGCGCGAACTTCCGATGGCGGGCCGGCACCACCCGGTCGGTCAAATCGTAGACCTTCTGGAATCCCTCGCGCCGGGTGACGGCCAACTCGCCGGTCCGCCACAGATATTCGAGCGCCGTCTTGGACGGGTGCCAGTCCCACCAGCCGCCGTTGGATTTCTTCTCGCCCGTGCCCAGATGGCGCGCCATCGCCGGACCGTCGCGTTCGATATGGGCCAGGATGTCGTCGAGCTTCTCGATAAATCCGGAGCGGCGCCAGTTTGTCCAACGCTCTTTGATGCGCTCAGCGCTGCGCGCGAAACGCGGGCACCAATAGGGATAGAATTCGGTCGGAATGATCGCCGCGTCATGGGTCCAGTTCTCGAACAGGGCGCGGTCCTGTTCGAGCAGCCGCTTGAGGTGGACGGGCCGGTAGGTCTGGTTGCGGGCAAACAGGATCATGTCGTGGGCACGCGCCACGGTGTTGATCGTGTCCACCTGGACGAAGCCGTTCCGTTTGATCAGCGCCAGCAGGTCGTCGCGCGACTGCTTGGCGCGCGGATTGTCGGCTAGGCCATGGCGGGCGAGAAAGATGTCGCGGGCGCTGCGATTGTCGATTCGCGGAAGAGGCGTGTTCTGGCTCATTGCCCGAAGCGGTACTTCATCCGGCAGGCACGGATCAATGACGATGCACCCAATTGGCCGCCCGGCTTGATCGGATGCGCAACGGCGCTATCAAAGATCCGCAAGCCGACCAGCGCCAGCCAATGCATGACGATGGTGTGCATGATCTGAAACGGCGGACGACACCTGAATGAAAACGATCATCATCATCGAGCACAGCGATCAGCCCGTTCCCGACGACGGCCTGTCCCATCTGGCCGCCCGCGGCTGCACCCTTCATCGCGTCCGGCCGTTCGCCGGCGAGGCGCTGCCGGAACCCGCCGAAGCCGACGGCATCATGCTGATGGGCGGTCCGCAAATGGTCACCGATCTCGAGGCCGAGCCTTACTTGAGCACGGAAATGGACTTCGCCGCGCGGGTGATGGACCGCGCCACGCCGCTGCTCGGCATTTGCCTGGGTTCACAGCTGATCGCCCGTCGCCTCGGTGCTGCCGTCGACTGGCATCCGCAACGGGCGGTCGCCTTCGGCTATCACCGCTTGCGTCCGACCGCGGCCGCCGACGGGCTGTTCCCGGACGGGCTGTTTGTCCTGTCGGGCAACGCCCAGGGTTTTGACCTGCCGCCGGGCGCGACCCTGTTGGCGGCAGGCGAGATCTGGCCCATTCAGGCCTTCGGCGTCGACGATCACGTTGTCGCCTTCCAGTTCCACCCGGAGGTCACAAGGCCGATCCTCGACCGCTGGCAGCGAGAGCTCGCTGGCAATTATGGGCGCCCGGGCGCCTCCGATCGGGCCACCCAGGACGCCGACTTCATACGCTACGATCCGTCGTTGAAGGTCTGGTATCGGGCGTTTCTGGACGATTTTTTCGGGCTTGCCGAAACCTGATCCGGCGTTTCATATCCCCAGGCGCTGCTGGTCCCGTTCCGGCGCGGCGAACGCGTGTAAAGGGGTTTCACCGATGTTGTCCAAGATCGACCAACGATTTCTGCGCACCGCCTATGACGAGGCGCTGGCCGAAGACGGCCGCCTGATCGCCACGGGCCGGAACCAGCGCGTCCAGAAGGGCGATCCGATCGCCCATGGCGAGATGGATTGCCTGCGCACTGCCGGCCGTCAGCTGAGCTATCGTGGCATGACCCTGTACACCTCGCTCTCGCCCTGCATGATGTGCGCCGGCACCATCGTCCAGTTCGACATCCCCCGCGTGGTGGTCGGCGAGAACGTCAATTTCGGTGGCAACGAGGATTTTCTCCGCCAACGCGGAGTCGAGGTCATCCTGGCCAACGATCCCGACTGCATCGCCCTGATGAAACGGTTCATTGACGAGAAGCCGGAACTGTGGGCCGAGGATATCGCCGAGGAACCGCCGGGCTAGCGGCTCGAATCTATCGTTTCGAACCCCTCGATTCTTTGCTGATGGATCAACTTATCGAGACATTGGAATGCTTTACGAGCCAGTCATCGACAAGCTTGTTTGGACTCAAATGTCTCGGTTGATCCGCTCGGTCGCCTGCTGCTTGGCCCAGCCTCGCACCATCGCAATGGCCGATGCCGCCACTGGCAATGCGGCGGCATTGTCGCCGCCGGCCCGAATGATCACGTTCATCGCCAGCGCCAGGCCCATCAGGATTTCGGCCTTGTCGTCGATGTCGATGTCCGGCCGCAGGTCGCCGGCGTCGCGGGCGGCGGCCAGTCCATCGCGGAAGCTGTGCCGCAGGATCGCGAAATAGCGCTCGCCGCGCTCATTGACCTCGGCGTCCTCACCGCGGAACTCGACCAGCGAATTCAGCATCAGGCAGCCGAAGGATCCGATGCCCCACGATTCGCGCGGTTGGGATCGCCACTCAAAAAAGGCGACGATGCCGCCGAGGCCATCGGCCAGCAGGGATGGCAGAAACTTCTCCGTCCGATCGAGGTACGAGTCCAGGGCCGACACGAACAAGCCCATCTTTCCGCCATGGCTGGTCTGCAGCGTGAAACGCGTCAGGCCGGCTTCTTCCTCGATCTGGCGGGTGCCCAGTGCGCCATAGCCATATTTCCAGAACAGGTCACGGGCGCCGGAAACCGCCGTGTCCGCGCCAACTTTGCGTGATCGCGCCATTTTCAGACCACCTTGCGCTCGCGTAATCAATCCGAACGGATAGATTATAGCTATCCACGTGGATATTAATCAGTTGGCGGCGCCGGCACAAGCTGCCAGCGGACATCGGCCCGCTGGCCTCCAATGCCGGCGGCAAGGTCGGCGCCCGCAATTTGTGGGGCGGTTTGCTGAGACGCGTCGTGCCCAAGGAACTCTGCGTCTGATAAAATATTGATGGCGCGTTCGATTGGTCTCGCTTGTGTCTGCCACTACCGTGATGGCGAGCGCGTGGTCGGACCGGATCCGGCAGGCCGAAGAACGGACCTGTTGCGGATCACGGGCGGCCCGACCGGGCGAGCATTTGAGGAGAATATCGCCATGCGCAGGCTGATGTCGCTTCTCGTCCTGGGGCTGGCGGTCGGGCCGGCGGTCGCCCAGGACGGCAACCGGCCGTTCGCCGCCTTCGAACTCGCCGGACCGGCGGAGCTGAACGATCCCCACGACCTCGCCATCGGCCCCGACGGACGCCTCTATGTCGCCGATAAATTCGCCTCCAGGATCGCGGTCCTGGACGCCGAAACGCTCGAAGTGGTCGAGGTGATCGCCGACGGCAGGCTGTCGGCCGTCCGCGACATCTCATTTGGTCCCAACGGCCGCGTCGCAGTTTCGGTGACCGGTGCGGGGCAGGTGCTGGTTTTCGATTCGTTCGACACCACCGAACCGCAACCCTCGCAGACCCTGGCCGCTTCGCGCACCGAGGGTGTGTTGGCCCACTCCAACGGCAAAATCTACACCATGTCCGGCGGCGCACTTGTAGCGTTCAGCAATGGTGCGCTGGTCTCCACCGCCGGCCGGCACTTAGGCGCCCACGACGTCGCCGAGGACCGGGACGGCAACGTCTGGGTCGCCGACATGGGCAACCGACGGCTGGTCAAATATTCGTCCGACCTCGTTCAGTTGCAGGTCGTCGACCATCCAAGGTTTGGTTTTATCGGGCCGCGCTATATGGATTTCGACGAGTTCGGACGCATCATTGTCGCCGACCAGGACGCCCACCGCGTCCTGATGATCGACCCGGACGGCCCCGACGGCGGCAGCCTGCTTGGCGTCCTCGGCAACGGACTTCCCGGCATCGGCCCCGGCCGCTTCGACGACCCCGAGGGGATCGCGGTTCATGACGGCCGCTACTACATCTCCGATTCCGACAACAATCGGATCGTCCGCTATGCAGTGGTGACCAACTGAGAGTGCAGCCGCTCGCCCGCGTCGAGATTGCGTTCTCCGGTTGGGCGCTTTCCAATCACTCGCGATCAAGTGCCCTGCTATAGAAACCGGGCAGATCGGGGCGCTCCAAGTCAGCCACCTGCAGCCATTCATGTCCGATATGCTCGTTGCTCAGCGAGATCGGGCTCGGCTGGTGAACGCAGCGACAGATGATCACCAGAACGTGTTTGTCGGGGGTGACTTCAAAGACACCGGCGTGGGTGACGGCGACCGCCTCGGCGATGATCCCGGTCTCTTCCAGGATCTCTCTCGCCACAGCGTGTTCGATGGTTTCACCCGGCTCAAGCCGACCGCCGCGAAGCTCCAGTTCATCTCTTTCGTTGCGCAGGAAAAGCACCGCGTCGCGCTCGCGCAGTATGCCCTTGACGCTGACCGGAAATTTCATGGCGCCCCGTTGAATTTACCCGGTCGAAGCGTCGCTGGCCGTCGCTGCGGCATGGACCGCGATTCACCGCGCCGTGGCGGCGATCTTGGTGTTGCGGACCAGGCCGCCATACAGATCCAGGATCCGGTCGAACCACTGTCCGACCGCATCGTCGGCGGCGAGCGGAGCTTTTCCGGTGATCGCGTAGAGCCAGATCAGCGCGCCGGCGGCGATATAGTCGACAAACAGCGGTCCGCTGCCGCCCAGCCATTGCGCGTGAGCCAGTGCCCGGCGCACCGGCGTGTAGGCCTTGGCCAGATCGGCGGACAGTGCCTCGACGCCCTCCTGGACCTCATCCAGCGGTCTGCCGAATCGCTTCTCGCGGCTTTGCCGGAAATACGCCTGGTCGGCCGGTGCCAGCGCGTCGTGGATGTCCTTGGCGATCATCCGAATGACCACCGGATGGGCGGCCGCCTGAACCGAGGCCTCAAGGAAACGGGCGATCGCGATACCGCCCGTTGCGAACAGCGGCTGATCGGAATAGGTCCGGTCGAGATACTCGGCAATGGCAAAGGAATCGCGGACCATCCGACCCTGGTCGACGATGACCGGAACGGTAGTGGTGAAGTCGCCGCCGCCGATCCCGGGCACCGATGTGAACGGAACCGGAATGGTTTCGTGCGCCAACCCCTTGTGCGCCAAGGCCAATCTGGCCTTCCAGCAATGGGGCGAGAATCTGAGGTCGGAATCGGCGCCGCAGAGATCGTAGAGCTGGATCGGCATGAAGGTATCCCGGTGAGCTGTGGGAAGGGCTTGTTTAGCCGGGATTCTGTTTTCTGTCGCGGTTGCCTGCCACGACCCGGATCCCGGGGTCGCGATCGGTCGCGATCGCGTGAATGGTTCTGCACCAGGAGAAAATTGGAATGAACAGAGTGAGCAAGATCGCGCTTGCGGCCGCTCTCACGGCGGGTTTGGCGCATGCCACGCGGCAATGGCGGTTGAGACGACCGCCCGAGACTTACTTGCGGGTATGTCGCTCGATTTCGCCGCCGGGGATCTGACCAGCGTCGAGGTTAAGCTGAATCAGCTCGCCCAGCTGGGAGGGATCAAGGTCGACATGCAGCTGGTGTCGCTGGCGCCTAGGCGCGAGCTCCGACGATCCGGACCTCGGCTGGAAATGCGCGGACGGTCGGTCGCATGAGCGGTTGCGGTCGCCGCGTGGCTGTGGTGTTCAGGGGCCGATTCTTTCCAAGCACCTGTGCCGCCAGACGTCGTTCTCGTGCAGGGTGCAACAGGTTCAAGTCAGGAAGATAAAATGTCGCGCGAAACCATCGGTCTCGGCCAGCGTTTGCACAGCTATGTGGTCGGCTGCGGTGACCAGGAACATCCGGTTGCAGCCAGGCTGAGGGCGCTGACCGCCGAGATGCCGAACGGCGCCATGCAGATCGCTCCCGAACAAGGGCAGTTCCTGGCCTTCCTGGTCAAACTGATCGGCGCCCACACCGCCCTCGAGATCGGCACCTTCTGCGGTTACAGCACGCTGTGGACTGCGCTCGCCCTGCCGCCGGACGGCACATTGATCGCCTGCGACGTCAGCGACGAATGGACCGCCATCGGTCGCCGATATTGGCGCGAGGCCGGTGTTACCGACAGGATCGACCTCAGGATCGGGCCGGCCACCGACACCATGGCGGCACTGGAGGGTGATGGTTGGTCCGGGCGCTTCGATTTCGTCTTCATCGATGCCGACAAGGAAGGCTATGACGCCTATTACGAGGGCGCCCTGCGGCTGGTGCGGTCCGGCGGCCTGATCGTTTTCGACAACATGCTGCGCGGCGGCGCGGTCGCCGACGCTCAGGTGCGCAACCAGGCGACGAGAAGCATCCGCGCGCTCAACACCAAAATCGCGGCCGACGATCGCGTCGACAAGGTGATGATCCCGATCGGTGACGGCATGAGCCTGGCGCGCAAGATCTGAAACGCGCGAAGCCGCTGCCGCTCAGTCGCGGGTGGCGTACCAGATGGAACCGTTGAGCGGGCTCTTGTTGGTCACCAGCGCGTAGGCGATGTGCGGCCGCCCCTCACCGTCGATGTCGAGGGAGATGATCTGACCAAGCGGCGTGTCGGTCGCGTCGACCACGGTCTCGGCCTGCCACTGGCCACCCTCCAGCCGGCCGAGCTTGAGCACGCTCTCGTCGGAGTAGGCAATCCAGGGGCGCCCGTCGTCGTCGAGGTTGATCGAGGTGATGTTGCGCGCCCCGGTGAAACCGAGAGAGACGTTGTCCAGCCGACCTACTTCCGAGATCTGCCATGCGCCGGAGGCGCCGTCGCGGAAGGCATAGCGGATGATGCCCGATGTCGCGCTGAGCCGGTCGTAATAGCTGATGTGCTGGCCGCCATTGGCGTCGATGGCGAGTTCGTTGAAGAAACCGGTCTCGCCACCGTCATCGACCGTTTCGATCTGCCAGCCGTCGGTCCCGCGATGGGCGAGCTTGAGGTCCATGGCGCTGCCGTCGTGGTAGCTCACCCACGGGATCCCGTCGGCGTCGATCGCCACCGAAACAGCATGTTTGTAGGTCTGCGGCCCGCTACCGATCTGCTCGACCGCCCAGCTGCCGTCGTCGTTTCGAGCGTAATATTCAACCCCCGTGCCGCCAAATTCGAGCGGATCGACGCCGACCATGTGAGGGCGACCGGAACCGTCCACGGTGATCCGGTTGTCCCAGCCGTCATGGCCCGAATCGGCCGCGGTCACCGCCGACCATTGGCCGCCTTCACCGCGCAGATAGACGGCATCGCCCTTGGATGGCTCGAATTGCGGCGCCTGATGATCGTGATAAGCAGCGTGGACGACGCCGTCGGGGCCGACGGCGATATCGGGCGGGCCATAGAAATAGCCCGTCGCCACCTCGTCGATCCGCCATGCGCCGTCCCGGCGATTGGCGACGCGAACCCAGCCGCTCTGAGCTTCCAGCATGTAGACGATGACGGGAACGCCGTCGGGAGTCAGCGCCAGGGCCGGCTTGGTGCCCTCGTCGATTTCGCTGAGCCGCCAGTCCTCGACCGCGGCATCGGCATCGGCAAGGCCGAGCGCCATCAGGCCGATGGCACCGGCCATGGAAAGCACTGCGATGGTCAGGCCGGTCTTGCCGTCGCGGCCCTGCGTGAACGACGGATCGCTGGTGACCGCAATCGCGGTTCCGGCCGGTTTTCCAATTCTCTTTTTCCAGTACATGAATGCCCTCATCGGTGCGCGGTTTGCATCACTCGCTGGCTGGCAAACTAGGGCACGCGAGAGGTCTTGGAGGTAACGTGCGCAACACTCCGCAATCAAAAATTCGGGATTGAAAACGGTCGCCGCCGGTGATGTGCCAGGGGTCAAGCCAGCGTCGGTGGCGCCCGCCCGCATTCTACGGACGTCACAAGCGTGGCTGATACCGCAAGGTTCTCCAATGCGTTCGAGGCTTTGGGAATGGTGTCCACGGTCAGCGCTCCTCACGCCGTTCACGGGGCCGCCAAAGCCGGTTGAATCAGTATTTTCGCCGGGATTGGGCGCTGCCAGCCGCCCCAACCATCGCGGGTTGAGCCGAACGGTCAGCCGCCCTGAAGCTTGCCCGGGCCGGCGCCGATGCCGCAACTCGGGCAGTCGGTTGTATGCTATTGGCGCTGTCATCGCGTCGCCCGAAAAGCGGCGTCGGCGATTGGGACGTGGCAAAAGGGAGGTCCGCAACGGGCCTGCGGCACTGGGGCGGATCACAATTGAGGAGGTGACGAGGTGAACGACAGACTGCTTCCGGGCATGAAGGTACCGCCACTCAAAGTTCCGTTGG
Organism: uncultured Bauldia sp.; assembly: GCA_963663975.2. Classification (GTDB taxonomy): domain Bacteria; phylum Pseudomonadota; class Alphaproteobacteria; order Rhizobiales; family Kaistiaceae; genus JANQRX01. The sequence goes on along the minus strand of CAXXRA010000015.1, from coordinate 913,158 downwards.
TTGGCGGCGGTGAATTCGATCTGCACCAAACGGCGATCGACAATTTCTTTGTGCTCGACGTTTACCGGGGACTTCATTGCCCGCGCTGTCACCGACACCTGCTCGACATGAACAGCAAAATTGGCCATCTGAAACGGCGTGGAGCCGGTGCCCTGGCGGTCAGCATGGACACCGCGGAACGTGCCGGCGAGGCCAAGCAACGCTGGGGGCTGGCCGCGCTCGATGTCGGTTACAGGCTCGGCATCGACGATGTGATCGCCTGGAACCTGTTCGCTTCTACGCCGATCAGCGACTCGGAACCCGCGACGCCGTTCACCGAGCCCGCGGCCTTCCTCATCGCCCCCGATTACACGCTCCACAGCGCCATCTACGGCACCTCACCGTTCAATCGGTTCAGCTATGCCGAAATGCTGGAAGCGATCGATATGATCATCGCGCGCAACTATCCCGCCCGTGGGACCTTCGATCCAACCACTGCCGGCGCCTAAAACCCGAGCGGCGAGTCGACAAACGCGGGCAAGCGCCGGCGACCTCATTCGAGCCGAAATCCGCGTTCGCGCCCTTCCCATTTTATCACCGGTCCATGAGCGAACCGGCGAAAAACGGGGTGAGATGAGATCCATGGCGATCTTGCTTGTCCAAGCCATGCGAGAGACCCTTGCCGGCTGGCACGATGACCTGCCGCCGGTGTGGCGCGATTGTTTTGGCCGACGTCCGGCTCGGATTCGACGATGCCGATGGCGCGCTTGGGCTGGAACCGTGGGAGCCGATCTTTCCCAGCCGACGCGGCCGGCATTTCCCCCGCGCGCCGGTCGGTGCGCACCTCCTGCGCGCTTTCGACGGGATCGCGCCGGATGAGGTGCGATGTGTCATCCTCGGGCAGGACCCCTATCCCGAGCCAGGGTTCTCGACCGGCCGCGCCTTCGAAGCCGGCAATGTTGCGACCTGGCGGAACTCGACAAGATGTTCTCCACGAGCGTGCGCGCGTTCATCCAGCTCATCTGCGCCGCCCGTACCGGCGAGACGGCTACGCCGCATCCTTCGCCGATTGGCCGCGGACACTTGCCGCGATCGAGGCTGGCGACATCGCCCTCGAGCATCCGGGCGAACTTGCCGATCGCTGGGTCGGCGAGGGCGTGCTTCTGCTCAACTCGTCGCTGACCCTGACCCGCTTCGACGTCACGGTCGACGCCCACCAGTCCCGCGGCCATCTGCCGATCTGGCGCCCGCTGATTGTCAAGGTGCTCGCCCATCTGGCCGGCTCGGGTCGGCCGATCGTCTTCCTTGGCTTCGGCGATGCCGCCGCCGGCAATCTTGAGCGCGCCGGCTTGACCCGGCCCGAGGCGCCGCTGGCGACGGTTCCACGGGATCATCCCGCCGTCGCCGAGAAGGTGCTGGGACGGGAGAACCCGTTCGTGTCCTGCAACCGCCATCTGGAATCACTTGGCGAGCGGCCCATCGCCTGGTGAGGTTGGCAGTTGCCGTTCAACCGCCGCTGGGCAGCAGCGCACCAAAACGGAGCGGCGCCGGTCGACCCACGCGACTCGTATCCGCCATCGGATCCTGGGCCCGGAAGACAAGACCAAAGCTGTTCAGCTCTGGTGTAACGTTTCCCTTTCTCAGAAGACAAAAATCACATGACCGGCCTTTCGGTCGGCGCGCTTGTCGGAGTTTTCGATGTTGAACTGCCGCGAAGTCACCAACCGCGCAAGCGACCTGATCGAGGGTGACCTGGATCTGGTGACCCGCCTGAAGATCAGGGCCCATCTCCTCGCCTGCCGTCACTGTCGGCGGTTTGTGCGGCAGATGAGAGCTACGGTCGCGTTGCTCGGGCACGGTGGTGATGACGAATCGTCGGCGCCGGTCGACGACGATCTTCTGGATGCCTACAAGGCCAAAACTCGTCGCAAGTCGGACTGAGCGCAACCCGCCCCGTCGGAATCATCGTGCAGTCTCTTTCATTGCGAGGGCGCTCCTTGACAGCGTCCGTGCAAATCCAAGCAGAGGAGGCATCGATTCGACCAAACATGCTGCACGGAGATTTGAGATGACTGAGAAAACCGCACTTACCGAACAAACGACCGCCCCGGCGTTATCCTTGAAACTGTTGGTTGCCGGTATCATTGCCAGCATGGTCATGGCCATGTGGGAGATGATTGTTGAGGCCATTATTCCCGGCGGAGCAGGATTCTGGGCAGCACCGGTGACGATCGCCGCGACGGTTCTGAGAGATTTGCAGGATGTCGCAATACCGGTCCCGTTCACTCTGATCGGCGTCGTTGTCGGCATGATGGGCCACATGATGAATTCCATCATCCTGGCCGTCATTTTTGCATTCTGGATCGCACCCAGGCTTCCCTCGCTGGTCGGCCAGATCGTTGCCGGCATGGTCTACGGCGTCGTCATCTTCGTCGTCATGTGGTACGCGATTTTGCCCGTGATCGATCCGGTGATGCTGAAGCTGAATGCGGTCGTGTTCCTCTTCGCTCACCTCATGTGGGGTGGAGCGCTCGGCTGGATCAACCGAAAGACGGTGACCGCGGATTGACGTGAGCCGCCGCTCCCTGGAATTCGCCCCAGGCGGCTCACGCGTGAACGGGCCTCGCTTCGGTGAGGCCCGTTTTTTTATCCCCCTACCGGTTGGGTCGGTCTTGAAACCGCCAGGACCGGCGACCGATAGTGCGGGTGGATCAAGCCGGCAGTTGTCGTAGCGCGAGACGAACCTGCGCGGCACATATCTGGAAGCCGGGGCGATGGCCCTGGTTCATCTCACCGGGCCGTGTCGCGGCAGGGTGACCTGGCTCAGGGGTGCGACTTTGGACATCGCCCTTGACGGCCAGGGTTTCCCGCACGTGTCCGCGGCGCGCCCCGGCGAGGCGGCGGAAGATGCGGTCGCCCATCTGCAGCGCGACGACGAGACCTATCAAATCGCCGCTCCGGGGGAGAGGTCGCTGTGGGTCAACAGGGTTCCGGTCAAAGCCCAAAACTTCACAGCCGTGACTTGATAGAATTCGGCGAGGACGGTCCGTTGTCGCGGTTTTATATCTACCGCGAAGACCGTCCGACCCATAAACCGGCTGCCGAAATTCTCGACGAAGGGCTGGTCTACCTTCGGATGAACCGCCGGCCGATCGCCAGTCGGCTGGCTCGCGCCTCGAGCGGATTGATCGTAAGGCTCCTGCGGGAAACAACCCTCCTCTTCCGCATCGGTGTCGTCGTCGCGCTCGCGGTTCTGGGCGTCCTGGTTTACCAGCAAGGCCGCCTGAACACGCTGCTGCAGGAGCAGATCGCCTCCGACACCGGCCGGATCGAGGACTTCGCGGTCGCCCTCATCCGGGCGCGCGACGAAGCGTTGACGCCCGGCGATCTCACCGCGCTGCGCACCGAGATTGGAACCGAACTGACCTCGGCCGCAGAGCGGCTGGAAGCCCTTGAGAAGCGCTCACAGGCAAGCGCGCGGGTGATCGCCGGATCGGTGTCCTCGGTGGTGTTTCTTCAGGGCGCCTACGGGTTTCGGGACCGCCAAAGCGGTCGGATGCTGCGCTACGCGGTCGATGACGACGGCAACCCCTTGCTCAGCCCCTTGGGGCCGCCGCGGCTGTCGCTGGAAGGCGATGGTTCCATGGCCGAACGTCAGTTCAGCGGTACCGGCTTTGCCGTGGGAGATGGCGATACGCTGGTCACCAACCGCCACGTCGCGCTGCCCTGGGAAAACGATTCGAACGTTCAGGCGATGGCCGAACAGGGCCTCGAGCCGGTCATGCTGAAATACATCGCCTATGCGCCCGACGCTGAAACCGCCGGCACGGTCGAGCTGATTCGGGCAAGCGCCGCCGCCGACGTTGCCATCCTGCGCCTTGCCGACATGAGCCCGCCGATGCAGGGTCTGGCGCTGGCCGACGCGCTGCCCTCGCCGGGCGATGAGATCATCGTCATGGGCTATCCGACCGGCCTGCGCGCCCTGCTTGCCCAATCGGGTGAGGATTTCATCACCGAGCTTCAGGAGACCGACGACACCGGATTCTTCAGCGTAGCGGCGCGTTTGGCGGCGCGGGGCTACATCGCGCCACTGGCCAGCCGCGGCATCGTCGGGCAGGCGACTTTGGCCACGATCGTTTATGACGCCGAAACCACCCATGGCGGCAGCGGCGGTCCGGTGCTCGGCGTCGACGGTAAGGTGGTCGCGGTCAACGCCGCCATCCTGCCGGAATTCGGCGGCTCCAATTTCGGCGTGCCGGTGGAACGGGTCAAGGAACTGCTGGCCGAAGCCGGTCTCCCGTAAGGCAGGCAGCCCGGTTTGCAGTGCCGATGCCCTGCCACTTTACTGGCGCCGGGAAAGCGGCAAATGTCGGGGAAGCGGCAAACTGCTTCGCCGGTCCGCGATCATCATCCCGGAGCGATTGGCGATGGTCTGTGGCTGACGAAAGACGCGCGAAATCGGGGGAAGGCATGATCGTTGAACATCGCACCTACACGTTTCGGCCGGGCACGGTCGAGGGCTGGCGCAAGCTCTACGAGGGGGAGGGTCTGGCGATCCAGAAGCGGCATCTGAACCGCTTTCTGGGTCTCTATATCAGTGAGATCGGGCGCCTCAACACCATCGTCTTGATGTGGGGCTACGACAATCTGGCCGACCGCGAAGCCCGACGCACAACGATGTATGCCGATCCCGCCTGGCGGGACTTCATGGCCAAGGTGACCGCGCTGAACGCCATCCAGAGCCAGGACGATATGATCATGGACCCGGCACCGTCTTCGCCGGACGCCTGACGATCCGCGGTCTTTGCCCGAATCGGGTTGACGACGAGCCCGGCCTGGGGTGATCCTTCATACCGCGGTTGGTTTTCTCGCACGACATCACCGATGAACGCGACGCTCAATAGCGAATGTCCCCCAACACGGCGTGATGATCACTGGGCCACACGCCATCCACCGGCTCATTGCCGGCAACGCGGCAGTCAACGACATGGCCGGCACCGCGAGCCTGAGGCCGGCCGACCAGGATGTAGTCAATCCGGCGGTCGGGCTCGAAGTCGACTTTCGGCGGCCGGCCGAGGGGGCGCGTGCATAGGGGTTGGCGTTGTCCCAGGTCATGCCGGAAGAGCCTTGACCGGCGACCTTCCACGCATCGTGGAAGACCATTCCCTCCACCGGACATGTGGTCAATCCGGTGAGCATGCGCATCTCTTCCGACATCGGCTCGGCGTTGAAGTCGCCGCAAACAATTGGCGGGAAACTCCATGGCCGCAGGCGATCGACAAAGCGCGCAAGTTCAGCCATCTGACGCTGGCGAATGTGGCTGTACTCGAGCTGCCATGTCAGATGCGTGCTGAAGATCGGTAGCGAGCCGCGGGGGCCGTTGACGGCTGCATACAAGGCAATCCGGCGCTCGCCGGTCTCCTGCTCACCGGGCAGGATTGCGGACTCGGTCAGCTCGATCGGCCAGCGCGACATCACCGCGTTGCCAAAGCCGAAACCCTTCGAATCCGTGCTCGTCGCGAATGCGTGGTGATAGCCCAATTCAGCTGCAAGTTCGGCGGCAAGATTGGTCGTTGCATCGCTCCACACTTCCTGCAGTGCGATGACATCGGCATCGAGCGCCTTCAGGGTTGCTGCGATCGCACGCTGGCGGCGCTGCCATGGCCCATACCGCCACCAGACGTTCCAGGTCAAAACCCGCAATTGCGATTCTATCGGGCCACTCTCCTGGTCTCGGTCCGTCATCACTTCACTCTTCATTCGTGACGGTGACAGTCTCGAATCTTTCGTCTCGGGTGATGTGGTTGGGATTGAAATCGATACAGCCACCGCCAAGAGCGCCCAACAAAAGAGTGCCGTCAATCGAGGGCCGGCCTGCCGACCAAGATCACACATACGCAAGGTGCTGGAAAGTGGGCACGCAAGCCGTGGAAGCGGCGAGGCGCAGGGCGACACATGCGAGGCAATGTCGGTGCCCGAAACCGCGCCTGGCTGATCGACTGAAATGGCGAATCGCCGACGAGCGGCTGCGGCGAGGGCCGCTTCGCACCCATCTGAAAACGGCGAGCGCGTAGACAACGGCGACCGCCACCGCGCCCAAGCAGCGAGATGAACAGCCGGTCGCCGCGGATTGTGAGCGATCACGTTCGTATGAAACCGGGTTGCGCGCCAAGTGAACGTTCCGCATTGTAGGGGCAGGTTGAATGGAGCTCTATATCGAAGGTCATGGACTTGACCCCCCGACAGGCGGACATCCTGGCCGAAGCGCGATCCCGCGGGCGGGTCTATGTCGATGCGCTGGCCTCGACCTATGATGTGACGCCGCAGACGATCCGCCGCGATCTCAACGATCTTGGCGCCCGCGGACTGCTTGCCCGCGTTCACGGCGGAGCGGTTCCGGCCCACAGCGTGGCCAATGTCGCCTATGAGGAGCGGCGTGAGCTGGCGGCTCCCGAAAAGACCCGGATCGGCGATGCGGCCGCCGCCCTGATCCCCAATGACTGTTCGCTGATCATCAATATCGGGACCACGACCGAACAGGTCGCGCGGTCGCTTTACGACCATCGCGATCTTGTCGTGATTTCGAATAATATCAATGTCGTCAATATCTTAAGCGGATCACCACGCAAAGATCTGGTTCTCGCCGGCGGCATCGTGCGGCAGTCGGATGGCGGCATCATCGGTGGCGCTGCGGTTGAATTCATGGATCGGTTCAAGGTCGACTATGCGGTGATCGGAGCATCGGCGCTCGACGAGGACGGCGCCGTCCTGGATTTCGATATCCGCGAAGTTTCGGTTGCGCGAGCGATCATTTCCAATGCCCGCCGGACGATTCTGGTCGCCGACGCCGGCAAGTTTGGACGCACCGCACCGGTGCGCATCTGCGGTATCTCCGATGTCTGGGCGTTTGTCACCGATACCGCGCCGCCCCGGCGTTTCGGCGACATCTGCGCTGCCGCGGGGGTGGAATTGATCGTCACCGAGTCCGTTTCCGACCCGGCCTGAGAAATGAACAAAATCGAACATCCGGTCGATGGAATCTACGACCTGGCGGTCATTGGCGGCGGCGTCAATGGTTGCGGCATTGCCCGTGACGCGGCCGGCCGCGGGTTGTCGGTGGTGCTGGTGGAGCAGGGCGATCTCGCCCAGGCCACGTCGTCGGCGTCGACCAAGCTCATCCATGGCGGCCTTCGCTACCTTGAGTATTACGACTTTCGTCTGATCCGCGAATCGCTGGTCGAACGCGAGGTGCTGCTCGGGGCGATGCCCCATATTGCCCGGCCGATGCGGTTTGTCCTGCCCCACCACAAGGGCTTGCGGCCGGCATGGTTTCTGAGGCTTGGCCTGTTCATCTATGATCATCTGGGCGGGCGCAAAATCCTGCCCGCTACGCGCACGCTCGACCTGCGGACCGACCCCGCCGGAACGCCGCTGAAATCGGCCTTCGTCAAGGCGTTTGAATATTCGGATGGCTGGGTCGATGATGCGCGTCTTGTCGTGCTGAACGCCCGCGATGCCGCCGACAAGGGCGCAAGCATCCGCACCCGGACGCGATGTGACGGCGCCGAGCGCGATGGCCAAGAGTGGCAGGTGAGGCTGACCAGCCTCGGCGACGGCAAGACCGAGACGGTCCGGGCACGGGCGCTGGTCAACGCCGGCGGGCCCTGGGTCGGCGATGTTCTGAGCCAGTGCATCGGTTCCAACGCGGCCGACCGGATCAGACTCGTGCGCGGCAGCCACATCGTCGTGCCGAGGCTGTTCGACCATGATCGCGCCTATATTTTTCAGCAATCCGACGGCCGCGCCGTCTTTGCCATTGGCTACGAAACCGACTTCACCCTGATCGGCACCACCGACATCGACCATGACGGCGATCCATCCGCGCCGGTGTGTACGCCGGAGGAGGCGGATTATCTGTGCGCCGCGGTGTCCGACTATTTCGACAAACCGGTTCGTCCGGAGGACATCGTGTGGACCTATTCCGGTGTCCGGCCGCTCTACGATGACGGTGTCAAACCAGCCCATGCGGCGACCCGCGACTATGTTCTGGAGCTGGACGCGAACAACGGCGCCGCCCCGCTGATCAGCGTCTTCGGCGGCAAGATCACCACTTTCAGGCGGCTTGCCGAAACGGTCATGGACAAATTCGCGCCGTATTTTGACAAGCTCGGGGAGTCATGGACGCTCGATGCCGCCTTGCCCGGCGGCGAAATTGCGGTTGACGGACTACCGGCTCTGGCCGCGGATCTGCGCACTCGCTTCCCGTTTCTCGACGAGCCCTGGGCGATGCGCCTGGTTCAGGCGTACGGAACCGATGTGGTGCAGATCCTCGGCGAAGCTCGATCGGCGGCTGATCTCGGCCAATCGTTCGGCGCGACATTGACGCAAAGCGAGGTCGCTTGGCTGATGCGCCGAGAATGGGCCAAAACGGCCGAGGACGTGCTGTGGCGACGGTCCAAGCTCGGACTTCGGCTCAGCCAGGAGGAGCAGGGCGCGCTCGAGGCCTGGATGAGCGCCAACCGCCCGGATGACGCCTCGGTTTCGGTCGCGGCGAACCACGCCGGCTGAAGCGGCCCCCTCATTGGGCCAGGGCACGCGCCCGCGCCTGGGGTGGTGGCCACCCTGCGGACCAGCCACGAAAACTGAACCTGGCGGAGTGTACGATGCCTTGGTCGACCGCCAGCGATCGGGCGAGGAGGACAGTCGACAACGCCATCGCCATCGCCGGCGCCCACCGGTCCGATCTCTTCAACGTTCAATCGGGGCCGATCGGACCGCAATGGTGCACGCCGGAAACCCTGGAGCGGATCGCCCAGGTCTCGGCCGACACCGGCATGCGGGTGCACATGCACCTCCTGGAAACCGAACGCCAGCGCCAATGGCTTGATCGCGAATGGCCGGAGGGTCCGCTGATACGGCTCGATCGAATGGGACTGTTGTCGCCGCGGCTGACGGTCGCCCACGGGGTCTGGCTCGAGCCCGGCGAGTGTGAACTCCTCGCCGCGCGGGGCGTCACCGTCACCGTCAATTCATCGTCGAATTTGCGCCTGCGATCGGGCATCGCGCCGGTCCGGCGCTTTGTCGATGCCGGCCTCGGCTTTGCGATCGGCCTCGACGACGACCAGGACATGTTCCGCGAATTACGCCTGTTCCGGCGACTGCAGTCGGGGATGGCGCTCGACGACTTGATGCCGCCGGCGCGGTTGCTGCGGGCCGCGTTGACGGACGCGTTTCGTGTGTTCGACGGCAGCAGCGACTACGGGTCGATTGCGACCGGCGAGCGCGCCGATCTGCTGATCGTCGATCTTGCGGCGATGACCCGTGACATCGTCCATGACGGGACGCCGCCGATCGAATTGATGTTGGCGCGGGCGCGGGCCGACGATGTGCGTGAACTCGTTGTTGCCGGGCGGCAAGTGGTGTCGGAGGGTCGTCTCACCGGGTTCGATTTCGACCAGGCGCTGGTGGAGCTGATCGCGCAAGGCCGGGCTCGTCCGTCAGACCGATCGGATGGCGAGTCCCAGCGGCGCCGGCGTGGGGCCATCCGGCGGTATTATGCCGAGGGGCGGCACCTGTCGTAAGCAAAGCGTTGTTTCCACCCCGCGGTCACCACGCCTTTGCCGGTGCCCTGACAGCCGCCAAATAGCCGCGGGCCAGTTGGAGATGAAGCGGTGCAATATCTCGCGGGCCCATGGCACGCGGCGCACGCCAAATTTACCGCAGCAACAGGTTTGAACGGTAGCAAAATTATGCGGGCGCTGGCGCATCCGGTCAGCCGGAATTGGGCGGGGTACTGGCAGCGCTGACGTTAGGGCGCAGGAAATTGCCCATCAGAACTTAGGATGTCAGCAGCTAGGGAATCGTTCGAGTAGTCAAATGTGATTTTCCATCTATTTAGGACATCGCGTCCAAGAAGTGACGGAACATTTTCGAGAGCTTTCTTCCCGCGCATGATAACAAATTCTACATCGTATCCATGCAAAATTACACCATCTCGAAACAAGATGACCCCATTTTCGCCCAACCGCTGCAGGACGCCGCCGCACCGGTGACGGAGTGGGTGGCATGATCGGCTCGGCGATCGTCGTCGGCGCCGGTATCACCGGCCTCTCCGCGGCCGAATGGCTGCGCCGCGCGGGTGTCGACGTCACCCTGATCGATCGCGTCATGCCCGACGACGCAGCCCAGGCCTCCTACGGCAATGGCGGTATTCTGGCGCGCTGCGCCATCGTCCCGGTCTCGGTTCCGGGGCTGTTGGCCAAGGCACCGAAAATGCTGCTCGATCGCGACTCGCCGCTGTTTTTGCGCTGGTCCTACCTGCCGCGCTTGCTGCCATGGCTGATACCGTTTTTGCACAATGGGTCGGGCGGGCGGATGAGGGCGATCGTCAAGGCACTCGAGCCGCTCACCACCGACAGCGTCGACCAGCACATGGCGCTGTCAGCCGGCACCGGCGCCGAACGCTATGTTGCCACCGGCGAATACGCCTATCTCTATCCCGATCGCGCTGCTTTCGAGGGCGATGCCCTGGCCATGGGCTTGCGTGACGCCTACGGCTTCGGCTTCGAGGAACGAGGCCGCCAGGCGCTGGCCGACGCCGATCCCGAACTGGGTGAGGCCTATAATTTCGCCGCCGTTTTCAAGGATCACGGCTGGATCACCGATCCCGGCGCGTATCTCGCCGCGCTCGCGGGACATTTTCGGAAACAGGGCGGCACGTTTCGGCAGGCGGAGGCCGCCGAGATCGGCAATGGAACGGTCACGCTCGCCGATGGCGACAGCCTGAGCGCGGACAAGGTTGTGCTGGCGGCGGGGGTGTGGTCGAAGGCGCTGGCCGAAAAAATCGGCCACCGAGCCAGCATGGAAAGCGAGCGCGGCTATCATCTCGATCTGCAACAGCCCAGTCACAGCCCGCCGATCCCCTACATGGTCGCCGATGCCAAGGTCGTCGTCACCCCGATGACCGGCGCGCTGCGGTGCGCCGGCGTGGTCGAGTTTGGCGGCCTGGAAGCGCCGCCATCCAAGGGACCGATCAATCTCATTCGGCGCCAGATCAGACGTGTCTATCCGCGGCTGACCTGGCAGGGTGAGGCGGAGTGGATGGGTCACCGGCCCTCGACCGCCGACAGTCTGCCGCTGTTAGGCCACGCGCCCAAGGCGCCGCGGGTCGTGTTTGCCTTCGGTTCCCACCACATTGGCATGACAATTGGGCCGCGGCTTGGCAGGATGGCGGGTGACATAGCATTGGAGCGGCTCGGCAACACCGATATTTCGCCCTATGCGGCCGATCGGTTCGACAAGAACGGCCGCGGTGGCGTACCGCAAGTCTCGGTGGGCGTCGGCTGACCGGGCTTCCAGAGCCCTTTCGATCAACTCGGAGCCATTCTGACGGAGCGATTTTGTGACAAGATCAAGTCAAGGTTCGATGGGCGTATCTGGATACGGTCGAGAAACTTTGCGTAGGAATTGGCGCAAAATTGCCCGTCTCTTCGGGTTTCCGATCGGCGGGCGCCCAACGCCGAACCAATCTGGAACGATGCGGTGGCATCGCCCGTCGACCGTTTCGACGATTGATCGCCTGGCCGATCGAGAAACAGAATTGACCCTGAGTTGATCGAAAGGGCTCTAAGCTGGCTCGGTGTCCGGTCGCGATGGTGGCTGGCGGCGTTCTCGATCGCCGCATTGGCATTGCCGTGGCTGTCCACGCTTCTGCGGCCGGCCCTGCCGGCGTTCGTGGTCCTTCTGCTCGGCCTGGCGATCGCCCGGATCGATCTTAGAGACCTCGCCACGCGACTCGCCGATCCACGGCATCTGGTTCGCCTGCTGGCGATCACGGTCGTGCTGATTCCCGGAACGGTGGCGGTGGTCTACCTCATCGTCGTGGCCTTCGGCATCGGCGCGCCGGCCTCGATCATGCTGATCATCTATGCCGCCGCGCCGCCGATCTCGGCCGCTGCGGCGTTCTGCTTTCTGCTCGGCTTCGACGCCATGCTGGCGCTCGAAGTCACCGTGGTGGCGACCCTGGTCACGCCGCTGATCGGGCCGGCGGCGTTCGCTTTTGTGGCGCTGGAACCCCTACAGGTTCCGGCCGACATACTGTTTGTCCGCCTGCTGGCGATCGTCATTGGCGGGCTCATCCTTGGCGTCGTTGTGCGGCGGCTGTTGGGGGCCGCGTGGATCGCCGGCAACGAACCGGCCTTCGACGGCCTGGTGACCATCAGCATGGGGCTGTTCATCATTCCCCTGTTCGAGGGCATTGGCGGAACCATCGTCGCCCATCCCGTGCTTGCTCTGGGAACGCTGGTGCTGGCGGTGGCCCTCAATCTGGGCACCAATTTCCTGGTCGCCTCCGCCTTGTCGCGCCGCATGGATCGTCCGACCGCCGGGGCGCTTGGCTTCATGTCGGGCAACCGCAATCTGGCGATCTATCTCGCTGCCATGCCCACCGACCCGCTGACCGCATTGTTCATTGCGCTCTATCAGTTCCCGATGTTCTTCACGCCGCTGATCTGGTCGCGGTGGAGGCGAGGTTAGGCGGTGGCGTTGCAGTCGGCGTGGGCTCAGCTGCCGGCGATTGCGCCGGCGACGATGGCGGCATCCTCGCCGACCCCGATCAACAGGGCCGATTTGCGTTTGCGCAGGAAATGAAGCCCGACGAAATGCAGGCCATCAACGACGGTGCTGGTACCGTCCTTCTGGAGCGGGAAACCGTGTTCGTCGAAGGCGTCCGGCCATGACAGCCATGAGAAATCTGGACGGAAGCCGCCGGCAAACAACACCGTGCCGAATCCGGTGAGATCGACTTCCTCCGGCATGGCCGGATCGAACGGCTCAGGATCGGAAAGATCGGGGAGTTCGAGCCCGTCACGGTCCACGACCTTTTTGACGAGACCTTTGAGTTGTTGATAGCGCTCGTCGCCCCATGCGAGGCTGTCGGCGAGGTCCGGGGCAAAGTGGGCCGTGGTGCCGTTCGCGCCGCGGAAATGCCCGGTGAGCGTAATGCCGAGGGCGCGCAGGGTCCGCAAATGCATGTCATGACCACCCTGGTGGCCGCTGGCCAGAATGTTGGCCGCGAGCCGGGCGTTGGGGCTGGGAAGCGATTCCACGGTGGCGTCGAAGAATCCGGACTCCACCGCCCACCACACCAGGTCATGATCGCCGATGCGTCGCGGACACCACGGCGCGCGGCCGCAGGCCAGCACCACCTGCCGCCCGGCCTGGTGCAGTTCCTCGGCGATCTGGCACCCCGACTGGCCGCTGCCGACGATCAGGACTGCACCCGACGGCAGCGCTTCGGGGCTGTGGTAACCGTCGACGTCGATCCGAAGCAGATGGATGGGAAGCGTGTCGGCGCCGGCGGGGCGATGGGGGCGCTGGTAGGCGCCGGTGGCGAGCACAAGGGAAGCTGCGCGATACGCACCGTCGCTCGTGTCGAGGGCAAATCGGTCGCCGTTGCCGGCCGTGACCGACGCCACGGCGACACCTTCGCGAACGGGAGCGTTGAAACTCGCCGCGTAGCGGTTGAGGTAAGCCACGATCTCGTCGCGGGGCATAAAGCCGTCTGGATCGTCGCCGTCATAGGGGTGACCAGGGAGTTGAACCGACCAGTTCGGTGTGACGAGGCAGAAACTCTGCCAATGCCGTCGCCAGGTTTCACCGATGCGGTCGCGTTCAAGAACGATGTGGTCAACGTCGGCCTTCCCGAGTTCGTGGCTCGCCGCCAGACCGGCCTGGCCGCCGCCCACGACGATGGCTCCAAACTCGTTCATTTTGCCCCCTGCTTCCGACACCTGCCGGTTCCTGCCGGATTGTCGCCGGCCAAACGGCCGCCAGCATTCACGCTTGCGCGTTTGAACCGCCGATCGTGGCACATTCTCGGCTATTGGCCCAAAATCACTGGGCTTGGTTTCGCCGCGAAGGGTACCTTTTCGGGTTGTGGGGGTGACCGCCGACAAGCGCTCAGCGATTGTCCCCCCCGACGAACAGGCGTAGTTGCCGCCGGCACGGTCGAGGGTAGGGTAAGCGGGATGAAGCAGGACGGCATCGCGTACGAGATCACCGGTTCCGGCGCGTGCCTGTTGATGATCAACGGCATCGGCGCGCCGAAGGAAAGCTGGGCGCCTCAGCGTGACGATCTGTCGTCCGAATTCCGGTGCATCACGTTCGACAATCCCGGGATCGGTGACAGCGATGCGCTGCCCGCCGATTTTACCACCGCCGACATGGCGAAGGCCGCCGCCGGACTGCTGACCGGGCTCGGCGTCGAACGCGCCCACGTTCTCGGGGTTTCCATGGGCGGCGCGATCGCCCAGGAACTGGCGCTCAACCACCCCGCCATGGTCGAGCGCGCGGCGCTCGTGTGCAGCTGCGCGGCCTGCGACCGCTATCTCGAGCGCTGCTTCACGATCATGCGTGACATGGCCGAAACCGAAGGCGACAAGGGCGATGGCTGGTCGGTCGCCGTCCAGCAATTCCTGTCGCTGATCGGGTTCGCGCACGGCGACTTCCTGGAGCGCTTCGCCACTATCGACGCGATCGAGCGGATGGTGGCCGACGCGGTTGCAGCGGGCAAAGAGGAATCGGCGGCGGTCTTTGCCGCTCAAGCCAACGCCTGTCTCAGGCATGATACGGCCCAACGACTCGGCGCGATTGGTTCCCCGTTGCTGATCCTGGCTGGAGAGGCGGATGCCTTCACCCGGCTTCACCTGTCGCGCCATCTGGCCGAAGACATTGCCGATGCCGAACTCGGCATCATGGAAGGCTGCGGCCACGTCATGTTCTACCAGCGGCCGGCCGAATTCAATCGCCGGGTGGCCGCGTTTCTCGGCGGTGGTCGCGACTGAGTCCCGGTACGCTGCGGCCGAACGGACAGCCGGCCGATCGTCCCAATCCAGATCAGCCGCGATTGGCCAATGCGCTTTCGTAGCGCTGCGAGATGACCTCGATGACGTTGCCGAACGGGTCCTCGCAGTAGCACACCTTGATGTCCTCTTCGTCGTCGGGAAACAGAACCCAGATGTCGGAGCGCTGGAGGCCGCCGGCGGCGACGATCTCCGCCACCTTGGCGTCGACGTCGGTATCGGTGATGGCGATGTGGAAGAAACCGTTCTTCCAGTATTCCATGGTGTCGGCGCGCCGTTCCGGCGTAGGTTCGAGAAACTCGAACAGCTCGAACCCGATGCCGTCGCCGGTGACCATGTGGGCGATCTTCATGCCGCCGAAGCGGCCGCCGCGAATGTTGCCGGCGAGATTGCCGAAATGCGACCCGTCCAGCCCGACTTCGGCGGGCTCGGCAATCAGCGTGAAGCCGAACACCTTGCGGTACCACGCAATGGCCGCGTCGATGTCGGGTACGGAGACGCCGACATGTTTGAGGCAGCTCGCCGGTCGGCCCGTCATCGGCGACCTACCGTCCGCCGCCGTCAAAGTTCGACCACCTTGCCGGTCGCCGCCGATTCCTCTGCCGCCAGAACGGCTTCGACCGCGGCCATGGATTCTTCCGGCGTGATAATGGCGGGCGCGGTATCGGTGGCACAGCAGCGGGCGAAGTAGGCGAACTCGTCACGCAGCGCACCGCCGACCATGCCGTGGATCT
Source organism: uncultured Bauldia sp. (assembly GCA_963663975.2). Lineage (GTDB taxonomy): Bacteria > Pseudomonadota > Alphaproteobacteria > Rhizobiales > Kaistiaceae > JANQRX01. Next base: position 897,584 of record CAXXRA010000015.1, on the reverse strand, counting down.
CCGGCCAATAGGTGGTGTCGGGGCTGCGGAAGCCGTCCTTGGTCACGATGCCGATATTGGGGAAGGTATCCTGGATGTGGACGAAACCGTCCGAACCGATCACGCTCATGCGTTCGTCGATATCGAAGGGCGTCTTGTCCGGCATGCACCAGACGGTCTCCAGGGTTGCAGTGGCGCCATTGTCGAAACGGTACATGGTCTGCGCGACATCGGGGTACTTCTTGCCGCGCAGATCGACGGTCTGGGCGTAGGCGCTGACGATCCGGGCGCCGGTGAACCACAGCATCAGATCGGTATCGTGAATGGCGTCGCCGGCGATCGGGCCGATCTTGTTGAGGATTTCGGGGGTCCACATGGCGGGGATGTTGCGTCGCGACGACAGGCTCAGGACATTGCCGATATTGCCGTCGGCGATCTGGCGCTTGGCCGCGGCGTAGCGTGGATTGAAGCGACAAATGTGGCCGACCATGAGGTGGCCTTTGGCGCGTGCGGCCGCGTCCACGATCCGGCGGCAATCATCAACGGAGTCGGCCATCGGCTTTTCGAGGAAGACGTGCTTTCCCGCGGCCAGCGCCGCCAGGGTCGGTTCGGTGTGCTGGTCCCACATGGTCACCACGCTCACCGCGTCGATCTCCGGGTCTGCCAGAAGCGTGTTGTAATCGGTGGAGAGGTTGGCGACGCCATACTTGCCGCCCAGATCCTCCAGCCGCGCCTCGGTGCGCGTGCACAGGGCCGCCAGTTCCAGCCCCGGCACCGCCTTGATCGCGTCGCAGTGGATCTCACCGAACCAGCCGAGGCCGATGACGCCGATCCTCACCTTGTCCATCAATCTGCTCCTCCCCCTGGCGGCGCTGGCCGTTCGCGCCGGCTAGCGGTTGCCCACGAAGCGGCCCGAGTTGGCGCCGGTGTGACGGCCATTCGACCAGGCGAGCTGTCCATTGACGTAAACTGCCGCGATTCCGTCGGCGGGCTGCGTCGGATCCTCGAAGGTCGCCCGGTCGATGATGGCGTCGGGATCGAACACCACCAGATCGGCGAATGCGCCGGGGCGGATGACACCGCGATCGGTGAGACGGAAATTGCCCGCCGACAGGCCGGTCATCTTGTGCACGGCCAGCTCGAGCGAGAACAATTGCTCGTCGCGGCAGAAGTGACCGAGGACCCGCGGGAACGTTCCCCACAGGCGCGGGTGCGGGTGGCTGTCGTGCGGCAGGCCGTCCGATCCGATCATGCTCGGCGGGTAGGCAAGGATGCGGCGCATGTCGGCTTCGTCCATCTGGAAGTAGATTCCGCCGGCCGGATTGAGCCTGACCGCCGCCTCGCGCTGCGAGCATCCCCAGTCTTTGGCGATGTCGGCCAGATCACGCCCGGCGAGTTCGGGATGCGGGACCGACCACGAGACCATGGTCCTGACCTCGGGGTCGATCCAGTCGGGATCGAGAACCGTGGACCCGGCGGCGTAGGGGTAGACATCCAGGGAAAGATCGATGCGACCGCGCGCCTCGTCGATGACTTTGAGCGTCTCGCGGCTGCGTCCCCAATTACGCGGCCCGGCGCATTTGTGGTGCGAAATGACGATCGGCGCGCCGGCTTTTTCGGCGGTCGCGAAGGATTCCGCCAGCGAATCCAACACGTGATCGTGCTCATCGCGCATGTGGGTGGCGTAGACCGTCCCGTAATCCGGCAGCAATTCGGCCAGCGCGGCGACCTCGTCCATGTCGGCGGCGACATTGGTCTTGTAGTAGAGGCCGGTGGAAAAGCCGATGGCGCCATCTTCCAGGCAGCCTGCGAGGCGTTCGCGCATCGTGTCGAGCTCAGCTGTCGTGGCCTTCCTGGACACGTCGTCCATGGCGCCCAAACGCAGCGTACTGTGGCCAATGAGGAGGGCGATGTTGACTGCCGGTCGGGCGGCCTCGACCGCTTCGATATAATGCTTGAGCCGTGGGAACCTGAAGGTATCGCCGCGGCCGAGCAGCGTGAGGGGCGGCGGCGGATCCTCCAGCACGCGGGGCGCGATGCTGATGCCGCAATTGCCGCCGATGACGGTGGTGACCCCCTGGCTGATCTTGGCGGTCATGTCCGGACCGACCAGGACGGCGTTGTCGTCGTGGGTGTGAACGTCGATGAACCCCGGCGCCACCACGAGCCCGGCTGCGTCGACCAGATCGGCGCCGTCCTCGGGCACGGTTCCCGGTTCGCCGACCCCGGCAATGCGATCGTTTTCGATCAACACGTCGGCGGCATAACGGGCCACGCCGGTGCCGTCGATAACGGTTCCGGACTTCAGGAGAAGCCGGTTGGTGGTCGACATTTGTGCGGTCGCGTCAGTCACCGAGCGGCTCCAGCACCTCGCCCTGGCGGAATTCCATGAGATTGTATTTGATCCGCCGCAGGGTCTCCTGCGCCGCACCACCGAGGTTGTAGCCGCATCCCGTGGCGATGAGGTCGACCACGACGAGAAAGGCGTAGCGCGACGCGGTCGGCTTCAGGACATTGGCGATTTCCGGCACATCGATCGTCAGGGCGATGTCGGCGGCTTTGGCCAAAGCCGATCCCGGTTTGGTCAACGCGATGACGGTGGCGTGGTACTGCTGGGCGAGCGCCATGGGACCAAGGAGTTCCTGGGTTCGACCGGTCGCCGACAAGGCGATCAAGACATCCCCGGCGCCCAGGGTCGAGGCCGCCATCCGCATCAGGTAAATGTCCGAATAGGCCGTCACGTTGATGCCGTAGCGGAACAGCCGGTACTGCATGTCCTGGGCGATCGCCGTCGACCCGCCACCAACGCCGAGCACGATCACCCGACCGGCGCCGGTGACGGCGTCGATGACCGAGCGAAGCCGACCGATATCAATCTGTTCTTCGGCGTGGTCGAGGGCGGCCCGGGCGTGTCCAAAGACCAAGTCGGTGAAGGGAAGCTCCGGCCCATCCTTGGCCGGAAACTGCGGCGGGTCGCGGAAGTACATCGTTCCCACGATCAGGCTCTGGGCAAGCTTGACCTTGAAGTCCCTGACTCCGTCGCAGCCGAGCGCGCGCGAAAACCGCGTGACGGTCGGCTCGCTGACCCGGGCGCGTTTGGCCAGGTCGCTGCCAGCCGCGTGAACGGCAAACTCGATATCGCCCAGCACCACGTCGGCGACCCTTTGTTCGGCCGGGCGCAAGGTCTGGCGCAACTCCTTGATCCGGGAGATGAGATCGATGGCGGTTGATCGGTTCTCCGGCGACATGCGGAGCGCCGGATCGCTGGTGGACTCAATCCCCTGCGCCGCCGACCCGCCGGCCGGCGCGCGCGTCTTTGCCACGCTAGCCGGCATCACACTTCCTCCAGCGTTATGGCCCGTGTCATGACGATGTTGCCGGCGCTCAGCCCGCAGTCGACCGGCAGGATCGCGCCGGTGATGGCGGCGGCGTCGGGCGAAGCGAGAAACGCAGCAGCACGGGCGACGTCGATGGGATCGACGACACGGCCGAGCGGATACCACCGCTCCAGTTCCTCGAGGATCTCCGGCTGCCTTTCGATGCGGTGATCCCAGATCGGCGTGCGCACAGTGCCGGGGCAAATCGCATTGGCGCGAATGCCGAACCGGCCATACTCCATCGCCGACGATTTGGTGAGATTGATCATGCCGGCCTTGGCGGCGCTGTAGGCGGGATCGCCATACGCCATCAGCCCGTTGACCGAACTGATGTTGACGATCACGCCGCCATTGGCCTGCTTGAGGTCGCTGAGAACCGCGTGGATGCAGTTGAAGGCGCCGTTCAGGTTCAAATTGACGTCGTCGCTCCACGACGATGGCGACGTCATTTCGAGTGTCGCCTGATTCGAGACTCCGGCATTGTTGACAAGGATGGACACCGGTCCGAGCGCCTCGCGCAGTCCCGAGATTGCCGCCTTGACCTCCTCGGCATCTCCGATGTCGGCGGTAGCGGCCGCGCTGCGGATTCCGTCCGCGTTGAGAGACTCGGCGAACTCCGAAACCGCTTCGCTTCTGTCCAAGGCCGCGATCGCCGCGCCCCGTTCGCCGAAACAGCGTGACATCGCTTGTCCGATGCCACCGGCAGCGCCGGTGATCAGGACCACCTTTCCGGCAAAGTCGCTCAAATTTGGTCCCCCAAAGCCTGGAAAGCGCCGGCGATCCAGTCGAGCGCCGAGGCACGAAGATGGCCGTAATTGTAGAAACCGACATCGTGGATGCCGCCGCGGGCGAGGGCTGCGACGGCATCGGCGACCATGCCGGCATCGGTGAGGTCCGGGTGGCCGGGCCGCAGGATGGCCCCGATCCGACCGGCATCACCGATGCGACGCCGAACGTCGAGCATATCGCCCATGATGCGGTCGACCCCCGGTTCGTAGAAACAGACCTCGACGCCGCCTGCGGCACCGGCCAGGGCGGCCAAGTCGCTGCCTTCATACCAGGCGCCGCCGGTCGGACGGGCAACCGACGGAATGACGGCGATATCGGCGTCGGCGCGCACTTCGGCGCGAATGGCCTCGACCAGCGATGTGACCACGCCGCAGCGCCAGCGGAAATAGGCCGCCAAATCCGGATCGAGGACGATGTCGGCGAGCCAGAATGCGTCGGCCATGTCGTCGGAATAGTCGACCTCGGAGGCGAGATAGGTCTCGATCGCGGCGGCGACCCTGAGCTGCAGTCCCTCGGCATCGATTCCGGCCTCGTGTGCACCGCCGATGCAGTGTTCGCAGAAGCACAGACCCAGCAACCCGTTCAGCCAGCTATTCTGGCGCACCAGGCCGAACTCATGGTGGTAGCCATGAACGAACGGAAGGAAGCCCGGCGTCTCGAGACGCAATCCGGTGATCGGATAGTCGTTGCTGATGCTGACGCAAAGCCGCACGGCATATTCCCTGGCTGGCGGCGCGGAGGGGCATAAATTGTAAACGTAGCGGTCGCCGAAGGCATTGGCGACGGACGCATGGGGATAGGCTGCCCCGAGGCGGCTGTTGTGCATCAGCACCATCCAACCGTTCACCGACAGCGCCGAACGGTCGCACACTTCCCGCAAGACGTCGCGCTCACGCAGAAGACTGTTGGCAACCGGCTTGATCTCGCCGAACTCGCTATCGTCGGTGCGGAAGTAGATGGTGCCGTCTTCGGGGAAGTAGATCTTGCCGTGACGACCGTGGGGACGCAGAAACTTGCCTGCGTGGTAACTGCCGGCCAGTGTCACCGTGTTGAGGCCGCAGTCTTGAAACCGCTGGACAGCTTCGTCGACGCCGTCCTCGGCAAGATCCCAAGCGTAGCAGTAGATTGAACGTCGCAAAGCCGCCCAACTCCCACAAAATTCGACGGGTGGCCGCCGTTTGTGTTGGAAACTTACACAATTCTGGGGCGTTAGGCAAAAAAAGCTAGATTTGAGCCGTATTGCCACGGTTACAAATTTCCGACGCGCGTAAGATACTTACATCGGAAGAGAGGTCGGGCATGCGGGCGGACAGGGTGGCAGGGATTTCAGCACCATCACCATGGGAGCCGGTCCTGAGATGGACGCCAGCGTCATGAGCCCGGGCAAAGAGGCCCGAGCCAAACTCGTCGTCAAATCCGCGAGCAAATATTACGACACCAAATCCGGACCGCTGCACGCCCTCGATCGGTTCTCGATGACGGTCGACGACGCCCAGTTCACCTGCGTGGTCGGGCCGTCAGGGTGCGGGAAGACGACCCTGCTGTGGTCGATAGCGGGGCTGTATTCGCTGACCGGCGGCGAAGTGCTGCTGGACGATCAGCCTGTCACCGGTCCCCATCCGGAGATCGGCATGGTGTTCCAAGAGGCCAATCTGCTGCCCTGGCGCAATCTCAACAAGAACATCGAGCTCCCGTTCGAAATCAAGGGCATGGCTCCCGACCGGGAGCGCATCGACCACCTGGTCGATCGTGTCGGCCTTACCGGCTTCGGCAACAAGTTTCCGCGCGAACTGTCCGGCGGGATGCAGCAGCGCGCCGCGATCGTCAGGGCGCTGTCGTTTGATCCCTCGGTCCTGCTGATGGACGAACCCTTCGGCGCCCTCGACGCATTCACCCGCGACGAGATGAACCTTCTGGTCGAGGAAATCTGGCTGGAAACGCGCAAGACCGTCGTCTTCATCACCCACAACATCACCGAGGTGGTGTTTCTGTCGGATCGAGTCTTCGTCATGTCGTCAAGGCCGGGTAGGCTTGCCAAGGTGTTCGACGTTCCGTTCCCAAGGCCGCGTCCGCTGGACCTTCTTGCAACCCGCGAGGTCTTCGACCTGGTGAACGAGATCAAGGCGGAAATCATGCATACGCCGAGCGGGCAAACGGATGCCGCCGGCGCGGCAAAGAGGATGGAGCGGGCCGATGGTTGATCGCGAACTCGGCGACCAGATTCCCACCTTCAACGATGGCGGAGCGAAGGAAGACCAGAGCGTCGGCCTTACCAATCTTTCGGCCTTCAAGGGCAGCGGCGACAAGCGAACCAAGTGGGAAATCGCGGCCATCATCGCGGTGGCGGTGATTATCATCGGCTCGGTCGAAGTGTCGCTGCGGGTGTTTGAAGTCCCGCAATTCGTCATGCCGCCGCCAAGCGCGATCGCGCTGGTGACCGATTTTCGCTTCATTGGGCCGCACCTCTTTCACACGCTTGTGGAGCTCTTCGTCGGTTACGCTTTCGGAGCCTCGATCGGGCTCCTTCTGGCGGCGCTCATCACCCAGATACCTTTCGCGGAAAAGATCATCGCGCCCTACATTTTGATGATGGTCACCACGCCGATGCTGGCGCTGGTGCCGCTGCTGATTTTGCGCTTCGGCTTCGGTTACGAGCCGCGCATCATCGCCGTGGCGCTTGCGTCCGGACCGATGGTGATGATCAACGCGGCCACGGGCTTCCGCCGGGTGGACCTGGCGAAGATTGCGCTGGCGCGCTCCTTCGGAGCCAATACGCTTCAGATTTTCATGAAGATCCGCGTCCCAATGGCGCTGCCGATGGTCATCGTCGGGCTGATGATCGGCGCCATCTTCGGCCTGCTGACGGCCGTCGGGGCCGAGATGGTCGGCGGCGGATTCGGGCTCGGCAACCGGCTGACAACCTTCTCCGCGACCATTCAGATGCCGCAGTTCTTCGCGGTCATCGTTATTCTGTCGACGATGGGCATTCTGATCTATGTGACGTTCTTTCTCATCGGCAAGAAATGGGCGGGGTGGGAATCGTAGGCAACGCGGGCGCAGGAGGGCCATGATCGGACCAAACGCGCCTTTTTCGACCGGGTCAACAAAAGCAACGGAGGACATCATGAAGAAACAAGGACTGGGAAAACGCCTGCCGATGGACAGGCGCTATTTTCTGAAGGTGACCGGCGCCGGCGCCGTCACCGCGACGGCTCTCGGTGGTTCGTCGCTCTTCACGCCGAGCGCCAAAGCGGCCGGATCGTTTACCTGGATTTCGCCGCGTGGCACGCTCGAAGTGCTGGACGACTATCCCTATTGGGTCGGCCAGGAGCTCGGTTACTTCGGCGACCTGGAAACCAAGATGGAGGCGGGTCCCTCGGACGGCACCGCGACGGTAAAGTTCGTGGCCGTCGGCCAGGCGGATATGGGATTCCCGTCTCCGGGCGTGTTCTCCTTCGCCATCGAGAACGACATGGACCTGGTCTCGGTGTTCAACATGGGTGCGGTCGACGTGTTCGACTTCGCCTTCCGGGTCGGCGAAGGCGTCACCGACCTCAAGGAACTCGAGGGCAAGACCGTGCTGCTCGGTTCGGCCGCATGGCAGGCCATCACCGATCCGATGTTCGCCGCCGCCGGGGTCGACCCCAAGAGCATCACCTACCTCGAGGGCGGTTGGCCGCAATGGGGCACGGTGCTGTTGTCAGGCCAGGGCGACGCCGCTTTGGCCTGGGAGGGCTTGCGCGCCGATTGGCAGGGTAAGGGCCTCGAGTTCGAGTACTGGCTCGGTTCGGATCACTCGAATTTCCCGGCCAATGTATTCGTCGTGCGCCGTTCGGACGTCGAGGATCCGGTCCGCCACGCCGCGCTGGAGCAGTATCTGCGCGGCTGGGCGATGGGCCTGGAGTTCGCGCACCTGAACCCACGGGCAGCTGTGGCCGCGGTGTTCAACCAGTTCCCGATCGTTGAAAACGACCTCGGCCCGGACCTCGGTACGGAGTCGCTGATGCAGCTGGCCCGCGTCTTCCGCGGCAACATGGAAGATCGCGAAGGCTGGGGCTGGCACGAACTTGCCCGCTGGGATCTGTTCTTCAAGACCCTGCACGACATCGGCCAGACCAAGTCATTGGTCGAAACGTCCAAGTTCATCACCAACGAGTTCGTCGGCCCGGCCAACGACTTCGACCACGCCAAGGTCAAGGCGGACGCGGATGCCTATGAACTCAACGAGGCGTTGAAGGGCGTCGATTTGGCGGCGATCGAGGCGCGGTTCTACGACAACGCCGTTCGCTGAGAAATCGTCACCGAATCAGCGTGACGTTCACCTGAACACTCCGGCCGGCGTTTGCAGCGCCGGCCGGCCGATGGGCGCAACCGACCACTCTGCGGTCACAACACGGCGGAGGGAACCATGCCGGACGCAGTCAGAATCCTTGTCGTGGGGGTCGGCAATATGGGCCTCTCCCACGCCAGGGCCTACCACAAGATCGAGGGCTTCGAGATCGTCGTTCTGGTCAGCCGCAGCATCCTGCAGCGTGACGACTTGCCGGAGGAACTGGCAGGCTATCCGCGCTTCGACGATTTCGATGCGGCGATGGCGGCGACCTCGCCGGATGCGGTCTCCGTCAACACCTGGCCCAACACCCACGCCGAGTTCGCGATCAAGTCGCTGAATGCCGGGTGCCATGTGTTCATGGGAAAGCCGATCGCGACCAACAATGAGGACGCGTGGCGGGTGGTGGAGGCGGCTCGGGCGAACAATCGCAAGCTCGTCCTCGGCTACATCCTCAGGGTCCACCCGTCGTGGATGAAATTCATCGAGGTCGGCAAGACCCTCGGCAAGCCGTTGGCGATGCGCCTGAACCTCAACCAGCAGAGCAGCGGACCGGCCTGGGCCTGGCACAAGAATCTGATCGACTCGCTGATCCCGATCGTCGACTGCGGTGTGCACTATGTCGACGTCATGTGCCAGTTGACCGGCGCCAATCCGGTCCGCGTTCACGGTATCGGTGCCAAATTATGGGATGAGGCGGCGCGACCGAACTACGGCCATTTGCACGTCACCTTCGACGACGGATCGGTCGGCTGGTACGAGGCCGGCTGGGGACCGATGATGAGCGAGATCGCCTATTTCGTGAAGGATGTCGTCGGCCCCAAGGGGTGCGTCTCGATTGTCGTGCCCCAGGAAGGGCAGACCGAGGCGAAGGGCGAGGAGGTGTCGGATTCAGCCGATATCGACCAGCATACCAAAACCAACGCCCTCAAGATCCACTACGCCGAGGTCGACCAGGACAGCAAGAACTTCGCCAAGCCGGACGAGATCATGGCGATGGATGACGAGCCGGATCATCAGGAATTGTGCGAGCGTGAGCAGGAATTCCTGCTGAAGGCGATCCGCGAAGACCTCGACCTTTCGGAATCGATGGGCGCGGCGGTCAACAGCCTGCGCATCGTCCTGGCGGCCGAGCAGAGTATCGAACAGGAGCGGGCCATCACGCTCGACTAAAGGTTCGAATCCATCGTTTCGAACCATTAGATGGACCAGCAGCTCGTGCGCCGCGGTCCGATGCAGCCGCACCAACTCCGCCGGCATTGCGCACTCGCGACGGGTGAGTTCACCCTCCAAGAGGCCGCATGCCTTGTGGTGGAGCCGGAGATTAGGGCCGCGTTATTCACAATTCGAATAATGAGAATCAACGCTTTCATTTGTATGGATCGCGATGATATTCTATGGGAATGTCGATTGCTGTAATACTAGATGATGTAGCGGCGCATCGAATGCATACTGGATTTTCCATGAATGGAAAATCTCGTCCGCATTCCGAACCCGCCGAACTCGGTCAACCCGCCGCCAGGCGGTTCCTCACCAGCGTCCTTGATCGCGAGAGGACATCGATCCCCAAGCTGGCCAAGAAAGCCGGCGTGGCCGCTTCGACTTTGTATCGCATCCTCGACCAAGACGATCCGTTCACCACCAGCATGCGGACAATCGAGCGGATCGAACGCGCCACCGGCCACAGTTACGCCGAGGCGGTGACGGGGTTTGCCGAACCCGAGGCGCGGTTCGTCAGCGAGGAGGATGCGCCCGCCGAACTGAAACCCGGTACGGGCGAAGGGGTCTGGCGAATCGGATCGCGCGTCGCCGAACTCGCCGGATTCCTGCCGGGTGATTTGATCCTATTCGAGATCGGCGCCGAGCCGGCCCCCGGGGATCTGGTGGTCGCCAACGTTGAGGACCGCACCGGCGGCGCCGAGACCATCATTCGGGTGTTCGACCCGCCCTATCTGATCACCCGCACCTATGACGCGGCCTCAGCTCACAAGCCGGTTCCGGTCGATGGAGTAAGTGTTCGGATCATGGGGCGCTTCAAGCGCATGCTGCGATCGAGGCGGGTGGTCCCCGACAACCGACGACACGCTTGAGTCCGCCAACCGCCGATGCCGGAAACACAATAATGTGCGTCCCCCGCTCCGCTGCAATCACCTATTGATAACAACGCCTTCAGGAGACCAGTAGGTAGAACTACCGGCTACAACATGCTTTTCAGCACGGCCACGACAAGGACGGCAAGAATTATCAAGGAATGCCATTTAGTTCCCGCTTCACGATTAGTTCTCCAGCCTACACCGCAAAGTGTCGTTCAATGAACTCGCGCGGCGCTGACGATTAACCGACCATACGTCCCCTGCGCGTGGCCGTTTTGATTTCGAATTATCGGAACATTAATTTGCATTAATCGAAAGAATCAATCACTCTGCTTCGGCCGAATTACCCTGGGCCCAAGCAATGCCCCAGACCTTCCGCTGTCCCAGGACGGCCGCCGCTGGTGAATTGGGAGGATGCGACGTGAGCAACACCCTCGAAATCATCATGGCTGGCGCCAGGCGGGCGCAGGAGCGCGTCAAAGGCGTGCAAGCGGACGCGCTGGCCACTTTCGATGGCATCGAAGCGGAAGCCGCCCTGGCCGAGCGACGGGTGATCGTCGCCTACCTCCTGTCCGCCTCCGGCACCCGGGAGAACAGCATGGCCCGCTCGGCGCTGGTGCTCGCCGCAGCGGCAATCGACGACGGCCTCCATCATGGCACATCGGAGACCGAGGCGAGAGGCGACCGGCGTGCGCACCTGCCGCATCTGCGGCCGCAGCGATCGTCAGGCCTTCTGTGACCTCTACGACGGCTCGTGCTGGTGGATCGAGCCTGATCTCTGCAGCCACTGCGCCGGCAAGGATCAGCTGGAGGCGGCGGGCTGATGGGCAAGGCGCGCATGGAAGGTATCGAGACGCCGGTCTATGGCGGTGCGGTGCCGGGCTGATCCGAACCCGCGATTTATTCCGGCTTGTAGGCGACCGCTTCGATCTCGATCTTGATGTCGACCATCAACCGGGGTTCGACCGTTGAGCGCGCCGGCGGATGATCAGCAAAATAGCGGCCATAGACGGCGTTCATGGCGCCGAAGTCGCGCGCATCCTCGATCCAGATCGTCGTCTTGACGACGTCGGTGAGGTCGCAGCCGGCGAGCGCAAGCGTTGTCTTGACGTTGTCCAAGACCTGGGCGGTCTGCTCGGCGATGCCGGCCGAGACCATCGTCCCGTCGGGCTTGACCGGCACCTGGCCGGAGATGAAGACAAAATCACCGGCACGCACGGCAGGCGACAACGGAACGTGAGACTTTCCGAAATGGGTTTTGGCCAAGGGTTTGATCCAGCGTTTGAGTTCGTGAAGGTCCGAAAATCCTCCTTCCGGCGTCCGGCATCAAGGGTGTTGACGAAGGCACCGCAAAATTGTTTTCGGCCCGGTGGCGACGCTGCGCGACAAGACGATTTCGGACAGGATTGACGCCGCGCCTTGCTTTTTTGCGGCCCAATCACTAATTAGGCCCATCGATATGGCCGAATTGGCTGGTTTGCTACGCGCCCACGGGCCCGCACCTCTCAGGTTTTTCCCCAGAATCGACGAACAGAAAATCTGACCGCTGAAGACAGTGGCCGATTTTGACGTACTCAACTTCACCAACAAGGACAGTTCAATGAACACAGGAACCGTGAAATTCTACAACGGTCAACGAGGCTATGGCTTCATTCAGCCGGACGACGGCGAGAAGGACGTATTCGTCCATGCCACCGCGCTGGAACGGGCCGGCATTCACGGTTTGAATGAGGGCCAGAAGGTCAAGTTCGACACGCGAAATGATCCGCGCAGCGGTAAAATCGCGGTCGACACGATCGAGATTGCCTAAAGACGAACCACTTTGCGACTCGTGTCGCAGACTTATGGAAGCCGCTATCCGTGACCGGATGGCGGCTTTTTCTGTGCCGCTGGGTCACGCGTGATGCTAGTGTGCCAAGTCCTCTGTGCGGTTCGGTCCAAGAAAGCCCTTTTGATTGAGCGACGAACGACAGCTCACACCGGCTGCCGCCGGCCTCGCCGATGTACGCGATCTGACCCGGATTCTGGCTGACTACCGGCAACCCAGCAATGTTCGTGGGGTGGTGGAAATTGCCATCACCGTCATGCCGCTTGCGGCGTTGTGGCTGCTGATGTGGGCGGCGCTCGACGTCAGCTACTGGATTGTGCTGCTGCTCGCCATACCCACGGCGGGATTCCTGGTTCGTGTTTTTATTCTTCAGCACGACTGCGGCCACGGCTCCCTGTTTCGTGGCCGGCGTGCGAATGACTGGACCGGCCGTATCCTGGGTACGCTGACGCTGACGCCCTATCAGCACTGGAAACACGACCATGCCATTCATCACGCGACGTCGGGACGTCTGGAGCGCCGCGGTCATGGCGACGTCCACACTCTGACGGTCGAGGAATACTGCGCGCGGTCAAGATGGGGTCGGTTGAGATATCGCCTTTTCCGGCATCCCCTGGTCCTGTTCGCCCTCGGTCCGGCCTATTTGTTCTATGTGCAACACCGGCTGCCGTTGGGACGGTCGAGCACGTGGCAATCGTGGCTGAGCACCATGGGCACGAATCTGGCGATCGCACTGGCCGCCGCCGCAATCATTCGGCTGGTCGGCGTCGAGGCATTTCTCATGGTGCACGTCCCGATCACCCTGATGGCGGCCTCGGCCGGCGTATGGCTGTTCTTCGTCCAGCATCAGTTCGAGCATACCAGTTGGGACCGGGACGGCGCGTGGGACTGGCACCAGGCGGCGCTACACGGAAGTTCCCACTATGATCTGCCGGCGATTCTGCGCTGGTTCACCGGCAACATCGGCGTGCATCACGTGCACCATCTTTGCAGTCAGATTCCGTTCTACCGGCTGCCGCGCGTGCTCAGCGAAAATCCCCGCCTTCGCGATGTCGGCCGACTGACGCTGCTTGAAAGCTTCGGCTGCGTCCGCCTTGTCCTATGGGACGAAACCCGGCGCTGCCTGGTTTCATTCCGCCAGGTGCGGGTGTCGGGTTAGGCGCTGCGAGAAAAATTCGTCGCCGTTACAGCGCCATCTGGTCGCGTCCCAGCGCGGTCAGATCGTCGACCGTGGCACGACCGGTGAAATCCACCTCGTAATCTTCGGCGGCGAAATCCGGCGCGCTGCGGCCGTCAAGAAACGCCTTGGCCTGCTTCTCGGCGTAGGCACGGTTCTTCTGGCAGCGTGGCGAAGCGCCGATGTAGATCACGTTGGCGAAGTCGGTTCCGTTGTGCTGATTACCGACCGTGTGGACGGTATCGGGATGCCACCACACGGTATCGCCGGGCTGCATCTGAGGGATCGACACCAGGCCCTCCACCAGCACGGGATGCCATTGCGGGGTCACACCAAGCGACCGGCCGGGCTCGGCGCCGCACAGATCATCGTCGGCAATGTCGCCCTGCAGCGCCCGCAGAAGCACGTAGGCCATGCCGCCTGACGTCGGCACCAGACGGAGCGTGCCGTCATCGGGACCCTGGGCCGTCAGTGCGGTCCAGCCCTGAAAGGTGCGGAACATCGAACACACCGCCGGCGAGGGATATTCCTTGGTCTGGGTGCGATGGGCCGCCTTCCAGGGATCGTAATCCTCCCAATTGCCGGCAAAGATCGGCGCGTAGATCTTCTGGAAGGCGGCGTCCGTCCAGCGTTCATAGGAACCCGAATCCATGTGCGGCGAGAGACCGAGCGTGTCGTCGCCCGGTCGCCGCCGCCGGACGCGGTCGGCGTAGGCGTAATCATTGTCGGGATCGAATTCCGGCCCGTGCGGCGCGGCAATGTCCCACAGCCGGTTGAGAAACCGCTTGGTCAGCGCCAGCGGTTCGCCCTGACGGGCCTCGATCTGGGGCCGCGACCAGTAGATGCCGAAGATCTGCGGCTGGCCGTCGTCGAGCTGGCTGAAATATTTGTCGAGCCCCTTCTTCTCCGCCGCCTTGTCGAGGTAGTCATTGCGGTCGAGATAGGCACCCAGCTCGGCGTTCCAGTCGGCCGCCTGAGACTGGTCGTACACGCCGCGAACGATGCAACAGCCGCGCTTGCGGATGAGGTCGCGCTCCGCTGCCGGGACGCCTCCCTCCCGAACGGCCGCGAAGGTCACCTCCGGCACCGCGGCGCTGCCGGCGGCGCGGATGGTTTCGACCTCGCGCTTGATGTGGTCCTCGACCCGGCCGAAGGCGGCCTTCAGGACGGTCGATCCGGCTTCGAGCCGGCGCTTGGCCTCGATGATCTGGTCGCGGATTTCACCGTCCATGTCGGGCTTCCCTCTCGTCTGCTCGCGGCGGTTGCCATTACCGGCCCCGTACCCCGCCGGGTCAACCGCCCACGCCAAACGTTCAGCGCGAGGCCGGCGGCGCGATCTTCGCCAAACGGCGGTCTCCTCGGCCGCCTCGTCCAGCAGCCATTGGCGAAAGGTCACGATCTTGGGCAGTTTGGCGGTGGCGGCCGGGCAGACGATCCAGTACGCGTAGGAGACCGACAGCGCCAGGGTGAAGGGACGCACCAGTCGGCCACCGATGAGGTCCCAGGCCGCCAGCCCGGTTCGCGCCAGCGCCACGCCCTGACCGTCGATTGCGGCATCGATGATCATGCTCGCCTGGTCGAGCACGGGCCCGCGCGACAGGTCGGCGTCGTCGACGCCGGCGGCATCGAGCCATTTCGACCAATCCTGACGATCGTTGAGGTGCAGGAGGGTGTGACGAGCGAGATCAGCCGGGGTGCGGAGCGCGCGCCGGCCACGCATCAACGCCGGGCTACACACCGGGGAAAGTTCTTCCTCACACAATCGAGTGACGTCGAGCCCCGGCCAATGGCCGTCGCCGTGGCGGATGGCGACGTCGACATCCTCGCGGGCGAAGTCGATGTGGTGAAGGACCGCGCCGAGCCGCAGGTCGATGGTCGGGTGGGCCTCGGCAAACCGGCCGAGACGGTGGACCAGCCATTTGGCGGCGAAATTGGGCGAGGTGCTGACGGTCAGAACGCCGGCGGACTGCCGTTGCAGCAGCTGCTCGGTGCCGACGGCGATGCGATCAAGCGCATCGCGCACGATAACGAGATAGTCGCGTCCCGCCGCGGTGATGACCAGTCGTTGCGGCAGGCGGTTGAACAATTTGAGGCCGAACTCTTGCTCCAGCGCCTTGACCTGGTGGCTGACCGCGCCCGGCGTCACGAACAGCTCCTCGGCCGCTCGGGCAAAGCTTTCATTGCGGGCGGCGGCTTCAAAGGCCCTGAGGGCGTTCAGCGATGGTAGCCGGCGGGCCATCTCAGGATCCAATAGGCTGAGAAAATCTAAGGCAAGCTAGAGAAAGGATGCTTTGCAAGCAAGAGGTTGCATGACTTACGAGGTCGTCCAGGACAAAGGAGCCTGAGAAATGATCACGAAACAACAAGCGACCTACGACGTCTTCGGCCAAACCGGCTGGGCGAGGTTCGAACCACGCATGCACCTGGCTCGGCTGCCGATCCGCGCCTGGCTGCGGCTGGCGGAACGGTGGATCGAGCGCCGCCGCACCCGCCGCGCCCTGGCCAGACTCGACGACCATTTGTTGCGCGATGTCGGCATCTCGCGGGCCGAGGCCGCGCGCGAAGCGGCCAACCCGTTCTGGCGCTGAGTTCAATTGAGCGCCGCATGGTCGGCCTCCCGAGGTCAGGCCGCCCCGGTGCGCGGCCAAGATGATAGGCGCGCCTATCGTAATCGCCTGGCCGGCCGCTCACGGTAAGGGCCGTTGCGGTGCCTCTTCACGGACTTCGAAACGATTGTCGCGCACGACGCCGATTTGCTGACCGTGCCGCTTGGAGATAGTGAGGTAAGGGTGCGCACTTTGGGTTGACGCCGCCGCCTGGCGCAGCCAGTGCCGTCAATGCGGGATCCCGGTATGCGTGGTATGATTGGCCCATGACCAAGTTGTTAGAACAAGCAATCCAGGAGATCCGCGCGCAGAGCCTGGGTGAAAACCCCGTATCGCAATTTTTCCTAATGAAGGGCTCGGATCATCGGTGAGTTCCCAACCAGTGATGTACGCCTTGGCCTACTGTTGGTTGTTGCCAACGTCGCAGCCTCTCGCGACTTCTACCGGGACATCATCGGCGCACGGGTCATGCGTGAATTCGAGGGGTCCTTCTGCCAACTCGAACTGGCAGGTACGTTGCTCTTCGTGGTTGCTGGCGGCGGCCCAACCGAGGACAAGCCCGACATCACATTCTCGCCACCAGGCAACACCAACACCGTGAGTTCCGAACTGACGTTCCGAGTCCTGGACTGCCAGGCCGCCTACGACGCCATCACCAGCCGCGGCGCTCAGTTCATCACCCCGCCCATGAAACAGGATTGGGGAGGCGAGATTCGCTGCTTCCTTCGCGACCCCGACGGGCACTTGCTAGAGTTCAGTCAACTGCTCTGATCAGACGAAACATGTCGGCTTTAGCCCCGATTTTGAGGCCACGCCGCTTGAACTAGTCGGGTGACGTCGCGCTTCCGGTTTCTGCTTTGGTGGATGCGAGGCTTTTTCGATCCTGCCTGGGCGGTTGCCCGCGGCGGGATAGTGATGGATGCCGGTTATCGGCGGACGGCGATGGTTCACTTGCCTCCGCCCTTATCTCCGGTTCCATCGCCCTGTCGATAGCATCTCATCGCCAGGAGCAATCCAACACTGGCGCGACATGCAAGTCGGTTGGCACGCTGTGCGAGTGCGTCCACCGTCCACGCTCCCTATTTGTCGTGCTGCAAGACGCGCCGAATGGCTGGCAACTTGCCCCATCCGGCGGCGGTCGCGAGACACCTGAGACAAGCGAGAGATCAATCATGAACAAGACCATTCTGATCACCGGCGCCTCCAGTGGCATCGGCAAAGTCACCGCGAAACTGTTCCACGACAAGGGCTGGAACGTCATCGCCACCATGCGTAAGCCTGAGGCGGAAGAAGAGCTGATCAAGCTGGACAATGTGTTGGTGACGCGTCTTCACGTGACCGACGCCGACTCGACCCAAATGGCCGTGGCTGCCGGCATCGAAAGGTTCGGCAAGATTGACGTTGTTGTGAACAACGCAGGCTACGGCGCTTATGGCCCGCTGGAAGCAACCCCGATGGAAAAGGTCCGCCGCCAGTTCGACACCAACGTGATCGGCCTGCTGGAAACCACCAAAGCCGTGCTGCCGCATTTCCGTACAAACAGGAAAGGCGTAATCGTCAACGTCTCGTCCATCGGCGGCAAGATGGCCTTTCCGCTCGGCTCGCTATATCACGGCTCGAAGTTTGCCGTCGAAGGCCTGTCGGAAGCATTGAGCTTCGAGATGGAAGCGATCGGCGTGAAGGTGAAGATTATTGAGCCCGGCGTGATCAACACCGATTTCGGTGGCCGGTCCTTCGCCTTCAACAACGATGAGTCGATGGTCGAGTATCAGGAAGTCGTCCAGAAGCTTGTAGCCGCCGTCGGCTCGGTGCAGGACACTGCGGCTGATCCGATCGTCGTGGCCGAAGTGATCTATGGCGCCGTGACCGACGGCACCAATCAGCTGCGCTACACGGCGGGCGAGGATGCCGAGGTCATCATCGCTAGCCGGAAGCAGCAGGACGACGCCACGTTCATCGGCACGATGAAAGAGCAGTTCGGGCTATAGCCGCGATCCACGGACCCTCGGATGCTCGACCGCCGAGGGTCGGTGGCCACCAAGGTGACGAACATGACCGGTCAGCACCATCGACCCATCACCGCCAGAGACGCAGACCCGGCCCGCGGCCGGTTTGCCGTCGACAGAGGCTGGCAGGTACTGCTCAACGACCTGCGAGTTTCTCCGCAGGACGTGCTTCGGCGGGCGCGCCTGGCGCTGGATCTTTTCAGCCGACCGTCACCCAGCCTATCGGCAGATGAGTATTTCCGATTCTGGGACGCACTTGCCGGTCTGCTCGGCGAATCCGCTATTCCGTTGCGCGTCGTGGAGGCCATATCGGTTGAAGCCTTCAGTCCACCGATCTTCGCCTGGTTTTGCAGCGCGGGTCTGAACAAGGCCCTGCAACGGCTTTCGCAGTACAAACCGCTCATCGGGCCTTTGCGCCTGGACATTACAAAAAGCGCCCGCCAAACGGCCGTTGCACTTGGCGGACTGCTGGAGAACAGGCAGCCGCCGAGCGCGTTTCTGATCACGGAACTCCTGTTTCTGGTTCAGATTGCACGTCTCGCCCTGCGCGAGCAGATCGTCCCGACGTCGGTGGTGATGAGCGCCGACCCGTTGGACAAGATCAGGCTCGAGAAATTTCTGGGCGCGTCGATCCACCGCGGCGATGAGAACCGGGTGACCTTCTCCGCGGATGACGCGGCTAAGCCCTTTCTGACGGCCAACGCCAATATGTGGTCATTCTTCGAGCCGGAACTGCGAATGCTCCTGGCAGACCTGAAGACCGAGTCCAGCTTCGGTGAGCGGGTGCGGGTATGTCTCATGGAGATTTTAGCCAGCGGGCGCTACGGCATGGCCGACGTGGCGCGGCGGCTTGGCGTCAGCACGCGGACATTACAGCGGCGCCTCAGCGAAGAAGGAGCGAGTTTTCAGAGGGTGCTCAATGACCTGCGCGACGACCTGGCCCGCAACTACCTCTCCAACTCACACTGTTCCAGCGCCGAGATTTCGTTCCTGCTCGGTTACAACGACCCGAATTCGTTCATCCGCGCTTTTCACGCGCGCACCGGCCAGACGCCAGAGGTCGCTCGCTCGCATCTACGGAAGCTGTGATCTCATTCGGCTGCGATCGGCGGCCCAAACTTTTCGGCCAGACAAGACGGCGCTCAAACTATGGTATCGGCTGGCCCGGGCCCCATATTGCTGCTGACATTCAAGGAGAGGGCGATGACCCCGCAGCCACCCAAACCGCCGTACAACAACAAGCGTTTTGGCGTGAAATTGTACGATTGGGACGTCTTTGCCGGCCCCTCCGCCGGTGAGCAATTCCTCGATGCCACGCTGGAGGATATGGAGACCGGTGAACCGGTCAAGATTTCCGATTATGCCGGTCAATGGGTGGTGATCGAAACCGGTTCGGCGACCTGTTCGATGTACACCAAGAACATCCCCGACATGAAATCCATCCAGGACGATTTTCCCGACGTGGTTTTCTTTCTAGTCTATGTCCGCGAGGCTCATCCTGGCGAACGCCTGCACCAACACCGGAGCTATGAAGAAAAGAAGAAAGCGGCAGGGCTGCTGAAGCCGCGCTATCGCGAGCATCGCAGGGTTCTGGTCGATACCCACGAGGGTGATTTTCACCGCACCTACGGCATGATGCCGAATATTCTTTACGTCATTCGGCCCGACGGGACCGTTCATTATCGCAGCAATTGGGCGACGGCCGAGGGGTTGAGGACAGCCCTGACCGAGCGCGACAAGTTCCACACCTATGAAAATGCCGACGTCAAGAAACTGAAGGCGGCACGCAGCCTGTACACCACCATCCGTACCATGTGGACCGGTGGTTTCATGGCCCTGTTCGATTTTTTCAAGGCTGCGCCGGGGATGGCCATCCGCCATCAAAAAGTCGATGCGTATTACCGGGAAAATGGCAGGTTCAATAAAAAGCCCGGCCTGTTCTCCGAGGCGGCCGTGAAAAAGGCGCAGCCAGAGGCCGAGACCGCGGGAGAGCAAGCCTGACCCGGCGGGTCGCCGGGAGCCCTTTCGACAGCCTTTCGAGTTTCCGCCTGGCGGCCAGGTCGGGGTCAGACTCCCATCGGCTGCCAAAGGTGACGTGATACGTCGTTCGCCGGGGGTTTGGCGTGCTGCGGCGTTCCAGCTGTCGCGCAACGGCGTGGTCTGGGAAGCACCCCACGCGAGTGCGCCGACTTTCCTGAACGCGCCCCAGCCCGGCATTGGTATTCCCTCCCGGAATAAATCTACAAAAACATCTCATTACCAAAATATCGATATTTCTTGACACAGCGATTTTTTGTCGTTCTTTAGGTATGAGTTTTAGCCTGAAAAAGGTGCCGCCTGATGCGTTTCATGGTGGGAAAGCGCAGCAACCGCCAGTCGGTGTACATGGTCGCCGGCGATTCCGCCGTGGATTTGGGTGCCGGCGACCCGCGCTTCGGCGACGATCTTAGCAACGTCATCGATCTCGGACCGGAGGCGATCGGCCTGGCGCGCCAGGCAGCGGACAAGGGCGAGGTCGTTCCGGTCGGCGAGGTGACACCCGTGTTGCCGATCGCCTGCCCGCCGAAGATCGTCTGCCTGGGATTGAACTATCTCGACCACGCCAAAGAGGGCGGATACGAGATTCCGACCTATCCGGTCCTGTTCATCCGCGCACCGACGTCGTTGATCGCAGCCGGCGATGGGCTGGTTCGGCCCAGACAATCCCACAAGCTTGACTACGAGGCCGAGCTGATGGTGATCATCGGAACGGGCGGCCGTCACATTTCCGAAGGGGGCGCGCTCGATCACGTCTTCGGCTTTACCACCTTCAACGACAGATCGGTGCGCGACTATCAGCGCAAAATCCACCAGTGGACGCCCGGCAAGAATTTCGATTCAACCGGGGCCGTCGGACCGGTGGTGGTGACGGCAGATGAACTACCGGCCGGAGCGGCGGGCTTGAAGATCGAGTCCCGCCTGAATGGCCAGACCATGCAGAGCGCCAACACCGCCGACATGATGTGGCCGGTGGCCAAGACGATCGCCACAATTTCGGAGTTTTTGACCCTGCAACCCGGTGACATGATCGGTATGGGCACGCCTCCCGGGGTCGGCCACGCGCGCAAGCCCCCGGTTTTCATGGACATGGCGACATCATCGAGGTCGAGATCGAACGCATCGGTCTGTGCCGCAATCGAGTTGTCGATGAGCCGTTGAACGGCGACGCCCGCGAGGCGGCGCAATGACGGCAATGGTGTCGGCAGCGCGCGAGGTTTCGAGGATTTTGGCCGCCGCGCGTCGACCACGCCGGTGGAGTCATTCGATCGCCCGCCAAAGGACAATCTCGTGGTCACGATAAGGCAGAAGATGAAGGTCAAGCAGCACCTTCACGCGGACTGCACGACCCATTCCCGCAGCGATATCCGGGTGCGGGATGTGGGCTTCACGATCGATGAGCCGCTTGAGCGCGGCGGTACCAATCAGGGCCCGGCACCGACCGAAACGGCGGTGGCGGCGCTGGTCGGCTGCACCAACACGATCGGGCACAAATGCGCGAACGCCCTGGGCGTCGACATCGGCCATCTGGAGATCGCCGCGGTCTGCGATTTCGACCGTCGCGGCGTTGCGCTGCAGGAGGAGATCGAAATCCCGTTCGAACGCATCGAGATGACGGTGACCTATGACGGCACCGCCACCCCGGCCGAGGCCGAAGACGTGGCCCTTGAGGTCGAGAAGTACTGCGCCGTATCGAAATTGTTCCGCCGGGCTGGGACCGAGGTTGTCCACGCCTGGGTACCGAAGGCGGAACAACCGGGGCAGTGAATGAGCCGCCGGGCGGACATATCGATCCCGCCCCGCAAACAAGGAGGAAGTCATGAGCCAATTGAAGTTGAAGAAACTGGCGATCGCCGGCGCCGCGGTTGCCGCGTTGTTCGCCTATGCCCCGACCCAGGAGGCCAAGGCCGCCGAGATGATCAAGATGATCGCGATCGACGGCTACCCCGACCGGTCGATGTGGGTGCGCGAATTCTCGGCCTTCTTCATCCCGCGGGTGAACGAGGAACTGGCCAAGAAAGGCAATTACGAAATCGCCTGGCAGGAAGCCTATGGCGGCCAGATCGTCAAACCGCGCGGCGTCCTGGAAGGGATCAAACTCGGTCTCGGCGACATCGGTATCGTCACCACGATCTTCCACAACTCCGTGCTCCCCAGCCAGGGGATCTCGGCGGTCACGCCGTTCATCTCGTCGGATGCCCGCATCGTCGCCAAGGCGGTTGACGAGATCGCCAAGGAATTCCCGCAGATGGCTGCCGAACTCGATGCCGAGAACCAAGTCTATCTGGCTACCGGCGTGGTCCTCGACACCTATCAGATGTTCTCCAAGACGCCGATCAACTCGCTGGCCGATCTGGAAGGTCTGAAGGTTGCCGGCGCCGGCTACAATCTCCGCTATCTGGAGGGCATCGAGGGAACCGCCGGCGTCCGCGGCGGCCTGCCGAATTTCTACAATATGCTGCAGACCGGCGTGGTCGACGCCGCGATGCTGTGGCCGGAAGCCGCCAAGACGTTCAAGATCGCCGAGGTGGCGCCGTTCATGCTGAAGGCCGACCTTGGGGCGGTGAACTCCAAGACCGTCACCGTCAACAAGGACGTGTGGGCGAAGCTGCCGGACGAGGTCAAGGACGTTCTTCGGCAGATCGCGGTCGAGTATCGTGACCACATTGCCAGCGTTGCTATGGACCGGGCGGCGGACGCACTGGAGGCCTACAAGGCAGGCGGCGGCACGGTCGTCGAACTGTCGCAGGAGGCACGCGTGGCATGGGCCAACGCCATGCCCAACATCGCAGCCGACTGGGCCGCCGACCTCGACAAGGCCGGAGCGCCTGGATCGGACATGCTGGTGGCCTATATCGCAAAGCTGAAAGCAGCCGGGGAAGAGCCGGTGCGTGACTGGGCGGCCGAACTGAGGCGGCGGGCCGGTGATGTCATTACGTACGAACCTTGACCGGCTCGCCGCCTCGATTTCACAGGCGGCCGATTGGGTCGCCACGATCGCCAACGCGCTTGGCACCATCGTGGTGCTCGTCCTGGTGGCGGTGATGAATGTCGACGTCGTCGCCCGCAACTTCTTCAATGCGCCGTTCCGCGGCGTCGTCGAAGTTGTCATCTTCTCGATGATCCTGATCGTATTCCTGCAACTGCCGGACGTCATTCGCGTCAATCGGCTGACCCGATCCGACGGTTTCATGGCGGTGGTGGGGCAAGCCTATCCGTGGGTCGGTCGTGTTCTGACCCGGGCCGTGGACGGCCTCGCCTGCGTGTTCATGGCTCTGGCGGCCTACGCCACCTGGCCGGTCTTCGTCGAAACAATCGAGAGCTGCAGCTACATCACGCCGCCGGAATTCGGCCCGCCCTTTACCGGCAATCTGTTGACCGATCTGTTCGAGGCGACCGAGCGCTGCGACTATTTCGGGACGCCGGGCGTGTTCACCGCACCCTGGTGGCCGGTGCGAATGGTCATCACGCTCAGCGCCGGACTCGGCAGCGTCCTGTTCCTGTTCAAATCAATCTACGCCGGTCGCAGGCTGGAACTGGTCCGTTTGCCCGACCAGGACAACTGAGCCGAGGTCGTCATGTCGCCCGTCGAAATCGGCATCATCTCGGTCGTCGCCATCGTCGTTCTGGTCTATCTGGGACTCTACATTCCGGTGGCGCTCGGCACGGTATCGTTCGTGGCGATCTGGTTCGTCAGCGGCAAGCCGATCCTGGCCATCAATTTTCTGCGGGTCCCCATTGGCGACAGCGTGACCGAGTACGAGTTCGCCACCATCCCTCTGTTCACATTCATGGGGCTTCTGGTCTCCAAGGCTGGACTTGGCGCCGACATCTACGACGTCATGAACCGCGCCTTCCGAAAGATTACGGGCGGGATCGGCATGGCGACGGTGGGCGCCAATGCGGTCTTCGCCGCGGTCACCGGGTCCTCGATCGCATCGGCCTCGGTGTTCACGAGGATCTCGGTGCCGGAGATGCTGAGGTTCAACTACAACCCGCGCTTTGCCGTCGGCGTGGTGGCGGGATCGTCGGTGCTGGGCATGATCATCCCGCCGAGCGCCATGCTCATCATCTATTCGTTCGTGGCGGAGCAGTCGGTCGGCGACATGTTCCTGGCCGGGATCGTCCCCGGCATCATCCTGGCAGCGACCTACATCGTGGCGATTTTCGTCATGGGGCGGTTGACGCCGGGGTTCGTCGGCGGCCAGACCTCGGACGAGTATGCCGCCGATCCGATGACGACGGCCGAGGTGCTGTCCAAGACGGTGCCCATCGTCCTCCTGATCACCATCGTCCTGGGCGGTATCTATACCGGCTGGCTGACCCCGGTCGAAGCGGGCGCCGCCGGCGCCCTGGCGGCTCTGTTGTTCGCCACCGTAAGGCGTCGTCTGAGTCTACGCTCGTTTTGGGAATCACTGCTCGAGACCGGCCACATCACGGCCAGCATCCTGTTTCTGATCACCACCGCATCGCTCTACAGCCGCATGCTTGGCTTCGTCGCGTTGCCCAACGAACTCAACCAATTCCTGGCCGCCAACGAGCTCGACTTCTTCTGGATCATGGCCGCCTATGTGGTGCTGATGCTGTTCCTCGGGACCCTGCTCGACACCGCCTCGATCATCCTGATCGTGGTGCCGCTGTTCATCAACATCATCGAGCCGATGGGTCTCAGCCTCGTGTGGTTCGGCATCATCACCGTCGTTGGGGCGGAGATAGGTCTGCTGACGCCGCCACTCGGCATTTCGTGTTTCGTGATCAAGACCACGCTCGACGATAGCCGCATATCGTTGAAGGACGTGTTTCTTGGCGCGCTGCCGTTCGCCTTCGTCATGCTTCTGGTGCTGATCGTGCTCATCCGTTTTCCGGGGCTGTCGATCGGCATTCTGAACTGAGCCGGGAGACGCCCATGCGCTCAGTTACCAAAGACACCATCACCGAGGCATTCCTCGCCTCGTTCGGCGAGGACACCGACCAGCGGCTCAACTTCGTCCTCGAACGTCTGGCGTTTCATCTGCACGCCTTTGCCAGGGAAACCGGGCTGACCCATGCCGAATGGCGCAAGGGGATCGAACATCTGACCGATGCCGGCAAGATAAGCACGCCGGAGCGGAGCGAATTCATCCTGCTGTCGGACGTGTTGGGTCTGTCTTCGCTGGTCGACATGCTGGAATCCGACAAAGGTGGCACGTCCTCCAGCGTGCTGGGGCCGTTTCACATCACCGGCGCGCCCGAACTGCCGTTCGGCGGCGACCTCAGGCGCGACAATGACGGAGCAATTGTCATCGTCTCCGGCCGGGTCGCCAACCGGCAGGGCCAGGCGATTGCCAGGGCCGAGATGGAAATCTGGCAGACCGCCGGCAACGGGCTGTATTCCAGTCAGGATCAGAGACAGCCGGATTTCAATTTGAGATGCCGGGTGCGGACAAACGGCGACGGGCGGTTCCTGTTCACCACCATCAGGCCGGCGCCCTACACCATCCCCGACGACGGTCCGGTGGGCGAACTTCTCAGAGCGACCGGCCGACATCCCTGGCGCCCGTCGCATCTCCATTTCATCATCTCCGCCAAAGGTTATCGGACGCTGGTCACCGAGGTGTTTGCCGACGATGATCCCTATCTCGACCAGGATGCCGTGTTCGGCGTCCGCGACGACCTTGTGGCGCACTATGAGGAGCACACCGATGCTGCCGATGCGCCCGACGGACTGGCCGCCGCCGACAATCTGACGGACCCTTATTTCACCGTCGATTTCAATTTCGTACTCATCGAGAACCAGGCTGGAGCGTGAAACGTGCGATGATCGGGGCAAGGCCGACGACGCCATGACAACGATCCTGAGCGACCTGATTGCGACCATTGCCGAGCGTGGATTGACACCGCTGGAGCCCGGCCGCCGTCGGGACCTGGCCAAGACCGCGGACGATCTTCTCGACCTGCGCGCTCGGCGGCGCACCGCGAAAAACGAGCCGGCCCATGCCTGACAACCATCTCAGCGATCACGTCAGGTCGGCGATACCGGCCTCCGCTGCAGTGGTCATGAAAGGCCCCGGCGGCGTCAAAATTACCTATGGCGAGCTGATCGATCGTTCCGCCCAATTCGCCAACGTTCTGTCGGGGGTGGGCGTCGCGCCGGGAGACCGGGTCGCGGTCCAGGCGAAGAAGTCGGCCGAGGCGATCATCTTCTACCTGGCGGTGATCCGTTGCGGTGGCGTCTATCTGCCACTGAACACCGCCTACACATCATCGGAAATCGACTATTTTCTGCGCGATGCCGAACCGACGGTGTTGGTCACCGATGCCTCGGAGATAGACCGCCTCAAGCAGGTCGCCGATCGGGCGGGCGTGGCCCATACGGTGGCGCTCGATGCGCTCGGTGCGGGGTCGATCAGCGACGCCGCCGATCGTGCCTCGACCCGGTTCGGCGATATCGAGAGGGGCTCGGACGATCTCGCCGCGCTGCTCTACACCTCCGGCACGACCGGACGCTCCAAGGGCGCCATGCTGACCCATGGCAACCTTGTTTCCAACGCCTTGGCGCTCCGTGATGCGTGGCGGTTCAGCCAAAACGACGTTTTGATCCACGCCCTGCCGATCTTTCACGTCCACGGCCTGTTTGTCGCCACCAACGTCACGATGATGGCCGGCGGCAGCATGGTCATTCTGCCGAAATTCGACGTCGAGGCGATTATCGCCGCAATCCCCGAGGCGACCTGCCTGATGGGCGTACCGACGTTCTACACAAGGCTCTTGGCCTGCGGTCGGCTGTCGCGTGAATTGTGCGCCGGCATGCGGTTGTTCGTCTCCGGCTCGGCGCCGCTGCCGGCCAGCACCCATGCGGCGTTCAGGCGTGCCACCGGCCACGCCATCCTGGAGCGCTACGGCATGACCGAGACCAACATGATCACGTCCAATCCCTATGACGGCGAACGGCGGGCCGGAACCGTGGGGTTTCCGCTTGCCGGCATCACCATTCGCCTCGCCGACGCCGAGACGGGGGCGGCCACGGCCGGCAACGGGGTTGGTGTGGTCGAAGTCAAGGGACCCAATGTCTTCTCCGGCTATTGGCGCATGCCGGGAAAGACGCAGGCCGAGTTTCGCGATGACGGCTTCTTCGTTACCGGAGATCTTGGACGGATCGACCGGGACGGCTATCTCACCATTGTCGGGCGCGGTAAGGACCTCATCATTTCCGGTGGCATGAACATCTATCCCAAGGAGGTCGAGGTCGAGATCGACGGCTTGCCGGGTGTTCTGGAGAGCGCCGTGGTCGGCGTGCCGCATGATGATCTCGGCGAGGGGGTGGTGGCGGTGGTCGTGCCCCGGAGCGGCGCAGCTCTTGAGCCACGGTTGATACGCGAGGCGTTGTCCGAACGGTTGGCGAGGTTCAAACAGCCCAGGGAGATTATTGTCGTCGACGAGTTACCGCGCAACACCATGGGCAAGATTCAGAAGAACCGCCTTCGGCACACCTATGCCGGCCTGTTTGCGGGCCAGGGGCGGCGACCATGACCGACCAAGCCCTCAAAGCGACCAACTCCGCGCCCACCGGATTGGGCGAAGGCGAATCGCAGACCGCGCGCCTGTTTATCCGGTTGCGCAACGACATCCTTGCCGGACGGCTTGAACCCGGCCGAAAACTCAAGATCGAGGATCTACGCAGGACATATTGCGCCGGCGCCAGTCCGTTGCGCGAGGCCCTCAGCACGATGTGCACCGATGGCCTGGTGGAGCGGATCGACCAGCGCGGATTTCGCGTTGCCGACATCAGCGCCGAGGCGTTTGATGAACTGCTCACCACACGCTGCTGGCTCGAGGAGCGGGCGCTACGCGAATCGATCGCCCGTGGCGGGACCGACTGGGAGGAGCGGGTTGTGCTGGCCCACTACCGGTTGGCGAAGATCCCACGCATCGCCGACGATGACGACCCGACCCGGTCGCGCGAAAGCTGGGAGACCGCTCACCGGCAGTTCCATCGCTCATTGCTGGCCGGCTGCGGATCGCAAATTCTGCTGCGGTTCTGCGACCAGCTCTATGACCTGAACATCCGATACCGGAACATTGCCGGCAAGGTCGCCTATCCCGGGCGGGATATCGCCAGGGAGCACCGTGAGATTTTCGATGCGGCGGTCAGCCGCGACGCCGACAACGCCGTGCGGGCGCTGGTCCGTCACTATCGCGCCACCGGTGACTATCTCCTCAAGGCTCTGGCGGAACGACAGGGTTAGACCGGCCGCAGCCGTTCAGATCGAGGAGCCGTCCATCTCACCGCCGCGCTTGGACCCGGCGGCAGCTTTCAGCCGCGCGCGCAGGGTGTGGAGCGGCGGGACCGGCGTGGGCAGGGGCATCCATCCGGTGAGTTCGGCTTCGGCATAGATCAGCGACAGGCCGGGTTGGGAATCGGTCGCCACCCAGCCTTCTTCTTCGGCCCGTTCGGCCCGCGACCAGCGCACCATGTCGACTTCGGCAGGCCCCTGTTCGCTGGCCCGGACAGCGACCAGGATCTGGCTGCCGTCGCGCGGCGCCGTTGCGATCGCCCGCCAGTCCTGGAATTCCGCTGTGGTCATGCCGCCTCACCTCATGCCGCATCGATGTGGGCAGGATGCCTCCCTCGGCGCTCCACGGCAAGAGGCAGCTCGCAGCCCGTTCGACCACGCGAGATGGCCGTTCATTGGGCTGTCGGCGGGCCGGTATTGGGCCTATACCGTTGCCATGATTTGATGGCAGGTCAGGACCACCGGCCGACCTCACCAGTTGCGGGAAATACGCAATGTCAGAGACTCCTTCAGTTCTTGTCACCGGCGCCAATGGCTGTATCGGCAGTTGGGTCCTGAAACGGGCCACCGACCGCGACTGGCGGGTGATTGCGCTCGATCTCGCCGAGACGCCGACGCGACCAAGGTTGCTGCTCGACGACGACAAGCTGGCGGCGGTGGAATGGCTGAAGTGCGACATCACCGACACCGCCGCCGTCGGCCGCGCGATCGTCGATACCGGGGTCGGCGCGGTGATCCATCTCGGCGCGCTGCAGGTGCCGTTTTGCAAGGCCGATCCGGTGGCCGGCGCGCGGGTCAATGTCGTCGGCACTGCCAACGTGATGGAGGCGGTGCGGGCGGCCGGCATCAAGCGTTTTTCGTTTGCCAGCTCGATCGCCGCGCTGGGCGGTGCGGATGAGGACAATCCCTATCTCGGCACCCTGTACGGCGCCTACAAGGCGGCGAACGAGGAGATGGCCGCAATCTACTGGCAGGACTGGCAGGTGCCGAGCATCGTCATCCGTCCCGGCGTGGTCTACGGGCTTGGCCGCGACCAGGGCATGACCTCGGCCCCGACCAAGGCGGTGCTGGCAGCGGTCGCCGGGCGCTCATACACCATTCCCTTCGGTGGCGAGGCGGCGTTCCTTTACGCAGGCGAAGTGGCGGGCGCGTTCTTGAAGGCGGTGGAAACCGACATCACCGGCTGCCACATCTTCGATCTCAACGGCGAATGCCGGGCGGTCGCCGACTTCGTCCGGCTGGTCGAACAGGAAGTTCCGGACGCCGAATTGAAGGTGGAAGGCGACGAGCTACCGTTTCCGCCCAATATCTCCGACGCGCCGATCCAGGCGTTTCTCGGCGATTACGGCCAGACGCGGCTGGAGGACGGCGTGCGCCAAACCGTCGCCGGTTTTCGCCGCCTGGCCGGCAGCGACATTGTCGACATGACCCAGCTCGACCGCTGAAGGCGCGCAAATCACCAGCGGGCGATCCGGCCGATCCATTTGGGTTCGATCGGCTGCCGAGGCGCGGCAGGGTCGCCAGGCGGGCGAGGATGACGGCCGGAGTGCAGGCGTTATTTCAAAGCCAGCGCCTGATCACCAAGAACCGAACGACCGGCGGATGACGAAGAAGCTGGCCCACTATTTTGTGACCGATATCGAGAGCGACGGGCCCAGCCCGACGACGAATTCCATGTTGAGCTTTGCCAGTGTTGTCGTGCGCGAGGACGGCGATATGGTGGGTGAGTTCGAAGCGGTTTTGCAGCCACGCTCCGACCGACAGGCGGATAAGCGGACGATGGCCTGGTGGCAGACCCAACCCGAGGCCTGGCTAACCGCAACGTCGAACGCGGAACCGGCGGAAGGCGTCATGCCGCGTTTTGCCGACTGGGTCGAGGGCTTTGACGGCAAGCGTTCTTTCGCCGCGCGGCCTCTGACATTCGACGGGTTCTGGATCGATCACTACCTGCGGACATTCGCCGACAGCTATCTTCTGGACGTGCCTCATTGGGGACGAAACATCTTCACCGCCAGTGCGCTGGACATCGACACGTACATTTCGGGCGTGTTCAACCGGACAGCGCCTCACACCGGCGATATCAAGTTTCCGGCAAGCTGGCTTGGCGAGCACGAACACACCCATCGGGCGATCGACGACGCCCGCGGCTACGCAACGCTGCTGAGCAGGCTGCTGCGCCTGGCCGGCCGGGCGCCACCGCATCCAGACGGTTTCTTGCGGCCGCGGGACTGAACCGCCGGCAGGCTCGGCCAATGCAATGGCCCGCCTCGTGGAGGAAGAGGTATTGCCGCTGACGATTTGCGTCAGGCCGATCCCCCATCGCGGCAGCGTTCGCCATTCGCGCCCCGAGGCCTCGCCCACCGGCCGCCCGTCGGCCAGGCCGTCGGTCGGCTTGGTCAGCGCAACTGCGCGTTGGGCCTCGGCACGCCCGACCTCATCGCAGCAAGCGCCGGATGGCGCCATTGGCCAGTTCGATGACGAGCACGAACATCACCACCACCACCGTCAACGTCGAGACCTTGTCGTATTGGAAGGCGCGCACATAGGTCTGGATATAGAAACCGATGCCGCCGGCGCCGACCACGCCCAGAATCAGCGACTCACGCAGATTCATCTCGAAGCGGAACAGGGTGTCGCGCACCAGGTCGGGGGCGATCTGCGGCCACACTCCGAATCTGAGGCGCTGGAGAAAACTCGCACCGGTGCTGTCCAGTGCGTCGATCGGTGCCCGGTCGACGCCCTCGATGGCCTCTGCATAGAACTTGGCCAACATGCCGGTGGCATGGAAAGCGATCGCCAGGATACCGGGAAGAGGGCCGAGGCCGACCGCGCCCACCATCAGCATGGCGACCAGAATGATCGGCACGGCGCGGATCGTCGCCAGCAGCCAGATCACCGGGGCGGAGACGAAGCGCGGCATCAGTGTGCGAACGGCGAGTGGCCCCAGGATCACCGACAGAATGACGCTGCCGACGGTGCCCAGAACCGCGATCCGGATGGTTTCGGCAGACGCCTCGAAGACGATCGGCAGGACCGTCAGGTCGGGCGGGAACATGCGGCCGATGAACTCGACGATGCGACCGCCGCCGGCTGCGAGCCGGCCAAGATCGACCTCGCTTCCGGTCCACGCCCACAGCACCAGCACCGCCAGCGCGACCGAAACCAGATAGGGCCCCCAGGGTGGACGGTCGCGTCTGCCGTCTTCGCCCGAGCCATCGCGGACCCGGCTCATGTCGGGTCGACCTGCGAGGAATCGTCCGGTCGTCCGCCATAGACGGCGGCAAACCGGCTGTCGTCGAAGCCCGCCGCCGGGCCGTCATAGACCACCGCTCCGCCATCGAGGGCGACAAAACGGTCGACATAGTCGGCGACCAGGTCCGGCTGGTGCGAGGATATGACAAGTGCCGCACCGCGCTGCTCGGCAGCATCACGCAGCGTCGTCAGCACCGATCGGGCATTGACCGGATCGAGACTGGCGACCGGTTCGTCGGCCAGGATCAGGTCGGGTTGCTGGGCCAGGCAACGGGCGATGGCGACACGCTGCCGCTGCCCGCCGCTCAGGCGCTCCGCACGGCGGGCGGCGAAGTCGTCGAGACCGACATCGTGCAGCGCCCGGTCGACGGAGGCAGCGTCGGCCGGCCGATACAGCCCGAACAGCGACCGTCTCACGGGCATGTGGCCGAGGCGGCCGTTCATGACGTTGCGGAACGCCGTCGCCTGTTCGACCAGAGCAAACTCCTGAAAGACGAAACCGGTGCGGCGGCGATGGTCGCGCGGCGGCGAGCGATCGGTTTGGAGGGCCAGTCCGAGCACGTTGGCGCTTCCGGTCCAACCCCTCAGCCGGCCGTCGATCAGGTTGAGCAGCGTCGACTTGCCGGCACCCGAAGTGCCGATGAGAGCCACGCGTTCGCGGGCAAGAATCGACAATCGGGCGATGCTCAGAGTCGGCGCGGCGGCGCCCTGGTAGCGGTGGGCGAGGCCGGCAATGTCGATAGCCGGATCGCTCAACCGCGGCGGCCTCAGTCGATCAGGCCGTAGGCGCGCGCAATCTCGCCGACACCGTCATAGTCGGCCGGGTCGGCCACGACATAGCCGTCCGGGCTGTAGACATGCTGCAGCAACGACCTGAATTCCGGTTGATTGAGGCGCAGCATGGCGGTCACGAAGCGCTGTTCGAGGTCCGGATCGAGATCAGGTCGAGCGATGACCGTGTGCGAGGGAATCGGTGCCGATTCGGCGATCCAGGTGACCTCCGCCTGTTGCTCGGGCGACAGCAGGAGCTCGGCGAACTGGCTCGCTCCGGCGGCATCGACCAGACCGTTGGCCATGGCCTGCATGGCCTGCTGATAGCCGCCGGCAAAGTATATTTTGTCGAAAAACCGGTTGGCGTCCTCGCCCCGTTCCAAGAGACCGTCCTGGACGAAAATGTCGAGCGGGTAGAGGTAGCCGGATTCGGAGATGGGATCGGCGAAGGCAATGGTACGCTCGCGCAAATCGGCAACGGTCTCGATGCCGCTGTCGCGGCGCACGAAGATTCGCCCGGTATAGATGGGACTGCCGCGATAGATCTCCGACAGGATCGCCCGCGCACCGATCTCCTGGTTGGCGATCACATAGGGCAGCGCGCCCATGAAGGAGATATCGGCATCGCCATTGCGCAGAGCCTCAACCGCCGCGGCGTGGTCATTGGTGACGAAACCGCGCACCGGAACCCCGATCTGGCCCGCCAGCCAGGTTGAGATGACATCAATATCGCCGATCAGCTTTTCGGGGTTCTCCTGGGGGATGAAGGCAAGCACAAGCTCTTCCTCGGACCATGCCGGCGCCGCCGAGATGGTGAGGACGGCACCGAACGCCAGCGCCGCGAGGGCCTTCGGTAGGGATAAAACACAGCTGATTTGCATGGTCAGAACATCTCCGGGTCAAGCCGGTCCTGCAGCGCCTTGAACGCCTGCCACCGGTCCTGGGCCAAGTCCCACGCGCGCTCGTCGATGGCCTTGCCGACCTCTTCAAGCACCGCCGACAGCCGGTAGACGTCCGGCTTGGCAGCAAAATTGCCCATCACGCTGGCGTCGGCGACGAGGTCGGGCGCGACCGTGTCGATCAGAAGCCGGGCGTGGAAAGCATCGCGCTTGGGCAGCAGCGTGTCGAGGGTGGAGGCGAAGGTGGTCAACTCCTCCCAGGCGAGGCGGAAGGGCGTGTTGCGATCGTCGAAGATCTGATACGGCTCGTCGGAATCTCCGACTGCCTCCACGTAAGCAGTGAGGTCCGCCCTCTCGTCATCGGCCAGACCAAGCTCGAAGGTGGCGTCGAACCAGTCGACCACGCCGGCCAGCGTGGGCAGCGACCCGTCGTGGAAATAGGGCGCGGTGAAGCGGGTGCCGAGCAGGGTCGGGGTGTCGAAGGCACCATCGCGTGCATTGTCATAACTTGCCTCGCCCGAGCCGATGTCGTGCGACCGCCGGTCGATGAAGTTGGCGGACGGGATGTGGCAGCTGGCGCAGGATCTGCCATCCAACTCGGCGAAGGGCCGGCGAAACAGCGTCTCGCCCCGTTGCGCCGCGGCCGATGCGCGATTTGTCAGTATCCCCTGGCCGTCGACCTTGCCGTTCGGCAGGAGATCGAACTCCAGCATGTAGGCGACCAATGTGTCGAGCATGAACGGGGTCGGCTCATCGCCGGCAAACTCACTGACGATGACAGTGCGCGTGAACTCGCGCAGGCTCGCCAGTCGCCCGTCCCGGCCATATGGCCCGAGGAAGCGGATACCGCGCAGGCTCGGGATGTCGAGCGCGTCATCCCTGCGGTCGTTGAAGAGGGAATTGAAGAAATGGCCGTCAACATCAACTGCGCCGGCCTGCGGACTGATGCCGGGGATAAAAAACGCCTGATTGATGTCGCTCCGATTGTGGCAGGTCGAACAGGTGAGCCCGAGCGATCTGGCCGGATCGCCAAAAATCTCAGGGCTGTCGAACAACATGTCGCCATAGGCGATCAGCGGCAGGTCGGCCTCGTCGATGCCCTTCTCTTCGAAATTGAGGAAGAGCTTCGGCAACGGGACCTGGTCGTTCAAATTTGTGCCCGGCGGCAGCCAGGGCGCGACAGCGACCTCGCCCGATTCGGCGACGATCGTTTCCGGCAAGGGCACCATGCTGGTGCGCTCGGTGACGGAGGTCGGTTCGAAATTGGCGACCAAATAGTCGGCGATCACGGTGCTGGCGGCGTCGAAATCCGCCTCATCGGTCGGCGCTGCGCCGCGTCCGAAAACGCCTGCGGAGCCGACGCTGTTGGACAATTCGAGCCAGGCCAGGCCGATCGCGCGGGCGCCATCGGGATCGGCCTGCTGCACGAAATCGTCGAGCGCCCGGTAGAGAGCGCGGGCGTCGTCGAGGTGGCGTCGGGCGGTGCCGGGCGTTGCCAACGAGGCCCGGGCGAGGTCGAGTGCTTTCTGGACCAGTCGCGAAAGGGCGGTCGTGGCGGCGGCGTAGAGCGCCTGCCGGTCCTCCGCCACGATCGCTTCGTCGATCGCCTGGGAAAGCCCGCCGGCGAGGCCGTTGACGAAGTCGACCGCTGGACGATTGCCGACGGCCGCCTGGTTGTGAAAGTGATAGGCGAAGGCGATCCCGCTCCACGGCACCGGTTGCAGATCGCCCAGGAACATCATCGTTCGGTAGGCCGCAGCCGCCGGATGCCAGGGTTCCTCGATGACGATATGCGCCGCCGAGGGGCCCGCCAGCCAGCCGAACAGGGCCACGCTCGCCACCAGATGCGCCAGACAACGTTTCATACCGGGTCTCCAACCAGACGTTTTCTATATGATAATGAGAATGATTTTCATTTTCAAGTCCATCGGATCACATTGATGCGATCTACCTGCGCCAAGTCGGCGGCGCCGGCGGCGGGCCGGAGGGCGCCAAATCGGAACATCTGCCAGTACTCCGAATCTCGTGTCGGGCCGATGGGCCCGACTTCGGGCCGATGTTGTATGGTGGGGGCAGCACAAGGCCGGGTTGTGATCACCACCACAGGGGCGGTTGCGATCAGTGGAAGTTGCGCCCCTTGGGCATGACTTTTCCGGCCGATTTGGCCAGTTCAGCAAGATCGCGGACGATTCCCGGCTCCTCCCTGGCCAGGCTGACGAGACGGGTGCGCGGGCCGATCTTCTCGCGCATGTCGACCTGCGGGTGCTTGACTTCGTCGCCGCGGGCGAACGGTTCGATCCCCTCGGTATCGGTCGCCAGGATCGACAGCATCGGCGTCAGATCCTCCAGCTGATCGGCGATCACATGAATGACGCCGCTTTCGCTTTGCACCCGGCCGGTGACCTTGACCAGCCGCGCGCCCAGAACGACCGGCCGGAAACGTTCGAAGGTCTTCGGCCAGACGATGATGTTGGCGATATCGGTCTCGTCCTCCAGCGTCATGAAGATGACGCCCTTGGCCGTACCCGGGCGCTGGCGAATGATGACCAGCCCGGCGATCGAAACGCGCCGCCCATTCCCGGTTTTGGCGAGCGTCGCGTTGGTCACGATATTCCGGCGGGCAAGCCGATCCCGCAGCAGGCTCAGCGGATGGGCCTTCAGTGACAGGCTGAGATAGCGGTAGTCGTTGACGACGTGCTCGCCGACCGGCATCGGCGGCAGGTCAAAATCCGGCTCGCGTTGAATGTCGTTGAGCTTCGCGACATCGAACAGCGGCAGCCGATCCGTCGCTCCCGCCCCCGATCCCTTGGTGCCCAGTCCACGGGCTGCCCACAGGGCGTCGCGCCGGGTGAGACCGATCGAGCGAAAGGCGTCGGCGTCGGTAAGACGTTCGATGGCGGCGCGCGACAGGCCGGAGCGGAGCCACAAATCGCGCACCGAATCGTAGCCGCCAGCCCGCGCCGCGGTCAGCTTGCCGGCGTTGTCCTGGCGCAGACCCTTGATCTGACGCAGACCGAGACGGACGGCATGGGTGGTGCGGATGTCGTCCCTCATCTCGGCATGGGATTCGTGCAGCGGCGGCCGATCGCCCTGGCCTCCACCATGCTCGGAGTCCTCAAGCGTGGCATCCCAGTCGGAATGATTGATGTCGACGGGACGGACGGCGACGCCGTGGCGTTCGGCGTCGCGGACGATCTGTGCCGGTGCGTAGAAGCCCATGGGCTGGGCATTGAGCAGCGCAGCGCAGAACGCATCCGGGTAGTGGCATTTGAGCCAGCATGAGGCGTAGACCAGAAGGGCAAAACTCGCCGCGTGGCTTTCGGGAAAACCGTATTCGCCGAAACCCTCGATCTGCCGGAAGCAGCGTTCGGCGAATTCGCGATCGTAGCCGCGGGCGGTCATGCCCTCGACCATCTTCCGGCGGAAGGTGCCGATCGTGCCGACCCTTCTGAAGGTTGCCATGGCGCGGCGTAATTTGTCGGCTTCGCCGGGAGTGAAGCCGGCGGCGACGATGGCGATCTTCATCGCCTGCTCCTGAAAGAGAGGCACGCCCAGAGTCTTGCCAAGAACACGTTCGAGTTCATCGGGCGGTCCGTGTTCGGGTGACGGCGCGGGATAGACGACCTTCTCAATTCCGTCGCGCCGGCGCAGATAGGGGTGAACCATGTCGCCCTGGATCGGACCGGGACGCACGATCGCGACCTCGATGACGAGGTCGTAGAATTTGGACGGCTTGAGGCGCGGCAGCATCGACATCTGCGCCCGGCTTTCCACCTGGAAGACGCCTACCGAATCGGCGCGGTGGAGCATGCGGTAGACGGCCGGGTCTTCGGCCGGAATCGTGGCCAGGCTCGGCGACCCGCCATAGTGCTTGTCCATGAAGTCGAAGGCGCGACGAATGCAGGACAGCATGCCGAGCGCCAGGACGTCGATTTTCAGGATACCGAGGGCGTCGAGATCGTCCTTGTCCCACTCGACGGTGGTGCGGTCGTCCATCGCCGCGTTCATGATCGGACAGACTTCGTCGAGCCGGTCGCGGGTGATGACGAAGCCACCGGCATGCTGGGACAGGTGCCGGGGAAAACCGGCGATCTCCTCGGTCACCGCCATCACCTGCGCCATGGTGCGTTCGGCCGGGTCGAGCCCCACGCGGCGGACGTCGGTTTCGCGCACGCCGCCATTCGACCAGCCCCAGACGGTGCCCGACAGCGCGCCGACTGCGTCTTCCGACAGACCGAAGGCCTTGCCGACCTCGCGCACCGCAGAGCGTGAGCGATAGGTGATGACGGTCGCGGCAAGCCCGGCACGTTCGCGGCCGTATTTTTCGTAAATGTACTGCATCACTTCTTCACGCCGCTCATGTTCGAAGTCGACATCGATATCGGGGGGCTCGTTGCGTTCCGCCGAGATGAAGCGTTCGAACAGAAGATCGGATCGCTCCGGGTCGACCTCGGTTATGCCGAGGACGAAACAGACGGCGGAATTGGCGGCCGAGCCGCGCCCCTGGGCCAGGATGCCGCGTTGGCGGGCGAAGCGGACGATGTCGTGAACGGTGAGAAAATAGGGTGCGTAGCGGAGCTCGGCGATGAGCTTCAGTTCATGGTCGAGTGTGGCCTCGACCTTGGCCGGAACCCCGGCGGGATAGCGCTGGTGCGCCCCTTCCTCGGTCAGGATTTCCAGCGCCTCCTGGGGAGTCGCAGCGCGACCGGTGGGTTCGTCGGGATACTGATAACGCAACTCTTCCAGGCTGAAGGACAGCCGTTCCAGAACGACCTCCGTTTCGCGAATCGCCTGCGGCCAGTCGCCAAAGATGCGGGCCATCTCGGCCGGCTCCTTGAGGTGGCGTTCGCCATTGGCGGCCAGCAACCTGCCGGCCGCGGCCAGTGTGGTGTGCTCGCGGATGCAGGTGACGACGTCCTGCATTTGCCGCCGCTCCGGCCGGTGAAAGAGCGGTTGGTTGGTGGCCAGAAGCGGTGCGCCGAAGCGCTGCGCGGTTCTCTCGAGCAGTGCCAGACGGCGGTGATCCCCCGGTCCGTAGGTCATGCCGGCCATCAACCGGATCGCCTCCGGAAGAGCATCTCTCAGGCGTCCCAGGGTAGTGTTGAGGCGATCGTCAGGCCGGGCGCCCGGGCAAACGCCGAGCATCAGGCCCGAACCCCAGGCAAGCAGATCCTCCAGGTCGAGATGGCACGAGCCTTTCTCGGCCCGCCGATTGCCGAGGGTGAGCAACCGGCAAAGCCGGCCATAGGCGGCGCGGTCGGTCGGCCAGGCGAGGATGTCCGGCGTCGAATCGCGAAACACCAGACGGCATCCGACCGCATAGGCGAGGCCGGCTTCCCTGGCCGCCAAATGGCCGCGCACCACGCCGGCCAGGGAGTTGCGGTCGGTTACCGCCATGCCGGCAAGACCCAGCCGCGCGGCCTCGAAGGCCAGTTCCTCCGGGTGCGAGGCGCCGCGCAGGAAAGAGAAATTCGTGGTGACGGCCAGTTCGGCGAAACCGGTCATGCGAACACGCCGTGCAGGAACCAGCGCGGGGCGGAGGTTTCGCGGCCGTACAGGCCTTCGCGATAGAGCCAGAAGCGATGACCGGCAGCGTCCTCGACGCGGAAATAGTCGCGGGTCAGATCATCATCCCGCCACCACTCTGCCGCGATCCGTTCCGGTCCCTCGGCGCGTGCGATCTGGAAGACGACCCTGCGCCAGCGGAAGCGCACCGGCGGGCCGTCGGGCACTGCGGCGATGGCCTCGACCGGTTCCGGCCTTGTGAAAAGACGCAAAGGGCGATCAATCGGATCGGCGGCGGGGGCCATGGCCGGCACCGGCAGGGCCTTTCTGGTTGCGGTGCTGCCCTCTTCGACATCGGCGTGCGTCCATGTCCGGCCCTCGACCGCTCGCTCGGGCAGGTGACTTTCGCGCGGCGCCATGTGCTGCACGCTGGCCGGTCCGAGACGGGCGCCAATGCGGTCGATCAGTCCGTCGAGATCGGCTTCGCCGGCGGCATCACCGCTGAGGTCGATCTGGGAGAATCCGGCATTGGCCACGGTGATGATGGAAAGGCGGGCGGTATCGAACCCGAAACCGGCGTCGAGCGCATCGCCGAAAGCGGCAAACTTTTCACGAAAAAGATCCAGGACCAACCTGGGCGCCCGTATCGGCCGGCTGGCTCCGACCGAGATGCGGGCGACAAACCCATCGACGCGGAACAGGCTGAATTCGATGAGCCGGGCACCCTTGCCGTATTTCTCGAGAGGCGCGGCCAGGGAAGTGGCAAGTGAAGAGAGCACCGCGGCAATGTCGTCTTCGCGGGCAATCGGCTCGGCGAAGCGGCGCTCGGCGATGAAGGAAGGTGCGGGACGGCGCGGATTGATGACCTCGTCCTGGCGCGCCAACGCCTGGTCGAGCCGCCGTATCAGGTGAGAGCCGAAACGGGCGGCGAGCGGCGCCCGCGGCGCGTTGATAATCTGGCCGATGGTCTTCAGGCCGACCCGATCCATCGCCGCAACCGTTTCGGTGTCGAGGCGCAGCGCCGCCATCGGCAGCTTGTGCAGCCTGGCCTGGGCGCCGCCGGCCGGGATCACCGATGATGTGCCGAAGCGGGCCACGGCCGCCGCCGCGCCGGGGGTGTCGGCGATGGCGGCGCGGGCGGCAAATCCCTGGGCCTGAAGCCGCGCCAGAAGATCGACCAGCAGCGCCCGTTCGCCGTCGAACAGATGGGCGCAACCGGTGATGTCGAGCGTCAAACCGTCACCACCGGCGAGTGCGACAAGCGGGGTGTAGCGTTCCGCCCAGTCGGCGATCGTGGCCAGCAATCGGGCGTCGGCGCGGCCATCCTCTTCGACCGCATCGAGCGCGGGGACCATGGCGCGTGCATCGGTCAGGGCCTGGCCCCGATTGAGGCCGGCGCGTTCGGCCGTTTCGTCCAGTGCGACCAGGCGCATGGCGTTCCTGACCTTGGCGATGACCGCCAGCGGCCGGTCAGGATGCGTCCCTGAACGCCACGACCGTCCCAGCGCCTGACGGTGAAGGCGGTCGCAGGACAGACGGGGGAGCCACAGGGCGAGAATGCGTCGCGGTGGCGGTATCGATCTCCGCGAAGGTGCGTGCTTCATGATCCCACTCCAGGTCGATGGCGCCGGTTGCGCCGCGCCGGTTACGCTCCAGGATCAGATGCCAGGCGGGTCGGCCGATGCCGGCCGGATAACCGCCGAGAATGCCGGCGGGTCGTGACGTCACCAGCCAACGGGTCAGCGCGGCGCCGGGATCGGCCTGGGCGGCCTGGCGCAGAAGCAGCCCCATCACGCCGCTCTCGCGGGCGCGGAGCGCCAGTCGGCGGCTGGCGGTCAGGTCGAGCAGACGGGGATGGCGTCTGATCTCGGCCAGCACGCCGGCAAGACCGCGGCAGCGGAGCGCCTCCTCAAAGACCCAGAGAGCCTCGCCGGGCTTGCGCACCCCGACCAGAATCACCCGCCGGGATGGGAGCCCGAACCGGTCAAGGCCGGCGCCGTAGAGATGGCCCGCCTCACGACCCGCCATGGCTTGGATGATCCACACCAGCGGGCGATCGTCCTGGCCTGCGAGGCGGGCGGCCAGCGCGGCGGCGAATCCGGTCGCCGCACCGTCGCTGCTTGCCTCTGTGCGTATTTCATGAAGGGCGTTCAGCCGCAGTCCGCCGCCCATCAGATTGTCGAGCCGGGGGATGTCAAAGGGGAGGAAGGTCCCGCCGCGGCGCGGGGACAGAGCCGGCGGCATGGCTGCCGCTTCCAGGGCGGATTGGGACCGTGGCGCCTGGTTGAGAAGCACGCCGCGGCCTTCGATTTCGGCGATCCGGCGGCGCAGCCGGACAAGGCCATCACGTGCCGAAGGAATCCCTGCTGGCATGGTTGAAAGCTCTTATGTTCTTGTTTTGTTCCTTATTGATTCCAGAGAACGGGACAGGAGTCAAGTAAGACGACGTTGTTGGCGGTACGCACCATCCCCGTCACGGACAGCCGATGGTCCTCGAATCGCAGGGTTCACGTGATGCGAGTCAGGAAACGGACCATCAGCCTCGCAAGGCCACGCGATTTGTCTTCGGCTACGTCCTGGAAAGTACGCCCGTCGTCGAGGACGGTGACAAGGGACGCCGAAACTTCGACGCCGGCGACGCACTCCTGGAAGCACTTCGCTGGCCCCACAATGGTATCAACCAGACCGGATCCCCGGTCCGCATACTTGCAGTTCACGCTGGCGTCGAAGGCATCGCCAACGCGACCCCGATTTCGCGCTAAGATCGGTCCGGACAAGGGAGCGTCCATCGCCTCGCCGCGGTGCGATCGGATGGCCCTGGATATCGACCCCGCGCTCGATGGCGCGGGAGGGGAGAGGCTGACATGGCACCGGCAGGCCAGGATGAACGGAAAAAACTGATTGCGGGCGTGCGTCGACGCCTCAAATCCGATGGAGCGGGTCAAGATCTCGGCGAACTGGCGGGTGCGCTGTTTTCAAACGCCAATATCGAGGATCTGCAGGCCTATTCGAACGCCGAGAACGCCTGGTTCGTAAAATCGGCCGGTGAGCTGATCGCCAGACGACCTGCCGGGAAGCATATCCTGCGTCTCACCAATCCCGACATCGATGGTCGCGCCCATCAGCACCGCAGCATCACGCTGGTCGAAGTGCTGAACGACAACATGCCGTTTCTCGTCGACTCGATCATCGGTGAGCTCGAGGCATTCGGCGTCGAAATAAAATTCGTTGCTCACCCCATCATCATGGTGAAACGCGCCGCGCGAGGAGAACTGACAACCTTCATCGGTTCGGCGACATCCAAACCACCGGCCAATGCGATGCGCGAGAGCCTCATCCAGATTCATGTCTCGCGGCTCTCCGGCGAAGCCGATCGCAACGCACTGCAGGAGAAACTCGACGGCCTCCTGGTCGAAGTGCGCCGCGTCGTGACTGACTGGCGCACCATGCGTGAGCGGGTCGAAAAGGCCATCGACGATTATCGCTTTGGTCACGCCGGCTTTTCAGACGAGCACCGCGATGAGGCCATCGCGTTCCTGAAGTGGCTGCTCGACGACAATTTCACGCTGCTCGGCATCCGTGAGTACGATTTCGTCGGCGGTAAGGCTCGTGGGGAACTGAAGCGCCGCGACGGGCCGGGGCTCGGAATCCTGGGTAATCCAAAGGTCCGGGTCCTGCGCCGCGGGGACCAGGCCTACACCGCGACGCCGGCGACCCGGGCCTTTCTGATGCGACCGGAGCCGTTGTTCGTCACCAAAGCCAACATCAAATCACGCGTCCATCGCCGGGCGTATATGGACTATGTCGGGGCCAAATTGCACGACAAGATCGGCAGGCTGACCGGCGAGCTTCGCATCATCGGGCTGTTCACGTCGACCGCTTACAACCGCTCGACTCGGGTCATTCCCTATCTTCGCCGCAAAACCGAGCGGGTGCTGGCATTGGCCGGATTCGAGCCGGACGCGCATTCGGGCAAGGCGCTGTTCAACGTCCTGGAATCTTATCCGCGAGATGAACTGTTCCATATCGACGATCAAACGCTCTACGATTTCAGTCTCGCCATCCTGGAGCTTTATGAGCGGCCGCGCATCAGGGTTCTGGTGCGTCCGGACGAGTTCGACCGTTATGTCTCGGTCATCGTGTTCGTGCCGCGCGATCGGTACAACACCGCGATTCGGATTGCGATCGGCGACTATCTGGCGGAGCAGTTCGACGGCCATGTGTCCGCGTTCTACCCGGCCTATCCTGAAGCCACCGTTCTTGCCCGCGTGCACTTCATCATCGGGCGCGACGAGGGTAAAGCGCCAGTCTATGACGAGGCGATGCTCGAGGCGGGCGTGGCCGATATCGTGCGGACGTGGTCCGACAGTCTGCGCCTCCATTTTGCACGAAGCGAACGGGGCGGCGCGGCTGGGGTTGGCAAGCGCAAATACGAGGCGGCCTTTCCGGTCGCCTATCGCGAGGTGTTCGATCCCGATGTCGCAATCGGCGACATCGACACCTTCGAGCGGCTGACCGACGACGAGCCGCTGGCGGCCGAGTTTCACGAGCTTGAGGATGCCGAACCCGACGAAGTCGGGCTGAAGCTGTTCCACCGGGCAAAGCCTCTGAGCCTGTCTCAGCGCGTGCCGATCCTGGAGAACATGGGCTTTCGCGTCATCGCCGAGCAAACCTTCGAGATCGTTCCGGCGGGCGGTGCGGCGGAGATCCATGTCCACGACATGGCGCTGAGGCGCGCCGACGGCTCCCCGGTCGGCCTCGAGCAAGTCAAGCAGGCGCTGACCGATTGCCTGCTGGCCGTTTGGCATCGCCGGGCCGAGGACGACGGCTACAATGGCCTGGTCCTGATCGCGGGGCTGGCTTGGCGGGATGCGGCACTGATCCGGGCGCTGGGGCACTTTCTCCATCAGGCAGGTACACCATACTCACAGCGCTCAATTTGGGAGGCGCTGCAGCGCTACCCGGAGATCGCGCGGCTGATCGTGACACTGTTTCACACCCGTTTCGATCCCGACGGCTTGGACGACATCGCTGCCGAATCGGCGCAACAGTCCATCATCAACGCTCTGGCGGAGGTCGAGACGCTTGAAGACGACACCATCGTCCGGCGCCTCGTTAATGTCCTCGCTGCGATGCTCAGAACGAACTTTTTTCAGAGGACGGGCGACGGACAAC
This sequence comes from uncultured Bauldia sp., assembly GCA_963663975.2. Lineage (GTDB taxonomy): Bacteria > Pseudomonadota > Alphaproteobacteria > Rhizobiales > Kaistiaceae > JANQRX01. Next base: position 853,487 of record CAXXRA010000015.1, on the reverse strand, counting down.
CGAAATCAGAGATCGTCTTCAAATTCGATTCGCGGCAGGTCGACAGCCTGCCCAAACCGCGTCCTTTCCGGGAAATTTTTGTCCACGCGCCGCGAGTCGAGGGCGTCCATTTGAGGTTCGGCGAAATTGCCCGAGGTGGTCTACGCTGGTCCGACCGAGCTCAGGATTTTCGCACCGAGATCCTCGGGCTGGTCAAGGCGCAGCAGGTCAAGAACGCCGTGATCGTACCGGTCGGCGCCAAGGGCGGTTTTGTCGCCAAATGGCTGCGGCCCGGAGCGACGCGCGAGGAATTTCTTGCCGAGGGCGAGGCGACCTATCGCATCTTCGTGTCCAGCATGCTCGACATCACCGACAATCTCGACGGCGGAGCGATCGTGCCGCCGCCGATGGTGGTGCGACGGGACGGCGACGATCCCTATCTCGTGGTTGCCGCCGACAAGGGAACGGCGACCTTCTCCGACATCGCCAACGCCATCGCCGTCAAGCGCGGCTTCTGGCTGGGTGACGCTTTCGCCAGCGGCGGCTCGGCCGGCTACGACCACAAAAAAATGGGCATCACCGCGCGCGGCGCCTGGGAGTCGGTCAAGCGGCATTTCCGCGAAATGAATATCGACATCCAGACCACGCCGTTCACCGTGGCCGGCGTCGGTGACATGTCCGGCGATGTATTCGGCAACGGCATGCTGTTGTCGCCGGCGATCAGGCTGGTGGCCGCCTTCGATCATCGCGATATCTTCATCGATCCCGACCCGGATCCAAAAATCGCCCTGGCCGAGCGTCGCCGTCTGTTCGAGATGCAGCGCTCAAGCTGGCAGGACTATGACCGCGACCTCATTTCGAAAGGGGGCGGGATCTTTTCACGCCGCAAGAAGTCGCTTCAGATCGGCCGCGAGATCCAGGAACTCCTCGGCTTGACCGCGAGCCGCGCCACGCCCCAGGAAGTCATGCGGGCGATCCTTGGAGCCAAGGTCGACCTTCTCTGGTTCGGCGGCGTGGGAACCTTCGTCAAGGGCCCGAATGAACGCGATGAGGATGTCGGTGACCGGAGCAATGACGCCATCCGGATCGCCGCCGACGAGGTCAAGGCCCGGGTCATCGGCGAGGGCGCCAATCTCGGCTTAACCCAGCGTGCCCGCATCGCCTACGGCCTGGCCGGCGGGCGGTGCAATTCAGACGCGATCGACAATTCCGCCGGCGTCAACACGTCCGACATCGAGGTCAACATCAAGATCGCCCTGGGCGCCGCGGTCCGCGCCGGCAGGCTGACGATCGCCCGGCGCAACCGCGTCCTGAAGGCCATGACCAACGAAGTCGCCCAATTGGCGCTCACCAACAACTATGCACAGACCCTGGCCATTTCGCTGACCGAGCGCCGGGGGCTGAAGGGGTCGGATTTTCAACAGCGGCTGATGCAGGCGCTTGAGCGCCGCGGGCTGCTCGACAGGTCGGTTGAGATCCTGCCGGACGACGCGGCCATGGATGAGCGGCAAGCCGCGGGTCAGCCGCTCACCCGCGCCGAGATCGGGGTGCTGCTGGCCTACGCGAAGATCACCATCTTCGATGATCTTCTGGCCGGAGATGTCGCCGACGACCCTTCGTTCTCGAACGAGTTGATGCGGTATTTTCCAAGCAGGATGCGGGCCGAATTTGCTAATGAAATCAAAGGCCACCGACTGCGCCGGGAGATCGTCATCACCAATTTGTCGAATTCCATGGTCAACCGCTGCGGCGCGACCTTCGTCAGGCAAATGGCCGATCGGACGGGCGCCGGCCCCAGCGCCATTGCCCGTGCCTATGTCGCGGTGCGTGAAGCCTTCTCGCTGCGGGATTTCCATGGGCGGGTCGACGCGCTGGACAACCGGCTCCAGCGGGAGGTTCAGCTGTCGCTCTACCAGGAGGCCCGCGACCTGGTTCACGGGCGTACAGTCTGGTTCCTGGAAAACGCCTCGTTCAGCGGTGGCGTAGGCGCCACGATCGACATGTTCCGTCCTGCAGTCGAGGGAATCAAAGCCGATCTCGACGGAGTACTCCCCACGCGGCTGGCGGAGGTGATTGCCCGCAAGACGGAAGCATTCGTGGCAAGCGGCGTGCCCGAGGATCTTGCCAAAGCGACCGCCAAATTGCCGGTTCTGGCTTCGGCGCTTGATATTTGCGTTGCCGCGACGGCCGCCGGCGCTGCACTTCTGCCGACCGCCACTATCTTCTTCGAAATCGGCGAGCGTTTCCGCATTGCCCGCATCGAACAGCTCGCCCGACGACTTTCACTCACCGATTATTACGACGACATGGCGCTCGAGCGCGCACTCGAGGGGTTGGCCAGAGTTCATCGCGAACTCACCAAGGGCGTTCTCTCGCTCGGCACACGGCCCGACGCGATCGACCGCTGGCTGACCGATGCCGGTGCCGGCGCTCCGCGCACCCTGGAAGCCATTGCCGGGATGACGGAATCGGAGGAACTGACCGTTTCCCGCGTTTCGGTGGCGGCCGGCCTTCTGGCCGATTTTGCCCGCGACCGTGGTCTGTGATGTGGCGCGGATCGGTCATTGCGGTTTGCCGGCTACGGGCTCGATGACAGAGTGAAATCACCTCAGCGCGAGCCCGGACGGCAAAACGCGGTCAGGCAGATCCTGATGACCGCCGTCGGCCACATCGAAGCGGGTCGTTTTGACGAGGCTGTTGCGACCCTGGACACAAGCGCCGGCCTTGCTCTCAAAACCCCGGTCGGCCGCAATGTGATCGGTGACATCTACCTCAAGACCGGCCGCCTGCACGATGCGCTCAAATCCTTTGATCGAGAGACTAAGAATGGCGCCTTCCTTCCCCGAAGCCCACTGCAACAGAGGCGTGGTGCTGCAGGAAATGGGTCGGCTCGAAGAGGCGCTGCGGGCCCAACAACGTGCCCTCAAACTGCGTCCCGGTTACGCAATGGCGAGTTTCAACCACGGCAACATCCTGCGGCAATTGGGGCGTCTCGACGACGCCTCGACGGCTTACCAACTGGCGGTCAAATCGCGACCGGATTTCAGCCAGGCGCGGCTCGCCAGCGGCATGACATTTCTGGACCTCGGCCAGCCGATGCTGGCCCTGACCGACTTCGCCTCGGCGCTCAAGCACGATCCGCACAGCGCCGATGCGATGGCCGGTCGCGCCTCGGCATTGCACCGGATGGGTCAGACCGGCGAGGCCATCGCCGCGGTCCGGCGGGCGCTCGCCGCCGATGGCACCCATGCGCAAGCGCTGCTCTTCCACAACGTCCTGTTGGTGGCGATTGAGGATTTCGAAAAGGCGCTTGAGCCGGTCGACGCGCTGATCTTCTACCGGCCCGAATTTGCCGAGGCGCATGCCGCCAGGGCGGTAACGCTGACCAAGATGCGGCGGCTCGACGACGCATTGGCGGCTAGCGACCGGGCTATCGAACTGGCGCCACGCGAAGCGGCCGCCTATGTCACGCGCAGCATTGTGCTCGGCGAACTGGGTCGTTTCGACGAGCAATGGGAAGCGCTTCAGCGAGCCGAACGGCTTGGCGCGGACGGTGCCGACATCCATCATGCGCGCGGGTTGGCACTTGGCGCGCGGGGGGACTACGCCGGTGCCATCGAGGCGTTTGAGCGCGCCATCGAGATTGAGCCGGACAACCGGCAGGCCCACGAGAATCTGGCGTTGGCCCATCTCACGGTCGGCGATCTGCAGCGAGCGTGGCCCGAATATGAATGGCGATTGAAGAAATCACACCGTACCGGCGCCCGCTATGCCGATCTGGCGCCGCAATGGGACGGCCGGGAAATAGCGGGCAAGAAGCTGCTGGTCTACAGCGAACAAGGTCACGGCGACACCATCCAATTCCTGAGATTTCTCTCCCTGCTCGAAGGCCGCGGCGCCGATGTCACTTTCATCACTCACAAGGCAATGCGGGGCTTTCTGGCCGAGAATTTTCCATCGTTCCGGGTGACCGATGATGCCGGCCTGCGCGGCGAGTTCGATTTTCAGATTGCGATCATGAGCCTGCCGTTCGTCTTCGAAACCTCGATCGACACGATTCCCGACACCGTGCCCTATTTGAGCGCCGGAGAGGGCTACATCGATAAATGGGCCGAGCGGCTCGGCCAAACCGGATACAAGGTGGGGATCGTCTGGCAGGGTAATCCCGAGTTCCGCGGCGACCGGCTCCGTTCCGTTCCCCTCAAATATTTTGAACCACTGACAGGTGTTGCGAGCGTCCGACTGATCAGCCTGCAGGTGTTTCGCGGACTCGACCAGCTCGACGATTTACCCCGGGGCATGGAGGTCGAGAGGTTGGGCGAGGAGGTCACCAACAATCCCTCTGGATATCACGAGGTTGCGGGGGTGATGGCCAATCTTGACCTGATCGTCACCTCCGACACCGGGCCGGCTCATCTGGCCGGCGCCATGGGGCTACCGGTGTGGGTGGCGTTGCGCGATCGACCCGACTGGCGGTGGCTCACCGAGCGCACGGATTCGCCATGGTATCCGACCATGCGGCTGTTTCGTCAGACCGCCCCAGGAGACTGGCCCGGCCTGTTCCAGGAGATAACGACCGCGCTCGAGCAGCGGGTTGGCCTCAGAGCCCTTCCGACCAACTCTGAGCCATTCTGACGGAGCGATTTTGTGACAAGGTCAAGTGAAGGTCCGAAGAGCGTATCTGGATACGGTCGAGGGACCTTGCGCGGGAATTTGACGCAAAATCGCTCCGTCAGAATGGCTCAGAGTTGGTCGGAAGGGCTCTTAGTGCCGAAAGTGACGCATCCCGGTGAACACCATGGCCAGGTCGCGTTCGTCGGCAGCGGCGATGACGTCATCATCGCGTACCGATCCACCGGGTTGAATCACAGCGGTGGCGCCGGCTTCGACGGCGGTGATCAAGCCGTCGGCGAACGGAAAAAAAGCATCGGAGGCGCACACCGAACCGGTTGCCAGGGAGTCCGGCAAGCCCGCCGCCCTTGCTGCTTCGGCCGCCTTGCGGGCGCCGGTCAGCGCCGAATCGACACGGCTCATCTGGCCGGCCCCGATACCGACCGTCGCGCCGCCGCGGGCATAGACGATGGCGTTCGACTTGACGTGCTTGACCACCCGCCAGGCGAACATCATGTCGGCCAGCTCGGCCTCCGTCGGCTTTCGACGCGTCACCACGTTCAGCGACTCCGGAGAGCGCCGACCGTCGTCGCGGTCCTGGACCAGAAAGCCGCCGGCGATCGACCGGACCGCAAGACCGCCGCCACCTGCCGTTGGCAGACCGTCGGTGAGGAGAAGGCGCAAATTCTTGCGTTGCGCGATCACGGCGATCGCTTCCTCGGTTGCTCCAGGTGCGATGATGACTTCGGTGAAAATCTTGACGATCTCACCGGCGGTCTCGGCGTCAAGCGGGCCATTGGCAGCGACGATACCGCCAAAGGCGGACACCGGATCGCAGCGCAATGCCAGTCGATAGGCATCGACGAGACGATCGGCTGCGGCCACCCCGCACGGATTGGCGTGTTTGATGATGGCGATCGCCGGTCGGTCGGCGGGATCGAACTCGGCCACCAGTTCGAAAGCGGCGTCGGTGTCGTTGATGTTGTTGTAGGAGAGTTGCTTGCCCTGCAGCTGGCGAGCGCTGGCGACGCCGGGTCGCGGCGCACCGGTCAGATAGACCGATGCCGCCTGGTGCGGATTCTCGCCGTAACGGAGTTCGTGGCCGCGACGTCCGGAAAAGCTTCGCCAGCGCGGCTGCTGATCACCGACGGCGTTCGACAGCCATCCGGCAATCGCGGTGTCGTAGGCAGCGATGCGCGAGAAGGCGCGCGCGGCCAGGCGGCGGCGGAATTCCAGGTCCGTGCTGCCGTCGTTGGCGTCGAGTGCCGCGATAATCTCGGCGTAATCGGAGGGATCGACGGCAACCAGCGCATAACCGTGATTCTTGGCGGCGGCGCGAACCATGGCGGGCCCGCCGACATCGATGTTTTCGACCAATGTTCGCTCATCGGCATCGGATGAGATCACGTCCTCGAACGGATAAAGATTGACGACGAGAAGATCGATCGCCTCAATCCCATGCTCGGCCATCGCCTCGGCGTGATCGGGCTGGTTGGGCGCGCCCAGAAGCCCACCATGGACGATCGGGTGCAACGTCTTGATCCGCCCTCCCATGATCTCCGGAAATCCGGTCAGGTTGGCGACCTCCCGCGACGGAATCGCCGCCTCGGTCAACGCCCGGCGGGTGCCGCCGGTCGAGGTGATAATGACGCCGCGCTCGTGCAGCGTGCGGGCGAAATCAACCAGGCCGCCCTTGTCGAACACCGAGATCAGGGCATGGCGAACAGGCACCAGATCGGGAAGCGGGGACGAGCCCGGAGCGATGGCCATATCACCAAAAGCCGGATCAGACGGGAGACGGAATCAGCCAGCCGCTTATCACGATTCCGCCCGCTGCGGAATCGCGGTCGCCGATCGGCACTGCCTCAGTTTGATTTGACTGTGTGATCGTCAACCATCTGAACGATGTCGGCCATGCTCCAAAGCCGATTGCTGACGCCAGCCGCCATGGCCGGCGATACGCGGAGCGTCGAATGAATGCGAGCGAAATTGTACCAAAAGAAATGGCGATTATCACCTTGACACATCAATACAGGCGTGTACGCTTCGGGCATGGATAAGGCAATACGGCAAGCCTTGCGGAAGATCGTGCGATGGCTCATTGGCCTCGTCGGCCTATTCAATGCTGTGGTCTGGACGTGGGAACTTACTACCCGTCCAGACAGAGATGTTTGGGTAGAGCAGATGGGCTCGTTTGTCAGCCTTCATTCTCTCTATTTCGGTGGAATCATGGTCGGCGCGGTGCTTGTGCTCGCCGGTTCCTGGCCTGTCGCTAGATGGATATGGGATGTTCCGAAGAGGCGGGAAGAGCGCATGAGGCAGGTGCTTGCACAACGTCAACAAGAAGAACAAAAAAAGCGGAAGGCGACGGTAGAGCGGCAGGCAGAAGTGATCGAAATGGCAACCAAGCTGATTGGTATGACTGACAATGTTTTTGGTTTTACAAGAGACGCTTCAACGAACACTCGGATGCTGATCTTAAAGCGACGCCTGATTCGCGAAGGGGTGGCCCCGGAGAGCTTCGAAAGCGAAGGCGAGGACGAGTGGCGTATCCGCTTGAATGGCGTGCTCCCTTACATCATCCAGCATGGCGTCGAACAGGGCGTCACCCAATACGATCAAGAATCTGAAGGTGTGACCAATGGCACTTGATCAGAAGGACTCCTATCCGCCGGATGTCGCATGGCGGCGCTTCAATGCGCTGTTGGGGGCGGCGGTAAGAAGCTCGCCACCAGATCGCCGAAGATCGCGTCTGGGCGCGTCCGGCGATTGTAGCGATACTCAAACTCCTTCACGTACTTCTGAAGGTGCTTCGCCGAAACGTGAACGTGGGTCCCGCGGATCGACAGCTTCAGGCGAGACCAAAACCCCTCGATCCCGTTGACATGACTACCTTGCCTCACATACTCGCCCGCGCCGTGGTTGACGGTGCGATGCTTGTAGCCAGCCCGGTCCAGTCCCCAATAGGACCGCAGCTCATCAGTATGGATCGTGCTCCCGGGTTTGACATTCTCGGCAACGATGGGATGCAGCGTACGCTTCTTCACATCCGGCACCACCTTCGCCATCACGTCACCGCCGCGCTCCAGCATTCCGAAAACGACTGTCTTGTTCGGAGCACCGCGCCCGCGCTTACCGCCAGGCCGCTTTCCTCCGACATAGGTTTCGTCGGCTTCGACTTCGCCGTCCGGTCCGCCCAACGGCCATTCGCCGTCGATATGCGCCATGTGCTCGCGGATCAGCCGCGCCATGCGCCATGCCGTCTTGTAGGAAATATCCAACTGGCGCTGCAATTCCTTCGCGGCCACACCGTGCCGCGAAGTCGAGAACAGGAACATCGCGAAGAACCACTTATGCAGGGGCAGGCGGGTCCGGTGCATGAAGGTTCCAGCGGTCGGGTAAATCTCGTGTTTGCAGTGCTGGCACAGATAGGCGCGGTCGCGCGTCAGACGATAGAACTTGCCATACACGCCGCAGGTCGGGCAGTCGATCTCGATGCTGCCGTGGCGCGTCACCATCATGTGACGCAAGCACGCTTCGTCGTCCGGGAAACGCTTTTGAAACTCGTAAAATGTCGTCATGGCAACCTCCGTTACCATGAATATGGGGACTCACCAGTGATGTTTCAAGGTGATAATTGCCAAAGAAATAGAAAACGACCCCCGGCAAATAATATCTCTCCCGACTAAACCATCAAATCCACCAATTGGAACAAATTCTATCCCGTTTATTTCAAACATCGTAATATCGGCATTAATTACGCCGGTCGCTGCTTGCGACTGTGGAAAGACCAGACCTAACTGAAATTGGTATCCGTTCGTCGATGAACTTCCGTGCACACCGCCGACCTGCTGTTTACCAACAGGCGACAGGCCGACATCCTTGATTACCTTGTCTGTTATGCAAGTACATGACGCTCCGGTGTCTACAAGGCCCATGTAAAAACGTGGGCTCAATGGAGGAGCCGTCGGTTGTGGCTTGAACCCAAACTCGAAAATAGCAACTTGGATTAGTGGGCCGACCTTAGTGTTGAACTGTATCGCGAGCGACGGCATGGGTGAAAAACCCCAAGTTTATCGGAACATCGGTTACTTGCTGAATAGAAAACACGCCGTCCTTGACAAAACTGTCTGCCGCCTCTCGCGCATCCTGAGCGGTGGAAAAATAACCAAGAACTTTCTTTTCCTTCATCAGAGCAAATTTGTCGCGATGCTGCCCAATGATTGTTGGTAACAGCTTCTTAAATTCCTCGTAATTGTCGTCTACTTCACGCTGGATATCGGGTTTCTTCATTTCCATCTCGCCGCGGCCGCCTTTTTTGCGATCTCTTGGCGTTCCTCCCTTGTTTGCTCTTGCTTTTGCTCCTGCTTTTCCCGACCGTGTTCGACCTGATTTCTCTTTGGTCGGCTCGCTGTTCTCTTCCGTCGCGAGACGCGCGACCATGACCGCCGCGCCGATCACGTCGGCCGGTCGCTTCTGGCCCTGCGGTCCTTTTGGCATTCGGCTCCTCGCTCGTGTCGCCGCGAGCGCTCCCTGCGGAGCTTCGTGGCAGAGTAGACAAACGATTGCGCCGGTGCAACGGCTCGTCCGCCGCACCAGTTCCCGTCTCGCGAGCTTTGTCGGGTAGCTTTCTCGCATATGGGGATTTCGGGCGGGTTAACAAGCGGCTACTCATTTTCCGCGTCCGTCAAGCCCCCGCGTCCGGGCAAACTGAGACAGTGCCCGCCTACCCACCGCCCGATTGCGCCGCTATTTCGCCGCCGTCGGGTCTGCGGCGATGGTATGGCGTCGTCGGCCCAATCCTGTGCGAAACAGCCGCCAAGAGACCTCGGGCGTGTGCTGCACCCGCCCGTGAATGACGACCTGGTCCGCCTCGCGGTTGCCGCGGGTATCCGACATGAGGATGCTTTCCTCGACCCTGAGATCGCCGACATCGGCCTCCATCTCCCAGCGTTCACCATCGGGAAGCTCCAAAATCACGCTGCGGGTCTCGGGATGCTCACGGGCGCCGATGTCCGGATGGAGGTGGAAGCGGATGGCGAATGTGTCCTTCCCGGTCCGCTGGGCAAATCCTCCTGATGGCAGGATGAACGAGTCGGTGCCTTCCAGCATGTCGCCGGTGTCGGTGAATCTCAGCGCCCGCCGGTGGATGATGCGAAAACGATCGATCCAGCCATCATGTTGCATGGTGATCCCGGTGCCGTCGCCGGTGTCGCGTCGATCGACATCGACACGGCTAGGGCCCGACACGATCGCCTCGCCGAGCCAATCGCCCGATGAGGCGGAGGTCATGAAGCGACACGACGAGGTGTCGTTGATGGTCGCGGTCGAATGGGCTGCCGTGGTCCTGGCCAATCGTCGAAGGGAATTCAACCCAGGCGCCGGAACACCGCAATTGACGATCAGAGCCTGAGCGCCGACGCTCAGTTCAAACGACAGGCAGCCGGCATGCGCTCGACCGCTGAAGTCGATCGGCGGCGGGCGACCGGTATCGATCACCACCACCGTGCCTCCCGCTTCAAGGCGGTGGAATCCGCTATGTGTCGCGGCAGGCGCCAGTGCCCCACGGGCGTCATCATAGGCCAACACCGTGGCGATCAGATCGTTGGGCGTGTCGCCGAGGCCATTGAAGCGGGCCAGTCCGCCATCGCCCATCCGGAAAAATCGCAGCATCGGCATCATGCGTTCGATCGCCGATACCAGGACATGGGAGGGTTGGTTGCCCTTGACCGAGAAGGCCTGGCGCAAGGGAAGAAGATCGGTCAGCGCCTCCAGGATGACGCGGGGATTGCGACTGATATGGCCGCCATCGGGCAACATCTGATTGACCAGCTCGAGATCGAGGCGACGGCTCGATTGCCTGAGGAAACGTGGCTGGTCCGACATCGTCAATGCGGCCGTGGCGAGTGCGATCATCACCCGCAATCGCGGCAGGCCGGGCGGGCCGTCATAGGCCACGCGGCGCAGATAGCGCACCTGCTTGGTGACCGAGCGCATGAAGCGCCGGTAGAAACCGTAATCGCTGCCTTCCAGGAACAGCGGCGTTTGAGCAAACCAGGCGATCAGCCGTCGGGCGACGATCTCCGGCGCCCAGGCGGTCGCGTCGTGATGGGAGCTGAAGCGGATCCACTCGTCGATCAGTGCCCGGGCATTGGTGCGCGACAATTGCAGATCGGAGGCCCTGAGATGCCGCAGCCAGCCGAAGGCGTGCAATTCCCGAGCCCACGCTTCGCTCGGCGTTACCGCGTCGAAGACCGAGAAGCCATCGATGTCCAGGCCCTCGCCGCCGAACACCCAGCGCCCTTCATAGATGTCGAGCGCGACCGTCGGGTCGGCCGTCCGGAGGTCGATGGGCGCGATCGTCAGCCGCTCGGGAATCGGTCCGGCATAACGCCAGCCATACAGAGCGCTGGCGTGCAGCCGGAAATTGAGGTTCCGCCGAAACGCGCCGATTGCAAATCGAAACCGCCGCCCCTGACCGGAGGCAGATCCGATGGCCATGGCCAATCACACTCCTTTCATGGGGCCATTTGGTGCCCGCGATGGGTGCCCCGAATCGGGCTCGCGGACTATCGCCCGATCAGCCCCGGCGGGCAATCTCGGCCCTGTCGGCTTGCGCAGCCGCACGACAAAGAAGCCGTCGAGCCCCGACAGGCGTTCGGTCGACATCCTGGCATGGCATGGCAGGCTGCGAATCCAGCCTTGACCGCTGATAACCTCCGCCAAGCCCGGGATTTCATCGCTCGCCACCGGCACATGGCGGAGTCCGGTGCGCTGAATGGCTCCGTCGAGATGGTGCTCGCCCTCTTCCGGCTCGAGCGAGCACGAGCCGTAGATCAGCAAACCTCCCGGTTTCAGCATCGCCGCGGCGCGAGCGATCATCTGCCTCTGCAGCGTCGCCAGGGCGGTGATGTCTGACGCTTGCTTGAGGCGGGCGATGTCGGGGTGGCGGCGTATGGTACCGGTTGCCGAGCATGGCGCATCCAGGATCACCGCATCCAGCGCCTCGTCCGGCTGCCATTGCAGAATGTCGGCCCTGACCACGGCGGCGGAAAGACCAAGCCGCGACAGGTTGGCGTCCAGCCGCGCCAGGCGCGGTGCCGAGATGTCGACGGCGGTGACGCGAGCTCCGGCGGCGGCAAGCTGCAGGGTCTTGCCGCCCGGTGCAGCACAGAGATCGGCGACCCGCTTGCCGCTGATGTCGCCGAGCAACCGAACCGGCAGCGCCGCCGCAGCGTCCTGAACCCACCAGTCTCCGGCGGCGAAGCCGGGCAAGGCGTCGACCCGGCCGGAAGGCACCAATCGCACGCTGCCGGTCGGCAAGACGATGCCTCCGAGCGCTTCGGCAACCGATCGGGGATCGCCTTTCACCGATAGATCGAGATATGGCTCGATCATGTTGGCCGCGGCGATCCTGGTTGCAACGGCCTCGCCATAGGTGTCGATCCAGCGTCGCCACAGCCAGGCCGGCGTGTTGGCCGCGGCCGGCTCAACCCCTTCCAGAAGTCCCCGTCCGTCGCGCGCAATGCGTCGCAGCACCGCGTTGGCCAGGCCCTTGTATCTCCGGGTCCGGCGATCGCGGCCGACCGCATCGACCGCCAGCCAGACCGCAGCGTGATCGGCGGTCTCCATGAACAGGATCTGGGCCGCAGCGAGTTGCAGGGTGCGCATCAGCGCCGAGCTCTGCGGCCGTTTTTTGAGCAGTTGGTCGAGCACGGCGTCGATCTCGCCGAGGTGGCGCAGGGTCTTTCCCACCATCGCCCTGACCAGGGCCTGATCGCGGCCGGCAAGGATGGCGCCTCGGCCGGGCCGCCCCGCTCCGTCGCCGAGGGCATCGAGCGGCTGGCCACGATCCAGCACCGCGGAAAGGATGTCGTGCGCGGCGTCGCGCGCGGCAACACCGGGTTTGGCCGCCGCTGGTGAGGTTCGCGTGTGGGCGGCGGTGCTCAACCCCACGGACCGCGACGATCCGTGCGTGGTTCGGTCCGGCCGACCCTGGGCACCGCAACCCGGGCCGCCGGCCTGGCTGCACGGCCATCACTGCCGGCCATCTGCATAAGTGCTGCTATCCGGTTTTCGGTTGCCGGGTGGGTCGAGAAGAGATTGTCCATGCGCTCGCCCGACAGCGGATTGATGATGAACAAATGCGCGGTCGCCGGGTTGCGTTCGGCGGCTTCGTTGCGGACCAGCCGCGCGCCCTGGGAGATCCGGCGGAGCGCCGAGGCCAGCGCCGCCGGATTGCCGCTGATCTCGGCCGCGCCGCGGTCGGCGGCGTATTCCCGGGTGCGGCTGATCGCCATTTGCACCAGCATGGCGGCGAAGGGTGCGGCGATGGCGGCCACCAGAATGCCGATCAAGCCCAACGGATTGTTGTTGCGGCCGCCGCCGAAGCCACCGAAGAAGAAGGCGAAATTGGCGAGCATCGCGACCGCGCCGGCGATGGTCGCGGTGATCGTCATGATGAGGGTATCGCGGTTTTTCACATGTGCCAGTTCGTGGGCCATGACGCCGGCGATTTCATCGCGCGACAGGGTCTTGAGCAGCCCGGTGGTGGCGCACACGGCTGCGTTTTCGGGGTTGCGGCCGGTGGCGAAGGCGTTCGGCTGGGGATTGTCGGCGATGTAGACCTTGGGCATGGGCAGATCGGCGCGGGCGGCAAGATCGCGCACCATGGCGTGGAAGTCCGGTGCGGTGCGCGCATCAACCTGGCGGGCGCCGGTCATGCGCAGCACCAGCCTGTCGGAGTTCCAGTAGCTGAACAGGTTCATGCCGGCGGCAAAAACGAACGCGATCAATGCGCCGCCGGCGCCGCCGAGCAGGAAGCCAACGCCGACAAAAATCGCCGTTAGCGCCGCCAGCAGCATGGCCGTTCGCAACGTATTCATCGGTCACTCAGAGTTGGTTGAAAGGACTCTAGATGATGGGAAGGTCGGTGCGCGGCTGCAAGTCTTGACCCGGTAAATCTTTGGCGAAGCTGGCCCGGACTTCCTGCAGGTCATGTCCAGTGTGGGAAGTCCGGGCTAGCGGTTTTGGCGGTTGTCGATCAGGTCATCGACCACGGCAGGATCGGCCAGCGTGGAGGTGTCGCCGAGGTTGGAGAAATCGTCCTCGGCGATCTTTCTCAGGATACGTCGCATGATCTTGCCGGAACGCGTTTTGGGGAGACCCGGCGCGAATTGGATCAGATCCGGCTGAGCGATCGGGCCGATCTCCTTGCGCACCCACTGACCGAGTTGCTTGCGCAGATCCTCGCTCGGCTCCAGTCCGGCCATCAATGTGACGTAGGCGTAGATGCCCTGGCCCTTGATTGCGTGGGGATAGCCGACCACCGCGGCTTCCGAAACGTCAGCATGGGCCACCAATGCGGACTCGACCTCGGCCGTACCCATGCGATGTCCCGAAACGTTGATGACATCATCGACGCGGCCGGTGATCCAGTAGAAGCCGTCCTCGTCGCGGCGGCAGCCGTCGCCGGTGAAATAGTTGCCCGGATAGGTCTGGAAGTAGGTCTCGATGAAACGCTGGTGGTCGCCGTAGATCGTCCGCATCTGGCCGGGCCAGGAATCGGTGATGACCAGATTGCCCTGTCCGGGGCCTTCAACGATTTGGCCCTCGGCATCGACGATGGCCGGCTTGACCCCGAAGAACGGACGGGTGGCGGAACCCGGTTTGAGATCCGTGGCGCCGGGCAGCGGGGTGATCAGGATGCCGCCGTTCTCGGTCTGCCACCAGGTGTCCATGATCGGACAGCGGGCCTCGCCGACGACGCGGTAATACCACTCCCAGGCCTTGGGATTGATCGGTTCGCCGACCGATCCGAGCAGATGGAGCGACGCCCGTGAGGTACGGGTGACGTATTCGTTGCCGGCGCCCATGAGCGCGCGGATGGCGGTCGGCGCGGTGTAAAGGATGTTGACCTGATGCTTGTCGATCACTTCCCAGATGCGCGACGGAGTCGGCGCGTTGGGAACGCCCTCGAACATCAACGTGGTGGCACCGTTGGCGAGCGGCCCGTAAACGATATAGCTGTGGCCGGTGACCCAACCGACATCGGCGGCGCACCAATAGATGTCGCCGTCATGGTAGTCGAAGATGTATTTGTGGGTCAGCGCGGCGTAGACGATATAGCCGCCGCTGGTGTGCAGCACGCCCTTGGGCTGGCCGGTCGAGCCTGACGTATAGAGGATGAAGAGCGGATCCTCGGCGCTCATTTCCGCCGGCGGGCAGTCCGCCGATACGGCTTCGGCGAGATCGTCATACCAATGGTCGCGGCCGGTTTTCATGGGGACATCGGCGCCGGTCCGCCGTACCACCAGGACCTCCTCGTCGCCGCGGCATTTCTCCAGTGCGGCATCGGTGTTGGCCTTCAACGGCACCTTCTTGCCGCCGCGCAGGCCCTGGTCGGCGGTGATCACCAGCTTGGAATCGCAGTCGAGGATACGGCCGGCCAGGGCGTCGGGTGAAAAGCCGGCGAAGACCACGGAATGGACCGCGCCGAGGCGCGCGCAGGCGAGCATGGCCATCGCAGTTTCCGGGATCATCGGCATGTAGATGGTCACCCGGTCGCCCTTCGATACGCCCAACACCTTCAGCACATTGCTGAATTTGCAGACCGCGCCATGGAGTTCGCGGTAGGTGATCGCGCGGTCTTGCGACGGGTCGTCGCCCTCCCAGATGATGGCGACCTGGTCGCCGCGCTCCGCCAGATGTCGATCGAGGCAGTTGGCGGACACGTTGAGGGTGCCGTCCTCGAACCATTTGATCGACACGTCGGGCATCTGAAATGAGGTGTTCTTGACCCTGGTAAAGGGTTTGATCCAGTCGATGCGACCGGCCTGTTCGGCCCAGAAACCCTCGGGATCGGTGACCGATTGCTGGTAAAGCGACAAATATTTCTCGTTGTCGATAAAGGCCCGTTCCTTCCAGGCTTCCGGAACCGGGTAGACCGCAATCTCTGACATCAGAACTTCTCTCCCCCGTGTTGGCGCCGCCAACGCCGCGCCGCACGCTTGTTAAGCGCAAACCGCCGGTGCGATGCAAGAACCTTAAGACGTACCCCGGCCTCGTCCCGCTCAGGCGGCAGCCAGCCTGGCGAAGGCCGGCAGGGCCCTTGCCACCATGTCGTCGGACGCGGTCAGGCTGATGCGGAAATGGCTCGGTGCGTTCATCAGGCCGCCGGGCATGACGAACACGCCATCGTCGGCAAGCACATTCCACATGCGGTCGGGCCACATGCGGTCGGGCCACATGCGGTCGGGCCACATGCGGTCGGGATCGCCGTCGGGCCATCGGCTCCACAGGTAGAACGTACCCTCGGGCGCAAGTACGCGGCAGCCGCCGCTGGTCAACGCCGTCGTCAGGAGGTCGCGCCGCCGGCTCAGCGCGTCCATGTCGATCGACAATTTCTCCAGGTCGGGGACGCAGTACTGCATCACCGCGTTGGGGAAACACCAGCCGAGCGCCATCTGGACCGGGAACATCGCGTCCCGTAGCGCCTGGCGGTCCGGCGGCGGCATCAACGGCGATATCGCCAGATAACCCAGGCGCTGGCCGGGCGTCAGCAGAACCTTGCCGTAGCTGTAGGAAATGACGGTCCACGGATAGACGCTTGCCGGGCTGACGAAATCGCGGCCGTCGAAACGCAACCGCCGATATGGTTCGTCGGACAGAAGGTAGATCCGATGACCAATGCGCGAGGAGGCGCGCTCCAGCAGGTCGGCGAGCTCCTTGAGCGCCGACGGCGGGAAGATCCTCCCGGTCGGATTGTGCGGTGTGTTGACGATGACCAGCCGGGTCCTGGACCCGATGGCCGCCTCGATCGCCTCCAGATCGAGGTCGAAATCCGGCCGCGCCAGAGGAACCTTTCGCGGAACCGCGTCGGCAAGCAGGAGCATCGGCTCGTAGGAGAACCAGGAGGGCTCGGAAAACACGCCTTCGTCGCCGGTCGCCAGCAAGGTGTGGAACGCCACCGAGATCGCTGCAAACGCCCCCGCGGTGAGGGCGATGTCATCCGGTTCGAAGTGCAGCTTCAGTTCCCGGCTCAGAGCCTCGGCGACGAAGGCCTGGGGATCTTTCTCGCTGGTTTTGTAGGCAAACCAGTTCTCGTCGCGGGGAATGGCGTGTTTCTGCACGGCGTCGACGAATCCCTGCAGCGGCATTTCGTGCGGGTTGCCGAAGGTGAAATCCGAAATCTCGGCGTGGCCGCGGAGCTCGCCATAGCGCGAACTGAGATAAAATTCGGCGATCGGCGCGAATGCTTGGGCGGCAGCCCGGGCACGTCCGGAGACATCGGTCATGAAGCGCCTCCCATTTTGACGACCAGCTTCCACTCGGCCGCCGAGACCGGTTGCACCGATAGCCGTCCGAGCCGCACCAGGGCCATCCCGGTAAGCTTCGGTTGCGCTTTGACTTGCACCAGCGAGACCGGTTTCGCCAACGGCTTGACCGCGGCGATGTCGACGCATTCCCACGCCTCATCGGTGGAATCGGGATGGGACTCCTTGACCACTTCGACGATCCCGACGATCTCCTTGTCGGCGCCCGAATGGTAGAAGAAGCCGCGATCGCCCTTCTTCATGGCGCGCATGTGGTTGCGGGCGGCGTAGTTGCGCACCCCGTCCCATTCGGTGCCGCGTTTGCCCTGCTTGACCTGATCGTCCCACGACCAAGTGTTGGGTTCGGATTTGAACAGCCAATACGCCATGCGTCTTGCCTCCCGTGTCAGCTTGCCGAGAGGCAGGCTAGAGCGACCGGCAGCGCCGGTCCAGCATCACCCACGTTCGGGTTTGAGGGGGCGTGCCATGAGGCCGTCGATCGCCGCTTCGACTGATGCTTCGCCGTTGACGATGGCCGCCACGGCATCGACGATCGGCATGTCGAGGCCGGCTTCGCGGGCGAGCTTGCACGCGGCAAAGGCGGTCCATGCGCCCTCGACCAGATCGCCGCGATCGCGATCGGCGGCGCCGTCGCGGCCAAGTCGCTCGCCGAACGCGAAATTCCGCGACTGACCGGAGGTGCAGGTGAGCACCAGATCGCCGAGACCCGACAGGCCCATCATGGTCTCACGGCGCGCTCCCAGCGCCTCCGCCAAGCGGTTCAACTCGGCGAAGCCGCGGGCGATGGTGGCGGCGCGGGCGCTGGTGCCAAGGTCGAGGCCGGTAACGATACCGGCGGCAATCGCCAGCACGTTCTTGACCGCGCCGCCGATCTCGACGCCGACGATGTCGGTTTCGGCGTAAGGCCGAAAGCCGCGTCCGGCCAGCGCCCGGCAGATGTCCAGCGCCGGTTCGAGGTCGCCGGCGGCAATCGTCACGGCGGTGGGTAGTCCGGCCGCCACGTCGGTGGCGAAGCTCGGTCCCGACAGGACCGCTGGCCTGGCGCCGGGCATGGTCTCGGCAAGCACCTGGGACTGCCTCAGTCCGGTGCCGACTTCCAGACCCTTGGCGCACAGGACGACCGGCGTACCGTCGGGCAGGGCGGCCGCCGCAGCGCGGGTGACCTCGCGCGACTTCTGGGCCGGCACGGCGAGCAGCACGGCATCGGCGGCAAGCGCATCGCCGATATCGGTCGTGGCCGTAATATTTGCCGGCAGTGCGGTGCCGGGGAGGCGGCGCCTGTTCTCATGGTGCTCGTTGATGTCGGCCACGGTACCGGAATCGCGCGCCCACAGCGTCACCTTGCGGCCGGCGGCCGCCGCGATCAGCGCCAGGGCGGTTCCCCACGCTCCGCCGCCAAGTACGCCGATGCGCACGGTCATCGCATCCCCGCGCCGATCACCTGGCGGAGGCGAGGCAGGAAAGCGTCAAGTCCGCCGAAGAGTTCGGGCACCGACACGAATGGTACGAAGAAGAAGGCCATGCGGATCGGGCCACCGCCACCGTCAGGTGCCTCTTCGGTCCACTCCCAGAGTTCCGATAGTCGCCCGTAAGTGGTAGATGGAAGAAGCTCCGGGCATGTTCGTGTCGGATGCCGTCGGCCTCGTAAACGTGGGTTACCCGCCCGAGCAGGGTCATCGCGGCCGGTGCCGCGAAGCCGGTTTCCTCGACAAATTCGCGTCGGGCGCCGTCCTCGATCGCCTCACGGTCCATGACCGTCCCACCCGGCACTTGCGTCCCGGCTTCGGGAAACTCCGGTTCGGTGAAGACAAGCAAGCGTTTGTGCCATGTCGCGTACAGAACGACCTTCCGGCGAAAGCGGGTTTTCAGGTTGCCGTTCATGCCCTTGGTCCCCGCGCGCCGGCGCCGAGTTTTGCCGCCGCGGTCTCATCCAGCGGCCATCTCGGCCGCGCCGGTGCATCGAGCCCGTCCACAAGTCCAAGCGCCAGGCGTTCGGCACCCGCCCAGGCAATCATGACGCCGTTATCGGAGCATAATTTCGGAGGCGGAACGACCAGCCGAAATCCCTGATTTTTGGCGGTTCGGGCCAATCTGGCGGCCAGCGCCTTGTTGGCGGCAACGCCGCCGGCGGCGACCAGCACAGCCGGCCCGCCATGATCGCCGGCGAAGGCCTCCATGGCGTGGCGGGTACGATCGGCGACGGTGTCGAGGACCGCAGCCTGGAACGAGGCGCACAGATCGGCGACATCGGCCTCAGACAGCGGCGCGGCCGCCTCGGCCGCCAGTCGCAGCGCCGTCTTCAGCCCGGAGAACGAAAAATCCGCACCCGGTCGGCCGACCATCGGCCGCGGCAGGGCGAAGCGATCCGGCTTGCCGGAGAGCGCCGCCTGCTCGACCGCCGGGCCGCCGGGATAGGGCAGACCGAGCAGCTTGGCTGCCTTGTCAAAGGCCTCACCGAGCGCGTCGTCGATGGTGGTGCCGAGGCGCCGGTAGCGGCCGATACCTTCGACGGCGACGAGCTGGCTGTGGCCGCCCGACAAGAGCAGCAGCAGAAACGGAAAATCGAGTCCGTCGGTGAGACGCGCGGTCAACGCGTGGCCTTCGAGATGGTTGACCGCGATCAGCGGCTTGCCGGAACCCAGTGCCAGCGCCTTGGCGGTGGTAAGTCCGACCAAAACGCCACCGATCAGGCCCGGGCCCGCGGTTCCGGCAACCGCGTCGAGGGCTTCAAAGCCGATGCCGGCGTCGGCCATGGCGGCCGCGACGACGCCGTCCAGCGCCTCGACATGGGCGCGGGCGGCGATTTCGGGCACGACGCCGCCATAGGCCGCGTGCGCGGCGATCTGACTGAACACGATGTCGGACAGGATGCGGCCGCGGCCATCGGCCTGGCGCTCGACCACGGCCGCGGCGGTCTCATCGCAGCTGGTCTCGATGCCGAGCACGATCATCGCTGCTTCCCGTTGGAATTCAATGCGTTGGCCTTGCGCGCACCGGTGTAATCGGCCAATTAGACGGGCGCTGGCGGAAAGCCACTAACACCCGGGCGAACATCTTTGCAAACGGTCGAGTTCCGCATCGGCACACGCGGCAGCCCGCTCGCCCTGGCGCAGGCCGGCGAGACCAGAGGCGAACTCTGCCGCACGCTGTCGCTGCCGGAAGATGGGGTGGAGATCGTACCGATCCGGACCACCGGCGACCGGATCGCCGATCGGCCGCTGGCCGAACTCGGCGGCAAGGGCCTGTTCACCAAGGAGATCGACGAAGCGCTGCTCGCCGGGCGGGTGGATCTGGCGGTGCATTCGGCCAAGGATCTGGAGACCCGTCTGGCGGACGGCGTGATCATCGCCGCCTGCCTCAAGCGGGAAGACCCGCGCGACGCCTTTCTGTCGCCGGTGGCGGCAAGTCTGACCGACTTGCCGACCGGTGCCACCATCGGGACGTCGTCACTGCGCCGACGCGCGCTGGCACTCCATCACCGACCGGATCTGAAGGTGGTGCCGATGCGCGGCAATGTCGAAACCCGGCTGGCCAAGCTCGACGCCGGCGAGGCCGATGCAACGCTGTTGGCCCAGGCCGGCCTCGCCCGGCTCAACCTGGCCAATCGCGCAACCATGCTGATCAACCTCGACGACTGGCTGCCGGCGGTGGGCCAGGGGGCGGTGGCGTTGACGGTGCGCCACGACGATCGGCGCGTCCTCGAGGCTGTCGCCAAGGTCGATCACCCGCCGACGTCGATCGCGCTCGCCGCCGAGCGGGCATTCCTGGCGGTGCTCGACGGGTCGTGTCAAACGCCGATCGGCGGGTTGGCCCGTCTCGACGACGGGGAACTCGCGTTTCGCGGCATCATCATCAAACCGGACGGTAGCGTGGCGCACCGGGTGGCTAAGAGCGGACCGGTGGCCGATGCGCGCCAGATCGGCCGCCAGGCCGGTGAGGATCTGGCCCGGCGCGGCGGTGCCGATTTCTTCGCGATCTGACCCGATGCGCCTGCTCGTCACCAGGCCGCAGCCGGACGCCGGCGAAACCGCCCGGCGGCTGGTCGAATTGGGGCATCGCGCCGAGGTCTGTCCGTTGTTCGAAATGGTGTTTCATCCCGAACCCGGGGCGCTCACGACCCCATCCGGTATCGCCGTGACCAGCCGCAACGGCGTGCGCGCGCTGCAACGCTGGCCGTCGGCGCGTGGATGGCACGGCCTGCCGGTCTACGCTGTCGGCGAGGCGACGGCCGACACCGCCCGCCGGGCCGGGTTTGGGGATGTGCGTTCTGCCGACGGCGATGGCGATGGCGCTGCGCTGGCGGACCTCATTCGCCGGAACCATCCGCCATCGCAGCCGGAGCTGGTTTATCCCGCCGGGCGCGACCGTGCGATCGATCTCGGCGCGCTGCTGTCGAACGCCGGAATCACACTCGTCACCGTCGAGGCCTATCACGCCCGCGCGGCCGAAGCCTTTGACCAAGTTACGCTGGACCTCATTGCCCGGCGGGACCTCGACGGCGTCCTGGTGTTCTCGCGGCGCGCCGCCGCGGTACTGGCAAAACTCATCACCGAGGCCGGTCTTGCCGGTGATCTCGGCGGCATGCTCATCCTGGCGATATCGGCGGCTGCCGCAGAGCCGCTGGCGGGTCTGGATTTCGCCGGCGTGCAGATCGCGGAGAAGCCGAACGAGAAGAGCGTGCTGGCGCTGGCCGGGGCAGCCGCAACCCGCCCGTAACGGTTTCGCGATACGATTTCGCGTATAATCTGACGGGCGGTTGTCTCGGGGGCAAACGACAAAAAAGAGGCGGACATGACCGAGGGCAGCGACGGCGGCAAACCAAGAGGACGCGGCGCACGCGCCGGGGGTAAGCGCACCCGTGCAAAAAAACCGCCGGTGACCATCGATCTGGAGGCGGCGCCGGCCTCGACCAGGACCGCCGCGGGCACGCGGGAAGCCTCTGAGACCGGCCAATCCTCGTCGCGTAAGCAACAACCCACCGGCGCCAAGGCGTCGTCCAAACTGGCCAAGCCACCGTGGGCGGCCGCTGCCGCCGGACCCGCCGCAGAGGCCAATGAACCGGCGCCTGCCACCACCGAGCCTGCCGTCACGCCGGGCGATCCGGTTCGTCCACCGGCCACCGATACCGGTTCCGGCGGTAACGCGCGACTGGTCGCGGCCGGCGCCGTCGGCGGTGGTGTCGCACTGGTTCTTCTGTTTGTCCTCCAGGCCGTCGGCGTCATTCCGGCGCCCGGTCGTGACACGGCTGAGCAGGCGCTTGGCCGCGGTATCGCGGCACAGCAGCTGGCCGCTGCCGCCGATGGCCGCGTTGCCGACCTCGAGGCGCGGCTCGGTGACCTCGGCGGCCGCGTGGATGCGATGACACAGGCCCTGGACGATCGCGCCGAGGCCCTGGACGCACTTGGCCGCGAGCTCACAGCGCTGTCCAGACAGGTCGACTCGGCCGCGACGACGATCGCCGCCAAACCGTCGGCCGCAGAGCTCAGCCAGGCGATCGCCGGGCTGGAGGCGAGGATCAATCCGGCCGGGGGAGCCGAGGCCAGCGGCGCCGCCGATGCGATTGCAGCCATGTCGGGCGAGATCGCGGATTTGGAACTGAAACTTGCCACGCTGGCCGAATCCGCCAGTGTTTCGACGCTCGGGCCGGGTGAGCCAGGCTGGGCGATGGCGGTTCTGTTGCTGGAACGCATGTCGCGCGAAAGCCAGCCCTTCGATCTGGCCCTGGACGCGGTGGCCTCGTTCGGCGGCGAGGCGGCGGCGATCGACCAATTGAGGCCGCTGGCAGCGGCTGGTGTTCCCTCTCGCGACTCGCTGCGCGACAGGTTTGCCGGCGTGGCGGCAGCGATGACGGCGGCAGCGATGACGGCGGCCGGGGGCGGCGAGACCGTCGGCGGCGGCATCCTCGCCTGGCTGGGCGATATCGTCACCGTGCAGCGGGTCGGGTCATCGGAGCAGGCCGGATCGGATGCCGGCGTGGGGCTCGTCGCCGAGGCGGTCGCGGCCGGTGATCTGGCTGCGGCGCTGACGGAACGGGCGCGTCTCAACCAGGCCGCGCAGCAGGCTTCGGCCAATTGGGCCGAGCAGGTCGAGCAAAGGCTGGCGGCGGACGCGCTGGTCGCCGAGATCGCCGCCTCGCCGCGAGGCGAGACGTCAGGCTGATGCGACCGGCATGATCCGCTTCATCATTTTTGTGGCAGCATTGTTTGGGCTCGCCGGGGCGTTCGCCTGGCTTGCCGACCGACCGGGCGAACTCGTGCTCACCTGGCAGGACTACCGGATCACCACCTCGATGATGGCGGCGGCCATCGCCATCGCGGCGCTGGTGGCGGCGCTGACGGTTGTCGGTGCGTTGCTGCGCGCGGTCGTGCGGGCGCCGAGGACGGTCAGCGGCGCACTGGGAGCGCGGCGGCGCGACCGCGGCTACCGCGCTCTGTCGCGGGGGATGGTAGCGGTCGGCGCGGGCGATTCCCGCGCCGCAAGGCGGGCGGCGCAAGAGGCCCGTTCGCTGCTCGGCGGTGATCCGCTGGTGCTGCTGCTGTCGGCGCAAACCGCCCAGATCGCCGGCGACCGCGACGCCGCCAGAACCGCCTTCGAGCAGCTGTCGGACGGTTCCGATACCAGGGTGCTCGGCCTCCACGGCCTGTTCGTCGAGGCCCAGCGCCAGGGCGAGGATGCCGCCGCGGTACATTTCGCCGAGGAGGCGCATCGTCTGTCGTCGCATATCCCATGGGCCGGCCGGGCGCTGTTCGACTATCGCTCGCGCGCCGGCGACTGGGACGGAGCGCTGGAGGCGCTGGCCGCCAACCTTGCCGCCAATCTGGTCGACAAGAATCGGGCACGGCGGCTGCGCGCGGTGCTGCTGACCGGCCGCGCCATCGAACTGGAGGCGGGTTCGCCCGACGAGGCGCACACCGCGGCGCTGGAGGCGGCCAAGCTGGCGCCCGATCTGACGCCGGCCGCGGTGGTGGCGGCGCGGCTGTCGACCCGGGCCGGCGACACCCGTCGCGCCACCCGTCTGCTGGAGGCGGCGTGGAAAAACGCGCCCCATCCGGAGGTCGCCGCCGCCTATGCCGAGGTTCGCACCGGTGAGCCGGTTCGCGACCGACTGAAGCGGGTGCAGAAACTCGCCGGACTGGTGCCCGACAACCCCGAAGGCCCGATGGCTATCGCCCATGCGGCGATCACCGCCCATGAATGGTCGACCGCCCGCCAGGCGTTGGAGGGACTGGTGCAAGCCGGGCCGAGCGAACGGGTGTGTTTGCTGATGGCCGATATCGAGGAGGGCGAGAGCGGCGATCTCGGTCGCGTCCGGACCTGGCTTGCGCGAGCGCTTGGCGCGCCGCGCGACCCGGTGTGGACCGCCGACGGCAGGGTGTTCGAGGCCTGGGCGCCGGTGTCGCCGGTGTCGGGCCAGGTCGACGCGTTCGCCTGGCGCGTCATCGCCCAGCCGCCGAGTTTGGCGCGGGCGATCGACCTGGATGTCGACAAACTCGGACCGGCGGTGGCAGACGCCGGCCAGACCGCCTCGCTCGAATCAACGAAGGTGACGCCGGACATGGCGGCCGAAGCGGTTGTGCCGCCGGCAAATGAAAAGGCGCTCCAGGCGAAGGTTGCCGACGCGCTTGGCGAAGAGGCTGGGCCGCCGTCGCCCGATGATCCCGGGCCGGCGGCGGGGGCCGCCGAGCGCGGCGGGGTCGGAATTCGCCGCGGTTGAGGACGATCGCTTGAACGCGGCGCTGACGGCGCGTATCAAGGCGCGGCGATGCCGAGGCGAAGAGCGCGACGCGATGCGCTGCCGGCGGTGAGCCGCAATAGCTCAGTTGGTAGAGCACAGCATTCGTAATGCTGGGGTCGGGGGTTCGAATCCCTCTTGCGGCACCACTTCAACCCCACTATAGCGCCCGCTTGGCGGCAGTTCTTGGTCGTTCATAAGCACACCTAGGCGGCCGGCGATCTCGATGTTGAGCGGTGCACGTGGCTCGGTCGGGCGGACTGTGACGTGGTCGACCAATTCGCGGAAACGCTGGTGCGCCTCGCGCCCATCTTCTACCGTCGCTGTTACGCGAAACACCTTTGCCAGGTCCTCTATCTGGCCCAGATATCGGGTCATGGCGCCCGGATGCAGAGAGACCGTCTTAGTTGGCGGTTCGGTGAGTCTGCCCTGCAGCTGATGTTCTCCGATTGTAGCACCAGCATTTCGTCCTCGATCATGTCGATCGTGGCGCTGCCGTCGCCGATCGATTTCACGTAGCGTTTCAGTTCGCGGTCGATGGCGCCAAGCCGACGTTCCGTTTTGGCGCGGCCGGCGTCCTCTGCCTTGGCCAGACGTTTGCGCTCCTTCTGATGGGTCTCGACGTATCGCCGGATCATGTCCGGCTCGCGCAACGCATCGCGCAGGCCCTCGAGCACGATTGTCTCGATCGCCTCCAGATAGTACATGCGCCGGTGGGAACAGGCGCCGCTCTCGCGATAGCGCGAACAGCGGACGCGAGATTTTCCGGTGCGATCGCGATCGTGAATCGCCATTCCCGATCCGCACACTCCGCATCGCAGGAGGCCGGACAGAAGGCGCCGCGGTCGCTGCGTCAGTCGCTTCCGACCAGGCTTCGGGGTCCGCCGGCGGATAACCTTGGCGTAGAGGCCGGGATCTATGATCGCCAAGTGAGGTACGTCGACCGTCATCCATTCGCTTTTTGGATTAACGCGGCCGATGCGGCGGCCCGTGTCAGGATCCTTGACCTTCCGCATTCGGTTCCAGACCAGCTGGCCATTGTGCAGCTCGTTACCGAGGATGCCGGTGCCGCGGTTGCGAGCGCCGTTGATGGTCGAGGCGTTCCAGATGCCGCCGCGTGGCGATGGTACGCCGTCCCGATTGAGCCTGGCGGCGATCTCCCGCGGCGTGAGCCTGGCCGCATACTCATGGGCACCTCGAAAAATAATGCGACTGACGTGAAACTCGACAGGTTGTGCGGTTCTCGCGGGTCATGAGCGGGGTTGGCGTCTGGGTTTTCGGCCTTCTCCGGCTCCCCGGCGGGTCTGTTTCCCTGTCAATGGGGGCTCCAGGCAGACTTCTCCCCTGATGACCATCACGTTGGCGCCGCCGCGGCGAGACGCTCCAGCTGCACCAGGCGGCGCATGTTGTAGGCGAGGTTCTTCAGCCCGATCCGCGCCCTCGCCCGTACCAGCCCGATACTGCGCACCAGCGTCCCGCCCATGTCGTTGCTCTGGGCCCCGAACACGTGCTCGACGCGCGCCCGCACCTTCGAACGGGCCTTGTTGCCCCGCTTCTCCCGCTCGCTCAGCGGCTTGTCGCGATGCCCCTTGCGGTGGATGCGGCTGTTCAGGCCCTTCTCCTTCAGCTTCGCCTCGATCTCCGCCGACCGATAGGCGCTGTCCGCCCACACGTCCGAGGCCGTGTTGTCCGGATCAAGGATGTCCTCCACGACCTGGCTGTCGTGCAC
The DNA here is from genome assembly GCA_963663975.2 of uncultured Bauldia sp. Lineage (GTDB taxonomy): Bacteria > Pseudomonadota > Alphaproteobacteria > Rhizobiales > Kaistiaceae > JANQRX01. Next base: position 827,101 of record CAXXRA010000015.1, on the reverse strand, counting down.
CGCCGCGTCGGTCACCTGATAACGCCGCACCAGCTTGTGCCGGCGGTCCACGTTGACATGGTTCTTGTAACCGTAGTGGCTCTTGCCATGCTTCTTTGTCCACCGTGCGTCCGTGTCCTTCTGCGACCGCTTGGCCGGCTGGTCCTTCCAGCCCTCCGGCGTCTCGCCATCCTTGATCCGCGCGTTGTCGTCACGGCTGTTGCGCTGCTTGGGGACCGGTACGATCGACGCGTCGATGATCTGGCCGCCCATCGCCAGGTAGCCCTGCTTCTCCAGATAGCCGTCGAAGTCCTCGAACAACGCCTCGACCATGCCCGCCCGCGCCAACTGTTCCCGGTAGAGCCACACCGTCTTGGCGTCGGGGACCTTGTCCTCAAGACCGAACCCTACGAACCGCATGAACGAGAGGCGGTCGCGAAGCTGGTACTCCACTTGGTCGTCCGAGAGATTGTAAAGCTCGCAGAGAACGATCGCCTTGAACATCGCCACCGCGTCCCAGGGCTTTCGCCCCGCCGGCGACTTCCGTTCCTCGGCCGGCTTGCGCCAGATCGCCTCCAGGCGGGCACGGAAATTCTCCCACGGAACCACCGCGTCGATCCTCGCCAAAGGATCGTTCTTGGCGTCCAGGCCGGCATACCGATTCGCGATGTCGAAAAAGCCCATTTGGCCCATGGTCGGTTCCCCACATCTACGCGCCAAACCGTCCGGATTATAACCGATCAAGGCTCGGAACAGGGATTTTTAGAGGTGCCCTCAACCTATTGATCGCGGAGATGTACATCGGCTGGTGGCGGCACCGAAAGACTGTGGACGCAGCGCCCGCAAGCATCCCCGCCCAAAGTATTACGTGAGTGTCCGGCGTCAGCGCCCTTGGGACAGATCGGGCAAAGGGATCGCCTCTAAATGCGCATGTGGAAGCGGCCGGCTGGGGCAGGGGCCTCAGTACGCTGGTGCGCATCACCCGCATGGCCCTTCGACACCCTTGGCGGGTGGCGCTTGCGATCGGGGCCACGCTCGTCGCAGCGACGCTGCAACTGATGATTCCGCGCCTCCTGGGCTCGGCGGTGGACCAGACCCAGATCTTCGCGGCCGGCGGTGCAGAGGCGCAGGCGGCCGCGGCCGGCGCGCTGTGGACCACCGCCGGGATTCTACTGGCGGTGAGCGTGCTGCGCGGGCTCTTCACCATGATACAGAACTACTTCGGTGAGTCCGTCGGTCATCATATCGGCTACCAACTGCGTCTTGGCTGCTATGAGAAAATCCAGCGGCTGAGCTTCAGCTTTCACGATCGCACCCATTCCGGCGATCTGATCACCGTTGGCACGCTCGACCTCGAAGGCGTGAGAATGTTCTTCTCCACCGGGCCTGTGCGCGTGGTTCTGTTGACGGTTCTGATCGGCGCCGGCGCCTACCTGCTGCTGTCGACCGATCTTGTGCTCGGCCTGGTGGCGTTGAGTTTCGTGCCCTTTGTCGCCTGGCGGTCGTCGGTGACGCGATTGCGACTGCGCAGAGCCTGGCTCGAACTGCAGCGGCGATTATCGGTTCTGACGCGGGTGATGGAGGAAAACCTGGTTGGAATCCGCGTCGTAAGGGCGTTTGCCGCCCAGGCGTACGAAATGGCGAAGTTCGACCGCGCCTCCAGGAACGCGCTGCGCCTGGCGCACGAGCGAATTGGCATTCGCGTGAAAAACGCTACGGCGATGACCTTCTCGTTCGTCGCGGCGATGGGGCTCGTGCTTTGGATCGGCGGCAACAAAGTGATCGCCGGCGACATAACCTTGGGCACCCTGGCCTCGTTTCTCACCTTCATGGCCATCCTCCAAATGCCCGTCCGGCAACTCGGGATGATGGTCAATTCATTCGCGCGCGCCTCGACCTGCGGATCGCGCGTATTCGCATTGCTCGACCTTGACGTCGCCATCAAGGACGCACCCGACGCCAGGGAACTGGAGATATCCGATGGCGTGCTTTGCTTCGAAGATGTGGACTTCGCCTATCCGAGAGCCGAAGACCAGCCGGTCCTGCGGCATCTCAGTTTCGAGGCTCGTCGCGGTGAAACCATTGCTTTCGTTGGCCCCCCCGGCAGCGGCAAGTCCACGATCGCTCACCTGATACCACGCTTTTACGACGTCACCGGGGGGCGGATCACCCTCGACGTACAAGACATTCGCGGCCTAACGCTGGCTTCGCTGAGGCACGCGGTGGCGGTGGTTCAGCAGGACGCATTCCTCTTCACAACGACAATCGAAAACAACATCGCCTATGGCGAGCCGTGGGCGAGAGAGCACCGGATCGAGCGGCCAGCGAGTCGGCGCAACTTCACAATTACGTATTGGGACTGCCCGGCGGCTACGGCACCGTTGTGGGCGAGCGCGGTGTATCGCTTTCCGGAGGACAGCGGCAGCGCCTCTCGATCGCCCGCAGCCTCATGCTCAGGCCCGCGGTCCTGGTGTTCGACGACTCCACCGCGGCCATCGATGCCGGCACCGAGCAGCGCATGCGCGGCGCCATGATCCGCCACGCCAGGGATCGGGTGACGATCATCGTCGCCCACCGGCTGAGCTCGCTGATGCACGCCGACATGATTCTGTTTGTCCACAATGGCGAGATTGTCGAGCGCGGTACCCATGAGGAACTGCTGGCGGCAGGCGGGCGGTACAAAGCGCTTTACGACCTGCAGGTCCGGCCGGCGGACAAGTTGCCGGCCATGGGCGTGGAGGCGCACTGATGGCGGTGGAATCCGACAGCGAACGCCGCGATGGGCGCGACGACGGACAACGCCCACCCCACGCGGTCGTTGGCTCCCACCGTGTCGAAGAGGAAATGTTCGGCAAGGTGTTCGACGGCCGCATCATCAGCCGCATCTGGGTTTTTGTGCGTCCCTACAGGATGCGGCTGTTGTTTGCCGTTGCCGCGGTGCTGGCCTTCACCGGCTCTCAGCTCGTCATTCCGCTGATCATCCGCTTCGCCATTGACAATGGCATGGCGCCGGGTGCGGGAAATCGCGCTGCGCTGGGCTGGGCCGTCGCCGCCTTCGCCTCTGCCATTGTGATCAACTACGGTGCCAGCTACCTGCAGGAGACCGTCGTCGCCAAGACGGCCGAGAATGTGTTGTTCGATATCCGGCGGGCGATGTTCGCGCATCTGCAAAAAATCTCGCTGTCTTTCATGGACAAGACCGAGGTCGGCCGGCTGATGTCGCGGCTTCAGGGCGACGTCAATTCCATGCAGGAGTTTCTCGAAACCGTCGTCATCTCGGTGGGCGATGTTATCCTGCTGGTGGGCATCGTCTTTGTGATGCTTGCGCTCGATTTTCGGCTGGGTCTGCTGACGCTTTCGGTGCTGCCGGTGCTGTTCGTCGTGCGCGTCTTCTGGCTGCCGAGGGCGCGGGTGGCGTTTATGGCCGCGCACGAAACCAATTCGGTGACCAATGGAGCACTGGCCGAAGCGATCCATGGCGTGCGGGCGGTGCAGAGCATGGACCGGCAACGGGTCAATTTCACGCTGTACGTCGACAAGGCCAAGGCCAATCTGGGAGCCCACCTGACCGCATCGAGATACGCCCAGATCATGGTGCCGATCATCGATTCACTCACCGGCATCGCGATGGCCGTGGTGATCGTGTTGGGCGGCTCGATGGTGCTCGACCGCAACCTTGAAGTCGGCGTGATGGTGGCGTTCCTGTTCTACATTCAGCGATTTTTCGACCCGATCCGATCGCTGACCATGCAGTACTCGGTCATGCAGCGCGCGATGGCCTCGGGACAGCGGCTCACCGAAGTGCTGGATGTTGGCGTCGACATCCAGGATGCAGCCGACGCGAAGGTGCTGACGGCGGTTATGGACGGATCGGTCGAATTCCGTGATGTCACCTTCGGCTACGACCCCGACTACCCGGTGCTGGAGAATGTCAGCTTCAAGGTCAATCCGGGCGAGACGGTCGCGCTGGTCGGCCCCACCGGTTCCGGCAAGTCGAGCGCCATGGCCCTGGCCCACCGCTTCTACGACGTTCAGCAGGGCCAGGTACTGATCGGCGGACATGACGTGCGCCAGGTGACCCAGCAGTCTCTGGGGCAGCAGAACGCCATGGTCTTGCAGGAGCCGTTTCTGTTTACCGGCTCGGTTTTCGAGAACATCCGCTACCACAACGCCGATGCGACCCGCGAGGATGTCGTGGAGGCCGCGAGCGCGGTGGGTGCGCACGACTTCATCACCAAACTTACCGATGGCTATGACGCCCAACTCGGCGAGCGCGGCGGCAACCTGTCGCTAGGCCAGCGGCAATTGATCAGTTTTGCCCGGGCGCTGGTCGCTGATGCCAGGATCCTGGTGCTGGACGAGGCCACCGCCAATATAGACAGCTATACCGAGATGCTGATCCAGAAGGCACTGATCAAGCTGCTGGAAGGCCGGACCGGACTTGTTATCGCCCATCGGCTGGCGACCATCCGAGGCGCCGATCGGATCATCGTTTTGCAAAATGGCAGATTGATCGAATCGGGCAATCACGACCAGTTGATGGCTGGTGGTGGGCTTTACGCCAAACTCTACGGCCTCAACTACGCCTCGTTCGACGATATCCCGGAGGAGGAGTTGGAATCGGCGGCGCAGACGGAGTCGCGCACCTGAGCGGGCTGCCTTTGAAGACACAGACCCCCGCCATTTGGACCCGACGAAAGGCCGACTCCGGCTGCCAGGTCATGGCTGACCGGCGCGGTCACGATTGGTCGTCGCCGGTCGCCTTCCTGCTCGTACCGGCCAATTCCTCGAACCTGGCATAGATGCGCTAAAGAGGCCGTTGTCTTCGAGAATGCCGGCTAAGGGTTTCCGGTGCGCAATCCAATGGGCAGTGTATCGCCTTACAAAACCCCTTCAGCAATCAGGCGTCGCGCTCTCTGTTCGGCTGCATTTCGCGAGGGGCAAGTTGCCACGACGTAGTTAGCGGATGTCTTGACGACTTCCCAATTCTCCCGGCCATCATCGAAGCGCGACGCCAGATGAACGTGTACCTGATCCTTGGAGCCGATTGGGTACGTGGCACCAATTTCGGGTGGTTGAATTTCCGCGATGTCGTCTGGCGTGGGTGCGCTAAGTTGTATGCGTTCTTCGTTTTTACCACGCGTAACTCGTTGAAATCACACGTGGGGCAAACCCTACGTGTGAGAATGGAGCATGTATATCAACCGACATGGGCGCGGCCTCTGTAGGGGTCAGGTCACTGGGATGGGCAGTGCTAGCGGCTAGGCTCCCACGAGAAGAAGCGGACCGCTACTACCAGTCCCCCTGCCATCCAGGCGGCCATGATCCCGAGCCGGACGGGTTCGAAACCGGCTCCGGTCTCGAAGGGGTTGAAAGCGGTCTGAAGGGCCTGGGAGAAATGCCAAAATGGGAAGACCGCTGCGAAATTGGTCAGCCATGCCGGGGCATCCTGCATCGGAATGAACACGTCTGAGATGAAAAGCAACGGGAGGGCGGAAGCGTTGGCGATGGCCGGCGAGGCGTCGGCGTTGGAGATAATGGCGGTCACGGCCAACCCCAAGCTGCAAAAGGTGGCCGCACCGATAGCAAGAGTGACCAGAAACGAACGGCCTGTTTCGGTCGGCCTTATGACCCAGCCCAGTGGCATTGCCGAAGTCGAAGAGGAAGATAATCACGCCTTCCCCAACGCTGTCGCAACTTGAGAGTCGAGTCAGGCTCAACTCTCCAGCAGAACCGCCTGTCAATCGCGTCGAACTGCGACAAAGAAATGGTCCGCCTCGGGCGAATTGGCAAAACCACCCCCATCGCGCTGTTCGAGCAGTTCGGCAATGACCAGGCGTGAAGCAGGGGGTCCAGTTTGGCGGCACCAACGCCCAGCTTTGTCGCCAGATCCGCGGTCGTCATCGACCCGTCGGCCAGCGGGGGAAAAACGTCCAGCTGCATGCCGGCGAGCATCGCCAAAGACGGATAAAGCGCGTGATTCAACCGATCGATTTTAGCTGGGTCTGCGGCCATTTCAAATACCTCCCGGGCAGGTGTCAGCTTGCCGCACCTCAAGAGGACCAATCCCGCCAGGTCTCGTCTCGGCGAGACGTTTTTTGGCAACTCGCCCGCCATGACATAGGCTCCACAAGCACGTTCTGATAATATCGTCAGCCGGGTGGGCCGTCTGGCATGGGAAAGACAAGCATCGGAACCCGGTTCGCAAAAATCCAAAACCTGTCGAAGCTGTTGCTCTGCAGGCTCGGGTTTCACAAGTTCGTACTGCAGGAATCCGTTGGCGCATTCGGCGCTGCGGGGAGTGTTGAGAAAGTGCGCTGTGAACGATGTGGCACAGTCGTGACCAGGCAACAGAAGAGTGAAAACCGGTGGTAACGAGGAGGGCGTTGCGGCATGCGCTTCCATTCGACGAGCATCCAGGCGATTCCGGAGGTCGGCATTCCTGGCCATACCTGCCGGCCTGATCTACGTCCTGTGGACCCTGGCCTCCGGCGCCGCCGACACGGCGCCGTTCAACGGCATATCCGGCGTTTGGGGCGGCAACGGCACGGTGACCTACGCCAGCGGCACCAAGGAACGCCTCCGTTGCCGGGTGCAATATTTCCAGAGCAATGATGACAATCTGCAGCAGGCGCTACGTTGTGCCAGCGACAGCTACAATTTTCAGATCAACGCTTTTTTCCAGCACGATAACGGGGTTATCCGGGGGCGCTGGGAGGAACTGGTGCTGAAGATCAGCGGTACGGTGTCCGGCACCGCCACCGCCGGCCGGATCGAAGGCACCCTGCATGGATCCGGTTTCTCGGCCGGCTTGACCGTCACCACGGTGGGCAACCGCCAGAACGTCACGATCGTGACGCCGGATCAGGACATCAGGCGGGTTGACATCGAGGTACGCCGCGCCGTCCGCTGCCTCGCGCCGGATGCTCGCTGCGAGCATCACCGAAGAGCGTAAAACCTGATTGAGACCGGGCTGGCGTGCCAACCCGGCCGGCCGCTCTACATTCTGCAACGGGAGTGGAACCCATAATTCGGCTGGACACGATGCCGGCGCCCGAAAGGCTGTTCGAGATCGCTTCACAGGCTCGTTGCCCCGAGCAGCCGATCGGTTTCAAGCCGGGGGTTGATACCTCTTCAAAGGCCGAGGAGCGACCAATGCACACGCATTCCGGAACCTCGTCACTGACAACGGCGGTGCCCGAACACCGCCTCGATCAGAGCGTTGCGGCAGCGATCGTTGAATCGCTGTTTTCAGATCGCCTTGACGACTTCGAGCGGCTGAAGCAGGTGTTCGTCAATTCCGGTATCGATCAGCGCCGCATGGCGATGCCGATCGACTGGTACATGCAGCCGCGGAACTGGCAGGAGCGCACCGAAGCCTATCTCGATGTCGCCATCGGGCTGTTTCGGAGCTCGGCTCGGCAGGCCCTGGCCCAAGCCGGTTTGCGCGCTTCCGACATTGACGCGATCGTCACGGTCAGTTCGACCGGAATCGCGACGCCAACGCTGGAGGCGCATGTCAGCGAGGATTTGGGGTTTCGGCCCGACATACTTCGCGTGCCGGTGTTCGGTCTCGGCTGCGCCGGGGGCATCTCCGGACTGGCGATCGCGGAGCGCCTCGCCCGGTCCGAGCCAGGCTCGCATGTCCTGCTGGTCGTGGTGGAACTGTGTTCGCTGGCGTTCCAACTGGACAAGCCAACCAAGGCCAATGTGGTCGCCACCGCGCTATTCGGCGACGGCGCTGCCGCTGCCGTCGTCTCTTGCGGCCAGGCGGAGCCCGCAGTGAAGCTGGGTATCGGATACCAGCATACCTGGCCGAAGACGCTTGAGATCATGGGCTGGAAAGTCGATCCGAACGGATTCGAGGTCATATTCGACCGCGCCATCCCGCCCTTTGCCCGGCGCCATCTGCGGCCGGCGGTTGAATCCTTTCTCGACCGGCTGGAAATTGACCGCAACGATATTGCCCGCCTCTCCTTCCACCCTGGCGGCTCGAAAGTCCTGCAGGCGATCGAGGCGGCGTTCGAGCTTCAGGACGGCGCGCTGGATCTTGAACGGCAGGTGCTGCGATCCTACGGCAACATGTCTGCACCGACGGTGCTTTTCGTGCTGCGCCAGGCGTTGGATGACGGTCACCGCGGGTTATCGCTGCTGACCGCGCTCGGTCCAGGTTTCACCGCCGCCTCGGTTCCGGTAACGGTTCAATGATCAGTTGGGCCGCCCTTGTCCTCGCCTTTGTTACGCTGCAGCGTATTGGCGAACTCGTACTCGCCAGACGCAACACCGCGCGGCTGCTGGCCCGCGGCGCGATTGAGAAATCCCGCGAGCATTATCCGGCAATCGTGGCCGTTCATGCCGTTTGGTTGGCCGGCCTTTGGCTGCTCGCCGCCGCCGCGCCGATCAATCGATTGTGGTTGGCGGTTTTTATCGTGACCGAAGTCCTGCGGATTTGGGTGCTGTGGTCGCTCGGCGAGCGATGGACGACGCGGATCATCGTTGTGCCCGGCGAGAAACGGGTCCGGCGCGGACCGTATCGGTTCTTGAATCACCCGAACTATCTGGTGGTCATCATCGAAATCGCCGTCGTGCCGCTGATGTTCGGCCTGATCGCATTTGCAGTGGTCTTTTCCGCGCTCAATGCGGTGGTCTTGATGGTGCGTATCCCGGCCGAAATGCGGGCGCTGGTCGAGGCCGAGTCCGCCGCCGGCGCGTCCGCACACTGACGGCTTGAGTTCGTCCGCCAACCGCTCCCAGCCGCCCGTGAGTCGAGGCACCTGCGCCATGGCAGCCACGCGCCGACCGCGCTCACGCCTTGTTTCACCGGTGTTGCTTCCTACCTGTCGGCCAAGCAAACTCGCAAATCCCGATGAATTCGCAAAGGAGCCGGACAGGTGTCTCTCAGACCGGTTAAAAAGGTGGTCGAAGCCAAACCGACGATGGAAGGTGCCGGCGTCAAGCTGCACCGCGCCTTCGGCTTTGGCGACACGACCGAGTTCGACCCGTTTCTCCTCTTCGACGATTTTCGCAACGATCGGCCGGACGACTATCTGGCCGGATTTCCGTGGCATCCCCAGCGCGGCATCGAAACCGTCACCTATGTGCTGGCCGGCACCGTCGACCATGCCGACAGCCTCGGCAACAGCGGCGCCTTGGGCGCCGGCGACGTGCAATGGATGACCGCCGGCAGCGGCATCCTGCACCAGGAAATGCCCACCGGCGATACCGCCGGCCGTATGCACGGCTTCCAGTTATGGGCCAATCTCCCGTCTTCGCTGAAGATGACGGCGCCGCGCTATCAGGACATCCAGGCGGCCGACATCCCCGAGGTGGTCGACGATGACGGCACCACGGTACGGGTCGTCTGCGGTGATTTCTGGGGCAAGAACGGTCCGGTCGACGGGGTCGCCGCGCAACCACGATATCTCGACGTGTGGGTGCCGCCGGGTAAGCGGAAGACCCTGCCGGTGGAAACCTACCGCCAGGCCTTCGCTTATATCTTCGACGGCTCGGGAACCTTTGCCGGCGCCTCCGATCCGTTCGGCGTCTTGACCGAGCGCGGGACGCCGGAAGAGGAGTTTCACGTGCGCGAGGAGAGCGGCAACCGTTCGCTGGTGCTGTTCGATTCGGGTGAGGACATCACCGTCCAGGCCGGCGAACACGGCATCCGCTTCCTGCTGGTCTCGGGCAAGCCGATCCAGGAACCGGTGGCCTGGTACGGACCGATCGTGATGAACACCAATGACGAGCTTCGCCAGGCGGTCAAAGACCTCAACGAGGGTAATTTCATCAAGCAGGGCTGAGGCGGCCGTTTCAGAGCGAGGGACGTGAGGCGGCTTTCAGACTTCGAAATTCTGACCTTCGACACCTATGGCACGCTGATCGACTGGGAGGCGGGGCTGCTGGCGGCGCTGTCGGGGCTCACCGCCAGGGTGGACCGACCGCCACCGGATGAGGACGTGCTGGAGCAATTCGCGGCGGCCGAATCCGCGCAACAGAGTGCGACCCCGGCCTTGCGCTACAGCGACCTCCTGGCCGCGATTCACGATCGGCTGGCGGCCGATTGGGGCGTCAGCGTCGCGCCCGGAGAGGCGGCCGAATTCGGCGCCTCGGTGGGCGCATGGCCGGCCTTTGCCGATGCCGCCGAGGCGCTTCGCTATCTCGGCCGGCAGCACACGCTGATCACGCTGACCAATTGCGACCGCGCCAGCTATCGCGGCAGTGACAAGCGCCTGGGCGAGCCGTGGGACGCCATCTACACCGCCCAGGACGTCGGCGCCTACAAACCATCGCCGAAGAATTTCGAGTATCTGATCGAGCGCGTCGCGACCGATTTCGGCAAGCCGCAAAGCGCCATCCTGCACGTCGCGCAGAGCCTGTTTCACGATCACGTCCCGGCCACAAGCATCGGCCTCAAGACCGCCTGGATCGACCGCCGGCACGGGGCTGAGGGTCATGGCGCGACCGCGCGCCCCCAGGGCGACTACCGCATCGATTTTCATTTTCACAGCATGGCCGATCTGGTCCACGCCCACCGCCGGGAACAGCGCAAGGACGGCGGTCAGGATCCTGACGAGGCGCGTACCGTGCCGCCCTGCCGGGTCGACAGATAGAGGCTGGTGTCGCTTCTGACCACGCCCTCGATCAGTCGAATACGATTCAGAACATGATCGAGTTCGGCCAGGGTCTCAGCCCCCAGTTCCACCACCAGATCCCATCTTCCATTGGTGGTGTGAATCCTGCGGACCTCGGCAAATCCGCTCAGTTCTGAGATAATTCCGGTCTGGCCCTTGCCTTCGGTGGCGACCAGGGTGACGCCGCGCACCGGCAGTCCGTCATGGTCGCCCTTGAGGATCACGGTGAAACCGAGAATCTCGCCGTTGGCGACCAGCCGGTCCATGCGCGCCCTTATGGTCGCCCGGGATACCCCGAGATTGCCCGCCAGTTCCGACACGGGTGCGCGTGCGTTGCGCCGCAGGGCCGCGACCAGTCTTTGATCCGTTCTATCCATATTGTTCACTTTGCCATTCCGTTTTGACAAATATAGGCGCGATTCGAGCTATCGCCACCATTGATCTCTCTATCTGGTCGTACGATTTTCTCAATATGCAACGTGCCGATTCCCGGCCATGCGGTCGTTGGGAGCCGTGTCGATGACGCAAATTCATGCCATCACATTGATCGGGGCGCCGGCGGAGAGCGGCGGCGCCCGCGCCGGCTCGGCGATGGGTCCGGACGCCCTGCGCAATGCCGAGCTGGCCAAGGCCCTGGCGGCGGCCGGTCATGCCGTCACCGATCTCGGTAATCACGCCATCGACGCCGGCCATCAGCCGCCGCACCCCAATCCGGCCGTTCATCATCTTGCCGACTACGCGGCGTGGACGCGCGCGCTCCAGCGCGTCGGCCGCCAGGCAATGGGCGCGGGCGCGGTGCCGATTTTTCTTGGCGGCGACCATTCGATCGCCGCCGGCGCGGTGTCCGCCGTCGCCCGCCGCGATTGAGGATCAACGGCCGCAATTCCTCCTGTGGCTCGATGCCCATCCCGACAACCACACGCTCGACAGTACGGTCAGTGGCCATCTGCATGGCACGCCGATCGCCTACCTTTCAGGCCAGCCGGGATTCCTCGGCCGCCTTCCTGAACTGGGCGTGCCGATCGATCCGGCCAATATCTGCATGATGGGCATTCGCTCGGTCGACCCCGGCGAGCGCGGGCGGGCGAGCGCGGCGGCGATCGAGATCCACGACATGAGCGCCCTCCACCGGCACGGCGTGGCCGCCCCGCTGGGCGCCTTCCTCGCGCGCGTGCAAGCGGCGGATGGGCGCCTTCACGTCAGCCTCGACGTGGATTTTCTCGACCCCGAGATCGCCCCCGCCGTCGCCACGCCCGTCGCCGGCGGCGCTAGCCTGGCCCAGGCGCGTCTCATCATGGCGATGCTGCACGATAGCGGCCTGGTGACGTCGGTCGACATCGCCGAACTCAATCCGCTGCTCGACGGGCGCGGGCGCACCGCGAAAATCGTGGTGGAACTTGTCGCCGCCCTCTTCGGCCGACCGGCCAGGGCCGCCATCGCAAGTAGCAGGAGCCACCGGATCATGCCGACACTCGCACCGAAGGACCTCAACGTGGTTCCGTTCGTCAACGTCGACAACATGATGAAGCTGGTTGGTGAACTCGGCGTGGAAACCTTCCTGCGCGAACTCGCCGACACCATCGAGGAGGATTTCCGGCGCTGGCCGCTGTTCGACAAGACCCCGCGGGTGGCATCGCACTCGGCCGAGGGCGTGATCGAACTGATGCCGACCAGCGACGGCGAAGTCTACGGTTTCAAATATGTCAACGGCCACCCCAAAAACACGCGCGCTGGGCTGCAGACGGTGACCGCCTTCGGCGTGTTGTCGGATGTCGAGACCGGCTACCCGCTGCTGATGTCGGAGATGACCATCCTGACCGCCCTTCGTACCGCTGCCATGTCGGCCCTGGCGGCGAAATATCTTGCGCCCAAGGAGTCGCGATGCATGGCGATCATCGGCAATGGCGCCCAGTCCGAGTTTCAGGCGCTGGCCTTCAAGGCGCTGCTCGGCGTCAGGCGCCTGCGGCTTTACGACATCGACCGGGCGGCGACCGAGAAATGCGTGCGCAATCTCGCCGCCTTGGGGTTTGACCTGACCGCCTGCGGCAGCGTGGAAGAGGCAGTAGCGGGGGCGGAGATCATCACCACGGCCACCGCCGACAAGCGCTATGCCACCATTCTGAGCGACGATTCCGTCGTCGCGGGCGTGCACATCAACGCCGTCGGTGGCGACAGTCCGGGCAAGACGGAACTCGCCCGGGACATCCTGCTGCGGTCCGATATTTTTGTCGAATACCCGCCCCAGACGCGGGTGGAGGGCGAAATCCAGCAGCTCAGCGCGACCCATCCGGTCACCGAATTGTGGCGGGTCATCCGTGGCGAGGCCGAAGGTCGGCGGAGCCATCGCCAGATCACCCTGTTCGATTCGGTCGGCTTCGCCATCGAGGATTTTTCGGCGCTGCGCTACCTCCGCGACAAGCTCGCCGAGGCGCCCTATTTCGACAATCTCGACCTGGTGGCCGACCCCGACGATCCGCGCGACCTGTTCGGCATGGTGATGCGGTCGGCCAAGTCCGGCGAAGCAGAGATGCCACGGGCTGAGGCCTTGATGTCGCGATAATTACGGGGCTCGATTGCCGGGCGTGGCATTCGTGGAAAATGAATTCACGAACTCGGACGCGCTCAGCGATTGGAGCTCATAGTCGTCCATCAGCCACTCGAACAGAGGCCCTCTCAGGTGAGCTTCGCTATGACCGATCGCATCATCGATGAAGGTGACTTCGTAGCCGCGCTGTGCCGCGTCGGTGGCCGTCAGTGCCACGCAGCCATCTATGAACACGCCGGCGAGGACAAGGTGGGTGACGCGGTCGTTCCGTAGAACTTCCTCAAAGCTTGTGCCGACAAAGGCACTGTTCGCCGTCTTGACGATGTGGCTGGCGCCTTTGGGGGGAATGTATCCATCGATTGGCTCGGCGTCGGGGGTGCCGTCCAGCAGACAGGGATAGTCGTACTTCAGCATCAGCCGAGACCAGGTGGAGCGGTCGGCCTTATGGATCGTTCGCACGTCGTAGATGGGGCGTTGGGCGGCCTCAAACGCCGCCGTGAGCTTCTCAATGCCGGCAATCAGGGATGGCACCTGCTCCAACCGCTCGGGCAGCCGGAACATCCACCGCTGCATATCGATGATGACCAGAGCCTGCATGGGTTGCGCCGTCGCGGATCGCCCGTCCGCGACCTCAGCCCTCCAGCTCGAGTCGGTAGAACGCCGCGGCGTTGTCGTGAAATAGCTTGCCGAGTTCCTCCTCGTTGGCCCCGTCCAGCGCCCATTCGAGCACCTCGATCCACTCGGGATATGTGATCGCCAGGCTCGCCACCGGCCAGTCGCCGCCGAACATCAGGCGATCGAAGCCGAACGCCTCGACCGCTTCGAGGATGAACGGCCGTAACTCTTCGCGGGTCCAGTTGTCGTGGTCGGCCTCGGTCGCCACCCCCGACATCTTGCAGGTGACGTGGGGCAGCGCGGCCAGTTCCTTCATCTGCCTGCGCCACGGATCAAGCCCGCCCCCGGCGATATCGGGCTTGCCGATGTGATCGAGGATCATCGGCACGTTGTCGCACCGGCCGGCGAAGCGGATGGTGTTGTCCATGTGCCGCCAGTTCATGCAGATGTCGAAGCTCAGATCATAGGCGGCGAGCGCGCGTACGCCGGTGATGAAATCCGGCCGCAGGCAGAAATCGAGATCGGGCTCGTCCTGATAGATGCGGCGGATGCCGCGTGTCAGCGGCAGTTCGGTAAGACGCTCGACCTGGGCGCGTGCCTTGTCGCCGTTTTCCAGCGGTGCACTGGCGACGATCGCCTTGATGCGCGGGTCGCCATCGGCCAGTTCGCTGATCCACACCGCCTCGTCATGGGCAAGATCGGGCCGCACGCCAGCCTCCAAAAACACCATGGCCTTGATTTCGTTGTCGCCGATCGCCTGATCGAAGTCCCCCAGACTGAAAGGGCGATCGAGCGCCGGGGCGTCGGCGTGCCAGGGATAGTCGAGCGGGTTGGGGTCCCAGATGTGCAGATGCGCGTCGATAACCGGTCGCTTCGCCATGGTGGTGTCTCTCCGTTGCCGTCACGCGTGGCGGCCCATCTTTTCGCGCGCCCTGCGCCGTCTTGGCAAGGACAGGCGTGGGCTGGCAAAGAGGCAGGTCAAAGATGCGCGGCGAATTCGGCGGCGGTCTCCAGATCGGTTGGAGTGTTGACGTTGAAGAACGGATCGACGCCGGACCGCGGCAGCGCAAAATCGACCGGCCTGCCTTGTTGTTTGCCGATCCAGGCGGCGAGGGAACGATCGTCGCCGGAGAGGTCCTCCTCCAATTTCTCGGCGAGGCCCACCGGCAGCAGTGCGAAGACCGGGTGATCGCGGCCGCCCGAGCGGGCGAAGGCGACCTGGCGGGCATCGCTCAGGGACGCTTGCAGGCGGGCGACCAGGTCGAGCGGAAAGAACGGCGTGTCGACCGCGGCGGTGGCGATGGACTCGGCCGGCGGGGTCAGCGCCGCTGCCCAGCGCATTCCCGAAAGGATCCCGGCGAGCGGGCCGCGATCCGGGCTCGCATCGACAAGCACTGGCAGGTTAAGCGCGGCAAAGCGTTGCGGATCACCATTGGCGGAAATCGCCAGCGCGGCGACCTGCGGGCCAAGATGTCAGCGACGTGATCGACCAGCGGGCGGCCATCGAGATCAATCAGGCTCTTGTCGCGACCGCCCAACCGGCGTGCGCCGCCGCCGGCCAGAATGATCCCCGCGATCACCACACCGGGCGTAGTCAACCCGCCTGGCGGGCGGCCACGGCGACAACCGCAGCCTTGCGCGCCAGCGGTTTCAGCCCGTTATCGTCGTCGCTCGCCAGCATGTCGGCCAGGCCGTCCCGCATCCGAGGCGCCCAGAATTTGGATCCTACTCCGGTCGGCGTTGCCGATCCAATCGCCACCGGATTAGCACTCGGCGACATTGACGGCCAGTCCGCCCAGGCTGGTTTCCTTGTAGCTGCCGTGCATGTCGACTCCGGTCTGACGCATGGTCTCGATGCAGGCGTCGAGCGAGACGACATGCTCGCCGTCGCCCTTGAGTGCCAGCGAGGCTGCCGCGGCCGCCTTGACCGCGCCCAACGCGTTGCGCTCGATGCAGGGGATCTGCACCAGGCCTCCGACCGGGTCGCAGGTCATGCCGAGGTGGTGCTCGAGCGCGATCTCGGCCGCGTTCTCGATCTGAGCCGGCGTGCCGCCGGAAACCGCGGCGAGCCCGGCGGCGGCCATCGCCGAAGCCGTTCCGACCTCACCCTGGCAACCCATTTCGGCACCCGAAATGGAGGCGTTGTGCTTGATGAGGCCGCCGATCGCGGCCGCCGTCAGCAGAAAGTCGCGAACCATCTGGCGGTCGGCGCCGGCATGAAAACGCAGGTGATATTGCAGCACCGCCGGGATCACCCCGGCCGCACCATTGGTCGGCGCGGTGACAATCCGGCCACCGTTCGCGTTCTCTTCGTTGACGGCGATCGCATAGACGCTCAGCCAATCCATCGCCGACAATCCGTCCGGGTGGTTGAGACGCGACTTCTCGTTGAGCTGGTCGTAAATGGCCCTGGCGCGACGGGCGACGTTCAATCCGCCGGGCAGCCGGCCCTCCCCTCTGAGACCCCGTTCGATGCAATCGCGCATCGCCGACCAGATGCCGTCGAGGCGATCGCCGATAGTGTCATGGCCCATCGCCTCCTCGTTACGGAGTTTCATCGCCGCGATCGTGAGTCCCGACTCGGCCGCCATGGCCAGCATGTCGGCAGCGTTGGTGAACGGGAACGGCGCCGCCGATTGCTGGTCCTTGTCGTCTTCGCCGGAACGGATCGCCTCGAGTCGCCGTCGGTGACGATGAAGCCGCCGCCGATCGAGTAATAGGTGCGTTCGACCAGCGCCTGATCATCGGCGTCCAGGGCGGTGAACACCATGCCGTTGGCGTGTCCGGGCAGAGGACGGCCGCGGTCGAGGATCAGGTCGGTGGCGGGATCGAAGCGGTATCGCCGTGTCCGGGCGGCGACACTTCCTTGCCGGTGGTGATGGACTCGACGATGGCCGCCATCGTGTCGGGGTCGATCTCGTCGGGACGATGGCCGCACAGACCGAGGATGACGGCGTTGTCGGTGGCGTGTCCGATCCCGGTGAAGGCCAGCGAGCCGTGCAGGCTGACCGACAGCCGCACGACCGCCTTCGCCGCCCCCGGTTCGGCCGCGATCTCGTCGAGAAATCGCGCCGCCGCATTCATCGGCCCCATGGTGTGGGAACTCGACGGACCGATGCCGATCTTGAAAATATCGAGGACCGAAAGAAACACTTGGGTCACCCCCTTGTCGTTCAATCGATAACCAGAGCCCCTTCGACCACCGCTGGGGCGATTCTGTTTCTCGCTGGCCGCCGCCAATCGACAAACCCGATGGGATGGCCGATTTTGCGCCAATTCCAGGGCAAAGTCTGTCAATCGTATCCAGATACGCTGATCGAACCTTGATATCGCCCGGTCACAATGGCTCAGAGTTGGTCGAAGGGCTCCAGGTCACGACAGACCTACGATCAGCCCGTCCTGATCCAGCGTGATGCCTTCGGCGGCCGGCGTGCGCGGCAGGCCGGGCATGGTCATGATGCCGCCGGTGATGACGACGATGAACCCGGCACCGGCCGACAGCCTGACGTCGCGTATCTGCATGGTGTGTCCGGTCGGGGCGCCGAGGCGGTTGGGATCGGTCGTGAACGAATATTGGGTCTTGGCCACGCACACCGGAAAATGGCCATAGCCTTCCTCCTCCCAGGCCCGAAGCTGGTTGCGGATGCTGGTGTCGGCGGCAACCTGATCGGCGCGGTAGATGCGGGTGGCGACGGCGCTGATCTTGTCGAACAGCGGCATGTCGTCGGGATAGAGCGGGGCGAATTGCGACACGCCGGCGTCGGCGATTTCGGCCACGCGACGGGCCAGGTCTTCCAGTCCGGCCGACCCCTGTTGCCAATGGCGGCAGACAAAGGCCTGCTCACCGCGCTCGGCGAGGTAGCTGGTCACGGCTTCGACCTCGGCGTCGGTGTCGCTGGTGAAACGATTGAGGGCGACCACGGCGGGAACGCCGAACTGCTTGACGTTCTCGATATGCCTGCCGAGATTGGCGTAGCCCTTGGCCAGCGCCTCGAGATTTTCCTCTGCCAATTGGTTCTTGGCCGCGCCGCCCTGCATTTTCAGCGCCCGGCAACTGGCCACGATCACCACCGCATCGGGCCTGAGCCCGGCGCTGCGGCATTTGATATCGAAGAATTTCTCGGCGCCGAGATCAGCGCCAAACCCGGCCTCGGTCACCACATAGTCGGTCAGCTTCAGCGCCGTCGTGGTGGCGACGACCGAATTGCAGCCATGGGCGATGTTGGCGAACGGCCCGCCGTGAACCAGTGCCGGGGAGTGCTCCAGCGTCTGCACCAGATTGGGCTGCATCGCCTGGCTCAGCAGCACCGTCATGGCGCCCTCGGCCTTGAGGTCGCGGCAATAGACGGGCGAGCGGTCGCGCCGGTAGGCGATGACGATCCTGCCAAGACGCGAGCGCAGATCGTCGAGATCGGTGGCCAGGCACAGGATCGCCATCACCTCGGAGGCGGCCGCAATGTCGAACCCGGTCTCGCGCGGGAAACCGTTGGCGACGCCGCCGAGCGAGGAGGTGATCTGGCGCAGAGCGCGGTCGTTGAGATCGACCACCCGCCGCCAGGTGACCCGGCGCTGATCGATCTCAAGGCCGTTGCCCCAATAGATGTGGTTGTCGATCATCGCCGACAGCAAATTGTGCGCGGTGGTCACGGCGTGAAAGTCGCCGGTGAAATGAAGGTTGATGTCCTCCATCGGGATGACCTGCGACCGACCGCCGCCGGCAGCCCCGCCCTTCATGCCGAAGCAGGGTCCGAGCGAGGGTTCTCGAAGGCAGATCGCCGCCCGCCGCCCGATGCGGTTCAGACCGTCGCCGAGCCCGACGGTGGTCGTGGTTTTGCCCTCGCCGGCCGGTGTCGGGCTGACCGCAGTGACCAGGATCAGCCTGCCATCGGGGCGATCCGCGAGGCCTTGAATGAACTCGGCGGAGATCTTGGCCTTGTCATGGCCGTGGCGGTGGAGATGCTCATCCGGGATACCCAGCTCCAACCCGATTTCGGCGATCGGACGGGGGGTGACGCTGCGGGCAATTTCGATGTCGGTCATCATGTTCGTCACCGGCCAGTTTGCTTTCCCAAGAGAGATAGGTTTTACTTATCATTGCCCACGATAATCCCATCGTAAATCTACAAAATCCTCACGCAAGCATCAAGAAAACTTATGCCAAGATTACGCGATCGGCTGCCGCCGCCGAACAGCATCGTGGTCTTCGAGGCGGTCGCGCGGCATCTCAGCTTTACCGCCGCGGCGCGCGAATTGCGGGTCAGCCAGGCCGCCGTCAGCCGCCAGGTGCAGATCCTCGAGGCCCATTTCGGACTGGCGCTGTTCCAGCGGCTGCACCGCCGGGTCGAGCCGACGCCCCAAGGTGCGGCACTGGCCAAGGCGGTCTCCGCCGGCCTGGAAAACATCGCCGGCGCGGCCGACGAAGTACGGCGCCAGCACCAGGCCGAGCAAGCCTCCGACATCACTGTGTCGTCGAGCGTCACCTTCGCCTCGTACTGGCTGATGTCGCGCATCGCCAAGTTCCGCGCCCAGTTCCCCGAGGTCGATATTCGGCTGGTGGCGTCGGCCAAGACCGCCAGCCTCGGTTCGGCCGATATCGATCTGGCCGTGCGCTACGGGCGCGGCGACTGGTCCGGCGTCAACGCCGATTTCATGTTCGGCAATGAAGTGCTGCCGGTGTGCGCTCCGCGCTATCTCGAGGACCACGGGGCCCTCAACGATGTCGCCGATCTCGGCCGCACCCAATTGCTCCATCTGGCGCACTACGATCGCAACTGGGTCACCTGGGAAACCTGGCTGCGCGCTTTCGGGGTCGAGCGAGCGGACCGGCCGGACCAGCCGAAGGGCCTGTTGTTCGACAATTACATGCTGCTCATCCACGCCGCGGTGCGCGGCGAGGGGGTTGCGCTGTGCGGCGGGCGGCTGGCCGAAGACCTGATCGCCCGGGGAGAACTGGTCCGGCCGATCCGCGAGTGGTTGCCCTCGGAATTGTCGTTCTACCTGCTGTCTTCGGCCGATCGTCAACTGCGGCCGGATGCTGCCCGGTTCCGCATCTGGCTCCTCGATGAAGCGCGGGCAGCCTGAGTATTCCTCCCACAAGTGAGACCAAGCATGACCATCATCGACGGCAAGACGATCGCGGGCGAGGTGCTGACAGAGGTGAAAGAGAGGGCCGCCGAGCTCCTCCGTGAGCACGGCGTGAGGCCGGGCCTCGAGGCGGTCATCGTCGGCGACGATCCGGCCAGTCGGGCCTACGTCGCGGCCAAGGGGCGCAAGGCCGAGGAATGCGGGTTCCGCTCGCGCACCCACCGCCTGGCCGCCACGATCGCCGACAGCGAGCTGCTTGACCTGGTCGGCCGGCTGAACGGTGACGGCGAGGTCCACGGCATCCTGGTCCAGCTCCCACTGCCCGACCACATCGACGAACGCGGCGTGACCCAGGCTATCGAATCGGGCAAGGACGTCGACGGCTTCAACCACGTCAATGTCGGCCGGCTGGCGTCCGGCGATCTCGACGGCGGGTTTATTCCGTGCACGCCGGCCGGTGCGATGCTACTGCTGTCATCGGTCCTCGGCGACGATTTCAGCGGCAAGACCGCCATCGTCATCGGCCGCTCCAACCTCGTCGGCAAGCCGATGGCCCATCTGCTGCTCGGCGCCAACGCCACCGTCACCATCGCCCATTCGCGCACCGCCGATCTCGCCGCGCAGTGCCGGCAGGCCGACATCGTCGTGGCGGCGGTCGGTCGTCCGCGCATGGTGA
Source organism: uncultured Bauldia sp. (assembly GCA_963663975.2). GTDB lineage: Bacteria > Pseudomonadota > Alphaproteobacteria > Rhizobiales > Kaistiaceae > JANQRX01. The sequence continues at coordinate 806,571 of CAXXRA010000015.1, read as the reverse complement.
CCGGCGAGTGGATCAAACCGGGCGCGACGGTGATCGATGTCGGCATCAACCGGATTGCCGCGCCGGAGCGCGGCGAGGGCAAGACCCGCCTGGTCGGCGATGTCGATTTCGACGCGGTCAGCGAGGTCGCCGGTGCCATCACGCCGGTTCCCGGCGGGGTCGGGCCGATGACGATCGCCATGCTGATGTCGAACACGCTGAAGGCGGCGCAGCGATCGGTAAAATAGACCCAACGCGCCGGCACTTCACCCAAATCCACAACGTTCTTCACTCCGAACGTTTGCTGAACTCCGCAAAGCGCCGGTGAGGAGCCCCTCTTTTCAAGCGATCCGGCTCCCCGCCAACAGCCTCTTTATGAGCAGAATACTGGCGACGAACGGGAAAATGACGGTTACCAGGCCCGGAAAATAGAAGGTTCCCGCCAAGACAGGAAAGACAAAGTGGGCGATGCCGTTGACCACGCCGGGACCGATCGCAACGAACCAGACGAAAAAGTTGGCGACGGGGTTTTTATGGATAAGCCCGTAGCCGGCGAGCACCCATATCCCCCCAAACAACAACACCATGGGCGCGAAGATCGAAAAGTCTTCGCCGAACAAACGACCGAATTCGCCGGCGAAATCGGTCATCGCTTCTTCACTCATGTGAATGAGCTCAAAGGCGACGACCAGGAGATAGAGTGGCAGGACCGCATCGGGATCGGCCGGTTTTTTGTAGGTCGTCAAAAGCCAGGCGACATAGGCGAGCGCGGCCGAACCGCCAATGATAAGCGTCGCGACCGGGCCGACGCGGGTCAGCCCGAAATAGATCAAACTGGCGACGATCAGGGCGATAACGATGGGGGGAACGATTTCCTTGCTGGTCATGTTGTTACCTCTTTATTTGCGCGCGGTTGCGCCTTCTGCGGATGTCAGAGTGGCGACGTGGTCGCCGAATTTCGACATCAATTCGTTCAGCGTCCTATGTTCGGCGGCGCTCAGGCCGGCCATCGCCGTGGCGACCCGTGAGAAATGATCGGGTAATATATTTTTCAGGCGCCTGCGTCCGCTGGCTGAAAGATGGATCCGGCTGCTACGACCGTCGTCGGGATTGGCCCTGCGGTCGATCCACTTCCCTTTTTTCAGAACGTCCAGCAACCCGGTCATGGTCGCCCGCCGAACACCGGCGAAATTGGCCAGGGCCGCCGGAGTCCACGACCGGTCGGCAAAATGAAAGAGAAACATCAAGACCGTGAAGCGGCCCTGGGACAGGCCGTAACGGGCGAAATGGGCTTCGTAGCTGGCCATGCAGCGATTGGCGAATTCGATAATCGCCAGGCTGGTCGTCACGTCTTGCCGATCCAGCCCCGGAACGCTGCCGGCAAGATTGTCCAGCATCTTTTTCAGCAACGGGGCGCGCGGAACGATCGTTCGCATCTGATTAGGCTCCTTATTATTATAGTAAGGTGCCATATCAACATGTCAAGAGTGTGCTTTCTCGATCGAAAGCCATTTCCTGCCGCCGATCACGCTTCGGCGCTGCGGGAGAGATGAGCCCGCCGGGGTGAACGTGCCAGGAGCGGTTATCGGCAGACGCGCCGTATCCGGCCAAGGCAGCCGAACCTGGGCCGCCTCAAATCGGGTTTGAGCCGATGAAGCAGATACCCCATGATGGCGGCGTGTCGGCTAGGCAAGCATCCGTGAGCGGTCTTATTTCGATCTTGGTGGTGGCGGCAGGGGCCTATGCGCTGGTGCTGCTTTTCCTGTTCCTGGGTCAGTCGCGGCTGATCTACTACCCGAACCTGCCCTCACGTGAACTCGGCCCCGGCCCCGACAGCATCGGTCTCGGCTACGAGGCCGTCGATATTTTGACCGAAGACGGCATCAGGCTCGATGCCTGGTATGTGCCGGCGGGTAAACCGCGCGGCGTCGTGCTGTTCTTTCACGGCAACGCCGGCAACATCTCCCATCGCCTCCAGTCGCTGAAGACCTTCCATGACCTGAATTTATCGACACTGATCTTCGATTATCGCGGCTATGGCCGAAGCCAAGGCAAGGTGTCCGAGCAGGGCACCTATCGCGACGCCGAGGCGGCGTGGCGCTATCTGACGGAAAAGCGCGGCATCCCAGCCTCGCAGATCGTCCTGTTCGGACGGTCCATCGGCGCGGCCATCGCGGCTTATTTGGCCGCTCGCGAAGGGCCGGCCGCGCTCATCATCGAAAGCGGCTTTGTCTCCATACCGGATCTGGCCGCCGGGCTCTATCCGTTGTTTCCCGCGCGATACCTGGCGCGGTACGGCTATGCGACCGGTGAGTATCTCAGCACGGTCGCCCGACCGGTCCTGGTCATCCATAGCCGCGATGATGAAATTATCCCGTTTGCGCAAGGCAGGTCGCTTTTCGACAGCGCCCGCGAGCCCAAGGAGTTCCTCGAGTTGCAGGGCGGCCACAACGACGCCTTTGTGACCAGCGGCCGGCGCTATTTCGACGGGCTCGATGGGTTTCTCGCGTCCGTGTTGGGCAAGTGAATTTGGTCTGCCCCTCCTATTGAGAATGCAGGGTCAATCGAGGGCCTGGCGCAATTTGTCGAGTTCGGGGTCCCGCCAGTGGTAGCCCATGGCGCTGACTTCGGCCTCGGCATGTTCCAACGCCGCGCGGGCCTCATTCGGTTTGCCGTCCAAACGGTGAAGCCAGGCCTCCTCGATCAGCGCGTCGCAGAGATAAAGCCGCATGCCGGAGGGTTCGGCGATGTGGCGAACCTGGACCAGATCCTCCCACGCCCCGGCGAGATCGCCCTGCGACCGCCGGAAACCAGCGCGGGCGAGATAGCCGAGTGGGATATCACCCCGTGAACCTGATTTCTGTAGCGCGGCGAGCGCAGCATCGAATTGCGCGGGAGCCGTTTCGTCGCCGGTCAGCGCGGCGATGCGGGCGAGGTTGAGACGGTCGAGGCCGATAGAGAGCAACGAGCCAATTTGCTCGGCAATCTTGAGCGTTGCCTGCACCCGTTCGGCAAGGCCGGGAAGGGCCGACGGTGCGGCGGCGCGGAGCAGAAAAGTGGTGTAGAGGAAGCCTTGCACCGAGTAGAGGTAGGGCTCGTGCGGACGCTCCTGCTTCTGCCGGTGCGCGACCTCTTCGAACAGAGTCTCGGCCTCCTGCATCTTGCCCTGAATGGCCAGCACATAAGCAAGCTGGACGCGATAGGCACCTTGCCGAAGCCTGTCCTCTGTCCTGTCGATGAAGTTGACCGCTTCTTTCGACCGCTCCCGTGCGGCTTGCAGCTCGCCGCGCACGAGCAGGAGCTCGCTCAAACTGTTGCTGTTGATGGCGACATTCTTGTGGTCTTTAAGCTCGATGCACAGGGCGATCTGGCGCTCGAAAGGTTCTTGGGCTTCCTTGAGCCGGCCCAGCGCCCGCAGGTGGAAGCCAGCCTCACCCAGCAGATATCCTTGATCCCGCCGGGCCACCTCACCCACCGGATTCTGTCGAGTTTCACGTCAGTCGCATTATTTTTCGAGGTGCCCTGTCCTCTGTCCTGTCGATGAAACCGCTTCTTTCGACCGCTCCCGTGTGGCTTGCAGCGCCAGGATTTCTGCTCAAACTGTTGCTGTTGATTGCGACATTCTTGTGGTCTTTAAGCTCGATGCACAAGGCGATCTGGCGCTCGAAAGGTTCTTGGGCCACTTGAGCCGGCCCAACAAACCGCAGTTACAATCCAGCCTCTATCTGCAGGTCAGACAGCCTTGATCCCGCGGATTGCAGGTGGCGACCTGGATCCACGGGCAGTGCTCTGCCAAGCCGGCGAGCGCCGCCAGTTCGGTGCTGAACAGGCCTAGCCGTTTCACCCCAAAGGATTCGTCGCCGCGGGCGATGCGCCGGTAATAGACCCCATCCAGCGCCTCCTGGGCGCGGCCTGCGGCGACGCCGTGGTGCAGGGACTGATAGAGTGGCAGGAGGCCTACCTCGCCATCGGGCTGATCTTGATCCGGAATCGCGCAGAAATAGTCGAACAGCCGGGAATGGGCCTGTTTCCAGGTTTCACGGCTTTTGTCCTCAAGCTGGGCGCCGAAATGCTCGCGCACCAGCGGGTGGCCGTCCACCGTTTCTGGATCGGGCCGGGTGATCAGTTTCAGTTCTTCAAGATGCTTGAGCACTAGGTCCTGTTGACAGTTATCGGAGCCAGATGATGGCACCGACAAGAAACAGCATGGCCATGTAGGCCGTTGCGGTTTTTTCATAGCGCGTGGCGATGCGCCGGAAGTGTTTGATTTTGTTTATGTAACATTCGACGAGATGTCTTTCTTTGTAGAGTTCGGCATCGTAGGGGATGGCTTGCGCCCGTGACGGGTTGGATGGAATCACCGCCACTATTCCGGCATCGTTGAGACGGGCGCGGAGATGATCGGCATCATAGGCCGTGTCGGCGATGAGGTTTGCGCCGGCCACGTCGGCGATCAACTCTTCAGCCTGGGTGACATCGCCAACCTGACCGCCGGTAAGGATGAACCGTAATGGATTGCCGAGCCCATCGACAGCGATGTGAACCTTGCTCGTCAAGCCGCCGCGCGAACGTCCGATGGCCTGATTTTGAGTCCCCCTTTTGCGCCCGACGCATGTTGATGTGCCCGCACAATGGTTGAATCGATGATCAGGTATTCGAAGTCCGGATCGTCCACCAAGGCCTTGAAAAGACTCTCCCATGCCCCTTGTTTGGCCCACCGGGAAAAGCGCACGTACACGCTGTTCCAATTGCCGAACGCGTCCGGCAGGTCGCGCCATGGCGAACTCGTGCGTGCAATCCACAATACCGCATCCACGAACAGACGATTGTCCCGTCCCGTGGATCCGCAATCCGACGCCTTGCCGGGTACCAAATCCGATATCCGTTCCCATTGAACGTCCGTCAATTCCCTGCGAAGCATGACCGGTTCCTCCTCCACACCCAGGTCTTGCTTGAATCACAACCGCCATTAATAAACCGTTAACTGTCAACAGCACCTAGGGTCTAGACACCGACGTCGTGCGCCATTGCCGGGATGTCTCGGTTCCGCTCCGCGCACGATCGTTGCAGACCCGGCTAATTCCCGACCTCCACATCCAATCCGACATCGAGCGCCGGCGCCGAATGGGTGATCCAGCCCGACGAGATGTAATCCACGCCGGTTTCGGCGATGGCGCCGATGGTCTCCAGCGTGACGTTGCCCGAGGCTTCGGTGACGGCGCGGCGGCCGATCAGTTCGACCGCGGTGCGGATCGTCGCCGGCGCCATGTTGTCCAACAGGACCGCGTCAGGCTCGGCGGTCATGGCCTCGGTGAGCTGATCGAGGCTGGCCACCTCGACCTCGATCCTGACCAGATGACCGGCAGCGGCACGAGCGCGGTGGATCGCCTCGGCGACGCTCCCGACCACGGCGATGTGGTTGTCCTTGATGAGGATGGCGTCATCGAGGCCGAAGCGGTGGTTGGAGCCGCCGCCGCAACGCACGGCGTATTTTTCGAAGGCACGCAGACCCGGCGTGGTCTTCCTGGTGCAGGTCACACGCGCACCGGTATGGGCGACCGCCGCCACCAGCTCGGCCGTTGCGGTGGCGATACCGGACAGATGCCCGAGAAAGTTGAGCGCCACCCGCTCAGCCGACAGGACCGGACCTGCGGCGCCCTCAACGCGCGCAACCACATCGCCGGCTTCGGCGCGATCGCCGTCACGGGCGCCGGCCTGGAACACGACGGCTCCGTCCAGTTCGGCGAACGCGGCACGGGCGATGTCCAGCCCGGCCAGCACACCGGCCTTGCGGGCAACGACATTCGCCCGCGCGGTGGCCGTCTCGGGAATGGTGGCGGCGGTGGTGATGTCCCCCGCCCGGCCGAGATCCTCGCCCAGGGCAGTGCGCACCGCCTCAGTGATCATCACACCGGAAAGCCGCGGCAGACCCGATCCGGTCATGCCGGCTCCGGCTGTGGCGCCATGACGCGCGTCGCCTCAGGCAGGGTCAAATAGCTGCGTCGCGCCCACGCGCGCATGTGGTCCGGATGGTCGGTGCGGTAATGACCGCCGCGGCTCTCTTCGCGCGCCAGCGCCGCTGCGGCGATCATGCGGGCCGCGGCGAGGGTGTTGAGGAAACGGGGCGAACGGCAGTCGCGCTCGAGCTCGTCGACGGTGTGCAGAGCCTGGATCAGGCCTTGGCGGTCGCGCTCGACGCCGACATGGCGCGCCATCGTTGCGCGCAGACGGCGGACCTCGTCCGCGCCGGGCTCGGCGAACTCCACGCCCGTGCCCGTTTCCGGGGCGGCAGCCACCGGACGGCGGGCGATCGGATAGCGCTCGACGATGTCGGTCGCGATACGCGCGGCGAACGCCACCGCTTCGAGCAGCGAGTTGGACGCCAAGCGGTTGGCGCCATGGACGCCGGTCGAGGCGACCTCACCGCACGCCCACAGCCCGTCGAGGGTCGAACGGCCGGCCGCGTCGGTGAGGATGCCGCCCATGTGGTAGTGCTCCGCCGGCGCGACTGGAATCAGTTCCTCGGCGGGGTCGATCCCGGCCTTGCGGCACGATCGGTGGACGGTGGGGAAACGGTCGGCGAAGGAGGCGCCGATGGCCGCGTGGCAATCGAGATAAACCGTGCCGCCGCCTGCCCTTTGCCGATGGATCGCCCGCGCGACGATATCTCTGGGTGCCAATTCGGCATCGGCGTGGATCGCCTGCATGAAACGCTCGCCGTCCTGGTTGACGAGCGTCGCGCCCTCGCCCCGAAGCGCCTCGGTCGCCAGCGGCGCGGGATCGCGATCGACGTCGAGCGCGGTCGGATGAAACTGCACGAATTCGGCATCGGCGATCACCGCGCCGGCCCTGGCCGCCATGCCGAGCCCGTCGCCATCGGCCTCGCGAGGATTGGTGGTGACCGCGTACAGGTGGCCCACCCCACCGGTGGCCATGACCACCGCGCTGGCGGGGAACCGGCGGCGATCGCCGCCGCCTTCGGCCGGCCGGGCGATCACGCCGCCAACCGGCCCGCCATCTCTCACCAGTTCCTCGGCGACATAGTTTTCGATGAAGTGGATCGACGGCGTCTTGCGAACCGCGGTGACCAGGGCCGCCATGATCGCCGCACCTGCCATATCGCCCGAGACGTGGACGATGCGGCGCTCCGAATGGGCGGCCTCACGCGAGGCGGCGAGGTGGCCGGCGAGATCGCGGTCGAACGGGACCCCGTAATCGAGCAGGTCGTAAATCCGATCGGGCGCGTCGGATACCATCAGCCGGGCGATCTTCTCGTCGACGATGCCGTCACCGGCGGCAGCGGTATCGGCCAGGTGCTTGTCGATCGAATCACCGGTCGACATGGCCGCGGCAATGCCGCCCTGGGCCCAGGAGGACGACGCGCCCTCGCCGAGCGGCGCGGCGGAAATCACGGTGACGGAGCGCGGTGCCATACGAAGCGCGCAGAACAGCCCGGCCAGACCGCCGCCGATGATGACGACATCGTAGCCGGCCGGCGGATCGGATTCGCGTTGCGTCAAGGTGTGCATGGCGCCGCCATCCGGCTGTTATGGACGGTTCGACGGTTCGACCGAAACTCAGCTCTTGAGGTTGATCATGCGCTCGACCGCCTGGCGCGCGCGCCCGGCAATCAGCGGATCGACGGTCACCTCGTCCTTCAGTTCGACCAGGCTGTCGAGGATTTTCGGCAACGTGATGCGCTTCATGTGCGGGCATAGATTGCACGGCTGGACGAAGCGTATCTCGGGCGCCTCGGCGGCGATGTTGGAGGCCATCGAGCATTCCGTCACCAGCAGTGCCTTGGCCGGTTTGCGGTCCTTCACCCACGAGATCATCTTCGAGGTCGATCCGGTGAAATCGGCGATTGCGATCACTTCCGGCGGACATTCGGGGTGGGCGATGATTTCCAGCCCCGGCTCGGCGTCACGATACTCCAGCAATTCGGCAGCGGTGAATCGCTCATGGACCTCGCAATGTCCCTTCCACGTCAGAATCTTGACGTCGGTCTGGGTTGCCACGTTCTGGGCGAGATATTCGTCCGGGATCAAGAACACCGTGTCGGCGCCGAAGCTCTCCACCACCTGAACCGCGTTCGACGAGGTGCAGCAGATGTCGCTTTCCGCCTTCACCTCGGCCGAAGTGTTGACATAAGTGACGATCGGCACGCCGGGATGACGCTCGCGCAGGAGCCGCACATCGGCGCCGGTGATCGATTCGGCAAGCGAGCAGCCGGCCCGCATATCGGGGATCAGCACCAGCTTGTCGGGGTTCAGCAGCTTCGACGTTTCGGCCATGAAATGGACGCCGCACTGGACGATGATGTCGGCGTCGGAACGGGCCGCTTCGACCGCCAATTGGAGCGAGTCGCCGCCGAAATCAGCCACGCAGTGAAAAATTTCCGGGGTCTGGTAGTTGTGCGCCAGGATGACCGCGTTGCGCTCTTTCTTGAGGTCGTTGATCGCCTTGACGTAAGGCGCCAACACCGGCCACTCGATCGCCGGGATGACGTCGCGGACGCGTTCATAAAGGTCCGCGGTTTCCCGAGCGACCGCCTCGGTGTAGGCGAGCGGCGGCATCGGCAGGCGCGGGCGCGCGGCCGCACGGGCCGCTTCGCCGGTTTGTTCGTGCGGCACCATCGTCATCGTCATCCCCCACGACGGTTATATGCTCGATGTGAGCATATATTGGGCCCGAAAATAACCGGGGTCACCGGTTAGCTCACTTTCATATAGGCGGTTCGGCCGAGAAATGCCAGACGGCCGGTCCACGGCACCGCCGGCCGTCGGCTGTTGAAACGCGTTGATCGCGAACCTTCCAGCCGGCTACAGTCGTGTCGAGCCGCCTTCCCCCCGCCCGAGGACGCTTAAGGCATGACAACCGACCGGTCTCTGGTCCGCCCGTTTCTGCAGACGATTCCGCTGGTGATCCTGGCCGGTTGTGTGATCTCGATGATCAATTTCGGCCCGCGCTCGATCATGGGCTTCTTCCTGACGCCGATGTCCAACGAGTTCGGCTGGGACCGCGAGGTCTTTGCGCTGGCGATCGCCATCCAGAACCTCTTATGGGGGATCGGCCAGCCTTTCGTCGGCATGCTGGCCGATCGCTTCGGCACCGCGCGGGTGCTGTCCGGCGGCGCGGTGGTCTATGCCATCGGCTTGGCGCTGATGGCCTCGAGCAGCGATCCGCTGTCGTTGCAGATGACCGCCGGGGTGCTGATCGGGCTCGGCGTCTCCGGGTCGGCCTTCCTGCTCGTGCTGGCCGCATTTGCCCGGCTGCTCCCGGAAAATCTCAGGACCATCGGCTATGGCCTGGGCACGGCAGCCGGCTCGCTCGGCCAGTTCGTCTTCGCTCCGCTCGGCCAGGGCTTCATCTCCGCCTATGGCTGGCAGGCGACGCTGCTGATCATGGCGGCGGTGGTGATGATCGTACCCGTGCTGTCGTTCGTCATGCGCGGCAGGCCGAAGGCGGTGCCGGTTGCCGCCGACACCAGCGACCAGACCGTTCGCGAGGCGGTGTCCGAAGCCCTCGGCCACAACTCGTACCGCCTGCTGCTCGCCGGTTTTTTTGTCTGCGGCTTCCAGGTCGCCTTCATCACCGTCCATCTACCGCCCTATCTCAGCGATATCGGCGTACCGGTGATCTATGGCGGCTACGCCATCGGCCTGATCGGCCTGTTCAATATCTTCGGCTCGATCACCTCCGGCGTCCTGTCCGGGCTGATGCAACGGCGCATCATCCTGTCCTCGCTCTATCTCCTGCGCTCGCTGGTGATCCTGATCTTCCTGTTGTACCCGGTCAGCGTCACCTCAGTGCTGGTGTTCTCCGCGGTGATCGGATTCCTGTGGCTGTCCACGGTACCGCCGACCCAGCAGATCGTGACCATCATGTTCGGCACACGCTATGTCGCAACCCTGTTCGGGATCGTGTTCTTCTCCCACCAGGTCGGCTCGTTCCTCGGCGTGTGGCTGGGCGGCCGGCTCTACGACGTCTATGGCAGCTATGATGGCGTGTGGTGGATCTCGGTGATCCTCGGCATCTTTGCCGCGATCGTCCATATGCCGATCAGGGAGCGCCCGATCGCGCGTGAACCGGTGCCGGCAACTTCCTGATTTCACTCAGATAAACACTCCGAGGTGATGTGCCCATGGACCGCTTTCGCGCATGGATGATCCGGCGCAACGAGGACGCTGGAACCCAGGAGGTGGGGTTGGCCGAGCTGACACCGGCCGATCTGATGGACGGCGACGTCGACGTGCGGGTCGAGCACACCACCGTCAACTACAAGGACGGGCTGGCGATCACCGGCAAACTGCCTGTGGTGCGGCGCTTTCCCATGATCCCGGGCGTGGATCTGGCAGGCACGGTGCTCAACTCGACCAACCCGCGCTTTCAACCCGGTGATCATGTGCTTCTCAATGGCTGGGGCGTGGGCGAGGCCCATTACGGCGGCTACAGCCAGATGGCGCGTCTCAACGGCGACTGGCTGTTACCGCTGCCGGATGGCCTGACCGGTGCCCAGGCGATGGCAGTGGGTACCGCCGGTTACACCGCCATGCTGGCGATCATCGCGCTGGAACGCCACGGGCTGACGCCATCGTCCGGCCCGGTCGTGGTCACCGGCGCGGCCGGCGGCGTCGGCTCGATGAGCGTGGCGCTGCTCGCCGGTCTCGGCCACACGGTTCACGCCGTCACCGGACGCACCGGCGAAGCGGATTATCTCAGCCGCCTCGGCGCGGTTGAGATCATCCCGCGCGATGAGGTCTCGGGCAAGCCTCGGCTCCTCGGCAAGGAACGATGGGCGGCGGCGATCGACGGCGTCGGCGGCGCGGTCCTGGCCAACGTCCTCTCGATGCTCCGCCGTGGCGGTGCGGTGGCGGCCTGCGGCAATGCCGGCGGCATGGAGTTGCCGACATCGGTGGCGCCGTTCATCCTGCGCGGAGTCGCGCTTCTCGGGATCGACTCCGTGCTGGCCAGCTTTGAGGCACGTATGGAAGCCTGGCGCAGAATCGCCGCCGACCTTGATCGTGACAAACTCGCGGCGATGTCGCGCACGATCGGCTTCGATGATCTCGAACGGGCGGCGCGGGACATCGTCGACGGTAAGGTCCGTGGCCGCTTGGTGGTCGAGGTGGATTGAGCGGCTGCCGTCGGCCTGAAGCGGGCGACCGGGCGTTGAAGGAGAACAATTAATGGGACGGGGAACTGTGCCTGGCGATCTCGCCGACGCGCTACCGACTTTGATCGCGGTTGCCGCCGGACGGTCGGCCGCCGACCTGGTGATCCGCGACGGAATTTGGGTCAACGTCCACAGCCGCGAGCTGCTCGCCGGGCACGATATCGCCATCGCCGCCGGACGCTTCGCCTATTGCGGCCCCGATGCCGGCCACTGCATCGGTGACCACACGCAGGTGATCGAGGCTGGCGGCCGGTACATGATTCCGGGCCTCTGCGACGCCCACATGCATATCGAATCGGGCATGCTGACCCCGGCTCAGTTTGCCGCCGCGGTGATCCCCCACGGCACCACCTCGATGTTCGCCGACCCCCATGAGATCGCCAATGTCCTGGGCTTGCGAGGCGTCAAATTGATGCACGACGAGGCGCTGCTGCAGCCCATCAACATCTTCACCCAGATGCCCTCCTGCGTGCCCTCGGCGCCGGGGCTGGAAACGACCGGGCACGAGATCACACCACAGGACGTGGCCGAGGCGATGACATGGCCCGGTATCGTCGGTCTGGGCGAGATGATGAACTTCCCCGGCGTGGTCAACGGCGATCCGACGATGCTGGCCGAAATCGCCGCGACCATGCGCGCCGGCAAGACGGTCGGCGGCCACTACGCTTCGCCCGATCTCGGTCCGGCATTTCACGCCTATGTCGCCGGGGGTCCGGCCGACGACCATGAGGGCACGCGCGAGGAAGACGCAATCGCCCGCGTCCGGCAGGGCATGAGGGTCATGATGCGGCTGGGCTCGGCCTGGCATGACATCGAAAACCAGATCACCGCGGTGACCGAAAAAGGCCTCGATCCGCGGAATTTCATGCTGTGCTCCGACGACAGCCATTCCGGCACCCTGGTCAATGACGGCCACATGAACCGGGTCGTGCGGCATGCCATCGGCTGCGGCTGCGATCCTTTGGTCGCCCTGCAGATGGCGACCATCAACACCGCCGGCCATTTCGGCCTCGAGCGTGAGATCGGCTCCATCGCGCCGGGGCGGCGCGCCGATCTCATCCTGTCCTCCGATCTGACCACCCTGCCGATCGAGCAGGTGATCGCGCGCGGCCAAACGGTCGCGAAGGACGGCAGGCTGGTGGTGGCGACCCCACCTATCGCCTGGCCCGATGATGTTCGCCGGACCGTCAGGCTCGGCCGCGACCTTGCCGCCGGCGACTTCGACATTCCGGCTCCGGCAGGCGCCGAGCTGGTCACGGCGAGGGTGATCGGCGTGGTCGAAAATCAGGCACCGACGAAGGCGCTGACCGCCGAGTTGGCCGTCATCGACGGCCTCGTCGAGGGCGATGTGGGACGCGACATTTGCCAGATCGCGCTGGTCGAACGCCACCGTGCCACCGGCGGCGTGACCAACGGCCTGGTCTCCGGCTTCGGCTACCAAGGGCAATGCGCGGTCGCCTCCACGGTCGCCCATGACAGCCATCATATGATCGTGGTCGGAACCTCGCGCGCCGACATGGCCCGCGCAGCCAATCGCCTGGGCGAAGTCGGCGGCGGCATCACCGTGTTCAAGGACGGCGAGGAATTGGCGCTGGTGCGGCTGCCGATCGCCGGCCTGATCTCCGACGCGTCCGCCGCCGAAGTTGCGGCTGAGACCGAGCAGATGGTGGCGGTGATGGCGGCATGCGGCTCGACCTTCAACAATGGCTACATGCAACACTCGTTGCTGGCGCTGGTGGTGATCCCGGAACTTCGTATTTCGGACCTCGGACTGATCGACGTCACCCGGTTGAACGCACGCCATTGCTGGTAGAGGCCTGACCAGCTTCTGACGCTGGCCCGGCTTGGCGTGAGCCAGGTGCGCCATCGTCCTTGACCGGTCCGCCTCCGACATCACTAGCCTCCGACACTCGCTGCCGACGACGGCGACGGTCAGTCGCAGAGCACCTGCAAACCTTCGCGCAAGGCCGCGACGTCGTCCACGCCGCCCAACGGCCGGACGATGGCATCGATGTGTCGGGCGACGAGATACCCGGCCAGCGCCGCGTCTGCCGGCAACCCGCCATAGCGCCGCTGGTAAGCGGCCTTATATATCGTTGCGCCGGCCACGGTCGCAAACCGCGCCGCATCAATCACGATCCCGGAAGGGCTCGCAGCAGCGGCGAGCTGGCAGGTCCCCTCACCGACCATCACAACGAACACTCCCGTCAGGCTGTCGTCGCTGCCGCTGAGTTCGGTTGCGTTGGTGTAGACATCGAGGCCACCGAGATGGCCGTTGGACTCTTCGTCCGCATGGCCGTCGCGCTCGGCCGAGGCGCGGTGGAACTCACGCAGAAAGTCGTCGCGAGCCGCCACGGAAGCGGATTGGGGAAAAACAATATCGACCTTGAAACTGTGCGCGCTGGCCGGCGTGGCGGCAAGCACGGACAGAACCCCGGCCAGCGCGAGGCAGGACGCTCTCCGGAAATTTCGTCTCAACATGCTTCCTGCCTTGTCGGATTTGTCTCGTATGTCGCCAGCATAACATCGTCACACTCTGGCTGGCACCGGTAGTGATCTCCGAGCTTCTGATTTCCGACCTCGGGCTGATCGATGTCATCGGTTTGAGCGCACCCCGTTCATCGTTGAGGCGTGACGACTGCCCCGCCGTGGGCGGTGGTGGTTTCAGGGCGAAAAATGAGGGCAACGAATTGTTAACCTAATATTGCGAATTCGAACGGTAGACACGATTTGCAGTTCCGTGAGTTCTCAAGTGCGAGTGTGCCTAGTGTCCTCCATTTTCAACGCCGAGACAGGCGCGCATGTTCCGACCGACAGTGGTCATTTGGCTACCCGCAATTGCCGCCGCCCTGTTGGGCGGATGTTCGGTCACTCCCAATCCATTTTCTGCTAGCGAACTCGCCGTGATGGCGGAAGCGAACCTAACCAGGGTTACCGCCAATCAAGAGCCTTTGACGAAGCCGGTCGATCTTCATGAGGCGATGGCTCGGGCGCTCAAATACAACCTCGACTACCGGGTCGAGGCCGTGCAAACCAGTCTGCGCATGGCCGAGCTCAATCTTGCTCACTACGCTCTGCTTCCCGATGTGGTTGCGAACGCTGGCTTTGCAGCCCGAAACAATACACTGGCTTCAAGCAGTCTAAATCTACTTACTGATACTCCAAACTTCGGCGCCTCAACATCCCAAGATAAACATTTGATGTCGGGTGATTTGGCTTTCAGCTGGAACATCTTGGACTTCGGTCTGTCTTATGTGCGTGCTCAGCAAAGTGCCGACAGAGTTTTGATAAACGAAGAGGCGCAACGTAAGATTGCACATCATTTACTTGAGGATGTGCGAAGCGCCTATTGGCGTGCGGCGAGCTATGACGTGCTGGTCAAGCGCCTGAAGCATCTGCGGGAGCGCACGAAAACCGCTCTGGCTAACAATCGGGCGCTCGCAGAAAGCCTTCAAACCTCTACTGTTAGCGCGCTCACCGACGAGCGCGAGTTGGTTGAGATCAACAGCGCGATCACACACCTGCAGCGCAATATCGTCGCCGCTAAAGCTGAGCTAGCGGCACTTATGAACGTAAAGCCTGGCACGCCGTTCGAAATAGTTGTCAAATCACGCCCGCGTGCGCCAGCGAGGCTACCTCTGCAACTCGATCAGATGATGTTATCTGCTGTGCAAGGTCGCGCTGAGCTTCGGGAGAATTGGTACCAGCAACGAATCAACATGCATGAGGCCCGCGCGGCGCTACTCGCACTACTTCCCGGGCTGAAGCTTTATTCGGGTCCAAACTGGGATAGCAATTCCTACTTGCTCAATAGTGATTGGGTTGCCTGGGGCGCCAAGGCGAGCTGGAATCTGCTCAACGTATTTCAATACCCTGCAAAGCGCAGAGCGATCGAGCTTCGGGATGATGTGCTCAAGGCGCAAGCGCTGGCCTTAACCATGGCCGTCATGACGCAGGTGCATGTTAGCCGCATCCGCTTTCATCACTTTCAGCACGAATTGGCTGCCGCTGATGAATACCGATCCGTGCAAAACCGGCTCATCCAGCAGATGCGCAGAGAAGCCGAAGCCAAGCGTATCAGTGAGCAGGTACTATTGAGAGAGGAGATGAATGCACTCGTCGCCGAGGCGAAATACGACATCGCCTATGCCGGCCTTCAGAGTGCCCATGCGAATGTACTCGCATCAATTGGCTGGGACCCGTATGGCAATATTGGACTCTCACTCCCTGTCGATGAGATCGCTGGCCAACTGCGTCGAGGCAGTTTGCAGCACGGTAGTCTGAAGACCACTGTGGGCCCAATGTACAGATAGAGACAGGTAGATGCCAGGCTGTAGTAAAATACGTTCGGAATTGATCGGAGCGTTCACCGCAGAAACATCGATCCAAGAAAGACGCCTCTTTGGACGAATTGTCCGCAGTCGTTTTCACATGGGTCCTTGGCGCCTTCGTCCGTTGAGCAGGCCATCATTGCGGATGTGTGGCCTGTTGGTCCTGTTGGCGGCGGCCTGGGCGCCTTCAGTCGCTGCTGAAAATTTCGCAACGAGATCGGAGCAGCAAACACCTGTACGCGGAGTCGTGCGCCCCTCTGCGCAGGCGATCATATCAACGGATCTTACGGCCCGTGTGACCAAGGTTGGTTTCAAGGAAGGCGGGCAATTCCGCGCGGGCGATGTGCTCGTTGCTTTTGATTGCCGCCGACATCTGGCCGAATTGGCGTCAGCTGAGGCACACCATCGCGAAATGGTGGTGATATTTGAGAGTTCTTTGTTTCTTGAGCAACGCAACGCTGGCAGCCGTCAGGATGTAGAGACCGCACGAGCCAGAGCGGATCGGACGGCCGCTGAGGCTGAGATCATACGCGCTCGCCTCGATCAATGCGAAATCGCCGCGCCCTTTGACGGTAGAGTCGCCGAAATTGGAATCCATAAACACGAGACTCCCGTCGCTGGCACACAGCTTTTTCTAATAGTTGCTAACCGTGAACCAACGATTGAGTTAATTGTGCCATCGACATGGCTTATTTGGCTTAGGCCGGGTACAGAATTTCAATTCCAAATGGACGAGACCCAAAACGTATATGTCGGAGTCGTGACGCGGTTGGGGCTGCTGTCGATATCGTCAGCCAGACGATTAAGGTTTTTGCCACTTCCGCGGCTCCAACATCCGACATCTTGCCCGGGATGAGCGGCACCGCGCAGTTTACATATCACGACGGGTAGCATTGTGAGCCTTGAACCTAAATCCACATTTTCCAAACAAACCAGCGCCTTACGGCGCGACGATAACGAATCCATGTCACCCCCAGGCGGACGGCCTGTGGCCATCGGTGATGATGCGAGCGCCGGTCTTCAGGCCTTGTTGAACATTGAGGCTGCCTCCCGAGAAGCACGTACGGCGCAGGAGCTACAATCTATTTTTGCCAATGAGACCCGCAAGCTGACAAGGACCCGCCAGGTCTTCGTCTTTAGATCAAAAGGTGAGATGCGGATCGTTACTATTTCGGGGTTACCCGCGGTTGATCGCTCAGCGCCTGTCGTCCGAGGCATCGAGAACATCGTCGCAAAGCTCGGCAGGGAAGTTGGACACGAGGAACTGCGTGAGCTCGATTCGTCCGACTATGGGATCGACGAGGAAGACATACTCGCTCGCTATCCATTCCCAAAGTTGCTGTGGCTCCCGCTGCGAGTGCACGACAGCGATGTTCTGGGAGGCATGTTGCTTGCAAGTGACGACGCTTGGACCGAGGGCGACATTGTCATCGCCAAGCGCCTGGCAGAAACATTCGCGCATTCGCTGGCACTCCTACTAACGGAATCGCCGTCACGATTAACCTCAAATCGTGTCAACGGCCGAACAGCAATGCTCGCTTTGATGCTTGTGGTGCTGCTGACGATGATAATTCGCGTACCGATGACAGCCCTTGCTCCTCTAGAAATTACACCGAGAAATCCTTTTATTGTTACGGCACCGATAGAAGGTGTTATTGAGCAGATACTTGTATCCGCCAATGAACATGTAAAAGAGGGGCAACCGATTATACATTTTGAAGATACGACGTTGCGAAACCTGTTGGAAGTCGCAGAGCGCCAGGTATTGGTCGCACAGGCGAGTCTAAAGAAGGCAAGTCAACTCGCCTTTGATGATATACGGGGACGCCACGAACTTCGACTAGCCACGGCCGAACACGCGCTCAAAACGGCAGAATTCGATTTCGCTCGAGAAATGTTTGATCGGGCTACAGTCACGGCCCGACGTGCAGGCGTGGCCATCTATTCCGACAGGCAGGAACTCATCGGCAAACCCGTCACCGTCGGTGAACGGATCATGCAAATCGCCGATCCAACTCACGTCGAGGTGGCGATCGATGTTAGCGTTGATGATGCCGTTGTGTTGAAGCCCGGCGCCCGCGTCAAGGTTTTCCTTGATTCCGATCCTCTCTTTCCGCGTGAAGCGAAAGTTGAGTTCGCCGATTACCAGGCCCGGGTCAGACCCGGAAACGGGCTGGCGTTCCATGTTGTCGCCGAGCTCTCAGATGTCGACGGAGACATCCCCCGCGTAGGTGTCCGCGGCACGGCGCAACTCTACGGCGAGAGGGTGCCCCTCGCCCTTTATTTGTTCCGACGTCCGCTATCGGCGCTTAGGCAATGGATAGGAATATAGGCGAACCGGACGCAGCGAGGGTTTCGGCCGCTGCCGCAACTGCTGTCGCTAAGATCCCGCCGTTGCGCGAGGATCTAGAATTCAATGCAACCGGCGTTAGCAATTCTGGTGCTCGAATGTGGGTCATATATGATCCTCTGCAGCAGCGTTATTTCCAGATCGACAATCAAACAAAGGAATTGTTGTCGCTCTGGCGTGAGGGTCTCACGGTCTCGGGATTGGCGCAGCTCGCCGATCAGCGGCTAGGGATTTCTGTCGACGATCAACAGCTCGCACAGTTGCTTGAGTTCGTCCGCAACAGCAATCTTACCGACGAAGATCGCCCCGGTATTTCGAGCGACTCTGAGAACAAAAACGCGGCTGGCGGACCTTCACTCCTCACTCAGCTCGCCCATAATTATCTGTTCTTCAAAGTGCCACTGTTGCGGCTCCAACCAACCATTGCTCAAGGCAACGGCTGAGTATCTTGAGCCATTTTACACTTGGAAGGCTGCTGCCGTCGTCGGTTTCGTTGGTCTAACCGGAATTTATTTAACGTCGCGACAGTGGCCTGCCTTTGTCAACACATTTCATGACGTGTTCTCTTTCGAAGGGGCGGTCTACTTCGTGCTTTCGTTGATCCTATTGAAATCTGCGCACGAGTTGGGACATGCACTTACAGCCGTCCGCTTTGGCTGCTATGTGCCGAATATGCGTGTTGCTTTTATGCTGATGACGCCGCTTCTTTACACTGATGTCACGGATTCCTGGCGACTTTCCTCGCGCCGCCAGCGTCTATTGATCGGTGTAGCCGGAATCGCCGTTGAGATAGCGCTGGCATGTATTGCTACTTTTCTTTGGGTTTTTTTGCCAGACGGACCTGCTCGCGGTATCGCTTTCATGGTGGCGACAACTGGTTGGGTCTTGAGCATAGCCTTCAACCTAAATCCGTGTATGAAATTTGACGGCTATTACCTGCTTGCAGATCTGATCAGGATCGATAATCTGCAACCGCGTGCTTTCGCGCTCGGGCGCTGGAAGGTGAGGCGAATCCTGTTTGGACAGATATCGGAGCCGCCGGAGCTGTTGTCGCGCCGGATGCGCAATGGCGTGATTTTCTATGCTTGGACTACTTGGCTCTACCGCTTGATTTTGTTCACGACGATAGCGGTTCTTGTCTACCATTTTTTCTTCAAGTTACTTGGCATAGCGCTATTCGTGCTCGAGATCTGGTATCTCATCGCTTTACCCATTGTGCGGGAGATCATGGAGTGGCGGAAGATCGGAACTCGGATCGCTTCCTGGAGGCGTATGATGATCACCGCCACCGTCGCTTTTGGGCTGTTGGCGATAGTGATAATACCGTGGTCCAACGGTGTCGATGTGCCAGCGGTACTTGAGGCCAGTGATTTGGTACAAATTTATCCACCAAGATCGGCAGAAGTGGTTAGTGTTACTGCACAACGTGGTGACTTTGTTCAGAAAGAGGATCCAATTATCCGTCTTCGGGTTCGCGAACTTGAAAACGGAATCACCGGTACAACGATCAAGATCGATCTGGCTCGGCTGCGTCTCGCACGCACGGTTGCTGATAGGATCGACCGCGATGAAACACTTGTCCTCTCGCACGAACTCAAATCGCTTGAGACTGAACTCGGCGGTCTTCAACAACAGAGGGATGAACTCACCATACGTTCGCCGGTCTCGGGGACTATCTTGGAACTCGACACTGACCTTCACCCCGGCCGCTGGATTGGCAAATCTGATCGCATCGCCCTAATTTCTGCCCTAATTTCTTCTCAGCAGCGGCACGTTGTCAGAGGGTACCTCTCGGAAACAGCCTTGCGCCGCCTGTCACCTAATGCCATTGGCCTCTTCATCCCGGACGACATGACGCGTTCGTCGGTGGCTGTCAGATTAGAAAGCGTTGCGCGTGTCGGAGCCACCTCAATCGATATTCTGGAACTTGCTTCAACCAATGGCGGTCAAATAGCGGTCCAGCCGGACTCACGGCAGAACCTTGTACCTCTCACGGCCCAATATCTTGTTGAGCTAAAGCCACAAGGCCTGGATCATCCGCCCGAGCAAACTGTACGCGGCGTCGTTGAGCTCAAAGGCGCCCCTGAAAGCTACCTCGTTCGTGCATTGCGCCAGGTTTCGAAGGTATTGATTCGCGAAAGTGGTTTTTAGTCGATTTGCGAGGACGGAGCTCGGCCGTTGGGATCCACTCGAACACCACGGAGAGCTTGATGTCGATCGCCGGAGAGATCCGCGGTTGATGATTTAGCTCGCTTTGCCAACGTCTGACAGAGCGCGCGCGGAGGCGGGCCTCCGTGACAACGGCGCAGCGCTGCGGTTGCTGAACCGTCGCAAGCGCTTGCCGCCTTGTCTTCGGTTGAGACGCGATCTTCCCGGCAGCTGGATCACCTCAGATATTTTCGGTCACTCCAGATAGCTTAGTGAGATCAATCGCTTAGCTGGCGTTTCGCCGCGAGCCGAACAATACTGGTGACATGAGAATTTTTCGAAACTATACGTTCAATTTCACGTTTGATTAGCCAGTAATATTAAAGCCCCATATTAGTGTAATAAGTATAAATAGGTGAACTCCGGTGAGAAGCTTCGGTTATACTTATATACAAATTATCGGAAATTTCCAACCAATGAGTAACCATAAAGAACTGCAACGACTTCTGACCTCGACTATTTCCTATCGTGAACTTGAGGCCCGGATAGCGTTCGACGCGGCGATAGTCGCGACGGCGGTCGAGACGATCGCTGATGAGCCCCCGGTTAACGCCGAATCGACCGAAGCTCTGGAGCCTGAGAGCAATTCAACGCCTGCCACAGACTCGCTGACCGCAGCTCTTGCGGCTCTACCGGGTGAAACCGCGACCTCATCGGGGATCGTGTTCATCGATGCCTCCATTGCGGATCTCGACACACTCATCGCATCGATCGATACCGCTTACGAGATTGTGCTCCTTGAGGCGAACCGAGACGGCGTCGAGCAAATCGCCGAGGTTCTCTCGGCCCGATCGGGCGTGGAGGCCATCCACTTTGTGAGCCACGGCGACCAGGCCGAGCTGTTCCTCGGCACGGCTCGCCTCACACTCCAATCCATGGATGGCGAATACGCCGATGAACTGGCGGTGATCGGCGAAGCCCTTACCGACAACGGCGATCTTCTGATTTATGGCTGCAACTTTGGGGAAGGCGAGTTAGGGCAGGAGGCTGCTTCACGGTTGGCTGAACTGACGGGCGCCGACGTGGCGGCGAGCACTGACCTGACAGGCCATGTCGACCGCGGTGGCGACTGGGATTTGGAATTCAAGGTGGGTTCTGTAGAAACGGCCGCCGCCGTAGACACCGCAGCGGCTCAGGAATGGGCAGGATTGCTGACGGAAACGACACTCGTTTCCCACGAACCAGCACTTTCCGAGCTGCCTGATAAATCCCACGAGGTCAAATCAGATCAAAACTGGGGCCAGACATTTTCGTACGATAGCCCTGGTGCGACCTACGAAGTCGACAAAGTCGGCCTGGTCTTCTACCGCGACTCCGACGCCTCATCTCAAACGATCACGGTGTCCATACGTTCATCCTGGAACGGGGCAACAATCGCGAGTGGCACGATATCCAGCACGAGCCTCTCTGTCGGTGAATCTTGGGCAACCGTCGACCTCAGTTCCACAGCGACGCTCAACGACAACACCACCTATTACATCCGCGTTGGCTCCAACACACAGGACGGAAAAATCTATGTCGGGATCGACAATGCTAGCGCGATTTATCCTGATGGCGATGCCATAGACAAAGACGGCATTGGGCTTCCCGGCCAGGACGCTGCCTTCCGCATTATAGATGTGAACGCCGCCCCGGTGATCACCTCTGGCGGCGGCGGCGCCACGGCCAATGTCAATGCCGCCGAGAACCAAACCAGTGTGACCACGGTCACGGCCTCGGACGCCGATGTTCGCGCCAACACCTTAACTTTCTCGATCACCGGCGGGGCCGACGCAGCGCTGTTCTCGATCAACGCCACCAACGGTGTTGTGACCTTCGACAGCGCGCCCGACTTTGAAACCCCGACGGACTTTGATGGCGATGGCGTCTATGAGGTCACCGTTGAGGTCGCCGACGGCAATGGCGACAGCGATAGCCAGGCTATCTCCGTCACCGTGACCGATGATTCGACCGAAACCGTAGCCGACAACTTCGACGACGGTGCTGGCGGCTCGTCGGGTTACTCCGGTAACGACGGAACCCAGAACTGGACCGGCGATTGGCAAGAACTGGGCGAGAGTAACGGACCGTTTTCCGGCCGTGTCCGAGCCGATGGCACGCCTCAAGCCCTGGAAATCGGTGGTGAGGACGTGATCATAACAGGTAGGGGCGCCCTGCGCGAGGCGGACTTGACCGGTGCCACCTCGGCAACACTAACGTTTGATGTTTGGCGTTCCGTCGGGCGCACAGCCGGCAGCGTCACATTGGCCATTTCGAACAACGGCGGCGGGAGTTGGACCACACTGCAAACTTACACAATCGGTTCTGGTACTCCGACAAGTGCCACCGCCCAGAACTTTGATATTTCCGCCTATGTCGCATCCAATACCCAAATTCGTTTTCTCGGGTCAGGGCTGACCGGTGATGACCCCAGCTTTTTTTACGCCGACAACGTCCAGATCGAGTATACGGTCGATAATGCGGCGGTGATCACCGGTGACATCGGCTATTCCGGCAATGAAGGCGATGCGGTCGCCGGCGACCTCGATGCCAGCGATGTCGAGGGCCTGACCGACCGGCGCCTGGACCTTTACCCCGACCGATCCCAACTGGTTCGGCTCGGACGCCTTCACCGTCACCGTCACCGATGATCTCGGCGGCACCACCACCCAGCTGGTCTCGATCACGCTCGCCAATGTCGATGATGCCGCGGTGATATATCGGCTATGCCGGCAATGAAGGCGATGCGGTCGCCGGCGACCTCGATGCCAGCGACGTCGAGGGCCTGACCGACGGCACCTACTTCACACCGTCACCACCCCGGCGACCAACGGCACCGCGGCCATCGATGCCGCCACCGGCGCCTGGACCTTTACCCCGACCGATCCCAACTGGTTCGGCTCCGACTCCTTCACCGTCACCGTCACCGATGATCTCGGCGGTACCACCACCCAGCCTGGTCTCGATGCCTGGACCTTTACCCCGTCTCGATCACGCTCCAATGTCGATGATGCCGCGGTGATCACCGGCGACGTCAGCTATTCCGGCAATGAAGGCGATGCGGTCGCCGGCGACCTCGATGCCACCGACGTCGAGGGCCTGACCGACGGCACCTACTTCACCGTCACCACCCCGGCGACCAACGGCACCGCCACCATCGATGCCGCCACCGGCGCCTGGACCTTTACCCCGACCGATCCCAACTGGTTCGGCTCGGACGCCTTCACCGTCACCGTCACCGATGATCTCGGCGGCACCACCACCCAGCTGGTCTCGATCACGCTCGCCAATGTCGATGATGCCGCGGTGATTACCGGCGATATCGGCTATGCCGGCAATGAAGGCGATGCGGTCGCCGGCGACCTCGATGCCAGCGACGTCGAGGGCCTGACCGACGGCACCTACTTCACCGTCACCACCCCGGCGACCAACGGCACCGCCGCCATCGATGCCGCCACCGGCGCCTGGACCTTTACCCCGACCGATCCCAACTGGTTCGGCTCCGACTCCTTCACCGTCACCGTCACCGATGATCTCGGCGGTACCACCACCCAGCTGGTCTCGATCACCGTCTCGCCAATGTCGACGATGCCACCGGTGATCACCGGCGACGTCAGCTATGCCGGCAATGAAGGCGATGCGGTCGCCGGCGACCTCGATGCCAGCGATGTCGAGGGCCTGACCGACCTGACCTACTTCACCGTCACCACCCCGGCGACCAACGGCACCGCGGCCATCGATGCCGCCACCGGCGCCTGGACCTTTACCCCGACCGATCCCAACTGGTTCGGCTCCGACTCCTTCACCGTCACCGTCACCGATGATCTCGGCGGTACCACCACCCAGCTGGTCTCGATCACCCTCGCCAATGTCAACGATGCCCCGGCCATCACCTCCAATGGCGGCGGCGCCGCGGCCAACGTCAATGCCGCGGAGGACCAGAACGCTGTCACCACTGTGACGAGCACGGATGTCGACGGCGGCGCGCCGGCTTATGCCATCATTGGCGGACGCCTTCACCGTCACCGTCACCGATGATCTCGGCGGCACCACCACCCAGCTGCTGATCAGGCGCTGTTTAGCATCGATGCCGCCGGCGTGCTGACCTTCAACACGGCGCCGGACTTTGAGGCGCCCGGCGATGCCGGGGCCGACAATGTCTATGACGTCATCGTTGAGGTCTCCGACGGCAGTGGCGGCACTGACACCCAGGCGATTGCCGTCGCCGTGGCCAATGTCAATGATGCGCCGGCCATTACATCCGACGGCGGCGGCGCCGCGGCCAACGTCAATGCCGCGGAGAACCAGAACGCCGTCACCACTGTGACGAGCACGGATGTCGACGGCGGCGCGCCGGCCTATGCCATCATTGGTGGTGCTGATCAGGCGCTGTTTAGCATCGATGCCGCCGGCGTGCTGACCTTCAACACGGCGCCGGACTTTGAGGCGCCCGGCGATGCCGGGGCCGACAATGTCTATAACGTCATCGTTGAGGTCTCCGACGGCATTGGCGGCACTGACACTCAGGCGATGCCGTCGCCGTGGCCAATGTCAATGATGCGCCGGCCAAGGCACACCTGAGCCCGGGCCGGAGCCGGAGCCGGAGCCGGAACCTGAGCCTCAGCCTGAACCTGAGACTCAGCCCGAACCTGAGCCTGGGCCGGAGCCGGAACCTGAGCCTCAGCCGGAACCTGAAACTCTGCTGGAGCCTGAGCCTGAGCCTGAACCCGAGCTTGTGCCTGAACCCGAGCCGGAACCTGAGCCGGAACCTGAGCCTGAGCCGGAACCGAAGCCTGAGCCGGAACCGAAGCCTGAGCCGGAACCAGAGACAGCAGAGGGACAGGCCGCCGACAATGAAAGTAGC
Source organism: uncultured Bauldia sp. (assembly GCA_963663975.2). Lineage (GTDB taxonomy): Bacteria > Pseudomonadota > Alphaproteobacteria > Rhizobiales > Kaistiaceae > JANQRX01. Next base: position 781,684 of record CAXXRA010000015.1, on the reverse strand, counting down.
CTCGGCCTGCTAAATCCCAATCGTACCGCTTTCTGGCAGGCGATCGATCGATCGATGTCAGATATGCGGAACCAAAACATGATCTTGGGCGCTACGTTAACGCAAGTTTCAGTCGGAATTGGAACAATGCTGACCACCGGCTTTGTGAGCTGGGTTCTGCGTGGTGGTGCACTTGCCGCCGCCCTACTGACGTCCATGCCCGCTTGGCGTGGGTTTGACCCGCTCGTCATCTTTGTCGCTCGTCGGCGGAAAGACGACAAGGAAAACGAAGAAGACGAGAAAGATGAGGCGATCTCAAAGGCCGATCGCGTGTTTGACAATGTGTCCAGAGCCCAAGATCGATCGTAGAGTTTATCATAATGTCAAAACTGTTTACTCCTACCTTCAGGATTAGCATAGGGCTTGCTGCGTTGACCGTAAGCCTCGCTTTATGTGGTTATGTTTTTGGACTCATGCCGGACGAAAGTAAGGCCGAGCTCGATGCGAGGACAAGGATTGCCGAGGCACTTGCGGTACAGCTCTCAACCGCCGCATTTCGAAACGACATAGTTGGCCTGCAGGAGACAATATCGTCGGCTGAGGGGCGAAACAGCGCGGTACTCTCGATCGCCCTTCGCCGGGCAAATGGAGAGGTTCTCATTACGTCAGGCGATCATGCCCTTCATTGGGTGGAGCCACATGAGAGCCGGTCTACACCTACCCACCTACAAGTGCCTTTGCTCAACGGCGACGTCCCATGGGGTAAAGTCGAGATTGCTTTTCGACCATTGTCCTCGAGCGAAGAGATTGCGGGAGTCCCGAAAACTCTTGGAGGTTTCATCGCGTTCTTCGGCGGTTTGGGTTTCGCGGGTTACTACTTTGTGCTCCGGCGGGCTCTTAGAGAACTCGATCCGAGCTCCGTCATACCAGCGCGTGTACAAGCTGCCTTCGACACACTGGCGGAGGGGGTGCTCATTTTGGACGAGCGGGAAAGGATATTGCTCGCTAACGATTCGTTCGCCGAAGCGATCAACGAGACTCCCAAGTCTTTGATCGGCAGCACGATTGGAGATCTGAAATGGCGGCAATGGAGCCGCAATAACGAGACCGCAGATTATCCCTGGCGGGTCGCTCTTCGCGACCAGAAGTCTGTGACTGCCGTTCCCGTAGCGCTTCGCGTCGCGTGCGGAGAGATCCGGAGCTTCATGGTCAATGCCACCCGTATTGAGGATGGTAAGGGTAACGTTTCCGGTACGATTGCAACGTTTGATGACGTGACCGTCCTAGAGAGAAAGAATGAAGACCTTAACCAAGCGGTCCGGAAACTGGAGGCCACCGAAAAAGAAATCAGTCGGCAGAACCTTCATTTGCTGTATTTAGCAAGTCGAGATCCGCTTTCGGGCTGCATGAACCGCCGGGCGTTTTTCGCCGAGTTAGAAGCGAGACTAGAACCTGGCAATCGCGAGCATCAGTCTCCGTCCTGTCTCATGGTGGATTTGGACCATTTCAAAAGTATCAACGACCGTTTTGGCCACACCGCTGGCGATGAAGTCATCGCCGGCGTGGCTGGTATCCTGAAATCCAGCTGTGGCGAAAGGAACTTGGTCGCGCGCTACGGAGGCGAGGAATTTTGTGTCGCACTCTTCGGCCTGACCGAAGACGAGGCAATACAGCTGGCCGAGCGAATTCGTCAGGATGTCGAGAGTCGTTCTGAAGAGTGGCTTGCAACAGGTGAGCGAGTCACTGCTAGTATTGGCGTAGCGATGCCTCCTGACGATCCATTCACATCGTTGGACTTGGTCAACCGGGCAGACCAGGCGTTGTATGCGGCCAAAGAGGCAGGTCGAAACCGGGTCGTTTGCTGGGATGAAGCGGCGCTGGAATCCAAAACGACACCGACAAAACAATCTCCTTTACGCGGAAGCACTGACGTCGCGTACAAAGCGGCCCTTGATGCATCCCACATGTCGGAAACCAATGGCACCCAAGATACTACCCAGATTCTCGAACCTCCTCAGCCGAGATCAACCTCTGACAATGATCCTTTGACCCGGTTGCCGACTCGAGTGATATTTATGGATCGAGTTTCTCAATCCATGGCACGCGCAAAGCGTAACCGACAGGTCGTCGCGGTTTTGCACGTTTCGGTTGATTCATTCGGGCGCGTCGCTGAGGTCTTTGGAGATGCGGCAGGTCACCGGTTGATAACTACGGTGGGCCAGCGCCTATCTGCAGTTCTGCGACGAAGCGATACGGTTTCGCTGGTTGGTGGTGGAGATAGAGTTCCAATGATCACCCAGCTTGCCAGGGAAAAATTTGCGATTGAGGTCTCCGACATTGATGAAATCGACACCGTCGTTTGGATAGTCAAGCGCATATTCGAAAGCATCTCTCGCCCGATCACGATGGACAACGAGGAGGTCTACCTCCATTGCAGCATCGGAATAAGCGTCTATCCCAACGATGCCGGTGATGCTGAAAGCCTGGTACGAAATGCTATCGTGGCGGAGCGCCATGCTCGGGAGAGTGGTGGAGACAACACTCATGCGTTCTTTTCCGAGGAGATGAATGAGCGTTCCCGCCGGCATCTGATGGTGGAAGCAGGCATTCGGCACGCGCTCGAACACGATGAATTTACCCTCCACTACCAGCCCATCGTCGATTTGCGGACCGGACGACTGACTGCGACGGAGGCTCTATTGCGGTGTGAAAATCAGATCCTCCGTGGCACACCCGTCGGAATGCTAATTGCGACCGCCGAGCAAACGGGCTCGATGCACAGAATAGGCGAGTGGGCATTACGAACGGCCGTGAGCCAATTGAAGGAGTGGATCGACAACGGCCACGATGTGCCAAAAATGTCGGTCAATATTTCGGCTATCCAGTTGCGAGAATCCGAGACGATCGAGAGGCTGATGCAAATCGTCACGGAAATGGATCTTGCACCCCAGAAAATCGAGTTAGAAATCACTGAGACTACGATTTTACACGACATCGACGCTGCAAGCCTGACGCTGAAGCGCTTCCAAAAACTCGGGGTTCAGATTGCCTTGGACGACTTTGGAACCGGCCAATCCTCCCTGGCTTATTTGCGTCATTTTCGACCGGACACGCTCAAGATTGATCGAAGCTTCATTCACGAGATCGATACTCGCCATGCGGATGAGACCTTAGTTTCGGCTGTCACTGCGATGTCGCACCGTCTTGGCCTGCGAGTTGTTGCGGAAGGCGTGGAGACTCCCATCCAATTAAACTGCGTTCGCGCTCTGGGATGCGATGAGGTTCAAGGCTTTCTCATCGCTGAGCCCATGTCCGCCACCGTCATGTCGGAGTGGCTGACACAGTTTGCGGACAAAGATATTTTGTTCGAGTCGTCGGACGGCTTGAGACGGCAGGTTGCCTGAGTGGATCCCAGTGTTCGCGGGCCGGCTGGCTACGGCAGCACACACACTCTCGCCGAGTCCCCAGGCAGTCGCCACGACAACCCAAAAACTCGCGCCCACCTCCGCTGAATGACGTGGACGTTTCGAATAACCGGCTGTAATTGTGATGAGAGGTTGCGGTCCGTTTGCGGCCGGAGCGTTTGGCTGGTAGCCGCGTGGTTGTTGCCCTGAGAAAGGGCTTCTGATGGCTGAGCGAGTTAGCCAAACCGGATTGGCGCCGAATTGCCGCGTCGGTCGCAAAGTGCAGAGTTGTGTGACGCATGCCAATCAGTTGAAAACGGGTTGGATTACGGCATTGCTACACCGAAAATCGTTTCGGTTTCGTAATGAAATACTATTTTGGCAGAACAAAGCCAAACCGATTTGACACGTTAGTCCGCAACAGTTTCCGAAAATAATTCACTATTCGTGAAACTGGCGGACGGCCGCTGCCGTGCGAGCTTTTTGTTCCAGTCGCGTCCGAATGAGCAGGTGGTTATTCGGTCGGTCATCTGCCGGTCAGCGCTAGCTGGCCGTCGACGCGCGTTCGTCGGGCACCGGCCCGCGGGGCAAACTCTGCGCGCCCGCCCCTAACCGCCGATCCTGGAAAAATCGGCCACGGCCAGCGTCACCGCGCGCATCGTGTTCAGCAGGCGCAGGCGGTTGGCGCGGATGGCTTCGTCCTCGGCATTGACCAGCACCTGGTCGAAGAAGGAATCAACCGGGCCGCGCAACCGCGCCAGCGCTTGCATGGCCGCGGCGTAATCCTCGATCCCGATTGCCGCCGCTACTTCGCCGCCGGCCGCCGCAATCGCTTCATGGAGTGCCCTCTCGGCCGGCTCCTGCAGCAGCCCCGGGTCGACCTCGCCGTCAAAAGTCTGGCCGGATTTCTTCGCCTCGTCTTCGACGATGTTGATGGCGCGGCGGTAGCCGGCGAGCAGGCTGGCACCGTCTTCGGTCTCGAGAAACCGGCCCAGCGCATCGACCCGCCTGACGATGATGAGAAGGTCGTCCTGGCCGCCCAGCGCGAAGATCGCCTCGACCAGATCGTGACGGGCACCGCTGTCGCGAAGCTGAACCTTGAGGCGGTCGGCGAAGAAATCCAGAAGATCGGCCAGGTAGTCCGCCGTTTCTGCTTCCGGTTCAGTTTCCGGAGTAACCGCGCCATCGTCGGCGGCGGCGGCCTCGGCGAGCGAGGCGGCGATCCTGGCCTGATGGGGGCGCAACCGCTCCATGAGCGACAAGCGGATGCTGTTGTCCACAACAAGACGAATGACCCCCAGCGCCGCACGACGCAGCGCGTAGGGGTCCTTGCTCCCGGTCGGAGTCTCGCCGATCGCCCAGAAGCCCGCCAGCATGTCGAGTTTGTCGGCAAGCGCCACTGCGACGGCGACCAGGTCGTCCGGCACGCCGTCCGATCGACCGACCGGGCGGTAGTGATCCTCGATCGCGGCGGCGACCGCGGAGTCTTCACCCTGATCCAGGGCGTAATAGCGACCGATCAATCCCTGCAGCTCGGGAAATTCGCCCACCATCTCGGTCACCAGATCGGCCTTGGCGAGCATGGCGGCGCGTTCCGCCTTGTCCGGGTCGGTCATCACCACCGGAGCGATCTCGCGGGCGAGCGCCATGATCCGGCGAACACGCCGGCCCTGGCTGCCAAGCTTTTCGTGGAAGGTGATGTCGTCGAGCGCCGGCAGGCGGTCCGCCAGCGGGGTCTTGCGGTCGGTGTCCCAGAAATAGCGCGCATCGGCCAGCCGGGCACTGATCACCCGCTCATTGCCGGCGACAATCGCCGCCCCGCCATCGGGCGCTTCCAGGTTGGCGACCAGCACAAAACGATTGGCCAGCGCAGGGGTGCCGCCCTCGCGGCCGACATTGCGTATGATTTCGTTGGCGTTCGGTGCGGCGTCGGGCCGGCTGAGGGCAAAGCACTTCTGATGGGTGCGGATGGTGGTGCGGATCACCTCGTGCGGCATCTCCAGATAGGCCTCGTCAAAGGCCCCGGTCATGACCACCGGCCATTCGACCAGCCCGGTCACCTCTTCGGCCAATGGATCGTCCTCGATGAGTTCCAGGCCGAGCGCCAGCGCCTGATTACGCGCGTCGGTCAGGATGATCTCCTTGCGTCGGTCGGGGTCGAGAACGACCTTGGCGCGTTCCAGGCTGGCGGCATAATCGTCGAACCGGCGCACCTCGATTGCCTCGGGCGCCATGAAACGGTGTCCGCGGGTCGTGCGCGCCGACGATATGCCGCCGACATCGAACAGGACGACATCGGTGTCACTGGTTTCCGGGCCGAAGACGCACAGGATCGAATGCAGCGGCCGGACCCAGGCGAGGCTGCCGGAATCGGCCGATGCCGCACCCCAGCGCATGGATTTCGGCCACGCGAAGGAGCGGATCAGGCCGGGCATGAAGCCGGCGATCACCTCCTGCGCCGGCTGGCCGGGGTGTTCGGTTACGGCGGTGTAAAAATCCCCCTTTTTGGGATCGCTGACGATCACCGCATCGTCGATTGAAGCCAGCCCGGCGCCCCTGACGAACCCCTCCACCGCCTTGTTGGGTGCGCCGACCCGCGGTCCCCGGCGCTCCTGGCGACGGTCGGGCGAGGCGGCCGGCAATCCGTGCACGGTCAACGCGAGGCGGCGCGGCGTGACAAAGGCCTTGGCGCCTTCATAGGGCAGCCCGGCCTCGGCCAGCTCGCCGGTCACCCGGTCACGCAACTGGTCGGCGGCGCGACGCTGCATACGCGCAGGGATTTCCTCGCAGAGCAATTCCAGCAGGAGGTCGGGCATGGCGCCGGATGGTTTCTTCTAATCCGCCTGGCCGGCGGTCATGTCCTGGCCAAAGGCGATGTCGTGTTGGTCGGGGTCCTGGATACCGAATTCCAGGACGCCATAGGGTTTTTCGCTGAGATCATAGTCGATGGGCGCGCCGCGTTCCGCCAGCTCGTCGCGCAGGGCGCGGGCGTCATCAATCCAGAAATAGGCGTTCCACAACTTGTCCTTGATCCGCCAGTGGGGAACGATGGCGTGATCGACCGGGGCCTGGCTCAGCATCACATGCGCGCCGTCGCGGGCGAGAATCGCGAAGTCGACGGGCTCGCCGTAGACGCCGACCGTCGTGAAACCGACCTTGTCGGACCAGTAGTCGATGCTGCGTGGCAGGTCGCCGGCGAGCAAGATCGGCGCCTGACGGATGAACTTGACCTCCGTCGTCATGAAGCAGGTGCCGGTTGGGTCGGACACTGCAGATCGAGGCGGACCCCGCCCGGCCCTTCAACGAAGATCTGCCTCAGCGCCACACCGGGTACGTCGGCGACCTTGAACGCCCGGCCGATGGCCTCGAGTTGCCGCCGCTTGGCGTCGAAGTCGAACGGGCCGAAGGCAACGTGGTCAACCCAGGTGGAGGCTTCATCGCTGCCGGGATCGCGCCCCAACATGTGGATGATCGCCTTGTCGCCCAAATAGAGCCAGTAGCCGGGAAATGAGAAATCAGGACGTTCGCCCACCCGAAGCTCGAGCACGTCGACGAGAAAATCCCGTGCCGCGTCCAAATCGGCCGCACATATGGTGAGGTGATCGAGTTTCATGTTGCGCCCCCTCCTTCGGTCGCCAGCCACGCCGAGCCGCACGCCTTGGCAAGCTCGCGGACTCTCAGAATGTAACTCTGGCGCTCGGTCACGGAAATGACGCCGCGCGCGTCGAGCAGATTAAAGACGTGGCTCGCCCTGATGCACTGATCGTAGGCGGGCAGTGCCATGTGATGGTGCCCGCCATCGCCGTCGCCATCCTCGCCGGCCGTCAGCAGTCGCGCGCATTCGGTCTCGGCATCCTGGAACTGGCGCTTCAACAGCCCGGTGTCGGCGTGTTCGAAATTGTACCGGGAGTATTCCTGCTCCGATTGGAGGAAAATGTCGCCATAGGCGACCCGTTCGGCACCCTGGCGGCCGTTGAAGTTCAGTTCGAAAACGTTGTCGACGGCCTGAACGTACATTGCCAGGCGTTCCAAGCCGTAGGTCAACTCGCCCGACACCGGCGCGCACTCGACACCGGCAACCTTCTGGAAATAGGTGAACTGGGACACCTCCATGCCGTCGCACCAGCACTCCCAGCCGAGGCCCCAGGCGCCCAGGGTCGGGCTTTCCCAGTCGTCCTCGACAAAGCGAATGTCGTGCAGGGCGGTGTCGATGCCGATCGCCTCGATCGAGCGGATGTAGAGGTCCTGCAGGTCGGGCGGCGACGGCTTCAGGATCACCTGAAACTGATAGTAGTGCTGCAGCCGGTTGGGATTCTCGCCATAGCGTCCGTCGCTCGGCCGGCGCGACGGTTGCACATAGGCCGCTTTCCACGGTTTGGGGCCAAGCGCGCGCAGGGTCGTGGCCGGGTGAAACGTTCCGGCTCCCATCTCCATGTCATAGGGCTGCAGGATCACGCAGCCCTGGTCGGCCCAGAAACGCTGCAGTTCCAGAACCAGCCCCTGAAACGAACGTTGGGGATGCATGTGGGTTGGCGTTTCGGCGGGCACGAAGGCTCTCTCAAATGTCACGGGTGGCGCGGCGGCGCAAACTATCCGCGGCGATCCCGCCGGGTCAAGCAGATCGCCGCGGGCTTATGGCCCGCGCTCTTTTTGTCGGTAGACGCCGGTTTCGGGGTCTTTTTCGAGTGTCACCGCGCGGCGATCCCCAGCCTGCCGCCGCTTAAGCGCGGCCCGCGCGTCTTCGTAGCGCCGGCGGGCGCCGCGCCAGGCCAGATAGCCGATCGCCGCGACCACCACGAATACAAGAAAGCCGCCCAAAATTCCGCCTCCCTAGAGCCCGAAGCGCGACCACAGAAGTCGCTCCTCGATCAGATCGACCACCCCTTCCAGGACGCGGGCAGCGGGCGCTTCGCCGCCAAATCCGAAGCGCCGCATCAGCCGGGGCCGCGCCGGGGCGATCGAGCGCAGCCTTACATCCTCGCCGAATCGCTCGATCAACACGGATCTGAGATCACCCACCCGGTCGACCAAGCCGAGCTTGAGAGCCCTACGGCCGGCCCAAAACGCGCCGGAAAACAGATCGGGATCGTCGACCAGCAATTCGCCGCGGCGTTCTTTGACGAGGTCGACGAACAGCCCGTAAACCTCTTCCTGAATTGCCCGCAAACGGCCGATGTCGTCGTCCTTTTCCGGCCGGAAGGGATCGAGCATGCCCTTGTTGGCACCCGATGTGTAAACCCGGCGCTCGACCCCGATACGCTCCAACAGCTTGGGGAAGCCGAACCCGGCCGACACCACGCCGATCGACCCGACGATGGAGCTGTCGTCGACAATGATCTCGTCGCCGGCGAGCGCGATCAGATAGCCGCCCGAGGCCGCGACGTCTTCGACGGCAACGATCACCTGCTTTTCCTTTTGCGCGGCCAGCGCCCGGATGCGCTTGTAGATCAGGTGCGACTGAACCGGGGAGCCCCCCGGCGAATTGATGGCGATGGCGACGGCCGGGGATTTGCGGGTGGCGAACGCTTTTTTGAGGGCCGATTCGACCCCGCTGAGGGTGAGCCCGGTGTTGAACCGCGAGCCGCCGCCGATCGCGCCCGACAGCCGCACCACCGGGATGGTCGTCCGATCCCGCCGCCATCGGCGCGGCAGTAGAGAATTCAGCAATCCGGCCACGTCAGAATGATCTCCGCCTCAACAACGCGATGCCCATCCGCCATGCACCTGCGACAATCCGGCCCGACCGCGCAACAGCGCCTCCACATGTGGCAGATAGGCGTTTCCCTTGCGATGGTGAAGGACCAACGCCGGCAAAAGTCGCATCCGGGCGCCGCTGCCCTTGATCGCCCGCACCAGCACCCGAAGGGCGGGGGCATCGGCGCGCGGGTGAATCGGCAGGACGTCCACGGCGCCGAAGCGATGGCCCAGACCATCGAACACCGAGACCAGAAGATCGGCCGCGATGATGATGATCAATTCGCCGCGGGCCTTCAAGATCGACGCCGCGCAGCGAACCCAGGGGTCGAGGCCGGAAGTGTCGAGCAAGTGGGCTGCCGAGCGGTCGCCATTGGGCGATGCGCAATTGTCCTGCACCCGGCGAAACGGCGGGTTGGACACCACGATGTCAGCCGAGCCACGCGCCAGGCCGGCGCTGACGCGATCAGCTTCGGGGCGCGAAATATCGGCCTCGACGATCCGCACCCGGTCGGCAAAGTCGGCGTTGAGCGGCCTGGCCAGTGCTGCCGAAGCACACGCCAATGCCAACCCATCGCGGTCGACCAGGACCACGGCGGCCTGCCGGGTTCGCGCGGCGATGGTCAGGCCGACCGCGCCGGCGCCGGCGCCCAGATCGACGATGGTACCCTTGAAGTCCGGCCCGATTGCCGCCGCCAGCAGCGCCGCTTCGAGCCCGGAACGATGGCGACCGTCGGCCGGTTGGACCATCTCGATGCGACCGCCGGCAAAGGCGTCGATGGTCGTCGGTGTGGAAGCGGCCACGGGCGAATCAGGATGCATTGCGCGGTTTTTCGAGTTCGGAACCGACACCGGCCGACTCCAGGATCGTGCGCGCCTTGTGGATCACGTCCTCCGGAACCAGAACACGGCGGGGCAGGACACCGAGCGAACCTTCCACCACGCTCATGTTCTGATCGACCACCAGGTGTTCGATGCCGGCCTCGCGCAGGAGGGCCTCGACAAACGAGATCAGCACAAGGTCGTTGGTTCTGACGAGTTCTTCCATGTTTCGGCCCTTGATGCCCAGCAGCTCCGGGCGACAGAGGTTACGGAATTGCGCCGCCATGCACAATCGTTCCATCCGGCACTTGTCGCCATTGCCGGGGGTCCGTAATGTCGCTCTCCGCGCACACCGGACAGGCTTTTCGGAGACGGGCTTTTGGGCGTTGTCGTTCCCCTCGAGGAAACCGCGAGAAAATCCGCGGCCAGCATCCAGCCGCTGGTCGAACTGACGCGCGCGCCGATGGAGCTGGTGAACGAACTCATTCTCGCGCGTGCCGGCTCGAGCGTGGATATGATCCCGGACATCGCCCGGCACCTGATCGATTCCGGTGGCAAGCGCCTGCGCCCAATGCTCGCCATCGCCGCCGCCGAAATGTGCGGTTACCGCGGCAGCGGGCATATCGGCCTGGCGGCAAGCGTCGAGTTCATGCACACCGCAACGCTTCTCCATGACGATGTCGTCGATGAGAGCGATATGCGCCGGGGGCGGAAGGCGGCGCGGCTGGTCTGGGGCAACCAGGCCAGTGTCCTGGTCGGCGACTATCTTCTCGGCCAGGCCTTCAAGATGATGGTCGATGTGGGGTCGCTGGAAGCCCTTGCCATCCTCTCCGACGCCGCCGTGGTGATCGCCGAGGGCGAGGTCATGCAGCTTGACGCGGCCCAGAATCTTGCCACCACCGAGGACGAGTACCAGGCCGTTATTCAGGCCAAGACGGCCGCACTTTTTTCTGCCGCGGCAGAGGTCGGGCCGGCGGTTGCGGAAAGGGACCGAGGTGAGCGGGCGGCGTTCCGGTCGTATGGGGTCAATCTGGGTTTGGCCTTCCAACTGGTCGACGATGCCCTCGATTACGGTGGCAGCGCCGCCAATCTCGGCAAAAAAACCGGCGACGACTTTCGCGAAGGCAAGATCACGCTGCCGGTCATCCTGGCCTATCGACGTGGTACCGATGAGGAGCGCGCATTCTTCAAGCGGGTCATGGAAGACGGCGATATAGGCGATGGTGATCTTGAGCGGGCGGTCGGACTGATGCGGAACAGTAACACTATCGCCGATACCGTTGAACGCGCACGGCATTTCGGGTCGGTGGCTCGCGACGCCCTGGCTCCCTTCCCCGATTCGGGCTACAAGGCAGCACTTATCGAAGCCGTCGATTTCTGTATCGGGCGCGTTAGTTAGATTGGCCAAGCGTGCCGTGCCGCCAACGGCCACACTCGCCCGCTCGTCGGATCGCCGACGCGCGAAAAATTGCTTCGGTCACCAAACATGTTGAGCCCACGCACCATGCCAAGACAGCCGCTGCCGATCACCTCAGCCATCCTCCTCATGCTGGGCGGCAGTACCGTCGCGCTCGCCCAGACGGCACCGGGCGCCGTCGACACGTTTGAACCGACAACGCTGGCCGGCAGCTACCTTGCCGGACGCAGCGCGGAGGCCGATTACGACCTTGAATCGGCGGTGAGATTCTATGGCAAGGCATTGGAATCGGATGACGCCAATCCTCAGCTGCTGGAGCGGATCGTCATGCTCCAGCTGGCCACCGGCGATATGAGCGGTGCCTTCCAAAACGCGGATCGACTTGTCGCCATCGCGCCGGGCAATCCGATATCGCGCGTGGCCCTGGCCGTGCAGTCATTGGCGCGTGGCGACTACGGCGAAGGCCGGGACGGCCTTGCTCGCATCTCGCCGGCCCAGCTTGCCACCCTGACGGCCGGGCTGTTGATGGCGTGGGCGCAGTTTGGCGACGGGCTCGTGGACGAGGCGATCGAAACCCTCGACGCGCTGACCGGCCCGACCTGGTACGTCATCTTCAAGGACTACCACCGAGCGCTTCTTCTGGACGCCGCCGGGCGCACCAAAGAGGCGGTGGAACACGTGGGCGCGGCCTACGATTCGGACGGCACGGCGTTGCGCATTGTCGAAGGCTACGCCCGAATCATGGCGCGGGCCGGCCGCCGCGCCGAAGCCATCGAAGCGATCACGGACTTCGCCGGCGAAGTCCCGCTCCATCCGATCGCCAGGACCCTGCTGGATTCCTTGCGCTCCGGTGTGACTCCCGATCCGATCGCCAGCGACGCGCGCACCGGTGCGGCCGAAGTTCTCTACGGTCTCGGCTCGGCGATCGGCGGCGACAACGGCCCCGAACTGCCGGCGGCATATCTTCGCCTGTCAACTTATCTGAATCCCGATGCGCCGCTGGCCACGATGGCGGTCGGCGACGTTTTCCAGGATGCTGAGCGCTGCGGCGAGGCGATCGCGGTTTACGAGTCGATCCCGGCGACGGAGCCCCTGCGCCGCAATGCGGATATCCAGATCGGCAACTGCCTCGAATCGATCGACCAACTCGACCAGGCCGCGGCCCGGATCCGCCGTGTGGCCGACGCCAATCCGGCCGACTTCGAGGCCGCCATCGAACTTGGCAATGTCTACCGCTCCAACCAAAAATTCGAACTGGCGGCGGAGGCCTACAGCCAGGGTATCGACCACTTGCCAAAGGACGCCGACGGGATTTGGCGAATCTATTATTTCCGTGGAATTTCCTACGAGCGCAGCAGCAATTGGCCGCTTGCCGAAGCCGACTTCAAGCGCGCGCTGGAACTGAATCCCGATCAGCCCCACGTCCTGAACTATCTGGGCTATTCCTGGGTCGATATGGGCGAGAACCTCGATCCGGCGCTCGACATGATCAGGACGGCGGTCGAGATACGCCCCAATGACGGGTACATCGTCGACAGTCTGGGCTGGGCGTATTACCGGCTGGGCCGGTTTGAAGACGCCGTTGCCGAATTGGAGCGGGCGGTGGAACTGCGGCCGGAGGATCCGGTCATCAACGACCATCTCGGCGACGCTCTGTGGTGGGTCGATCGGCGGCGGGAAGCGGTCTTTCAATGGGCGCACGCGCGTGATCTCGACCCGGGGGAAGACGAGCTGGCCATCATTCTCGACAAGATTGAAAACGGCCTGAGCGACAAGCCCCTCGAGACGCTTCAGCCGGAGGCCGCGGCACTGCCGGAGACGCTGATCGTGGCCGCCGGCGACTCCCTGTGGTCGATCGCCCAGAGTCTGTATGGCGACGGATTGCAGTTTTTGCGCCTGCTCGAAGCCAACGCCGACATCATTGGCGAGGACAATGTGATCATCCCCGGCATGGAACTCGTCATACCACCAGCGGACGGCAACTGACCGAGCCGATGCGGCCTCAGCTGTGAACTCACTGTCCGAGGCGGTCGACAAGGCGCTCAGCGAAACCGGTCGGCCAAGCGAATTGGCGCGGGCCAAGATCAATCTTGCCCTGCACGTGATCGGGCGGCGTGCGGACGGATTCCACAACATCGATTCGCTGGTGGTGTTTGCCGATGTCGGCGACGTACTCACCGCTGAAACCGCCGAGCCGGGCCGCATGTCATTGCGGATCGATGGCGCATTCGCCACAGCACTGTCGGGCAGAACCGGCCACCGCGACAATCTGGTCATTCGCGCCGCCGAGGCGCTGGCGAAACTGGCGCCGGACGGCTTGGGATCGACGAAGCTGGCGTTGACCAAACGCATCCCGGTGGCGGCCGGTCTTGGCGGCGGTTCGGCCGATGCCGCAGCGACCTTGCACCTGCTCAACCGGATGTGGAAACTCGGGCTGTCGGCCGACGCGCTGGCCGGGGCGGGCATCAAGCTCGGCGCGGACGTTCCAATGTGCCTCCACGCCCGCCCGCTGGTCGCCTCGGGTATGGGTGAAAAAATCACAACGGCGTCGGGTATCCCGGCACTGCCGCTGGTGCTGGCCTTTCCGGGCGGCGGCCTGCCCACCGCCTCGGTCTTCGCGGCCCTTGATGATGATCAAGACCGTGCCGGCTTGCCGCCGCTGCCGTCGCGCTTCGACTCGTTGCTCGACTTCGTTTTCTGGCTGCGCCAGACCCGCAACGATCTCGCCAATCCCGCGGCCGAAGTCTCGTCGCTGGCCAGGGCGGCGGCCGGGGCGCTCAACCGCGATCCCGACTCCCTGTTCGCCCGCATGTCCGGCTCCGGAACCTCGGCGTTCGGCATTTTTCTGTCGCTGAGAGCGGCCGACCGCGCCGCGGCGCGGACCCAGGCCGACCATCCGTATTGGTGGGTGGTGGCGACGATGTCCGGTGCGGGTTAGGCCGGACTTCCTACACTGGACATGACCTGCGCCGGTTCAGGCCGTTGACGGGGCAGGAGAACGGCGAAGAGCGATGCCGTCGCATCGGCTGAGCCGTTCGACACACCCTGTCAGCGGCCTCAACCGGCCCTTCGGGTTGCGTTTCGGCGGACATCTGCCGTGTCGGGCGGTTCAACCGTATGAACACATACGCTTTTCGCCACCCTCCTTGCATCTGTCTCGCCGAAACAGCAACGCGGGGCCCCGTGTCCAGTGTGAGAAATTCGGGCTAAGCTGTCGCTTGGAAAGGCAGGCCATTGACCAAGGATAGCGAGCGAGCGTTCATCCCGGTGCGGTTTGCGGTGCTGGCTGTGTCGGATACCCGCACGCTGGCCGAAGACCGGTCCGGCACGCTTCTGTGCCAACGCATCGAAAGCGCCGGCCATGCGGTAGCGGCGCGCGACATCTCGACCGACGAGGTCGACGCCATCCAGAGGATCGTGCGGGCCTGGCTCGCCGATGAAGCGATCGATGTCGTTCTGACCACCGGCGGAACCGGCCTCACCGGCCGCGATATCACGCCGGAAGCGGTCGAACCGCTGTTCGACAAGCGGATGGAGGGTTTCGCCGCGCTGTTCCACCGCGTCAGCTTCGAGTCGGTCGGCACCTCGACGATCCAATCGCGCGCCTCGGCCGGGGTTGCCAACGGTACCTTCGTGTTCTGCCTGCCGGGCTCAACCGGTGCCTGCCGCGACGCCTGGGACGGCATCCTGCGCGACCAGTTCGATTACCGCCATGGGCCGTGCAATTTCGTCGAAATCATGCCCCGCCTCGACGAGCATCTGAAACGGGCCAGGGTTCGTTCGACCGTGTGAGGCATGGCTACCAAATGTTCTTGATTTGTTCTCGCACCTGCCCTAAGTTCGAAGCATGGGCCAGAGCCATCGACACAGCCAGACCGCGGGCGGGCCGCGGCCGCCGGGCCACGACCTGGTCGGGGTCGGGATCGACCCCGATCGCCGGCGTGGCCGCGGCGCGCAGACCAACCGCACCGGCCGGTTCGAGCCGTTTGCCAGCGTCGCTGTCGACGACGGCTGGGGATCGCTTGAGATGCTGCCGCCGTTCCGGACCGAGGTCCAGATCGAAAAGCCGCGCAAGATCATCACCCGCAACGATTCGCCCGACATCTCGTTCGACCGCTCGCTGAACCCCTATCGCGGCTGCGAGCACGGCTGCAGCTATTGCTTTGCACGCCCCACGCACGCCTTCATGGGCCTGTCGCCGGGGCTCGACTTCGAATCCAAACTGTTCGCCAAGCCCGACGCGGCCACACTCTTGGAGCGCGAACTGTCGAAGCCGGGCTACCAACCGCGCACGCTGGCGATCGGCACCAACACCGATCCCTACCAGCCGATCGAACGCCGTTTTCGCATCATGCGCGAGGTGCTGGAGGTGCTCGACCGCACCAATCATCCGGTCGGGATCGTCACCAAATCCTCCCTGGTGGTGCGCGATATCAACATCCTGTCTTCCATGGCCGCACGCGGCCTGGCCAAGGTCGCGGTCTCGGTGACCACGCTCGACCGCAAGCTAGCCCGGGCGATGGAACCGCGGGCGGCGACGCCGGAGCGCCGGCTGGAGGCCCTGCGGCGGCTGGCCCAAGCCGGCATCCCGACCACGGTGATGGTGGCGCCGGTCATTCCGGCGCTGAACGAGGAAGAGATCGAACGGATCCTCGAGGCGGCAGCCGCGGCCGGCGTACGCGAGGCAGGCTATGTGCTGTTGCGATTGCCGCTCGAAGTGCGCGACATTTTTGTCGAGTTTCTGGAGCGCGAATATCCCGACCGCGCCAAGCACGTGATGTCGCTGATGCAATCCATGCGCCGGGGTCGCGATTACGATTCGCGCTGGGGGCTCAGAATGAGCGGCGACGGGCCGCACGCCTGGCAGATCGGCCGGCGCTTCGAGATCGCCACCCGCAAGCTGGGGCTCAATCGCGACAAACTGAAATTGCGCACCGACCTCTTCGTGGCACCGCACGAAGCCGATCAGCTCGACCTGTTCCGGCAACGTCCGGCCGCCTGAGCGGGCGCTCTTTCCACCGCCTGTTACCTAACCGCCTTGCCTTGGCCGCCCGCTCCGGCCAAGGATTCCACCCATGGCGCGCTCAACCGATGATTCGCCGGCGCAAACCAACCCGGCGCCCACCGACCGTTTCGAAAGGCGGGCGGTGGCCAATGGCGCAAGCATCGTAGCGGGCGCGGACGAAGCCGGGCGCGGCCCGCTCGCCGGCCCGGTGGTTGCCGCCGCGGTGGTGTTGGCGCCGGATGCAATCCCCGACGGGTTGAACGATTCTAAACGTCTTGCCGCCGCCGATCGCGAGCGCCTGTTTAAGGAGATCATGGCCTCGGCAGCGGTTGCGATTGCCGTGGCCAGCCGCTCGCGGATCGACCGCATGAATATCCTGCGCGCCTCGCTATGGGCGATGGCTCGGGCCGCATGTGGGCTGGCACCGCCACCGGACCATTTGCTCATCGACGGGCGCGACATCCCGCCGGGCCTGCCCTGTCGCGGTGAAGCGCTGATCGGCGGCGACGGACTTTCAGTGTCGATCGCGGCGGCTTCGATCGTGGCCAAGGTCACCCGTGACCGGTTGATGACCCGGCTCGGTTCAAGTTTTCCCGATTACGGGTTCGAGCGCCATATGGGCTATTCGACCCGCGCGCATTTTGAGGCGCTCCGGGTGCATGGTCCCTGCCCCCACCATCGGCGGAGTTTTGCGCCGGTGCGGGCGCAACAGCTTGATCTGGAACTGTGACGAAGGCGCCGGGCGCTAGTTGATACGCGCCTTGATGTCGTCGATGGCGTCGGAGATCAGCACCGTCGCGGTCGCGCCTTCAACGCGCTCGTTCAGAATGCGCTCGGCCGCCGCCACCGCCACATCGGCCGACATCGCCCGAACTTCCTGCACCGCCTGCGTTTCGGCCAGGGCGATCTTCTGCTCCGCCTGGCGGGTGCGGGTGGCGACATAGTCCTCCATCCGCTGACGGGCTTCACTGGTGATGCCGTCCGCTTCGCGCTTGGCCTGATCGATGATCTCCTCGGCTTCGTTCTCCGCCTCGCGGGCGCGCCGCTGATAGTCGGCAAGCAGCGCCTGGGCTTCCTCGCGAAGCTTGCGCGCCTCTTCCAGTTCACTACGGATCGTTTCGGCGCGCTGGTCGAGCGCGCCGGTAATCAGCCCCGGCACCTTCAGATAGACCATCAGGCCGAGGAAGATGAACAGGCCGATCATGGCCCAGAAGGTAGCGTCAGCCAGCATGATCGCGCCTCTCTTCCATCACCGCGGCCACCGCCGTCTCGGTGTCGGAGCGGGTCGCTGCGATGGTGGTCAAGGCGGTGACGATCTCGACCGCCGCACCGGCCGCGATACCGCCGACCTCGCGCAGCGCCTCGGCCTTGATCTCGCCGATCCGCTCCTCGGCGTTGGCAAGTTTCTTGTCGAGGTCGGCCTCGATCGCCGAGCGTTTCACTTCGGCCCCCTGACGCGCCCGGTCGCGCGCCGATTCGGCAATTTTGAACGCCTTGTCGCGGGCCTGGGCGAGCGCCTGGTCGTACGCGGCAATGGCCTCGTCCGACTCGCCCTTCAGCCGCTCAGCGGTATCAAGGTCGCTGGCGATGCGATCGCGCCGGTTCTCGAGGATGCCGGCGATGCGCGGCAACGCCACCTTGGCCATCAAATAGTAGAGGGCAACGAAGGTGATGGCGAGCCACAGCAGTTGCGAGGGGAAGGTGGTGGAATCAAAAGGCGGAAAGACGTCCGCACCGCCCTCGCTCGCCGTCCCCTCATGCGCCTCGGTCGCCTTGTCGTCGCCGACGGTGACCGTTTCGGTGCTCGCCATCGTCTAGGGAAACCTAACCAAACAGCAGGATGAGCGCGATCAGCAGCGAAAAGATGCCCATCGCCTCAGTCACGGCGAAGCCGAAGATGAGACGGCCGAACTGGCCATCGGCGGCGGCCGGATTGCGGATCGCGCCGGCAAGGTAGTTACCGAAGATGTGGCCGAGGCCGATACCGGCGGTCCCCATGCCGATGCAGGCGATGCCCGCGCCAAGAAATTTTGCTGCTTCCGCTTCCATTGTTGCTTGCTCCGTGGGTGGAAGGTTCAAGAGTTCGTGCGTGGCGGCCTTTCAGTGGCCGGGATGGAGGGCGTCGTTGAGGTAGAGGCTGGTCAGGATGGCGAAGACATAGGCCTGCAGCGCCGCGACCAGGAATTCAAGGGCGGTCAACGCGACAATCGCCAGGATCGGCAGCACCGCGCCCAATATGCCGACCACCCCGAACGACCCCAGCGTCACCACGAAACCGGCGAACACCTTCAGCGTGATGTGGCCGGCCAGCATGTTGGCGAACAGACGGATCGACAGGCTGATCGGGCGCGACACGAAGGACAGAATTTCGATCAGAACGATGAACGGCAGCAGCACGCCGGGCACGCCACTGGGTACAAACAGGCGCAGGAAACCGAATCCGTGTTTCCAGAAACCGAAGGTGACCACGGTCAGGATGACCGCCAGGGCGAGCGCGGCGGTGACGATGATGTGGGAGGTAATGGTGAAGAAATAGGGGAACATCCCCCATAAATTCGCCACCAGAACGAACATGAACAGCGAGAAGACGAACGGGAAAAACTTCATGCCGTCGCTGCCGGCGCTGTCGCGCAGCGTCTGGGCGATGAATTCATAGGTCATTTCGGCCGCCGACTGCCAGCGGCCCGGAACCAGACCGCGGCCACGGGTGGACAGAACCAGAAAGGCCGAGGCGCCGGCCACCGTGGCGACCATGAACAGCGAGGAATTGGTGAACGAGAAATCGAGGCCGCCCACTTCTATGGGCACCAGCGGTTCAATTCTGAACTGATGGATTGGATCCGTTGCCACCCAGCGTCCCCGTCAAATCCTGTCGCCGATATCATCCGGGCCCGAGGGGCCCGCTTTCATCACGCCTGCCGATCGCATCACCGCCAGGATACCGGCGGCAAAACCGAGCAGCAGAAACCCCGCCAGTCCCCAGGGCGACGTCCCGAACAAGCGATCGAACCCCCACCCCAACGCGGCCCCAAGAACGACGCCGGCAATGAAATCCGCCGACAGGCGCATCGCCAGCGCGGTCCCCTGCTTGGGCCGTTCCTCGGTTTCCGCCGGCGCAGCCGACCGATGCTCATCGAGTTTTCGGTCGAGATCCCGCAGCCGTCTGGAAAGTGCCGGGTCGTCGCCGGCCGAAGGCCGGGGCTTCCCCTTGCCGTTGTTCATCCGGTCGCTCATCCCGGCTCCCGCCGGCCGCAGCCTGTGGAAAAATCCCGTCCCGCCTCGCCCAAGCCGGGCGCACCATAGTGATGGCCCTGGTGGCTGTCAAGGAAGCGGGATACTCTACTATCCCTTTGTTTTCTCACGCGTTTTTCTCGATCCAACCGTCCGCTTGGGAGCCGCGACCCGCTCGGCGCATGAGGCCCGGCGGCTCCACATTGGCGGCCAAACGTGCGAAAAGAATCGGCGAAGGGATTGTCATGGCCAGGACGAAGAGACGACCGCCGAAACGGCTCGCCGATCTTGTCGGACGAATCATCGATCCGGTCGCCGCCAAGCGAGGCTTCACCACCGCCGATCTGTTCTCCGCCTGGCCGGATATCGTCGGCCCCAATTTCGCCGACTGCACCCGTCCGGAAAGGATATCCTGGCCTCCGCACGATCCGGACCTGCCCGGCGTGTTGGCGCTCAGAGTCGACGGCCCGGTCTCGATCCTCATCCAGCACGAACTCGACCAGATCGTCGAGCGCGTCAACGCCTTCATGGGTTATCGGGCGGTCGGCCGGATTCGCCTGGTCCAGGGTCCGGTCGCACGGACCGGATCGCCCGATCGGGATCAGCTCGCACTGTCGGGCGAACAGGAAATGCGCCTCGACCTGGCGCTTGAGGATCTGGACGCCGAGCGCCTCAAATCGGCGCTGGAGAGACTCGGCCGCGGAGTCCTGGCGCAATCGCGGTGAAGTTACCCCGTCCCGGCACAGGATTGCCATAATTGACCTGTGCAGTCCTCCGGCATAGTGCGGGCGGACGTGAGCAACCAGCGCCAATTTCCAAAGGGCAAAACCGTGTCTCTGAAACCGACCCAATTGTTCGCCGTCATCGCCGTCGTCGTTATCCTCGCCGCCGGCGTCATCTATTTCCTCACCGGCCGACCCGACACCGTGTCGCTGGAGGGTTCGCAATCGGCCGGCACCGCCGCCACCCAGACCGCCGCGTCAACATCCGGCGGTGAGTTGATGATTGCCGGACCGCTCGGCGAGAAGACCCTCGGCGACCCCAGCGCACCCAATATCGTCATCGAATACGCCTCCATGACCTGTTCCCATTGCCAGACGTTTCATGCCGACGTGTTCGCCACCCTCAAGGAAAAATACATCGATACCGGACAAGTCTACTTCATCTTCCGCGAGTATCCCCTCGATCCGCTGGCCACCTCGGCCATCATGCTGGCCAGATGTGCGCCGGAAGATCGGTTCTTTCCCATTGTCGATCTGCTGTTCGAACAGCAACGCAATTGGGCGTTCACCGACAACCCGGTTTCAGCCCTGCGCAACCTCGTCCGGCAGGCCGGAATCTCGCAGAATGACTTCACGTCATGCTTGACGAATCAGACGATTCTGGACGGAGTGAACTGGGTCAAAAATCGCGGTTCGACGGAATTCGCCGTCAGCTCGACCCCGACCTTCTTCATCAATGGTGAAAGATGGCCGGGCGTCATACTGCTTGACCAGCTTGAAGAGATTCTCGGCGGCTGATCGCGGCCTCCGCGGATCGGTGCGGGAAGCGGGGGTTTTAATTGCAGTTCACGCGGCTGCGCGTTCTGGGCTTCAAATCGTTCGTTGAGCCGACCGAGTTCCTGATCGAACCGGGGCTCACCGGCGTTGTCGGCCCCAATGGCTGCGGCAAGTCGAACCTGCTTGAGGCGCTGCGCTGGGTGATGGGCGAGAGTTCCTACAAGAACATGCGCGCCTCGGGCATGGACGACGTCATCTTCTCCGGCAGCGTCAACCGGCCGGCGCGCAACACCGCCGAAGTGTCGCTCGCCGCCGACAACAGCGATCGCACCGCGCCGGCCGGCTTCAACGATACCGACGCGCTGGAAATCACCCGGCGGATCGAACGCGACACCGGTTCGGCCTACAAGATCAACGGTCGCGACGTGCGCGCGCGCGACGTTCAATTGCTGTTTGCCGACGCCTCCACCGGCGCCCATTCGCCGTCCATGGTCGGCCAGGGCAGGATCGGCGAACTGATCGCCGCCAAGCCGACCGACCGCCGCCGGCTGCTGGAGGAGGCGGCCGGCATTTCCGGGCTCCACAATCGGCGTCATGAGGCCGAACTGAGGCTGCGCGCGGCCGATACCAATCTCTCCCGCCTCGACGACGTCATCGTTGAAATCGAAACCCAGCTGCAGACGGTGAAACGGCAGGCGCGGCAGGCGGTCCGCTATCGCAATCTGTCGGGGGATATCCGCCGCGCCGAGGCCACAGTGTTGCATCTGAGGTGGCTCGAGGCGGGCAGCGTTCTCGCCGAGGCCGAGGAGGATCTGGCCAAATCCACCAGCGAGGCCATCGTCCGCGCCACCGAGCAGGTAGAGGCGGCGCGGGTCCAGGCCGACGCCGCCGCGGTGGTGCCGGAACTACGCGATGCCGCTGCCGCCGCAGGCGCCGCCGTCCATCGGATCACCCTGGCCCAAACGGCGCTCGACGCCGAAGAGGCCCGGATCAGGGAGAGGATCGAGGCGATCGAGCGGCATCTGGCCGAGCTCGGCGAGGATATCGAACGCGAGCGCCGTATGGTCGGCGAGAACGAGGCGGTGCTGGCGCGGCTTGACGCCGAGGAGCGCGACCTGGAAGCGGCCAATGCGGCGACCGCCGATCGCCAGGCAGGCGCCACCAAGCGGTTGGCCGCGGCGGACCAGGAGCTGGCCACCAGCGAAGGCCGGCTGGCTGAACTGACCGCTCGCCACGCCGAAGTCGCCGCCAGACGTGGCCAGATCGAGAAATCGATCGGCGAAGCCGACCAGCGCGCGGCGAGATTGACGGCCGACATCGCGACGCTTGACGAGCGGATAGGGTCGCTGGGCGACGGTGAGGCCGGTCACGATGCCCTCGGCCGGCTGAAAAGCGCTGCCGACGACGCCGCGGCCGGCGCCGAGGCCGCCGAGGCGGCGGCGGGGCATTCCGAGGATCGGCTCGCGTCATGCCGCCGGGACGTCGAGGAGGCCCGAGGGACCTTGATCGACGGTGAGCAGCGCGTTGGCCGCATCGAGACCGAGATGACGACGCTGGCCAAATTGATCGAAGCCGGCCGCGAGGGCGACCACGCGCCGTTGATCGATGCGGTGACGGTGGCGCCCGGCTTCGAGGCGGCCCTGGGCGCCGCGTTCGGCGATGATCTCGACGCCTCGGCCGACGAGGCCGCCGCCGCCCACTGGCGTCAAACCGAAACCGTGGATCTGCCGCCTCTGCCCGCCGGTGCCGAACCGCTGTCGGCCCACGTCACCGCACCGGCGGTTGTGGATCCACGCCTCAGCCAGACCGGGGTCGTGCCTGCCTCGGCCGGCCGCCGGCTCCAGTCCCGCCTGCGGCCGGGACAGCGGCTGGTCAGCCGCGAAGGTGATCTGTGGCGGTGGGACGGTTATGTCGCGGGCGCCGACGCCGGCCACGCGGCCGCGCAACGTCTCGCCAGCCGCAATCGCCTGGCCGAGCTCGATGTCGAAATCGACACCGCCCGGCAGACGGTGGCCGCCCGCCGGTCGATTTTCGGCCAGGCCGAGGACCGGATGGGCGAGGCCGGCAGCGCCGAACGCGAGGCAAGGGAGGCATCTCGTGAAGCACGCCTGGAAATGGACGAGACACGCCGGGCGCTGTCGGATGCGGAGCGCGAGGCCGGCAAGATTGCGGCCGAACGAACCGCGCTCCAGGGGTCGCTGGCGCGTCTGACAAGCGACCTGGGCGAAACCGAAGGAGCGCTGACGGCCCACCGCGCAAACCTTGCCGCCGCTCCGCAACCGGATGGGCTGGCGCGTGAACTGACGGCCGCACGTCACCAGGTGGGCGAGGACAGGTCGGCCTCGGCCGAAGCCCGCGCCGCGCTCGACAATCTTACCCGCGAGGCCGAGCTTCGCTCCGGCCGGCTGGCAGCGATCGCGGTCGAGCGCCAGGACTGGCGCCAGCGTGGCCGCAACGCCGAACAGCAGATCGCCATCCTCACCCGGCGACAGGGAGAGTTCGAGGCCGAGCGCGGAACGCTCGATGCGGAACCGGCCAGGATCGAAGAACGGCGGCGCGCCCTGTTGAGCGAGACCGGCATCGCCGAGAAGAAGCGCCAGAAGGCCGCCGATCGGCTGGCGGAAAGCGAATCGGTTCTCAAGGAGGCAGATGGCACCGCCGGTGCGGCGCTCGAAAAACTGGCCGAGGCGCGCGAACAACGCGGCCGGACCGAAGAGCGGGCGGTAGCTGCCAAGGACCGGCTCGGCGAAGTCTCCCGGCAGATCACCGAGGCATTGGAATGTCCGCCGGACGAGGCCGCCGCGGTGGCCGAACTGAAACCGGATGCGCCCCTGCCCGATCTTGCTGACATCGAGGCCAGGCTGGAGCGCTACCGGCGCGAGCGCGAGCGCCTCGGCGCGGTCAATTTACACGCCGACATCGAGGCCGAGGAGATCGCCGAGCGCCGTGACGTGCTGGTCACCGAGCGCGACGATCTGGTGGCGGCGATCCGCCGGCTCCGCCAGGGCATTGTCAGCCTCAACCGGGAAGGCCGGGAGCGCCTGCTGGTCGCTTTCGAGACCGTCGACGGCCACTTCCAGAACCTGTTCACCCACCTCTTCGGCGGCGGTCAGGCCAAGCTGCAGCTGACCGAGTCGGACGATCCGCTCGAAGCGGGGCTGGAAATCCTGGCCCGACCGCCGGGCAAGAAACCGCAGATCATGACGCTGTTGTCGGGCGGCGAGCAGGCGCTGACCGCCCTGTCGCTGATCTTCGCGGTCTTTCTTACCAACCCCGCGCCGGTCTGCGTGCTCGACGAAGTCGATGCGCCGCTGGACGATGCCAATGTCGAGAGATTCTGCGACCTTCTCGACGAAATGTCGCGGCAGACCGAAACCCGCTTCGTGGTCATCACCCACAATCCGATCACCATGGCACGCATGGACCGGCTGTTCGGCGTGACGATGGCCGAGCGCGGTGTTTCCCAGATGGTCTCGGTCGACCTTGAAACAGCTGAAAGCTACCGCGAAGCCGGCTGAGCGGGGGCCGCCGCCCGATCCGGCCCGTCTGCTGGCCTGGTACGACCGCCATGCGCGCCGGCTTCCGTGGCGCGTCGGGCCGAAGGAACGCCGGCTCGGCCGCCGGCCCGTCGCCTATCACGTGTGGCTATCGGAGATCATGCTTCAGCAGACCACCGTCGCGGCGGTCAAGCCATTTTACGACGATTTTGTGCGCCGGTGGCCCCATGTCGCCGATCTTGCCGCCGCCGAGCGCGACGAGGTCATGAGCGCCTGGGCCGGTCTGGGCTACTACGCCAGGGCGCGCAGGATGAAAGCCTGCGCCGAGATCGTGGCAGGCGAACTGGGCGGGCGCTTTCCCACCACCGCGGCCGAGTTGGAGAAATTGCCGGGCATCGGTGCCTACACCGCGGCAGCGATTGCGGCGATCGTCAACGATCAGCCGATCGCCGTGGTCGACGGCAACGTCGAACGGGTGGTCGCCCGGCTCTACGCCATCGACACTCCGCTGCCGCGGGCCAAGCCGGTCATCCGTCAACGACAGGCGGCGCTGACCCCGCCGGTTCGCGCCGGCGACTACGCCCAGGCGGTGATGGATCTGGGCGCCACGATCTGCACCCCCATACGCCCCGCCTGCAGCCGGTGCCCGTGGTCCGGCGCCTGCCGGGCCTATGCGGCCGGCACCGTTGAGGCCTATCCGGTGCGAGCCCCGAAGCCAAAGCGCCCGACCCGCTTTGGCGTCGCGTTCGTCGCCACGCGCGCCGGCGGATCGATCCTGCTCCGCCGTCGCGCCGATGCGGGGCTCCTCGGTGGGATGACCGAAGTGCCCGGCACCGCGTGGCACTCCCAATCGCGACCGGCGACGCCGGCCGACCGCCCGCTTCAGGCACACTGGGTTCGCGTGCGACCGGATGTGATCCATGTCTTCACCCATTTCCGTCTGGAACTTGCGGTGTGGCATGGGCGGGTCAGCGGTCGTCCAGCTGCCCCCGATGGCCATTGGTGGGCGAGCGCGGACGGTCTGGCCGATGAAGCCCTGCCGAGCGTGATGAAAAAGGTGCTGGAGACCGCCCTGCCCGGCTCGACCAAAAAGCGACGGGCCGTCTGAATCCTTGACTCAGCCGGCCAGGGCGTTGTTCCGCCGTCGAGCCTCCTTGCGCAATTCGTCGATCGGCGATGGACCCTTGTTGCCGTTCAGGTGCCAGAAGGTCCAGCCATTGCATGCCTCGAGCCCCTGGACCAGCGCGCCGACCCGGTGGATCGAACCGGTGTGCTCGCCCGATCTGAGCGATCCGTCGGCGCGCACTTCGGCGCGATGCCGCCTGGCTGCATCCGTCAGCACCGCGCCGGGCGAGATCAGGCCGGTTTCGACCAGGCTGCCAAACGGAATGCGGGGCTCGGCCCGTTTGCCCTTCGACACTTCGAGCGCTGTTTCATCAAGCGCGGTGACGGCCGCAATCCGCGCCTGCGCAGCAGCGATGTAGTCGCCTTCGCGCTCGACGCCGACGAAGTGCCGGCCGAGCCGCCGCGCCACCGCGCCGGTGGTTCCGGTGCCGAAAAACGGATCGAGCACCACATCGCCGGGTCGGGTCGAAGCCAGCAGCACGCGGTGCAACAGCGCCTCCGGCTTCTGGGTCGGGTGGATCTTCTTGCCGGCGCCGTCCTTGAGCCGTTCCCGGCCGGTGCAGATCGGGAAGAGCCAGTCGGAGCGCATCTGAAGCCCGTCATTGGCGGCTTTGAGAGCGTCATAGTTGAACGTGTAGGACTTGGCGTCGCGCTGGCGGCTGGCCCAGATCAGGGTCTCGTGGGCATTGGCGAAGCGGCGGCCACGGAAGTTCGGCATCGGATTGGATTTGCGCCACACGATGTCGTTCAGAATCCAGAAGCCGAGGTCCTGGAGAATGGCGCCGACCCGAAAAATGTTGTGGTAGGAACCGATCACCCACAGACCGCCGTCGGGTTTCAGCACCCGCCGGCAGGCCAACAGCCAAGCGCGGGTGAAGTCGTCATAAACGGCAAAGCTGGAGAATTTGTCCCAGTCGTCATCGACAGCGTCGACCCGCGACTGATCGGGGCGGGTCAGGTTGCCGTCCAGCTGCAGATTGTAGGGAGGATCGGCGAACACCAGATCGATCGAACCAGGCGGCAGCTTTTCCAGTTCACTGACGCAATCACCCTTGAAAATCGTGTCGAACCAGGCGGGCGCAGCCGCCTCTTTACGCAACGCAACCATCAACAAAAACATCCCAGTGCCGTTTGCCCCGCCTTTGATCGGCGCGAGCCTGCCGGGATGGTTACCGATCAGGATGAACCGGCGGTTAGCCGATATGGTTGACCGAGTGTGAAGGCGCGGTCTGGTGGCGGATTGTGGGAGAGTTCGGTTGTGACAAAAGGCGCAAAAGCGGTTATCCGCTTGATCGTGGCCACCAGATCGAGAGATCGATCAGGCCGACGCGGTATTCTCCCGCCGCGCAGTCCGAAACGGCAGAGCGACCGACGGAGGTTCTCCACGGCTTGGAGAAACTGTGCGACACCAAGCGAAAAATCGGGCCTCGCCATGGTCCGCCGTGGCGCGCTTTCAGCCTGACGGTGAACTAGCGCACGCACCGGTTCCAGAATTGAACGGACGTGGAGGCGGGTTCCGCTCGCCGCGGCGGGTTATCGGCGGCGTTGGCGCAACCTATTTTGCCACCTCTGCGATCACCTTGTTCACCTCGGCCGCCTTTTCCATATGAACGATGTGGCCAGCCCTGGGTAACGTGCTGATCCCAATATGGGCGGGCAGACCCTCGGCGTGTCTGGCGGGAATGATACGGTCGGTTTGGCCCCAGATGATATGGACGGGCGCCTTGATGTCCGCTAGGCGGTCGCGGAGGTCAAGGTTCTGGGAATGGCCGGAAAAGTTTGCAGCGACAATGGTCTGAAGGGCGGTCTGCGCCCCGTCGAGGCGTTTGAACTTGAGCACCTCCTCGACCATGTCCGCGGTCACCGTTGCCGGGTCGTCGACCAGCATTTCGATAAACGGACGCAATTTTCTGCTGCGACTTTGGGTTACGAATCCCTCGATGAATTCAGCGGCGATCTCCGGGCCGAGGCCGGTCGGCGCGATCAATGTCAGGCTGGCAACGCGCAATGGCGACTTCAGTGCGATCGTCGCTGCGATGGCACCACCGAGCGAGTGGCCGACAAGATGGGCCGCTTCCAGGCCCGCGGCATCCATATAGCCCAAGGCCGCATCGGCGAACATGTCGACTGAGCCATCCGCCAGCTCCTTGCTTGAGCCGCCGTGGCCGGGAAGGTCGATGGCGTGCACGGGGCGGTTTTCTGCCAGCACTGCATGGTTGAACATCCACGTCGACATGTCCGCGCCAAAGCCATGGATCAGAAGAATAGCCGCACCGGCATCAGGACCGGCCTTGAGGTGGCGGATTCGGTGGCCGCCGGCGTCGATTATTTCGGGCGCCGGGGTTGTCGCCTCGCCCTCCTCTGCAGGTTCGAAGCTTTCGACAAAGTCACGCACAAAGTCGTCAATTGCCGCATCAGGCACATCTTGTTCCGAGACGACGCCCAGAAGGGCGCCGACCGGTGCGGTGTCACCTTCGTCAACAACGCGGCGGCGCAGCACGCCCGCTACCGGGCTCTCGAAGGCGTTGGCGATCTTGTCGGTTTCAATATCCATGATCTCCTGACCGACCGCGATTGCCGCACCGACATCGACCTCCCAGCGGGTGAGCACGCCCTCCGCCATGGACAGACCCCATTTCGGCATGGTTATCGGCTCGATCCCGGACATGGACTTCCTTCCCCGATGTTGGTCGCCGGCGACAGATGTTACTCGGCAGCGGCGGTGAGCCGGTGCGCCACGGCGTCCTCGGCCGCGGCTTCGATCTTGGCGACGTTGGGTATGTAGACATCCTCAAGCGAGGGCGAGAAGGGTACGGGCACGTGCGGTGCGGTCACCTGTTTGATCGGCGCCCGCAGCGAACCGAAGGCTTTTTCGGCGACGAGGCCGGCGATATCAGCCGCCATGCCACAGCGTGGATGGGCCTCGTCGACGACCACGAGCCGCCCGGTCTCTGCCACCGTCTCAAGGATGGTTTCGGTATCGAGCGGCGAGGTGGTGCGCGGATCGACGACGGTGGCGGTGATGCCGCGCTTGGCCAGGTTGTCGGCCGCTTCATTAGCCAAATTCACCATGTGGCCAAAGGCAATGATGGTCACGTCATCGCCCTCCCGCGTGACGTTGGCTTCGCCAAAGGCGATAGCGTAAGGCTCGTCCGGTACGTCCATTTCCATGTCGTACATCGCCTTGTGCTCAAAGAAGATGACCGGGTCGTCATTTCGGATCGCCTCGATCAGCAACCCTTTCGCCTCATAGGCGTTGGAGGGCAGCGCGACCTTCAGGCCCGGAATATGGGTGAACAGCGGATAGAGACTTTGCGAGTGCTGAGAGGCCGCGTTTAACCCGGCGCCGTACATCGTGCGCACGACAAGAGGCGTTACCGCCTTGCCACCAAACATGTAACGGAATTTTGCGGCCTGATTGAATATCTGGTCGAAACACATACCCATGAAGTCGACGAACATCAATTCGACCACCGGCCTGAGCCCCGTCAAGGCTGCGCCGGCGGCTGCGCCAACAAACGACATCTCGGCCAAGTGGGTGTCGAGGACGCGATCATTGCCAAATTGCGGGCGCAGACCCTTGGTCACACCCATTGGTCCGCCCCAGGCATCCTGGTCGCCCTCGGCGCCTGTGCCGCCGGCAATATCCTCGCCCATCAGAATCACGCGTTCGTCGCGCTCCATTTCCTGACGGAGAGCCTCATTGATCGCCTGCCGATAGCTTTTCCTTGACATGACGGTCCCCTTCAATAGCTCACATAAACATCGGTCATGAGATCAGCCTCCGTCGGCATCGGCGCCTCCTTCGCAGCGTTGACGCACCGCTTGATCTCGGCGGCGATCTCACGGTCCGCTGCATCCAGTTCAGCCGGCGTGATCAACGAGGCTTCGACAACGCGCTGCCGGAACAGTTCGATCGGGTCGCGTTTGCGAGCGTTCTCCAACTCTTCCGGCAACCGATAGCTTCCCGGGGATGTCCCGGTCGATGTTGAAAAGTTGAGGTAGGTGTCGCTCTCCTGGAGCCGTTAGGCTCCGGGTGCTGCAAACCCAAAAGGGAGAACGACACCATGGGAAATAATATCCGTAGTTCCAGCCGCCCGAAAGCCCTTGCCCCCTCGATTCCTATGCCGCCGCTGGCGGACGCGATGGACGCAGTCCATCTCAGCGTGGATCGGTTTTGTCTTCTGGCCGGGGTCGAGGCCTTGGCCGAGATGATGGAGGAGGACGCCACGACCGTGTGCGGGGCCCGACATCGCCGCCATGGGGACCGTCGAGGTTATCGCTGGGGCAGGACACATAGCGAGATCGGCTACCACGGCGGCAAAGTGAAGGTGGCCCGGCCACGGGTTCGTGACCGGGCGGGCAAAGAGGTGAGCTTGGAGAGTTGGCAGGCGCTACGCGATGGCAACCTGTTGCTCGAGTGGGCGCTCAACCTGATGGTCCTGAACGTGTCGACCCGCAAGTACCACCGCGCGGTCCGTCTGCCCGAGGGCGACCTGGCGAAAGCGCGTGGCGACGGCACCTCGAAGTCGGCCGTTTCCCGGCGCTTTGTGGCGCTGTCACGCAAGAAGATGAAGGCCTGGCTCGCCTCGGATTTCTCGGAACTCGACCTGCTAGTCATCCAGATCGACGGTCTGCATGTCGGCGATCATGTCCTGATGGCGGCGATCGGCGTCGATGGCAACGGCGACAAGCATGTCCTGGCCGTGGTCGAGGGGGCGACGGAGAACACTGTCGTCGTCCAGGCCTTGATCGACAATCTCCTCGCCAGGGGGCTCGATCCGACACTGCCCCGGCTGTTCATCGTCGATGGCGCGAAGGCGCTCAGCAAAGCGATCCGAAACACCTTCGGTGTGGCCGCCGCCATCCAGCGCTGCCAGGTCCACAAGGGCCGTAACATCATCGAGCGCCTGCCCCAACATTTGCACGCGAGCGTCAAGAAGGCGCTCCGTCAGGCCTGGGACCAGGACGACGCAAACAAGGCCGAGCGGCTCTTGCGCAACCTGGCCCGGCGTCTGGAGCATGAGGAACCGGGCGTCTCGGGCAGCATCCTGGAGGGGCTGGACGAGATCCTCACCATCATCCGCCTCGGCCTGCCGCACGAACTCCGGCGCTCGCTTG
Source organism: uncultured Bauldia sp. (assembly GCA_963663975.2). Classification (GTDB taxonomy): domain Bacteria; phylum Pseudomonadota; class Alphaproteobacteria; order Rhizobiales; family Kaistiaceae; genus JANQRX01. Next base: position 750,890 of record CAXXRA010000015.1, on the reverse strand, counting down.
CCTGCACCAACATCATCGAGAACGCGCTCGGCACGGTGCGTCAGGTCACCCGCAACGTCAAACGCTGGAGGAACGCCGAGATGGCGCTCAGATGGACCGCCGCCGGCTTGCTGGAGGCCCAGAAGACCTTCCGTCGCCTCAAGGCCTATCGTCAGCTGCCCATACTCCGAAACGCTCTCCAGGAGCACTTGAGAAAGGCTCACGCCGACAGTGCCATTGAAACCATCATGAAGGCAGCATAGCATCATCAACCAGCGACGCCTGCCCCACGAATTTCAACAGAGATAGGGACATCGCCTAGCTTCCCACATCGCCCTCATAGTGACCGTAGAAGCGGTTGAGCTTGAGGTGAAGGAGCGAGGGACCGTCGCCCGCGCGAGCGCGTGCGACCGCCTCGCCCGAAGCCTCGTAGACGTCGAAGAAGTCCGAGCCGTCGACCTCGCGCGAGGGCAGGCCGAAGCCCACACCGCGACCGACCTGGCTGCCGCCAACCGACCAGCTTGAGGCAGTCGCCTCTGCATACCCGTTGTCCTCGGCGACAAAAATGACAGGCAGGTTCCAGATCCTGGCCAGATTGTAGCTCTCCAGCACGGCGCCCTGGTTCGATGCGCCGTCGCCGTAGAAACACACCGCCACGCCACCGGTCTTCAACGTCTTGGCCGTAAGCGCGGCACCACACACCAGCGGCGCTCCAGCACCGACAATTCCATTTGCCCCCAGCATCCCCTGCGACAGGTCGGCGATGTGCATCGAACCGCCTTTCCCACCGCACAAACCGTCCCTACGGCCAAATATTTCGAGCATCATCGGCCCGACCTCGACGCCCTTGGCGATACAATGACCGTGACCGCGATGTGTCGAGGCGACAGCGTCGCGGTCGTCGAGGTGCATGCACACGCCGACGCCTGATGCTTCTTCGCCCGCGTAAAGGTGGACAAATCCCGGAATCGTACCGGCAGCAAATTCTTCGTGAACTGCACCTTCGAATGCCCGAATGGTCTGCATCCGACGATAGGCCGCGCCAAGTTCCTCTCGCGAAAGCTGCAACCCGCTGACCATGATGACGTCCTCCTCGAAACGAATTTTGATTGCCCGCAATCATATGCGCACACGCCACACCGACAAGAGCGCCAAGGATCGATGCGATCGGTGGCCCGCGCAGTCCGCCGATTACGAGCATCCACGCCACCCCGCAGCGGGCGGTAGCCCGGAGGCGGGATCGACAAAGTCCGCTTCTAGGAGGCGCGACGCCAGTACCAACCTGGCGGCAACTTGACCTCCTCGCACAGCGTCACGGGAATGACCGACAGAGCGGACGTCCCGCAATATCAGGGCTTTTTCTTGGCAAATTCCAGGAAGCGGTTGACGATCTGGTGGATGCCGTCAGCGCCGCCGGCCAAAAGGGCTCCGGTGATGAGCACGTCAACGCCGGCAAACCAAGCGCTTTGACCTCCCCAGACGACACCTTCGGCCAACTGGCTTGGATCGACAAAAGGGCCCAGCGCACGGGCGCCGACGATGGCGGCAAGCACGCCGAGCACCATCGCCAGGATCGTCGTGCGCTGGCGGCGCTCGTTGCTCGCTTTTTCCTTCTCCGGCGCGGCGTCGGCTAATGTTGTCTGATGATTGGCGTAGGCTTTCTTGAGGTCGGTGTTCAGATCCTTCATAGCGCTGGCGGCGATGGCGGGATTGGCCTGAGCCTGGGTTACCGCGTTCTGGGTCCGGGCGAGTTCGGCTTCCGCCAGCATCAAGTTGCTGATTGCCGGATCAATTTGTGCGGGCTGTTTTTCCATGTTCACGTAGACTTCGGTCGCTCTTTCGATCAACAGCGCGACGAAGGTCAACCCCAGCAACACCTTTGGGACGCTCGTCGCATCAATGTCATTGAACTCAATCGTGGTGAAGTGATTGAAAAACAAAAAGGACGATAGGGCACCGATCAGTCCGATGATCACCAACCAGATGGTAGAGTTCGTTTTCATGACATCCTCCAAGTTTACTCGCGCAAATTTACATTAGGCTACGCCAAATAACCGGGACTTCTCAAATGGCTTTGGCCCCGGATGTCGCCGCCCAGTTACCACCAATGGTAGCACAATGGGCATTCGGCTGAAAATTCGACCCTCGCCGCACACGGTTGAGTGGACGGCCGAATGGGTCGCGCTCCCGGCTGAGGGGAGCGACTTCGCGGCCGTTCTTGGGTGCTAAATGGCCACTATTCGCCTGATCGCGGCGGGCGTTCGGAGCCAACCTGCCGTCTACACCGGCGATCCGCGATCAGCGGCGCCGTCGACCGCCTCGAACCAAGGCAGGGCGATTTCGCCGGGACGTTTTTCGTTGTCCGTCACCCCTCAAATCTCCTCACTTGGTATTTTTTGCGCCATGTCAGGCATGCCAAATCCGCCCAGCCGATACCGTTGCTTGGCAACCCTGCCATGCGGTCGGTGCCCTTCCGCCGGCCGCAGTAAAACGATAGTACCCGGACCACCCCCTGCCGAAGCCGGAGCCAGCCATGCTCAACCTGTTCGATTGCGACGGAGTGCTGATCGATTCGGAGATCATCGCCGCGGAAGTCGATGCCGAGCATCTGGCCAAGGCCGGCCTCGAGATCACCGCGGAAGAGATCATGCATCGTTTCGCCGGCTCGACCATCATCGCGATCAAGGAAACCGCCGAACAGGAGCTCGGCCGCAAGCTGCCGGATGACTTTGTCGAGGTACAGCGCGCCGAACTCGACCAGCGCCTCGCCGAAGAGGTCGATCCGATGGAGGGCATTCACGACATGCTCGACGTCCTGGAAGGCCCGCGATGCGTGTGTTCCAATTCGAGCGCGAACCGGCTGAAGCTGACGCTGGAGCGGACCCAGCTTTATTCACGCTTCGAGCCCAACATCTTCTCGGCCCAGGAGGTCGGCACACGCGAAGCAAAACCCTTGCCCAATGTCTACCTTTACGGCGCCAAACAATTCGGCGCCGACCCGGCCGAGTGCGTGGTGCTGGAAGATTCCGCCGTCGGCGTGACCGCGGCGAAGGCGGCCGGTATGCGGGTGGTCGGCTTCACCGGCGCCGGCCATTCATGGCCCGGCCATGCCGACGCGCTGACCGATGCCGGCGCCGACACCTTGATCAACCGCATGGCCGATTTTCCGGCGACCGCAGCGGCGCTGCGATCGTGGCGCCGCGAGACGGTCTAGCCCGGACGTGACGAATTACGCCTCGACCGGATACGGTCCGTCGGCAAATTCACCTTCATGGTAGCCCTTTGATCCGACAGCACGTGCCAGCGGACTGCGGAAATCCCTGTTCTCCTTGAGCATCCGCAGCACAAATCCGAAATCGAATTCCGGCGCCCAGCCGAGTTCAGCGCGGGCGCGCTGGTTGACGTAAACCCGGCCGATGCCGGGAAACATGGCCCAGCCGCACGCCTCGTACCGTTGACGGAAATCCGGAAAATAACGGCTGACCACGGAAGGTGCCTCACTCCGGAGTTCGACCATGTCCGAGCGCTCAAACGGTGACGTTGCACTGATGATATAGCGGCCAAAGCCGAGTTCCGGAGCGCGCTCGATGGCCAGAATATGCGCCTTGACCGCGTCTTCGAGATCGACCCGCCGGAACAGATACTCATTCGCCTTGGCGTTGTCGTCCGCGTAGGTCTCGCGAGTCTGCTCGTCGTCGTCCGGTTCCGGGAAGAACCGGGAGACCCTGAGCACCAGGCAGGGAAGCTCGTAGCTACGGTGGAACACCTGGCAAAGGTGTTCCGCCGCCAGCTTGGTGGCCCCGTAGATGTTCCTCGGGATCGGCGGGACGTCCTCGGTGATCCATGCGGCGGGTTCGCTCGGCCCGGGACGGAGCGCCTCGCCGAAGGTGCTGGTGGTGCTGGCCAGAACGAAGGATTTCACCCCTCCGGCGCGCGCCTCCTCCAACAGGTTGAGCGTTCCGGTGACATTGACGTCGACAAAGGCTTGACGGTCGTGGGTCGCCAGATGCGGTTTGTGCAGCGTTGCGGCGTGCACGACCGCCTCGCAGCCGACCATGCAGCGGTGGACAAACGCGCGGTCCTGGATTGAACCGACGTTCGAAGTATGCGGCGACGGCTTGATATCGGCGCTGACCACGTCATGGCTTTGCGCGCGCAGTCTGCGGACGAGTCCTTCACCCAAATGACCGCTGCTGCCGGTGACCAAGACCCGCATTGTGTCTCCGCGAATGAGCAGGTTCCGCGCCCGCTGATGACATGCGACGGTAGCAATCGCGAGACGGTCCAGCTACTCCGCCGCGTCGCTGAACGGTTCCGGCGGTTGCCATTTCAGTCGCGGCTGTCGGGCCGCCCTTGTCTCGTCGAGGCGGCCGCGCGGAGCAAGTCGCGGCCCGCTGGTAAACCCTTCCGTCTCCTTGCGCTGAACCCGCATAACCAGATCGCGCAGGGTCGCCACGAACAGATCCAGCGACGCCTTCGATTCCGATTCGGTCGGCTCGATCAGCATCGCGCCATGGACCACCAGCGGGAAGTACATGGTCATGGGATGATAGCCCTCGTCGATCATCGCCTTGGCGAAATCGAGGGTGCTCACGCCGCTGTCCTCGAGAAAGCCGTCGTCGAACAGAACCTCGTGCATGCACGGGCGATCGCCATAAGGCAGGCTCATCAGGTCGGACAGGCCGGCGCGGATGTAGTTGGCGTTGAGCACGGCGTCTTCCGACGCCTGCCGCATGCCGTCGGCGCCGTGAGACAGCATGTAGCTCAGCGCCCGCACGAACATGCCCATCTGGCCGTGAAAGGCCGTCATGCGCCCGAACGGCCGTTCGCTGGTCCCTTGGGTTTGCGCCATCGTCTCAACAAGATGCGGCTTGCCATCGTCGAGGCGGATGAACGGCAGCGGCGCGAACGGCGCCAGGGCCTCAGACAACACCACCGGGCCGGCGCCCGGCCCGCCACCGCCATGGGGGGTCGAGAACGTCTTGTGCAGATTGATGTGCATGGCATCGACGCCCAGATCACCCGGCCTGGCCTTGCCGACGATGGCGTTGAAGTTGGCACCGTCGGCGTAGAAATAGGCTCCGGCGGCGTGGACGGCCTCCGCAATCTCGATCACGTCGCGCTCGAAATAACCGGCGGTGTTGGGGTTGGTCAGCATGATCGCGGCGACGTTGCCGTGGAGGCGTTCGGCGACGGCGCGGGGATCGACCGAGCCGTCATCACGGGCCGGTATGTCGACCACGCGATAGCCGACCGTGGCCGCGGTCGCCGGATTGGTGCCATGGGCCGATTCCGGCACCAGCACGTCGGTCCGGCTTTCACCGCGCGCGGCCAGCGCCTCGACGATCGTCAGCATGCCGCAAAGCTCGCCATGGGCGCCGGCCTTGGGGCTCATGGCGACCGCCGCCATCCCGGTCATCTCGGTCAGCCAGCGCGCCAGTTCGGCGATCAGCGCCAGGGCGCCCTCGACCGTCGAGGTCGGCTGCAGCGGATGGATGTCGGCGTAGCCGGGCATCCGCACGATCTTCTCGTTGAGCCGCGGATTGTGCTTCATCGTGCACGATCCAAGCGGAAAGATACCGGAATCGATGGCGTAGTTCTTCTGCGAGAGACGCACGTAGTGACGCATCGTCTCGGGCTCGGACAAGCCGGCCAGGTTGAGTGCGGCGGTGCGCGCCTGGCCGCCCAGTCGCTGGTCGATATCAGGCGGCTCGGGCAGATCGACCCCGGAGCCGTCGCTGCGGCCGATCTCGAACAGGAGCGCTTCCTCGATCTGAAGGCCGCGATTGCCGGTAAAGGTTTTGTCCGCCATGGCAGCGCCGGCGGCCGGGGCTTGTGTCGGACGACCCAGATCACCCTTCATGCCAGCGCCTCCGTCAACGCGGAGACCAGGGCGCGGCGATCGTCGCCGGTGGTCAGCTCGGTCGCGGCGACCACGATCACATCGCGCACATCCGGGTTGTCCGGTTCGAGCCGTGATACCGGCACCCCGGCCAGCACGCCGCGCGATGCCAGAAGGTCGACGATCTCGGCGGCCTCGCCGTTCACCCGGATCGCGAACTCATTGAAGAAGGTGTCGTTGAGGACGGTGAGGCCGGGGACCGCTGCCAGGGCATCGCTGAGTTCGACCGCGTGGGCGTGGTTGAGCCGCGCCAGCCGGGTCAGCCCGCGCTCCCCCAGGAGGGTCATATGAACCGTAAAGGCCAGCGCGCATAGACCGGCATTGGTGCAGATGTTCGAGGTCGCCCGGTCGCGGCGAATATGCTGCTCGCGGGTCGACAGGGTCAGCACGAATCCCCTTCGCCCCTTCACATCGACCGTTTCTCCGGCGACCCGACCGGGCATCTGGCGCACAAACCGGTCGCGGGTGGCGAACAGCCCGACATAGGGGCCGCCGAAGCCAAGCGGGTTGCCGATCGACTGGCCCTCGCCGGCGACGATATCGGCACCCTGGGCGCCCGGCGGCTCGACCAGGCCGAGGGCAACAATCTCGGTGAACACCGAGACCAACAACGCGCCGACCGCGTGGGCCTTGTCGGCGATCGGCCGCAGGTCGATCAGGTGGCCATAGAACGACGGCGACTGGACAACGACACAGGAGGTGTCCTGGTCGATGGCGGCGAGCAGATCCTCCTGCGCCGTCGGATCGGCAGGCAGCGTCGTGGTGCGCTTGCCCGAGGCCTTGGAAATCGTCTCGACCACATCGCGGTATTGAGGGTGCAGACTGCCGGACAGGACGGCTCTGTCGCGCCTGGTCAGCCGATGGGCCATGAGCACCGCCTCGGCGGTCGCCGTCGAGCCGTCATACATCGAGGCATTGGCGACATCCATCGCGGTCAGATTGGCCATCTGGGTTTGAAACTCGAACAGATATTGCAGCGTCCCCTGCGCCACCTCGGGCTGATAGGGCGTGTAGGAGGTCAGGAATTCCGAACGCTGGATGACGTGATCGACGGTCGCCGGGATGTGGTGACGGTAGGCCCCGGCGCCGAGGAAGAACGGCACCGATCCGGCGGCGACGTTGCGCCTGGCCATGGCCGACATGATGCGCTCGACTTCCAGTTCGCTGCGGCCGTCGGGGATATTGTCGAGACCGTCAAGGCGGGCCGCCACCGGCACCTCGGCAAACAGGTCATCGATCGCCTCGACCCCGATGCGGGCCAGCATTGCCTGACGATCTTCGTCGCTATGGGGAAGGTAGCGCATGGCTCTTCGGCCCTCAGATCGTCTCCAGAAAGGCCAGATACGCCTCCTGGTCCATCAGTGATTCGAACTCGCCGGGATCCGACAGCTTGAGTTTGAGAAACCAGCCGTCGCCCTCGGCCGACGCGTTGACCTTCTCCGGGTCGCTGGTCAGTGCGTCGTTGGTCTCGACGACCTCGCCGGCGATCGGTGCAAACACCTCGCTGGCCGCCTTGACCGATTCCACCACCGCGAATTCGTCGCCCTTCTTCAGCATTTTGCCGGTTTCGGGCAGTTCGATGAAGACAATGTCGCCAAGCTGCTCCTGGGCGTAATTGCTGATCCCGATCAGGGCCGTGTCGCCGTCGAGGCGCACCCATTCGTGATCGGGCGTGTAGCGCGTGCTCATGGGGGTTGATCTCCTAAGCCGGTTTCTTGTGATAGCGGTGAGGAACGAACGGCATTTCGACGACCGTGGCGGCCAGGTCCCGCGACCGAACCTTCAAGGTGAGGATGGTTCCGCTGACCGCGGCGGATGGCTCGACATAGCCCATGGCGATCGCCACGCCGGCGGTGGGGCCGAAGCTGCCGGAGGTGACGATGCCGACCTTGCGGCCGGCGTCATCAAGGATCTCGGCGCCCTCACGGGCCGGCGCCCGGCCATCGAGTTGCAGGCCGACCCGCAGGCGCGCAGGGCCGTCGCGAAGTTCGCCGAGAATGCGCTCTGCCCCGGCAAAGCCGCCCTCCTCGCGCCGGCGCTTGGCGATGGTGAAGCCAAGATCGGCCTCGACCGGCGAGGTGGTCTCGTTCAGATCGTGGCCGTACAGGCACAGGCCGGCCTCCAGCCTGAGGGAATCGCGGGCGCCGAGACCGATGGGTTCGATTTCGGCTTCGTCCAGCAGCGCGCGCGCCACCGAGACCAATTCGGCAGCCGCGACCGATACCTCGAAACCGTCCTCGCCGGTGTAGCCGGAGCGCGATACCTGGCAGGCGATGCCGTCGCAGTCGAAGGTCGCCGAGGCCATGAACCGCAGGTCCGAGGCACCGGCCGCATGACGTTCGAGCGCGGCCGCCGCCTGCGGCCCCTGCAGCGCCAGCAGCGCCCGGTCATCATGGAGTTTGACGTCGATCCCCGGCAGTCGCTGGCGCAGATAGGCGAGATCGCGGTCCCGGCGATCGGCGTTGACCACCAGCGCCAGGCGGCGCTCGCCATTGTCCGGCGACGGGCGGGTGACCATCAGATCGTCGATGATGCCGCCGTCATCGCCGAGCAGCACGGTATAGCGCATGCGGCCCGGCGCCAGCCCGATGATGTTGCCGGGCGTGACCGTCTCCAGGGCCGCGGCGACCGCCTCGACGTTGTCACCGACCAATGAAACCTGCCCCATATGGGAAACGTCAAAGAGGCCGGCCGCGGATCTGACCTGATTGTGCTCGGCCAGAATCCCGGACGGGAATTGCAGCGGCATGGCAAAGCCGGCGAACGGCACCATGCGCCCGCCCAAGTCCCGGTGCAGGTCGGCCAATGGAGTCTGGCGTAGTGTTTGATCGGAAATCGGGTCGCTCAAGGGTCCAGATCCTCGACGGAAGACGGTGTCGCGGATCGGCCTTCGGCGTCCGCGCCCCCTCTGTCCGGAGAACCTGAGAGATTCCCGCCGTAGCGGTTACTCCTTCGGTGAGCAGGCGTTCCGGCGCCTGCTGCTTTCCAGAGTGTCGCCAACCATCGGTCCGTTTGCCTGAGAGTTTCCGGGGCGGTTGCTCCTTCGGCGCCGCTTTCTTGCGGTCTCTCCCGACGGTCAGGTGGAGCGGGTCGGGCAGGCACCACGGACTGCCAAAAAACAGCAACGTGATCACCGACGCGCTAGCCGAAACGCGACCACGTTTCGGCCGGCGCCAATTGTAAGGGGGCGCCGGCGTGAGTCAATCAGCTGTGAGAAAAGCGCCTCTAGCCGGCGTTCAAATCGAAGCCGACATAGACGATGAGGTCGTGATCGTCCGGCCCCAGCGGAAAACTGATCTGATTGATGACCTGAGAAAAATTGGCGCTGTAGCTCGGTGCCGCCAAGGCGACGGGAACACGGAACAGTTCGGTAAACAGGCCACCGTTGTCGCTTTGCCGGATGACGGCAACGCGCAGCGGAAGTTCGACGCTGCCAGGACCGCCCTTGGGACCGGCCACCACGCGCCCGCCGACCCCGAGTTTCACCGCCATGGTTCCGGCGGCCGGCATGCTGCACTCGCGCGCCGTCTTGCCGATCGAAGCCTGGTAACGGATCTGATCCTGATTTTCTTCCTGACCCCTGACGTAGACCCGCAGCGTCTCGGCACCAATCCGGATGTCGACGGGGGGGCAGTAGCCGGGCCTCAGAAAGACATCGGGGTCGAAGTCGAGTTCCTGGGCGCTGTTTGATCGGCCGCCGAACAGATTCGAAATCCCGCCGCCCCCGCCGCCGCCGGTACTGGCGCAGCCGACCAGGAGCACACACACCGCCGCAACTGCCACCGAGCGCCTCGCGCCTCGCGGAAAACCAATCTGCGGGCAAACAATCCCATCTCCCTCGTCGACTCAGGCCGCGGGCGGGCCGTTCTATAGCAGTGCCGCCGGACCATGGCGACATGCCGGGGCGCTTTACCGTGACAACTTGCCCGCCATCGTTGCGGTCGCTAGAGTCCTTTCGACCAACTCTGGGTCAATTCTGTTCCCGATTGGGGAGACGATCCAGCGTTGAAGCGATCGACGGGCGATGCCCCCCGCATCGTCCTAGATTGGTTCGGCGCTGGGCGCCCGCCAATCGGGAACCCGAAGGGACGGGCCATTTTTTGCACCAATTCCGGCGCCAAGCTCCTCAACCGTATCCGGATACGCTCATCGAAGCTTGACTTGATCTTGTTACAAAATCGCTCCGTCAGAATGGCTCAGAGTTGGTTGAAAGAGCTCTAGTTATCTGGTGGACAAACGTGGAGACAAGAAGTCGCCACGCGGGAGAGAACCCGTCATCGACATGAAGTATGTGAGTACGCGCGGCCGGGCGCCCACGGCCGGATTCGACGATATCCTGCTTGCCGGACTGGCAAGCGACGGTGGGCTTTTCGTCCCTGTCGCGTGGCCGAAGCTGAGCCGCGATCGCATCGCCGATCTTGCCGGAGTGGACTTCGCCGAAACAGCCTTTCGGCTGATCCAGCCCTATGTCGGCGGCACGATCGAGGATGACCGGCTTGGCGCGATCTGCCGCCAAGCCTATGCCGGCTTCGATCACGGGGCGGTCGCGCCGCTGGTCCAGCTGACGCCCGGCAACTGGGTTATGGAACTTTTTCACGGCCCGACGCTGGCGTTCAAGGACGTCGCCATGCAACTCCTCGCGCGGCTCATGGATCATGTGCTGGCGGAACGGGACGAGCGCGTGACCATCGTCGGCGCCACCTCCGGCGACACCGGCGCGGCGGCCATCGATGCCTTCGGCGACCGTGACAATGCCGACGTGTTCATTCTGTTCCCGCGTGGTCGCGTGTCGCCCATCCAGCAACGGCAGATGACAACCGCGACTGCCGATAACGTTCATGCCGTCGCCGTCGACGGCACCTTCGACGACTGTCAGGCGATCCTCAAACAGCTGTTCGGGCACACTGCATTCCGCCAGCAAGCCCGACTGGCCGGGGTGAACTCGATCAACTGGGCGCGCATTCTCGGCCAGATCACGTACTATTTCACCGCCGCGGTCGCGCTCGGCGCGCCCGATCGGAAGGTCTCATTCACGGTGCCGACAGGCAATTTCGGCGACATCTACGCCGGATACGTGGCCAAGCGCATGGGATTGCCGATCGACCGGCTGGTGGTGGCCAGCAACGTCAACGATATCCTGACCCGGACACTGGCATCGGGCAGCTACCAGGTGCGCGACGTGGTGGCGACGACCTCGCCGTCGATGGATATCCAGATCTCGTCCAATTTCGAGCGGCTGCTGTTCGAAGCTGCCGGCAGGCGAGCCGAAGAGGTGCGCCGGATGATGGACGATCTGGCCGAAAGCGGGTCCTTCGCGGTTGAATCGGCAGCGCTCGAGGCGATCCGGGAGGCCTTCGACGCCGGCCGGGCAGACGAGCGGGAAACCGCGGAAACCATCCGGGCGATCTATCGTGGCACCGGCTTCCTGGCCGATCCCCATACCGCCGTCGGGCTGGCGGTGGCGGCGCGCATGGCGGTTCCCGGTACGCCGATGGTGACGCTGGCCACCGCCCACGCGGCCAAGTTTCCCGACGCCGTACAGGCAGCGGCCGGAGTTGAACCCGCCCTGCCCCCGCGACTGGCCGGCATCATGGACGCAACCGAGAACTTCGATCAGCTTCCCAACGACCGTGCAGCGGTCGAGGAGTTCATCCTGGCCCGATCACGCGCCGTGGCCGAGGCGGCCTAGATGTGAAGCTTCAACAGGTTGTCCCGGTTCAGGCCGAGTCGGCTGATTGGTGTTTGTCGATTGAGGCTGGCATGGGGTCGATGCCAGTTGTAGCGGTGCTGCCATTTCGGCAGATCTGCTTTTCGCTGGTCTGAGTTGTGGAATTCGGTTGCGTAGGCCCATTCTCGCAACATTGTCTGGATGAAGCGTTCGGCCTTGCCGTTGGTCTGAGGCGTGTAGGGTTTGGTGCGGATATGCTTGATGGTGAGCCTTCGGCAGGCATCGCGGAAGGCCTTGGATCTGTAGCATGATCCATTGTCGGTCATGACGCGGGTGATGGTAACGCCGAGGGTGGCAAAGTAGGTTACGGCGGCTTCGAGGAAGGCCACGGCGCTTTCCTTTTTCTCGTTCGGGAAGATGTCGGCAAAGCCGATGCGGGAATGGTCGTCGATGGCGACGTGGACATACTCCCAACCGGGCGCGGTGCCGTTATGGCGCTGGTTGCTCTGGCGCCTGCGATCGCCGGTGATGCGATGGCCGACACGATTGAAGCGACCGAGCTTCTTGATGTCCATATGGATGATTTCGCCTGGCGTTTCGCGCTCATAGCGCGGGCGTGGCTGGTTGGGCTCGAGGGCGGACAACAGGCTGAGGCCACGCCGCTTGAGAATACGGCTGACGGTCGCCCGGCTGAGGCCGAGTTCCTGGGCGATGTGGTCCTGCGTGCAACGAGCCCGGCGCAAGACCTCGACCGCTTCGCCGGTGGCCCAAGGCGTTTGGCTTGGCGAGGAATGGGGCCTGGAGGACCGGTCGGCAAGCCCGGCAATGCCCTCCGCGCGAAACCGGCCCAACCACTTGGCGACGGTCTTGGCCGTTGTCTTGAAACGGCGTGCGGCCTGAGCCTTCGTCATGGCCTCATCCATGACGGCGCGAACCATGGCCTCTCGACCTTTCGGCGTAAGATGGGCATTCTGGTGAACGTCCATTCGGTCCTCCGGAGAATCACTGACGTTGGCTGACATCAGCTTCTCTCGACAGGACCGAATGGACAACGTCCTGAAAATTCACACCTAGAGCCCTTTCGACCAACTCTGAGCCATTCTGACGGAGCGATTTTGTGACGAGATCAAGTGAGGGCTCGATGAGCGTATCTGGATACGGTCGAGAGACATCGCGTAGGAATTGGCGCAAAATAGCCCGTCCCTTCGGGTTTCCGATTGGCGGGCGCCCAACGCCGAACCGATCTCGAACGATACGGCGGTATCGCCCGTCGATCGTTTCGACGACGGATCGCCTCGCCAATCGAAAAACAGAATTGACCCAGAGTTGGTCGAAAGGACTCTAGCCAGTGCCCGTCCGGCTGACATCGCTGCAATCCGGCCTCAGGGTGGTCTCGCATCGGATGGATCATCTGGAGAGCGCCGCGCTCGGCGTATGGGTCGGCGCCGGTGCCAGGTCCGAGCAGGACCGCGAACACGGTCTCAGCCATCTCTTGGAACATATGGCCTTCAAGGGCACCCGCAGCCGCACCGCCGCGCAGATCGTTGAGGAGATCGAGGCGGTCGGGGGCGAGGTCAACGCGGCAACCAGCGTCGAGACGACCTCGTACTTTGCCCGTGTGCTGAAGCCCGATATCGGCCTCGGCCTCGACATCCTCGGCGACATCCTGAGAAATTCCGTTTTCGACACCGGCGAGCTCGAGCGCGAAAAGCATGTGATCCTGCAGGAGATCGGCGCCGCTCTGGATACCCCGGATGACCGGGTGTTCGACCTCTTCTCCGAGGCCGCTTATCCCGGTCAGGCGATCGGCCGTTCCATTCTGGGGACTGCCGACACCGTGTCCGGCGTTGTCCCGGACATGCTCGACACCTACCTCACCCGCCATTATCGCGGTCCGGCCATGGTGGTCGCCGCGGCCGGCGCCGTCGACCACGACGCATTCGTGCAGCGGGTGGACGGATGGTTCGGCGATCTCCCGACCGATTCGGGCCCACCGGCCAAGCGGGCGAGTTATGTCGGCGGCGAAATGTTCGAACAACGCGACCTCATGGAGACCCAGATCGTCATTGGCTTTGAGGGCCGTCCCTACGGGTCGGACGAGTACTATACCGCCCAACTTCTCGCCGGCATTCTGGGCGGCGGCATGTCGTCGCGTCTGTTCCAGGAAATCCGTGAAAAAAGGGGACTTTGTTACTCGATCTACGCGTTTCACTGGAGCTTTGCCGATACCGGCGTTTTTGGCGTCCACGCCGCCACCAGCCCGAGCGATGTGGGCGAGTTGATGCCGGTTCTGCTCGATGAACTCGAGCGCGCCACGCACGATATCACCGAGCAGGAACTGGCCCGCGCCAAGGCTCAGCTGCGTGCCGGCCTGCTCATGACCCTCGAAAATCCGGCTTCGCGGGCCGGCCAACTTGCCCGGCAGCTTCAGCTCTTCGGCCGCATCGTCCCGGCCGACGAGTTGATCGCGCGCACGAACAAAATCAGTATCAGCGATATCGAGGCACTGGCGGCGGACATCATCAGCGGCAGTCCGCCGACGATCGCCGGGGTTGGCCGGCTGGAGCAGATGCCGGGACACGACGACATTGCGCGCCGGTTTGGTGCAGCCCGCCAAGCCTGACGTATTTTGGGAGCAAGCGGTTTGGCCCTTCTGCGTTCCCTGAGCAACCATCCAATCAACCCGACGCTGCGCGGCGAGAGGGTGCTCATGCGCGCAGCATTGGTCGGGGACCATTCGCAATGGAGCAGGCTGCGCGAAGAGAGCCGGGCTTTTTTGTCGCCGTGGGAACCGATCTGGCCAGCCGACGATGTGACCCGTCTGGCGTTCAGAAGGCGCATCCGCCGCTATCAGCGCGAGATGCGAAGCGGCACCGGCTATCCGTTCTTCATCTTTTCACCCGACGGGGAGACGCTCCTGGGCGGTGTCACACTCGGCCAGATCCAGCGCGGCGTGTCCCAGTCCGGCGTGCTCGGCTACTGGATGGGCGAGCGCTACGCCGCCAAGGGTTTCATGACCGCCGCGGTCAGGGCGGTGGTCAGTTTTTCGTTTGATACGCTGCAGCTCAACCGGATCGACGCCGCGTGCCTGCCCAACAATACCGCGTCGGTCCGGCTGCTCGAAAAAGTCGGATTTTCACGCGAGGGTTATGCCCGCCAGTATCTGTGTATCGACGGCCGTTGGCAGGATCATCTCCTCTACGGACTGGTTCGCAACGATCCCCGCTGCTGAGAATGGCGGCTGGAGCCCTTTCGACCAACTCTGGGTCAATTCTGTTTCCCGAAGGGACGGGCGATTTTGCGCCGTCAGAATGGCTCCGAGTTGGTCGAAAGGACTCCAGCTTGTCTCACCCGACCGATCGACATAGTAATCTTCGCAATTGGCGTTGACGGATTCTGGAGGATCCTGGTCGGTGATCCGTTATTTCGCGGCCCTGGTGGCGGCATGGCTGGTCTTGGCCGTGGGTGGCAATTCCGCGGTCGCACTCGATGCGGTCGCGATACCGCTGGACGGGCGCACGCTCGACGTCACGGCGGCACTGCAGTTCTTTACCGAGCCGAGCGATCGCATCCAGATTTCTACGGCGCCGGGCGCCGACGGTATCGTTCGCCGCATCGAAGTGCGCGCCCGGGACCGTGCCGACGGATCGTTCTGGAGCGTTTTCGCGCTCGCCAATAACGGCGATCAGCAGGTCGACCGGCTGCTGGTCGCAGCCCATTTCCGGCTGGCCGGCTCCGGGTTGTTCTGGCCCGATCTCGGTGCCTCGCGGATCGCCAATATCACGCCAAGCCAGGGCTTTGCGCCCGACCGGCAAGCGAGCCAGGAAGCCGATGTCTTTCGCATCACCCTCGATCCCGGCTCGGTGGTCACCTTCGTGGTCGAACTTCGCACCTCGGAACTGCCGCAACTCCATTTGTGGGACGTCGACAGCTACAAGGATGCGATCAACAATTTCACCCTGTATCGCGGCATCGTGCTCGGCATATCGGGCTTGCTGGCCCTGTTCCTGACCATCGTTTTCGTGGTCAAGGGGACGGCCATGTTCCCGGCCACCGCAGCGCTCGCCTGGGCTGTCCTGGCCTATTTGCTGATCGACTTCGGTTTCTGGAATCGACTGATCAATATCACGCCGGGCGCCGATCAGACGTGGCGGGCAGGAGCCGAGGTCTTCCTGGCGGCATCGCTGGTGGTGTTCGCCTACACCTACCTTCACCTCAACCGCTGGCACGTGCGCTACAGCCATCTGACCGTCGGCTGGCTGGTCGGGCTGGCGGTGCTGTTGGGTGTTGCCGTCATCGAACCATCAGTGGCTTCCGGTATTGCCCGCTTTTCCTTCGGCGTGACCGGAATCCTCGGTTTCGTCATCATCGCCTATCTGGCGACCCACAAATTCGACCGGGCGATCATGCTGATCCCGACCTGGGTTCTGCTGCTGGTGTGGTCGTTCGCGGCGTGGCTGACGATCACCGGCAATCTGGTCAACGACGTGGTTCAGCCGGCGCTCGCCGGCGGCCTGGTGCTGATCGTGCTGTGTATCGGATTCACGGTGTTGCAGCACGCCTTCGCGGGCGGCGTGGTCATGCATGGACCGCTCGGCGACACCGAACGGCGCGCTCTGGCGTTGACCGGTGCCGGCGACATCGTGTGGGACTGGGACGTCACTCGCGACCGTATTTACACCGGTGCGGAGGCGGAAAATCTGCTGGGGCTGGAACGCGGCCGCCTGGAGGGCCCGGCGCGAACCTGGCTCGACGTGCTCCACGCCGGCGATCGCGACCGCTTCAAGGCGGCGCTCGACACGATCGTACAGTTGCGCCGCGGGCGGATCGCCCATGATTTCCGGCTTCGCTGCGAGGACGGCCATTACCGCTGGTTCCATCTGCGGGCCCGGCCGGTGCTGGGATCGGACGGTGAAGTGTCGCGCTGTATCGGGACGATGCTCGACGTGACCGAACAGCGCACCGCCGAGGAAAGGCTGCTCCACGATGCCGTTCACGACAATCTGACCGGGCTGCCCAATCGCGAACTCTTCATCGACCGGCTGGCGGCGGCAATGACCCGTGCCAAGGCGGAAGGTACAACTCCGCCGTCGGTGTTCGTCCTCGATATCGACAGGTTCAAACAGGTCAATGACGGGTTCGGTCTGGCGGTCGGCGATTCGATCCTATTGACCATCGCCCGCCGGCTCGCGCGCCTGCTCAAGCCCCAGGATACGCTGGCCCGCCTGTCCGGCGATCAGTTCGCATTCATGCTGATATCGGAAAGCCAGGCCGACCGGGTCGCCGCTTTTGCCGAGTCGGTCCGTCGTACACTGCGCGCACCTATCACGCTCGGTGAAAAGGAAGTCTTTCTGACCGCATCCATCGGCATCGCCATGCATGACGGCAAGCAGAGCGAACCGCAGGAAATGGTGACCGACGCCGAGATGGGGACCTTTCACGCCAAGCGGCTCGGCGGCGACCGCATCGAAGCGTTTCGGCCGGCACTGCGGCAGCACGGCAGCGACCTGGCCACGCTGGAGTCCGATCTCCGGCGGGCGCTCGGGCGCGATGAAATCAAAGTGCTGTATCAGCCGGTGGTGCGGCTCGAGGACAAGACCATCGCCGGCTTCGAGGCGCTGGTCCGTTGGGATCATCCCAAGCTCGGCCGCATCCCGCCCGGCGATTTCATTCCGCTGGCCGAGCGCACCGGCCTGATCATCCCGCTCGGCCTGTTCGTGCTCGATCGCGCCGCCAGGCAACTGGCCGAATGGCAGGAGGGGCTGGGTCGCCACGTGACGCTGTTCACCAGCGTCAACATTTCCAGTCGGCAGCTTCTGCGCCACGACCTGATCAATGACGTCAAGACCGTGCTGGTGCGCTCCAACATCGCCCAGGGCTCCCTCAAACTGGAGGTGACCGAGAGCCTGGTGATGGAAAATCCGGAATACACCGCTCAGGTGCTCACTCGGGTGCGCGAATTGGGCGCCGGTCTGTCGCTTGACGATTTCGGAACCGGCTATTCGTCGCTGTCCTATCTGCAGCGCTTCCCGTTCGATACCATCAAGATCGACCAGACCTTCGTGCGCGGTCACGGCTCAAGCGGACGAAACGTCATCCTGCGGTCGATCATCGCACTGGCCCATGATCTCAATATGGAGGTGGTGGCCGAGGGCGCGGAATCCGAAGCGGACGAAATCGAGCTCTACGATCTCGGCTGCGAATACGTTCAGGGCTTCCTGTACGGCCAGCCGATGTCGGCGGCCGAAGCCAGCAAGCTGATCTTCCGCTCCGCCGACGAGGTGGAAGAGGAAGAGGTTCCGGCCTAGCTGTGAAGCTTCAACAGGTTGTCCCGGTTCAGGCCGAGTCGGCTGATTGGTGTTTGTCGATTGAGGCTGGCATGGGGTCGATGCCAGTTGTAGCGTGCTGCCATTTCGGCAGATCTGCTTTTCGCTGGTCTGAGTTGTGGAATTCGGTTGCGTAGGCCCATTCTCGCAACATTGTCTGGATGAAGCGTTCGGCCTTGCCATTGGTCTGAGGCGTGTAGGGTTTGGTGCGGATATGCTTGATGGTGAGCCTTCGGCAGGCATCGCGGAAGGCCTTGGATCTGTAGCATGATCCATTGTCGGTCATGACGCGGGTGATGGTAACGCCGAGGGTGGCAAAGTAGGTTACGGCGGCTTCGAGGAAGGCCACGGCGCTTTCCTTTTTCTCGTTCGGGAAGATGTCGGCAAAGCCGATGCGGGAATGGTCGTCGATGGCGACGTGGACATACTCCCAACCGGGCGCGGTGCCGTTATGGCGCTGGTTGCTCTGGCGCCTGCGATCGCCGGTGATGCGATGGCCGACACGATTGAAGCGACCGAGCTTCTTGATGTCCATATGGATGATTTCGCCTGGCGTTTCGCGCTCATAGCGCGGGCGTGGTTGGGCTCGAGGGCGGACAACAGCTGGTTGGGCTCGAGGGCGGACAACAGGCTGAGGCCACGCCGCTTGAGAATACGGCTGACGGTCGCCCGGCTGAGGCCGAGTTCCTGGGCGATGTGGTCCTGCGTGCAACGAGCCCGGCGCAAGACCTCGACCGCTTCGCCGGTGGCCCAAGGCGTTTGGCTTGGCGAGGAATGGGGCCTGGAGGACCGGTCGGCAAGCCCGGCAATGCCCTCCGCGCGAAACCGGCCCAACCACTTGGCGACGGTCTTGGCCGTTGTCTTGAAACGGCGTGCGGCCTGAGCCTTCGTCATGGCCTCATCCATGACGGCGCGAACCATGGCCTCTCGACCTTTCGGCGTAAGATGGGCATTCTGGTGAACGTCCATTCGGTCCTCCGGAGAATCACTGACGTTGGCTGACATCAGCTTCTCTCGACAGGACCGAATGGACAACGTCCTGAAAATTCACACCTAGAGCCCGTTCGACCAACTCTGAGTAATCTTTTCGATGACGAACGCCGATCTGCCAGATCTTGAGATCCTGCTCTGCTCGCCGCGTGGATTCTGCGCCGGCGTCGACCGCGCCATACAGATCGTCGAACTGGCGCTGCGGAAATTCGGGGCTCCGGTCTTCGTACGTCACGAAATCGTCCACAACCGCTTTGTCGTCGATCGACTGAAGGCCAAGGGCGCAGTCTTTGTCGAAGAGCTGTCGGAGATCCCGGCCACCGATCAGCCGGTCATCTTCTCCGCCCACGGGGTCGCCAAATCGGTGCCCGAAGAGGCCGGGCGGCGCAATTTGTTCCGTCTTGATGCCACTTGCCCCCTGGTCACCAAGGTTCACCGGGAGGCCGACATCCATCATCGCCGCGGCCGCGAAATCGTGCTGGTCGGTCACGCCGGTCACCCGGAGGTGGAGGGAACGATGGGACAGTTGCCGGCCGGCGCGATACGCCTCGTCGAAACTGAACAGGATGCCCGCACCTTCGAGCCGCGCTCGGCGAAGGCTTTGGCGTACATCACCCAGACCACCCTTTCGGTCGACGACACCGCAGCCATTGTCGCCATCTTTAAGGAGCGCTTTCCGGCGATCGTCGGGCCCCATCGGGAGGACATTTGTTACGCCACCACCAATCGGCAGGAAGCGGTCAAACGGGTCGCCCGACGGGTGGATGCCATGGTGGTGATCGGCGCCCCGAATTCATCCAATTCGCAGCGGCTTCGCGAGGTCGCCGAACGCAGTGGGTGTAAGGTTTCCGTGCTGATCCAGCGCGCCCACGACCTTGACTGGCAGCAGTTCTCCGCCATCGGCTCGGTCGGCATTACCGCGGGCGCCTCGGCGCCGGAGATCCTCGTCGAGGGAGTGATCGAGGCCTTTGCCGAGCGCTTCAACGTTCGGGTTGAAACCGTGATCACCGCCGACGAGTCCGTCACGTTCAATCTGCCGCGCGAACTGCGTGAAGCGGTCGAGTAACGATATTCATGGCCGTCTATACAGAGTTCGCCAATGAAGAACTCGACGCGTTCATGCGCGGTTATGATCTCGGCGCGGTGCAGTCGCTCAAGGGCATCGCCGAAGGGGTCGAGAACACCAATTATCTGTTGGCCACCGAGGCCGGACAATTCATCCTGACCCTCTATGAGAAACGCGTGGCCGAGGATGATCTTCCCTTCTTTCTCGGACTGATGGACCACCTTGCGGCGCGGAGTATCTCGTGCCCTACGCCAGTGCATGACGGCTCGGGCAATGCCCTCAATCGGCTGGCCGGCCGGCCCGCGGCCATCGTCACTTTCCTCAACGGCGTTTGGGTACGGCGACCGACCGCCGAACATTGTCGTGCCGTTGGAGCGGCGCTGGCCGAACTGCACCTGGCCGGCAGCGGCTTTCAACTGTCGCGGGCCAATGCTCTGGCCGTACCGGGCTGGCGCCCGCTCTACCAGCTCTGCCAGGGGCGAGCCGACGAGGTAGAGCCCGGCCTCGGCGCTCAGATCGAGGCCGAACTCGACCTCGCCGAAGCGACCTGGCCAAGTGGCCTGGCCAACGGGATCGTCCACGCCGATTTGTTTCCCGACAACGTCTTCTTCCTGGGCAGCGAACTGTCCGGGCTGATCGATTTCTATTTCGCCTGCAACGACATGTTCGCCTACGACGTCGCGATCTGCCTGAACGCCTGGTGCTTCGAGACCGATTTGTCTTTCAACGTCACCAAAGCACGGGCGCTGCTGGCCGGCTATCGATCGGTTCGGCCGCTGGCCGCAGCGGAAATCGACGCCCTGCCACTGCTGGCGCGCGGTGCGGCGCTGCGCTTCCTGCTGACCAGGCTGCATGACTGGATCATCGTCCCCGACGGGGCGCTGGTGGTGCCAAAAGACCCGCTCGAATACTACAAGAAGCTGCGCTTCCATCGCAGTGTGAGCGACGCCGGTGCCTACGGAATCGACCGATGATGGCGAAAGGTCGCGTGACGATATGGACCGATGGCGCGTGCTCGGGCAATCCTGGTCCCGGCGGATGGGGCGCGCTCTTGCAGTGGAACGGCGTGGAGAAGGAACTCAACGGCGGCGAGGCCGAAACGACCAACAACCGGATGGAGCTGACCGCGGCCATTGAGGCGCTGAGGGTTGTGAAGCGGCCGAGCGACATCGACCTCCACACCGATTCGCAATATCTGCGCGGCGGCATCACCCAGTGGATCGTCAACTGGAAACGGAACGGCTGGCGCACGGCGGCCCGCAAGCCGGTCAAGAACAGCGTTCTGTGGCAGGAGCTTGATCGCGTTCAGGCACGCCACCGGATCACTTGGCACTGGGTCAAGGGGCACGCCGGCAGCCATGGCAATGAGCGTGCCGACGCGTTGGCCCGGTCCGGGCTGGAGACTCACCGCGGCGGCACCGAAGCATCCCGGCAAGAAACCTCGGAAGCCGTACCGTGACAGCGACCATCAGATTGGCCGAGCACGCCGATCTCGCCGCGGTTCAGGCGTGCGCCCAGGCGGCCTACGAAGTTTACCTGCCGCGTTTGGGGAAGAAGCCGCCGCCGATGGAGGCCGATTTCGGGCAAAGCATCGACGATCGACAGCTCTACGTGCTCGATACCGGCGAAGCGATCGCCGGCTTCATCGTGCTTTATCCACGGCGGGATCATGTGCTGATCGAAAACGTCGCAATCGCCCCGACATTACAGGGTCAGGGCCTCGGCTCGCGTCTCATCCTGTTTGCCGAGGACGAGGCCAGGGCCCGGCGGCTCGCCGCGATCGAACTCTACACCCACAGGAAAATGACCGAGAACATCGCCTACTACGGCTCGCGGGGATATGTCGAAATCGGCCGCGGCCACGAGCAGGGCGTCGACCGCGTCTATTTTCGCAAAGAGTTGTGAAAGTCAGGGCTGGAGCTGGGTCAGGATCGTCGCCGCGCCGGTCGCCGACACCCCGCGGCTGCCTTCCGCTTCGAGGTTGACGGTTCCGACCACCCGGTCCTCGACCACCGCCGAGAACCGACGGCAACGAACGCCAAGGCCGCCGCGGCTCATGTCGACGTCCATACCGATCGCACGGGTGAAGTCGGCGATCGGATCGGCCAGGAAATCGATTTTTCCGTCGCCATCGAGGGACCGCGCCCAGGCCTTCATGACGTGGTGATCGTTGACCGACAGAATTGCAATGCCGTCAACGCCCCGCACCCGCATGGCGTCGGCATTTTCGACGAATTGCGGCGCGTGAGAGTTGTGACAGGTCGAGGTGAAGGCACCGGGCAGCCCGACCAGCACCACTTTGCGAGCGGCGAAAAATTGCTCAACCGATATTTCTTCGACCGATCCGTCGTCCGCCTTCACCCTGAAGGCGCCGTCCGGCAGGCGTTCTCCGACTTCAATCATGGTGACCTGTCCCCCCGCCGCGGGATTTTGTTGCGGCGATCGATAGACCATCGCGGCGGCGTGGTCGAGGGGACGGCAAGTGGGGTGGGCGGCCCAATCTCGTCAGTGGCAACCGGAGCCTAGCGCGGTCGCTCTAAGCGACGGCCATGTCGTCCAGCGTTGCAACACCAAGACCGGCGGCCGCGGCGCTGAGTTCGGCCAAGGTGTTGTCGGCAATGGCGATACCCTCGGCACGATTGCGGGCTTCGGCGATGGCTTCCAACTCGCCGGGATAGAAGATCTGGTCGACGCCGGCGCCAGCCTAGTCGAGGCTGACCACCTGCTCGATGGCGCGGTCACCGGAGACGATCAAGACCAGGAACTCGGCGCCTTCGATCGGTGTCTTGGCGCCCAGGCGACTGAACTTCACCCGATAGGCGGCCTGCGAACCGATTTCACCGGCGAATCTAGGGATGTTGGGGTACCAGCCCTCGGGTCCTTCAATGAACATTTCGGCGCTCGCGGGCTCCGGGACAATGGCGTTGACGGTGAACACGGGACGCTTGTCGGTGCCCCCTTCCCTGGCCACGCCGAGAACTGAAAAAACGCCAGGCTCCGGAGATTGCGGCAGGCGCTCGTGCGCTTCGGCCAGCAACCTGGCAGCGCGGCCGTCATGTCCGGTGGCCGGGACATCCAGCACCAGATCGAGCGACTCGGGAATGCACACGATTTCGCACACCCCGAGCTTCATATTGACCACCAACTCAATCGGACTTTGGCGATCGAGGACCGGTAGGGTGACGGGCAGCACCACCCGGTTCTCATAAATATTGGTGACCGAATAGCCATCATCGTAGCGGTGCGGCGTCGGGAAATAGACATGGGCATCGCCGACATTTGTCGAAGCGGAGAAATCGATCACCGGTGCGGTGCCGGAGTCACCGGGATTGCGCCAATAGGTCTTCCACCCCGGCGGAAGAATGATCTCGATCCCTGCGGCCAGCTTGCCGTCCTGGTCGACCCCTTCGGCAATCAGACGGGCACTCGCCCTGGCGCCATCGGACCAGGCGCCGATCGCGGCGCTTGCCGGATAGAGTCCGCCGCTCAGCGCTGCAAGCGTCAGACCGAGGAGGGTGCGGTTGATCGTTTGCGATATCATGGCGGTGAAGATAGCGGTGAACGGCCCCGGCGGCGATCAACGAACCAGGCAACACTTTCATTTGTTCGTGAAAAAACCGTGACCCCGAAGCCGGCGCGGCGCCCGGTGGCAATTGTGGGAGCCCGTGTTAGGCTCACCTGCGATGAAAATTCCCAAGGCCGGCGCCGAACATGCCGAAGGGTTTCTTGACGGCCAGCTCCTGATCGCCATGCCGGGAATGCAGGATGACCGGTTCGCAAGGACGGTGGTGTTCCTGTGCGCCCATTCGGCCGACGGCGCGATGGGACTGACGATCAATCAGGCCGCCGACCAGGTCAGTTTCGAAGAACTCCTGGTGCAGCTCAATGTCGTCCCCGAAGGCGATGCGATCAAGGTGCCGGAAGGCGCGCAGCGCCTCCAGATCAATCGCGGCGGCCCGGTCGAGACCGGACGCGGTTTCGTGCTTCATAGCGCCGACTATTTCGCCGAGAACTCGACCCTGGAGATCGACGCCAACATCTCGCTGACGGCGACAATCGAGATTCTCAAGGACATTGCAACCGGCTCCGGACCGCGCGACGCCATGCTTGCGCTGGGCTATGCCGGCTGGGCGCCCGGGCAGCTCGAAGCCGAAATCCAGGCCAATGGCTGGCTGCATTGTGCAGCCCGGCCGGACCTGGTTTTCGACCAGAATCTGCCGGCCAAATACGACCGCGCCCTGGCGCTGCTCGGCGTCGACGCCTCGCGGCTGTCAGGCGTCGCCGGTCACGCCTGATCCCCCGGCGGTTCGAAGCCCGCTCCGCAAAAATCCCCCGACGACAAAGACCAGCGCCGCGGCCAGGCCAAACCAGGTTACGGCATATTGGAGGTGGTTGTTGGGAAAACGGACCCTGGTCTCCCCGGCTTGCGGCAGCCCCGCCCCGGACGTGAAGCCTTCCCCAAGGTCGACATAAAATGGCGCAACGCCCTCCACGCCAGCGAGTGCGGCGGCGGCCTATGCCGGCAATGTGCGGCGCAGAGAAATTTGCATTCACAGCATCAGGAGGGACAGTGACCGCGTGGCGACGGCCGAGCTGGTGCCCAATGGGCAACGTGCGGTGCTTGGGCAACTGCGCGGCCCATGCAACAGCGAAGTTGATCAGCCGGTGAAATCCGCAGTCAGGCATTGGCTGCGATCGCACCGGGACTTCCGTCTCCCCGAGCCGCCAGCGCTCCTCGCAAGCCCGATGGCGGGCCGTTCGTCGAAGACGGCGACGAAATCCCGTTCTAAGGCCCATGAACCGCCGACCGAAAGCTGCACGCATCCGCGACGCGGGAGAATAAAAAATGCCGCTCGGTGCAATTCTTGGCGATGGCGAGGGTCTTCTATCGCCGCACGACCGAGCCGAAGCAGGCGATCCCGTCGCGCAATTTGACCTGGCCGCTGCTTACGACATCTGCGGCGTGCTGCCGAGAAACGATGCCGTTGCGGCCTGGTGGTACCGGCTCGCCGCGGAGTAAGGACATGGCATGACTCAAGGGAGACCGATAGGCCTGGCCGCTGCTTACGACATCTGCGGCGTGCTGCCGAGAAACGATGCCGTTGCGGCCTGGTGGTACCGGCTCGCCGCGGAGTAAGGACATGGCATGACTCAAGGGAGACTCGTCGCGTTTTACGCGAACGGACACGGCATCCCCAGGTACGACGTGCCGGCGTACATCTGGTATAGCCGCGCCGCCAACAGCGCCGCACCTAACGATTGGCGCGACATGGCATGTGCCGGCCGCAACTGGATAGCCTCAAGAATGGACCCGGTACAACTGGCCACCTGCAAAGATCTCGCGGAAGCTTGGAGGCGTTCGACCATGGCGCGCCAACCAGCGCAACCCGTCAGTAGCCGTTGCTCGTCGTGGTGCCGAAATGCCTTCGGACCCAAAAGGACGCTGCGGGTTACCCCAACGTCAGTGAAGGACCTTGGCAGGCCAGCGCTCCCGCGTCAGAACCGCCCATTTTCCGCCCAATTGTTTAATGGGCAAAAGGGCAGATCAAATCTAGCTACCGTCGGCTTGCGAGCCGGCCGCTTGCCGGCCTTGCGTATCGGTGACGGTTTCGATGTGGGGAAATTCCCCACGTTCTTCGAGGTCGTCGCGGATTGACCCGGCCGTTCGAGGTCGTCGCGGATTGACGTCTTGTGGTCAACGCTAAGAAGCCGCCGCTTAGTCCGCCCCGCTGGCTCGGAGCCGGCTGTCCTCAGGTCGGCGAAAAGCTTCCCGGTCCTTTACGCTGAAGCGGGGCCCACGGCGGCCAGCGTGCTTCACTGACGGCTACGAGCGCCATGGCTGGCACTGAGGTAGGCAGACCCCGAGTTCGTATTAATTCCCCTTGATGGCCGCCATGACATCTGCCTCTATCAACTGGCAAGGTTCAGACAACCGGACCACCTCGACCAGCGTGCTGGGCGGCGACTCGCCTTGTTTCCAGTAGTACGGCACTGGGTTCTTGGGATCGCGGAACATGGTGAGCATTCCCTCCATGCTGACCGTGAAATAACGGACATAAACAACGTCGGCCCAACTCGCGCCGCTTGCCTCGAGGGCTTTCTCGACATTATCCATCATGCCGACAAACTGGCCGTGCCAATCCGTATTCCGGCATATGTTGCTGCCCGGTATATAGTCGACGGCGCGGTCGACCTGGCCGGCGACGAACACCAGCTTCATGTCGCCGGTGATAGTAGTGACTTGCGAATAGGCGGGGTGTTTGTTGAGGGTCTCGGGGTTAATGCGCTTGAGCTCAAATTCGTCGGCCGACGCGCCGACCGCCAACATACCAGTGATCGCGATGGTCGCAACAACCGCAAGCATTCCTTTAAATTTCTTCATCTTTTTCTCCGCGATATGAGTTTCGGCATTGTTGGTTCAATTGCGGTCCTGCTTGCCCGTCCGCCGGCGACAAGAGCGGCTCGTTGGCCCGGTATGTCACTGTCTGGTGTTCCGCAATTTTCCACGTGGAAATATCTTAGACACGGAATTTTATCATTCCACAATTCATGGTAATTACGTTTTATTGTTTCGTCTATGCGTCAATCAATGGAGTTCGTCGTGATCGATCTGAACGCGCTTGCCGTCTTCGCCGGGGTAGTAAAGGCTGGCAGTTTTACTGCCGGTGCCAAAGCGCTGGGGATTCCCAAGGGCAGTGTCAGCCGCAAAATCAGCAGTCTCGAGGCGGCTCTGGATGTCCGCCTGCTCCACCGAACTACACGCAAGCTGTCGCTGACCGAAGTCGGCAGGGCATACTACGAGCAATGCTGCAAGGGCCTGGCCGAGCTTAACGCCGCCAATCAACTGGTCGATGAAACGCGGTCGGTTCCCAGGGGCACATTGCGAATTTCTGCGCCGGCCGGCTTCGCCGATGGGGGTCTTGCCGATTGGGTCGGCGAGTTCCTGAACCGGTACGACCACACAAAAGTCGAACTGCTGCTGAGCGATCAAAAAATCGATTTAGTCGAGCAGCGCATTGACCTAGCGTTCCGCACAGGAAAAATGCGGGACTCATCTTTCATCGCACGCAAGCTGATACCGGCCCGACGGATTCTGTGCGCTAGCGCCGACTACCTCAGCCACCGGAACCAACCCAAAAATCTGGACGATCTTCGAAATCATGACAGCGTCGTGCACGGAACTTCTGTGGAGGGCGCAGTCTGGCGCCTGCGTGGGCCGGAGGGTGGCGTCTCCGTCCGGGTCAACGCACGCGTCGCCAGCGACAACATGACCTACGTATTGCGTGCGGCGCTGTCCGGGCAGGGGGTGGCTCTCTTGCCGGAAGACCTTGCCCGCACCGAATTTAGGACTGGCCGGTTGAAGCCCGTTCTCGACGAATACGCGACCTCGGAAATGGGCGTCTTCGCGATTTATCCCAGCGACCGTCACCTCTCGACGAATGTACGGGCGTTCCTCGACCTAGTTCTGGAAATGATTTAACAGGCCTCACCCTGGAATGCTTGAGATTCCACCTGGAATGCTCGCGGGTTGGCCAATTCCAAGGTGGGGGCAGGTCTCGTATTCTTTTTCGTCTCAAAAAAGATAGCCGCCGAAAACTCGACCCTGGAGATCGACGCCAACATCTCGCTGACGGCGACAATCGAGATTCTCAAGGACATTGCAACCGGCTCCGGACCGCGCGACGCCATGCTTGCGCTGGGCTATGCCGGCTGGGCGCCCGGGCAGCTCGAAGCCGAAATCCAGGCCAATGGCTGGCTGCATTGTGCAGCCCGGCCGGACCTGGTTTTCGACCAGAATTTGCCGGCCAAATACGACCGCGCCCTGGCGCTGCTCGGCGTCGACGCCTCGCGGCTGTCAGGCGTCGCCGGTCACGCCTGATCCCCCGGCGGTTCGAAGTCCGCTCCGCAAAAATCCCCCGACGACAAAGACCAGCGCCGCGGCCAGGCCAAACCAGGTTACGGCATATTGGAGGTGGTTGTTGGGAAAACGGACCCTGGTCTCCCCGGCTTGCGGCAGCCCCGCCCCGGGCTTCGAATCCTCGCGCAGGTCGAGGTAAAACGGCGCCACGCCGGACAGGCGAGCGCGTGCGGCGGCACCCTCAACGTCACTGGCGTAGCAGATTCCGTCCGCGCGCTCGCAGCGCGGAGTAAAGAAATTTCCGCCCGATGATTTCCGCACCACCCCGACCACGGTGACCTCGTCAGGTGGCGGGCCGAGTTCGGTTCCCCGCTCGGCCCGAGGGACAAAACCTCGATTTACGTAGAGCGCACCGCCGACCGTCGGATGAAACAGGTCGAAGACCCAATAGCCCTGGCCTCCGGCCTGGCCGCGCGGCGCCGATAGAACCGTGTAGACGTAGTAGTGGCGGAAATCGGAAGCTCCGGCGTCGGGCTGATGGAAAGAGCCGGTGACCCGAACCGGCCGGTATTCGAATTTATCCACGAACCCGGCTTCGGTCCAAGCGGCGGCCGGCGACAGGTCCACCGGCTCACCGTCGAAGCGAGATTCAATCCGCGCCAACAGGTCCTGTTTCCACGCCAGCCGACGCAATTGCCAGGTGCCGAGCGAGACAAGGATCGCCAAGGCCAGCGCGGCGGTCACGAGCAGCGCCAGGTGTCGGCGAACAACCGACCACAGAGCCGGCGGCCGGAGGTCAGGCCTGGTCAATCCGACCTTCCGCGGCTCGATGCTCGATGACGGTATTGCTGGGCGATCAGCCAACCCTTCAGCGGGCGGAGCAGACCCAGCGCAAGTCCAACGACCAAGGGAATCCACAACAGCGCATGGACCCAGTAGGGCGGGCCGAACGTAAACTCGACATACAACGCCAGCCCGACGACGATGAAACCAACGATCATCATGATGAAGACCGCCGGCCCGTCATCGGATTTTGGCGAACGACAGGTCGAGGTCGCACACCTCACATTTCGAAGCGACGGTGAGGAATCCGTTGAACAGTCGGCCCTTGCCGCAGCGCGGACACCGTCCGTTGATGCCTAGAGTCATTTCAACCAACTCGGGGTCAATTCTGTTTCGTGATCGGCAGGAGATCCGGCGTCGAGGCGATCGAAGGGCGATGCTTGTGTATCGTCCGAGATCGCTCCGGCGTAGGGCGCCCGCCGATCGGAAACCCCGAGGGACGGGCTATTTTGCACCAATTCCTGCGCAAATCCCCTTGACCGTATCCAGATACGCTCTTCGGACCTTCACTTGATCTTGTCACAAAATCGCTCCGTCAGAATGGCTCAGGGTTGGTTGAAAGGGCTCTGGATTGCCGGACTGGTGAGCGTTTATCGCGCCGTCTTGTGATGAACCGTTCGGCAAGTGTGGCACGCCTACTCGTGGATCACGCCGCCTGAGCCGCCCCAAATGTAGATGCAGAAGAACAGGAACAGCCAAACGACATCGACGAAATGCCAATACCAGGCGGCAGCCTGGAACCCGACATGCTGATCAGGGGAGAAGTGGCCTTGGACGGCACGGATCAGACAGACGATGAGGAATGTCGTTCCGATGAGCACGTGCAGGCCGTGGAAGCCGGTGGCCATGAAGAAGGTCGCGCCGTAAATGTCGCCGGCGAACGAGAACGGTGCGTTGGCATACTCAAAGGCCTGAACCGAGGTGAAGATCAGACCGAGAACGATGGTCAGCACCAGGCCCCAAATCAGACCACGGCGATCTTTTTCGATGAGCGCGTGGTGGGCCCAGGTCACCGTCGTTCCCGACGTCAATAGAATCAGCGTGTTGAGCAGCGGCAGATGCCACGGGTCGAAAATCTCCATGCCGGCGGGCGGCCAGGTGCCGCCGTTGAACTCCGCCCGCGCGAATTCCTTGGCGAAGTCCGGCGCGATCGAGGCGTCGAAGAATGCCCAGAACCAGGCGACGAAGAACATGACCTCCGAGGCGATGAACAGCACCATGCCGTAGCGCAGACCGAACTGGACGACCGGCGTGTGGAACCCGTCATGGGCCTCGACTACCACGTCGCGCCACCAGGCGATCATGGTGTAAGCAATTCCGAGCAGGCCCGGCGCCAGCCACAAGGCCGACTGGCCGTGCATGAAGGCGATCCCGCCGAGCGCAAGAACGAATGCCGAAACGGCCCCGATGATCGGCCATGGGCTCGGCTCGACGAGGTGATAGGGGTGCTTGCCGGTTTGCGCCTCAGCCATCAATCTTCGTCTCCGCGTGATCTGTTGCGACGGTCACCAGGTCACAGCGCCGCGAGGGTCGCCTCATCGTCGGCGGCGGCAACGGACTCAGCCTCCAACGCCGGTTGCGCCGGGTAGAACGTATAGGACAACGTAATCGTCGCGATGTTCTCCAGATCAGAATCCTCGGCAAAGGACGGGTCGACAAAGAAGACCACCGGCATCTCAACCGACTCGCCCGGCTCGAGCGTCTGTTCGGTGAAGCAGAAGCAGGAAATCTTGTTGAAATAGGCCCCCGCGGCCACCGGCGTTACGTTGAAGACCGCGGTTCCGGTCGTCGTGCGATCGGTCCGGTTGCGGGCGATAAAATCGACCCGGCCGATATCACCGACATTGATCTTCACCTGCCGCTCGGCGGGCCGGAAACTCCAGCCCAGGCCGTTGCCGATGTTGGAATCGAAACGTACCGCCACGGTCCGCGAGAGCGCGTGCCCCGGCCCGGCTTCGGCGCGCTGTGTCGTGCCGCCGTACCCGGTCACCTGGCAGAATGCGTTGTAGAGCGGTACAGCGGCGAAAGACATGCCGACCATGCCGGCGGCAAAGACGGTCAGCGCGGCGGCGGTGAGCCCGAAACGGTGCCCCGGCGGGATCGGCGCTGCCGGGCTGGGTGTCGATGTCATGCCGGAAACGCCCCTACAGCGGGCGAACAAGGATGTTGGAACCAAGTTTGGCGACCGTCACCAGGTAGAACAGCGCCACCACCCCGCCGAGAATCAGGGCAAGCGCGACCGAGCGGGAACGGCGGCGCCGCTGCTGGGCGGCGCTGAGACGAATGCGGTCCTGGGCCAGAGCCTCCTTGTCGACGCTCATGTCATAACCCGTTCTATCCCCTGTTCGACCAGCAGGATGGCGAACAACAGGAACAAATAGAGCAGCGAGAAGCCGAACAACCGACGCGCCGGGCGCATCTCGCGATCGTCGTCGGCCATGCGCCAGGTCTGCCAGGCGAGCCAGACGAACAACACGCCAAGCGCGGCCGCGAGCACGCCGTAGATCGGCGTCGCCATGCCGATCAACGCCGGTGCCGGGGCGAATATCCCAAGGATGATCGAATACAACAGGATTTGACGCTTGGTCTCCTTTACGCCGCGCACCACCGGAAGCATCGGCACGCCGGCCCGGCGGTAGTCGTCGCTGCGATACAGCGACAGCGCCCAGAAATGCGGCGGCGTCCACAAAAAGATGATCGCGAAAAGCAGAGCGCTTTCAACGCTTATGCCACCGGTCACCGCAGCCCAGCCGATCACCGGCGGCATCGCGCCAGCGGCACCGCCGATCACGATGTTTTGCGGCGTCAGGCGCTTCAGCCACATCGTGTAGACCACCACGTAGAACACAATCGTCAACGCCAACAACGCCGCGGCGATCCAGTTGGTGATCAGTCCGAGCACGGCGACCGAGCCCACCGACAGGATCACGCCGATCGCCAGCGCTTCACTGGCAGCGACACGGCCCGCCGGCACCGGCCGCATGGCGGTACGTCGCATCACGGCATCAATGTCGGCGTCAAACCACATATTGAGGGCGCCGGCGGCACCGGAACCGATGGCGATTGCGAGCAGCGCCGTGAAGCCGATGACGGGATGAAGCGCGCCGGGGGCAATCATCAGCCCGACGAAAGCAGTGAAAACCACCAGCGACATGACACGCGGCTTGAGCAGCGCAAAATAATCGCCGACCTCGCCGCCGAGCAGTTTGTCGGTGTCAGAGCTGGTTTTCGCTTCAAGGCGATCGGATGATGCCATTCTCACCCCAGAGATTGCGGTCGGCTCGCCGACCATCCCGATTCACGTGATCCGCGGCAATGTTTCCCACTGGTGGAACGGAGGCGGCGACGGCAACATCCATTCCAGCGTGGTGGCGCCCTCGCCCCACGGATTGTCGGCCGCGGCGCGTTTGCGGGAGAACGCCTCCCACAGAACGTACAGGAAGATCAACACGCCGAGCGCTGAAACGTACGATCCCAGCGACGATACGAAATTCCACCCGGCGAAGGCATCCGGGTAATCGACATAGCGCCGCGGCATCCCAGCCAGCCCAAGAAAATGCTGCGGGAAGAAGATGAGGTTCACACCGATGAACGACACCCAGAAATGCAACTGCCCAAGGCGCTCGTTGAACTGGTAGCCGGTCATCTTGGGGAACCAGTAGTACCAGGCCGCGAAGATCCCGAATACGGCGCCGAGCGACATGGTGTAATGGAAGTGGGCGACGACGTAGTACGTATCGTGCAGCGCATAGTCGAGCCCGGCATTGGAGAGCTGAATGCCGGTCACCCCACCAAGCGTGAAGACGAAGATGAACCCGATCGCCCACATCATCGGCGTCTTGAACTCGATCGAGCCGCCCCACATGGTGGCGATCCAGGAGAAAATCTTGACCCCGGTGGGAACGGCGATCACCATGGTGGCGGCGACGAAATAGGCCTGCGTGGAGAGCGACAGGCCGACCGTATACATGTGGTGCGCCCACACCACGAAACCGATGAAGCCGATGGCCACCATGGCGTAGGCCATGCCGATGTAGCCGAACACCGGCTTCTTCGAAAAGGTCGAGACGATCTGGCTGACCACCCCGAAGGCGGGCAGGACCAGGATGTAGACCTCGGGATGGCCGAAGAACCAGAACAGATGCTGAAACAGGATCGGGTCGCCGCCGCCTTCGGCGGCGAAGAAGGTGGTGCCGAAATTGCGGTCGGTGAGCAGCATGGTGATGGCTCCCGCCAGCACCGGTATGGCCAGCAGCAGCAGGAACGTCGTCACCAGGATCGACCACACGAACAGCGGCATCTTGTGCAGCGTCATGCCCGGCGCGCGCATGTTGAAGATCGTCGTGATGAAGTTGATAGCGCCCAGAATTGAAGACGCGCCGGCCAGATGGAGCGACAAAATCGCAAAATCCATCGCCGGACCGGGCTGGCCGCTGGTCGAGAGCGGCGGGTAGATGGTCCAGCCGCCGCCGACGCCGGTTGCGCCCGGCGCACTTGGCATGAACAGCGATATCACCAGAAGGGTCAGCGCCGGCGGCAGCAGCCAAAACGATATGTTGTTCATCCGCGGGAAGGCCATGTCGGGCGCGCCGATCATGATCGGCACGATCCAATTGCCGAAGCCGCCGATGAGCGCCGGCATGACCATGAAAAAGACCATGATCAGGCCGTGAGCGGTGGTAAAGGCGTTGAACATTTGCGGATCGCCGAAGATCTGCATGCCGGGCGCCTGCAGTTCCATGCGCATGCCGAGCGACAGGGCGCCACCAACGAGGCCGCCGAAGATGGCAAAGACAAGGTACATCGTGCCGATGTCCTTGTGATTGGTGGAGTAGACCCAACGTCGCCACCCGCTGGGATGATGATCGTGCGCTTCGTGGATTGCAGCGGTGGTCATCGACCCGTCTCCTTCAGCCGAAGCGCCCGCCCGGGCGATCTAGCGGTGGGCCACCTGAGCGACCATGGTGGTGTCGAGCGAACCGGCTTCGGCCAGCAGCGCGTTGGCCGCGTCCAGATCATCGACTGCGGCCGCCGCCCAGGCGTCGAACTGCGCCTCACCAACGGCACGTACGGCGATCGGCATGAATGCATGGCCGCGCCCGCAAAGCTCGGAGCACTGGCCATAATAGATCCCCTCGCGGTCGGCGCGGAACCAAGTCTCGTTCAGCCGCCCCGGAACGGCGTCTATCTTGACGCCAAGTGCAGGAACGGCGAAGGCGTGAAGGAAGTCGGCGCCAATGACGTGGAGCCGGATCACGGTGCCAACCGGCACCACCATGGCGTTATCGACGGCCAGCAGCCTCGGGCCGGCGTCGGGATTTGCCGCCAGCGCCTCGTCATCAAGCATGAAGGAATCGAATTCGATGTCGCCATTATCGGGATACTGGTAGGTCCAGTACCAGGTGACGCCGGTCGCCTTGATCGTCAACTGGCGATCGCTGTCGGGATTGAAGCCGGGGATCGCCCGCGCCGGATCGTGCTGGGCGAACATCAGCGAAAACGACGGCACGGCGATACCCACCAGGACCAGAATCGGGACAACGGTCCAGATGACCTCGATCACCGTGTGGTGGCTGACGTTCGACGGAACCGGGTTTCGGCCGGCGCGAAAACGAAACATGCAGTAGAGCAGCAGACCGAGCACCACCGCCACGATCAAGCTGATGACGATCATCAAACCATCGCTGAAGCGTTGGATCATTTCCATGATCGGCGATGCCGCCGGCTGAAAACCGATCTGCCAGGGAAGCGGTTGGCTGGCAAATGCCGGGGCGGCGGGCACAACAATACCCGCTCCCAGCAGCAACAAACGTCTCATCGGAATGGTCTCCAGCATGTCTGCCCCCGGACGCCGGCGCCGTTCAAATCCGCCGCTCATACCCGTCGCCCGTTTTTCCGGCCCACCCGAGATGGTCCATTCGGCAACGCGCGACCACGCCGAGTTACCTCAGAAGAACCATATGCCGACCGCCCTCGCAACGCAGGAACGCCTCACCTGGTGCGGCAAAACGGCGCTTTCGTCCAAACCGCGGCGGCTCACCGGTTGCAGGGCCGGACCGCCATTCCATCCGGCCCCGGTTTGATGCAGTATATCGCGCCAATCGAGCGAAGATTCGGATCTTGTGATCATAGGCGCCATCCATGAATGGATGGCAAGAGCGCATGTACGACGACGAACCAGCCCACACCGACCATCTTTACGATGACGAGCCGGCGCCGCGGCGCAGCCGCCTGGTTCCGGTCCTGGCGATTATCGCCGCCC
This sequence comes from uncultured Bauldia sp., assembly GCA_963663975.2. Taxonomy (GTDB): domain Bacteria; phylum Pseudomonadota; class Alphaproteobacteria; order Rhizobiales; family Kaistiaceae; genus JANQRX01. Next base: position 715,996 of record CAXXRA010000015.1, on the reverse strand, counting down.
TGCTGGCGATCGTGGTCGGCATCGCCATCGTCCTGTTTGTGCTGGGCGCCTTCGACAATCGCGGCGGCGCACGGGTCGCCGATTCGCAACCGGCCCGGGTCACCGCAACCGCTCCCCTCCAGCAAGCCGCGCCGCCGCCCCAGCAGGTACCGGCGCAGACCTCGGTACCGCGCGCGGCGGTGTCCATTGCGCCGCCGACCCAGGACCTTCCGCCCTTGCGGTCGTCACATGGAGACTGGCAGTTGCGTTGCGACACACCCGCCGGTGCGCTCAACGAACAGTGCTTCCTGATGCAGTTTGTGACCGCCGAGGATCGTGAAAATGTCGGCCTGATCGTCATCGTCCTGAAGACCGCCGATGGTCAGGCGCAACTGTTGAGGGTTGTCGCGCCACTCGGGGTATTTCTGCCAAGGGGACTCGGCCTGAGGATCGACGAAGAGGATTTCGGCCGTGCCAGTTTCGTGCGCTGCACACCGCGTGGCTGCGTCGCCGAGGTCATTCTGGAAGGCAATTTGATCGAGCAGATGCGGAACGGCAATATCGCCACTTTCGTCATCTTCCAGACGCCGGAAGAAGGCGTCGGCATCCCCATCGCACTGGCCGGCTTCGGGCCGGGTTACAGCAGCCTGCGCTAGATGTGAATTTTCAGGACGTTGTCCATTCGGTCCTGTCGAGAGAAGCTGATGTCAGCCAACGTCAGTGATTCTCCGGAGGACCGAATGGACGTTCACCAGAATGCCCATCTTACGCCGAAAGGTCGAGAGGCCATGGTTTGCGCCGTCATGGATGAGGCCATGACGAAGGCTCAGGCCGCACGCCGTTTCAAGACAACGGCCAAGACCGTCGCCAAGTGGTTGGGCCGGTTTCGCGCGGAGGGCATTGCCGGGCTTGCCGACCGGTCCTCCAGGCCCCATTCCTCGCCAAGCCAAACGCCTTGGGCCACCGGCGAAGCGGTCGAGGTCTTGCGCCGGGCTCGTTGCACGCAGGACCACATCGCCCAGGAACTCGGCCTCAGCCGGGCGACCGTCAGCCGTATTCTCAAGCGGCGTGGCCTCAGCCTGTTGTCCGCCCTCGAGCCCAACCAGCCACGCCCGCGCTATGAGCGCGAAACGCCAGGCGAAATCATCCATATGGACATCAAGAAGCTCGGTCGCTTCAATCGTGTCGGCCATCGCATCACCGGCGATCGCAGGCGCCAGAGCAACCAGCGCCATAACGGCACCGCGCCCGGTTGGGAGTCCGCCCTCGAGCCCAACCAGCCACGCCCGCGCTATGAGCGCGAAACGCCAGGCGAAATCATCCATATGGACATCAAGAAGCTCGGTCGCTTCAATCGTGTCGGCCATCGCATCACCGGCGATCGCAGGCGCCAGAGCAACCAGCGCCATAACGGCACCGCGCCCGGTTGGGAGTATGTCCACGTCGCCATCGACGACCATTCCCGCATCGGCTTTGCCGACATCTTCCCGAACGAGAAAAAGGAAAGCGCCGTGGCCTTCCTCGAAGCCGCCGTAACCTACTTTGCCACCCTCGGCGTTACCATCACCCGCGTCATGACCGACAATGGATCATGCTACAGATCCAAGGCCTTCCGCGATGCCTGCCGAAGGCTCACCATCAAGCATATCCGCACCAAACCCTACACGCCTCAGACCAACGGCAAGGCCGAACGCTTCATCCAGACAATGTTGCGAGAATGGGCCTACGCAACCGAATTCCACAACTCAGACCAGCGAAAAGCAGATCTGCCGAAATGGCAGCACCGCTACAACTGGCATCGACCCCATGCCAGCCTCAATCGACAAACACCAATCAGCCGACTCGGCCTGAACCGGGACAACCTGTTGAAGCTTCACAGCTAGAGCCCTTCCAGCGCGTACCGGCTCTCTCTCCCGAAACGAAACGGTTAAATGGCGCACCGACGATTGCGTCAGCATCGCCCGACACTATCTGACGGAAGCGTTCCCATTCGAGGCGCAACCGGGAAAAACCAAGGGAGGCAATCTCATGGCCGCCGAGCACTCCATTCTCGATCATGCCGAGGTCGGCCGGGACCAGGCCGCCAAGATACTTTCGGAAGCCCTCCATGGAGCTGACGACGGCGAGCTTTACCTGGAATATCTGCAGGCCGAAGGCCTGGTTTTCGACAACGGGCGGCTGAAGTCGGCCACCTACGACACCACCCAGGGTTTCGGGCTGCGTGCGGTTGCCGGAGAGGCGGCCGGCTACGCTCATTCGAGCGAAATTTCCGAGGCGGCCCTGCGACGCGCCAGCGATGCCGTCCAGGCGGTCAAGGCGGGTCACAACGGCAGCTATGCCGAGGCGCCCCGGGGCACCAATGTGTCGCTTTACAGCGACCAAAATCCGATCGGCAGTCCGACCTTCGCCGACAAGGTGAAGCTGCTCGAAGCCATCGACGACTACGCCCGCTCAAAGGACGATCGGGTCCGGCAGGTCACCGCTTCGCTGGCCGGCTCCCATCAGATCGTCGAGATACTGCGCGCCGATGGCACGTTCGTGCGCGATGTACGTCCGCTGGTCAGGGTCAATGTGGCCGTGGTCGTGGGCGAAGGCGACCGTCAGGAATCCGGGTCCTACGGCATCGGAGGGCGCGAGGGATTCGGTCAGTTCGTCACCGACCATAGCTGGCAGGGCGTGGTTGACGAGGCTTTTCGCCAGGCAATGGTGAACCTGTCGGCGGTGCCCGCGCCAGCCGGAACCCTGGATGTCGTGCTGGGGCCGGGATGGCCGGGAATCCTGCTCCACGAGGCCGTCGGACATGGTCTGGAGGGCGACTTCAACCGCAAGCAGGAAAGCGCATTCTCGGGGCTGATGGGGGAGCGGGTGGCCTCGCCCGGGGTAACCGTCATCGACGACGGGACGATCCCCGATCGCCGCGGGTCGCTGACCATTGACGATGAGGGCACGCCGACCGCAGCGACCACGCTGATCGAGGACGGCATCCTGGTCGGTTACATGCAGGATCGCCAAAACGCGCGGCTGATGGGCATGGAACCGACCGGCAATGGCCGTCGTCAATCCTACGCCCACACGCCGATGCCGCGGATGACCAACACCTTCATGCTGGGCGGCGCACACGAGCCCGAAGAGATTCTGGAATCGGTCAAAAACGGCGTTTACGCAGTGTCGTTCGGTGGCGGCCAGGTCGACATCACATCAGGCAAGTTCGTTTTCTCGTGCACCGAGGCCTACCGAATCGAGGACGGCCGGATCGGTGCCGCGCTCAAAGGCGCCATGCTGATCGGCAACGGACCCGACGCGCTCACCCGCGTGCCGATGATCGGCAACGACATGAAGCTCGATCCCGGGGTAGGAACTTGCGGCAAGAATGGCCAGGGCGTGCCGGTTGGCGTCGGTCAGCCGACGCTGCGGATCAACCAGCTTACGGTCGGGGGAACCGCCGCTGCCTGACGGCCGGCAGGGGGCCCCGACTGTCACGCGTATGTGAAGTTTATTGAGTGGTTATCGGCCGGGAATGCGCGACATTTCCGGGTCGAAGGAGACATCCCATGGCCCGGTTCCCGCTCGTCGTCATAGTCCTTGTGCTCGCGGCCGCCGCCGCGGCGTTTTTCCTCGGCTCCCGACCGAACGAGGTCGGCGCTATCCGGCAGGCCACAACGCCGGAGCAGACCGGCGCGCAACTGGTGCAGTCGGCGGAAGCCTCCGAAATTCTGTCGAACCCGACGATCAGAAGCTGGCAGCGGGAAGGCTGGAAGACCGACTTCTCGCGGATTGAGATCGATGTCGGCGAGATTCTTTCCGGAGGCCCGCCCCGTGACGGCATTCCGTCGATCGACAATCCGGAGTTCATCGCCGTCGCCGACGAAGATTCGATCCCCGACCGCGAGCCGGTGATCAGCCTGGTGGTCAATGGCGACGCGCGCGCCTATCCGCTGCGCATCATGATGTGGCATGAGATCGCCAACGACGTGGTCGGCGGTACGCCGGTTGCGGTGACCTATTGTCCTCTGTGCAACGCCGCCATCGTCTTCGATGCCACCGTCGACGGCATCGCGCGCGATTTCGGGACCACCGGTAAACTCCGCCATTCCGATCTGGTCATGTATGACCGCCAGAGCGAAACCTGGTGGCAGCAATTTTCGGGCAGGGGAATCATCGGTCAGCACACCGGTGAAAAGCTGACCATGATCCCGTCGCGGCTCGACAGCTGGGGCCGCTTCAAGGCCGAACATCCGGACGGTCAGGTGCTGGTGCCCAACAACCCGCGCATGCGCCAGTATTGGCGCAACCCCTATGGCGGCTATGACACCGCAAATTCGCCGTTCCTGTTCCGCGGTGCGCTGCCCGACAACATGCCGGCGATGGAGCGTGTGGTGCTTGTTCGCGACGGCGAGCCGAGCGCGTATACGATTTCGCTGCTCGAGCAGGAGGGACAGATCATCGAAGGTGACGTCAAGCTTGTTTGGGAGCCCGGCCAGGCCTCGGCGCTCGATACGGGCAAAATCGAGGATGGTCGCGATGTCGGCAATGTGACGGTGACCCGGCTCTCGGACGGTTCGCCAGTGGTCCACGACGTCACCTTCGCGTTTGTCGTCAACGCCTTCGAACCGTCGCTCGTCATCCGCACGAATTAGCAACCGAAGACGGTCCCGGCACCCGCGTCCGAGGCCCGTCATCCGTACCCAGGGGCAATCAGCGATGTTGAGGAACGCGCTCTTTCTTTTGGCTGCGGTCATGGCCTCGCCTGCCGCCGCCGACGTCGAGACCTGGGCGGCAGAGGGCTGGAAAACGGACTTCAGCAAGCTCGAGGTCGACCCGAAGGAAATCCTGTCGGTGATCTGGCGCGATCAGATCCCCTCGATCGATGCTCCGCTGTTCCAGCCGGTCGCCGATGAAGGCGATCTCACCGATGTCGACCCGGTGGTCAGCCTGGTGATCAACGGCGACGCGCGCGCCTATCCGCTGCGCATCATGATGTGGCACGAGATCGTCAACGATGTTGTCGGCGGCCTACCCGTTGCGGTGACCTATTGCCCGCTGTGCAACACGGCCATCGTCTTCGACGCCACGGTGGACGGTGTCGGGCGCGATTTCGGCACCACCGGGAAACTTCGTCATTCCGACCTGATCATGTACGATCGCCAGTCGCACACTTGGTGGCAGCAATTCTCCGGCCGCGGGCTGGTCGGCGCCCATGCCGGCCACGAACTGGATATGATTCCCTCGCGACTGGACAGTTGGGGTCGTTTTCGCGCCGAGCATCCGGACGGCAAGGTGCTGATCCCCAACAATCCGGATATGAGGCAATATTGGCGCAATCCCTACGGTGGATACGATACCGCCGCCGCGCCCTTCCTGTACCGCGGCGCCTTGCCGGAGGACATGCCGGCGATGGAGCGGGTGGTGCTGGTCCGCGCCGATACGCTGTTTGCCGTTTCCGTTCCGCTGCTCAGAGAAAAGGGCGAAATTCGTGAGGGCGACGCCGTGGTCACCTGGGAGGCGGGACAGGCCTCGGCGCTCGATACCGGCAGCATCGCCGACGGGCGCGATGTCGGCAGCGTCACCGTGACCCGCGCCAGCGACGGGGCGCCGATCGTCCACGACGTGACCTTCGCCTTCGTCGTCAACGCCTTTGAACCGAGGCTCGTCATCCGCACCGAATAGGGCCGCCGGGTCGCGACGGGAACATTTCCCGGCGTGATCAATCGGCGCGGGCGGCTGCGGCAAGACCCTTCCGATCATCGGCCTCGCCGTTCCCCGGTTACCGGCTCCGTGTCACCCGGCACGACCATCGGGCACGACACCGGCTCGGTGATCCGCCCGACAGCGGTCGGCACCGGCGGCTGATCCTCGACAGCGAACGGCACGAAGACTAGGATTCGTTCGCGAGGTCATCGGTGGCAACGGAAACCAACGGAGCGGAACTGGTCAGCGCGGTCGTGCTGCTCGGCGCGGCAGTGGTTGCGGTTCCCATCTTCAAGCGCATCGGCCTCGGTTCCGTTATCGGTTACCTCGCAGCCGGCGTCGCCATCGGGCCGTTTGGTCTCAAGCTCTTCACCGATCCCGAATCGATTCTGGCCATCGCTGAATTCGGCGTGGTGATGCTGTTGTTCGTCATCGGCCTGGAGGTCAAACCGTCTCGGCTATGGAGCCTGCGACGGGCGATCTTCGGACTGGGTGCTGCCCAGGTGATCGTCACCGGCACCGTGTTGACGGTGGCGGGGATCCTGGCCGGATTTGCTCCCACCACTGCGTTGGTGGCCGCGGCCGGGCTGTCGCTGTCGTCGACGGCCATCGTCATGCAGATCCTGCAGGAGCGCGGCGAGACCAGTGACGACCATGGCCGCAACACGTTCTCGATCCTGCTGTTCCAGGACCTGGCCATCGTGCCGCTGCTGGCGGCGGTCGCCTTCCTGGCCCCGACCGAGGCCGGTACCGACGCCTCGCGGCTGGCGGAAATCGTCATCGCCCTGGCCGCGATCGCCGGCGTTATCGTGGTCGGTCTCTATCTGCTCAATCCGCTGTTCAGTCTTCTCGCCGCCACCTCGGCTCGTGAAATCATGACCGCGGCGGCGCTGCTGGTGGTGCTCGGGGCGGCGCTGGCCATGCAGGCGGGCGGCTTGTCGATGGCGCTGGGGGCGTTCCTGGCCGGGGTGCTGTTGTCGGAATCGACCTTCCGTCACCAGCTCGAGGCCGAGGTCGAGCCCTTCCGCGGCATCCTTCTCGGGTTGTTCTTCCTCGGCGTCGGCATGTCCATGCAACTCGATCTGATCGTCCGTGACTGGGCGATCATCCTGGCTGTGGTGGTGGTGTTCGTCGTCCTGAAATTCGCCGCCATCTACGGCTCGCCCGGGTCTTCCGGCTCAACCACCCGGCATCGCTGCGGCTGGCAGCCTATCTCGCCCAGAGCGGCGAGTTCGCTTTCGTGATCTACGCCGCGGCGGTCGGCGCCGGTACGCTCGACCCGGGCCTGTCGGCCACACTGATCGCCGCGGTGGTGGTGTCGATGGCAATCACGCCGCTCAGCCCGATGATCGTGCGGCGCTTCCTGCCCCATGACGAGATTTCGATGGAGGGCATCGAGGAGGCCGACGGACTGGCGGCCAGTGCCCTGATTGTCGGCTTTGGCCGCTTCGGCCAGGTGGCGAGCCAGGCGCTGCTGGCACGCGGCATCGACGTTTCGATCATCGACCGGGACACCGAAATGATCCGCAGCGCGTCTCGTTTCGGCTTCAAGATTTACTACGGCGACGGCTCGCGTCTGGACGTGCTCCGGGCCGCCGGAGCCGCCCACGCCAAGATCATCGCGATCTGCATCGACGACCGTGAAGCCGTCAACAAGATGGTCGAGATCGCCAAGGCGGAGTTCCCCATGGCCAAGGTGCTGGCCCGCTCCTACGACCGGGCGCACACGATTGCGCTGGTCCAGGCGGGCGTCGATTTCGAAATCAGAGAGACGTTCGAATCGGCGAACGAATTCAGCGCCGCCGCTCTGATCGCAATGGGCCTGCCCGATGAGGAGGCGCGCGAGGTTGTCCAGGATGTCCGCAACCGCGATCTCGAACGGCTCGAACTGCAACTCGCCGGTGACTTTTTTTCGGGCCGGGAATTGCTGCATGGCAACCAGCCGATCCCGCAACCGCTGACGCCGCCGCGACGCGAACCGCAGGCGTTGACGCCCGAGACCGAGGCCGCCGTGCGCGAAGGGGACGACGCCCCGCCGCCACCCCCACCGGTGGACGATTAGGGGAACAGCCGTGCGGTCGTCCAATCACCGTCCCGTAAGCGAAAGACGAGGCGATCGTGCAGACGAAACTGCCGGTCTCGCCAGAACTCGATCTCGATCGGGCGGATCGTGAAACCGGTCCAGTAGTCGGGGCGCGGTACCTCACCAATTGCGTATTTGGCGGTAAAGGTCGCCACCGCGCGCTCGAGCGCGAACCGCGATTCGAGTGGCCGCGACTGCTTGCTGGCCCAGGCGCCAATTCGGCTGCCGCGCGGCCGCGACCGGAAATAGGCATCGGCTTCGGCATCGGCGACGCGCACGATCGACCCGCGAATGCGAACCTGGCGGCGCAGGCTTTTCCAGTGAAAGCACACCGCCGCCTTGCCGGTCCCAGTCAGCTCGCGCCCCTTGGCGCTCTCCACATTGGTGTAGAAGACGAACCCGGCTTCGCCATGTTCCTTCAACAGGACCATCCGCACATTGGGCAGCCCGTCACCATCGACGGTCGCCAGCGCCATGGCGTTGGGATCGTTGGGTTCGGCCGCCTCCGCCTCTTCAAGCCACTGGGCAAAAAGAGGAAACGGGTCCGCTGCTGCGGTGAAGTCACCACTCATTAACGAAGTCTTCCGATAGTCGCCCGCGTACCGCGGAAGGAGTACCCATGCTGACGCGCGGCAAGTCATACAGCGCCGCCTCTGGGCTGCGCAAATGCGGAGCGCGCCTCCGCCCGCTGACGATACCGGCTCTGGCCCTTGTGCTCGGCGGCTGCGCCGGCATCGGCATACCGTTCGGCGACTTCAATCGGACCGGCGCGCAGACGGTATCGACCGGCGGGCGCGCGGTCCCGGCAGGCCTGGCGGTTGCCGTTGCCGTCGATCCTTCCGATTGGGAGGTGGTCAGGCGGACGATCGCCGCCGTTCCGCTTGACGACAGCGGCCGCTTCGACTGGAACAATCCCGATACCAAATCGAGCGGTAACGTCACGGTTCTGGCACTGGCCGAAAGCGCCGCCGCTGCCTGCCGTCCGTTCGCCACCACCATCAACGACGCACGCGGTGTTCGCGGCTATCGTGGCCAAGCCTGCATGCGCGCCGACGGTCGTTGGCAACTCGACGAAGTGTCGGCGGACGACACCAAACTGCTCTAGACCATTCCGAAGGGCAGAAAGGCTTGGAAATCGGCCTTTCGGTGCCCATATTTTGAGCGGTCGCGTGACTGCGCGGCCGCCCCTTTAACTGTATCCTCGGGCCATGCGCGATCCATATCAGGTGCTTGACGTCAGCCGGTCTGCCAGCGACGCCGAAATCAAGCGAGCGTTTCGCAAGCTCGCCAAGAAGCACCATCCAGATCAGAACGCCAGCGACCCCGCGGCCAAGGAGCGCTTCGCGGAGGTCAATGCCGCCTATGAAATCGTCGGTGACAAGACCAAGCGCAAGCAGTTCGACGGCGGTGAGATCGGCGCCGACGGCAAGCCGAAGTTTCAGGGTTTCGAGGGCTTCGATGGATTCCAGGGGGCCGGCCGGGGCGGCCCCGGGGCGGGACGAACGTTTCGCTGGAGAGGCAGCGCTCCGGGCGGCGCTGGTGCGTTTTCCGCCGACGACATTCTGAGCGAAATTCTCGGCGGCTTCGGCGGCGGCGCGGGTCAGCGCGCGGCGCGAGCGAAGAGAGCACGAGGAGCGCCGGTCGAGGCGACGGCAGCGGTGACGCTCGAACAATTGGTCAGGGGCGAAAAAATCCGCGTCGATCTCAGCACCGGCCGAACGGTTGAGGTCTCACTCCCGGCCGGCAACAGGCCGGGTAATGTGATCCGCCTCAAGGGCCAGGGCTTCCCCGGGACCGCGGGCGGGCCGAATGGCGATGCCCTGATGACAATCGTGCTGGTGCCCAATCGCGCCTACCGGATCGACGGCGATTCGCTGCGCCGTGACGTTGCCATCACCCTGGACGAGGCCGTCCTGGGGGCGAGCGTTCGGGTGCCGACCCTCGACGGGCCGGTCACGCTCAAGGTGCCGCCCAAGTCAAGCGGCGGCCGCACTTTGCGGCTCAGGGGAAAGGGCCTGCCGCGGTCGGGCGGATCGCGCGGCGACCTTCTGGTGTCGCTCAGGATCGTCCTGCCCGAGGGTGGCGATGGCGAACTCGAGGATCTGATGCACCGCTGGAGAGAGCGGCAGCGGTATCGGGTGCGCAGCGAGGAGCCGAGCGGCTAGGCCCCTCTCGGCCAACTCTGAGACAAATTCTGTTGCTCGATCGGGAGGCGATCCGGCGTCGAAACGGTCGACGGGCGATGCCTCCGCGCAAACGTTCCAGATTGGTTCGGCGTTGGCCGCCCGCCAATCGACAAACCCGAAGCGAGGGGCGATGAGTCGGACGAAGGGTTCTAGCCGCGCGGTGCGGCCGCTCGGCGCAGGCGGTCGTTGATGGCCTCACCCAAGCCCCTGTCGGGAATCGGTTCGACCGCGATTCTCAACGCCGCTTGATCGAGCCTGCGCAAGGCGGCGAACAGGTTGGCGGCGGCTTCGCCGAGATCACCGGATTCGCTCAGATTGACCGTCGCCACGGCACGCTCGGCGAACTGCGCCGGCTCGGGGCCGAACCGCAGCAGCGCCTCGCCCTGGTCCACAGCCGTGGCGTTCAGTCGCACAGCGGCCCGCGGCGCGTAGTGCGACGCCGACTGGCCCGGGGCGGTCATGGCGTCACGACGGACATCGGCAGCCGCCGCGAGTTTCACCCCGAGCGCCTCCTCGATCTGCGAACGGGGAATGGCTCCAGCTCTCAGCAGCGTCGGCCGCCCGCCCGCCAGCTCGATGATCGTCGACTCGATCCCCAGCGGCGAGGGTCCCTCATCCAAGATAACCGCGACCGCCTCGCCGAGATCGGCCGCGACATGGACGGCGCTGGTGGCGCTGACATGGCCGGAGCGATTGGCGCTCGGCGCAACGACCGGCCGCCCGAACATCGTGAGAAGCTCGCGCGCCACCGGCTCCGCCGGCACTCTGACGGCAATGGTATCCAGGCCGGCCGTGGCCTCGGCGCACACACCGCCCTCTGGCCGCCGCGGCAGGACCAGGGTCAGCGCGCCCGGCCAGAACGCCTCCCCCGCCGTTTTTGCGGTCTTGTCCATCAGCGCCAGCTCGGCGGCGGCCGAGAACGAACCGACATGGGCAATCAACGGATTGAAGCGGGGCCGTCCCTTTGCCTTGAACACCGCCGACACCGCTTCGGGCAACGCCGCGTCCGCCGCCAGGCCGTAAACTGTCTCGGTCGGCATCGCGACCAGCCGGCCTGCCGCCAACGCAGCGATGGCCGCCGCCAGTCCCCGGCGCCGGCCATCGGGGCTCCTCACATCGTAGATTGCGGGCATGACAGACCTTTCAACGCCCCCGGGGACAGCCCGATTTTGCGAGGAATGTGATAGCAAGAGTGGCGATTTGGCGCGCCCGACCAGCACGCGTCAACCGTTCACCCGTGCCCCAGGCTGGCTGAAGGACAACCCCATGCGATCAAGCAAGGCAAGGGCGAGCGATTGGATGATCAGGTGGTGACGACCGATCTGGTTAGCGAACTCGCGGACGGGGTCAACACGCTCCGGTTCGATCGCATCGAATTCCAGAATGGCCTGACCGCCGAAATGTGCGATGCGGCGGCCGACGCTCTTGCCTTCGGCGAGGGAAGTTCCCGGGTTCGGGCCTTTCTCATCACCGGCGGCCCCGGGCTCTTCTGCATCGGACATGACACCGGGGAGCTGGCGGACTTCGTCACCGGCGGCGCCGTCGGCGACAGCGTCCTGCGTCTCTTCAAGACAATTGCCACGCTCGACAAGCCGGTGGTGGCGGCGATCGACGGCATCGCCGCCGGCATCGGTGCAACGCTGCTGTTTCACTGCGATTATGTGGTCGCAAGCGAGTGGGCCAGCATCTCGGCGCCGTATGTCGAGCAAGGACTGGCGCCGGAAGGCGGGATCAGCCTGATTGCACCGCGCGTCATCGGCTCGCCGCCAAGCCGGCCGAAGCGATCCGCATTGCCCGCCGTCTTTTGCGTGGGGAGCGCCGCGACGTGGTCGCCCGTATCGATCAGGAGGCTGACGCTTTCACCGATCTTCTGAGGTCGCCGGCGGCGCTCGACGCGTTGAAAGCCTATTTGGACGGTCGTCGCTGAGCGATGTCATGGCGACCCTGTTCGTCCAGGATCCAGTCTTTGGTCAGCATCGGGTTCCGGCCGGACATCCCGAGCGGCCCGAGCGCATCGCAGCGATCGAGCAGGCGCTATCCTCCCAGGACTTCGCCGCGCTGAGGCGCAGTCCGTCGGTGGAGGCGAGCCTGGCCTCGCTTGAGGCCGTCCATCCCGAAAGTTACATCGACGGTATCCGGCGGGCGTCCGAGAGCGGTGAAACGATCGCCATCGACGCCGACACCGTCATCGGCCCGGCTACCTATTCCACCGCGCGCCACGCCGCCGGGGGAGCGTGTCTGGCGACAAGTGAGGTCGTGGAAAACCGTGCCCGCAGCGCCTTTGTTGCCGCCCGGCCGCCGGGCCATCATGCCGAAGCGGACCGCGCCATGGGCTTTTGCATCTTCAACGCTGCGGTGATCGCCGCCCGCTGGGCGCAGCGCGAACACGGGGCGTCGCGGGTGGCGATTGTCGACTGGGACGTCCACCACGGCAATGGTACGCAGGCGATCGTGTGGGACGACCCGTCCATTCTGTACGCTTCGACCCACCAGATGCCGCACTATCCCGGGACCGGCGCGGCCAGTGAACGCGGGGCCGGAAATATCATCAACGTCCCTCTCGCCGCCGGCATGGGAGGGGTCGAGTTTCGTGCTCGCTTTCGCGACCAGATCATGACGGCCGTCGCCGATTTTTCGCCCGACCTGATCGTCATATCGGCAGGGTTCGATGCCCATCGCCGCGACCCCCTGGGAGACATCAATCTCGAGGCCGGCGACTTCGCCTGGGCGACGGACCAGGTGATGGACGTCGCCGATCGGTGCTGCGACGGCAGGATCGTCAGCGTCCTCGAAGGCGGCTATGATCTCGACGCTCTGGCCGATTCCGTGCGGGTCCATGTGGCTGCACTGATGTCGGCCTGACGCCAGCAGCGGGGACCCGCCCATGCCTGACAAAACGCCGACACCGGTCGAGAAACTGTCCTTCGAGCATGCGCTCAAGGAGCTTGAGTCGATCGTCAGCAAACTGGAGCGCGGCGAGGTGCCGTTGGCGGAATCCGTCGTCATTTACGAACGCGGTGCGGCGCTGAAGGCCCATTGCGACGCTTTGCTCAGACAAGCAGAGGCGAAAGTCGAGAAAATCCGCGTCAACGAGGACGGATCACCCGAGGGCACGGAATCGCTCGACTCCATGTGATATGTAGGCACCGGCGCGGCGCCGGCGTTGCGCCACGTAGAGCCCTTTCGACCAACTCTGAGCCATTCTGACGGAGCGATTTTGTGACAAGATCAAGTGAAGGTTCGATGAGCGTATCCGGATGCGGTCGAGGGACTTGGCGCAGGAATTGGCGCCAAATCACCCGTCCCTTCGGGTTTGTTGATCGGCGGACGCCCAACGCCGAATCAACCTCGAAAACAGAATTGCCTCAGAGTTGGTTGAAAGGGCTCTGACCGCTCGTGTAAGCTCCAACCCCTGCTTTCCCAAGGCTCGTCGTGATCCCTAGCGCCCCAACGCCACTGCTTGACCGGATCGACAGTCCGGACGCGCTGCGTCAACTGTCGCCGTCCGAATTGCGCCAGGTCGCCGACGAGTTGCGGCAGGAGACGATTGCCGCCGTGGCGGTCACCGGCGGACATCTCGGCGCCGGGCTCGGCGTGGTCGAATTGACCGTCGCGCTGCACCATGTGTTCGACACGCCGGGCGATCGGTTGATATGGGACGTCGGCCACCAGGCCTACCCGCACAAGATCCTGACCGGCCGACGGGATCGCATCACGACGCTGCGCCAGGCCGGCGGCCTGTCGGGATTCACCAAACGGACGGAGAGCGAGTTCGACCCGTTCGGCGCCGCCCATGCGTCGACATCGATCTCCGCCGCGCTCGGCATGGCCGTGGCGCGCGACCTTGATGGCCGAGACAACAACATCGTCGCGGTGATCGGCGATGGCGCGATGTCGGCGGGCATGGCCTATGAAGCCATGAACAATGCCGGCCATCTCAAATCGCGGCTGATCGTGATTCTCAACGACAACGACATGTCGATTGCGCCGCCGGTCGGCGCGATGTCGGCCTATCTGGCCAAGCTCGTTTCGGGCCGCATGTACCGCCGCCTTCGCCGCTTCATGAAACGGGTCGCCGACGTCCTTCCCCGCTTCATGCGTGAGAAACTGCGGTTGACCGAGGAATTCGCGCGAAGCTTCTGGACCGGCGGCACGTTGTTCGAGGAGCTCGGCTTTTACTATGTCGGACCCATTGACGGCCACAATCTCGATCACCTCCTGCCGGTCCTGAGCAACGTCAAGAACATGACCAACGGTCCGGTGCTCGTTCATGTCGTGACCAAGAAGGGCAAAGGGTACGAGCCGGCAGAGCTGTCGGCCGACAAATATCACGGCGTGGCCAAATTCGATGTGGTCACGGGAAAACAGGTTCGGGCAGGCGCCGGCGCCCCGAGTTACACCAAGGTCTTCGCGCAGAGCCTGATCCGTGAAGCCGAAGACGATGAGCGCGTCGTTGCCATCACTGCCGCCATGCCGGCCGGAACCGGCCTCGACCGGTTTGCCGAAGCCTTTCCACAACGGTGCTTCGACGTCGGCATTGCCGAACAGCACGCGGTCACTTTCGCGGCAGGGCTGGCCACCGAAGGCTTCAAACCGGTCGCGGCAATCTATTCGACATTCCTGCAGCGTGCCTATGACCAGGTCGTCCATGACGTCGCTATCCAGCGCCTGCCGGTGCGCTTCGCCATCGACCGGGCCGGTTATGTCGGCGCCGACGGACCAACCCATGCCGGCGCCTTCGACACGACCTATCTTGCCTGCCTGCCGGGTTTCGTGGTCATGGCGCCCGCCGACGAGGCGGAGCTGATGCACATGGTGGCGACCGCCATCGCCATCGATGATCGGCCGTCCGCGTTCCGCTATCCCAGGGGAGAAGGCGTCGGCGTCGATCTGCCCGATCGCGGCAGCGTGCTTGATATCGGGCGCGGCCGGATCGTGCGTGAGGGATCGAAGGTCGCAATCCTGTCGTTCGGGGCCTCACTGGTGCAGGCGCTCGCGGCAGCGGACGAACTGGAGACCTTCGGCCTTGCCACAACAGTCGCCGATGCCCGTTTCGCCAAACCACTTGATGGCGATCTCATCGACCGACTGGCGCGCGAGCACGAGGTTCTGATCCTGGTCGAAGAAGGCGCGGTCGGAGGATTTGCCAGCCACGCACTTGCCCATTTGTCGGCGTCGGGGGCCCTCGACGGTGGGTTGAAGGTGCGCGCCCTGGTGATGCCCGACCGGTTCATCGACCAGGCCAAGCCACCGGCGCAACTCGCCGATGCCGGTCTCGATGCCGGTGGAATTGCGGCGGCGGTTTTCGAAGCCCTGGGAACTTCGCCCGAATTGGCGCGCGCCGGCCGGGCGTGACAAGGCGATGCGGGTCCGGACAGGACACCGCCGGTTGCCTCGGCTGCCATTCGCCTCATCTATTGGACAAGGCAGGACATTCACCACGGGAGCGGGAAAGTGTCGCTACGCACGATCAGGCTGGCCGCGTGGATAGCCGTCGCGGTGGCGGCAGCGGGCGCTCTCACCATGCTGCTGGTGACGCCGGGCGGCGAGCGCCGGGCTGAGACCATTGCCACCATCGGTGGCGCCTTCGAGCTCGTCGACCAGCGGGGCGCGACGGTGACCGAAGCAGACCTGCAGGGCCACCCTTCGGCGCTGTTCTTCGGCTACACGAACTGTCCCGACGTGTGCCCGACCACCCTGTTCGAGGCGTCCGTGTGGATGGAGCGCCTCGGCGCCGATGCGGCCGAACTCGAAATCTTTTTCGTGACCGTCGATCCCGAACGCGACACGCCGGAGCTGCTGGCCGAGTATCTTCAGGCTTTCGATCCGCGGATCACCGGTTTGACCGGCAGCCGGGAAGCGGTCGATGAGATCATCGAAGGCTATCGCGTGTTCGCGCGTACGGTTCCCGGTGATGGCGCCGGCTACACGATGGACCATACCGCGTCGGTGTACCTGCTCGATGAACGGGCGCAGCTGGTCGGCACGATCGACTATCAGGAGGACGCCGAAACTGCACTGGCCAAACTGAGGCGGCTGGTGGGCCGCAGCTGATGGCCACCGGTTCGCCAGACGTGGTATGAACGGATCATGACGATGGTATCGACCCTCACCCTGTCCTCGCTTGGTCTGGCCACCATCGCCGGCGGCGCCGCGGCATGGGCGCACTATGGCGGCGTCATCTATTTCGACCTGGTGGCGGCCGGGCTCGCGGGCTGTTTTTTCTGATCAACCCTACCGACCATCACCGAGCGCCGCCGCCAGCAGGCCGCGGCCACCGGTCCATTCACACGGCTTCGACCACCGAGCCTCGATGACCCGGATAAGCCCCGATATGCGCCTCGAAGCGGCGCTGCTTGGCGCGTTGGCGCTGCTGTTGGGATCGTCCTACCTGTTTATCAAGGTCGCGGTCGCCGACATTCCGCCGATCACGCTGATCGCATTGCGCGCCGTTTCTGCGGCCGGGGGTCGGCGTCCTGCTCGGTGTGAGCCTTCTGGGCGAACGCATATCGTTGCCGGTCGGGATCGGGCTGCTGCTGGCCGTCATGGGTGTTGCCGCCATCAATCTCCGCCGATCCCGCCATGAGCCGGCCTGAAGATCCGATCGTTCCGGGCGGCGCGCGCCGCCGGCTCGACCTGGCCCTGGTCGACCGCGGACTGGCGCCGACCCGGGCGCGAGCGCGCGACGCCATTCGCCGCGGCCACGTCACGATCGATGGCACAACGACGAGGAGGCCGTCCACAGTCGTTCTGCCGTCGTCCGTCGTGCTGATCAACGACCCCGCCTCGGCCTATGTTTCCCGCGGCGCGCTCAAGCTGATTGCCGGGCTTGACCGCTTCGGATATTCGCCGGAAGGCAGGCGCGCCCTGGATATCGGGGCCTCGACCGGCGGCTTCACCCAGGTGCTTCTGGAACGCGGCGCCGAACATGTCACGGCGCTCGACGTTGGCCACGGGCAGCTCCACGACACCATCGCGGACGACCCCAGGGTCACCGGCATCGAGGGGCTGAATGCGCGCGCCCTGAGGTCGCGGCACTTGTCCGGTCCGGTTCACGCGGTGGTCGCCGACACCAGCTTCATCTCGCTCCGGCTGGCGCTGGTCCCGGCCATCGATCTGGTCGAAAGCGGCGCGTGGGGGGTGTTTCTGGTCAAGCCGCAGTTCGAGCTCGGCCCTGACGCCATCGGCAAGGGCGGGATCGTCCGCGATCAAACCGCGGCGAAGACGGCGGCTTCGGCCCTGGCGTCATGGCTGGAGCGGGATCACGGCTGGAGCGTCGACGGCATCGAGCCCTCACCCATCGCTGGCGGCGACGGCAACCGGGAATTCCTTATCGGCGCCCGCCGTGGCTCGTCCGTCGGCTCATGAACGTGCAGCCAAGCTTGACGAGGCGAGATCAATTGGCGGCGAGTTCGTGGTATCGGGTGCAACACGTCGACGCTGCCAGCCGACATTGTTGGTGGGGAGATCAATGTCCGGTTTCGGGGTGTGACCTCAACCGGTCGATGCAACACAGGCGTTAAACCTTTCAGCCGGAGTTTCAAAGCCCAGCGTCTTGCGCGGTCGCTCATTTAGCTGCCGCGCCACTTTGTTCAGTTGCACCTGAGAATACACCGACAGATCGGTTCCCTTGGGGAAGTACTGCCGCAAGAGGCCGTTGGTGTTCTCGTTGGATCCCCGCTGCCATGGACTGCGTGGATCGCAGAAGTAGACATCGATGTCCGTCGCCAAGCTGAACTTGCGATGATCCATGAGCTCCTTGCCACGGTCCCAGGTCAGCGATTTCTTCAGTTCGCTCGGCAGCTTCCTCGACTGCCTGATGAGCGCCGAGATCACCGTCTGCGTCTCCTTGTTGGCGACCTTGACCAGCATCACATAGCGCGTGTGACGTTCCACCAGGGTGGCGATGTAGCTGTTGTTCGGTCCCGTCAGGAGATCCCCCTCCCAGTGACCCGGGACGGCACGGTCCTCGACCGAGGCCGGGCGTTCCCTGATCGAGACCATATCCTTGATCTGCCCACGGGCATCGCCTTGCCATTTCTTCGCACCCGGACGTCGCATCGCGCGTTGCGAGCGAAGGTGCAACATGAGTTGCTTCTTAAGCACGCCGCGGGCCTGAACGAACAGACTGCGGTAGATCGTCTCGTGCGACACCTGATATTTCTGTTCTCCCCGATAGGCTCTCTTCAGCCAGCCGGCGATCTGTTCCGGCGACCAGTTCAGTC
Organism: uncultured Bauldia sp.; assembly: GCA_963663975.2. Taxonomy (GTDB): domain Bacteria; phylum Pseudomonadota; class Alphaproteobacteria; order Rhizobiales; family Kaistiaceae; genus JANQRX01. The sequence goes on along the minus strand of CAXXRA010000015.1, from coordinate 697,835 downwards.
TCAGTTTACGCGCGACCATGCTCCGCAGCCATGGGTGGCGTGCCAGCTTGCATCGCTTCGGACGCAGGGCGCGGGCCCAGGTCTGATTGTCGGCACGTGTCGCCCGGTAGCGGTCGCCACCACCATTGCGCTTGATCTCACGGCTCACCGTTGACGCTGCCCGACCCAACCGCCGGGCAATAGACCTGGCCGACCGCCGGGCGACGATGCCGCGCGATATCGTTTCCCGCTCCGTGAGCGTCAGGGCCAGAGGTGAACGCCGCCGTGGCGCCGGCCTGATCCCGCCATAGGGCGACAGCTGGAAATGTATCGACGACGACTGCTTGCCGAACGCACGACCGATCGACTTCAGCGACTCTCCTCGCTGCCAGCGATCCCACATCTCCGTCTTCTCTGCCGCCGTATATCCAAGTCGCACCTTTCGAGCCATCGCAACATCCTCCATCTCAAGTCCAAGACAAAGTGTTGCGTCGACCCGTTGAGATCACCGGGGTTAGACCGGTCGTGGATTTACTACGGCGTGACGGCAGTTCGTGACCCTGGCTGTGTAAAAACGCTGCGGGTGTTATGATTCTCCTGATCCGTGCGGCGGGAGGGTCTGATGAAGCGTTTTGTGGAAGGCGTTGATCGCGAGCAAGGCACTTTGTTCCCGGTGCTGCTGGACGACTGGATTGATGAAGACAATCCGGTTCGGGTGATTGACGTTTTTGTTGACGAACTCGATCTCGGCGAACTCGGGTTCGGCGGTGTCGATCCAAAGGCGACCGGTCGGCCGTCGTACCACCCATCGGTTCTCCTGAAGCTTTACATCTACGGTTATCTCAACCGAGTTCAGTCGAGCCGCCGTCTCGAGCGTGAAGCCGGTCGCAATGTCGAAGTGATGTGGCTGACGGGCCGTCTGGCTCCTGATCACAAAACGATTGCCGACTTCCGCAAGGACAATGGCCGTGCGATCCGCCGGGTTTGCGCGCAGTTCGTGCAGCTGTGCCGGCAGCTGTGCCTGCTTGCTGCGGCCAGCGTCGCGATCGACGGTTCCAAGTTCAAGGCAGTCAACAACCGGGACCGGAACTTCACTCGCGCTAAGATGCAGCGACGCCTGCTGCAGATCGAGGACAGCGTCGCACGCTATCTACATCAGCTCGACACCGCCGACCGGCAGGAACCGTCGGAGGCATTGGCGGCCAAGACCGAACAGCTGAAGGAGAAGATTGGACGGCTCAAGCAAGAGATGGTGCGTCTTGAGGGCCTTAAAGCCCGGATGCTTGCAACGCCCGACAGGCAGATCTCGCTTACCGATCCAGATGCGCGCTCCATGGCGACCAGCGGCCGGGGATCGGGCGTTGTCGGCTACAATGTCCAGGCCAGCGTTGAGATCGATCACCATCTGATCGTTGCCCATGATGTGACGAACGTCGGGACCGATCGGGCGCAGCTGTCACCGATGTCCAAGAAGACCAAGGCCGTCCTGGGGGTGGACGAACTCGATGTCGTTGCCGATCGGGGCTACTTCTCAAGTCTGGAGATCCTGGCCTGCCACGAGGCGGACATCACGGTCACGTTGCCCAAACCGATCACCTCAGGCGTCAAGGCCAAAGGTCGCTATGGCAAGCAGGACTTCCGTTATGTGGTTGAGGACGACGTCTACATCTGCCCCGCCGGCGAACGGCTGACCTATCGCTACACGACCGAGGAGAATGGGTTGGTCCTACGCCGGTACTGGACCAATGTGTGTCAGACATGCGCCATCAAGGACAAGTGCACCACCGGCAAGGAGCGCCGGGTCGCTCGCTGGGAGCATGAACATCTTCTCGAAGCTGTTCAGCGGCGGCTTGATGAGAACCCGGACAAGATGCGCCAGCGTCGCGAGACGGTCGAGCATCCCTTCGGCACGATCAAGATGTGGATGGGCGCGACCCACTTCTTGATGAAGCGACTCAAAAACGTCCGCACCGAGATGGCGCTGAATGTGCTCGCCTACAATCTCACCCGGGTCATGAACATCATCGGCATCCGCCCGCTGATGGCGGCGTTCCGGGCGTGAGGGCCGTCACACCGGCAGTTTGACCTCGCTCGCGCATCCCAGACCCCAATAGCGGCCTGCTCGGCGCCGATCCGAGCCCAAACTCGCCCGCCGCTTCTCATTGCCCAAATATCGGCGGCTCGGAGATCCGATCGAAAAACGTCAGCCGTTTCTACACGCCCAAGACCCAACCCTGACATGGTGGTCGTCGAAACCACGACATAAAACTGTTGTCACGGCGCAAGGTCGATCAGGATCGAAGCCAGCCGGAAATCGGTCGTGAAGTGCCCGATCGTACAGGGCAGATCGTCATGAAGGTCCTGCTACAGGTACTTGGACAAGCGGACGCCAGAGCGCTGGTGGCGAACGTGGCTTGGGGACGAGCATTATGAAAATTGAGCTGGTGGGATAGCAGTACCTGGGGAAGTCTCTTCCATCAGCTTGCCTCCAATGTGGACAGATTCAATTCCTGCTTGACCGATAGAACATGAGGATTTACCGCATGTGAAATCAAACGCATCAAACATATGTGGCGCTTGTGATGGCTAACGAACTGATCCGCGTGGTCGCCGTTTCGACGACGTTGGGTGCCGCCATGATTGCCGGTCTCCTCTTCACCTTCTCAACATTCGTAATGACGGCTCTTGGCCGCCTGCCGCCGGAACAAGGCATTTCTGCGATGCAGGCCATCAATGTCGCGATCCTCAATCCCTGGTTCTTCGTGGTGTTCTTCGGATCGGCGCTGGGCTCGATAGCTCTTGGCATATTTGGACTGTTTGACTGGGGTGCGCCTGGGTCGGCGTATCTGGTCTCTGGCAGCCTGCTTTACTTGATCGGCTGTATCTTGGTGACCATCGCGTTCAATGTCCCACTCAACGATGCACTGGCCGCTGTCGAACCGGGCAGTAAAGAAGGTGGCGAACTGTGGACCCGGTACCTCTCCACTTGGACTACATGGAATCACCTTCGAACAGTCGCCACGCTTGCGGCCGCAACGTCGTTCATCATGGCAATTCGATAATCCCACGCTGCCCCGAGGGCATGCTTTATTTCTGGATTCCGGCATGAGTGGCTAGCCACTCGTAGAGCTGGCCACCGGGTCCCGCAGCAATCTCTCCCCTGACTGGGAAAACCAGCTACACCGCGGGATCGTCCGGTCCACCCTCCCCGCTTTGCTGCGACATTAGGCCGATGAAATACATAAACTCAACTGCTGCAAACGCCAGCAGCGCTATCAAGCCCAGCACGTACAGCGCTTGCCCACGGGGCACCAGCCCGCCCTCGGGTCCTGCAAGACCTCCCCCGCTTTGCTGCGACATGAGGCCGATGAAGTGTCCGGCGTCGGCGCCCCTGGGACCGAATGGGATGATTGAATAAGAGAGTGTTTCAGGCTCATCATAACCCGAGAGGGATTAACGATGAGACGGAATACCATTCGCCAGAAAGCATCGGCCGAGAAGGTCGTGAAGGACATCCGCCGGGCGACACGCCGGCATTATGGCGCTGAAGAGAAGATCCGGATTGTTCTGGAAGGGCTGCGCGGCGAGGACAGCATCGCCGAACTGTGTCGCCGTGAGGGGATCAACCAGAACCTCTATTACCGTTGGTCGAAGGACTTCCTGGAGGCCGGCAAGAAGCGCCTGGCGGGTGACGCCGCCCGTGAGGCGACCTCCGACGAGGTCAAGCAGCTTCGCAGTGAAGCTCTGGCCTTGAAGGAGGCGGTGGCCGATCTGACGCTGGACAACCGTCTGCTCAAAAAAAGCATGATCGCGGATGGGGACGACGAGGCATGAGGTATCCACCATCAGAGAAGCTGGAGATCATCCGGCTGGTTGAGCTGTCCCATCTGCCGGCCAGGCGTACGCTGGCGCAGTTGGGCATCCCCCGCACCTCGTTTTATCGCTGGTACGATCGCTATCTGACCGGCGGACCGGAAGCCCTGGAGGACCGCCGCTCGCGGCCTGGTCGGGTCTGGAACCGCATCCCCGATGAGGTGCGAGGCCAGATTGTGCAGCTGGCGCTGAAGGAGACCGATCTGTCGCCGCGAGAATTGGCCGTGCGGTTCACCGATACTGAGGGCTACTTTGTATCGGAATCCTCGGTTTATCGCCTGCTCAAGGCCCACGATCTGATCACCAGCCCGGCTTTTATCGTCGTGAAAGCGGCCGACGAGTTCAAAAACAAGACCACCGCGCCGAACCAGCTCTGGCAGACCGACTTCACTTACCTCAAGGTCATCGGCTGGGGCTGGTTTTACCTCTCCACCGTGCTGGACGACTTCTCCCGCTACATCATTGCCTGGAAGCTGTGCACGACGATGAAGGCCGAGGACGTCACCGATACGCTGGAACTGGCGCTCAAGGCGTCAGGTTGCGATCGGGCAACCGTCGTTCACAAGCCACGGCTCCTGTCCGACAACGGCTCCAGCTACATCGCCGGCGATCTGGCCGAATGGCTCGACGACCGCGACATGGAGCACATTCGCGGCGCCCCCTATCATCCGCAGACCCAGGGCAAGATCGAGCGCTGGCATCAGACGTTGAAGAACCGCATCCTGTTGGAGAACTACTATCTGCCTGGCGATCTTGAAGCGCAGATCGAAGCCTTTGTCGGCCACTACAACCACCACCGCTACCACGAGAGCCTCGGCAATCTCACGCCGGCCGACGTCTACTTCGGGCGCGGCCCAACCATCCTGCTGAAAAGAGAAAGGATCAAACGGCAGACCATCGAACACCGGCGCTTGCAATACCGCAAAACCGCCGCGTAGCATGATCAACCAGATGGCCAGAAGCACCTCTTAAGTCAGGTCCCCATTTGGTTCCAAATTACCTGACCACGGACAATCCCGATGCCCGCTCCATGGCGACCAGCGGCCGGGGATCGGGTGTTGTCGGCTACAATGTGCAGGCCAGCGTTGAGATCGATCACCATCTGATTGTTGCCCATGATGTGACGAACCTCGGGACCGATCGGGCGCAGCTCTCGCCCATGTCAAAGAAGACCAAGGCGGTCCTGGAGGTGGAGAAACTGGATGTCGTTGCTGACCGTGGCTACTTCTCAAGCCTCGAGATCCTGGCCTGCGACAAGGCGGATATCACCGTCACCCTGCCCAAGCCGCAAACTTCCGGCAGCCGGGCGAAAGGCATGTTTACCAGGCAGGACTTTCGCTATGTGGCCGAAGACGACATGTACATCTGTCCTGCCGGCGAGCGCCTGACTTACCGCTACACGAATGAAGAGAGAGGCCTGGTCATCCGCCGCTATTGGACCAATGTGTGTCAGGCATGCGCCATCAAGGATCAGTGCACCACCGGCAAAGAGCGCCGGGTCGCTCGCTGGGAACATGAGCATCTTCTTGAGGCGGTCCAGCGGCGGCTTGATGAGAACCCAGAGAAGATGCGCCAGCGCCGTGAAACGGTCGAGCATCCCTTCGGCACCATCAAAATGTGGATGGGTGCGACCCACTTCCTGATGAAGCGGCTCAAAAATGTCCGCACCGAGATGGCGCTGAGTGTGCTCGCCTACAATCTCACCCGGGTCATGAACATCATCGGCATCCGCCCGCTGATGGACGCGATCCGGGCCTGAGGGCCGTCACAGGGGCAGTTTGACCTCGCCGGCGCATCCCAGACACCAATAGCCGCCCACTCGGCGCCGATCAGAGACCAAATCCGCACGCAGCCCCTCGTTTGCCCAAATATCGGCGGCACGGAGATCCGATCGAAAATCGTCAGCCGTTTCCACACGCCCAAGACCCGGAACGGAAGTCACCGCGCCTCCCGGCTGCGCCAGGCGGCGGCGACATCATCGATTGCGGCTGGATACGGATGCGCTGGCGGCATACGATGGTCGATCGACACCACTGGTCCCCAAGCTATGCGCGATTACGACCGCTTCTCGGATTCGCGCGGCTTGCGAAAGGGGAAACACGCTCATCGGTTCGCTACGTTGAGCTTCAATGAAAAAGGTTTTCAGCCATGATCAAGGGTACGGTCAAATTCTTCAATTCTGGGAGAGGCTACGGCTTCATTGCGCCTGACGATGGCGGCAAGGACGCCTTCGTCCACATCTCTGCGCTGGAAAGCGCGGGAATTACCGAACTGGCAGAGGGACAGAAGGTGACGTACGAGTTGGAGACCGGCCAGGACGGTAAAACCAAGGCAACGAATCTTCAGATCGACAGCTGACAGTCCGCGCGGGGCACGTTCAAGTTGGGGGTGGGTCACCGATAGACAGGATGTTCCCCTCCGAGTCGCGGAACCAGGCTCCCCTAAAGTCACCTATCGCGGCGATCGAGTCGACTGTCTTCAGGTCTCCCTCGTCGAAGTCCAAGAACGTGACGCCCTTCTGCTTGAGCGCCGCCACATCCGCATCAATATCGGCAGAAGTAAGGCTCATGAGGGTGTTCGGCGCTTTCCCGGCATGCTCAGTCGGGTAGAGCAGAAAAAAAGTGCCGTCGGCGGTTTGATAGATCGAGCCAAAGTCTTCTTCCACAGATGGTTTGAATGCTAGTTTCTCCTCGTACCAGCGTTTGGCGCGGTCGATGTCGGATGCCGGAATTGTCGCATAGGCGCGGTGATTGCCAAGCATGGCGTTCTCCCGCCGCTGTGCGTCCACTAAGGCCGGTGAAAACTGCCAATCAGGATTAGCGGATCGCGTTGACGCCCCGAGTTTACCATCCTCGACCTTTTGGTGTCACAGTTGAACCAACTTTCCCGGATGGTTCACTCGACAACGATCCTAGAATGGCCGGGTTTGTGACAGAACGGAAGTGATGCACCCGCCGCCTGATGTCCGCTTGTAGGGGTAAACCGCTCGTCGATTTTCCGTGGTCCGACGGCTCCGTGACCCTGGCTGTGTAAAAACGCTGCGGGTGTTATGGTTCTCCTGATCCGTGCGGCGGGAGGGTCTGATGAAGCGTTTTGTGGAAGGCGTTGATCGCGAGCAAGGCACTTTGTTCCCGGTGCTGCTGGACGACTGGATTGATGAAGACAATCCGGTTCGGGTGATTGACGTTTTTGTTGACGAACTCGATCTCGGCGAACTCGGGTTCGGCGGTGTCGATCCAAAGGCGACCGGTCGGCCGTCGTACCACCCATCGGTTCTCCTGAAGCTTTACATCTACGGTTATCTCAACCGAGTTCAGTCGAGCCGCCGTCTCGAGCGTGAAGCCGGTCGCAATGTCGAAGTGATGTGGCTGACGGGCCGTCTGGCTCCTGATCACAAAACGATTGCCGACTTCCGCAAGGACAATGGCCGTGCGATCCGCCGGGTTTGCGCGCAGTTCGTGCAGCTGTGCCGGCAGCTGTGCCTGCTTGCTGCGGCCAGCGTCGCGATCGACGGTTCCAAGTTCAAGGCAGTCAACAACCGGGACCGGAACTTCACTCGCGCTAAGATGCAGCGACGCCTGCTGCAGATCGAGGACAGCGTCGCACGCTATCTACATCAGCTCGACACCGCCGACCGGCAGGAACCGTCGGAGGCATTGGCGGCCAAGACCGAACAGCTGAAGGAGAAGATTGGACGGCTCAAGCAAGAGATGGTGCGTCTTGAGGGCCTTAAAGCCCGGATGCTTGCAACGCCCGACAGGCAGATCTCGCTTACCGATCCAGATGCGCGCTCCATGGCGACCAGCGGCCGGGGATCGGGCGTTGTCGGCTACAATGTCCAGGCCAGCGTTGAGATCGATCACCATCTGATCGTTGCCCATGATGTGACGAACGTCGGGACCGATCGGGCGCAGCTGTCACCGATGTCCAAGAAGACCAAGGCCGTCCTGGGGGTGGACGAACTCGATGTCGTTGCCGATCGGGGCTACTTCTCAAGTCTGGAGATCCTGGCCTGCCACGAGGCGGACATCACGGTCACGTTGCCCAAACCGATCACCTCAGGCGTCAAGGCCAAAGGTCGCTATGGCAAGCAGGACTTCCGTTATGTGGTTGAGGACGACGTCTACATCTGCCCCGCCGGCGAACGGCTGACCTATCGCTACACGACCGAGGAGAATGGGTTGGTCCTACGCCGGTACTGGACCAATGTGTGTCAGACATGCGCCATCAAGGACAAGTGCACCACCGGCAAGGAGCGCCGGGTCATGAACATCTTCTCGGAGCGCCCGGACAAGATGCGCCAGCGTCGCTCGCTGGGAGCATGAACATCTTCTCGAAGCTGTTCAGCGGCGGCTTGATGAGAACCCGGACAAGATGCGCCAGCGTCGCGAGACGGTCGAGCATCCCTTCGGCACGATCAAGATGTGGATGGGCTTCTTGATGAAGCGACTCAAAAACGTCCGCACCGAGATGGCGCTGAATGTGCTCGCCTACAATCTCACCCGGGTCATGAACATCATCGGCATCCGCCCGCTGATGGCGGCGATCCGGGCGTGAGGGCCGTCACACCGGCAGTTTGACCTCGCTCGCGCATCCCAGACCCCAATAGCGGCCTGCTCGGCGCCGATCCGAGCCCAAACTCGCCCGCCGCTTCTCATTGCCCAAATATCGGCGGCTCGGAGATCCGATCGAAAAACGTTTCTACACGCCGTTTCTACTCTCGTCACGCAACAGCTATGCTGCCTTCACGTTATCTGCAAGCCTTTCTCAAGTGCTCCTCACGTTTCCGAGTTGGGCAGCGGCGGGCGTGGCGGCGGTCACAGTGAGCTTTCATTTGAAGTTGCGATACCTGAAGCAATAAATCCGGCGCCGGCAAGCGAGCGAGCTTCGGCCTTCAGTCCAGTGCAATCGGGCCTGACGATCCTTCTTGACGCTCGCGTGCAAATGTTCGTTTTCGATGATGTTACGTGGACCTGGCAGTGGATGGCGGCGGCCACACCGAAGGTGTTTCGGATCCTTTGCTGAGCGCCTTCGCGCCATCGACGATGAACAGCCGGGGCAGTGTCGGATCGAGCCCCCTGGCGAGGAGATTGTCGATGGCGGACCAGTACCCTCGACCACGGCCAGGATTGTCGCCGTTGCCGATACCCATCAGGACATGATCGCCGACATGCAGATCGGTTGGCCCGAGGTGAGTCAGCCAGTTGTAGGTGAAAAGATTCAGGTAATGCATCGGCAGAGCGACAGCTAGTGCTACGACGGGTGACACCACAGCAGTGACCCATGCCCACCATTCACCACGTTGCACGCCATACCAAGCAAGGGCTGCTACCGCGATACCGGTTGAAGCAATAAATCCGGCCGTGGCAATATGAAGATGTCCAATATACGGCACGATCGCAGGATTCACGGCATTCAGGTCATCTTGAGTCAGGCCGCCAAGAGTATCAACTCCCAGTTCGAACCCTTTACCAAAATTGCTGAAAAAGAATACGACCGCATAGCCTATGAAGCTCAGAGCCCCCACAAGCATCACGATGGCACCTGTCCGCAGCAAAGGATTTTCCCGTGGCATAGAAATACCTCCATTGTTCCCCGATACCGCATTTCCAAACGAGACTTGGAAACAAGGACCATTGTACCCTTCCGACAGATTCAAGGGAAGCCGGACCGCTGTCTTCACTGCGCGATGGACCGGATCGGCGGATCGAACCTTCTCCGCTGCACCTCACTGCACCTGACCATTGAACTGGGGCGGAGCAATTTTCTACCGGTAGCGCAACGGTAACACTGACTTCGAACTGCAATTTTGCTGGCCACGTCCGTTGTCGGCACATTTCAGCCGTCGTGAGTTTGCGTCGCGATGTCGGGAACGCCCCTGACAACTGCCACGGCGACGGATCGGACAGCCGCGACTTTTTACGAGTACGCGCCCTGATCACTCGTCATCGAGCGTCTCGGTTGCGGAGATGTCGATGCCGAATCCCTTGACGCCGACATAACGGCGCTCCCGGCTGGCAAAAAGCCGGATTGAATTGACGCCGAGGTCCTTCAGAATCTGGGCGCCGAGGCCGACTTCACGCCATTCCTCGTCACGCGCCGTGGTTGAACTTTCCGGCCGGTCGATACCGTCGCGGACTCGCGCGGCACTACTGGCGACACCCACCGCGCCTTCGCGAAGATAGACGATGACGCCGCGCCCATGGTCGGCGAAGCGCTGGACGAAACCGTCGAGCGGACGGGTGTCACCGAAGACATCGGCCGCAACCGATTCAAGATGCAGTCGCACCGGGACATCCTTGCCGTCACCGATGTCGCCGAACACGATGGCCAGGTGTTGGGTCGCGTCATAGGGCGTGCGGTATGAAAACGCCTCGGCCGGCCCGGCAAGGGTGGCGATCGAAAAACTGGCCACCCGGTCGACAAGTTTCTCGCGCCGCTGCCGCCACGCGATCAGATCGGCCACGGACACCTCGCGCAGTCCGTGCTCGCCGGCAAATTCGGTAACCTGCGCCCCGCGCATGACGGTCCCGTCATCATTGACCAGTTCGGCCAGGACGCCGACCTCGGCAAGGTCGGCCAACCGGCAGAGGTCGACCGCGGCCTCGGTATGACCCGATCGCATGAGAACGCCGCCGTCACGCGCGACCAGCGGAAACACATGGCCCGGCCGCACGAACTCCTGTGGCCCCGCATTGGGGTTGGCGATTGCGCGCACGGTGTTGCAGCGTTCCTCGGCGGAGATCCCTGTCGTCAGCCCGGGCCCGAAGTCGACCGACACGGTAAATGCCGTCGACTGAGGCGTGGTGTTGTCGGCCACCATCGGCTGCAATTGCAGGCGCCGGGCCGTCGCCGGCGGTATCGGTGTGCACACGATGCCGCTGGTATGGCGGACGATGAAGCCGAGTTTCTCGGGCGTCGCGTGGACCGCGGCGAGAATCAGATCGCCTTCGTTCTCGCGATCATCGTCATCCGTCACGACGACAATTTCGCCGTTGCCGAAGGCCGCAATCGCTGCGGCGACAAGTTCACTTCGCTCGTCCATCGGGCTAGGCGCCGACCTGCGCCCGGTGGCGCAGATAATGGTCGGCCAGAACCAGAGCGACCATTGCCTCACCGATCGGCACTGCGCGAATGCCGACGCAGGGGTCGTGTCGGCCCTTGGTCGAAACGTCTATCTCCTCGCCGGATTGGTTGATGCTGCGACGAGGTGTCAGGATGGAAGAGGTCGGCTTCACTGCGAAGCGTGCGACAATCGGCTGTCCGGTCGAGATGCCGCCGAGAATGCCGCCGGCATTGTTGGACTGGAATTGCGGCTCACCGTCCGGACCGATCCGTAATTCGTCCGCGTTTTCCTCGCCGGTGAGGCTGGCGGCGGAAAAGCCCGCACCGATCTCGACGCCCTTGACGGCGTTGATCGACATCAGTCCTGAGGCAAGGTCCTGGTCGAGCTTGCCGTAGACCGGCGCGCCGAGGCCGGCCGGCATGCCGTAGGCGATCACCTCGATCACCGCCCCGACCGAGGAGCCCTGCTTGCGAACATTGTCCAGATACTCCGCCCAGTTCGCCGCCATTTCCGCGTCGGGGCAGAAAAACGGATTTTCGTCGATTTCGTCCCAGTCCCAGTGGCTTCGGTCGATAGCGTAAGGGCCGACCTGGACCAGCGCGCCGCGCACCACCATGCCGGGGACCACTTTGCGGGCGATTGCCCCGGCGGCGACCCGACAGGCCGTCTCCCTGGCCGAAGCTCGGCCGCTTCCGCGCCAGTCGCGGATCCCGTATTTGGCCTGATAGGTGAAGTCGGCGTGCCCGGGGCGATAGGCCTCACTGATGTCGGAATAATCCTTGGAGCGGGCGTCGACGTTCTCGATCAGCATGGAAATCGGCGTACCTGTGGTCAGCAGCTGTTCGCCGTCCTCGGCGCTGAAGACGCCCGAAAGGATGGTGACGTGGTCGGGCTCGCGACGCTGGGTGGTGAACCGCGACTGGCCCGGCCGGCGGCGATCCATGTAGTGCTGGATGTCCTCCTGGGAAATCGACAGGCGCGGCGGGCAGCCATCGACCACGCAGCCGATCGCCGGCCCGTGGCTTTCACCCCAGGTGGTGAGGCGGAAAAGGTGACCGAAGGTGTTGTGCGACATACCGGCCTGCTTTGCTCAATTGGCACGTTCTAGGCAAGGCTGACACGGCCGTCAAAAAAATCATGATCGTTGCCGTCCGCCAAACCGAGGCGATCTTCATATGTATTCGGCGCGACCGTCGCGCCACAGGAACACTTTATCCTGGGCGATTGGGGCAGCGACGGCGACCAGTGGGTCCTCACCCAACAGCCATTTCCTGTGATATCCGCGGGCAGCGCCGTAGAATGGCAAGCCAGAACGACAGGCACAGACCTTCCAGCCCGTATGAGAATCGGCTCTTGGTCGGCTGGTCCAGGCCGTGCGGAAGATGACTGACCGACTCGACCTTGGCGACGGTTTTCGCTGATTGCCTTTGTTTCCGCCGTTTGCGCTACAGTTGTCGACAAACGCCAGCCGAACACAGCACGCGAAATCACGATTGTGCAAATTGATTTGATTCACCCGATTTCACACGTGGAAAAAATGTAAAAGCGTGGAGTGGCAACGTTATCAAGTCAAGTTGGCCACTATCAATATCGCCACAAACCCTACTGATACAAAGTAACTATCGCTTTTTGTCAACATCACCAATCCCTGAAATAAAACTACAAGATAAAATATATGTAAGCAAGAGGTGCCATTATAAGAGTCGCATAGTGGCAATATTGTATATATGCTAGTATTCCTGGTTTTATTTTCAGAGAATTCGTATACCCGGCCAAGACATTATAGACGAGAGGAAAAAAACTCATCGCGACTAATGATATGATCTGCTCACGCCCAACGTAGGCTTCCTTTATCGATCTTTCTATCAATCTCTCCAGCAGAAAAAATTTTGACATCGCGCCAGAGTTTTGACATCGCGCCAGAGTGTAACAATGCAATTAAATTACCAATTAGTAGAAACCCAAATACAAATAGAGTGCGTCCATCGATAGACTCCTTCGACACCGCTTCGAGGTTTAAACCGAATAGCGTAGTGATTCGAATGAATTCATTTATTTCGAGAAATATGAGAATGAGAATCGATACCAGAAACAACATATACCGTTCGGTACGATGAACTAACTTATCGCGACGTTCGACCAAAAAGACAAGTTGATTTTCGCTGACCGGTTGGTCCGGATTGCGATCGACATCAAACACGGCGTCAGCCAACGTTTGATACGATATTTCCAGCTTCCTCATCTGCATTTTCTGGATCCGACATTTGGCATCTCGGACTCGCTTAGCAAGCAATTGTTGCTCACGATGAGGTCCAAGGCGATTTGACGGGCGTGAGCAATGTATCCGATCGTAAGATTATTGAGTGTAGTAGATAGACGGTTTGATCTTAACTCAGATACCAATTTGCGGTAAAGTGCAGCGATCTTCATATGTATTCGGCGCGACCGTCGCGCCACAGGAACACTTTATCCTGGGCGATTGGGGCAGCGACGGCGACCAGTGGATCCTCACCCAACAGCCTGATCCGCAGGACCCGCGCAATGCCGCCATGGGCCACGACCACGGTCGGGCGGCGCAGCGCCGACAGCCACGGCGCGACCCGTGCCGCCAGCTGTTGGTAGCTCTCGCCGCCGGGCGGATTATGTCTCCATTTGTCTGCGTCGCGTCGTGCCGCCGCCTCACCATCTCGCTTCCTGACCTCGTCCAGCGTGAGACCTTCCCAGTCGCCGAAGGTGAGTTCCATCAGGCGATCATCGCGGATGTATGCCGTTGGCGACAATCCCATGGCGGTGCGCGCGATCTCCATGGTCTCGCGTGCCCGCGACATCGGGCTGGCGACAAAATCGTATCCGGCGATATCGGTGATGGCCCTGGACAGCGCCCGGCCATTGCGCGCCGCCTGCGCCCGGCCGAGATCGTTCAGCGGAATGTCGCGCTGGCCCTGCAGCCTGGCCTGGCGGTTCCAGTCGGTCTCACCGTGACGCAAAAGGACGAGCGTGGGGATATCCGACATGGCGTCGATTGGCCGCAAAAGGGGGTTCGACTGCCGATCAGTCGATCTTGGTCAAATCAGGGGCGTCGACGGCCTTCATACCGACCACATGGTAGCCGGAATCGACGTGGTGCACCTCGCCGGTCACCGCCCGCGACAGATCGGACAGGAGATAGACCGCAGAGCTGCCGACCTCGCTGGTCGACACCGTCCGGCCCAGGGGCGAGTTGTACTCGTTCCATTTGAGGATGTAGCGAAAATCGCCAATGCCGGACGACGCCAGAGTCCTGATCGGGCCGGCCGAAACGGCGTTGACGCGAATGCCGCTTTTACCGAGGTCGACGGCCAAATAGCGGACGCTGGCTTCGAGCGCCGCCTTGGCCACCCCCATCACGTTGTAGTGGGGCATGACCTTCTCGGCGCCATAATAGGTCAGCGTCAGGATCGAACCGCCTTCCGTCATCAGCTTTTCAGCGCGCCTGGCCAAGGCGGTCAGCGAGTAGCACGAGATCAGCATGGTGTTGGCGAAGTTGTCGGCGGTGGTTTCGACGTAGCGGCCGGTCAGTTGCTCACGATCGGAAAACGCCACCGCATGGACAACAAAATCGAGACGGTCCCACAGCTTGGCAAGGTTGGCGAAGACGGCATCGATGGTCGCTTCATCGGCAACATCGCAGTGGCCGATGACGTGCCCGCCGAGTTCTTCCGAAAGCGGTTCGACCCTGCGCCGCAGCGAATCGCTTTGGTAGGTGAAGGCAATTTCACCGCCCTCGTCGTGAATCGCCTTGGCGATGCCCCAGGCGATGGAGCGGTTGTTGGCGACGCCCAGAACCAGGCCCCGTTTGCCCGCCATCAGTCCTGCCATCGGTCCCCTACCTTCCCTGCGGCGGCGCCTCCTATCGCACACGGCCGCTGCGGCATCAAGCAAACCGGCCATGGCCAGGACGGGCACTGGCCAGCCCGGCCCTTCCTCGACTCCTCGCCCGCCGGGGCCCTAGTATCCGGGCCTCCATGAATGCCGCCATCACGCCGCCTCTCACAGGCTTTGTCGATATTGTCGGGGAGCGCTATGCGCTGAGCGACCCCGGCGACATGGCGGCCTATGTGGAGGAACCCCGCGGCCTGTTTCGGCAAGGGGCGGCCCTGGTCCTTCGTCCCGGCACCGTCGACCAGGTGGCGGCGATCGTCCGACTGGCCAACACCACCGGAACCGCGCTGGTCCCCCAGGGCGGCAATACCGGTCTGGTCGGCGGACAGGTCCCACGCCAGGGTGGCATGGACATCATCGTCTCACTGACACGCCTGGCACAGGTCCGCGAGATCAACGCGACCGGCGATTATCTGATCGCCGAAGCCGGCATGACCTTGGCTGCGGTGCAGGACGCCGCCGGTGCGGTCGACCGCATGTTCCCCCTCACCCTGGCCTCGGAAGGCTCGTGCCAGATCGGCGGCAATTTGTCGACCAATGCCGGCGGTACGGCGGTGCTGGCCTACGGCACGACGCGTGATCTGGTGCTGGGGATCGAGGTGGTCCTCGCCACCGGCGAGGTCTGGGACGGGCTGCGGACCCTCAGAAAAGACAACACCGGCTACGATCTGAAACAGCTTTTCATCGGCGCTGAGGGGTCGCTGGGGATCATCACCGCGGCGGCATTGAAACTGTTCCCCCGGCCGCTGGCAAAGGCGGTGGTGTTCTGTGGCGTGCCGTCACCGGCCGCCGCGCTGCGGCTTCTGACCATTGCACGAGAGACGTCCGCAAGCGATCTCACGGCTTTCGAACTCATGCCTCGGCTGGCGCTCGAGCTTGTGCTGCGTCACGTGCCGGGAACCCGTGACCCGTTGGCCGGCCGCCACGATTGGTACGTCCTATTCGAGGTCTCCTCGGGACGCTCGGCCGAAGCCGCGAACGATGCCGCGGAAGTCATTTTCGCACGCGGAATGGAGGTCGGCCTGGCCGCCGACGGCGTGCGTGCCGAAAACCTGGATCAGGCGGCCCAATTGTGGCGCATCCGGCACGACCTGTCCGTGGTGCAGCGACGGGAGGGCGCGTCCATCAAGCACGATGTCGCGGTGCCGGTGGAAGCGGTGCCGGAGCTGGTGGAGCGCGGCGCGGCAGCGGTCGCCGACTTGATCCCGGGGTGTCGGCCATTGCCCTTCGGACACCTCGGCGACGGCAATATCCATTTCAATATCGGCCAGCCCGTGGGAGCCGACAAACAGACGTTTCTCGACCGCTGGGACGAGGTCAACGCGGTGGTGCACGGTATCGTCGCCGAACTCGGCGGCACCATCGCGGCCGAACACGGTATCGGCCAGTTGAAACGCGATCTGCTGGTCAACTTCAGAAGCGAGACCGAACTTGCCATGATGCGGCGGCTGAAGGCCGCCTTCGATCCCAACGGCATCCTCAATCCGGGCAAGGTTCTGTGAACCATAGTCAGTGGCCGTTTCCGTAACCGTGTCCGGTGGGAGTTCGCTAACCCTTTCCAAAAACACAAAAATTTAACCGCGCCGGTTAACCAGAAACCAATCGCGGCGTGGCATTGTGTGCCCATAAAGCGAGGCCAAAAAAAGAGCCCGCCAGGGAACACTGAGGCGTCATGAGCGTAAGCGGCGGTGCAGCCGCCGGGTCGAGCCGGGCATTCCGGCTCGACCCGTGCGCCCTGCCGGTTCACAGCGCGGCCGAAGCGGGCAGCGCGGTGCACCTCTATCTCGATCGGCAACGCGCGGTGTTGCGGCACCCATCAGCCGAGCTACCACGGATCGTCACCATTCCGGTGACCGATTACGACGGAGTCGCGGTTCGGATCGCCACCGACACGGAAACCGCGCCGCTGGTACTGGAACTCTCGCACATCAATCCCGACCTTGTCGTGCAGCTGTCGCGTGGCGGCGCACCGCAGGACATCGCCCATGACTGGCAGGCGTGGGGCCGCGAGCTCGGCCTGCCTCTGCTGCTGGTGTCGCCCGATGGCGGCGTCAGCCGGTTCCTCGACGGTGATGTCTCGGCCGCGACCTACGCCAGCCAACCGCGACGGCGCGGCTCGCCGTTCGGCGCCCGGCGCCCACGCTTTCTCACGCGACGCAAAACCGGAATTCCTGAGCGCATGGTTCACCTGACCGCACGCGAGATCATCGCCCGCACCTGACGCTCAGATGAGCGCGTTCACCAGCGAATCGGCGACCAGACCGGCAAAGACGATCCAGCCATAATCGCGATTGGCGCGGAAGCGGATGAGGCATCCCTCCGCATCGCCGGCGTCGAGCGTGGTGACTTGCCAGGCCAGATGAAGAGCCCCGAGGCCGAGCCCGGCCAGTGCCACAGGGCCGCCGCCCACCATCACCACGGCGATGGCGAACAACACCGTCGCTCCGCCGTAGAACCCCACCAGCAGAAGCTTGGTGCGTGACCCGAACAGCCGCGCGGTCGATCGAATACCAATGACCGCGTCGTCTTCGCGATCCTGATGGGCGTAGATGGTGTCGTATCCGATCGTCCAGGCGATGCCGCCGGCGTAGAGTAGCACTGGCGGCCAGTCGAGGCGGTCGAAAGCGGCCGCCCAGCCCATCAACGCGCCCCACGAAAAAGCAAATCCCAGAACAACTTGCGGCCAGTTCGTAACTCTCTTGGCGAAGGGATAGATCGCGATGACCGGCAGCGAGGCGGCGCCGAGGATAATGGTGAAAGTGTTGAACTGGACCAGCGTCAACAGCCCGACCGTCAGCAGGGCGAGAAGAAAGATGCGCGCCCGGGTGAGCGAGACCTGGCCGCTTGGTATCGGTCGCGATCGGGTGCGCGCCACCTGCGCATCGAGGTCGCGATCGATGATATCATTGTAGGTACATCCCGCGCCCCGTATGGCGATCGCGCCAATCAGGAAAAGGAGCAAGTGGTAAAGGTCGGGAACGGCGTTTCCCGCGGCTCGGGCGGCCAACGCCGCCGACCACCAGCACGGCCACAGCAAGAGCCACCAGCCGATCGGCCGCTCCAGACGAGCGAGCCTGGCGTACGGCCGCCACGCTTTGGGAACAAGGCGGTCGGCCCAGTGCCCGCGGACGGCATCGCGCACCGTCTGGCTGTCGGGTGTGGTCATGGCCCAAGTCTTAGGGCGGCCGCCGGGCCAAGGAAAGCTTCAAGCTGCGTGGACAGTTGCCAACTCACCTGTTAGAGCCGTTTCAACCAAATCGGAGCCATTCTGGCGGAGCGATTTTGTGACGAGATCAAGTCAAGGCTCGAAGAGCGTACCGGGGATACGGTCAAGAGAATTGGCACTGGAATTGGCGCAAAATAGCCCGTCCCTTCGGGTTTGTTGATTGGCGGACGCCCAACGCCGAACCAATCTGGAAACGATGCACAGGCATCGCCCATCGATCGTTTCGACGCCGGATCGCCTCGCCGATCGTGAAACAGAATTGGCTCCGAGTTGGTTGAAAGGGCTCTGGCGCGCCGCAACGACAGGGAGAACCCGATTCCCACCGATGTCCTCCTGATCGGCGGCGGCGGGCGCGAGCACGCGCTGGCGTGGAAACTGGCAAAGTCGCCGCAGCTCGGCCGTCTCCATGCCGCCCCCGGTAATCCGGGCATCGCGCAATTGGCCTCGATCGCCGAACTCGATCCCAATGACCATGGGGCAGTTGTCGAGTTCTGCACCGCGCGCTCGATCGATCTTGTCGTCGTCGGCCCCGAGGCACCCCTTGTCGACGGGCTCGCCGACCGCCTGTCAGCCGAAGGCGTCGCAGTCTTCGGGCCGTCCCGCGCAGCGGCTCGACTCGAAGGCTCCAAGGGTTTCACCAAGGATCTGTGCCAACGGGCAGGCATCCCGACCGCTCCGTTTGCGCGCTTCGACGGTGCGCAAGCGGCCAAAGACCATGTCCGGGAAAACGGCGCGCCGATCGTGGTCAAGGCCGACGGGCTGGCGGCCGGAAAGGGCGTGACCGTCGCCGCGACCATCGCCCAAGCCGATGCTGCGATCGACGCGTGCTTCTCGGGCGCGTTCGGAGCAGCCGGCGCAGAGGTCGTGGTCGAGGCACTGCTGGTCGGTGAGGAAGCGAGCTTTTTCGCTTTGTCCGACGGCGACCATGTGCTGCCGCTTGCCACCGCCCAGGACCACAAGCGCGTTGGTGAAGGAGATACCGGAGCCAACACCGGCGGTATGGGCGCCTACTCGCCCGCGCCGGTGATGACGGAGGAGATGATCGAACGGACCCTCGAGGCGATCGTCAGGCCGACCGTGGCAGCACTTGCCGAACAGGGTACGCCCTATCGCGGCGTGCTCTACGCCGGACTGATGATCACCGCCGACGGCCCGCAGCTGATCGAGTACAATGTGCGGTTCGGAGATCCGGAAGCCCAGGTGCTGCTGATGCGGCTGGAGAGCGATCTGATCGAAATGATGCTGGCGACGGTCGAAGGCAGGCTGGAGGGCCTGGTGCCGGTGTGGAGCGAGGATGCCGCGCTGACGGTGGTGATGGCGGCCCAGGGCTATCCCGCGGCCTACCGCAGCGGCTCGCCGATCGCCAGAACCGGGCGAGCCGAGGCTGAGGCCGGCGTGACGGTGTTCCACGCCGGCACCGCGATGGCTGACGGCCGGCTGGTCTCGGCCGGCGGACGGGTGCTTGGCGTCACTGCAGCGGCGGCCGATATCGAGGCGGCGCAGAAGCTCGCCTATCGGGCCGTCGATCTCATCGACTGGCCGGGTGGGTTCTGCCGGCGCGATATCGGCTGGCGAGCCATCGGACGAAACGACCGATCTTTCCTTCATCCCAAGAATCCGACAGAATCACCGCTGCCATGACGATCCGCCGCCTCAACCGGGAAATGGTCAATCGCATCGCGGCCGGCGAAGTGATCGAACGGCCGGCGAGCGTGGTCAAGGAACTGGTCGAAAACGCCGTCGACGCGGGCGCCGGCAAGATCGAGACGGTGATCGCGGCCGGCGGCGTGTCGCTGATCCGGGTCAGCGACGACGGCGCCGGCATGGCGCGGGACGATCTGCAGCTGGCCGTCGAACGCCACTGCACCTCCAAGCTCGACGGCGGGCTCGACCGCATCGAGAGCCTCGGCTTTCGCGGCGAAGCGCTGGCCTCGATCGGTGCGGCGGCGAGGCTGTCGATTTCATCGCGCGCCAAAGGTTCGGCGGATGCGTGGTCGGTCACGGTCGAGGCCGGGCGGGGTTCCTCGCCCAAGCCGGTCGGGTTGGGCGAGGGCACCAGCGTTGAAGTCCGCGATCTGTTCTTTGCCACGCCGGCGCGGCTGAAATTTCTGAAATCGGAGCGCGCCGAGACGACCGCGATCGTCGACGCCGTGCGGCGCTTGGCGCTGGCCCATCCCGACATCCATTTCGTCCTGGCCGGCGGAAGCCGGACCACCATCGATCTGCCGGCGCGCGCTGGACCGGACGGTCGGCGTCACCGGATCGTTCAGGTGATGGGAACCGAGTTCGACCACAATGCGCTCGAGATCGATGCCGAACGCGAGGGCGTGGGCCTTTCCGGATTGATCAGCCTGCCCACCTACAATCGTGCCAACGGCTTGTTTCAATATTTCTTCGTCAACAGACGCCCGGTGCGCGACAAACAGCTGCTCGGAGCGCTGCGCGCGGGCTATTCCGACGTCATCAAACCGCGGCGCTTTCCGCTTGCCGCGCTGTTCGTCGCGATCGAGCCGGACCAGGTCGACGTCAACGTTCACCCGACCAAGGCCGAGGTTCGGTTTCGCGATCCCGGCCTGGTGCGTGGCTTGATCGTCGGCGCAGTGCGCCAGCTTCTGGCATCGGGGGCCCCGCGCCCATCGACGCAGGCAACCGGTGCCACCGTCGCCGCCTTCCGGCGACCATCGCCTCCGCCGGCGCAGCCGCCGGGCTCCCGCCCCGGCGCCGGAGCACCGACATATCCCGATGACGGCCCCAATGCCGGCCTGGCCGAATCTGCGGCCGCGGCCTTTGCCTTTGCCCGCCCCACCGCCGAGGTCGCGCCGCCGACACCGCTGCCGGATCCGGCCGAGCGCCCGCTTGGCGCGCCGCGCGCCCAGCTCCACGAAACCTACATCGTGGCACAAACCGCCGATGGGCTGGTCATTGTCGATCAGCATGCCGCCCACGAGCGGGTGGTTTACGAAAAGCTGAAGGCGGCGCGGGCGGCCAACGGCGTCGCCAGCCAGATCCTGCTGATTCCCGAAATCGTCGAACTCTCCCCGGACGAGGCCGACCGCCTCGGCGGTCGCGCCGGCGAGTTTGCCGAATTGGGGCTGGTCCTGGAACGTTTCGGGCCGGGTGCGGTGGCGGTCCGCGAAACGCCGGCCGTGCTCGGGCGGGTCGACGCCGGGGCACTGGTTCGCGACCTGGCCGATCAGATCGCCGAATGGGATCAGACGACCGGCCTGGAGCAAAGGCTGGACGGGGTGGCCTCGACGATGTCCTGCCATGGGTCGATCCGCGCCGGCCGGCGCCTGAAACCGGAGGAAATGGACGCCCTGCTGCGGGACATGGAATCGACGCCTCGATCAGGCCAGTGCAATCACGGCCGGCCGACCTATATCGAACTGAAACTGCACGACATCGAACGCCTGTTCGGGCGACGCTAGGCAAGGTCGAGCTAATGAACCGCATGGACAGGCCGGAGCGTGACGGACAAGCGCGGCTGAAATATCAGGACGGTGATTTTCAGGTGTTGACGCCCGGCGCGTTCGTCATGTGCGCCGTCACCGGGATGCAGATTCCGCTCGACGAGCTCAAATACTGGAGCGTCGAACGGCAGGAGCCCTATGTCGACGCGACCGCAGCGGTCAAGCGGTTCCAGGAATTCGGCATGATTTGAGCGTTAGAGCCCTTTCGACCAACTCTGAGCCATTCTGACGGAGCGATTTTGTGACAGGATCAAGTCAAGGCTCGAAGAGCGTATCGGGGATACGGTCAAGGGACCTGCGCGCAGGAACTGGCGCAAAATCGCCCGTCCCTTAGGGTTTGTTGATTGGCGGGCGCCCAACGCCGATCGCGAAACAGAATTGACCCAGAGTTGGTCGAAAGGGCTCTAGTTGTGAAGCTTCAACAGGTTGTCCCGGTTCAGGCCGAGTCGGCTGATTGGTGTTTGTCGATTGAGGCTGGCATGGGGTCGATGCCAGTTGTAGCGGTGCTGCCATTTCGGCAGATCTGCTTTTCGCTGGTCTGAGTTGTGGAATTCGGTTGCGTAGGCCCATTCTCGCAACATTGTCTGGATGAAGCGTTCGGCCTTGCCGTTGGTCTGAGGCGTGTAGGGTTTGGTGCGGATATGCTTGATGGTGAGCCTTCGGCAGGCATCGCGGAAGGCCTTGGATCTGTAGCATGATCCATTGTCGGTCATGACGCGGGTGATGGTAACGCCGAGGGTGGCAAAGTAGGTTACGGCGGCTTCGAGGAAGGCCACGGCGCTTTCCTTTTTCTCGTTCGGGAAGATGTCGGCAAAGCCGATGCGGGAATGGTCGTCGATGGCGACGTGGACATACTCCCAACCGGGCGCGGTGCCGTTATGGCGCTGGTTGCTCTGGCGCCTGCGATCGCCGGTGATGCGATGGCCGACACGATTGAAGCGACCGAGCTTCTTGATGTCCATATGGATGATTTCGCCTGGCGTTTCGCGCTCATAGCGCGGGCGTGGCTGGTTGGGCTCGAGGGCGGACAACAGGCTGAGGCCACGCCGCTTGAGAATACGGCTGACGGTCGCCCGGCTGAGGCCGAGTTCCTGGGCGATGTGGTCCTGCGTGCAACGAGCCCGGCGCAAGACCTCGACCGCTTCGCCGGTGGCCCAAGGCGTTTGGCTTGGCGAGGAATGGGGCCTGGAGGACCGGTCGGCAAGCCCGGCAATGCCCTCCGCGCGAAACCGGCCCAACCACTTGGCGACGGTCTTGGCCGTTGTCTTGAAACGGCGTGCGGCCTGAGCCTTCGTCATGGCCTCATCCATGACGGCGCGAACCATGGCCTCTCGACCTTTCGGCGTAAGATGGGCATTCTGGTGAACGTCCATTCGGTCCTCCGGAGAATCACTGACGTTGGCTGACATCAGCTTCTCTCGACAGGACCGAATGGACAACGTCCTGAAAATTCACATCTAGTTCGTCGTCGCCGAGAACCGCCGCAATGCTTCCTCGATCAGTTCGGTGGCGGCCATCGGATTGTCAAACTGCAAGGTGACCGAAAAAGCGTCGCTGCGCTCGTGCAGTCGCCCGAGCGAGCCGGTTCTCCCGGCCAGCCGAACCAGATCCTTTTCCGTGGTGACGAGGCGCAGGCCATCGGCGTCGGCGGCGGCCAGCAGCTCGTCGGCGTCCTCGGTACGATAGACGTGGTGATCGGCAAACTCCCTGGTCTGTGCGACATCGGCCTTGATCGCACGCAGGCTGTCGAAGAATTTCTGCGGCCGGCCGATGCCGGCAAAGGCCAGAATCGGCTGCCGGCGCCATGCTCGGATCTTGGTCGGCTGCAGTTTTCCCCGCATGACCGGCCGGCCGGCCCGCGCCGCCACGCGGATCAGGGGTTCAGCCGCATCGCCCTGGCCGATGACCAACAGGCCATCGGCGCGACGCAGCTGCAAATTGAGCGGCGCACGCAAGGGGCCGGCCGGCACCATGCGACCGTTGCCGATGCCGCTGCCGGCGTCCACCGCGATCAGCGACAAATCCTTGGCCAGCGACGGGTTCTGGAAGCCGTCATCCATGACGATGATGTCGACGTCCTCCTCCAGCAACCGCCTCGCACCGGCGGCACGCTCGGCCGCTACCACGGTCGGGGCGGCCCGCGCCAGCAACAGCGCTTCATCGCCGACGTCGTCGGCGCCATGGGCTTTGCCATCAACCAGCGTCGGTCGCTTCAGCCGGCCGCCATAGCCTGAGGCCAGGATGCCGGGCTTGAGGCCGTGGCTGCGGGCGACCCGGACAATCGCCAGCGCGGTCGGCGTTTTGCCGGCTCCGCCGACGACAAAATTTCCAACACAAAACACCGGCACCGGCGGGCGAAAAACAGGGCGACGACCGATGCGCCAAGCCGCGACCGCGCCCCAGATTCGTGACGCCGGCCACAATCCGGCGGCGGCTGCGCGCAGGTCCGAGCGCCACCAGAATTCAGGCGCCGCCGGCATCCAGGTCCAATCCTCCAATGATCGCGTTGAGTGCCTCGACCGTCGCATCGAGCGCCCCGACATGACCGTCCAGCACGGTTTTGGCCTGCCGGGCGGACTGCTCCGCCTGCGCCGGAGCCTCGAGGAACCGCCACACCGTCGAAGCCAATTCAGCGGCGCTATTCACCCTGCCGGCGGGAACCACCGCGTCCAGAGCGCCGTAGACTTCGGCGAAGTTGTGGACATGGGGCCCGTGGATGACGGCGGTGCCGACCATGACCGGTTCGATCGGGTTCTGGCCGCCATGGGGGATCAACGATCCTCCGATGAAGGCTACGGGAGCGACCCGGTAGAACAGGCCAAGTTCGCCCAGGGTATCGGCCAGGTATATGTCGGTGTGCGGGTCCACGATCTCGTCGCGGCTGCGCTGGGCGACACCCAGTCCGCGCGCGGTAAGTTCGGAGCGGATCGCATCGCCGCGGTTCGGATGCCGTGGGACGATGATCGTCAACACAGGTCGCCCGCGCCCGGCAAGATCGATGTGAGCATCGGCGACGATCGCCTCTTCGCCGTCATGTGTGCTCGCTGCCGTCCAGATCAGGCGCTCGCCGGCCATCGCCCGGAAGTCGTCGACTGCCGATAGATCGGTATCGGGCGCCGGGACGTCGAATTTGATGTTGCCGGTGACCTTGACCTGAGAAGCGCCCAGCGATTCGAACCGCTCGCCGTCACGCTCGGAACAGGCGAGGCAAAGTCTGACATGGGAGAGCATGAGCCGCGCCACAGGCGCGAACCGCCGCCATCCGCGGTACGATCGGTCCGATACGCGGCCGTTGACGATCACCACCGGAACGCCGGCGGCGGCCGTTCGGCTGATCAGGATCGGCCACAATTCCGATTCAACCAGGATCGCCAATTCGGGACGCCAATGGGCGAGGAATTTGCGAATGAACGGGCCGATGTCGAGCGGCACAAACTGGTGAACCGCGCCGGACGGCAGGCGGCGCTCGGCGATCCGCGCTGCCGTCACGGTGGCCGTGGTCAGGACGACGCCGAAGCCGCTGCGGGTCAGGTGCTCGATCAGCGGCAGAACCGCGTTGGTTTCGCCGACGCTGACAGCGTGGACCCACACGACGCGGCCGGCCGGGCGCGGGCGCGAGGCGACGCCGTATCGTTCGACAGATCGGGACGCGTCTTCCTTCCCTCGAGCAACCCGACGGGACAAGATCAGCGGAATGATCGGCCTGAGAGCAAGGCCGCCGAGCCGGTAGCCGGCAAAAGCGAGTTCGGCGGCTGCCTCAGCCAAGTTCGCCACCGGTGACACCCCGAGCCGGCGCAGGTGCCGAATCGAGCCCCGCTGCGACCTTGCGACGGCTCGACAGGGGCCGTGCATGAACTGCCGACGAGCATCGCTCGGCCATGATCAGCCGTTGCGCCGGCAGGGTCTGGGGGCTGACCTGTCGTCCCACTCCAGACAGCCTAACCGGCGGTGGGGACGGTGGTCGCATCCGGATCAAGAAGCCGGTGCAGGTGGACAATGAAGTAACGGACTCTTGCGTTGTCGACACTGGCCTGGGCCTTGGACTTCCATGCGTCATACGCCTTGGCGTAGTTCGGATAAATCCCAACCACATCCAATTCGTTCAAGTCGGTGAATCGGACGTTTTCAAGGCTGTCGAGCTCACCCCCGAAAACCAAATGGAGGAGCTGACTGTCGGTCGATTTGGTCCCCGACCCTGTCATTCTTCCAAGACCGCCTTCCGTCGGAAAGCCTGGGGTGCGCAACGGCAGCAAAATTTGCTCGCCACGCGGACAGGCGGTAGGTGCACCAAATAAAAGCGGTTCGCAAGGGCGCGCCGGCGGCGGGTAATTCCCGTCAGCCGCCGGCGACCGTCATGCCCTCGACAGCGACCGTCGGCGCGTTGATCCGGAACCGGTTCGAAAGATCGTCGGCCGGCCGCAGCGCAAGAAACATATCGCGCAAATTGGCGGCGATGGTGACCTCGCTCACGGCATGCCCGATTTGGCCGTTTTCGATGACGAATCCGGCCGCACCGCGGCTGTAATCGCCGGTAATGCCGTTGACACCGTGCCCAATGAGTTCAGTCACATAGAAACCGTTCTTGACGGATCCGATGAGATCTTCAGGCGTGATATCGCCCGGCTGCAGGGTCAGGTTGGTGACACCCGGTGAAGGGTTGCCGCCGCCGCGCGAGGCGCGGCCATTGGTTGTCAGGCCAAGTTCGCGGGCCGAGGCCGAATCGAGCAGCCATTCCTGCAAGATTCCCTCACCGATGAGATCGATCCGGGTGCCAGCGACGCCCTCGCCGTCGAAGGGCCGTGAAGCCAGCCTGCGCGGCGACTGGGGATCGTCGGTGATGCGTATGTCCGGGGCAAAGATACGGCTCGCCATGCTGTCGCGCAGAAAACTCGTCCCGCGCGCGATCGCCGCGCCGTTGATCGCGCTGGCGAGATGACCGATCAGTCCGCCCGAAACGCGTGGATGATAGACCACCGTGGTCTGGCCGGTGGCCATCTTGCGTGGATTGAGCCGTTTGACCGCGCGCTCGCCGGCCTTGCGGCCAATCGATGCGGCGTCCGGCAGGTCCGCCTGAAACACCCGGCTCTCGTAATCATAGTCCCTTTCCATCGCCGTCCCCTGGCCGGCGATCGCCGACGCCGAGATGCCGAAACGGGAAGCGAGATAGGAACCGGTGAAGCCGTGCGAGGTGGCCAGAACCAGTCCGCCGAGGGACCAGCCCGCGGACGCGCCGGCGGACTTTGACACCCCCTCGACGGCGATCGCGGCATCCTCGGCAGCCAGGGCCGAGTCGGTCAGCTCCTGTGCGGAGGGCATGTGATCGTCGAGAAGATCGAGGTCGTCATAGGACAGCGCCAGGCGATCGCGCTCGGCCAAGCCGGCAAACGCGTCTTCCGGCGCCGCCCTGGCCATGGCGACCGCGCGCTCGGCCAGTTCGCCGGGATCGGTCAGCACATTGGCCGAGACGGTCGCCGATCTGCGGCCAATGAAGGCGCGAAGGGTAAAGTCATCGCCCTCGGCCCTGCGCGTCTCCTCGGTCTTGCCGAGGCGTACATCCACCGACAGAGAGATGCTTCGCACCGAGACCGCATCGGCCTGATCGGCGCCGGCCTTGTCCGCGGCCGCCACCAGAGCGGCGGCGCGTTCCGTCAATTCCGACTGATCGAGCATAGTCATGGTCGTGCCTCTCCCTTGTCGAGCGAAGGACATCTATGCCCGCGACCGGCACAGGGCAAGATATGGACTCCATTGATCGTGCCGGCTGGTCGCGTCATATGTGTCTGACCCCGCACCTCCCACCATCGGACATCATTGATGACGTCACAGTCCGCCGGCGAAACAGGCGATCCGCCGCGATTTACCACCGGTTCAACCATGCGGCACGTCATCGTCATGGCCACGACCGGCGCGCTCGGGCTGCTGGCGGTCTTTGTCGTCGACCTGGTCAATCTTCTGTACATCTCGCTCCTCGGCGATCCGCGACTGACCGCTGCGGTCGGTTTCGCGACGACCGTGATTTTCTTTTTCATCTCTCTGTCCGTCGGGCTCATGATCGCCGGAACCGCTCTGGTCTCGCGCGCGCTGGGGGCCGGTGACCGGGTTCGCGCCCGCCGTCTGGCCGGATCGGCGATCTTTCTGATGATCGCCGTCACCGGGGCTCTTTCAATCCTGGTGCTGCCGTTCGCCCGTCCGCTGCTGTCGCTGCTCGGGGCCGAGGGGGAGACGCTCGACACCGCGCAGATGTTTCTTTTGATCGTGTTGCCGGCAACCCCCCTGCTCGGCGTCTTCATGGGCCTTAGCGGGATCCTGCGCGCCACCGGCGACGCCCGGCGGGCGATGGTTCTCACCCTCATCTTCGGCCTGACAACGGCGATCCTCGATCCGATTTTTATTTTCGTGTTCGGATGGGGGGTGACCGGCGCGGCGATCGTGGCGGTGATTGCCCGCGTAGCGACGGTAGCCTACGGGCTGTACGCCGTGGTCAAGGTCCACGATCTCATCGAGAGGCCCGGCTTGTCGAATGTCGTGGCCGATTTTCGGCCGTTGGTGGCAATCGGCGGCCCGGCGGTGCTGACCAACATCGCCACCCCGGTCGGCAACGGATACGTCACCGCGGCAATTTCGGAATTCGGCGACCCGGCGGTCGCGGGCTGGACCATCGTGTCGCGGGTCGCACCGGTCGCGTTTGTGGCGTTGTTCTCGCTGTCGGGGGCGATCGGTCCCATACTGGGGCAGAACTACGGCGCCCGGCAGTTCGATCGGGTCCGCGGCGCGTTGACCAACGCCGTGATGTTCAGCGCGGTCTACCTTGTGGCAATCAGCGTCATTCTGTATCTCGCCCGCGACGGGATCGTGTGGGCGTTCGGGGTCGACGGCGAAGCGGCGGAGCTGGTGATCTTCTTTTGCAGCGGCATCGCCACCGTCTACGGCTTCATGGCAGGCCTGTTCGTCGCCAATGCCGCGTTCAACAATCTTGGCTATCCGCTGCTTTCGACCCTCCTCAATTGGGGCCGGGCGACCCTGGGCACAGTGCCGTTTGTGCTGGTCGGCGCGCACTATGCCCAGGCCAAGGGCGCGCTGGCCGGGTTTTCGCTGGGATCGGTTCCGTTCGGGATCCTCGCGCTGATCGGCTGTTACGCCGTCATCCGCCGGATCGGCGAGCCGGGTCACGGCTCCCCAACCTCGCTCCAAACGGGTGGGGGCCACGGCAGCGTGGATGTCACGAAGCCGGCTGACCGACCCTCACGATAGTGAACCCGCCCTCGGCGAACAGCCTGGCGGCAGCGGCGCGAACGTCCTCGATCGTCAGATCCGCGATCAGGTCGTTGCGGCGGTCGACATAGTCGATACCGAGATCGTCGAGCTGGATGAACAGGAGCTGGTTGGCGATCCGCGATGATGTGGTGAAGCGAAGTGCATAGCTGCCGATCAGATAGTTCTTGGCCCTTTCCAGCTCATCCTCGGTCGGCCCGTCATCGGCGTAGCGTCGGATCTCCTGTTCGATAATTTCCACCACCTGGTCGGCCTGATCGGTGCGGGTCGAGGTGCCGCCGGAGACCAGCCCGGCATGGTCGAGCGCGCCGAGCCCCAGCCCGACCGAGTAGGCGAGGCCGCGCTCCTCGCGAATTTCGTCGAACAAGCGCGACGTGAAGCCGCCGCCACCCAGGATGAACGCTGCGACGTAGCCGTCCAGGAACTCCGGATCGTCGCGTTTGATACCCGGAGCGATCAGCCGGATGTTGGTCTGCGGGATCTGCATATCCACCTCGATACGCTCCGCAACCACGGGACGGGTATCGTCGACGCTGGTCAGATCGGCGGTCTCGGGCAGGCCGCCGAACACACGGTCGAGCAAACCGGCCAACTTCTCGGCATCGATCGCGCCGACGACAGCTACCGTCAGATTGTCCCGGGCGATGTTGGCGCGATGGAACCTGCGAAGATCGCCGACATCGATCCGGGCGATGCTGGCCGCGGTTCCGTTGACCGGACGGCCATACGGGTGACCGGGAAAGGCGGTCGCCATCAGGGTTGAACTGGCGACCCGGCCGGGATCGCGTTCGTCACGCCGGATGGATGCCAGAATCTGGTCGCGAATGCGCTCCACTGGTTCGGTGTCAAATCGCGGCCATCGCAGGCTCAACCGAAGCAGATTCGCCGCCTCATCAAGGTTTTCTTCCAATGTGCGCAACGATCCGGTGAAGGTGTCGCGGCCGGCATCGTAGGAGAGTTCGATCGACAGCTCGTCGAGCCGCGACTGAAAGGCCTTGCTGTCGAGATAGCTCGCCCCTTCGTCGAGCAGACCGGACACCATATTGGCCACACCGGGCTTGAGCACCGGGTCCTGCGAGGCGCCGCCGGTAAAGGCGAGCGATAGTGAAACCAATGGTATGGCATGATCCTCGACCAGCCATGCTTCGATCCCGCCGGGGCTGACGACGCGCTGGATGTCGATGGCTTCGGCGCTGTCGCCCGCCGCCACCAACCCCGCCAGGGCGAACCCCAGCACCGCGATCATGTTTTTCATCTGCTTGGCTCCGCTGGTGTCAGGAGGGCTCGTCGCCGGGCAGGCCGACGAGGTAGCCGGTGACCGAACGGCTGGGAATGAGGTAGGCGCGCGCCGCGGCGTTGATGTCGTCAACCGTGACCGCTTCGATCCGTGAAAACCACTGCCTGACATCGTCGATGGTCCGTCCGATGGCCAGCGCCCGGCCGTAGGAACGGGCGATGCGCGAGGAATTGTCCTCCGCGTAGATGGTCGCGGCCCGAATCCGACGTTTGGCGCGGTCGAGTTCGTCCTGTGTCACGCCATCCCGTAACAGAACGGCAAGTTCGGCATCGATATCGGCGGTCACGTCCTCGACCGTGCGCTCACCGCGGGGAACGCCCCACACCACGAAGGTGGTTTCTCCGCGGCGCGTGCCGCGATAGCCCGCGCCGGCCGAAACCGCCTTGTCGGTGTCGACGATGAGATTCCGGTAGAACCGGCTGGTCGTCCCGCCACCGACGATTTCCGCCAGCAGATCAAGGGCTTCGGCCACGCTCGGTTCGGCCGTGACATAGGAAGGGACGAGATAGGCGCGGTTCATCGACGGCTGGTTGACACGCTCGTCGGCGAGCGTGACCACCCGAGCCGCTCTCGGTTCCGGCTCTCGCAACATGACCGCCTCGGGCAGATCGGCACGCCGGGGCAATTTACCGTAGGTGGCCTCGGCCAGGTCCCGCACCTCGGCCGCCGTCACATCGCCGGAAACGACAACGACGGCATTGTTGGGGGTGTAGTAGCGGTCGTAGATGGCCAGCGCATCGTTGCGGTCGAGTTCGGCCATTTCGTGCTCCCAGCCGATCACCGGGAGGCCGTAGCGGCTGTTCTGATAGACCACCGTGTTCAACGCCTCAGCCAATTGGGACCCCGGATCATTGTCGACGCGCGCGCGCCGCTCTTCGCGAATAACCTCGCGTTCGGGGATGACATCGTCGTCGGTGATCCTCAGATTGGCCATGCGGTCGGCCTCGAACTCCATCATCAAGCCGAGATGCTGCCGCGCCACCGTCTGGTGGTAGCCGGTGATGTCGGAGGTCGTAAATGCGTTGTCGTTGCCGCCGATCGCCGCGACCCGCTCCGAGAAACCCCCTTCGGGAAAGGTGGACGTGCCCTTGAACATCAGATGCTCGAGAAAATGGGCGATTCCGGATTTTCCCGCCGGCTCGTCGACCGAGCCGATCCGATACAACACCATGTGAGTCACCACCGGGGCACGATGGTCGGGGACGACGACCACTTCGAGGCCGTTGTCGAGCGTGAAACCGGTGACCCGGTCGTGGATCGACTGGCCGGCAGCGGGGCTGGTCTGCGCCGCAAGTGTCACGGCCATCGCGACGGCGGCTGCGCAGGCCGCCAAAATGGTCCTCGGATTCGCCATCATTGGTCCTCTCTGAGCCGACTGACCTCATGAGCCGATATAGCGGTACAATGGTGCCTATCCAGATGCGTCGCCAGCCATCGGCGCATTAAAAAACCGTAACTCTGACGCCCCGACACGACGGGCACCCACTGTGATCAGGCCGGGGATGTCCGCCGAGGGCCGGTTCGCGGTTTCCTCCACCACCGCAAACGCGTTGGCGGCCAGCCATCCGCCGTCGAAGGCCGCCGCCAGGGCGCGTTCGCCAAGCCCCACGCTATAGGGCGGATCGGCAAACACAAGATCGAACGGCGCGATGTTGCCGACCGGCCCGAGCCGCAGGGCATCACGTCGAAACACCCTGGTGACGCCGGTCAGGCCAAGCGCGTCGATGTTGTTGCGAATGACCCCGCGGGCGCCCGCGTCGGTTTCGACAAAAAGTGCATAGGCCGCCCCGCGCGACAGCGCCTCCAGACCCAACGCGCCGGTACCGGCAAACAGATCGAGCACGCGCCCACCTTCGACCGGATTGCCGAAACGGTGGGCCAGGACATCAAACAGCGTCTCACGCAGACGGTCCGAGGACGGACGGGTCCGGCGACCGTCCGGCCCGGCCAGCCTCCGACCGCCATATTTACCCGCGACGATCCGCATCGCGGCCCCGCTGAGGCGTGCGCAAGGAGTTCCGGGAACGCGCGGCGCCGGTTCTGTCCGGACCAGCAAGATCGACGCCGGCGGCTTGCGCCAGCTTTCTGCCCAGCTGATCGCGGAGCACCCGGCCGGGAACCCGGCGCACGTCGCCGGCACCGAGTTCGCCGAGTTGGAACGGGCCGAAGGAGATCCTGATCAATCGGTTGGCTGTCAGCCCGATATGGGCCAGTACCCTTTTGACCTCCCGGTTCTTGCCCTCGCGCAGGCCTATCATCAGCCACGCATTGTCGCCCCGAATTCGCTCCACCGCGGCTTGGACCGAACCGTAACGGACACCGTCGACGACAACACCCTGCATGAGACCCTCAAGTGCGGCCCGGTCGACCATGCCATGCGCGCGAACACGGTAGCGCCGAAGCCAGCCGGTTGACGGCAATTCGAGCGTCCGGGCAAGCCCGCCATCATTGGTCAGCAACAGCAGGCCTTCCGTGTTGATGTCCAGCCGTCCGACCGTCACCAGGCGCGGAAGATCTTGCGGCAAAGCGTCAAAGACCGTCGGCCGCCCTTCGGGATCGCGCACGGTGGTCACCAGACCCCGCGGTTTGTGGTAGAGCCACAGGCGAGTGCGTTCGCGCGCCGGCAGCGGCTTGCCGGCGACCAGGATCCGGTCGCCGGCTTGCACGTTGAGCGCCGGGCTGTCGATCGTGCGTCCGTTGACGGCGACGCGGCCGTCGCCGATCCATTTTTCCGCGTCGCGACGAGAGCACAGCCCGGCCCGGGCGATGACCTTGGCAATTCTCTGACGCTTGTCTTGCCCGGTGGCCGCGGTGTGACGTTTCATGGCGAGGCTGGTTACCAGAACGAATCGCGACGTACGAGTGGCAGGAGGCGGGAGACTGCACCAGATCGTTGACGATCCGATGGGCATTGCGGTCGCCGAGGCGCGGGCGGCGGCTTCACGTGGCGAGGTACCGGTCGGCGCGGTGATCGCCAAAGACCGGCATCTGCTGTCGCGTTCGGGCAACAGAATGGTCGAACTCGGCGATCCGACGGCGCACGCCGAAATGCTTGCGATCCGCGCCGCGGCCGCCGAACTCGGTTCCGAACGGCTTGTCGGAGCCGATCTTTACGTGACCCTCGAGCCCTGCGCGATGTGCGCCGCCGCCATCTCCTTCGCCCGCATCAGACGCCTTTATTTCGGTTCTGCCGATCCCAAAGGCGGCGCGGTCGAGAATGGCGGGCGGTTCTTTACCCAACCCTCATGTCATCATGCGCCGGACGTGTATGGGGGTATCGGCGAAGCGGAATCGGCAGCGCTGCTGAGAGGCTTCTTCAAAGACCGGCGTTAGAGCCCCTTCGACCAACTCTGAGGCAATTCTGTTTCACGATTGGCGAGGCGATCCGGCGTCGAAACGAACGACGGGCTATTTTGCGCCAATTCCAGCGCCAAATTCTCTTGACCGTATCCCCGATACGCTCTTCGAGCCTTGACTTGATCTTGTCACAAAATCGCTCCGTCAGAATGGCTCAGAGTTGGTCGAAGCGGCTCTGGGGCATTCGTTGGGATCCCGCTTCTGCCACGGAAAGCGCAGTTTGCGCGGTGTGCATTCCACCGCCGCGGCGGCCTCGGGATCCGGCAGCCGGTATTCGGCCGGCGGATCGGTAAGATAACGGCGCACCGGCTGCCCCTGCGCGTCGACAGCGAAACCGCCGGTGCCGCGAGCCGCGGCAAATGCCTTGCGGATTCGCGCCTCCTCCTCCTTCGAGACCAGGCTTCCCTCAGCCGCTGTCCCGTCCGACCCGTGCGGAAGACCGGTTGGGGTAGCACCGGCCGGCAATGTGAAGTTCGGATCCGCGAGCGCCACACTGTCGCCGTCCCGTTGACGGGCTTCGCGTGCGGCCACCTGTTCCTTGAACTCGCTTACCCGTTGGTCGGGATCTGTGGGCCAATCGGCGGCAACCGCAGTTTGGCTGGCGGCCCCCGGAGGTGGCAACGCTCCAGCTACCGGCGGTGCCACCACCGGAGGTCGGGGACTGTAGTCGATGGGTTTCTTTTTCGCTCCGGCGGCATCCAAGCCGGTGATGTCTTTGACGACCTGCACACCGGCAGAGCGGCCGGTCCCATAGGTGGTGCCGGTGCATGCGGCGAGGACAAACGCCGAACCGACGACAAGGACACACGCGTAAGACCGCTTGGTCCTGGAATCAGTCATGATCGCAGTCCTTCGCTGGTCTGTCGCGATTCCGTCACCCGCACCGCTGCCGGCCGAGCATGTCACACCGAAAGTCGAATTGAATCGAGGCGAAATTCCGGCACAAACCACGTGTCTGGTAAACGAAACCGTTATCGGCGACAAGTTCGTCACAGTTAAGGCACAAGCGCCAATGCCCGGTCGAGGCCGGTCGGCGGTGAGGCGCCGGCAAGTTTGCGGGCGGCGTGATCGCGATCGCGATTCATGGCCTCGACCAAATCCGCGGCGGACGAAAACTTCTGTTCGGGGCGGAGCCAGTCAACGAAAGCGACCGTCACGGTCTGCCCGTAGAGATCGCCGTCAAAGTCGAATGCGTGGACCTCCAGCAGCGCCTTGCCTTCGCCGAAGGTCGGGCGGCGGCCGAAACTGGCCACGCCGTCATGCCGTGACCCGTCTGCCAATTGCAGGGTCACGGCGTAAACACCGTGGCGGAGGTCACATTCCGGCCACAGGTCGATGTTGGCGGTCGGGTAGCCCAGCTCGCGCCCTCTTTTTTCTCCCGGAACAATGTCACCGATGACGAACCAGCGGTAACCGAGAAGCCTGTTGGCCGACAAAATGTCACCGTCACGCAGCCCGGACCTGACCGCGCTCGAGGTGATGACGGTATCGGCGCAACCGACCTGGTCGAGGATCGAAACCGAAAATCCGAGCCGTTGGCCGGCCTCGGCGAGTGTCTCGGCGGTGCCGAGGCGGCCGCGGCCGAAGCGGAAATTGAACCCGATCACCGCGCCTTCGATGCCCAGCTGGGCGAGCAGGATCCGCTCAATGAACATCTCGGCCGACATCCCAGCCAATGAGGCATCGAATGTCGCGACCACCAGGCCGCGGATCCCAAGCGCCTGAAGGAGCCTGGCCCGCGCGCGGCCTGGGGTCAGGCGGAAAACCGGCTTGGAGGGGCGAAAAAAAGTCCGCGGGTGAGGATCGAAGGTCAGCACCAAGGGCGGCGCAGCCTGGTCGGCTCCCCGCTTGACAGCCGCGCGCAGCAGTGAGGCGTGTCCGCGATGGACGCCGTCAAAGTTTCCGATGGCGACGATCCCGCCGCGCAGGCTGCTTGGCAGTTCGTCCGGCGGGTAGGGTTCAAGCGCCGATCGCGCCTCGCCCGGCTCCAACTTGCTCACCAGGCCAGCCGCTGCATGAGCGCCGTCGCCCCGACCCCGGTGGTGGCTAGAAATCCGTGGACCGCCCGAAGATCGGGATGCGATCTCGATCCGAACTCACCGGCGTGAACCCCTCCGGTGACGAAGAGCGCGTCCAGCCGTTGCTGTTTTGCGCCGGCCAGGTCTGTTTCAGCGCCATCCCCGATCACCAGCACCCGGTCGGCATCGACCGGCGCGCCGGCAACCGCGGACAGGCGATCGAACGCCGCCCGGTAAATGGGCGCATACGGCTTGCCGACGATCTCGGTCGAGCCGCCAAGCTCACGGTATTGACGGGCCAGCGAGCCCGCGCACCAGACCAGGCGGCCGTCGCGCTCGACCACGATATCGGGATTGACGCACAACAGGGGTACGTCGCGAGCCCGCCAGCGCTTCATGCGCTCGAGGTAGTCCTCCGGCGTTTCCGAGTTGTCGTCAAACAGGCCGGTACAGGAGATGACATCGCATGTGGTCTCGTCGACCAGCTCAACCGGCAGACCGTCGTACAGATGCCGGTGAACCTCGCTTCCGACATGCAGCAGCCGGGTCTTTCCACGCGCCGCCAACAACGAGCGGGCAACGTCGCCCGATGTGACCACATCGTCATACGCGTGGCGGGCGACACCGAGTTCGTCAAGCTGCCGAACGATGTATCTGCTGGTGCGCGGCGCCTTGGTAATCAGAACAACGCGGCCTCCGGCCAGCCGGAAGCGAATGAGCGCATCGACCGCCGGCGAACCAGCCTCGGTCCCATTGTGAATCACGCCCCAGACATCACAAAACGCCGCGGCATAGGACGGCGCCAGTTCGGCCAGGCCGGATAACCAGGATGGAGTCGCCGAGTTTCCCACCGGCCCCGCCTATGGTTTCGGGCCGGACTGGTCAAGTATCCGCGATGTCGCGACAAACCGCGGCCTTCGGTCGACCGGCCGTGCATACCGATTGTTTACCATGTTCCGTGATTGTCGGGACGCGCTCTCGCCTGCTGCCCTGCTGGTACTCCAGCGTCCATACGAGTCATGCCAAGTACCATAGCATCCCCCTCCCCGATCGGGGTTTTCATTGTCGAAGCCGATCCCGCACAACGGCGGACGCTGTCGGCAATCCTGGGTCGCGAGCGTGGCTTTCGCGTCTCGACCCATGCCGATCGCGCCAGCGCCCGTGACGCCCTCATGGGCGCTGAAAATGGCGTCGTAATTGCCGACCTCGACACCATCGGAGGTATTGGCAGCCTGCGTGACACCGGCGCCGGGCGGTTCCCGCTGATCGCTACCAGCGGCGATGCATCACTCAACACCGCTGTTGCGGCATTGCAGGGCGGAGCGGTGGACTTTCTGCCCAAACCGATCGGCGCGCGGGCGCTGATGGACAAGGTGAAGGCGGCGATTGCCGCCGCTGACGCCGGACGCCCGGCGAAGGGCGCCCAACAAGGCTCCACCCCGACGACCAGCATCGAGTACGATTACGGTGGGTTTGTCGGCCGCTCACCGGTGATGATGGCGACCTACCGGCAGATCGATCAGGTTGCGGCCTCGACCGCACCGGTGTTCATCACCGGCGAAAGCGGTACCGGCAAGGAACTTTGCGCCGAGGCCGTGCACCGCCAATCGGGCGCCGCCGGTCGTCCCTTTGTCGCCATCAATTGCGGCGCCA
The DNA here is from genome assembly GCA_963663975.2 of uncultured Bauldia sp. Classification (GTDB taxonomy): domain Bacteria; phylum Pseudomonadota; class Alphaproteobacteria; order Rhizobiales; family Kaistiaceae; genus JANQRX01. Next base: position 660,703 of record CAXXRA010000015.1, on the reverse strand, counting down.
TTCCGGCCGAATTGATGGAAAGCGAGATGTTCGGCCATGTTCGCGGTGCCTTCACCGGCGCCGTTGGCGAGCGCACCGGCGCGGCCGAGCTGGCCCATGGCGGGACGCTGTTCCTCGACGAGATCGCCGAGATGAGCCTCACCCTGCAAACCAAATTGCTGCGTTTTCTGGATTCGGGGGAAGTCAGGCGGGTCGGCGGTATGACGACGTCAAAGGTCGATGTACGGATTGTCTGCGCCACCAATCGCGATCCGTACGCTGAGCTTGAAGCGGGTGGGTTTCGGTTGGATTTGTTCTATCGCCTTTATGTTCTGCCGATACATTTGGCACCGTTGCGTGCCCGCAGCGGCGATGTGCGGCGGCTGGCGGAGCACATGCGCCGGCGTTTCGTGGCGCAGGAGCGGCGATCGCCAGGCGCCTTCGAGGGCCGCGCGATCGACCTCATGACGTCCTACCCGTGGCCCGGTAATGTCCGCCAACTCGCCAACGTGGTGCGCAGGATGGTGGCGATGAGCACCGGTGACGTGCTCGGAGCCGAACTCCTGCCAGCGGAAATCGTCGAGTCTCGGCCTGCCAACATCCCTCCGGCGGACGCCCGGTCGGCGGTGCCGGCGATGGTGGCGCCGATGCACCAGCGCGAACGCGAGATCATCGAGGAGGCGCTTGCGGCCCATGACGGCAGCGTCACCGGCGCCGCCGCCGCGCTTCAGATCAATCCCTCGACGATCTACCGCAAACGGCGGGCATGGAAGAGCCCAAAATAGAACCAGGACACTTGCGCCGGACCGACGGGCAGCCGATCATGCCGGGAGCACGACAGGCAACGGGAATGACCGATGAGGACAGGATTTGACCTGCACGGCGCGGCGGTGGTTGGGGCCGCCTTGGCGATTTTGGGTGCGCCCGAGGTCCAGGGCGGAGAGATTGCGGAGGGCGCGCTGCGGGCGGAGCAGCTGATCGCCGAACCGAGGCCCGCGGACGCGCTGAGCGAACTGGATGGCGTCGTCGAGGCCGTCTGGCGGGAGATACCGCTGCAATTTCGAACGGCGGCCTTCGCCGAGACGGGATCGGTCGAGGCATATGGAAAGTACCAGCCGCGCGAGGGCGTCTTTTGTTCGGGCGACACCCTGACCGTCTATGTCGAGCCCGTGGGCTACGGATTTTTCGTGACCGGGGCGACGATGGCGATTGACCTCGCGGCGGGGATAGAGATCCGGTCGCCGGGCGGTATCGTTTTCGCTCGGGCGCAGGAATTCGGCCGACTGGAATGGACAGGCCGCGCCCGCAGCCGGGAAATTCACGGTGACATCTCGGTGACATTGCCGGACTTGAAGCCAGGAGATTACGAGATCTTCGTGACTCTGACGGACGAGGCTACCGGCAAGGCCGCCCAGGCCGCGTTGCCGTTCGCGATCAGCGAGTAGCGGCGGCCGCCCCGAGCCGTAACTCGCGGTCTTTCCTGCCGACCGGGAAACATCGTGAGAACGGGCGTTTTCTTCGCTCGAACGCTTGACACCGGGCGCCAGCGTGCCTACATCCGCGGCGCTTGTTAGCACTCGTACCAGTCGAGTGCTAATCGAGGATTTCAGGCGATCAGAGATCGCACCGCTCAAGAGGAAGACAACATGAAATTCCGCCCCTTGCACGACCGGGTGGTCGTGCGACGTATCGATTCCGAAGGCAAGAGCGCCGGCGGCATCATCATTCCCGATACCGCGCAAGAGAAGCCCCAGGAGGGTGAAATCATCGCCGTGGGTCCCGGAGCCCGCGACGAGACCGGCAAATTGGCCCCGCTCGACGTCAAGGCCGGCGATCGGATCCTGTTCGGCAAATGGTCGGGCACCGAGGTCAAGATCGATGGCGAAGACCTTCTCATCATGAAGGAATCCGACGTCATGGGTGTGATCGAGGGTCGACCCGCACGCCGCAAGGCCGCCTAGGCCCCTTTTCCATTCCGAAACCAAACCCAACAGGACAACAGCAATGGCTGCGAAAGAAATAAAATTCTCAACTGAGGCCCGCGACAAAATGCTCGCCGGCGTCGACATCCTCACCAATGCGGTGAGGGTCACGCTTGGTCCCAAAGGACGCAACGTCATCCTCGACAAGTCCTTTGGTGCACCTCGCATCAGCAAGGACGGGGTCACCGTCGCCAAGGAAATCGAACTCGAAGACAAGTTCGAGAACATGGGCGCGCAAATGGTGCGCGAGGTCGCCTCCAAGACCGCCGATGTCGCCGGCGACGGCACTACCACGGCCACGCTTCTGGCCCAGGCGATCGTCAAGGAAGGCGCCAAGGCGGTTGCCGCCGGCATGAACCCCATGGATCTCAAGCGCGGCATCGATCTGGCCGTCACCGAGGCCGTGGCCCAGCTCAACAAACGCTCCAAGCGGATCAAGACCTCACAGGAAGTCGCCCAGGTCGGTACGATTTCGGCCAACGGCGAAGCCGAAATCGGCGACATGATCGCCGACGCCATGCAGAAGGTCGGCAATGAGGGCGTCATCACCGTCGAGGAAGCCAAGACGGCCGAGACCGAATTGGAAGTCGTCGAGGGCATGCAGTTCGACCGCGGCTATCTCTCGCCGTACTTCGTCACCAACGCCGACAAGATGGTGACCGATCTCGAAGATCCCTACATCCTGCTGCACGAGAAGAAGCTCTCCAATCTTCAGGCGATGCTGCCGATCCTGGAATCGGTGGTGCAGTCGTCGAAGCCGCTTCTGATCATCGCCGAGGATGTCGAAGGCGAGGCGCTGGCCACGCTGGTGGTCAACAAGCTTCGTGGCGGCCTCAAGGTCGCAGCGGTCAAGGCTCCCGGCTTCGGTGACCGCCGCAAGGCCATGCTGGAGGACATCGCGGTTCTCACCGGTGGCCAGGTGATTTCCGAGGACATCGGCATCAAGCTCGAAAACGTGACGCTCGACATGCTCGGCCACGCCAAGCGGGTCTCGGTCGAGAAGGAGAACACGACCATCGTCGACGGCGGCGGCAAGAAGAAGGAGATCGAGGGCCGGATCTCCCAGATCAAGCAGCAGATCGAGGAGACATCCTCCGACTATGATCGCGAGAAGCTGCAGGAGCGGCTGGCCAAGCTCGCCGGCGGCGTGGCCGTGATCCGCGTCGGCGGCTCCACCGAGATCGAGGTCAAGGAGCGCAAGGACCGCGTCGACGACGCGCTGAACGCCACCCGGGCCGCGGTCGAGGAAGGCATCGTTCCCGGTGGCGGCGTGGCACTCCTGCGCGCCAAGAAGGCCGTCGGCAAGCTTTCCGCCGAGGTTTCGGACGTTCAGGCCGGGATCAACATCGTGCTCAAGGCGCTGGAGGCACCGATCCGCCAGATCGTCGAGAACGCCGGCGTCGAGGGTTCGATCGTGGTGTCGAAGGTGATGGAAGCGAAGTCGGATACCTACGGCTTCGACGCCCAGGAGGAGGTCTACACCGACCTCGTCGCCGCCGGCATCATCGACCCGACCAAGGTCGTGCGCGCGGCGCTGCAGGATGCGGCGTCGATCGCCGGTCTGCTGGTCACCACCGAGGCCATGGTGGCCGAGGCGCCGAAGAAGGACGCTCCGGCACCCGCCATGCCTCCCGGAGGCGGCATGGGTGGCATGGACTTCTAGGTCCACCCACCACAAACGAATACCGAAAGGCCGCCATTTGGCGGCCTTTCTTTTTGGAGTTCGAAGCCCTGGATCAGAAATTCGGAGAGATGCGGTAGGATGAAATCCTGTCGTTGAATGCCGGACCGACAAAGCTGGTGTCGCTATCATAACGGCGGCAGACGCCACCGAAATTGGGTTGCCCGCAGGCCACCACCAGCAGCCCGGACGGCACCCGCAGGGAAGAGATCTTGTTGTCCTGAGCCGGCGTCAAATTGCGGCGCTCCGTGCCGGCACGGCCGCACACGCTGGCGCCCCCGAACCCTCGATCCTCGTACAGGCAGGCCTCGCCGGCGATGGCGCCGATGATCCCGGGCAGGTTGATGACGGGTCCCCCTGGACCAGGGGACAGGATGCCGGGGTCCGGGGTGGGCGGTGGCAGCGGCGCCGGGCGCGCCACGGTCTGGAACACTTCGTAGGATGAGATGCGGTTGTTGAAGGGCGGACCGAGACGGGGCTGGTCACCGTCGGTCCGGGCGCAGACGCCCCCCATGTTCGGCTGGGCGCAGAACGTCATGCTCCAGCCGGGAACAAGGCGGATCGATGAAATCGTGTCGTTGAGCCTTGGGCCAAGGTTCGAGATACGCTCCGGTCCCTCGGAGCACACCGCCAGGCCGCCAAAATTGGGCTCGCTGAACAAACAGGCAACCCTGATCGGCGGCGGCTCAACCACCGTGATGCGGGCCACCTGAAAGGAAGAGATCGCATCATTGCTGGCCCGCAGACGGCTTTCGTCACTGGTGAATTCACGGCACCAGCCGCCGAAATTCGGGTCGCGGCAGGCCAGCAGTTTCCAGCCCTCGGCGATCCGGAACGAAGAAATACGGTTGTCCTCCCATGGTCGCATATTGGCAACGCGCGCCTCATCGTTGGCGCAGATGGCCACGCCGCGAAAATCCTGATCGGGGTACAGGCACACGACGCCGGCGGGCGACGGTGGCGGCGGCGGCGGCGGCGGCGGCGGCGGCTCGGGCTCGGGCTCGACGATCGGTATCCGAGAGACCTCAAACGACGAAATCTGGTCGTTGCTTGCCCTCAGGCGCGGCTCGTCGCCGGTGAATTCACGGCACCAGCCACCGAAATTGGCGTCGCGGCAAACCCGCAGATGCCAACCATCGGCGACCCGGAAGGACGAGGTCCGGTTGTCCTCCCATGGCTGCAGCCGGCTGACCCGGGCCTCGCCGGCGACGCATATGGCCTCACCCCGATAATCTTGTTCTGCAAACAGGCAGGCGACGCCGCCGGGCTCCGGCACGGGCTCCGGGTCAACCACCAGCAGGCGGGACACCTCGAAGGACGAAATATCGTCATTGCTGTCGCGCAGGCGACGAATGTCCCCGCCGAAGTTGCGACACCAGCCGCCGAAGTCCCGCTCCTGGCAAACCCGCAGCACCCATCCGGGACTGACCCGCAGGGAGGAGACGCGGTTGTCCTGCGAGGGCACCATGCGCGCCACGCTGGATGCATCGTTGACGCAGATCGGCTGGCCACGGAAATTGGCGCTGGTGTAGAGGCATACGACCGACACACCGGATTGAGCCGAAGCGGGTCCGGCGTCGTGGATCAGGGCTGCGGCCGCCAAGGTCAGTATCGAGAGCTGAAGGGCACCTCTAAAAATCCCTGTTCCGAGCCTTGATCGGTTATAATCCGGACGGTTTGGCGCGTAGATGTGGGGAACCGACCATGGGCCAAATGGGCTTTTTCGACATCGCGAATCGGTATGCCGGCCTGGACGCCAAGAACGATCCTTTGGCGAGGATCGACGCGGTGGTTCCGTGGGAGAATTTCCGTGCCCGCCTGGAGGCGATCTGGCGCAAGCCGGCCGAGGAACGGAAGTCGCCGGCGGGGCGAAAGCCCTGGGACGCGGTGGCGATGTTCAAGGCGATCGTTCTCTGCGAGCTTTACAATCTCTCGGACGACCAAGTGGAGTACCAGCTTCGCGACCGCCTCTCGTTCATGCGGTTCGTAGGGTTCGGTCTTGAGGACAAGGTCCCCGACGCCAAGACGGTGTGGCTCTACCGGGAACAGTTGGCGCGGGCGGGCATGGTCGAGGCGTTGTTCGAGGACTTCGACGGCTATCTGGAGAAGCAGGGCTACCTGGCGATGGGCGGCCAGATCATCGACGCGTCGATCGTACCGGTCCCCAAGCAGCGCAACAGCCGTGACGACAACGCGCGGATCAAGGATGGCGAGACGCCGGAGCGCTGGAAGGACCAGCCGGCCAAGCGGTCGCAGAAGGACACGGACGCACGGTGGACAAAGAAGCATGGCAAGAGCCACTACGGTTACAAGAACCATGTCAACGTGGACCGCCGGCACAAGCTGGTGCGGCGTTACCAGGTGACCGACGCGGCGGTGCACGACAGCCAGGTCGTGGAGGACATCCTTGATCCGGACAACACGGCCTCGGACGTGTGGGCGGACAGCGCCTATCGGTCGGCGGAGATCGAGGCGAAGCTGAAGGAGAAGGGCCTGAACAGCCGCATCCACCGCAAGGGGCATCGCGACAAGCCGCTGAGCGAGCGGGAGAAGCGGGGCAACAAGGCCCGTTCGAAGGTGCGGGCGCGCGTCGAGCACGTGTTCGGGGCCCAGAGCAACGACATGGGCGGGACGCTGGTGCGCAGTATCGGGCTGGTACGGGCGAGGGCGCGGATCGGGCTGAAGAACCTCGCCTACAACATGCGCCGCCTGGTGCAGCTGGAGCGTCTCGCCGCGGCGGCGCCAACGTGATGGTCATCAGGGGAGAAGTCTGCCTGGAGCCCCCATTGACAGGGAAACAGACCCGCCGGGGAGCCGGAGAAGGCCGAAAACCCAGACGCCAACCCCGCTCATGACCCGCGAGAACCGCACAACCTGTCGAGTTTCACGTCAGTCGCATTATTTTTCGAGGTGCCCTGAAGTGAGACCGCTCTGAATCCGAAGAACACATGCTGCACCGTATCGCTCCCGTTTTTTCGCCACCCTTTGTTCACCTTTACTATCCTACACCGGGACACGATGTGGCAACGGCTCGACAACCCGCCGGATCTTCAATGCGCACGACGTTGAACGCGTGGATACTCATGGCCGGGCGGGTGCCGATCGCCGCGGTGTTCATCCGGGATTGGTGGCAGACGGTCGCATTCGCGTGACCCGACGACGGACTCGCCGTCGCCTCGGGCTATCAGACCCGGCCGGTTCGGTGCTCACGGGATCCTCCCCGGCCGTCCGGCCGTTCGGCTGATTTCAGGCACGCGGGAGTGTAGCCTGCTCAGGTTAATGTCGGCTGCGCTGAATCACTCAAGATCGCCACGACTTGCCGGCCCCAGGCCTATGGGATAGGAAGCCGCAGTTTTCCTGCCAAACCCTGCGTTTTCACCATTGGACCGGCGGACCTCTCTCGCTCAGCGATCCAGAGCGCTTTCAACCAACTCCGAGCCATTCTGACGGAGCGATTTTGTGACAAGATCAAGTCAAGGTTCGATGGGCGTATCCGGATACGGTCGAGAGACATCGCGCAGGAATTGGCGCAAAATCGCCCGTCCCTTCGGGTTTCCGATTGGCGGGCGCCCAACGCCGAAGCGATCTCGGACGATGCACGAGCATCGCCCGTCGATCGTTTCGACGCCGGATCGCCTCGCCGATCGCGAAACAGAATTGACCCAGAGTTGGTCGAAAACGCTCTAGCGATGCCAGGCAAAGACAACAAGCTGAAGGCGAGACTGCCGCGCGGCCTGGCGGATCGCTCGCCAAGCGAAATTCGCGCCGCCGATTGGCTGGTGGCCCGTATCCGTGGTGTTTACGAGCTCTACGGGTTCGAGCCGGCCGAGACGCCGTTGATCGAATATACCGACGCGCTGGGCAAGTTCCTGCCCGACCAGGATCGTCCCAATGAAGGGGTGTTTTCGTTTCGTGACGACGACCAGCAATGGCTGTCGCTGCGCTATGATCTGACCGCGCCGCTGGCCCGTTTTGTCGCGGAAAACCTACAGGCCCTGCCCCGCCCCTACCGAAGCTATCGCTTCGGCTGGGCGTTCCGCAACGAGAAGCCTGGGCCGGGACGTTTTCGACAATTCATGCAGTTCGACGCCGATACCGTCGGCGCGTCAGGCGCGGCGGCGGATGCCGAAATGTGCATGATGCTCGCCGACACGATGGAGGCGCTGGGCGTGACCCGCGGCCAATATCGCGTCAAGGTCAACTCCCGCAAGGTGCTCGACGCCGTCATGGACGCGGCCGGACTGGCCGGGGATGATCATGCCGCCGTGCGGCTGACGGTGCTGCGGGCGATCGACAAGCTCGATCGCCTCGGTCTGGCTGGCGTCGAGGCGCTGCTCGGCGGGGGACGCACCGATGACAGCGGCGACGTTGCAAAAGGCGCCCGGCTCGACCCGGATCAGCGGCGCATCATCCTGACCGCGCTGTCCGGCGATGGCGCGGTCCCGCAGTTGGCCGCGCAGGACCAGGACGGACGGCGGGAACTCGGCGAGATCGAGGCGATCGTCCGCGCGGCCGGTTACCAGCACGATCGGGTCAGCATCGACCCTTCGGTGGTCAGGGGCCTGGAATACTATACCGGGGCGGTGTTCGAGGCGGAGCTGCTGGCCGAAATTCCCAATGAAAAAGGCCGGCCCGTGATCTTCGGTTCAGTTGGCGGCGGTGGCCGCTATGACGGACTGGTCGGCCGTTTCATCAACCAGGAAATTCCGGCGACCGGCGTGTCGATCGGGGTCTCGCGCCTGGCGGCGGCGCTGGCGGCGCTCAATATGCTCGGCGCCGAAGCCGATCGCGGGCCGGTCGTGGTGCTGGTTCTCGATCGCGATCGCGTCGCCGGCTACCAGGCGATGGTGTCGCGGCTTCGCCAGGCCGGGATCAGGGCCGAACTCTATGTCGGTGATGCCGGCGTGAAGGCCCAGATGAAATACGCCGACCGGCGCAACGCGCCGCTGGCGGTGATCCAGGGTGAGGACGAGCGATCGCGGGGGGTCGTCCAGATCAAGGATTTGGCGCTCGGCAAGCAGCTGTCGGCCGGCGTGGCGGACAATGTGCAATGGCGCGAGCAGCGGCCCGGGCAGTTCGAGCTTCCCGAAGCCGATCTTGTCCAGGCCGTCCAGGCGTCGCTGGGGCGGGGCAACGACAAACCGTTCGAAGACGCCGTCGGCGGGACGCCGGCAAGCAGCGACCAGACAACGCCGGATGCCGACGATGACAGACGGATATGAGCCGCTTCGGGCGCTCCTGACCGGCGCCGGGTATGATTTCGTCGAACCCGCCATCATCCACCGGGCCGGCGTGTTCGTCGACCTCGCCGGCGAAGATCTCAGGCGGCGGCTCTATCTCACCAATGATGGTGAGGGCGTCGAACTGGCGTTACGGCCGGACTACACGATACCGGTCTGCCTGCAGCACATCGGGCTTGGCGAACACAAGCGGCGGGCCGACTACGCCTATCTCGGGCCGGTGTTCCGCCAGCGTGGCGGCGCCCCCGGTGAGTTTCTGCAGGCCGGCGTCGAGGCGCTCGGTCGCCGCGATCGCCTCGCGGCGGATGCCGAAATCCTCCAGCTTGCCATCGACTCGGTCGGCTGCCTCGGCATGCGCGACCCGTCGGTGCGGATGGGCGATTCGGCGCTGTTCGAATCGCTGGTCCGGGCACTTGACGTGAGCACGCCATGGCGCCGCCGGCTGAGCCGGACCTTCGGAGATCGCCCACGGCTGGCGGAGCTGATCGGCAAGGCAAGAACCGGCGTGCCGTTTCCCCGGCGCAGCCGACCGACGGGGCTGGAAGATGCCGGCCGCGCCAAGGTTCGGCTTGTCGCCGAGGAGATGCTGTTTGCTCAAGGGCTGGCCACGCTCGGCGGCCGCCAGGCCGACGAGATCGCCGGGCGGTTCATGCACAAAGGTGCGCTCGGCCGGGGCATCGGACATCGCGCGGCAGATATCCTGGAGGCATATCTGGCGATCCGGGCCGAACCGGAGGTCGCCCTCAGTGAGATGCGGGCTTTGGCAAAGCGCCGCAGAATCGCCTTCGGCCCCGCCATCGACCGCTTCGAGAAGCGCATGGTGGCGATCGCGGCCAGAGGGATCGCGCTCCACAAGCTGACCTTCGCCGCCGATTTCGGTCGGCGTCTCGACTACTACACCGGCTTCGTCTTCGAGATTCACCGCAACGACGGCGCCGGGCAGCCGATCGTCGGTGGCGGGCGATATGACCGGCTGATGTCCATGCTTGGTGCCGACGGTATCATTCCGGCGGTCGGTTTTGCCATCTGGCTGGAACGGACCGGGGTGGCGCCATGAGCGGACCGGTGGTCTTCGGCATCCCGTCCAAGGGACGCCTCAAGACCGATAGCGAAGAGTTTTTCGCCGGCATCGGTCTTGAGTTCACCGCGGCGGGCGGCTCGCGCAGCTATCGCGGCAGGGTCAAGGGCCTCGACGGCATCGACGTGGCGTTTCTCTCCGCGCCTGAGATCGCGCGCGAAATCGGCGCCGGAGCGGTGCATCTGGGCGTGACCGGCCGCGATCAGATCGAGGAGAGTGTGCCGGAGTGGGCCGCGCGGGTCGAGATCGTTGCACCCCTCGGATTCGGCCGGTGCACAGTTGTGGTCGCCGTTCCGAAAGCCTGGATCGATGTCGACACGATGGAGGATCTCGACGACGTGGCCGGTGATTTCAGGCCGCGCCATGGCCGGCGGCTGACGGTGGCGACCAAATACGTCGCCATCACGCGGCGGTTCTTTGCCCGCCACGGTATTGCCGACTATCGCATCGTCGAAAGCCTCGGCGCGACGGAGGGTGCGCCGGCGGCCGGTGCGGCCGATCTCATCGTCGACATCACCTCAACCGGTTCGACGCTTGCGGCGAACGGGCTCAAGGTCCTGTCCGACGGGGTCATGCTCACATCCGAGGCCTGTCTTGCCATGAGCCTGGCCGCGCCATGGGGAACAAGCGAGCGCCGCCTGCTGAAAACCCTGGTCGGCCGTCTCGGTCCGCCGGGGGTCTATGCCCGGCTCGCCCGGCGTGCCGGTTTCAGCGCGGCCGGACGAAAGCGGCGCGCGCCTGCTCGACCTCGGCCCGGCAAAAGCACCCCTCGAGGTGGTCGTTGACCAGGCCCATCGCCTGCATGAAGGCATAGACGGTGGTCGGGCCGACAAAGCTCCAGCCGCGTTTTTTCAGATCCTTGGACAGTTCGGTGGATTCGGCGGTCTTGCCCAGGGTTTGCAACGTGGACCAGTCGAGCCGCGCCGGACGGTCGGCAGGAGGGGGCTCGAAGCGCCAGAAATAGGCGGCCAGAGAGCCCTCGTTTTCGATCAGCTCCAGGGCGTGGCGGGCATTGTTGATGGTCGATTCGATCTTGCCGCGATGGCGCACGATCCCGGCATCGCCGACAAGCCGTTCGACGTCGCGCTCGCCGAAGGATGCGACACCGGCGATATCGAAACCGGCAAAGGCACGACGGAAATTCTCGCGCTTGCGCAGGATGGTCAGCCACGACAGCCCCGCCTGGAACCCCTCCAGGCAGATCTTCTCGAACAGGCGGTTGTCGTCATCGACCGGAAACCCCCACTCAAGATCGTGGTAGTCGGCGTAGTCCGGGGCCCCGCCCTGCCAGAAGCAGCGCGGCCTGCCGTCCTGGCCGACGACGCTGCCGTTGTCGTGGTCCATGGCAGTGATTCCCTCCTCACCGCCACGATCGCACGGCCGCGCTGCCGGCGAAACGGCGTGGGCCCACGGCTGCTGACACCAGCCCATGTAACGCTTCATTCACCATGGGGGCGAAAGCGAAAGGTCCCGTTTACCATTCCCATGGAGGAGACCGCTTAGTGTGCGGGTTCCCGTTATTCGATGCAGGCGACCCGCAACCATGAGAGGCGTGCTTTTTCCCGGATTGTGCGCTGCGCTGCTGGCGGTCTCGGCCGCCGCATCGGCCGAAACTCCGATCCCACCGGATCCCGACAGCCTGCTCTCATGGCTGCACCGTACGCCGAGCGCAGAACGCCGAGCCAATTCGACCGCGGCCGCCCGGACCTCGGTCTTTGCCCGCATGACGGTCACTGGCACCGCTTCCGACCCGGCGTTGCGGAATTTCGGCCGCGCCGCGATCGACCCGCGTTTCCTGCCCCGCCTGGTGCAGGTCGGAACCAAATACGCCGCCGGTACGATCATCATCGACACGGGCCAGCGGTATTTGTTCCTGGCGCTCGAGAACGGTCAGGCGCTGCGTTATGGAGTCGGTGTCGGTCGACCGGGCTTCGAATGGGCCGGCACCCACAAAGTCACCCGCAAGGCCGAATGGCCCAGTTGGACGCCGCCCGCCGAGATGCGCCAGCGCCAACCCGGCTTGCCCGCCTTCATGGAAGGTGGGTTCGACAATCCGCTCGGCGCCAGGGCGCTCTATCTCGGCTCGACGCTCTACCGCATCCACGGCTCGAACGAGCCCTGGACCATTGGACAGGCGGTGTCCTCGGGCTGCATCAGGATGCGCAATGGGGACGTGATCGACCTCTACGGCCGCGTGCCCGTCGGTGCCGAGGTCATCGTTATCTGAACGGGGGTGGCGGTCGCCTGATGCGGCCGCCGGGACGGTTGTCGCCCGCGGCGGCGCGCGGGCGACCCGGACCCCTTGGCCGGCCGGCGGTGGGTAGAGTGATATTGAACAAATGGACCAACCGAGAGCGGCGCGAAAACGTCGGACGACGATTGGAATATCGTCCCGCTCGAACTCCCGGCCGTACGTGGTAAGGCGCTGAAATCCCTGAACGAGGGACAGTGCTGATTTCAGTGATTGGTGGTCGCAGCTGCTTACGAACAAAGTGGCGCGGCAGCTAAATGAGCGACCGCGCAAGACGCTGGGCTTTGAAACTCCGGCTGAAAGGTTTAACGCCTGAACCAACAACCGGACATCGCACAGATCCCATCGGACTTCCGCTTCGTGCCGATTTTGTTGATTTAGTTGGGCTTGATCGGTGGCGGTTGGCGTGATTCCGTCCTTTGAGTGATTTGCTCGTGGGATGGATGCGATGATGGGACTGCAGGCGGCACCGGAACGGCTTTTCCGACTTCTGCCTTGAGGATCACGTTCCGGAAGATCACCAGCTGAGGCAGATCGATCGGTTTCTCGATCTGGGCGATCTGGACGGGTCAAGCGATAGCCTACGATTCTACACGAACCATTGGTCGGCCTTCGGTTGATCCAGAGCTGATGATCCGGATGCTGATTGGTAAGGCTACTGCTTCGCCAGAACCGGCGGCTTGCGAGGGGGTCCATCTCAATCTTGCCTATCGCTGGTTCTGTCGCCTGGGTCTCGATGGCAGCGTGCCAGAATGGCGACCTTCTCGCTCAATCGGGAGGAACGGAAGTGCCGCTTCCGGCAGAGTGGTCTTCTGCGTCATGTTTACAATCTCTCGGACGACCAAGTGGAGGTGCGCAGCTGCATGTCGGAAGGCCTTGTCGGCGGGGAAGGCTTTGCCGTCGAGCCAGCCTGATCCAGGCCGACGCCAACAAGCAGGCTCGGTGCCAGGCCAGGAATGGAGCTTGGAGAATATTCCTGCTGACGCCACACAGACGGTCCGGGATTATCTGGCCACGCTCAATGATGCCGCCGGAGGGCCGGAAGGACCAGCCGGCCAAGCGGTCGGAGCAGCCGGCGCGTGACACCGAAGTTCAAGAACCATGTCCCCGTCCGACCCGGCAGCTCAATGGACCGGCGCCCAGCGCGGTCCGGCCTTCTTTGCCTATCGGACAACTATCTGGCCGATACCGACCATGGGATCGAGGCGAAGCTGAAGGAGAAGGGCCTGATCGTCGATGTTCGAGGCGACGTGTTCCGAGCCATCCGGCAGGCTGAGGTGGGAGCAGCCCGCACCATGCGACCGCCTGTTGAAGAGCGCTTTGGCCTCAAGCCAAAACGGCTGGCCGGCGACAGTGCCTATGGGGCGGCACCGATGCTGGCCTGGCTGGTCAAGGACAGAGGCATCGCTCCGCACATCCCGGTGTTCGACAAATCAAAGCGCGACGATGGCACCTTCTCCAGAGCCGACTTCCAGTGGCAGGAGGATAATAATGTCTATGTATGCCCGGCGGGAAAGACGCTTAAGTCATCGGGCCGCCTGAACAGTGACAACACCTACCGATATCTGGCCAGCACCTATGACTGCGGCCCTTGCCCGTTAAAAAAGCGGTGCTGCCCCAAGACGCCGCAGCGCAAGATTCCACGCGACATCAACGAGGATGCTCGCGATGTCGCCAGGGCGCTCTACGACACGCCCGCCTTCAACTGCAGTCGCGTCGCGACCGGACAGCAGGAATAAAGGTCGAGATGCTGTTTGCCCACCTCAAGTTCGCATTCTGAAGCTCGGTCGATTGCGCTTGCGCGACAAGGCCGCGCGGGGCCCAGGATGAGTTCCTCCTCGCTGCTACGGCCCACGAACCTGAGAAGGCTCGCCAAACTCAGACCGATACCGCCGCCGACCCTCCAACCAGCATGATCAGGAACAATGCCCATCAGCCGATAAACGCGCATCCCCATCGATCATCCCGCCACTGGGCGAACGCCCAGGCGGGACCGAAAAAGTCCGCTTCTAATATCCCAGTGCGGACACCGGAAGGAATCACGCAACGACGGCCGACTAAATCAACAAAATCTGCCAAAGGCAGCTGTCGCAGTCGTCTTGCAGTAACCTGATCCATCGCATGACGCGGGGAGTGGTGAAGACGATCAACACGGATAACTACGATGTCTACACGAAATCTTAGTCAGGAAGCGGTAAGGTATTGAGAACCGATTTCCTGGGGGCAGAGGGATGCTGAAACAAGCAGAAATGGCTGAAACGGGTGCGTTTTGGAAAGATGTCGGCCCGAGCGTGACGGCAGGTCTGAATGATTTTCAGAAGAACGCGATCCTTGAAGCCGTTAACCGGCGCGACAGCGATAGTCATGCGGCCGATGTTAGATTGAGCCTGTTCGGATATTTTCTTATCGTCCTCTTCGGCCGGTAACGCCGAGGCAATCAGAGGCTGAAAGATGAGCGGCGTCGACGGCCGGTCTTTACCATCAAAAATCTTCCGATGATTCTGGTTCTCTGGGGTTCGGTCATCTACACCCTCTACTCCCTTTTGCCTCACACGGTCGGATTACTCTTGGAGTTGTTCCTGTAACGGCAGTGCACGCGAGCTCGAGATGAATGGCGACAGCTATCGGCTCAAACAGAGTAAGCGGCGCGCTCGGGACGCCGTCGCCGAAACTCACCCCGCCGTAATCTAAGTAAGTAGCCTGATCGACCGACGCTGAAAGGCCCCTCGCCGGGGCCTTCTGCCATCCCTCGCTGACGCATTTTTGCTCCGGCCCGCCGATGCATTTTTGCTCCGCCGTTGACACCCGTAAGCTCGGTTATCTGAAAAATGAGGAAACTCGGCGGGGGATGCTCGCAAAACCCGGTCGTCGCAATCCGTCCTGGCGACGTCCGTTACTCCCCGAAAGCTGCCATCGCTCAGCGGCGCTCGCTCAGGTCACAGGAGCCCGATGCCACCCTACAATCCAGAAGACCTGCCAGGCAGGTGTCAATCTAGCGATCTTGGCCGTAGCTCGACTCGGCACGCTTCCACAGAGTTCGCAAGAATTTTGCGAGACGTTCAGAAGTCGCTCAGAGGTACTTACTGGGTCACCTTCGGAATAACTCGAAGTGCAGTCTCGGCTTTTAAACGACGTGAAGTTCGAAGAATTCGATCAACGCGGTGGCTGTCTTGTCCGGAGAGTCCGCCTGAGGATGGTGGCCACTGCCTTCAATGATCACCTTCTTGGCGTTGAGCACCTTGGCCTGGAACTCGGCTTCCGCCAGCGCATCGGGGAAATCGGGATCGGCCGATCCCATGATCACAAGCGCCTGCATCTTCACGAGTGCCAGCCGCGTCTCCGAGTCCCGCTTGGAGGCTGCTGCGATCTGCTTGAATGATTCGAACCGGCCGGGCTCTTTCATCATCTTCCTCGTCGCGGCCAAGTGTTCGGCGAAGTCGTCTGGTTTTGGCCCCGGATACATCTTCGGATAGTAGCTCATCCAAGCGGCCGGCCCCCACGGCCCAGCAAACATCAGCTTCATGACGAGGCCCATCAGCGGATTGACGTCAAGCGTTCGAACGAACGACCCGATGAGCGCGATGCCGCGGACGAGATCAGACCTTTCAACGGCTGCCCAGACTGCAACGCCTCCGGTGAAGGAGTTGCCAACAAGGAAGGCCGGTCCTGCGTTGATTTTGCTAATGAGCGCCAATGCGTCTCGGCCGTGGGCCGCAATCGAGTGGTCCGTCCAGCCGGTGCTCGACTGTCCATGCCCGCGGAGGTCCAACGTGACTACCCGGTAGCCGGCATCGACCAGTTTCGGCGTCACGAACCGATAAACGGATCGAAGCGCTCCCATCGGTGGCATGAGCACAACGAGCGGTCCGTCGCCAACCGTGTCCTCGAACGCGATCCGCCCACCGTCATTTTCCAGATACTCGAAACCCATGTGCCCCCCGGTCCACGTTACGGCAATTATGAAGCTGCCGGAGTCAACGAGCAACTGGCGCCTGGCCATGACATGGGGCATGCATAGGCGCGCAAGGGCCATCACCGGTTTGGGTCTTGGGCGTGTAGAAACGGCTGACGTTTTTCGATCGGATCTCCGAGCCGCCGATATTTGGGCAATGAGAAGCGGCGGGCGAGTTTGGGCTCGGATCGGCGCCGAGCAGGCCGCTATTGGGGTCTGGGATGCGCGAGCGAGGTCAAACTGCCGGTGTGACGGCCCTCACGCCCGGATCGCCGCCATCAGCGGGCGGATGCCGATGATGTTCATGACCCGGGTGAGATTGTAGGCGAGCACATTCAGCGCCATCTCGGTGCGGACGTTTTTGAGTCGCTTCATCAAGAAGTGGGTCGCGCCCATCCACATCTTGATCGTGCCGAAGGGATGCTCGACCGTCTCGCGACGCTGGCGCATCTTGTCCGGGTTCTCATCAAGCCGCCGCTGAACAGCTTCGAGAAGATGTTCATGCTCCCAGCGAGCGACCCGGCGCTCCTTGCCGGTGGTGCACTTGTCCTTGATGGCGCATGTCTGACACACATTGGTCCAGTACCGGCGTAGGACCAACCCATTCTCCTCGGTCGTGTAGCGATAGGTCAGCCGTTCGCCGGCGGGGCAGATGTAGACGTCGTCCTCAACCACATAACGGAAGTCCTGCTTGCCATAGCGACCTTTGGCCTTGACGCCTGAGGTGATCGGTTTGGGCAACGTGACCGTGATGTCCGCCTCGTGGCAGGCCAGGATCTCCAGACTTGAGAAGTAGCCCCGATCGGCAACGACATCGAGTTCGTCCACCCCCAGGACGGCCTTGGTCTTCTTGGACATCGGTGACAGCTGCGCCCGATCGGTCCCGACGTTCGTCACATCATGGGCAACGATCAGATGGTGATCGATCTCAACGCTGGCCTGGACATTGTAGCCGACAACGCCCGATCCCCGGCCGCTGGTCGCCATGGAGCGCGCATCTGGATCGGTAAGCGAGATCTGCCTGTCGGGCGTTGCAAGCATCCGGGCTTTAAGGCCCTCAAGACGCACGCACCATCTCTTGCTTGAGCCGTCCAATCTTCTCCTTCAGCTGTTCGGTCTTGGCCGCCAATGCCTCCGACGGTTCCTGCCGGTCGGCGGTGTCGAGCTGATGTAGATAGCGTGCGACGCTGTCCTCGATCTGCAGCAGGCGTCGCTGCATCTTAGCGCGAGTGAAGTTCCGGTCCCGGTTGTTGACTGCCTTGAACTTGGAACCGTCGATCGCGACGCTGGCCGCAGCAAGCAGGCCCAGCTGCCGGCACAGCTGCACGAACTGCGCGCAAACCCGGCGGATCGCACGGCCATTGTCCTTGCGGAAGTCGGCAATCGTTTTGTGATCAGGAGCCAGACGGCCCGTCAGCCACATCACTTCGACATTGCGACCGGCTTCACGCTCGAGACGGCGGCTCGACTGAACTCGGTTGAGATAACCGTAGATGTAAAGCTTCAGGAGAACCGATGGGTGGTACGACGGCCGACCGGCGCCTTTGGATCGACACCGCCGAACCCGAGTTCGCCGAGATCGAATTGGATCGACACCGCCGAACCCGAGTTCGCCGAGATCGAGTTCGTCAACAAAAACGTCAATCACCCGAACCGGATTGTCTTCATCAATCCAGTCGTCCAGCAGCACCGGGAACAAAGTGCCTTGCTCGCGATCAACGCCTTCCACAAAACGCTTCATCAGACCCTCCCGCCGCACGGATCAGGAGAATCATAACACCCGCAGCGTTTTTACACAGCCAGGGTCACGAACTGCCGTCACGCCGTAGTAAATCCACGACCGGTCTAACCCCGGTGATCTCAACGGGTCGACGCAACACTTTGTCTTGGACTTGAGATGGAGGATGTTGCGATGGCTCGAAAGGTGCGACTTGGATATACGGCGGCAGAGAAGACGGAGATGTGGGATCGCTGGCAGCGAGGAGAGTCGCTGAAGTCGATCGGTCGTGCGTTCGGCAAGCAGTCGTCGTCGATACATTTCCAGCTGTCGCCCTATGGCGGGATCAGGCCGGCGCCACGGCGGCGTTCACCTCTGGCCCTGACGCTCACGGAGCGGGAAACGATATCGCGCGGCATCGTCGCCCGGCGGTCGGCCAGGTCTATTGCCCGGCGGTTGGGTCGGGCGGCGTCAACGGTGAGCCGTGAGATCAAGCGCAATGGTGGTGGCGACCGCTACCGGGCGACACGTGCCGACAATCAGACCTGGGCCCGCGCCCTGCGTCCGAAGCGATGCAAGCTGGCACGCCACCCATGGCTGCGGAGCATGGTCGCGCGTAAACTGAGACTGAACTGGTCGCCGGAACAGATCGCCGGCTGGCTGAAGAGAGCCTATCGGGGAGAACAGAAATATCAGGTGTCGCACGAGACGATCTACCGCAGTCTGTTCGTTCAGGCCCGCGGCGTGCTTAAGAAGCAACTCATGTTGCACCTTCGCTCGCAACGCGCGATGCGACGTCCGGGTGCGAAGAAATGGCAAGGCGATGCCCGTGGGCAGATCAAGGATATGGTCTCGATCAGGGAACGCCCGGCCTCGGTCGAGGACCGTGCCGTCCCGGGTCACTGGGAGGGGGATCTCCTGACGGGACCGAACAACAGCTACATCGCCACCCTGGTGGAACGTCACACGCGCTATGTGATGCTGGTCAAGGTCGCCAACAAGGAGACGCAGACGGTGATCTCGGCGCTCATCAGGCAGTCGAGGAAGCTGCCGAGCGAACTGAAGAAATCGCTGACCTGGGACCGTGGCAAGGAGCTCATGGATCATCGCAAGTTCAGCTTGGCGACGGACATCGATGTCTACTTCTGCGATCCACGCAGTCCATGGCAGCGGGGATCCAACGAGAACACCAACGGCCTGCTCAGACAGTACTTCCCCAAGTGGAACCGATCACGGTGATATTCTCTGGTGCAACTGAACCCCGTGGCGCGGCAGCTAAATGAGCGACCGCGCAAGACGCTGGGCTTTGAAACTCCGGCTGACCAGGTTCAACGCCTGTGTTGCAGTTGAGGTCACACCCCAACAGCGGACATCGCTCCGCAGGTCACCGATGTCGGCGATGTGCCAGAGGCGGACATCAGCTTGCATCGCTGTGGCTGGACGCAGCAGGCTGCGGCGCTAATGTCCGACGGCCTCTGATAGTTCGCAATTGTTGAACAGGCCCGGAAAGCCCGGTCAGCCACCACCATTGCGCGTTGTCCAGTCCCCACGGCTGCACCGTTGACCCGCCCGGCAGCAGCTTGATAATCCCAATGATTGGGTCGTCGCCGGAGCTTGGTTTCCCATATTTCTTATCGCATCGATACAGCTCGGGACCGACTCCGTGGCAAGCCGCGCCCCGGTCCGTACCTTGGGTCAGGTTGTTCCGGTATATCGGTCGTGACCGTCATATCGACCGATTTTGTAGTCGCTGAACGCCGCGTAAGCGCCGCCACTTCAATGCCGCCACTAGGCCACAGCAACGACGAACACAGCCACAATTCCCAAACCAATAGCGATCTTATGGCGACTGCTTCTCGCCGAACGTTTCCACGAAACGGTCTTCTGTCGCTTCGCCAGATCTTGTTCAGCGACAAGCTCCTCGCTGCCACGCGCAGCCAAACACACAGTTCCCGACGTCTTTCGTGGAGTTCTGCCGGTATACGAATATCGTGTCGTTGGACAATGCCTTCTGCGGCCACCGAAGCGGCAATGGTTGTGGCGTCGCCGGCTCGCGAAGTGCTCGCGCGCAGTCCCTTGATGGCAGCTTGGGGTCACGAACGGAAGTGGGACAGT
This sequence comes from uncultured Bauldia sp., assembly GCA_963663975.2. Taxonomy (GTDB): domain Bacteria; phylum Pseudomonadota; class Alphaproteobacteria; order Rhizobiales; family Kaistiaceae; genus JANQRX01. The sequence continues at coordinate 640,708 of CAXXRA010000015.1, read as the reverse complement.
GGATCGCCGATGTCCGTTTTACCCCCGAAAGCAGTCGTCGCGCCATCGGTCGCGGACGTCGGCGATGTGCCACAACAGGCCGTCACCGTTCCGACTTCGGCTCCCACTCCCGTGCTAGACGTTAAGCCTCGGCGATCTGTTCGGGGGTCATCAGATTAGCAGCGAGATCGCGGTTCTTGGCGGCATCTGCATCGCCCTGAGCGGCCGCCATGCTCAGCCACATGTGGGCTTGCACCAAATCCATCGGCACGCCCTCGCCGTCGCCGTACATAAGGCCGAGATTGTATTGAGCGTCGGCGTCACCCTGATTGGCGGCCCGCCGGAACCATTTCGCCGCCTCCGCTTTATCTTCCGCCACGCCCTCGCCGGTGGCAGTCATGACCGCGAGATTGAACTGAGCGTCGACCAAACCCTGATTGGCGGCACTGCGGTAGTCGGCTATCGCACGGTCGAAGTCTCTTTCTTTGTAATGACCACGGCCTCTCCGGAAGTGCGCTATGGCTAGGTCCTCTAGGCTTACTTTCCCGGTTTCGATCATCTGCGAGCATGCGGGCATGACGTTTTCGGCTTCAACTTCGAAAATTCGGTCTGCTGACACTCACCCCAATCAATGGCCCAGGCTTGTCCCGCACCGCCAATCAGAAGAAACGAAGCCGCCAAGACCGCAGTAAATACCGAGCGTTTCATGTTGTTCTCCTAGCCGTCGAACACCCGCACGACCACACAAGCCAGAATACTTTTGAGCAGGGCGAAGACCCCTCGTTTAGGCTTGTATACCTCATCTCGGGCGCGTGGCATTTCCGGTATGCAAAAATAACCGCCATGGCCGCAGCCGCTGTGAATAAAAACAGCCGCGCCTGCATAGGACACCTCGTGGTTGCATCCGGCTTTGGGCACCTAAAAAAATCGCTCATCCGCCAGGCATGCGGCATACGTTCGGCGCCTGATGGTCTCTCTCATCATGATGATGGGCCGTTTAGGGGATTGGTGGCAGCGGTTACTTCATCGACGATGGGCCCTGAACGCATCCGCGCGCTCTTAGCCCGCGCGGTAATTCGGAATTTATTAAAAAACAAACTGAGAAGTTTTCTAAACATTTCGTAATTGGTGGCACACGTTATTGTAAGTCGTTGATTCCAAGGAACGGGTCTTCAAAATACGCCTCGAACAAAATAGATAAGAAATGACACGGTCATTACGAAGCTTCTTTCTTCGCAGCACGAAAGGTGCGGCGGCAGTCGAGACGGCGCTGATCGCGCCAATTTTTCTGGCTATCATGCTGGCGGTCGTGGATTACGGAAGCGTTTTCTACCTTCAGCACACGATGAACACCGTCGCCAACGACGTTTCGCGGAGCTTCGCCCTTGGCCACATGACGACCAGCGAGGCAACGACCGAGGCCCAATCGCGTCTGCCCAACTGGAATTCGGCCACCTTCACGGTCACCGCCAGCACGCCAAGCGCCGACGACGTTCAGATCGTCACCACCGTGCCGGCAAACGAGGCGGCGCTGATCAATTTCGCGCCGCTCGGATTGGACGGCGACCTCAGCGTCACGGCGCGCAAGAGAAAAATCTGACTCCGACCAATGGTAGTTTTGGCCATGCCCGGTTTTCCGAACAAATTCGTAAAAGACCTAACCGGCTCGATCGCGCCGCTGGCCGCCTTGTCCTTCACAATGGCAGCTGGCTTCGCCGCGCTCGGCGTTGATGTCGGATTGATGTATCGCGAGCAGGTCCGGCTTCAGCTGGCGGCAGACGCCGCCGTCCTGGCGGCCGTGACCGCGCTCCCCAACGAGACCGACGCGCTGGCGCTGGCGCTGGAATATTCCAACAAGAACATGCCGGTCGCCAGAGACGGCACGGTGCTGGTCGCCGCCGACGTGGAGTTCGGCCAGTGGGACGCTGAGACCAGGATTTTTACCGCCGGTGTCTCGCCGGCAAGTGTTGTCAGGGTAACCACCCGATTGGCCCAGGCCAACGGCAACGCCGCCAACTGGCACCTGGCCCGCATCTTCGGATTTACCACGGCCGACATTTCCAGAGTGGCCGTCGCCCTCAAGTCATCTTTGCCGTGCTTACTAGCACTCGATCCCAGCGCCAGACACACGCTCTCGCTCGACTCCAACGCGGAAATCACCGCACCGGACTGCGAAGTCTACTCGGATTCAAGCAGCGGCTACGGCCTCAGTGCGTACAGCAACTCACATATCACTTCGCAGAAGACGTGCACCGTTGGACACTACGTCGGGAGTGGAAGCCATTATAGGCCGACGCCGGAACAACACTGCCCCTTCATCGCCGACCCCCTGGCCAGTCTGTCGCCTCCCAGTTTCGTCGGATGCAACCACAACAACTTCATGCTTGATACGTCTTTTCTGGAGACGATCAATCCCGGCGTCTATTGCGGCGGCATCCTCATCAAGAACAACACCAAGGTCACCTTCAACCCCGGGATCTACATCATCAAGAACGGCGAATTCAAAGTCGATTCGAACGCCGAGGTAAACGGCACTGGGGTCGGGTTCTATCTGACCGGCGACGCCAAGATATATTTCGACAGCAACACCAAGGTTGATTTCACCGCGCCAACGGACGGCGACATGGCTGGCCTTATTTTCTTCGAGGACCGCAGCGCTACCTTGTTGATCGACCACGAATTCAACAGCAACAGTATCAACCGGCTCGAAGGGGCGATCTATCTCTCGCGCGGATACCTGCGTATCGACAGCAACAGCAACATCAGCCAAAACGCGAACTTCACGACGATCATCGCCCGCCGCATCAAGATCGATTCGAACGCCAATCTGATCCTCAACGCCGACTACGACGCCTCTTCGGTGCCGAGTTTCTTCGTGGGCGCCAACATGGTCAATCTGCTGCTCTGACGTGGCGGCCCGCTTGGGAGCTTGCCCGCCATTCCGCAAACCGCGCGGGTGCGGCTGAGGTAGGCGGCGAGCTATTGGCCGGTGTGACTCTAGGGCACTTCGGCGATGTGCTCGGGTGCGGCCGCCGCCGCCGCAATTCGCTCAGCGCGCTACGGTCTCAAAGACCACATTTCAAGACGTTGCAGTGTCGCAAACGGTTAATGACCGTTTCGGGTCTTGGGCGTGTAGAAACGGCTGACGATTTTCGATCGGATCTGCGAGCTGCCGATTTTGTGCAAATGAACGTCTGTGTGCGGATTTGGGCTCTAATCGGCGCCGAGAAGGCCGCTATTGGGTCTGGGATGCGCCAGCGAGGTCAAACTGCCGGTATGACGGCCCTCACGCCTGGATCGCCGCCATCAGCGGGCGGATGCCGATGATGTTCATGACCCGGGTGAGATTGTAGGCGAGCACATTCAGCGCCATCTCGGTGCGGACGTTTTTGAGTCGCTTCATCAAGAAGTGGGTCGCGCCCATCCACATCTTGATCGTGCCGAAGGGATGCTCGACCGTCTCGCGACGCTGGCGCATCTTCTCCGGGTTCTCATCAAGCCGCCGCTGAACAGCTTCGAGAAGATGTTCATGCTCCCAGCGAGCGACCCGGCGCTCCTTGCCGGTGGTGCACTTGTCCTTGATGGCGCATGTCTGACACACATTGGTCCAGTACCGGCGTAGGACCAACCCATTCTCCTCGGTCGTGTAGCGATAGGTCAGCCGTTCGCCGGCGGGGCAGATGTAGACGTCGTCCTCAACCACATAACGGAAGTCCTGCTTGCCATAGCGACCTTTGGCCTTGACGCCTGAGGTGATCGGCTTGGGCAACGTGACGGTGATGTCCGCCCTATCGCAGGCCAGGATCTCCAGGCTGCTGAAGTAGCCCCGATCGGCAACGACATCGAGTTCGTCCACCCCCAGGACGGCCTTGGTCTTCTTGGACATCGGTGACAGCTGCGCCCGATCGGTCCCGACGTTCGTCACATCATGGCAACGATCAGATGGTGATCGATCTCAACGCTGGCCTGGACGTTGTAGCCGACAACCCCTGATCCCCGGCCGCTGGTCGCCATGGAGCGCGCATCTGGATCGGTGAGCGAGATCTGTTTGTCGGGCGTTGCAAGCATCCGGGCTTTAAGGCCCTCAAGACGCGCCATCTCCTGCTTGAGCCGTCCAATCTTCTCCTTCAGCCGTTCGGTCTTGGCCGCCAATGCCTCCGACGGTTCCTGCCGGTCGGCGGTGTCGAGTTGATGCAGATAGCGCGCGACGCTGTCCTCGATCTGCAGCCATGCGCCGCTGCATCTTTGCCGCGAGTGAAGTTCCGGTCCCGGTTGTTGACCGCCTTGAACTTGGAACCCACCGTCGATCGCGACGCTGGCCGCAGCAAGCAGGCCCAGCTGCCGGCACAGCTGCACGAACTGCGCGCAAACCCGGCGGATCGCACTTGCCATTGTCCTTGCGGAAGTCGGCGATCGTCTTGTGATCGGGAAGTCTCGCGACCTCGAGCCTTCTCTGCCGGCACCAACAATCGGGCGAAGGGGACCGTCGGGATCACCTCGGCTTGCCTTGGGAGAAAGCGTCGTCAAGTGCGCGTCGGCACTTCCGAAAGCAGCCTACTGAGCCAACGCCGGCTTGTGTTGAGCCGCTATTGGCCGAATGGCCGGCTCGGCCCTCATCGACTTGCGATCCCTGACCACAAGATCTCCCAGGTGATTGCACCAATGCTCAAGTAGGGAATCTCGACACCCCCAAACGGGAACGGTGCGGCCAAGCATCGACGCGTAGTTGTAGACAAGGAACTTGGCTATTGGCGAGCCATCGACGCGTCCCGAGTAGAGCAGCTGCAGGGGAAAGGCGAGATTGCCAACGACCGGCACGATACCAACCCCCAACGCGATCCACGGTGCCGCGGCGCCACGGCCGATCGCGGCGATGACCCGGGCCAGCGTGTAGACGGTCCGGCCGATCGATCCCCCCGCGATCACGCCGGCCACAAGGACCGCCTCGTTGATGGCACCCACCGCATAAAGCGCAGGCAGCAGCAACCAGGTCATCGCCTTGACCGCAGGTTTGATGGCAACGTGGATGCCGAAATCGGTGACGTAGAGACTGGCCTCATCATCTTGGAGGTCGGCCACGAGACCGTTCGCCTCGGCACTTTTCAGCTGCCCGCGCTCGCGCCATTTTTCGATCTGGCTGCGAACATGACCGCGGGCAAGATCCGTGCGGAATTCTGAAGAGGCAACGAACTTCCCAATGCTGCGGGCAAAAACACCGAGCCGTTGGAGAGACAACAACGCTGCGAAGCGCGAATAGCCAAGCTCGATGATTTTTGAAACACCGTTGCGGACCGTGCGGCCGTACCAGCTTAGTGGCTGCTGGCGATAGCGAGCCGCCTGGTTGCTTGTGATAGCACCGCTGGCCGGGTGTTCCGAAAGTCCCCGCTCGAGATGGCTCATGGCGCGCCATCCCGCCCTGCACTCGTTCAAACGCCGGATGTTCTCATAGAGGTCACGCCAGGCATCTCGCCCCAGGGCGTCGATCAATGCGGCTCTGTGTTCTGCTACGTAACGGCCAAGGGCATGATGATCGACATCGTCAAACATCGGCCGCCCATATTTGATGGCACAAGCCAGATAGAATCGAAAAAATGCGACGGGCGACAACGGGAAGAGCGCCGGCACACCGGACTCCAAATCTATCCACACCCATGTTTTTTCGCCGCTCGCGCCGGTTTCAAGGAGAAAGTTCCCGGCCGCCGCCGGATTGCCGAACCCGGCCTGCCACGCCAGACCGTCAAATCCAGCCTCGATCAGATGCCTCTGCAGCGGCCGCATGACGTTCTCACAGAGATCCCGGAGTTCCCATTCTCGATCGGCCGAGAAGGCGTGGTGCAAACCGGCGCCCCGCCCGTCGATCAACTCAGTCCGCATTTCATTGGCGTGTAATTCACGGTGCCGGCCGGATTCCAGACCTTCGGCCACCCTCGCCTTTCCCGGCAGCCACCACGGCACCAGATGGGATAGGATGCGACGCCGGCAAATGGCTTCTTCAATCGCCGATCGATTCCAGATGTAGGGATTCTTTGCGCCGACGAAGATCAGATTGACCAGATCGGCAAGCGCAGAGCCTATAAATACTTTACGGGCAATAGGGCGGCCTGCGCCATTCCCGCTCCGGTAGACGACCGCCGCTCTTCCTCGGCCAAGAATTTTTTCCGGCATTTCGTTGATTAATCACATTCTGGAGTGAGGGGACCAAACAAATATCTAAATTGCATTCTTGTTAGCTTGCGGAGTTGCATACCTCAATTCCGCTTTTCCTTTTCCTATTCAGAAAAATTAAGATTAACTTTTAGAGCTGCGCGGAAAATATGGTTGACGGAAATCAGTTTCCCATGATCCGTCGTCACTCTCGTCAATCTCAAAAGTGCTGGTTCACACGACATTCGAAGTCGGCCAGATCATGCAGGTCCGATTGTGAAAGACATCGCTGTTGCCAAGGCGAGCCGTGCCGTGGATCCGGACCGTACTTGGCCGGCCGAAGATACCGGCAGGCGCGTTGCGGTGCATTTTGAACCAAGCGTCGTGAAGATGGCCAAGGGGTTTGCCGTTGTCCTGGGCGCGATCGTTCTATCGCTTTTTATCACGATATGGGTGTTCATTTTCGCCAACGAACTTGCGATCATTGGTCTTCCAAGCGACGAGCAGGGCGCGGCCAATCTGCAGGAAGCTTTCGCCCGGGCGTTTCTCCTCCTGGCTGCCCTGACTTTGACGGCCTTGGGATTCCGCAATCAAAGCGGGCGCGGGCCGGTTTTCAGCCATCGCTGGCATATCGTCGCCGTCGTCGTGTTCTGGCTAGGACCTTACTCCCTGTTCCGAGCCTTGATTCCGCACTCGGCGACCCGTTCCATGGGGTCTTCAGGGAGTATAACTGGATCCGCTACTGGACAGCGGGCGCGTTGATCCTGGCAGGGGTCATCGGCCTGGAAAATGCGTTGGCGTATCGGGAAATACCGATCGCTCGCGTAATCGGTGGTTGCCTGGGTACCCTGCTTCTCCTCGCCGGTGGCGACGAAATGTTCGAATTGCACGAGAAATTCGACACCATCGCAACCGCCTCAATGGGACAGGATTTGCCGACGTTTGCTGCAGCGGTTGCGGCGGTCGCCGTACTTGCTGTCCTACTGGTGTTGTACCAACGGGCGCCGCGCATCCTTTCCGACATGAGAGGGCCGCGTTTTACATTGCCGATCATGCTGTTCGGCTTTGCCGTGGTCTCGTTTGCCGCGGCGATGATGTTGGATACTTTTGACCGACCGCTCGCACTCTCGGCCGATGCGATTGGATTGCCCAATGGTTACCACACACTCGTCACCGGGGTGGTGTTCTGGCACTACCTCATCGATGTCCGAGTGGTAACGTACAGCCTCGAAGAAGTGTTGGAGTACCTTTCGGCGGTCTGCCTGATGATGTCCATGGGCATGTTGTTCTTTCTGAGGTGGCTGGGTTCTCCAAAGAAAATGCACAACAACGCCTGGCCGCTTCGTTACCGCGGTGTCCGCTGTTTCGCAGTCCTCGGGACCACCGAGATGGTCGGGCCGAAGGTGTCGCTGCCCCAACTGCGCTCGTAAACGACCGCGAAGCCCGGCTCAGGAGATGAGGGGTCGTCGCAACAGCCGAATACGTCCGCCTTTAGACGCAACTGCCTTCTTCGGTTTCCGCGCCGCCGCATAAATGCGGTTAGAGAGTTTTCCGTCGGCAGCCAAGCCCCGCAGATCCTTCAGCTCCTTTGTCGGTGGCTTCTTCTGCTTCATGTCAACAACAAGAGCGGACTTAGCATAAAGCCGACGATTGCCTGCTCGCGGCACCAGAATCTTTTCGACACCGTAATTCGCGCCATCCACCATCCAGCTGTTTGCGAAGCCCTTACCTTTCTTCACCTTGTCACCAGAAGCCAACCGCAATTGAACATCAACGGCGTCCAGAAATTTCTTGATCTCGCTCGATTTTCTGCGACCCGGAGCCGCCGGCTTCGCCTTTTTCTTCCGGACTAGTTTGAGTCCCATTTCTAATCCCCATTATTGGATGTGGGTGCCCCCGCTCAGAGGAGAGCCATGGAATCGATTGAAAAACGATTCGAGAAATTCTTCAAGATCGAAACTTGAGAGGCCGCAATGGTGCTGACGAGGACCTTGCTATCCCATGGTGATGTCCGGGTTGGGTCAGGTGGTTTTGCCCCGGGTTGGTGGACACCTAGAATGAGACGCTTTGAGCGTCGGGAGGTGTCAGATGGCGAAGCCGAAGCGATACGAACGCTACAGTTCCGAGTTCAAGCGCGAAGCGCTCCTGCGCGCGAGCGAAGAAGGCATGACGGACAAGGCTGTTTGCGATGAGTTGGGAATCAGTACGCGGCAGTTTCGCCGGTGGCGCGATGAGCTGGCGCTGCTGGGTAAGGAAGCGTTTCCCGGCAGCGGCGTCACCCGCGATCAGGAGCTCACATCGCTGAAGCGTGATCTGGCGCATGTGAAGAAGGAACGGGATTTTTTAAGGGAAGCGGCGGCGTACTTTGCCAAGCAGTCGAAGTGAGATACGCCTGCATTGATCGCCGCCGCGATCGCCATCCGGTTCGTCTGATGTGTCGCTTGTTGGGAGTCTCTGCGAGCGGTTACTACGCTTGGCGGCGGCGTCCCGAGAGTGCGCGAGCGCGGCTTGATCGCGAGCTTTTGGTGAAGATCAGGCGCATCCACGAAGCAAGCAAAGGGGTCTATGGCAGCCCGCGGGTTCACGCCGAACTGGTGGCCGAGGGGGTGCATGTCGGACGCCACAAGGTTGCTCGACTGATGGGTTTGGCGCGGCTGAGGGGATGTCCCAAGCGGCGCTTTCGGACCACGACGCAGCGTGATCCGACCCATCGTGTGGCGCACAATCTGCTCAAGCAGAACTTCGCCGCCGATGGCCCCAACCGACGTTGGGCTGGCGACATCACTTATATCGCGACGCATCAGGGCTGGCTGTATCTGGCCGTCGTGATGGACCTGTACTCACGTCGCATCGTCGGTTGGTCGATGAGCCGGTGGATGAGCCGGCGCCTGGTTGTCGATGCGTTGCGAATGGCGGTCGAGGCCCGTCGGCCGGCCGGGCCGCTGGTCCACCATTCGGATCGCGGCGGCCAATACTCAAGCGACGACTTTCGCGACGAACTCGCCAAGCACGGCATCGACTGCAGCATGAGCAGCGCCGGCAATTGCTACGACAATGCCGTCGTTGAGAGCTTCTTCAGCGTCCTCAAGCGCGAGCGCGTGAACCGGGTGCGCTATCGGACACGGGAGGGAGCCAGGGCCGACGTGTTCGAGTACATCGAGGTGTTCTACAATCGAAAACGACGCCACGGTTACCTTGGCAATATCAGCCCGGATGACTTCGAAAGACAGTCAGCCGGATCTTTCTGAACCGTCCACTGAAACCGGGCAAGACCAAGAAGCGGAAGTGGGACAATCAATCAGCGACGACCGCTTTACCCCCAGAAGCGGACGTCACATGGCCGGGCTGTCTCAGCGCGATGCCTTGCGCTCCCGGATAGTCATCGCATGTTGGCCGCCGGAGCTGGACCGATTTCACGATGGTCGATTAGCTGGCCGACTCGCCAGACTACCTAGGAAGCCCGTGCAGCGCCGTTTGACTCTACCCGCGTCAGGTTGCTGGCCATGGCGCCCGTGGCCGTCAGGGAGTCCCGCTGGCGTTTGATCGACACCAATCCCGTAGATGCCCTGGCCGTCGCGTAGGAAGTCGACGGGATGCGCAACGCCGCCAATGGCAAAGCTGGTAGGCAATTGGTTCATGGAGTGAAGTCCTGCCGGCGGACGATTTCCCATAGAGCTACGGTGCCCGTCCGCGGTCGCCGCAGGTAGGTAAGCAGCGCTTTGCCCCCGTTGCTTTGAATGGTTGCCCGATCCGACTTGATCGAGATCACGTCGCCACCGTTGATAAGCACCACCAAGCCGGCAGCGTCGTAGCGGGCACCTGGCGCCTTCGGATGAACCCCGAACACATCGAGTGCGGTCCAGCCAAGGCGGGCGGCTTCGTCGCCCCATTGGTCTAGGAACCGGTCGCCGTCGTTGATCAGGATCCGCCACCGCTTCTTGTCGAAGCCCTTGGGCGGTGAGGCTGGATCGAGACGGGCGAAGCCCTCTATCCACTCTCGGGGCACGCCAGCGGAATCGCCTGAAGGCCGTGAGGGCGTGCCCGGGTGGGTCTGGTGCCTGATCGACGTTCCGGCCGTCCTGGGGCTTCTCTGCGGCGAAGCCTGTCGTGGTCGCTAGCGCCGCCATAATTTCCGGCTTGTGCTCGCGGATGTCAGCGAGCAGATCCTCGGGCGGCTTCTGAGCGGCTCGCATCCGCAGCCGGTCGCCGGTTACGGTGAATGTCAGACCATACTCGCTGGCGCGCTGGAGGATGTCCTGGGCGGCGTGGGCGACGTTCACAGCTCGTTTTCCCAGCTTTGGGGTTCTCCATCAGCCACAGCGCCACACTCCGCAGTTTCCGTGGGTTTTGGGCCAGGTTTATCCGCCACAACATTGCTGTTTTGTGGCGGATAGGATGCGTCAGAAGTGGCGGTTTTGCTGGGTTGTGGCGCTGTGGCGCTTTGAATAGGGGGATCCTGGAGCCAACGTGCGAAAGTGTCGGTGAAATCGGTCAGTTCATAGCCACGAGTGCCCGGCGTGTATCCAGCCGCACGGAATTTCGTCGGGTTAATCTTGAACGGCAAAAGCAGCTTCGCCAGTTGCCGCGCCGTGATCGGCTTGCCCGCCTTCCACTCCGACCACGGCCGGTCCTCCATCGCTCCCAACGCCTGGACTATTTCGTTCGATGGCAGGCGGGCGGTACTGCGTTCGGCGAAAAGCGCATGGATGTCTTCAAGGAGCATCACACCAGCCGTTTGCTCGCTGCGCCCTGCGGCAAGCACATCCGCCGCCCTGCGAGCCCGCTGCGGCCAGTCGCCACTGGCGACGTCGGCGATACCCACCATGGACCTCCAGTTATCCGCAGCGCGGCCATGCAGCGTCGACGGCATCTCTGGGTCCAGGTTCGCCAGCGTGACGGCGTTATCGGATGCCCAGCGCCATGCCCTGCGACGAAGCGGCTCCAGATGCCCGAGCCGATCGCCCCTCAGCGGTTCAACGTGTTCGCCTTCGGCCATCCGACGCAGTTCAACGTGTACCGATCGACTTTCCAGCGTTGGCGGCAGTCGACCGATAAGGGCGATGGCTTTCGGTGCCCATGTCCTGAATAGTCGGGGCTCGTGGTCATCGCCTGCCGTTCGGATGACAAAGGCCGTATTTTTATTGTGGCCGGAGTTGATGATGCCGCGCAGTCCGTCGCTGTTTCGCAAAAACGTGTCGGCTTCATCGACCAACAACGTGGGCCGCCATTTCTCAACTGCCCGAAACAACGCCGCTGCCGTGATGTTACTGGCCGGCAGCGGCCGAGGCACCACAACGCCAAGCATGGTCAGCAACGTGGTTTTCCACATTCCGGTGTCGGTGAGGTCACTGCCAGGATGGGCGAGATCGTCGCCGTGTCGTGGGTATGGGCAAGGAGAATCCAAAGCGCGATCGCCTCGGCCGCGCCGGTAGGGAGAACGAGATACCGTTGAGCGGTCGCCGCCAGGTCGTTTAGCAAGTCCGCCCCGGCCACCGCCTCCGGCCAAGGTTCGGGGTCGTCAAAGGCAACCGCAGTACCGCCCGCCTCATCCTCTTTTGCTCGACGCAATGCGCTCACAATCTTGTCAAGCGTCGGAGGCCGAAGGCCCAGGCTCTTGGCCTCCTCCCGGCGGCAGCGGTCGTAATCCTGCAGCGACATGGCGGCCAGTCTTTGAAACGCAGCCGCTTCGGCTTCGGCTTCGGCGGCATCGTCAAGGGGTGTCGAAAACTCCAGCACCTTCGGCTCGCCGTCGGGCAGTTCATCAGGTCGTGGGATGACGGGGGTGTTCATGCCGCGAGACTTTCGTTCTTGATGAGGACGGTTGGGGGTAGCACCCGGAGGCGTCGGGTTAGATCGGCTGCGTGGCTGGAGGTCTCTGCTTTCAGAACCACGCCGGCGAGACGGTGCGCAGCGAGTCCGTGGTCGACGATGACCAGGCCGCAGCGGTCGTTGCGTAACCAGCCCCAAGGCGTCCGCCAGATGGGCATCGCTCGACCCGTGGTGCCGATCTTGTTGATTCCTAATTGGCCCTGACCGAGGGCGTAGGCTCGTCCCCATCGTGCCGCGAGTTGCCCGGTCTTGGGTTGCCACGCGGCGGTGTCGATGAGGCCACCGTCAAGCACCGGCAGGATGTAGGCAAAGACCCCGAGCGTGTTGGGTTCATACCGGGGTGGTTCGCCGTCGAACACGACGCGGGCTGACCGGATGGGACACGGCAAGGTGATAGTTTCTAAGGAAACGTTTTGCGCCCTAAGCCACCGGTATGCCCGCTGGTCGAGTGGGCCGCTTTCGGAAGCTGACTCGAACCACGGTTCTGAAGATCCAACGGCCTCGATCAAGACCGCGCCATCAACGTGCGCATTCATGTTGCGCCCCCGTCGTCGTCGCTGGCGGTCAGGATTGCGTGCGCGGTCGCGTCTTCGCTGGTCCATTTACCGAGGGGCCGGTTGTCATCGTCGAAGCCGTCGCCGTCGCGGCTCGTTTGATACCGGACGACGCGGACAAGGCCGCGATAGACATCCCTGCGCACGGGTTCGGCGATGTGCTGGCGGGTGCTCATGCCGCACCCTCCGGCAGCTCTGCCAGAGCATCCAAGGCAACGCCGACCGGTGTGATAGCCAGGCCCTGTTCGTCGCGCTGCAGGGCGCCTCTGACGACCTCCAACGGCGCTCCGAACTGGAGTGCCAAAGAAGTCAAGATCGCGGCGTCACGCGCTGCATGGTCCACTTGTGAGCCTGCTTTATGGGTGGCGATGAAAAGCTCGGCGGGACGGCCATCGTCGAAGAAACTGACGGTTGCCGTGTAGTGAAGCTGGTCGCAGCTGAAGCTGTAGGTCTCTGACGCGCGGCGGTTTGGAAGGCGTTGGCGAGAGGTCATAGCCCCGACCTCGCCGCGCCCTTCGCGAACGCTTTCAGAAGTTCGCGTTCAGAAGCTTCGGCGACCTTCAAAACCTTGAACTGGTCGGCGGGCAGATGATTCTGGATGACGCCCTCGACCAAATCGCGAAGGCGACTCGGCTCGATCGCATCCAGTTCGACGGACAGATCACCGAAGTTCTTCGCCCGGCTGTCGGTCCGCTTGGTGGGTCGCGTCGGCAGGCCCCAAGCAAGTATCTGATCTGGCGTGACTGCAATGCGCTCGAAGTTGATCACGGCGTCCGGTGCCAGTTCGTCAAGCGTCTCTTCGATCTTCTCGGCGGCGTTAACACCGGAGGGGTCGTAATCGCCGAGGTGATAGATGTATGCGGGAACGTCGAGATCGTTGATGTACTCAGCTGCGCTGTGAAGGAAGGACAAGCTGGCGTAGCCGCGCGCCACCATCAACGGCACGTCGTACTTGTCGGTGACAGGATGGACGACGCCAGCGAGGGCGTCCTTCTCTAGCCAGATTTCGACATAGGCGTCAGCATCCGTCCAAAGAGCCTTTCGATAGAGGCGGGCGGTATCGTCAAGCGCTTCCTGGACGCTGTCGAAGGTGGTCGGCTTCCGCTGCCATCGAGTGCTATCGGCCAACCAGTCGTAGGGCATCATCCCGGATCGCCGGAGAACCACGAGATCGGTCTGAATCTTCCGGTAGCCAGCTTCTGTCTTTTCGATGGTCCCCTTGACGGTCGCTTGGTAGAACACCTGCCGAACCGTCATCGGACGGCCATCCTCGACGATCTCGTACACACGTTCGCGGCGGTCTTCGACCTCGGCCTTGGTGGCCCGTCGCCGTTTTGTGGGGCTAGTCACATAAGTGTCGCGTGAGGGGGTTTCGCCGGCTGTAACTCGGGCCACTAACTCGCCGAAGACGGCTGCGGTTGCCGCGGTTTCAAGCTCCGCGAGCTTCCGGCCGTTCATGACCAGGCCCTCGGTCGGTTGACGAAGCGGCCAGGGGTGCGATACTCTGGGGTAGCGTTCTGGAGATAAGCTGTTTCTGAGGGTGCCCCGTTTCCCATGCGGGGCGTTTTCTTCGTCTGGGTGGATCAGGCGGTCGAGGAACATCCACAGAACGTCTTGCCCAGGATTTGCCCACTTTTTCTGGGCATTTCGAGGACGTTCGTGGCTTGTTCTGGCATTTCGCGACACTTCGCGAATCACCAGCTTTTTCAAAACCACCTATAATTTCAAGAGGATAGATGGTGGGCGCGACTGGGATTGAACCAGTGACCCCTACGATGTCAACGTAGTGCTCTCCCGCTGAGCTACGCGCCCGTGCCGCTTTTGCGCGGTCAAACCCCGCCGGCGGACAGGCCTTGGCATATATCAGCCCGGCAATGGCCGCTTCAAGTGGCTTGGTGGGCCGAAATCAAGCGGCGATCAGCTTCTCCACCTCGTCCACCAGATCTTTCAGGTGGAATGGCTTGGACAGCACCTTGGCGTCCTTGGGCGCGTTCGATTCCAGATTGAGCGCCACCGCCGCGAACCCGGTGATGAACATCACCCTGAGATCGGGATCGAGCTCGGTTGCCCGGCGCGCCAACTCGATGCCGTCCATCTCCGGCATGACGATATCGGTCAACAGCAGCGTGAACGGCTCCTCCCGCAGCCTCTCATAGGCGCTGCGGCCATTGTCGAACGACACCACGTCATGGCCGGCGTTCTTGAGCGCCTTGGTCAGGAAACGCCTCATATCGTGGTCGTCTTCGGCGAGGAGGATTCTGGTCATGCGAGCTAAATGGGGACCGCCTGGGTGGACACTTCAGCCGTATAAACTTGTAACCAAGTAAAGATCAGGTGAAAAGTCACCCAATCCGGTGGCCGTCGGTGGTGGACAGGCGACGGCGATATTGGCAACATCGCTTTGCTCCCGAAGTTGAGCAGTTCGATCCCACGCCACTCGGACGGTGCATGTATCAATTACCCACATCAGAGGGCATCGCGGCCTTCGAAGTCGTCGCTCCGACAGCCAGGAGCGTTCCCATCGTGCTCAATGCGCCCCATTCGGGCAACTCCTATTCGCGCGGTTTTCTGGACGGCTCGTGCCTCGACGAGCGCGCAATCCGGAGTTCGGAGGACGTCCACGTCGACGAACTGTTGCGCCCGGCTGCAGCACTCGGCGCCCGCTTGCTCAAGGCGAATTTTCCCCGTGCCTGGCTCGACGTCAACCGAGAGCCCTACGAACTCGACCCCGGCATGTTCGCCGGCGCGCTGCCGACATTCGCCAATGTCCGCTCCGTTCGGGTCGCTGGTGGCCTTGGCACCATACCGCGGATCGTGT
Source organism: uncultured Bauldia sp. (assembly GCA_963663975.2). Lineage (GTDB taxonomy): Bacteria > Pseudomonadota > Alphaproteobacteria > Rhizobiales > Kaistiaceae > JANQRX01. The sequence goes on along the minus strand of CAXXRA010000015.1, from coordinate 625,384 downwards.
CCGACAACGTCGAGATCTACCAGCGCCCCCTGCCGGTGGCCGAGGCCCTCGATCGTATCGAGACCGTCTACAAACCCTATCATCGGATGCTGCACCGCCTGCTCCGCGATACCCAGGCCGAATTCGGCCTCGCAGTCCTGCTCGACTGCCATTCCATGCCGTCCGCGGTGCGCGGCAATCATGGCCGTCATAAGCCCGATATCGTGCTCGGTGATCGCTTCGGCACCAGCTGTGGCGGCAATCTGACTGATTTGAGCGCAGCGCTGCTCGGACGGTTCGGCTATCGGGTGGCACGCAACAAGCCCTACGCCGGCGGCTTCATCACCGAGCACTACGGCCAACCCGCCACCGACCTCCACGCCCTGCAGATCGAGATCAATCGGCGCCTTTATATGGACGAACATTCGCTGGAACCCACGTCCGGATTCACCCGCATTCAGAACGACCTCGCAACGCTGGTGACCGAACTTGCCGACGCCGTGTCGGCAGGCCTGCTCACGCCAGTCCAGGCGGCCGAATAACGACAAAAAAAGGCCGCTCGCACGAGCGGCCTAAGTCTAGGGAGGAAACGCCCAAAAAAGGGCTGCGGTATCTCTACCGCACTGCACCATGTGGTCCTTGGCCGCCTTCAATTCAAGTGTCGGCGGGTCGCAGGGACTGACGGCTTGAACTCACGATCGACAAAACATCGAAAGAAATCAATGTGATGCGCAAGGTGGTCACGGCAAATCCGCATAAAACGCACAGGAGCCATGCGCCGTGTTGGACCTCGATGGGCTGACCCCATTCCTCGATCGTCTCGCCGACGCCGCCGCCGCCGCGATCATGCCGCATTTTCGCACTTCACCAGATGTCGAAAACAAGGGTGAGGCCGAGTTCGATCCGGTGACCGTGGCCGATCGCGAAGCGGAGGCCTCCATGCGCCGCTTGATCACCGAGGCGTGGCCCGATCACGGCATCATCGGCGAAGAATTCGGAGTCGAGAAACCCGATGCCGCGGCGGTATGGGTGCTGGATCCGATCGACGGAACCCGCGCCTTCATTACCGGGCTGCCGGTGTGGGGCACACTGATCGGATTGACCCAACGGCGAACGCCGGTTCTGGGCATGATGGCACAACACTTCACCGGCGAGCGCTTCGCCGGCAATGGCACCCGGTCGTGGTTCACCGGCCCGGGCGGCGCGGCCGACCTGGCCACCCGCGCCTGCCCCTCACTCCATGAGGCGGCGCTTTTCACCACCTCTCCCAAACTGTTCCCTGGCCATGAGCAGAATGGTTACGACCGGCTTGAGCGCGAAGTGCGGCTCGCCCGCTATGGCTGTGATTGTTACGCCTACTGCATGGTTGCGGCCGGGCATGCCGATCTGGTCGTCGAGGCCGGCCTACAACCCTATGACATCGTCGGACTGATCCCGGTCATCGAAGGCGCCGGCGGCAGCGTCACCAACTGGTCCGGCGGCTCGGCCGCCGCAGGCGGGCGGATCGTCGCCAGCGGCGACCGCCGGGTCCACGAGCAAGCGCTGGAAATCTTGTCGGCGGTGCCGGGCTGAGGCGCTACGACGTCGAACCCGGGACGAAGGCGTCAAACGCCGCCCAAAACTGTTCGCGGATGGCGGCGCGCTCCATCAGCAATTCGTGCCGGCCGCCGGCGATCGTCACCTGACCGCCGCCGCGCAGCCTGGATGCCAGGCCCTCCGCTGCCGACAGAGACACCAGTTGCTCCATGCCGCCGGCGACAATCAGCGTCGGCACCCGGATTTCGGCGGTGAAGCCCGGCGCCAGCGCCTGCCGCACCGCCCTGCAGGCTGCGTAAAGCCATCCGAAAGTGGGGCCGTCGACGGCAATTTGCGGATGCGCCCGGATCAGCCCCTGGTTGCGCGAGAAACGCACCGGATCACCCGTTCGCGTGTTGCCTTCGAACGGAATTTTTCCCAGCACTTCCGCCGCCTCGCCGGGCGCGCTCAATTCACCCAGTCCGATTGCGGTCATGAACCCGGCTATGCGGCAGGCGGTCGGCACCGGCGTTCTGGTGGCACCGAAATCGACAAACGGACTTGTCAGCACCATGCGGTCGAACTGCACCGCCCCGGAGCGCACCGCCCGAAGACAGATCAAGGCGCCAGTGGAATGGGCGAGCGCGAAATAAGGCGGCGGGCAATCCGGCAGCGCCACTTTTTGCACGAACGTCTTCAGGTCCGCATCGTATTCGGTGAAGCTGTCGACATGGCTTTTGCGCTCGTTGCGCAAGGGCCTGTCCGAGCCACCCTGGCCGCGCCAATCGAGACCGGCCACGGAAAATCCACGCTCGCGCAACCCCACAACCGTCTCGAAGTAGCGCTCGATGGACTCGCCGCGACCCTGAAAAAGGCAGATCGTGCCAAGCGCCCGGCGCGCCGTCGCCCGCCAGCGAGCGTAGCGCAGCCGGACATTACCGGTCGACATGATGGCGCCGACGACCGCCCCATCGGGCACCGCGTTGTCGTCGGTGGCATAGAGTTCCATGGAATGTGCGCCGCCGAAATCCGCTGGCCGGGAAACTTGGACCCCCGTGATTAGTGCAGCGCAAATCCCGCCTCAAGACATCGACGAAAAAAAGCCGGCGGCGCCGGACGATCAAGGGTCCGTTCGCCGCCGACTGGTCAGACTGACATCGGAGGGGGGCGTTGACGATGCCGGTCTGCGCTCCGGGATCGGTGGCCGTGCGGGGGTAAGCGTGGCGTGACCGATCCAACTTGCCGCAGATGATGGGCGATCGCGCCTGAACCGGCCCCGAAGCCGCCGTTCACTTGACGTTCATGTTCCACGCCACATGGCTTGGTGTTGACTCGACGAGGGCTTGAATCGCTAATTCCCAGCCACCATTTATGCCTTGCGGACGCCAACACCGGGTCCGCGAGACCTCACTTGGTTCGGCCAAAAGGCGAACCGTATGGAGGCCTTTTCAACCAGTCGCTCAACAAGAGGACAGAACCATGCGTACTTTTGATCTCAGCCCGTTTTATCGCTCGACCGTTGGCTTCGACCGAATGTTCCGCCTGCTTGATACGCTGCCGGGTGGCGAAGTCTCGACCCAGAGCTACCCGCCCTACAACATCGAACGTACCGCGGAGAACGAATACCGCATCACCATGGCGGTTGCCGGTTTTTCCGAGGACGATCTCAGCGTCGAGGCCAAGGAGAACACACTCTCCGTCAAGGGCGAAAAGGCAACCGAGAAGGAGGGCGGCAAGTCCGATTACCTCTATCGCGGTATCGCCGGACGCACCTTCGAGCGCCGCTTCCAGTTGGCTGACCACGTGGAGGTCAAGGCCGCCAACATTGAGAACGGCCTTCTGCACATCGATCTCGTCCGCGAGATCCCTGACGCCATGAAGCCGCGTTCGATCGCCATCGGCCGGACCAACGGCGCGGCGCGTCAGATTGAGCAGGCCGCCGCCTGACCGGCGCCGGCTAAAGATCCAGGGCGCCCGGTTCTCCGGGCGCCCTTTTTTAGTCAGCCGCCCGGTTCTCCGGGCGCCCTTTTTTAGTCAGCCGCCGGTTCTCCGGGCGCCCTTTTTTGTCAGCCTCCCGGTTTTGCGGGCGTTAGCCGTCCGATAAAATATCAGCCAGGCGATCGAGATCGTCCTCGCTGGTCTGGAAGCTTGTCACCAACCGCACCGTTACCTCGTCCGGTTCCTTGCCCTTGTCGGACACAGGGTCGCCACCCGGCCACCGATAGAAGACGACCCCGGCATCCTGGAGACGCCGTTCGGTCTCCACGGTGAGCCTGGCGAAAACTTCGTTGGCATCCGGTTGAAACACCAGGCTGGCGCCCGCCGTCCGTTCCAATATGGCCGCCAGACGCGCGCTTGCGCGGTTGGCATGACGGGCAAGATCGAGCCAATGGTCGGCGTCGAGATAAGCCTCGAACTGCGCCGCCGCGGCCCAGTTTTTGGACAATCCGTGTCCCGCCCGCTGGCGCGCAAATCCGAAATCGCGCGCTTGCTGGGGATCGAAAAACACCACCGCCTCGGCGATCAGGCATCCGTTCTTCGTCCCGCCAAACGACATCACGTCGACGCCGGCACGCCACGTGAGGTCGGCCGGCGAAGCGCCGGTAGCGGCTGCCGCACCGGCGAATCTCGCCCCATCCATATGCACCGCAAGCCCCATTTCCCGGGCAATCTCAGCCAGCGGCGCGATCTCACCGGGGCGGTAGGCCAACCCCCATTCGGTCAGCTGGGACAGGCTTACCGCGACCGGTTTGCCGATATGGACAAAGCCGCTCCTGAATGGAGCGAGCGCGGTGGACAGTTCGTCAGGCGCGAGTTTACCGCCGCGACCGTCGAGCATGGACACCGTCAGGCCGCCGCCGAAGAAAGCCACCGCACCCGCCTCGTCGGTGGCGATGTGCGCATCGCGGTGGCAGAAAACCAGGCCCCCCGGAGCGGCGAAGGCGGCGATGGCGAGCGCGTTTGCGGCGGTCCCCGTGGCCACCAGATGAACCTCGACATCCTTCTCGAACAGGTCGCAAAACTTGGCCTCGACCGACTTGGTCAGCTCGTCACCGCCGTAGGCGGGCGCCTGATCGGCGGCCACCGCGGTGATCGCCGTCATGACCTTGTCGGACACGCCGGCCCAGTTATCGCTGGCAAAAATCATCCCGACGTTGTGCTGTGCCGGCTCTCTCGGCGCAAGAAGAAATCGCAGCATCGTGACGGAGGGCAGCCCTGGATCGGTAAATCTGCGGCCATCGGTCGGCAGGCGCCCGTGACCGGTCCGGCGATCGCGCGAGGTCCGACGGCGCATGGAGGCCGCTTGCCCGCAGGGCCAAAATCTGGCAAATTGATCGTAATAGGACAGGGCTACTGTCCAATTTCGGATTGCGTTGATGATCTGGGCCGTGCGGCGCGGTATGATCTTTGACGGCGCTGAGATCAACGGGCCGAACCCGCAGTCCCCGGCAATGATCGGGCCCTGCCGCGAAGCGCGGCCAGGCGCTAGTATACGGCACTCATGGCGGTGGCCCTGCTCACGCCGGAGTCGTCCGCGGGCGGAAGCTCCGTCCCAAATTGCCGTTATTCAAGACGAGGCTGATGATGGCGTGGACCGACGACAGACGTGAAAGTGCCGGAATGCGCAAGGATTCCGACCCGGCCGTTCGGTTTCCCGCCCGGCGTGGACTGTTTGATCCGGCGCACGTACGCGATGCCTGCGGGGTTGGCTTCATCGTCAATCTTCACAATCGGAAATCTCACCGGATCATTCAGGACGGACTGCGAATCGTCGAAAATCTCACCCATCGCGGGGCCGTCGGGGCCGATCCGCTGATGGGCGACGGCGCCGGGATGCTGGTCCAGATTCCCCACCGCTTCTTCGTCGCGGAAGCCGAAAAGCTGGGTTTTTTGCTGCCCGAGGCCGGGCACTACGCTGTCGGTTTCATGTTTATGCCGAAGGATCCCGGCGAGCGCGCCACGATCGAAGCCGCAACCGCCGAGGTTGTCGCCGCCGAGGGCGCGACACTGCTCGGCTGGCGCGACGTGCCGGTCGACGATTCGTGCCTCTCCAAGTCGCCCGAGGTCGCGGCCACCGAACCTGTCCATCGCCAGGTGTTTATCGGGCGCGGCGACGACTTTGCCGATGAAGATGCATTCGAGCGCAAGCTGTATGTGATCCGCAAGCAAATTTCCGCACGCGTTTATGAGGCGGCCGGCGGCCTGTCGGACGATTTCTATATCGTGTCGTTGTCGTGCCGTACGGTCGTCTACAAGGGCATGTTTCTGGCCTATCAGCTCGGCGCCTATTATCGCGACCTGCAGCACCCGCTGTTCGAATCGGCCCTGGCGCTCGTCCACCAGCGCTTCTCAACCAACACCTTCCCGTCGTGGCGCCTGGCTCACCCCTATCGGATGATTTGCCATAACGGGGAGATCAACACCGTCCGCGGCAACGTCAACTGGATGGCCGCCCGCCAGGCCAGCGTTTCGTCCGAACTGCTTGGCGACGATATCTCGAAGCTGTGGCCGATCTCCTACGAAGGGCAGTCCGACACCGCCTGTTTCGACAACGCGCTGGAGTTCCTGCTGCGCGGCGGATACTCGCTTGCTCACGCCTCGATGATGCTGATTCCCGAAGCCTGGGCGGGAAATCCGCTGATGGACGAGGATCGGCGCGCCTTCTACGAGCACTACGCCTCGGTCATGGAGCCGTGGGACGGTCCGGCCGCGGTGGCCTTCACCGATGGGCTGCAGATCGGCGCCACGCTTGACCGCAACGGACTGCGCCCGGCACGCTACATGGTCACCGCCGATGACGAGGTGATCATGGCTTCGGAGGCCGGGGTGCTGCCGGTCGACGAAAGCCGCATCGTCGAGAAATGGCGCCTGCAGCCGGGCAAGATGCTGCTGATCGATCTCCAGGACGAGCGCATTATCTCCGACGATGAAATCAAGGCGTCGTTGTCTCGCGCCAACCCTTACGCGTCATGGCTGGCGCGGACGCAGATCGTCCTGGAAGACCTGCCGCCGGTACCGCCGACCGATGGGCGCAAGGATGTTGCGCTGCTCGACCGTCAGCAGGCGTTCGGCTACACCCAGGAAGACCTCAGGATCCTCATGACCCCGATGGCCGTGACCGGTCAGGAGCCGGTCGGCTCGATGGGCAACGACGTTCCCGTGTCAACGCTGTCGGATGGGCCACGACTGCTCTACACCTATTTCAAACAGAATTTCGCTCAGGTCACCAACCCGCCGATCGACCCGATCCGCGAGGAACTGGTGATGTCCCTGGTGTCGTTTATCGGCCCTCGGCCCAACCTTTTCGACTTCCGCGGTCTTGGCGAGCGCAAGCGCCTGGAGGTCAGGCAGCCGATCCTTGCAAACGCTGATCTGGAGAAGATCCGGGCAATCGGAAAACTCGCCGACAACCAGTTCCGGTCGGTGACGCTCGACATAACCTACGCCACGGATCTGGGAGCTTCCGGCATGGCCGGGGCGCTGGAGCGAATGTGCACCGACGCCGAACAATCGGTTCGTGGCGGCTGCAACATCATCGTTCTGTCGGACCGTTCCGTCGGCCCGGATCGGATTCCGATCCCGGCGCTGCTGGCGACCGCGGGCGTACACCATCATCTGATCCGGTGCGGTCTCAGGACCTCGGTCGGGCTGGTCGTGGAGACCGGCGAAGCGCGGGAGGTGCATCACTTCTGCGTCCTGGCCGGATACGGCGCCGAAGCCATCAATCCCTATCTCGCCTTTGAGACGCTGTCGGCGATGAAGGCCGATTTGCCGGAGGAGTTGAGCGAGGCCCAGGTGGTCACCCGCTACGTCAAGGCCGTCAACAAGGGCATCCTGAAGGTGATGTCCAAGATGGGCATCTCCACCTACCAGTCCTATTGCGGCGCGCAGATTTTTGACGCCGTCGGTCTGACGACGGACTTCGTCGATCGGTATTTCACCGGCACGGCGACGACCATCGAAGGTCTCGGAATTGCGCAGGTGGCCGCGGAGACGGCCCGCCGCCATCGTGATGCGTTCGGATCCTCTCCGGTTCTGCAGGACTCCCTTGCGGTCGGCGGCGACTACCAGCTGCGGCTGCGCGGGGAACCGCATGTATGGCGACCCGAGACCGTATCGCGCCTCCAGCATGCCGCCCGCGGCAATGCACAGGATGACTATCGCGAGTTCGCCCGTCTGGTGAACGAAAAGGAGGATCGCTATTACACCATCCGCTCGCTGTTCCGTCTGAAATCGGCCGATGAAGACGGACGCCAGCCGATCGCAGTGGATGAGGTCGAGCCGGCAGCCGAGATCGCCAAGCGGTTCGCGACCGGCGCCATGTCGTTCGGCTCCATCAGCCGCGAGGCCCACACCACGCTTGCCATCGCCATGAACCGGATCGGTGGAAAGTCGAACACCGGCGAGGGCGGCGAAGAAGTCGACCGGTTCACGCCGATGCCGAACGGCGATTCGATGCGTTCGTCGATCAAACAGGTTGCCTCGGGCCGCTTCGGCGTGACCACCGAGTATCTCGTCAATTCCGATATGATGCAGATCAAGATGGCCCAGGGCGCCAAGCCCGGCGAAGGCGGCCAGCTGCCCGGCCACAAGGTCGACGCGGTGATCGCAAAAGTCCGGCATTCGACGCCGGGCGTGGGCCTGATCTCGCCGCCGCCGCACCACGACATCTATTCCATCGAGGATCTGGCGCAGCTCATCTACGACCTGAAAAACGTCAATCCCGAAGGCGACGTGTCGGTCAAGCTGGTGTCGGAAGTCGGCGTCGGCACGGTCGCCGCCGGGGTATCCAAGGCGCGCGCCGATCATGTCACGATTTCGGGCTATGAGGGCGGCACCGGCGCCTCGCCGCTGACCTCGATCAAGCACGCCGGCAGTCCGTGGGAAATCGGTCTGGCCGAAACCCATCAGACCCTGGTCGAGAACAACCTTCGTGGGCGCATCGCCGTCCAGGTTGACGGCGGCATCAGAACCGGTCGCGACATCATTGTCGGCGCTCTGCTCGGTGCCGACGAGTTCGGGATGTCCACCGCGCCGCTGATCACGGCGGGCTGCATCATGATGCGCAAATGCCATCTCAACACGTGCCCGGTTGGCATCGCCACCCAGGACCCGGTCCTCAGAAAGCGATTCACCGGCAAGCCGGAGCACGTCATCAACTATCTCTTCTTCGTCGCCGAGGAGGTGCGGGAGATGATGGCCGAGCTGGGCTTCCGCAAATTCAGCGACATGATCGGCCAGTCGCAGATGCTCGACACCGCCAAGGTGGTCGATCACTGGAAGGCGAAAGGGCTCGATTTCAGCCGCCTGTTCCACAAGCCGGACGTACCGGCCGACGTGGCGATCTTTCATTGCCAGAAACAGGATCATCCCATTCACGACATTCTCGATCGGCGGCTGATCGAGAAGGCCGCTTCCGCGGTCGAGGACGGCACGCAGGTTACGATCGAAGAAACCATTCGCAACACCGACCGTACCGCCGGCGCGATGCTGTCCGGCCGCATCGCCAAGCGCTACGGCCATGCCGGCCTGCCCGACGACACCATCGTCATCCGGCTGACCGGAACCGGGGGGCAGAGTTTCGGCGCCTGGGTCGCGGCCGGAGTGACGATGGACCTGGTCGGTGAAGCCAATGACTATGTCGGCAAGGGCCTGGCCGGCGGCCGCCTGATCATCCGTCCGCCGGAGGAGTCCGGTATCGTGCCGGAAGAATCGATCATCGTCGGCAACACCGTTCTTTACGGTGCGGTTTCGGGCGAATGCTACTTCCGCGGCGTCGCCGGGGAGCGGTTTGCGGTTCGCAATTCCGGCGCAGTCGCGGTGGTTGAGGGCGCCGGCGACCATTGCTGCGAGTACATGACCGGCGGAGCGGTGGTGGTGCTCGGAGCGACCGGCCGCAACTTTGCCGCCGGGATGTCGGGCGGCGTTGCCTATGTTCTCGACGAGGACGGCACGTTTGCCGCGCGCTGCAATCTGTCCATGGTCGACCTTGAGCCTGTTCCGGAAGAAGAGGATCTGAACATCCGGGTGATGCATCAACGCGCCGACCTTGAATCCCATGGGCTGATCGAGGTGATGAGCGATCTTTCGACCCACGACGCCGAACGGCTGTACACGCTGATCGCCCGGCACCATCGCTTCACCGGATCCACCAGAGCGGCCGCGATTTTGGAAAACTGGCAGCAAGCGGTGTCCAGGTTCGTCAAGGTCATGCCCGTCGAGTACCGCCGGGCGCTGTCGGAACTGAAGGCCCAGAAGGAAGCGGGCGCTCAGCTCGCGCTGGCGGGCGAATAACCGATATGGGCAAGATCACCGGCTTCTTGGAAATCGACCGGCACGAACGTGGCTCTCAGCCGGCCGGCGACCGCATCCGGCACTACCGCGAATTCGCCATTCCGCTTTCGGAAGAAGCCAATCGCGACCAGGCTGCGCGCTGCATGGATTGCGGCATTCCCTACTGCCACACCGGCTGTCCGGTGAACAACCAGATTCCGGACTGGAACGATCTGGTCTATCGCGGCGAATGGCAACGCGCCTGTCGCAACCTTCACTCCACCAACAATTTTCCGGAATTCACGGGCCGGGTATGTCCCGCTCCGTGTGAAGCCTCATGCACGCTGAACATCATCGATCAGCCGGTCACCATCAAGACCATTGAATGCGCGATCGTCGATCGAGGCTGGATGGAAGGCTGGATCAAGCCGCAGCTGCCGGACCGGCTGACCGGCAAGAGCGTGGCTGTGGTGGGCGCTGGCCCGGCCGGCCTGGCCTGCGCCCAGCAACTTGCCCGCACCGGTTACGATGTTCACGTCTATGAGAAGCACGCCAAGCCCGGCGGCCTGCTGCGTTACGGTATTCCCGACTTCAAGATGGAGAAGCACCACATCGATCGGCGGGTGGAGCAAATGCAGGCCGAAGGCGTGACCTTCCACTGCAAGACCCATGTCGGGATCGAGCTTGACGTCAAAGAACTGGTCGAACGCCATGACGCCGTGGCGCTGGCCGGCGGCGCCGAGGAGCCCCGCAGCCTGCCGATTCCCGGTCGCGAACTGGACGGGGTCCACATGGCAATGGAGTTTCTGCCCCAGCAAAACCGTCGGATCGACGGCGAACCGCTCGGCAATGTTCTGCCGATCCTGGCCAGTGGAAAGCACGTCGTGGTGATCGGCGGTGGCGACACCGGTTCGGACTGCATCGGAACCTCCAACCGTCAGGGTGCGCTTTCAGTCACCCAACTCGAGATCATGGCCAAGCCTCCGATTACCGAGAACAAGGAACTGACCTGGCCCGACTGGCCGCTGAAGTTGCGGACCTCGTCCAGTCAGGAAGAAGGCGCGGAGCGTGATTTTTCGGTGATGACGCAGAAGTTCAGCGGCATGAACGGCCAGGTTACGGCTCTCCATTGCGTCCGGATTGACGGGCAATTCAAGCCGATCGCGGGTACGGAATTTGCGCTCAAGACGGACCTCGTGCTCCTGGCCATGGGATTTGACGGACCGATCCGCGACGGCATGGTCAACGATCTCGACATCGACCTCGACGATCGGGGGAACGTGCTGGCCGATACCGAAAGCTACCGATCGAGCCTGGACACGGTTTTTTCGTGCGGCGACATGCGCCGCGGCCAGTCGCTGGTGGTCTGGGCGATCCGCGAGGGCCGGCAGTGCGCGCGGGCGATCGATCTGCAACTGATGGGCGAAACCGCCCTGCCACGCTAGGCGGCGTCGAGCGAGGGCGCACTCGCTGGGGAAGGTGATGGCCGACACCGCGGTCGATATCATCCAGGTCCGCGATGAGACCGGGGCCGAACAGGTTCGCGCGCTTGCCCGCGCCTTCAGGGCCTGGAACTACCGCCACCTGCGTCGACCACCCCGACATCGTCGAGGAGCTTAATCTGCGACTGAATTTTGACTGAGTGCTCTCCACCGACCCCGGCCCTTGCCATCAGCCGGCCTTGCGTCGGCACGGGCTGCGGATTGCACGTTCCCTACTGCGTTGCGGTTCCCGGGAACGCGGCGGGTGCGACCTCTGCCTCATCCGTCGGCCGCAGCGGCGGCCAGGTGAAGTCGTCAGCCCTTCCCGGCACATTGGGTAAACTGCCCCCTTTGATGACCAGCAGATAGTGGGGCGTCTCGGTATCGGGTTCCGCCTGCTCGGGTTCAACGATCAGCGTCGTCGTCGCCTCCTCGACGACAGCGGATTTGATTTCGCCGGTCAGAACGTCACGGGCACCGGGCCTTGGCCCTGACAGCGATATGATCGGACCGACGAGCCGCATTTCGCCGTCGGGGCCAATCTCGATCTTGCTGGTCGGGCTCGACAGCAGCATGACATCGGCCGCCCCGGTGCCGAACCCGATCTGCCGCTTCATCTCGCGCTCCACGTAGAAGGCGAGTTTGAGGCGCCCGGCCCGGGTAAAGTTGATCCCGTCTTTGGTGCGCAGCGCACGAAGATTTCCGTCGACGTCGGGCCCGGAGGAAACAAACCTCCCGTCTTCATTGGCAAAGCCGTTCCAGATGTCGACAAAATGGCCACCGGCTTCGGCGACACGTGGTTTGTAGAGGCCGTTGAAATAGGCCATGTCACGCGATGCCGAACTCGAGCGCATGGGCGCTGTGCCGACCCAGAAGAAGGGCCGCCCGGAAACCTTCATCGTGTCGGCGAGACCGGCAATACGCTCGCCATAGACCCGCGCCCAGTTCTCCGACAACGGAGCGTAGCGTGAACCGCCGGTCTTGATTTGCTGGCGGTCATTGGAACCGATCGCGATCACCACGACATCCGGTTTCTGCTCGTTCAGGATATCCGGCAGCCGCGCACCCCAATCATAGTAGTCGTCGCGGACGATCCCCGAATTGCCGTTTGAAAGGTTGACCACGGCCACCCGGGGCTCTTCGGCGAAGGTCTGTTCGAGCCCGCGCGCGACCGCCCCGCCGACAAAATCGCCGACCACGAGGATGCGCCGCGCCGTCTCCTCCTTGGGGATGACTTTCGCCACCGGGGCGCCGTTGCTGGAGCGGGCGGCCGGGGGAGTTTGTCGTTTCGCCGCGGGTGCGGGCGCCGGACGCCGGCCAAACAACATGTCAAAGAACCCCCGTCGTTCGGTCACCGGGGCGCCACTCTGCGCCTCGGCCCGGTCGACGACGGGAGTCATCGTCGCCACCGGCGCGGCGATCAGCAAGGCAAGGCTCGTCAGTCGTAAACCGCGTCTCATCACGCCATCATCCGCCAGCGGAGCGCCCCATCCTAAAGCCCCCGCTCCAGCTGCTGCAACAAATTGCGCGATTTCTGGCCGTCCGGATTCAGCCCGGCAGAGCGTTGGTACTGACGTATGGCTTCACGACTGCCGCTGCCGATGTCGCCATCGATCTCACCTTCATAGAGCCCAAGCATGGTGAGCAGCAGCTGTAACTTCTCCCGTTCGTCCTGGTTCAGAGGCTTCTCGTGCGGTGGCCAATCCTTGACGAACGGACCTCCCCCGCGCAGCCGGTCAGCCAGATGGCCGACCGCCAGAGCATAGAAGTTGGAGTTGTTGTAACGCTTGATGACCCGGAAATTCCTGAGGAGCAGAAACGACGGTCCGGCCGCGCCGGCCGGCCGATAAAGCGTCGCTTTGTCGCCTGGTCGCGGAAACGGCCTTCCGCCGACCCGTTTCATCCCGTGCTTCGACCATGAAGCCAGGGTCCGCTCCCTGGTGCCGCCCGAATGACCGGACGGCACGCTGACCTCGTAACCCCAGGTATGGCCCGTGCGCCACCCGACCTTGCCGAGGTAGTTGGCCGCAGAAGCCAGCGCATCGGGCACCGAAGTCCATATGTTGCGGCGGCCGTCGCCGTCGAAATCCGCCCCATACGCTTCGAAGGTGGTCGGGATGAACTGTGTGTGTCCCATGGCGCCGGCCCAGGATCCGGTCATATCGGCCGCCCTCACGTCTCCGCGCTCGACGATTTTCAACGCTGCCACCAATTGTTGACGACCGAATTTCGCCAATCGACCGCCGGAATAGGCTAGCGTGGCGAGCGACCGTATGGTGCCCTTGATTAGACGGGGATTGCTCAGAACCGCTCCGTAGTGGCTTTCCATGCCCCAGATCGCCGCGACGAGGTACCGGTCGACCCCGTATCGGGATTCAAGCCGCGCGAACAGATCGTCATGCTCGGCCAGCACCCGCCCCCCTTCGGCCAGGCGTTCCTCGGAGACCATTCGGTCCATGTAGTTCCAGATCTTGGTCTTGAACTCGGGTTGGCTGCGCGACTTTTTGATGACGTCCGCGTCAGGCTCGAATCTGCCAAGTGCGGTATCGTAGGTTGCGCGGGATATCCCGGCCGCTTTGGCGGTTGGCCAGAACGATCTAACCCATTCGGCCGGGCTGGCCGCCATCGCCTCACTCGACCAGAACGTGACAAGTCCGACCGCCAGGGCGATCGCCACGGCCCAGCGCACCGGTCGTGCGCACGCACTCTCCCACCGCGTGGCGGCCATGTTGCTTCTCCTCACGTCCCGAATGTCGCGGCCGGCACCGTGAAGTCAACCGCCGGCCGCTCGTTTCTCAATCCCGTAAATTGCGGCGAACAAGCGCCTCTTCCCAGGCGAGCGCGTGGGCAACGATCGTCGCAAGGTCATCATATTGCGGCTCCCAGCCGAACGTCGACCGGATCAGCGCCGGCGAGGCAACCACCGCGGCGGGGTCACCGGGACGTCGGCCGGCCGTTTCGACGGTGAAATCCACGCCGGATACCTTTTTGACGGTCTCGACGACTTCCAGCACCGAGTAGCCATGTCCATAGCCGCAATTGGCGACCAGGCTGCCCTTGCCGGATCGCAGATGATCCAGCGCCGCCCGATGGGCCGCGACAAGATCGCTGACATGGATGTAGTCGCGAACACAGGTGCCGTCGCTGGTGGCATAGTCGGTACCGAACACCTTCATCTTTTCACGCTTGCCGGAGGCGGTTTCGGCGGCAACTTTGATCAGATGGGTTGCGCCTTCGGTGGACTGACCGGCGCGACCGTTCGGATCGGCGCCGGCGACATTGAAATAACGCAGCGCCACATAGTCCAGCCCGTACGCCGCTCCGGCGTCAGCCAGCATTATCTCGGTCATCATCTTGGAGCGGCCATAGGGCGACTGCGGATCGAACGGTGCGTTCTCGCCGACCGGCACCTCCTGCGGACTTCCGTACACGGCGGCAGTCGAGGAAAAAATGAAACGGGGAATATCGTTGGCGACCGCCGCGGCCATCAGCGCCTGACTGTTGACGGTGTTGTTGCGGTAGTAGGCTAGAGGATCGACCACCGAATCGGGCACCACGACCGAGCCGGCGAAGTGAATGACCGTGTCGAGCTTGTGTTCGGCAAAAATCCTGCCCAGCAGCTCGGTGTCGCCGCAATCGCCGTGAACGATGGTCGCTTCGGGCGCCACCGCCCAACCAAATCCGGTCGAGAAGTCGTCAAGGACGACCACATCTTCCCCATCGTCCACCAGCCGCCACACCATATGGCTTCCAATGTAGCCGCCGCCGCCTGTGACCAGCACGCTCATGACCAGATCTCCGTCCGTTGGGGTGAATGAACCCGTAACCTTAGCGAAAGAATGTTGACGGCATATTTCCGGACAGGCACCAAGATGATCATCGACCCTTCCAACCGGGAGCGAACATTGCAGCCACCAATCCGAAAGGCCGTTTTCCCGGTCGCCGGGCTTGGCACGCGGTTTTTGCCGGCCACCAAGGCGATGCCCAAGGAAATGCTGACGGTGGTCGACCGGCCGTTGATTCAGTACGTGGTGGACGAGGCGCGGGCAGCCGGCATTGAACATTTCATCTTCGTCACCGGCCGCAACAAGGGTGTGATTGAGGACCATTTTGACGTTCAGGTGGAGCTTGAGGCGGCACTGCGGTCACGGGGAAAGGATAAAGCACTGTCGGCACTGGCCGAAGACCTTCCCGACCCCGGCCAGATGAGTTTTACCCGCCAGCAGGTCCCGCTCGGACTGGGACATGCGGTGTGGTGCGCGCGCGATCTGGTCGGCGAGGAGCCTTTCGCCGTTCTCTTGCCGGACATGATCATGCGCGGCGACGGCGGATGCCTGACCCAAATGGTCGCCGCCTACAGGCAAAGCGGCGGCAATATTGTTGCAGTGGAGGAATGCGATCCCGCTCAGACCGACCGCTATGGGATTGTCGGCGTGGGTGAGCAGACCGGCGAAGACAGTTTTCGCATCACGCAAATGGTGGAAAAACCGGCGCCCGCGGCCGCGCCGTCGAACCTCTACATCAACGGCCGCTACATTCTACAGCCTGGGATCTTCGAGCATCTGGGCGAACAGAAACGGGGCGCCGGCGGCGAAATCCAACTCACCGACGCCATGATTGCGCTGGCCAATCGTCAGGATTTCTTTGGCTGCAGATTTGGCGGCCGTACCTTTGACTGCGGATCGAAGATTGGGTTCCTGGTGGCCAATATCGCCTTTGCCCTGGATCGCGATGACCTTCGGGCGCCATTGGCCAGCGAGATCGAGGCGCTGCTCCGTGATCTCGCTTAGAGTCGGTTTCGAAAGTCATGAGGCGGGTGCCAGCCTTCGGACGAGGAGCATGACGGAAGTGGCGTACGCCATGGAGAATTCAATTTCATGCTCTGCGATGGTGTGCACCTGATCGTCCATTTCCATACCAAGCTACATGTGGCTAGTGAGGAGCCCATTCGTGACCGGTGATCGCCGTCGGCCCCTGTCGGCCTCCAACCTAGCGGCCGAGCTGCGGCGACTCGGCGTGCGCGCGGGCGACGCGCTCATGGTGCATGCGTCGTTGCGTGCCATTGGACCGGTTGACGGCGGCGCCGACGGTGTGCTGGACGGGCTTGAAGAGGCCGTCGGCGGGGAGGGAACGCTTCTGATGATCCTCGGCGCCACGGTCGACCGCGAATGGGTAAATCAACGACCCGAGGCGGAGCGTGCGACCCTCCTCGCCGACATGCCGCCGTATGACCAGGCGGTAGCGCCGGCACTACCGGAAGTCGGCGCGCTGGCGGAGGTCTTCCGCCGCCGACGCGGGACGCAGGTAACCGTCAATCCCAGCGGGCGTTTCGCCGCCGGCGGACGGCTGGCCGATGCGCTTCTAAGGGATGCGCCCTGGGACGATTACTATGGGCCGGGTTCGCCGCTGGAACGGTTCTGCGACGTCGACGGGCGGATACTGCGTCTCGGCGCAGGTCCCGCCACGACCACCGTGCTGCACTACGCCGAATACCTGGCGGAGGTGCCGGATAAGCGGCGGGTGCGCCGCCACTACCGGGTCCAGGGCAAGAACGGTTCTGAGACGCGCGCCGTCGAATGCCTCGACGACGAAAACGGCATTGTCGATTGGCCCGGCGAGGATTATTTCGCGCTGATCCTGAAGACCTATCTGGCGCTCGGCCGAGCTAAGGCCGGTCGGGTCGGTCGCGCATCATGCAAACTCATCGAGGCGCGCGACGTGGTCGATTTCGGCGCGCGCTGGATGGGCGAGAACCTTCTTGCCGGTGCAGGCGCCCTTAAAGAGTAGATTTCGAAAGTCATGGCGCGCGCGCCAATCTTCGGACGAGGAGCATGACGGAGGCGGCGTAGAGGAAGGCACGAGTGGAGTCGATTGTGGCCTCGAAGTCCTTTGCCAGTCGCCTGTTTCGGTTGATCCATGCGAAGAAGCGCTCCACGACCCAGCGGCGCGGCTGGACTGCGAAGCCGACCTGATCAGGGCTTTTCCGAACAATCTCGACGGCGATCACGGTTGCCTTGGCGACCGTCTCGCCGGCGTAGCCACTGTCGGCAAAGACCTTCTCGATGAAGGGAAACAAGCCGCGCGAGGCGTGCAACAGCGGTCCGCCGCTGTCGCGATCCTGGATGTTCGCCGGATGCGGTTCGAGGATGAGACCACGCCCGTCGGTGTCGACCAGCGTGTGGCGCTTTCGCCCATTGATCTTCTTGCCAGCGTCATAACCCCGTGGGCCACCCGCCTCGGTCGCCTTGACGCTCTGGCTGTCGATGATCGCGCCGCTCGGACTGGCTTCGCGTCCAATCCGCTCGCGATCGACCATAACCAGAGCGTGATTGATCTTTTCGAAGCGACCATCGTCGCGAAAACTGGCAAACCAGCGGTAGATCGTCTCCCAGGGCGGAAGATCACTCGGCAGCAAGCGCCAAGGGCAGCCGGCGCGCATCACATAGAAAATGCCGTTGATGATCTCGCGCATCGACCAAGCCCGCGGCCGTCCCATGCGACAAACCGGAGGTAAATGGGGCTTGATCACGGCCCACTCGGCATCGGTCAAATCGGTCTGGTAACGCAGCGCCTTGCGGTTATGCTGCTCTCGGGTGGTCGGCGTCCACATGGCGGCTCCAGATCGGTGTCAGCAACCTTCCTGGAATCACAGCGAAACCGACCACTCAACCACTTTCGAAACGGCCCCTTAACACTGCATGGGCGCGCTGGCGACTGATAAACGGCATGATTGGGCCTGAACCGGTCGGCCGCAACCTCCCGGCCCGCCATGTAAGTATCGGTCAATGCCGGGGTTGCCAACGGCCGTATTCCGGCCCGCGCCAAAACCTGCTAGACCGGCCGCGCATTTCACCAGTGATGAGTTGATCGGTGGCCATTCCTTCCGGAAAATCAAAACTTTCAGGCGAGCCAACCAGCGACATGGCCTCGGCCCGACGCGCGATCAAGACCCAGCGGGCAGGGTTGGATGCGCTGTACCAGGCGCTCGACGACGGGCTTGCCGAACCCTTCCAGCGCGCCGCGGACGTCATCCGCGCCGCCAGCGGTCGCGTCATCGTCAGCGGCATGGGCAAGAGTGGCCATATCGCCCGCAAGATCGCCGCCACCATGGCGTCGACCGGAACCCCGGCCTTTTTTGTCCATCCAGCCGAAGCAAGCCATGGCGACCTCGGCATGGTCACGACGCACGATGTGGTGATGGCGTTGTCGTGGTCGGGCGAAACCCCCGAGCTTCACAACCTCATCGAATACACCCGTCGCTGGGATATTCCGCTGATCGCGGTCACCGCCTCTCCGGCGAGCCCGCTCGGCCATGAGGCGGATGTGGTACTGGCGCTGCCGCGGGTCGAGGAAGCCGGGCGGCACGGGCTGGCTCCTACCACCTCCGCCCTCGTGCAGCTGGCGCTCGGCGATGCTCTGGCGATCGCCCTGCTTGAGGCACGCGGCTTCACGCCCGAGAGCTATCACAGGCTCCATCCCGGTGGCCGGCTGGGCGCCGATCTCCACTACGTCGCTAAGATCATGCATCGCGGTCCGGCAATGCCGTTGGCGCGAATCGGCGCGCCGATGAGCGAAGCCATCATCAAGATGACGGAAAAGGGGCTCGGCTGTCTGGGAATTCTCGATGCCGACGGCGCGCTGGTGGGCATCATTACCGATGGCGATCTGCGCCGCCATATCGGGCCCGATCTTTTGTCCATGAACGTCGAAAAGGTCATGACGGTTTCGCCCAAAACAATCGGACCCGACACGCTGGTTGGCGCCGCCCTGGATATTCTCAATCAGCCTCCCGGCATCACGGTCTTGTTCGTGGTCGAGGACAACCGTCCGGTCGGGGTTGTGCACATGCACGATCTGCTGCGGATCGGCGTCGCCTGACCATCCGTCGCCGGATTACTCAAACGGCTCCACGTTGAGGCTGATGCCGTCGGCCGAGGCGATTCGCACCTTGGTCCCCGCCGGCAGGTCGGGACCGTTGACCCGCCAGTTGGTGTCGTCCACCCGGATTCTCCCCTGTCCGTTGACGATCGGTTCCGCCAGGACGTAGCTCGTGCCGACCAGGCGCATGGCCCGATCGTTGAGGAACGGGCGCTCGCCTGGCGAGGCTTCTCGGCTAAACACTCTGCGGCCGACGATCACCAGCGCCACGGCCAGCACGATGAAAACCAGGAGTTCGGTTTGCCAGCCCAGACTGGCGAGAAGCGCTAGAATCCCCGTCAGGATCGCCGCGACGCCGAACCACACGAAGACGTTGCCTGGCAGAAGCAGTTCGAGCCCGAGCAGCAGCAGTCCGACGACAACCCAACTCCACGGCCCGAGTTGCTCGACCAGCGCGGCGATCATCAGCCGGTGCCTCCGCCGGTCGCCGGCACGCTGCCACCCCGACGGGCCCGCGCCTCCTCCGAGAAGGTGTCCTTGGCGATCTCGGCGATACCTGCGAGCGATCCGATCAGCGACGACGCCTCCAACGGAAGTATGAGAACTTTCTGGTTGGGAGCGGAGGCCAGCGACTGGATCGCCCTGGTGTAGCCTTGGGCAACGAAATAGTTGACGGCCGCGATGTCGCCTTCGGCGATCGCCTTTGACACCATTTGGGTCGCCTTGGCTTCCGCCTCGGCCGAGCGCTCGCGCGCCTCGGCGTCCCGGAACGCGGCTTCACGCCGCCCTTCGGCTTCAAGGATCAGCGACTGTTTCTCGCCCTCTGCCTTCAGGATCTCCGCCTGACGCTCGCCTTCGGCGTCGAGAATCTGCGCCCGCTTTTCGCGCTCCGCCTTCATCTGTCGGCCCATCGCCTCCACCAGATCGCGCGGCGGATCGATGTTCTTGATCTCGATGCGCGTCACCTTGATGCCCCACGCCGATGCCGCCGCGTCGACGACCCGCAGCAGCCGGTCATTGATCACGTCGCGCTTCGACAGGAGTTCGTCCAGATCCATCGATCCGAGCACGGTCCGGATATTGGTCATGGTCAGCTGGAGCAGAGCATTCTCCAGGCCGCGAATCTCATAGGCCGCCCGTGCTGCGTCGAGCACCTGGTAGAAAGTGACGCCGTCCGCGGCGATCGTGGCGTTGTCGCGGGTGATGACCTCCTGCGTCGGCACGTCCAGAACCTGTTCCATCACATTCATTTTCGCGCCGATGCGGTCGATAAATGGAACGATGAGGTTGAGGCCCGGTTTCAACGTTCGGGTGAACCGCCCAAACCGCTCGACCGTGTAGTTGAACCCCTGGGGGATCGTCTTGACCCCGGCAAACAGAACCAGGATGACGAGAACGACAATTCCGATAACGACGAAATCAAGACCACCGAACAAACCGTCGAACATGATTGGAGCCCTCCTCGTGGGGAATCAGTGACGTACGCAGTTCCCCATATAAGGAGTTTTCGAGCTGCTTGAACACTTCGGCTGGCGCACGGCGGCGTCAGGCAGCGGCAGCCAGCCGCCCGGTTGTCCCGGCGGCATCAGAATACCCAGCCGGACAGCTCGTTCCGCACCACCGTCTCGATCATCTCCATGCCGCCGCCGCTGTCGTTGAGGCAGGGAATGGTGGCGAAGTTCTCACCGCCGTGCTGACGGAAGGTCTCCGCGCCGCGGATGGCGATCTCCTCAAGCGTTTCCAGGCAATCGACCGAAAATCCCGGCATGATCACCGCCAGCCGCCGGACGCCGTTCTCGGCGAGCGATATCAGGGTCTCGTCGGTATACGGCTGGAGCCATTCGGCGCGGCCGAACCGCGACTGAAAAACCGTGCGCAGGCGCTCGTCCGGCCAACCCAGTTTCTCCCGCAACAGCCGCGTCGTCTTCTGGCAGTGGCAATGATAGGGATCACCCTTGTCGAGATAGGCTCGCGGCAGACCGTGATAGGACGCAAGCACGAATTCCGGTTCGAACGGCAACCGCTCCAGCGCCGCGGTCAATGAATCCGCCAGCGAGGAAATGTAGGCCGGGTGATCGTAATAGGGGGGCAGCGTTCTGACCGTCGGCTGCCACCGCATCCTGCTCAACACAGCGAAGGCCTCGTCGTGAACGCTCGCAGTTGTCGCGGCCGCATATTGCGGATAGAGCGCCGCGATCAGGATGCGGCCGCAGCCTGCATCCTTCATGGTCATCAGCCTCGATTGGATACTCGGCTCGCCATAGCGCATCGCCCAGTCGACATGAACGCCGCCACTGTCGAGCAGCCCGCCGAGCTTCTCGGACTGGGACCGGGTAAACGTGACCAGCGGTCCTTCATTGCGCTCATTGTTCCAGATTTCGGCATAGGCGCGCCCGGACCGCTGCGGCCGCGTCGTCAGGATGATCAGGTTGAGGATCGTCAGCCACAGCGGCCGCCAGGCTTCAATCACCCGCCGATCCGATAGAAACTGCTTCAGATAGCGCCGCACGGACCAGTAATCCGTGCCCGACGGCGAGCCAACATTGACCAGCAGCACGCCGACGCGCCCGAGTTGGATATTCGGATGATCGGCAGGCATCGCCGTGCCCGACCTCGGCGAACTTTCTTGAGAATTCATCTGCTTGACCGCGGCTCCCCTTGCTTTGGGCGTCATTCTTGATTCACGGGCTCTATGGAAGGTGACGAACGGCCATCACTCTGCAACAATCGTCGATCTTTGGCAGGGCCGACAAGGCAAGTGGCGCGATATTGCGTCGCGAAGATATAGCAGGGAGGTACGAAAAAATGAGAAAACTGATCACTGCTTCGACGCTGACTTTGGGCGTCGCGATCGCAGCCGCCGGCGTGCATGTCATGCCTGCCTGGGCCGACGGGCACATCACCAATGTCGAGATCACGTTTCTGCTCGTCAACGACATCTACGAACTCGGCGATCCCGAGGGCCGTGGTGGATTCTCCAAGCTGAACGGGACCGTCCTGGCCGAGCGGGCGAAAGGCGGCAACGTCATTTACGTCCATGCCGGCGACATGATCTCGCCATCGCTCCTTTCGGGATTCGATCAGGGCGCCCACACCATCACCCTGATGAACTTTGCGCCTCCCGACATATTCGTGCCCGGCAATCACGAGTACGACTTCGGCGAGGACGTCTTCCGCCAGCGCATGGGCGAGGTGAATTCCACCATCATGGCGGCCAACCTTCGTGACGCCAACGGTGCCCAGATCGCGGGCATCGTCGACACTGAGATCCGGGAAATCGACGGGGTGAAGATCGGCTTCGTCGGCCTGACCACCGACGACTCTCCCGAAAAATCCAGCCCCGGCGCTCTGCAATTCACCTCGGCGGTTGAGACCGGTATCGCCAAGGCGCGCGAACTGCGTGACGCCGGCGCCGACATCGTGGTGGCGATCGCCCACACGCCACGATCGCAGGACCGCGCGATGTCCGATTCGGGTGCCTTCGACCTCATCCTGAGCGGCCACGATCACGATCTGACAGTGGACTTCGATGGGCGCACTGCGACGGTCGAATCGAGTGAGGAGGCGAACTTCGTCACCGCGGTCGATCTGGCGATCACGGTGGAAATCGACGGCGACGACCGCGACGTCGACTGGTGGCCCAATTTCCGCCTGATGGACACGCAGAACAGCGAGTCCGATCCTGCAACCGCGGCCAAGGTGGCGGAGTTCGAGGCCAAACTATCGGCTGAGCTCGACATCGAGATCGGCACCACCACCACCCCGCTGGACAGCCGCCGGGCTTCGGTCCGCAGCCAGGAGACCACCTTTGGCAACCTGATCACCGACGGCATGCGGGCGGCCGTCGGTGCCGATGTCGCCATCACCAATGGCGGCGGCATCCGCGGCAACAAGGAATACCCGGCCGGAACTGCGCTGACGCGTCGGGATATTCTAACGGAATTACCGTTCGGCAACCTCAACCTGCTGCTCGAGGTCAGCGGCGCGGATATCATGGCCGCTCTGGAGAACGGCGTTTCCCGCGTCGCCGACGTCTCCGGCCGGTTCCCGCAGGTCTCCAACCTGACGTTCGACCTCGACCTGGGCCAGGATGCCGGCGGCCGGGTCTCCAACGTCATGGTCGGCGGCACCGCCCTTGACGAAGGCGCCATGTACAAGCTGTCGACCAACGACTTCATGGCGCGGGGCGGCGACGGCTACTCGGTGTTCAAGGGCGCCAAGGTCCTGCTCGGTCCCCTCGACGCCAAGCTGATGGCCAACGACGTGATGGCCTACATCCGCGAACAGGGTGACATCTCACCCACCATCGAGGGCCGCATTTCGCAGTAATCCTCAACAAGGCTTGAGGAACGCCCGGGTGATTTGCCCGGGCGTTTTCTTTGATCATGTGATCACCCGACCCGCTCGCGCACCGCCGACCGTAGTGTGCACGCCTGACGGGCAGCTCCTTCAGGCTCCCAGAACCTTTCTTGCCAGCGCGATCAAGGCGCGGTCGCGCCCCGCCGGTCCGATCAGCGACAGCCCGAGCGGCGCGCCGTCGTGGATGGCCAGCGGGATGGATATCTGGGGAAACCCCGACAGACCGGATGGCGAGGTCAGCGCCAACGCATCGGCGCGGAAGCTCTCCCGCTCGCCGTCGTCCGACGACAGCAGAGGCGCGACCGTCGGCATGGTCGGCAGGGCCAGCACCGCGTCGCCGGCGAGAACCTCCTGGAGGCGACGGCGGATGGCACGCCGTTTCACTTCGGCATCCCGATAGGCGTCCTGCGTCACGCTGCGCGACACCTCAAAACGGCGCCGAACCGTGACGCTGAGAGCGCCATCATGGCTCTCGATCCACTCCTTGTGCGCCCGCCATGCTTCAAATCCCTGCAACGTTCGGAAGACCTCCCGCCAGCTGTCGAGCCCGTCCGGAGCCAGGGTGAGTCGGCTTGCAGAGGGAAAGTGCACCTCTACCCTGGCCAGGGCGGCTGCCAGCGCGCGTGCCTCGCCGTCACCTGAGAGCCTGGCAAAACCGTCGTCCGCCACGATCAGCCTGTCCAGCGGTTGATTTTCCTCGTCGTCCCCGAGCAGTGCTTCGCCGACCAGCTCATAGATTGCCGGCGTGCGCGCGAACCAGCCGACCGTATCGAGACTTTCCGCCAGCGGCATGGTGCCGCCGATGTCGATGCGGCCGAAAGTGGTTCTAAGACCGATCAGCCCGCAGAAGGAGGCCGGTCCGCGCACCGATCCGCCAGTGTCACTGCCGAGAGCGAAGTCCGCCAGCCCGGCGCCCACCGCCGCCACCGATCCCGACGACGATCCTCCCGGTACCCGGTCCGGGGCAGCCGGATTGATCGGCGTTCCATAATATTGGTTGAGCCCGTCCAGACCGAAGGCGAACTCGACCGTGTGGGTCTTGCCGACGAACCGGGCTCCGGCATCGAGCAGCACGGCGACCGGAGCGGCGTGCTTGCCGGCGAGCGCCGATTCGGCCAGTCTGGTCGGGTTGCCGCACCCTGTCGGATAGCCGGCCACGTCGTAAATATCCTTGACCGCGAGAGTCAGTCCAGCCAGGCGCCCGGCGTCGGCGTGGTCAACCGGCACCTCCTCCGGATAATCGAGAAAGGCGCGAACGGGGTCAGGTTTGCTCGGCATGGCGGCGATGATAGCAGTCTCCGGTCGAGGCCGCAGCCGCCAGAGCCCTTTCGACCAACTCGGAGCCATTCTGACGGAGCGATTTTGTGACAAGATCAAGTTAAGGCTCGAAGAGCGTATCCGGATACGGTCGAGGGACTTTGCGCAGGAATTGGCGCAAAATCGCTCCGTCCCTTCGGGTTTGTTGATTGGCGGGCGCCCAACGCCGAATCGATCTGGAACGATGCGGGGGCATCGCTCGTCGATCGTTTCGACGCCGGATCGCCTCGCCAACCGTGAAACAGAATTGACCCAGAGTTGGTTGAAAGGGCTCTGGAACCGGCTCGGTTTTGTCAGCCATCGTCGTCCGGTCGCCCAGACAACGAGGCGTTCTTGATTTCGTGAGTGATTCCGACTACATCGCCCC
Organism: uncultured Bauldia sp.; assembly: GCA_963663975.2. Lineage (GTDB taxonomy): Bacteria > Pseudomonadota > Alphaproteobacteria > Rhizobiales > Kaistiaceae > JANQRX01. The sequence continues at coordinate 600,214 of CAXXRA010000015.1, read as the reverse complement.
TGCCCAAATTCGCACGTGCCTGCAGCCGCGGACCGTCCGCGGAGCGCGATCATCACCGTCTGTCCGGTGGGTCGAAAGTTCGCGGCCGAAAGCAACGACGTAGCGGGCTTTTTTGGTCTCAGCCGGTTCGTTTTTCGGCGTCACTGAAGAGGCACTACATCCTTGCCGGGCGTGCGGAACGGGTCATCCCGATCCTAGCGAAGGCGGCGTTTCAGGTCGGACGTCTCCGGCCCCGACACGACCGCCACCCGCAAATCCAGCCGGTTGGGACCGGCATGCCGGCTTGTCTCAGTTTTTCCAGCGTCTGCTTGCCGACGCAAGCCGTTGGAAAAGGGACGGGTCAAACGTTTTGTGAACGACCCAATTTGTGGAAGACCGCCATGTCCGATCGCATCCGCAATTTCCTTCGCCGGCAGAAGCATGACGGCCCATGCCTAGTCGTCGACCTCGACATCGTGCGGGACAACTATCTGGCGTTCGCCCGCGCCATGCCCGACAGCCGCGTCCACTACGCCGTCAAGGCTAACCCGGCACCGGAGATCCTGCGCCTGCTGGCCGAACTGGGTTCGGCTTTCGACTGCGCATCGCTGAGAGAGGTCGACCTCGCCCTCGAGGCGGGGGCAGCGGCCAGCGATCTGTCGTTCGGCAATACGATCAAGAAGGAGCGCGACATCTGCGGGGCCTTCGAGCGCGGCGTCAGGCTGTTTGCGGTCGACAGCCAGGAAGAAGTCGAAAAAATCGCCCGGGCGGCCCCAGGCTCAAGGATCTTCTGCCGTATTCAGTGCGCCAATCGAGGCGCCGAATGGCCGCTGTCGCGTAAGTTCGGTTGCCACCCGGACATGGCGATCGAGGTTCTCGAATTTGCTGCCGGTCTCGGTCTGGAGGCTCACGGCGTGTCGTTTCACGTTGGTTCCCAACAACCGGATCCCGAGGCCTGGGACGCCGCACTTCAGGCCAGCGCGCTGGTGTTCCGGACGCTGGCCGAGCGCGGCATTCATCTTCACATGGTGAACCTCGGTGGCGGCTTCCCGGCCCAGTACCTGAAGAAGGTCCCGGTCGTGCGTGCCTATGGTCACGCAATCTCAAGCGCGCTGCGACGGCATTTCGGCAACCGAACCCCGGTAACGATTATCGAGCCGGGTCGCGGCATGGTCGGCAATGCCGGCGTCATCAAGGCCGAGGTCGTGCTGATTTCGCGCAAGCGCAAGGACGATCCCCTGCGCTGGGTCTACCTCGATATCGGCAAATTCGGCGGGCTGGCCGAGACCATGGGCGAATCGATACGGTATCCGATCCGCACCGAGCGCGATCGAGATGCCACGGCACCGTGTGTTATCGCCGGGCCAACCTGTGATTCGGTCGATGTCCTCTATGAAGTCACGCCCTACCCGTTGCCGGTTTCCCTTTCGATTGGCGACGAGGTGTTGATCGAGGGCACCGGCGCCTATACCAGCACCTACTCGGCAGTCGCGTTCAACGGCTTCGAGCCGCTCAAATCCTTTGTGATCTGAACGGAAATGGGGCGGCCGGGCGCGTCGTATTTGGGGGACCCATGACCGATCGGCCCGTTTACGCCAACATTGACGGGCCGATCGTGATGATTGGGTTCGGCTCGATCGGCCGCGGCATGCTGCCGCTGATCGAGCGGCATTTTCGCTACGATCGCCGACGGTTCGTCGTTCTGGCGCCCGACGACGGCGACCGCGCCCTTCTTGACCAGCGCGGGATTCGCTTCGTCCATGGTCGTCTGACCCCGGAGAATTTCCGCGACATCCTGCGGCCTCTGCTGACCGCGGGCGATGGCACCGGCTTCTGCGTCAACCTGTCGGTCGACACCTCCTCCCTCGACATCATGCGGTTCTGCCGTGAACTCCGCGTTCCCTATATCGACACGGTGGTGGAACCCTGGCCGGGCTTCTATTTCGACAGTTCGGTCGATCCGGTGTCGCGGACCAACCATGCCCTGCGCCAGCCGGTGCGCGACGAGGCCTCGACCAACCCCGGCGGCACGACCGCGGTCTCCTGCTGCGGCGCCAACCCCGGTATGGTCTCGTGGTTCGTCAAGCAGGCGCTGGTCGACATCGCCCGCGACACCGGCCTGGCCGAGTTTGCCGAGCCGACCGCGGACGATCAGCAGGGCTGGGCGCGTCTGGCACGCGATCTCGGCGTCAAAGGCATACATATCGCCGAGCGCGATACCCAGCACGCCGCCGGGTCAAAGCAGCTGCACACTTTCGTCAACACCTGGTCGGTCGACGGATTTCTGTCGGAGGGAATGCAGCCGGCCGAGCTCGGCTGGGGCACCCACGAGCGATGGATGCCGGACAATGCCCGGCGCCCCGCCGACGACGCACCGGGTATCTTCCTTTTACAGCCGGGCGGGAATACCCGTGTGCGCAGTTGGTGTCCGACGCCGGGCCCGCAACACGGGTTTCTCGTGACCCACAATGAGTCGATCTCCATCGCCGACTTTCTGACCGTGCGTCAGGACGATGTGGTGACCTACCGGCCGACCTGCCACTACGCCTATCATCCGGCCAACGACGCCGTGCTGTCGCTGCACGAGATGTTCGGACGGGAAGGCGACTTCCAGACCAATTTTCACATTCTGGACGAGAACGAGATCGTCGACGGGACCGACGAATTGGGCGTGCTGGTCTACGGCCACGCCAGGAATGCGTACTGGTTCGGCTCGCAATTGTCGATCGAGGAGACGCGCGATCTGGCTCCCTATCAGAACGCCACCGGCCTGCAGGTGACCTCGGCGGTTCTGGCCGGCATGGTCTGGGCCCTGGAGAACCCGAATGCCGGCATCGTGGAGACCGACGAAATGGATTTCCGGCGCTGTCTGGAGATCCAGACCCCCTATCTCGGTCCGGTCACGGGCACCTACACCGACTGGACGCCGCTGGACGGCCGCACCGGGTTCTACCCGGACGACATCGACAGGAGCGATCCGTGGCAGTTCCGCAACGTGCTGGTCCGCTGAGACTGGTGCGCTTTCGTAAAACCGGGTTCACGCACGGCGCACTAGCTTCTTGATTTTACGCGCATTTTTATCCGAATACCGGTTCCCGCTTCTTGGAACGCGCTTCCAGCTAGCTCGCCGCCAACTCCACGATTCCGCCGGCGCCCGCTTCGGTCCCGAACGCTAGCCTTGTACCGGCCTGATCCCAGGCCAATGCCGATACCGGGTCGTCACTGCCGTCGCGCAACGGCCCTTCTTCGGCATCCTCGAACCCGAGCAGTTGAATTGTCCCGTCCTGATACCCGGCCGCCACGACGGCCTGTCGCGGATGACAGGCCACGCATGTGACCAGCGCCTCGCGAGCGCCAAGCTGAAGCGGTTCGCGGCCCATCGGCCCGTCCTTGTGGAAGAATGGCCAGAGGATCGCCGCATTGGCGCCCGAGCTTGCAAGGTAGCGTCCCTTGAAGGCCTATGACAGCGAGCGCGGCTTGGACGGATAGCCGCTCATGCGCATGTCGCGGCCATCGGAAAGTCGCCAGCCATGCAGGGCGTTTTCCTGCATGGCGGTCACCAGATTCTTGCCGTCAGGCGAGAAACTGATGCCGATATGGGCGCCCTTCCAATCGAGCATAGCGGGTTTGGCGTCGGTGCCCGCCCACCACAGCGTCACGCCGTCATAGCGCGCCACGGCAAGCCGAAATCCCTTCGGCGCAAAGGCGATACCCCCGACCGCTCGCGGATGATCGAACGTTTTTTCGGCGCCGTCGCGCCCGACGACGACCGCCTCGCGCCCGGTGGCAAAGGCGATGCTGCCATCGGGACCGATCGCCACCTGATCGATCCATTTCCGCGGCCGCTCGGCCACCGTGCGCACACCGCCATCGGCGGCGATCACCGCAACCCGCCCGTCGTCACCGCCGGTCACCATGTCCTTGCCGTTGGACACCGCGGTGAGGACGGCGCCGTCGTGAACCTCGGCGACGCGCTCCCCGGCACGCTTGATCAGCCGAACGGTACCATCACCCAGAGCGAATGCGGGGTTGCCGCCAACGAACGCCACCTTGACGACGAAGGCGCCGAATTCGATCTCCCGCACATTGGCCATCTCAGGCGAGGCAGGCCTCGAATCCCGCCTTCAGGCCCGATTCGTCGAGATTGCGTCCGATGAACACCAAGCGGCTTTCGCGGGTCTCGCCATCGCGCCAGGCGCGCTGGTGGTCACCTTCGATGATCATATGAATCCCCTGCACGACATAACGTTCCCCATCGTCGCGGAAAGCGAGGATACCCTTGAGGCGGAGAATATCGGGGCCGAACTCCTGTGTGACCTGGTTGATCCACGGAAAGAAGCGCTGCGGGTCAAGTTCACCTGCACGCAGCGAGACGCTGCCGACCGCCTTGTCGTGCCTGTGGTGCACATGGTCGTGCTCGTAGCCGTGGTGCTCGTCCTCATCGCCGTGGTCGTCATCAGCGCCGCCGTCATGGCGCTCGAGGAATCCCGGTTCGAGCGACAGGATGCGGTCGAGATCGAAGGCAGCGCGATCGAGCACCCGATCGAGCGGCAGGGCAACGCTCGGTGTGGTGGATCACCGCATGCGGGTTGATGGCGCGGATACGCCGGCTGATGTCGACGAGCTTCTCCTGGCTGACCAGATCGGTCTTGTTGACCAGAATGACGTCGGCGAACCCGATCTGGTCTTCCGCCTCCGGTGAATCGGCCAGCCGATCGGCAAGGTGCATGGCGTCGGCAATCGCCACCACCGCGTCGATCTTGGTTTTGGCTCGCACGCCATCGTCCATGAAGAAGGTCTGCGCAACGGGCGCGGGATCGGCCAGGCCCGTTGTCTCCAATAGAATTCCGTCAAACCGACCGGGACGCTTCATCAGGCCCTCGACGACCCGGATCAGATCACCGCGCACCGTGCAACACACGCAGCCATTGTTCATTTCGAAAATCTCTTCGTCGGTCTCGACGATGAGCTCGTTGTCAATGCCGATTTCACCGAATTCATTGACCACCACGGCATAACGCTTGCCATGGTTTTCGCTCAAGATTCGGTTGAGGAGGGTCGTCTTGCCGGCGCCGAGATATCCGGTGAGAACGGTGACCGGGATTTGGGCTTCCGCCATCGGTGGTGTCCTTGTGCCAGTGCAAGAAACTGAGGCAGCGACCGGTTGATATAGGCGCGGCGTCTGTTCAGCACCAGTGCGCGCCGCCAGCCCATCGCCTTGTTTCTTGTTGATTTCCTAATCGGCAGAACGGGACAACCGATCAGCCGTTAACCAACGGGGCCAGAGCGCGAACGTAGCGTGTCCGAATCAGCTTCGCGCCCGATGTTCGCGTTCCGATCCCCCGATATTTGCTGGTCTCGGCGGTCCATGGCACCAAACATAGCGGCGCCTCTTCACTTTCGTACACCCTGGAAGACGTGCCGCGTTAACAGATCCCATCCCGTTTCGGGACGTTCCACTCAGTCCGTCGTCGCAGGCGCCTCCTTGAGCAGCGATTCCACGTCCAGCCGCTGCGTCACCATCGCCAGTGAGCCATCGGGATTGCGCGGCCACTCGTCCTGTGGTCGGTCGCGGTAAAGTTCCACGCCGTTCTGGTCGGGATCGCGCAGATAGAGCGCCTCGCTGACCCCATGGTCGCTGGCGCCGTCGAGGGAAACGTCGGCCGCCACGAGCCGCCTCAGCGCGTCGGCCAGCGTGGCCCGATCGGGGTAGAGGATGGCGGTGTGGAACAGCCCGGTCGATCCTTGTGGCGGAGGCGATCCGTTGCGGCTTTCCCACGTGTTGAGACCGATATGGTGGTGGTATTCGCCGGCCGAAATGAACGCGGCCTGATTCCCGTAGCGCTGCTTGATTTTAAATCCCAGCACCCCGCAATAAAACCCAAGCGCGCGATCGAGGTCGGCGACCTTGAGGTGGACGTGACCGATCCTCACGCCGGGATTGATGGGCGTCCTGGTGTCGAGGGTCGCAGTTTCGGCGGTTTCAGACATCTACTCTTCCCCTTTGACCCCGATGATGGGCGTGGGCGTTACATAGTGCGCCGGTGGCGGGGTTTTCAGGCCGCGGCAAAACTTCCTTGCCGCCGCGGAAAAAGTCTCGCATGGTAAAGCTAATAGTATTAGCTTTAAATCTAATCTAGTTAGTCAGATCATGCCGATTATCGCACAGCGAGAAAAAGATTGAGGCCGTTCCTCACATCCCCGCCTCGCGCCAGCCCCAGAGGCCGAAAACATGTCCCGATTGCCACCCGACAGGATCTTCAAGCGCGCCAGCGGCCGCACCGAGCGGACCAACGGTCAGGTCTCCATGGTCGCCGGCGCGGGTCACTACCCCCATGCCGAGATGCCGCAATCCGTTGGACCGGCGATCGTCGATTTCCTCGCATCCCTGGCTGGCTGAGATGCCGCGTATGGGACTGAACGCCGAAGCCGTTCTCGACGCCGCCGAGTTGCTTGCCGATGAGGAAGGGCTCGATGCCACGACCCTGGCCCGCCTCGCCGCCCGGCTCGGCATACGCTCGCCGTCGCTCTACCGACACGTCGAGGGTCTGGACGGCCTTCGGCGAGGATTGACGATCCGCGGGCTCGATGAAGCCAACCGGCGGCTTGAGCGGGTCACCGTCGGCAGATCCCGCGACGACGCCCTGTTTGCCCTCGCCCACGCCTATTGGCGCTTCGCCCGCGAACGGCCAGGCCTTTATGCCGCATCGCTGCGCGCCGCGCGCTCCGGTGAGAACGATGTGGCACGATCCGGAGAGGCCCTTTTGTCCACCGTGCTCGCCGTCCTGGCCGGCTACGGTGTCAGCGGCAACGAAGCCCTGCACGCGGCGCGCGGCCTCAGGGCAATCATCCACGGCTTCGTGTCACTCGACGCCGCGGGCGGATTCCGACTCAAACTCGACCTCGAAGAATCGTTGAACAGGCTGCTGGCCGCGTTCTCACGCGACCTCACCGACCGCGCCGGGATCGACGAACCGGGCCCTTGACCCCGCTCGCGCGTGCAAAGGGGCAATCCCGGCCGGCGCAGCGGCGTGCCCCAGCCGATCCATTGCGATGGTAAGCTTCTGTTGGTGACTTCGAAGATCGCGTAGACCGGCAAGCCGGCTGGGTTGAATTTGCGATCTCGTGATCGACGAACGGGGGTCTGTTTGACGAACGTCCTGCTGATCGGCGCCGGGCTGTGGGCCGCGGCCGAAGGCCTTGAACTCATCGGCGGCATCAGCAATTTCAGCAGCTCCGTGGGCGTAGCGGCCTTTGCCGCAATGGCCATCGGCATATGGGCATTGTGGCAGGCAACGGGCCAGAACACGCTCGGCCGTGCCGGCGTCGTGCTGTTGTCGCTGGGAATGGCCCAATCCGCTTTGATGGCCTTTCGCACCATCGGATCCGATGCCGCCGGTCGTGCAGAGCTCTTGATCTCGTTGCCGTTCATCGCCGCCGCGGCAACGATCATCGCCGGCTCGCTGGCTCTATCCTATTGGTTGATCAGCAGATCGCCCTACCCGCTGTCCGCCGGATTCATTCTGCTGATCGGCGCCGCATTCAACCTGGGTGTCACGTTCGTGGGTGGCCTGACCGAGTTGCAACCGCTGTCGAACATGGCCCTGGCCGCCACGTTTTTTTGGCTTGCGTGGCTAACCAGAGAGGGCCGCGCCTGAACTCGTACGGACAACCTGGGCCCTTGTGGCCAGGATCACCGCCGTCGCACCCCTCACCTCGCACGGCTCAGGCGGTCTCGGTTTCGGCCGACTGCACATGGCCGGTCTCGTCGACCGCCCAGCAGGCGACCTCGACCCCGCCCTTGGCCTCCAGATCCGGGCGGTTGCCCGGACAGGGATCGAACGCCAGCGGACAGCGGGGATGGAACGCGCACCCGCTTGGCGGATTGATCGGCGACGGCAATTCGCCCTGCAGTCGAATGCGTTCCCTGGGTCGGGTCGGATCGGCGATCGGCGTGGCCGAGAGCAGCGCCCGCGAATAGGGATGGCGGGGGTTGGAGAAGATCTCTTCGCTCGCCCCCTGCTCAACCGGACGCCCCAGATACATCACCATCACGTCATCGGCGATGTGGCGAACAACCGACAGGCCGTGGCTGATGAACAGATAGGCCAGCCCGAACTCCCGCTGCAGGTCGATCAGCAGATTCAGGACCTGCGCCTGGACCGACAGATCGAGCGCTGAAACCGGCTCGTCCAGCACGAGGATCTTCGGTCGCAGCATCAGCGCCCGCGCGATCGCGATCCTTTGCCGTTGCCCACCGGAGAACATATGCGGGTAGCGCTCGTAATGTTCGGGCCTGAGCCCGACGCGCTCCATCATCGTCACGGCCGCCTCGCGATGTTCGACGGCAGTCATCGTCGGTTCGTTGATCACCAACGGCTCCTCCAGAATCGTCCCGATCTTCTGCCGCGGATTGAGCGACCCATAAGGATCCTGAAAGACGATCTGCACCTCTCGTCGAAATTGTTTGAGAGTCGCGGGCGAGGCGGTCGCCACGTCGACGCCTTCGATGACCAGGCTTCCCGAAACCGGCCGCTCGATCATCGTCACCATGCGTGCCAGCGTAGATTTGCCGCAACCGGACTCCCCAACCACCGCCAGCGTCTTGGCCGCGCGCAGGGTGAAGCTGGCGCCGTCGACCGCCTTCAGGGTCAACGGCGAAGCGAACCAATCCGCGCGCGATGCCATAATGCTGGGTGAGATCGCTGGCCTTGACCAGCACCTCGCCCGCGACAACCGCTTGATCGGTCACGCGACTTCCTCGACCGCACCCGGGTGGCCGACCGGCGCACCGTCGGACAGGGGGTAATGGCAAAGCGCCGAACCCATGTCGTCGCCCTTGCGCGGCGGCGCCTCGGCGGTACACAGCCCGGTCGCAAAACGGCAGCGGGGCGAAAACAGGCAACCGTCGGGCCGGTCGAACTGACCGGGTACAACGCCGCCAATAGACGGTAACGTGCGGCTCTCCGCGCGCTCCGGCAGCGCGGCAAGGAGCGCCGACGTATAGGGGTGATGGGGATCGCCAAACAGTTCGCGTACCGGCTGCTCCTCAATCCTTTGGCCGGAATAGAACACCGCCACGCGCTCGGCGGTCTCCGCCACCACGCCCATATCGTGGGTAATCAGGATGAGCCCGAGATCGGTCTGACGCTGGAGGTCGAGGAGGAGTTCGAGGATCTGCGCCTGGATGGTGACGTCGAGCGCCGTCGTCGGTTCATCGGCGATCAGCAGCTTCGGCCGGCACGCAATCGCCATGGCGATCATCACGCGCTGGTTCATGCCGCCGGACAGCTGGTGGGGAAAAGCATTGAGCCGCCGTTCCGGATCGGTGATGCCGACGGCGTCGAGAAGCTCGACCGACCGGCGCCGACGCTCCGTGCGATCCAGCCCCAGATGCTCCTTCAGCGGCTCGCCAAGTTGGAACCCGACGGTGAAGCACGGATTGAGGCTCGACATCGGTTCCTGGAAGATCATCGAGATGTCCTTGCCGATGATCTGCCTCCGCTCGCGCGGTGGCAGGTTCAGCAATCCGATGCCTGCGAAAGTTAGATGCTCCGCCGTGACTGTCGCGGTCCACGGCAGGAGCCCCATCATGGCCAACATCGCAACCGATTTACCCGATCCGGACTCGCCGACGATCGCCTGGACGTCCCGGCATCGACAGTCAGCGAGACCTCGTCCACGGCCCTGAAAGCACCTTGCGCCGTCGCAAACTCGACCGTGAGATTTCTGATCTCGAGAAGCGCCACGGCGGTCAGCTCCGCTTCAACTTGGGGTCGAGCGCGTCGCGCAGTCCGTCGCCATCACGTTGATCGCCAGCACCGTGATCAGAATCGCCAGTCCCGGGAACGTGACGACCCACCACGCCCGTTGGATGAACTCCCGCGCCTCCGCCAGCATCGTCCCCCATTCGGGCGTTGGCGGCTGCGCTCCCATGCCCAAGAAGCCGAGCGCCGCAGCGTCAAGAATAGCGGTGGAAAACGACAGTGCCGCCTGAACGATCAGCGGAGCCATGCAGTTCGGCAGGATCGTGATGATCATCAGCCGCATGGGACCGGCACCGGCAAGCCGTGCCGATGTCACATAGTCCTTCGTCCGTTCAGCCAGCACCGACGCCCGGGTCAATCGCACATAGTGCGGCTGCAGGACGATGGCGATGGCGATCATCGCGTTGATCAGGCTAGGCCCGAGGATGGCGACCAGCACCAGCGCCAGCAGCAGGCTCGGGAAGGCCAGGATGATGTCCATCAGGCGCATGATCAACGTATCGGTCGTGCCTCCGAAGAAGCCGGCGATCAGTCCCAGCGTGATCCCGCCCGACATGGCGATGGACACCACCGATGACCCCGATGAACAGCGAGAACCGGGCGCCGTGAATCAGGCGGGAAAGAATGTCTCGGGCCACCTGATCGGTGCCGAGAACGAATTGCCAGCTGCCGCCTTCCATCCACACCGGCGGTGTCAGCAGGAATTCCCGATACTGCTCGTTGGGCGGATGTGGAGCGATGACATCGGCAAGAACCGCCACAGCAACCAGAAAAACGAAGAACGACATCCCGATCACCGCCCCCCGGTGTTCGGAAAAATAGGCCCAGAATTCCCGCAACGGACCTAGCCGGTCGGCCTCCCTCACGACCGTCGATTCGGTGTCGATGGTTGTCTCGGCCATGGCGTTAGCGGATGTGCCTGATACGCGGATTGATCAGTCCATAGAGGACGTCGACCAGCAGATTGACGATCATCACCAGCCCGGCGATCAGCAGGAGGCCGCTCTGCACGACCTGATAGTCACGCCGAAAGATGGAATCGACCATCCACTTGCCGATCCCCGGCCAGGAGAAGATCGTTTCGGTCAGAATCGCCCCAGCGATCAGCACGCCGACCTGGAGGCCGATCGTCGTAGCGACCGGGATCAGCGCATTGCGCAAGGCGTGGAGGCCGTTGATCCTGAACGGCGAGAGCCCCTTGGCACGCGCGGTGCGCACGTAATCCTCGCTGAGCACTTCCAGCATTGCCGATCGGGTCTGCCGGGCAATCACCGCCAACGGAATCGTCGACAATACGATTGTCGGCAGAATGAGGTGGCGCACCGCCGACTTGAAGGCGCCGGCCTCTCCCGACAGCCAGCTGTCGATCAGCATGAATCCGGTGACCGATTCGAAGAAATAGAGGAACGAGATGCGGCCCGAAACCGGGGTCCAGCCGAGCCACCCCGAAAACACGATGATCAGGAGTAACGCCCACCAGAAAATCGGCATCGAAAAGCCGACCAGCGCCGTCGTCATCAGTGACTGATCGTACACCGTGCCGCGGTTGATCGCGGCGGCCACACCGGCGGGGATGCCCACCGCCGTGGCGACGATGATCGCGCACAGCGACAGTTCCACGGTCGCCGGAAAGAGTGTGAAAAACTCTTCGACTACGGGCTTCTTGGTAACAAACGAGACACCGAGATCGCCCTGGAAAATGCCGAGCAGATAGTCCCAGTACTGCACGATGATCGGGCGGGCAAAGCCGAATTGTTCGAGCAGGCGGGCGTAGCGTTCCTCGGTCATGCCGCGCTCGCCGGCCAACAGCAGGATGGGGTCGCCCGGCAGCAGCCTGATGAAGAAGAACGAGACCAGCGTCACCCCGATGAAGGTCGGGATGAGCAGGCCGATCCTGCGGGCGACAAACAGAAGCATAAAAGAGAAAAAACGGGCGGCCTGGAGGCCGCCCGCCCGTTATTGAGTCGTCAGCCGTCGATATCGACGCCGTAGAAGATGTCTCCGCCGAACGGATCGATCTTCCAGTTCTTGACCTCTTTACGGATCGGCTGGGAAACGATCGAATGGGCGATCGTGGCCCACGGCGCCTGCTCCTTGAAGATCACCTGCGCCTGTTCGTAAAGCGCGGTACGCTCGGCGATATCGGACACGATCTTGGCTTTCTGGATAACCTCCTCGAAAGGCTCGTAGCACCAATTGGCGCGGTTGGAGCCGCCAACGCCGTCACAGCCGAGCAGCACGGCCAGGAAGTTGTCCGGGTCGCCATTGTCGCCCGTCCAACCGAGAAGAACCGCGCCATCGCGATCGAGTTCCTTCGAGCGGGCCAGATACTCGCCCCATTCGAACGAAACGATCTCGACCTCGACTCCGATCTTGGCGAAATCGGCCTGCATCACTTCTGCCATGCGGCGGGCGTTGGGATTGTAGGGCCGCTGTACCGGCATTGCCCAGATCTTCATCTTGAGGCCTTCAACGCCCTCGGCCGCGAGCATCGCTTTGGCCGCCTCGGGGTCATAGGCATCGTCCTGGAGATCGGTCTTGTAGGACCAGATGGTCGGTGGGATCGGATTGGACGCGATCTTGCCGGCTCCCTGGAAAACGGCGTCGAGAATGGCCTGCTTGTTGATCGCCATGTTGAGCGCCCTGCGGACATTCGGATTGTCGTACGGCGCGACCAGCGTGTTGTAGGCCAGATAGCCGACGTTCAGGCCTTCCTGCTGCAACAGAGTGATGTCCGGATGGGCCTTCATTGCCTCCAGATCGGCGGGATTGGGGTTCAACGTCACGTGGCACTCGCCCGCTTGCATCTTCTGGAAGCGTACCGAGGAGTCCGGCGTGATGGCGAAGACCAGATTGTCGATCGGCGCCTTGCCATCCCAGTAGGGTTCGTGTGCCGTGTAACGGATGAAAGCGTCCTTCTGGTAGGCTTGAAACTGGAACGGCCCGGTGCCGATCGGCGCCTGGTTGAGCATCTCAGCCGTGCCGGCATCCGCCATGGCGTCGGCATATTCCTTCGACTGAATCGACGCGAAATCCATCGCCAGATTGGCGATCATCGGCGCCTCCGGCCGGTTCAGGACGAACCTGACCGTCAGGTCGTCATCCTTGGCGATTTCCTTGATCAACGCCGGCATCGACATGCCGTTGAAGTACTCCCACGCCGCGCCTGGAACGTACTCGTGGTAGGGATTCTCCGCCACGCGCTGCCGCTCGAACGAGAACACTACGTCGTCGGCATTGAAATCGCGGCTCGGCGTGAACTGGTCGTTGGAGTGGAACCTCACGCCCGCGCGAAGCTTGAACGTGTATTCCAAACCGTCGTCGGACACCGTCCAGCTCTCGGCCAGCGCCGGCTGAATGACCGTCGTTCCGCGGCCGAACTCGACCAGCTTGTTGAAAATCTGACGCGAGGAGGCGTCAAAGGTCGTGCCTGATGTGTACAGCGCCGGGTCGAATCCCTCCGGGCTGCCCTCCGAGCAAAACACGAGTGTTTTCGCCTGAGCCCCAGTGGCCAGGCCGGCGACCAGAGCTGTTGTCGCCAGGAGCATTATCGTTCGTTTCATTGGATTAGTCCCTCCTACGAGGCCGCTTTGTCGCGGCGCTTGCCGGGCCTCCCCGGCCGCCGAGTTCTTGTTCGCGATCTCCGGCGGTCGGCAGAGGCGCTGTGGGCAGAACAACCGACCGCGATGCCGATTGCAACCCCGAATGACTCCAATTGAAACAAATGCCGGAAAATTGTTCTATGTCAGTGGGTTGCCGCATGAACGACGGCGGCTGCCGGCGCCGCCGACCGGCCCCGAATATGCCGATCAGCCGCTCAATGCGTCAGCATCGAAGGCGTGAACGTCGAGGCACAACTCCACAAAGGCGCGCGCCTGATGCTCGACGATCGCCGCACCCTTCCGCGGGCTTGCCGCAGCCGCGTTGCCAACGACGCCGGCTGGGTTGAGATCGCCGGCCTGCCAGCCGAACTGCACCGGACCATGGGCACGCAGTCGGCCGAAGCGTGCGGCATGATCGTGCTGTGTGGAGCGAAAATCCGTCGCCTTGTTCATCCGCACCAGATCGGGACGCAGGTGCAGCATCATCGAGGTCTCCACATCGCCGCCATGGATGCCGTAGCTCGCCTCCTCATCCGGTATCAGGCCCGTCGGCTCGCCGAAGCGCGACCAGGCCGTGGCCACCACCAGCATTTGGCTGCGGACGCGAAGTTCCCGCGCCACGATATCCACCATCGGCACGTTGCCGCCATGGGAGCTGATGATGATCAGTTTTGCGATCCCGGCCCGCGCGACGCTGTCGCCGATGTCGAGCCACATCCTGGTGACGGTGTCCCAGCCGCTGGTCAGCGTGCCGGGAAACGCGACGTGCTCGTTGGACTTGCCGACCGCCTGAACGGGCAGGAATGTTACCGGCACATCATCCGGCAGCACCTCGATCGACCGACCCACCATGCCCTCGGCAATGCAGGCGTCGGTGAAGACGGGCAGATGAGGGCCATGCTGCTCGATCGCCGCCACCGGGAGCACCGCGATCCACGACGATGTGTCGCTCTCGCCGAAATCGAGCGTTGTCATGTCCTGCCACATCCGCATCGGGAGCTTGGCCATGTCGTGGGACTCCTTCAGGCAGTCACGACGTCACAGACCGCCGACGAATGCCGCCGCGGCGACGCCGTGCTCATGACGCAACCGTTCGACATCGACACCCAGCGGCTGACCGTCGGCGACTTTCCACTCGCCCGCCACCATCACACGGTCGGCATGATGGGCCCCGCACAGCGCAAGCGCGGCGATCGGATCACCAGCGCCCGAGAACCGCAATTCGTCCAGCGTATAGCCGGCGAAATCGGCCTGCTTGCCGACCTTGATCGAGCCGATATCGGAGCGCCCCAGACAGGCCGCCGAGCCACTTGTCGCCCAACGGAAGGCATCCAGATGGGTCACCGATTCCGCGTCGTAGGTCAGTCGGTTGACCATCAGCGCGTGTCGAACGCTCTCCATCAGATTGGAATTGTCGTTGGACGCCGACCCGTCCACGCCGAGCCCCACCGGGCTTCCCGCATCCTCCAGATCGCGGGTCCGGCATTGCCCGGCGGCGAGCGTCATGTTCGACGTCGGACAGTGGCAAATGCCGACCCGGTGCCGGCCGAGCCGTTTGATTTCGTCGTCGTTGAAGTGGATCCCGTGCGCCAGCCAGACCCGGTCGGTCAGCCACCCGCACTCCTCGAGATAATCCAGCGGCCGGCACTGGAAATGCTCCAGGCAGTATTCGTTTTCATCCTCGGTCTCGCCGAGATGGGTATGGAGCCGACAGTCGTAGCGCTCGGCCAGTCCGGCTGAATCGACCATCAGCCGCTTGGACACCGTGAACGGCGCGCAAGGCGCCAGCGCCACCTGCATCATCGCCCCCTCGCCGGCCTGGTGGTAGCGCGACAACACCCGCTCGCAATCCGCCAGGATCGTTTCCTCATCCTGAATCAGTGTGGCCGGAGCCAGACCGCCATCCTGTTGCGATACATTCATCGATCCGCGGGTCAGAACCATGCGCAGGCCGACCCGCTCGGCCTCCTGCGCCTGAATGTCCATGGCGTCCTCCAGCCCCTTCGGGAACAGGTACTGGTGGTCCGATACACACGTACAGCCTGACAGCAGCAGTTCCGTCAGCGCCAGCCGGGTCGCCATCCGGAACGCCTCGGGCGTCATGTGCCGTGCCCAGATCGGATACAGCGATTGGAGCCACGCAAACAGCTCCTTGTTGATCGCCGCCGGGTGGGCTCGGGTCAGCGTCTGGAAGAAATGGTGATGCCCGTTGACGAGTCCGGGCACGATCACGTGGCCGCTGGCGTTGAAGATCTGGTCGACCGGTTGCGCCGGCTCTCCACCTGTCTCCACCAGTTCGGCGATGCGCCCGTCCTCAACGACAAACCCCGCCCCTGCCCCCTCGGCCAGGACGGCCAGCGGTTGTTTGATCCACAAGCGCATGAGCGTCAGTCGCCCCCCGCCGCAATGGCTTCGACCTCGACCAGAAATTCAGGTCTGGTGAATCCGGTGACGATCACCAGCGTGGACGCCGGCGGCGGCGCGCCGACATAGCGGTCGCGCACCCGCATATAGCCCCGCATGTCCTGGCGACGGGTGACGAAAGCCCCTAGCCGGACCACGTTTTTGAAGTCCATGCCGGCCTCGCCCAGGATCGCGCTGATGTTCTCAAAACAGCACTCCGCCTGCTCTTCGACAGTGTCGGGGACGGTCTCGTCGGCCCGAATTCCAAGTTGTCCGGAGCAGAAAACCAGCCGCACCCCTGGCGGCGTGATAACTCCGTGGCTGTAGTTCCCGAATGGCGCACGAATGCCATCGGGATTGAGTTCCTGTCTCATGGGCGTTGTGTTGGAAGACCCTGTCGATGATTTTTGAGGCTGGATCGCACGCTACGATCAGCTGCACCGGGCTGGCAAGGCCCGGCCGGCTCCGGGCTGACGGGTCCGCTCCCCGGCGGCTCGCTCAAAATCTTGCACTTGTCCTCGGCTACATGCTTCTTCATCGTGGATAACCGATCTCGGCGCCAGGCCGGGTGGCATATCGCCGGCGGCGCGCTAGAATTCGTCGCCAAATTGTCTTTGCCCGTTCACCTCAAAGGTGCGCGGGCCAACCAGCGAACCGAGGGGATAGATCATGAGCGTAAATGCGAAGAAGGCGACTTTTGCTGCGTGCGCGGCGGCCTTGCTGTCGGCGGGCCCGGCGCTGGCCCTTGATGAGATTAAGTTTGGAACGAACTGGCTCGCCGAGGCCGAACACGGCGGCTTCTACCAGGCCGTGGCCGACGGCACGTATGAGAAATTCGGCCTCGACGTGACCATCAAGCAGGGCGGTCCGCAGGCGGCCAACTCGGCGCTGCTGATGGCCGACAAGATCCAATTCTACATGCGAGGGAATTTGGTTGGTTCGTTTTCGGCGCTGGAACAGGAAATCCCGCTCATTGAGGTTGCGGCGATCTTCCAGAAGGATCCCCAGGTGCTGATCGCCCATCCGGACGCCCCGGTCGAAAGCTTCGGCGATCTTGCCAATCTGCCGACCATCTTCATGGCTAAAGATCTCTTCTCAACCGGGTTTCAGTGGATGAAGGGAGCATACGATGGGTTCCGGGACGAGCAGATCAGGCCCTACACCTTCAATCCAGCGCCGTTCCTGGCCGATCCCATGTCGGCGCAGCAGGGCTACATCACGTCCGAGCCCTACGCTATCGAGCGTGAAGGCGGGTTCAAGCCCAAACTGTTCCTGTTGGCCGACGCCGGCTACAACACGCCGTCCACAATGATCGAGGCCAAGACCGATTTCGTCGAGAACAATCCCGACATCGTTCAGCGCTTCGTCGATGCCTCGATCATCGGCTGGTACACTTATCTGTACGGCGACAACGCAGCCGGCAACGAACTGATCAAACAGCACAATCCGGAAATGACCGATGGTCAGCTCGAATTCACCATCGCCAAGATGCTGGAATACGGCCTGGTCGATTCGGGCGCCGCCGTCGATGGCGGAATTGGCTGCATCTCCGCCGAGCAGGTGAGGAGCTTCCACAGCAAGATGGTCGAGGCCGGCGCAGTGCGGGCCGACATCGATCCCGAACAGGCCTTCACCACCCGGTTCGTCTGCAAGAATGTTGGTGCCGACCTCAAGCCGAACTAACCGCTGAAACCGTTCGAAGGGGGCGAGAAACGCCTCCTTCGAACGCCTTGCGCTCGATCGAACATCGGTGGGTACGACCTTGAACGAAGCCTCCCACAGCGCCGGTCTGTCGTCGGCCGCCGGCTCGCAAAGGGCGCAGACCTCGCCACCATTGGTCTCCCTGCGATCCGTAACGAAGATCTTTTCCAACGGCACGGTCGCGCTCAAGGACATGTCGCTCGACATCCTCCAGGGTGAGTTTGTCAGCCTTCTGGGACCGTCCGGCTGCGGTAAATCGACCGCATTGCGGATCATCGCCGGCCTCGGTGACGCAACGTCCGGAAAAGTCGCATGGCCCACCTCGACCGGCGGATCGGAGTCCGGTGCAACGCCGGAAATCGGCTTTGTCTTCCAGGAGCCGACATTGATGCCTTGGGCCACCGTGTTCAGGAATGTGTGGCTGCCGTTGCGCCTCAAAGGACGCACCCGCGCTGAATCGCGCGATGAGATCGTGCAGGCGCTGGAGATGGTCGGTCTGGCCGGTTTCGCTCAATCTTATCCGCGCGAATTGTCGGGCGGGATGAAAATGCGGGTGTCCATCGCCCGCGCCCTGATCACCCGCCCCAAACTTCTGTTGATGGACGAGCCCTTTGCCGCGCTCGACGAGATCGCCCGCTTCCGGCTCAACAATGACCTTCTGCGGCTGTGGGAGACCTTCGGCTGGACCGTAATTTTCGTCACTCATTCGGTGTTCGAATCGGTCTACCTGTCGCAACGAATCGCCGTCATGGCCGCGCGACCCGGACGTGTGGTGGAGGATTTGACGATCGATGCTCCTTATCCCCGCGACGACGATTTCCGTACCTCGGCGCGGTATGGTGACAATTGCCGCAGGGTCTCGACAGCCCTGCACCACGCCATGGGGGATCAGGCAGCGTGACGGTCATCCCCGCCGACAAGGCCGCGCCCGTAGCGCCAGACGACGAGGCGCCGACACCACAAACCGAGGGTGGTTCAGCGGTCGTGCGTTTCACGCGTATCGCCATTCCGGTCGGCATGCTGCTGCTTTTGGTCCTCGCCTGGCAGATCTACGTCACGATCAATGAGGTGCCCCACTACATCCTGCCAAGCCCGGTGCGCGTCGCCCAGGCGTTCTCGACCGACTGGCCCGTGCTCCTGCCTGCGCTTGGCGTCACGCTGCGGATCACCCTGACGGCTTTGGCGATCGCCCTGGCGGGCGGCGTCTTTATCGCCATTCTGATGGCGCAGAGCCGCCTGGTCGAGCTGGCGCTCTATCCCTATGCGGTCATCCTGCAGGTCACGCCGATTGTCGCCATCGCCCCGCTGATCCTGATCTATGCGCCGACGACCCAGTCGGCCCTGCTGATTTGCGCCTGGATTGTCGCCTTCTTCCCGATCCTGTCCAACACCACCCAGGGACTGCGGAGCACCGATCATAACCTGCTGAATCTATTTGAACTTTACGGCGCCAAGGGTTGGCAGACGCTACTCTTTCTCAAGATTCCGAGCGCCCTTCCCTACTTTCTGACCGGGTTGAGAATAGCCGGCGGGTTGGCACTGATCGCCGCGGTCGTCGCCGAATTTGCAGCCGGAACGGCCGGAGCGGGTTCCGGCCTGGCGTTCCGGCTGCTCGAATCCCAGTATCGTCTGAACATTCCCAGGCTGTTTGCGGCCCTGGTGTTGTTGTCCGGCACCGGCATCGTCATCTACTTCGCCACCAGCCTCATTTCGCATCTTCTGCTCAGAAATTGGCACGAGAGCGTCGTTCGCCGAGAGAATTGACGTCATGGCAGCCGATTTCGCCGTTGTTCCCACTGCCGGCAGCTATCGTCTCGCCAATGCGACCGCACCCTCGGCCCTGCTCACCGTGCCCGTCGCCACACCTGATGAGGACGGCCTGGTCATCGTCAACATCGAGATTCGGAACGGCCTGATTGCCCGTATCACGCCGCTCGGGGACGATCCGTCACCTGATATCCTGCCCACTGTCGATCTCGATCGCGGCATGGTGTGGCCGTGCTTCATCGACATGCACACCCATCTCGACAAGGGCCACATATGGCCGCGTCGCCCCAATCCCGACGGCACATTCGGCGGCGCCCTGGACGCCACCGATCATGATCGGACAGGCAACTGGAACGCCGATGATGTCGCCGGCAGAATGGATTTTGCCCTGCGCTGCGCGTTTGCCCACGGCACCGCCACCCTCCGTACCCACCTCGATTCAATCCCGCCGCAACACGACATCAGCTGGCCGGTCTTCGGCGACATGCGCCGCAAATGGGCCGGTCGCATTGATTTGCAGGCGGTTTCACTGCTGCCGATCGACGCCCTGGCAGATGACCGTCTGGCAAGCGAAATCGCTGCTACCGTGTCCCGGCATGGCGGCGTGTTCGGCGCGGTCACATTCATGGTGCCGGAGCTCGATCGCATCCTCGATCAAGTGATGCGGCGAGCGGCCGAGGCCGGTCTCGACCTCGACTTTCACGTCGACGAGACCGGCGATCCGACGGCCAGGTCGCTGCGCGCGGTAGCGGACGCGGTGAAGCGCACCGGCTTTGCCGGCCAGGTCGTGGCCGGTCACTGCTGCTCGCTGGCCGCCCAGCCGGACGACGAGGCCAAGGCGATCATGGACGCCGTTGCCGAAGCCGGCATCGCCGTCGTCTCCCTGCCCATGTGCAATCTCTATCTGCAGGACCGTACCGGCGGTCGCACGCCCCGCCGGCGTGGCGTAACGCTGCTCAGCGAGCTCACCGCTGCCGGGGTCCGAACGGCGATCGCCTCCGACAACATCCGTGACCCCTTCTACGCCTATGGCGACCTTGACATGGTGGAGGTTTATCGCGAGGCGGTGCGGATCGGCCATCTCGACCACCCCATTGCCGACAGTCCGCGATATGCTACCCGCGTACCGGCGAATATCATCGGCCGCCCCGATCGTGGCGTCATGGCCGCTGGCGCAGCCGCCGACCTCGTCGCATTTTCCGCGCGCAGTTATACTGAATTGCTGGCGCGTCCGCAGGCCGATCGAGTGGTCATCCGAAGCGGCAGAGCCATTGACCGCACCCTGCCCGACTACCGCGAGCTGGACGCGCTGATGGAGATCCCGGGATGACTGATATCGCCAGGCTCAAAACCGCCCTTTCGGGCATCAAAATCGAGGACAATCCGGCCATCGTCAAACAGAAGAGTCGGGACTTCTTCTGGTACTCCCCGGTCCTGAAACGACAACTCGACCATATTTGCGCCGACCTGGTGGTCACGCCCGCCAATGAAACCGAAATCATCACGGTCCTGCAGGCCTGCTACGAACTCGGCATCGCGGTCACGCCGCGTGGTTCCGGAACCGGCAATTACGGCCAGGCGATGCCCTTGTCCGGCGGTGTGGTGATGGACCTTTCCGCCATGAACCGTGTGGTGTCGATCGCGCCGGGTCGCGTGGTCGCAGAGCCTGGCGCGGTCTTGGCCGACATCGATCGCCGGACCCGCACTGAGGGCGGTCAGGAGCTTCGCCTGCATCCCTCGACCTATCAGACAGCGTCGATCGGCGGCTTCATCGCCGGCGGATCGGGCGGGGTCGGCTCGATCGCGTGGGGTGGCCTGCGCGACTTGGGTAACGTTCTCAGGCTTCGCATCGTGACCATGGAGGAGCGTCCGCGCGTCCTCGACCTCACCGGTTGGGATCTTCACAAAGTCATGCATGCCTATGGAACGAACGGCATCATTACCGAGGTCGAAACGCCCATCACCGCCGCCCATGACTGGGTCGACGTCATCGTCGGCTTTGATGATTACGGCGATGCCGTCAGGTTTGCCGATCTTGCCGCCAACCATGACGGGCTCGAATTCAAGGAGATCGCGACCGTCGCCGCCCCCCTCCCCCATGACTACTTCCTGCGGCACCGCAAATTCCTGCGCCGCGACCAGTCGATCGTTCTGATCATGGTTGCGGCGCACGCCGTCGATCCGTTCCTGGCGCTGGCAGGCCGCGAAAAGGCCGAACTGCTCTACCGCTCCGATACCGCCACCGACGAGGAGAAGAAGGGCCTTCCTCCGGCGTACGAACTGACCTGGAACCACACCACGCTGCGCGGGTTGCGGGTCGATCCGACCATCACCTACCTTCAGGTTCTCTACCCGTTCCCTGACCATGTCGATCGCGTAGACGAGATGACACGGCTGTTCGGCGACGAAGTACCCGGCCATCTCGAGTTCATCCGCTTCGACGGCAATGTGTTGTGCACCGGGCTGCCGATCGTGCGCTTCAGCAGCGAAGAACGGCTCGACGAAATCGTGGCGATCCACGAGGATCATGGCTGTCCGATCTTCAACCCTCACCGCTATACCCTCGAAGAGGGCGGGATGAAGATGACCGACAAGGTCCAACTGGCGTTCAAGGCCGAGGCCGACCCGCGGGGTCTGCTCAATCCCGGCAAGATGGTTGCGTGGGACAATCCCGATTTCGATCTGAGCAGTGGGAAAACGTACCTGTTCCCCGGTCTTCAGCCGACAGGCGGCTAGATGAAATGCGGGTTCTGGTTCTCTTCGCCCATCCCGTCGAAACGTCCTTCCAGGCCGCTTTGCATCGCACCGTGGTGACCGCCCTGAACGAGTCGGGTCATCAGGTTGACGATTGCGATCTGTATGCCGAGGGCTTCGAGCCGGTCATGTCGCGCTCCGAGAGGATCGACTATCACAACACGGATCTGTGCCGGAAACCGGTCGAAGGCTATGTCGATCGTCTGCTCTGGGCCCAATGCCTGGTGTTGATTTTTCCGATTTGGAATTACGGCTACCCGGCGATCCTCAAAGGCTTTTTTGATCGAGTTTTCCTGCCCGGCGTCAGCTTTGACCTGGTTGACGGCCAGCTTCGACCCATTCTGCACAGCGTCCGCAAGCTCGCCGCGGTCGTGACCTATGGCGGCAATCGCTGGCGCACTGTCTTGATGGGCGATCCGCCCCGTCGCATCATCAAGCGGTCGGTCAGGGCGTTGGTTCACCCGCGGGCGAAGATGAAATATCTGGCTCTTTATGACCTCAACCGCGCCGACGCCGCCGTGCGCCAGCGTTTCGCCGAACGCGTTGACCGCGAATTTCGCAATTTCTGATCCGCGTGGGTGAACGCCTTTCCGTCATCACTCGGTCATCTTTCCCCGATAGGCTGGTGAATTCATGGGCTTGGATCATCGCAGAACGGTCACGCACCGTCTGTCACAAGCCGCGCACGCCTACCGCGTCCGTGCCGGCGCTGAGCTTTCCCGTATCGGATTGCACTTCGGACAGGAGGGCCTGCTCAAGGCCCTGGCTGAGAACGACGGCACAACCATGAGCGATCTTGCGGCACGGCTGGGCGTCTAGCCGCCCACCGTGACCAAGATGGTGGGTCGGCTGGCTTCGGCGGGCTATGTCGAGCGCCAGGCATCGAAGGGCGACGGCCGTCGGGCGCATGTCTTCCTGACCGAGCGCGGACGCGAGACGATTGCGGCCATCGACAAGGTGTGGAAACGGCTTGAAAAAAGCGCCCTGGCCGGGATTGGCGACAAGGACCGCAAACGTCTGCGAAAACTCCTGCCGCTGGTGTCGCGGAATCTGAACTCCGGGCGCGGTTAGGGATTCAAACGACCGGCTCCGAACCACCGACGACGGCTAGGTGCTGTTGACAGTTAACGGTTTATTAATGGCGGTTGTGATTCAAGCAAGACCTGGGTGTGGAGGAGGAACCGGTCATGCTTCGCAGGGAATTGACGGACGTTCAATGGGAACGGATATCGGATTTGGTACCCGGCAAGGCGTCGGATTGCGGATCCACGGGACGGGACAATCGTCTGTTCGTGGATGCGGTATTGTGGATTGCACGCACGAGTTCGCCATGGCGCGACCTGCCGGACGCGTTCGGCAATTGGAACAGCGTGTACGTGCGCTTTTCCCGGTGGGCCAAACAAGGGGCATGGGAGAGTCTTTTCAAGGCCTTGGTGGACGATCCGGACTTCGAATACCTGATCATCGATTCAACCATTGTGCGGGCACATCAACATGCGTCGGGCGCAAAAGGGGGACTCAAAATCAGGCCATCGGACGTTCGCGCGGCGGCTTGACGAGCAAGGTTCACATCGCTGTCGATGGGCTCGGCAATCCATTACGGTTCATCCTCACCGGCGGTCAGGTTGGCGATGTCACCCAGGCTGAAGAGTTGATCGCCGACGTGGCCGGCGCAAACCTCATCGCCGACACGGCCTATGATGCCGATCATCTCCGCGCCCGTCTCAACGATGCCGGAATAGTGGCGGTGATCCCATCCAACCCGTCACGGGCGCAAGCCATCCCCTACGATGCCGAACTCTACAAAGAAAGACATCTCGTCGAATGTTACATAAACAAAATCAAACACTTCCGGCGCATCGCCACGCGCTATGAAAAAACCGCAACGGCCTACATGGCCATGCTGTTTCTTGTCGGTGCCATCATCTGGCTCCGATAACTGTCAACAGGACCTAGAGCCCTTTCGACCAACTCGGAGCCATTCTGACGGAGCGATTTTGTGACAAGATCAAGTCAAGGTTCGATGAGCGTATCTGGATACGGTCAAGGGACTTGGCGAAGGAATTGGCGCAAAATCGCTCCGTCAGAATGGCTCCGAGTTGGTCGAAAGGGCTCTAGCAACCGGGCTTGGCAAGTTCCTGTCTACCAAGTCGGCAACAAGTGATTGCCGCAGGTATTGGGTAACGCGTAGTCTGGGCCTCGTCGGGCGATCAAGGGGACCTGCGAAGTGCAAGCCGAAAATGTTCTCATGCTGGGAGGGTTCCGGCCGAAGGCGGTTGACCGGCTTCGGGATGCGTTTTCCGTCCATCCCGCGCAGGATGAAACGGCGCTGGCACATTTGCCTGGCGACGTTCGCCAAAGCGTTCGGGGCCTCGCCAACGGCATGGGCGCCGGCGTCAACCGCGGCCTTCTCACGAGCTTCCCCAGTCTTGAGATTGTCGCCAGTTTCGGCGTCGGTTACGACGCGGTCGACACCGCCGCGGCGGCCGAACGCGGCATCATCGTGACCAACACGCCGGACGTTCTGACCGAGGAGGTCGCCGACACCGGCTTGGGTCTGCTGCTCAACACGGTACGTCGATTCTCGGCCGCTGAACGGTATCTGCGGGCCGGCAAGTGGGCCAATGACGGGGACTACCCGCTCACCCCGACATTGCGCGACCGGACGGTCGGCATTGCCGGCCTGGGCCGCATCGGCGGGGCGCTGGCGCGCCGCCTCGACGCCATGCAGGTGCCCGTCAGCTATCACAGCCGGCGCGAGCGCAGCAGCCTCGGCCACCGCTTTTACGCCGACCTTGCCGAAATGGCCCGCGACGTCGACACGCTGGTCAATGTTCTTCCCGGTGGCAAGGCGACCCATCACAAGGTCGATGCCACCATTCTGTCGGCCCTCGGGCCGAATGGTATTTTCATCAACATCGGCCGCGGCTCGACGGTCGATCAGCCGGCGCTTGTCGCCGCGCTTTCCGATGGAGTGATCCTGGCAGCCGGCCTCGACGTCTTCGCCGACGAACCGAATGTGCCGGCCGATCTCATGGCACTCGACAATGCCGTCCTGTTTCCCCATGTCGGATCGGCGTCTGCCTTTACCCGGGACGCCATGGGCGATCTGGTGGTCAGCAATCTGGTCAGCTGGTTCCGCGATCATCGGCCGCTGACACCGGTTCCCGAGACACCATGGCCGGCTGTGTCGTCGTGACGATGGGGACTTGCCCTGTCGTTCAGTGCACCCAGTCTCCGCCCAGTTCGTCGTCGATGTGGGCGCGGATAATCGCCTCGAAGGACGTCTCTGCCTGAAACCCGAGTTTTCTGGACCGCTCAGCGTCAAAGCGGGTGGGCCAGCCGGCAACGATTCTCATGATCGTCTCGTCGGGCTCCGGACGGATGCGGGCCGCCACCGCCTCGCCCGCCACCTTGCGCAACGCCTCGATCTCACCGCCGACCGTCTCCGCCACGCCGGGCATGGTGAGGCTGCGCCGCGGTCCCACGGCCTGCCCGTCAAGCGCGGCGGCGTGCAGGAGAAACCCCACCGCCGAGCGCGGACTGGCAAACCAGTGAAGAACCTTTTGCGAGACCGGCAACACCGCCTCCTTGCCCGCAAGAGGCTCGCGGATGATGCCTGAAAAGAAGCCCGACGCCGCCTTGTTCGGCAGGCCGGGTCGCACACAGATCGTCGGCAGCCGGATGCCGATCCCGTCCATGAAGCCGCGTCTTGTGAAATCCGCCAAAAGCAGCTCGGAAATTGCCTTTTGCGTTCCGTAAGACGTCAGCGGGGTGTGGAAATAGTCGTCCGGGATGGCGTCGGGGAACGGCGCCCCGAACACCGCGATCGAGGATGTGAACACCACGCGCGGCACATAGCCGTCGATGCTCCGGATCGCTTCGAACAGGTTGCGCGTGCCGTCGAGATTGACGCCATACCCCTTGTCGAAGTCGGCCTCGGCCTCGCCCGAAACCACACCGGCAAGATGGAAAATCACCTCCGGCCTTGATGCGACCAGTTTGGCTGCGGCGTCCGGCTCGGTGATATCGACCGCGGTCACGACAACCGGGAAGCCGGCTTCGCTGACTTGTTCCGCCCGGATCACATCGGCAAGCGTCAGATGGGTGATGGCACGCCCCGCCACCTCGCCGTCAACAACCAGTCGTGCGGCCAGTTTAGCGCCGATCATCCCGGCTGCTCCGATCACCACGACTTTCATGCCCGTGCCCTCTCCAAATCATCGCCGCAAACGGTTCAAGCCGCACCGACTTTCTGGATATCGGCGCATTCCCGGGCCTCGGCGGAGGCTGCCATTGCGCCAAGTCCAACGCGGTTTCCACGCGGTTTCCAACGCTGGCGCGTCCATTCACGTCGGGGTTCGCTCCGAGGGAGGACTGGTTTGATTTCGCTGACCTTATGCGCCATGAGTCGCCACCAGATCAATCCGGTACAAGATCCGTGGCCGGGTTGTACGCCGCCAGTCTTTCGTTCACACGAGGCCCGGAAGCCCATGTTGAAAACGATCTCGGCCTTTGACCGGATTGGCGAGGAAAACGCCTTCGCCGTGTTGGCGCGGGCGGGCGAACTTGCCGCTTCCGGGCGCGACATCATCAATCTCGGCATCGGCCAGCCGGATTTTCCGACGCCCGATCACATCGTCGCGGCGGCGATCAAGGCCCTCACCGACGGACACCACGGCTATACCCCGGCGCCCGGCATTCCCGAGCTCCGCGACGCGGTGGCCGCCGAGATCGAGCGTCGGCACTCGGTGGCGATCTCACCGGAGAGGATCATGATCATGCCCGGCGGCAAGCCGACCATGTTTGCCGCGATCCTGATGTTCGGCGAGCCTGGTGCCGACATCCTCTATCCGGACCCCGGCTTTCCCATCTACCGCTCGATGATCGAATATACCGGCGCGCGACCGATCCCGATCCCGATCCGGGAGGAGAACGGATTTGCGTTTTCAGGCGATGAAACGCTGTCGCTGATCACCCCACAGACACAGCTGATCATCGTCAATTCGCCAGCCAATCCGACCGGTGGTGTAACCCCCAAGGGCGAATTCGACCGGCTCGCCGCCGGGCTGGCCGCGTTTCCCGAAATCGCGGTGCTGTCGGACGAGATCTACTCCCGGATGACCTATGACGGCCTCGAGCACGTGTCGCTGCTGACCTATCCGGAGTTGCAGAACCGCCTGATCTATCTGGACGGCTGGTCGAAGACCTACGCCATGACCGGGTGGCGGATCGGCTATTCGATATGGCCCGATGCGCTCTACCCGAAGGCGAGGAAACTTGCCGTCAACGCCTGGTCGTGCGTCAACGCGCCGACGCAATACGCTGCCATCGCCGCGCTGGAGGGGCCACAGGATTCGGTCGACGCCATGGTGGCCGAGTTCGACCGCCGCCGCCGTATCGTCGTCGATGGCCTCAACGATCTGCCGGGCGTGTCCTGCATCACCCCCAAGGGCGCCTTCTACGCCTTCGCCAATGTCGCCGCGACCGGCATGGCGGCGAAGGAACTAGCCTCTCGCCTGCTGGAAGAAGCCGGGGTCGCCACCATTGGAGGGCCGGATTTCGGCATTCTCGGCGAAGGTTATTTGCGCCTCTCCTACGCCAATTCGGCCGACAATATCCGCGCCGCGATCGCCCGCATTGGTGAGTTTCTCACCGACCGCGCCTAACCGGCAGCCTCCGGTTCGGGCGGCGCCGGTTTGGCCGGGCCCGTGCCCTTGAGCGCAACCAACGACACCGCCGCCGCGATCACGCACCAGACGGCCATGAAGACAAGCGCGGCGTTGTAGGCCTTGAGGAAAGCGGCTTCGATCACCGGTCGGGCCTCATCGCCGGGAGGCGGGACCAGGCCGAAGGTGGCCTCCGGCGGTGCATTCGAGGCGAACACCAGCCCGGCGAGGGCGCCGAAAATAGCGACCGCGATCACGCCGGAAAGCCGGCTGGCGGTGTTGCTGATGCCTGAGGCGGCTCCCGAGCGCTCCTCCGGTGCGGCGTTCATCACCGCGGTCGTCAGCGGCGAGACCACGATCGCCATGCCGACCGACATGACGATGATGGGCAGGAGCACGCCGAGCCAGACGTTGAAATTGCCGAAGGTGAACCCCACGCAGCCAAGAGCGACCAGCAGTGGGCCACCGACCAGGAACGGGCGCGGGCCGTATCTGTCGGCAAGATCGCCGGTGTAGCGGGACCCGGCGGCGATGATAAGGCCGAACGGCAACAGGATGAGACCGGCTTGGGCGGCCGCGAGGCCGCGGCGGGCAAGAAGATCGAACGGCAGCAGGAACAGGATGCCCGCCAGTGCGCCGTAGAGAAATACCGTGGTGATGTTCACACCGGTGAAGATCCGCGACTTGAACAGGTCCAGCGGCATGATCGGATTTCGGGCGCGCCCCTCGACAACGAGGAACACGCCGATCCCGACCACGCCGACGGCGATCCAGATCGCGATCGTGGCCGCGCTGACCGCTTCGGCGGACAAGGTGGTGAGACCGTAGGTCAGGGCGCCGAACGCCGCCACGGCAACCGCCGCACCGAGCCAGTCGATCGGCCCTGTCTCCGATTCGTCGCGGCTCTCTTCGACGTAGACAAAGGTCAGCCACAACGCGACGACGGCCAGCGGCACGTTGATCCAGAAGACAGCCCGCCAGGACAGCAGGTCGATCAGGAATCCGCCGATCGGCGGGCCGATAGCGGTCGTGGCCGCCGAGGCCGCCGCCCAGGTGCCGATCGCCTTGCCGCGAATGTCCTTGGGGAAATTCGCCGAGATGAGCGCCAGGCTTTGCGGCACCAGCATCGCCGCCCCGACGCCCTGAACCGCGCGGCCGACGATCAGAAGTTCAATCGTCGGTGTTATCGCGCATAGCACGGACGCCGTGGTGAAGACGGCGATGCCGATCACGAAGATGCGGCGGCGCCCGACGCGGTCGCCAAGCCCGCCACCGACCAGAATCAGGGCG
The DNA here is from genome assembly GCA_963663975.2 of uncultured Bauldia sp. Lineage (GTDB taxonomy): Bacteria > Pseudomonadota > Alphaproteobacteria > Rhizobiales > Kaistiaceae > JANQRX01. The sequence goes on along the minus strand of CAXXRA010000015.1, from coordinate 571,282 downwards.
CCCAGCATCAGCGCGTAGGCGTTCACCACCCACTGCAGATCGACGATCGTCGCCCGGAGTTCCTCCTGCATGACCGGAATGGCGATGCCGATCACGGTCATATCGATGAACGCGAGCGAGGAGGCCAGTATGGTCGCGGCCAGAACGTAGGGCCGCGCCTTCTTCGGACACGGTTTCTCAACCCGCAGCAGGAAGTCCTGAAGGTGAAGGCCGTGAAGCTCGAACGGTCTGTGGCTCATCTCATTCCCCGATTTTTCCGACCGTGAGTCGCGCAGGGATGCCAGTGCTAATTCGCCCGCATCCCCGTTATCCCCGGTAATCCCAGGCGGCGGTGTTGTTCCTTTCGCTCGCCCGCCCGATGGATGATCATCGTCATTACCGCATAGCCGGTTGAATCCGACAAGGGCAGAGTCGGGTGCTTGAAATCGGTAAACGCGGACCGCGCCGGAGCCGGGCGAAAGTCCGTAGAGCCGGAGTGCCCCGCGGCACCACAGAACTGGTTGCTTGATGCCGCAAGGTGTTGATGCGGGCGGGGACGTGGTCCGGGAGACGCCGCAAGGTGTGTTCCGGGTGATTGGACGGAAGCCTGCAGCAATGTAGGTGAAAGGCCGGTCACGCATCGGATCGCAAGTCTGATGTGCTTGGTCTTCGGGCCAGGAACTGAAGGGCAAGCGAGCTGATCAGGGAGGCGTTGGTTGGGGAAACCCGAGCGACGCCTTTCTGATTCTGGGATCCGGTTCTCCGTCAGCCAGCGGAGTGCCTTGACCGGCCCGCTCGCAAGCGCCTTTATCGCATCCGTTCTAACGGCCGACCAGCAGGGCAAACGGTTCGTCAACCGCGCGGTCGATCAACTCGCGACAATAGCCGTACTGCGGATGATCGGTGTCGATCCGCCCGAAAGATGGTTCGCCCACGAAGGTCCCTGCAGGGACCAATGCAATCGGCGTCGACACCGGCAGCAGGTGCGTACCGCGGACCGATTGCAGCGTGGTGACGATGCCGAACATCTCGTTGGTGATCGTCGGCCGCGAGACGATGATGAACCGATACTGGCCGGCCTTGTTGGTGATCAGGTAGATATGCCCGGACTGCTGCGGGATCGATACGTCACCTTGTTGGGTGAAGGCGGCATCCACCCGTTCGCTCTCTTGGAAGATCAGATGTGAACGCTTTTCGCTCCAACTGATGGTGGTCCGATAGACGTAAGGCGCTGTGGGGATCGAGAATGTTGGACGCACGGTGAGATAGTCGCCCTCAATCCACGAGATCGCCAGCCTGCCATAGGATCCGAGCGATTCCGGTGCGAATCCGGCCACGGAGGCGGCAGCCACCGAATCCGTCGATGTCGATTGGCGGAGCGACATGCCCAGCGCTTCTTCAAGGCGCACGATGCTGGCGAGGGTGAACCGACGCTGACCCGACAGCGCCTTCTCGAGCGTCGACAGGCTGATCTTGGCCTGGTCGGCGAGATGTTGGCGCGTCATCCGTCGGCGCGCCAAAGCTTCCCGGACCAGCGCCGAAATCGCCTCGGTCTCTGCTAACGTGACGGTTTGCAGGGTCACTTTTCGGACGCTCCGAATAGTACATATGCGCACATATCCGCAAATTTCCGCCGAGCTGGCAAGTCTATCGGCAAAACGGCAAAGCGGTCCCGAAAATTGAAGACCATTCCTATTGAAATTACAGGTTGCATATTGCAAGATGTCCAGCTGGGGGCGCCCGCCCTGCCACGCAGGGCGCATGCGGGAGCCACAAGCCATGCTGCGCCTCACCACAGCCATCCTGGCTGCACTCGTCCTCACCCTGCCGGCCGCCGCTGATCTCGTCAGCCTTAGCGACGTCGGCACCGGCGCTCTGCTGATCAAGTCCAAGACATCGGGACGCTTCGTCGAAGCTCCGCGAATCGCCTCCGACTTCGACATCGCAGTCACCGGCCCGATCAGCCGTACCCGGCTGACCCAGCATTTCGTGAACCCGACCGACGCCTGGATCGAGGCGGTCTACGTGTTTCCGCTCCCGGAGAACGCAGCGGTCGACACGCTCAGAATGGTGATCGGCGACCGCATCATCATCGGCGAGATCAGGGAACGGCAGCAGGCCAAGCAAATCTACGAGCAGGCCAAGGCCGAAGGCAAGAAAGCAACGCTCCTCGAACAGGAGCGGCCGAACCTCTTCACCAACCAGATCGCCAACATCGGTCCGGCCGAGACAGTCGTCATTCAGATCGAGTATCAGCAGCCGGTTCGTCGATCGGCAGGCGTGTTCTCATTGCGCGTCCCGACCGTCGTTGCGCCGCGCTACAACCCACCTCCACTGGTCGCCTTCAACGAGCAGGCCGAGGTCGTTCTCGTAGGCGACGCGGTGCCGGACCGGGAACGGATCGAACCACCGGTCAACAATCCGGACATCCACCTGCCGGTCAATCCGCTTACCATCAATGTTCGCCTCGAGGCTGGTTTTGCCATCGGCGAGGTGGCCAGTTCCACCCATGATGTCGTCAGCAAATCGCTCGCTGACGATCGCTGGCTTGTCGGCCTCGCGGCCACGGAATTCACCGATCGCGATTTCGAGGTCGCGTGGACGCCGAAGGCCGATGCCACACCCGACGTGGGTTTGTTCAGCGAGAACGTCGGCGACAGTGACTACGTGCTCGCCGTCATCACCCAGTCGATCGATCCGGCACCGGGGCCGCGCCGGCCACGCGAGATCATTTTCGTCATCGACAACTCCGGCTCGATGGGCGGTGCATCGATGCGCCAGGCCAAGGCCGGCCTGAGATACGCGCTTGGCCGGCTAATGCCGGAGGACCGCTTCAACGTCATTCGCTTCGACGACACCATGGACGTCATGTTTCCCGATGCAGTTCCCGCCACGTCGTCCAACATTGACCGGGCGCGCACATTGGTCGGCGCCCTCCAAGCCTCCGGCGGCACCGAGATGATCCCGGCGCTACGAGCCGCGATGCACGACGCGCGGTCTGACGATCGTGAGTACCTGCGCCAAGTGATCTTCCTCACTGACGGCGCCATCGGAAACGAAAAGGAGCTGCTCGCAATCATCGCTAACAAACGTGGGCGCTCGCGCGTCTTCATGGTTGGCATCGGCTCGGCGCCGAACTCGTTCCTGATGACCCGCGCCGCCGAGCTCGGCCGCGGCACCTTCACCCACATCGACAACATCCACGAAGTCGAAGCGCGCATGCGCGAACTGTTCGCAAAGCTCGAACATCCGGCGATCACCGATGTGGCCGCGAGTGTCGTCGGCACCGACGTTGAGCTGACGCCGGAGTCACTGCCCGACGTTTATCGAGGCGAACCACTGCTCCTGTTGATGAAGATGCATGAGCGCACCGGCAGCCTGACGTTAACCGGCACCATCGTCGGACGGCCATGGTCAACGACCCTTCGCCTCGCCGCCGACGCCGAGCCGGGGGTCGGCATCGCCAAGCTGTGGGCGCGCCGCAAGATCGCCGACGCCGAAGCGGCGGCGGTCACCGGCACGGTTTCGTACGAACACGCCGACCGTCGGATTCTGGCGCTGGCCCTCGACCATCATCTTGTTAGCCGGGTCACCTCATTGGTCGCCGTCGACAGGACGCCGGCGCGAGCGGTGGGGGTACCTCTCGCTCGAACTGACATTCCCCTCAATCTCCCCGCCGGTTGGGATTATGAAAAGGTCTTCGGCGAGCAAAGGCCGGTGTTCAACCGCCACGCGGGCCTCGATGCCAATCTGATCGCGACGTCGGCGGTCAGGGTCGCCCCTTCGGAGACCGTCCTCCTGCCCGAAGGCGCGACCCTCGCCGATGCGCTGCTCCTTATAGGTGCGCTGCTGACCGCGATGTCGGCCCTGCTGTTCGTATTCGCCCGGCGGGCGAGGCCCGCGTCATGACTGTGGGCAAACTTGCCCTCGGTGCGACCGCACTGGCCGCGCTGGGGGGCCTTCTCATTGGCGAGGCAGTGTGGATCAAGGCCAAGGCGGCGGTCGCCCAGGTGCTCCTCGACCGTGCTTTCGCGACAAGCATCGCCGCGGGCGAACCGGTTAAGCCGTGGAGTTGGGTCGACACTTGGCCGGTGGCGCGGGTCAGCGTGCCGCGCCTCAAGGTATCGGCTATTGCACTCGCAGGATCCAGCGGCCAGGCGATGGCGTTCGGGCCGGTCCATGTCGAACGTACCGCTTTGCCCGGCCATCCCGGCACCGCTGTCTTCGCCGCCCACCGCGACACACATTTCGCCTTTCTCGGTCAGTTGACGGCGGGTGATGACGTCGAGGTGATCGGCGCCGACGGCCGGAGCTTCACCTACCGGGTGACCGGTACTTCGATCGTGCGCTGGGACGACAGCGGCATCGATGCGGCCGCTGACGGCCGCAATCTCGCGCTGGTCACCTGCTGGCCGCTCGACAGCAGATTTCGAGGGCCGCTTCGCTATGTCGTGCACGCGGTGATGGACTGAGATCAACGCGATTTCGCGCCTTGCCGCACCGCTCGCCACGGCCTATAGCATGTCGCACTTTTTGCTGATTTGACCTCGGGGAGCGGCATGCAGACCAGTTCACAATCTCTCGCAACCGCAGTGTGGCCACAAAACGCCAACAGCACGGTCCAAACGATCGCGCTCGTCATCGGCGGCACGCTCATCCTCGCCATTTCGGCCAAGATAAGTGTGCCGTTCTGGCCGGTTCCGATGACTCTTCAGACCCTGGCGATCATGGCCATCGCCGCCGCCTACGGGTCCCGGCTGGCGGTGGCCACGGTGATCGCCTATCTCGCCGAAGGACTGGCCGGACTTCCGGTGTTTGCCGGCCCGACCGCCGGACCGGCTTATCTCCTCGGTCCTACCGCAGGCTTCCTGGCCGGGTTCGTCCTGCTTGCCTGGATTGTCGGCGCCGCCGCCGATCGCGGCTGGGATCGCTCCACCGCTCGTCTGTTCGGCTCCATGGTGGTGGCCGATGTGGTTGTCTTCGCGCTTGGATTCGCTTGGCTTGCCTGGTTCTTTTCGGGCGGAATCGGCGTCGAAAAAGCATTCGTAGGTGGCGTCGTACCGTTCGTTTTGGCTGATCTGCTGAAGATCGCGCTCGCGGCACTGGCCGTTCCAGCCGCCTGGAAACTGGTCGACCGCTGGCGTTAAAGCCCTTTCAGCCGGCCACCTCGACCCCGATCGAGATCGCCTCGTCGCCAAGCCTGGCCTCGCTGACACGGCCTGTGGGCGATTCGTCGGTCTGCTCCAGCGTGTCCGCCAGCGTTTCCTTCTTCACCGAATCGAGATGGGCGGCGATAGCCTCGCGCGCCGCTGAGCCCGACTTCACCTGAATCCGGATCCGGTCGGAGACGTCGAAGCCGGCATCCTTGCGCGCCACCTGCACCAAGCGAATAAAATCGCGCGCCACGCCCTCGCGCAGAAGTTCGGCGTCCGGAGAGGTGTCCAGCACGACCACGCCGGTGGAACCGGCAAAACTTGCCGCATCGACACCGTCGGCGGCCCTGAAACGAAGCTGGTATTCATTCGCCTCGATCCGCTGGCCTGCGGCCTCTACCGCGCCGTCATCGAGTGTGCGCCACTGGCCGGTTTTGGCTGCCGCCAGCACGTCCTTCATCGCCGCACCGAGGCGCTTGCCGACCACGCGCGGATTGACCACCAGCACCTCTGATCCGAACCGCCCGGGATCGTCGGCCAGGACCACCTCCTTGACGTTGGTCTGTTCGGCGATGACATCCCTCAACGGCTCCAGAACGGCGTGATCCGGATGAGCCACCGTCACCCGGCGCAATGGCAATCGGTTGCGCAAGCTCTTGGCCGAGCGGATCGAGGCGACCGCCGAAGAGGCTTCACGCGCCAGATCCATGCGCCTAACCAACGCCTCGTCATAGGTAAGGACCGCCGCATCGGGCCAGTCCTGCAGGTGAACGCTGTCACCGGCCCACAGCGCTCTGTGCATCTGGTCGGTCAGATACGGCAGGAAAGGTGCCATTGCCCGGCAGGTGGTGGTCAGCACCGTGTAGAGCGTGTCATACGCCGCCTGCTTGTCGGCATCCTTGTCCGATTTCCAGAACCGGTCGCGCGATCGGCGGATGTACCAATTGTTGAGGACGTCGATGAACGGCGGCAGGGCGTTGCAGCCGGCGGCCGGATCAAGTCCCTCGATCGCCGCTTCGACCGCCCTGACGAACTCGGCCGTTTTGCCGAGGATATAGCGATCGAGTTCGGCATCGGCCTCGGTGATGAAGTTCCCGCGAAGTTTGTCGACGTTGGCGTACAGGGTGAAGAACGAATAGGCGTTCCAGAGCGGCAGGAGCACCTGGCGCACCGCCTCGCCGATCGCTTTACCATCCCTGGGCATGGCCAGATCGCCACCCGACATCAGCGGCGAGGACACCATGTACCAGCGCAGGGCATCGGCACCGTAGGTGTTGAAGATTTCGACCGGGTCGGGATAGTTCCTCCGCCGCTTGGACAGTTTCTGTTTGTTTTCGTCGAGCACGATCCCGTGGCCGATGGCGGTGCGAAACGGCGCGCGGTCGAACAGCGCGGTCGCCAGGACCATCAGCGTGTAAAACCAGCCGCGGGTCTGACCGACATATTCGACGATGAAATCGCCGGGAAAGTGACCCTCGAACCACGCCTTGTTTTCAAACGGATAGTGGACCTGGGCAAACGGCATCGACCCGGATTCGAACCAGCAGTCGAGAACGTCGTCGACCCGCCGCATGGTCGATTTCCCGGTCGGATCGTCGGGATTGGGGCGCGTCAGTTCGTCCACATAAGGCCGATGGAGGTCCTGCGGCCTGACGCCGAAATCGCGCTCCAGGTCATCGAGCGAGCCGTAAACGTCGATGCGCGGATAGGCCGGGTCGTCCGATTTCCATACCGGGATGGGCGTGCCCCAGAAACGGTTGCGGCCGATATTCCAGTCGCGCGCATTGGAGAGCCATTTGCCGAAGATGCCGTCGCGGATGTGTGACGGCATCCAGGTGATGTCCTGGTTGAGCTCGACCATGCGATCGCGAAATGCGGTCACTTTGACGTACCAGGACGGCATCGCCTTGTAGATCAGCGGCTGATCGGTGCGCCAGCAATGGGGATAGTTGTGCTCGTAGGTTTCGTGCCGGAAGACCGAGCCATCAGCCTTCAGATCGCGGATGATGTCCTTGTTGGCGTCGAACACGTTCTTGCCGGCGTAGGGCGGCACCAAGTCGGTAAAGTTGCCTTCAAGGTCGACAGGATCGACGATCGGCAGCCCGACCTTCTGGCCAACCTCGAGGTCGTCCTCGCCGAATGCCGGCGCCATGTGAACAACCCCGGTTCCCTCACCCATCTCGATGAAGTCTCCGGAAACCACGCGGAAACCGCCGCTCTGCTTGCGGTCGGCGAAAAAGGGCATCAGCGGTGCGTAACCGCGGCCGATGAGATCGGACCCCGCAACGGTCCCGGTCAGCGTATAGCCCTCCAGTTCAGCGGCGTAACGTTCGCGCGCTTCGTCCGCCAGAACGAGGCGATGGCCGCCCCGTTCCATGACCGCGTAATCCGCGTCCGGAGCGACCGCCAGTGCCATGTTGGAGGGAAGCGTCCACGGCGTGGTGGTCCAAGCCAGAAGTTTGGTCCCGGCCGGGTCGTCCTTGGTTGGCTCGAGCCGGAATTTCACCGTCAGCGCGGGGTCCTGGCGCGACCGGTAGGAGTTATCGAGACGCGTCTCGAAATTCGACAACGGCGTCTGGGCGGCCCAGGAGTATGGCACCACCCGGAAGCCCTCATAGACCAGGCCCTTGTCCCACAGCGATTTGAACGCCCACATGACGCTCTCCATGTAGGAGAGGTCCATGGTGCGGTAGTCGTTCTCGAAGTCGACCCAGCGTGCCGAGCGATTGACGTAGTATTCCCAATCGCTGCGAAACTGCATCACCGAAGTGCGGCAGTGCTCGTTGAACCGGGCGACACCATATTTCACGATGTCGCGTCGGCCGGACAGTTTGAGTTCGGCTTCCGAATGCAACTCGGCCGGCAGACCGTGGCAATCCCATCCGAAACGCCGCTCGGCCACCTTGCCGCGCATGGTCTGGTAGCGCGGGATCAGATCCTTCACGAACCCGGTGACGATGTGACCGTAGTGGGGCAGGCCGTTGGCGAAGGGCGGGCCATCGTAGAAGACGAACTCTTGCGCGCCCGTCGAACGGCGACGGTCGATCGACTGCTGGAAGGTGCCTTCGCTCACCCACGCTTCGCCGATCCGCTCCTCCATTTTGGCGAAATCGGGATTGGTCTCGGCCGGTGGGTAGACCGACCCGCCCGTCCTGTCGTCAGGCTTCTGGTTCATCTTGCTCGCACGAGTCCTGGAAAGGGCACAAGGCCGCCGGGCGACCCATCGCCGGGATCGATACATTCAATGGCAGTCGCACGCTACCCCCGCGGCAGCGGGCAGCGAGGTCGGCATCGTGCCGCAGTTTGGCAACACCCCTCTCGCCGCCGCGACACAACGACCCGTGATCATCCGGTTTTGTGGCGCCGGGGGGGTTAACTGGGAATCCGTCTGCCGTCGACGGCCGAATCGTCAACGACAGCACAAGCCTGAATGTAAGTGCGCGAGGATGAGAATTCCAGGCAAGCCAAGGGCTTGCTCAATCCTCCATGCAACATTCGACGCCGGATGACCCTCTTGCCAGGTCAGGCCAGCGCGGCGACCCTACTCCCCGTAAGGGATCCAGATATTCTTGACCTGGGTGGCGTGGCGCAACAAGTCTCGCCCGCCGGACGTTTCGCGATCGAACCAGTCGCGCTGCTTCATCTCGGTCCAGGTCTGTTTCAAATTCCCCGCCGACGCCACCTCGATTTCAGCCGTTCGCTCTGCATCGCCGAAGTGCCAGATGGCGTCCACCGCATCATGCCGGGCCAGCTCCGCACCGAGCGCGCGACGATCACCCGTCACGATATTGACCACCCCGGGCGGCACGTCGGAGGTTTCCAGCACTTGGTAGAAATCGGTCGCCGCCAGCGCCCGCGCCTCGGACGGCAGCATGACGACGGCATTGCCGCCGGCAAGTGCTGTCGCCATCAGCGAGATAAACGGCAGAAAACCTGGTTCTTCCGGACACGAAATGCCGACCACGCCGATCGGCTCGTTCATCGCCAGCGCCAGTCCGCGGAAGGGCGGCCGGTGGACCACGCCCTCGTGCTTGTCCGCCCAGGCCGCAAACGTGAACAGCCGCTCGATCGCGGCGTCGACCTCGCGACGCGTGTGGCTGCGTGCCACGCCCCTGAGCGCCCTCAGGCGGTCGGCGAACTCGCTCGCCCGCGCGTCGAGATTCTCGGCGATGTAGTAGAGAATCTGCGCCCGATTATGCTCGCTCGTCCTGCTCCAGCCCGGCGCAGCCTTGCGGGCGGCTTCGACCGCGTTGCGAATATCCTTTCTATTGCCCTCCCCGACTTCGCCGACGACGGTTCCGTTGGGCACCGCGACAAGGCGCGAATAGCCGCCGTCCGGGCGCGCCTGCTTGCCGCCGATATACATTTTTGCGGTGCGGTCGACGCCGCCGCCGGCGAGTGGCAGCCCGATGTCGGGCTTGATCGGTAGTTTGGTGACGATCGCCTTTGCCGATTTGATCCACCCCGGCTTGGTGTAGGCCAGCGCGCCCTCACGGCCGCCCTCACGGCCGAAGCCCGATTCCTTGTAACCGCCGAAACCGGCACTGGCATCGAACAGATTGGTCGAATTGACCCAAACCACCCCGGCTCGCAATTTCGGGGCAATGTCGAGGGCGAGATTGATCGATTCCGACCACACGCTCGCCGCCAATCCGTATTCGGTGTTGTTGGCAAGCTGGGCGGCCTCGTCGGGGGTGCGGAAGCTCATCGCTACCATGACGGGACCGAAAATCTCCACCCGCGCACAGGTCGAGGCCAGATGCACATTGGTTAGCAGCGTCGGCGGGTAGAAGCTGCCGCGCTCGGGAAGCGGGCCGGGCGTCTGGTAGATCGTCGCGCCCTCCGCCACGCCCCTGTCGACCAGCGATTGAATACGCTCCAACTGGACCGGAGCGACGATCGCTCCGACGTCGATCGCCTTGTCGAGCGGTGAGCCGACCCGCAGCGTCTGCATGCGCGTCTTCAGTTTTTCGACAAGGACGTCGTGAATCCCCTCCTGGACCAGCAGGCGCGATCCGGCACAGCAGACCTGCCCCTGGTTGAACCATATGGCGTCGACCACGCCTTCGACCGCGCTGTCGAGATCGGCGTCGTCGAAGACAATGAAGGGTGACTTTCCGCCAAGTTCCAGGGTGAGTGATTTTCCGGTTCCCGCCGTCGCCTGACGAATCCTGCGGCCCACTTCGGTCGACCCGGTGAAGGCGATCTTGTTGTCCTGGTGGTCGACCAGCAACGCCCCGGTGGCGCCGTCGCCGGTGACGATGTTGACCACGCCGGGTGGCAAACCGACGCCGTCGCAGATCTCCCCGAACAGCAACGCCGACAGCGGCGTGAACTCGGCCGGTTTCAGCACGGTCGCGTTGCCCAGTGCGATCGCCGGCGCGATCTTCCAGGACAGCATCAGCAGCGGGAAATTCCACGGGATGATCTGACCACAAACGCCAACCGGCACCCGATCGGGAAATTCGCGCGTCATCAGTTCGGCCCAGCCCGCATGGTGATAGAAATGACGGGCGGCGAGCGGGATATCGAGGTCGCGGGTCTCACGTATCGACTTGCCGTTGTCCATCGCCTCAAGAACCGCGAACAGCCGGCTGTGGCGCTGGATCGCCCGCGCCAGCGCGTAGAGGTATTTGGCCCGTTCAAATCCCGGCAGCTCCGCCCATGGCCGTTGCGCCTTGCGCGCTGCGGCGACCGCGGCATCGATGTCGGCCTCGCCGCCCTGCGCGATCGAGGCCAGCACCTCGCCGGTGGCCGGGTTGAAGCACTCGAAGCGGCCGCCATCCGCCGGTTCCTGCCACTTGCCGCCGATATACAGTTTGGTTCCGGCGGCCTTGCCGGTGATCCAGGCGACGGCCTCCTTGTCGCTCTCCGGCGCCGGTCCGTAGCCGAGGTCGTCGAAAATTTCTGCAACCGACATGATCGTTGTCCTCAGGCGATGGGATGATGGTCAAACGAGGCGTAGCGGCCGGTGATGAAGTATTCCAGCTGCCGCTCAATGTCCGCCAGCAGCGACGAGGCGCCGAAGCGGAACAGGCCCGGCTGGAGCCAGTTGTTGCCCAGCTCCTCCTTCATGACGAACTGGAAGGCCATCGCGTCCTTGGCCGTCGAGACGCCGCCGGCCGGTTTGAAACCGACGATATGTCCGGTCATGTCGCGATAGGCGCGGATGGCGCGCACCATGGTCAGCGCCACCGGCAGCGTCGCATTGACGCCTTCCTTGCCGGTCGATGTCTTGATGAAGTCGGTCCCGGCCATCATCGCCACCCATGAGGCGCGGCCCACATTGCGCAGCGTTCTGAGATCGCCGGTGCCAAGGATCGTCTTCATATGGGCCGGGCCGCAGGCCTGTTTGAAGGCCGCGACTTCGTCGTAGAGCGCCCGCCAGTCGCTGTTCAGAACGTGCTCGCGGGTGATGACAATATCGATCTCGCGGGCGCCGTCGGCCACCGAAGCCTCGATTTCCGCCAGCCGCGTTTTGATCGGCGCAAACCCGGCCGGAAACGCCGTCAAACCGCGGCCACCGGCAGGCCGGAGCCCTCCAGCGCCTCCACCGCCGTGGCGACGAAGCGGTGATAGACGCACGCCGCGGCAACCGTCGGCGGGCGGTCTTCGAAGCCCAACGCCTTGACCAGATCATCCCGCAGCGGACGACGCGCCTTGGCGCAGAGCCGTTTCACCCGGCCGGCAGTGTCGTCTCCGGCGAGCGTGGTCAGGTCGATACAGGTGAGCGCGCGCACCAGCCACGCCGCCTGCCACGCCTTCTTGACGGTGCGCCGTTTGGGCAGGCTCGCCGCCCGACGCTCCACCGCCGACAAATTGACCCTTACGCCATCGACCGGGGCGGAATCAAAGGCGATGCCGGGATTATTGGGCTCGTCCGGCACGTTGCGCAATTGGTGGATGGCGGCGCCGGCGCCCGGTTGGACGGTTTGGGACATCTGGACCAGGGTTCGTTCTTGGTTGTTGATGTTCCGCAGTATAGCCGAGCGGCAACCGTAGTGGCTGCCAAAACCGTATTCGCAGGCGTCCTGGGGATCGAAGTACCGCAGGTGTTGGACCAACCCACTATTGCCGGCTGGGCTGCGCCCGCTTTGCTGGCTTCGTCGACCGCATTCGACTATGGCCTTTCCGTCACATGGCTACGACTTGCTCGACGGCATCCCCTTTCCGGGGATGCCGAAAAGGGCCGGAATAGCTCGCAGTGCGAAGAACGCGCATGTGTCGCATGCGGTCCTGTCATCGCAAATTTGCGGTTCGGCGATCGCCCCTATGGGAGGATGATGATGACTAAGACTCGATTTCTACTTGCCACCGCGCTGATCGGTGGTGTTGCTCTGGCCGGCCCGGCTGCAGCAGCGGAGGTGATCACGATCGGTGCTGCGGTGTCGCTCACCGGCAAGTACACCACCAATGGCGAGCACACCCAGCGTGGCTACGACCTTGCCGTCGATATGATCAACAAGGCCGGCGGCGTGAAGGTGGGCGACACGACCTACGAGCTTGCCGTCAAATATTATGACGACGAATCGACCGCCGCCCGCGGCGCGGAGCTGGCCGAGCGTCTGATCCTGCAGGACGGCGTGCAATTCATGCTGGGCCCGTACAGCTCCGGATTGACCAGGGCGATCGCGCCGGTGATCGAGGAGCACAAGATCCCGATGGTCGAGGGTAACGGCGCCTCGCGCTCGCTCTTCACCAATGGCTGGCGCTACATCTTCGCCACGCTGTCGACGTCCGAGCAGTATCTGGCAAGCGCCATCGCACTCGCCGCTGAGGTCGCCGAGGTCAAGCTCGGCAAGCCCGCCAACGAGGTCACGGTCGCGCTCGCCTTCGAGAACGATGCGTTCAGCCAGGACGTGCGCGCCGGCGTGATCGACGACATCCATAAATTCGGCATGACGATCGTGATCGACGACAAATTGCCGCCCGAACTCAACGATATGGCCCCGATCCTGTCCAAGGTGAAGGCGCTGAAGCCGGACATCCTTGTCATTTCCGGCCATTCCAAAGGAGCGGTGACCGGCATCCGCCAAGTCGGCGAGATGCGGGTCGAGGTGCCGATCCTGGCGATGACCCATTGCGATTCGGCCAAGGTCATCGAGAAGGACCCGGCGGCAGCCGAATACACGCTGTGCGCCACCCAATGGGCGCCCTCGATGTCGTACAGTGACGATCTGTTCGGCTCCGCCGGCGACTTTGCCAAGCTCTTTGAGGACACCTACGGCATGGCGCCGCCCTATCAGGCGGCCGAGTCGGCGGCTGCCGTGATGGTCTTCGCCGATGCTTTTGCACGGGCCGGCACGCTCGATCGCGAGGTCGTGCGCGATGCCCTCGCCGCAACCGACATCAAGACGTTCTTCGGCGACGTCAGATTCGACGAGACCGGTAAGAACATCGCCAAGCCGATGGCGCTCTATCAGGTGCTCGGCGGCGAACTGAAGGTCGTTGCGCCGAGCGCGTTCGCCGAGGCCGCACCGGTGATTCCCCGCCCGCCGATGAACTGACGGGTCGGCAACGAAACGATTCGGGCCGGCGCCGGATCGGCGTCGGCCCGACGCCTTTGACTCGCCTCGCCCCATCATCTGCCGCTCATCGAAAAAGCGCATGATCGACAATTTTATGATCTTCGTTGCGAGTCCGGCGACGGCGCTTGACGTATTGGTCAACGGGCTGCTGATCGGCGCCATCTTCGCGTTGACGGCCTACGGCATGGCGCTCGTCTGGGGCGTCATCAAGATCATCAACATCGCCCAGGGCGAGTTCGTCATCCTTGGCGGTTATGTCGCCTTCGTCATGGCCCAACAGGGCATTCACCCGCTCTTTGCGATTCCCGTCGCGGCGTTGATCCTGGCCATCCTCGGCTGGCTCCTGTACCGGGTGGTGATCTTCCGCATCGTCGATCGCGACCTGTTCACCTCGCTGCTCGCCACCTACGGGATCGCGATCGTCTTGCAGCAACTCATGAACACCGTCTTCGGCGGCGACGTCCAGATCGCCGATGCCGGCCTCGGCACCCTGTTCCTGTTCGATTTCATGGTCTCGATCGCCGAGATCAAGATCATCGCCTTCGGGCTGGCGGCAATCCTGGCGGTGGTCCTGGTCCTGTTCCTCAGGCGCTCCCGCATGGGTCAGGCGATCCGCGCGACCGCGCAGAACCCGCGTGCGGCACGAGTGCTCGGGATCGATACCGACCGCGTCTATGCGGCGACCTTTGCCCTCAATGCCGCGATCTGCGGCGCCGCCGGAGCGCTGGTGGCGATGGCCTACACCATCCATCCCTATGTGGGTCTGCCCTACACGCTGCGCGCGTTCATGATCGTGGTGGTCGCCGGTCTCGGCAATATGGCCGGGGTGATCGTCGCCGCGCTCGGCCTCGGCGCGGCCGAGAATTTCGCCGCCTTTATCCTCGGCACCCAGTTTCAGCTCGCCTTCACGTTCCTCCTGCTGGTGGCGGTGCTGGTCTGGCGCAACTGGCGCCTGGCGCGCAAGCGGCAGTACCTGAAATGAGCCTTAGGTGCTGTTGACAGTTAACGGTTTATTAATGGCGGTTGTGATTCAAGCAAGACCTGGGTGTGGAGGAGGAACCGGTCATGCTTCGCAGGGAATTGACGGACGTTCAATGGGAACGGATATCGGATTTGGTACCCGGCAAGGCGTCGGATTGCGGATCCACGGGACGGGACAATCGTCTGTTCGTGGATGCGGTATTGTGGATTGCACGCACGAGTTCGCCATGGCGCGACCTGCCGGACGCGTTCGGCAATTGGAACAGCGTGTACGTGCGCTTTTCCCGGTGGGCCAAACAAGGGGCATGGGAGAGTCTTTTCAAGGCCTTGGTGGACGATCCGGACTTCGAATACCTGATCATCGATTCAACCATTGTGCGGGCACATCAACATGCGTCGGGCGCAAAAGGGGGACTCAAAATCAGGCCATCGGACGTTCGCGCGGCGGCTTGACGAGCAAGGTTCACATCGCTGTCGATGGGCTCGGCAATCCATTACGGTTCATCCTCACCGGCGGTCAGGTTGGCGATGTCACCCAGGCTGAAGAGTTGATCGCCGACGTGGCCGGCGCAAACCTCATCGCCGACACGGCCTATGATGCCGATCATCTCCGCGCCCGTCTCAACGATGCCGGAATAGTGGCGGTGATCCCATCCAACCCGTCACGGGCGCAAGCCATCCCCTACGATGCCGAACTCTACAAAGAAAGACATCTCGTCGAATGTTACATAAACAAAATCAAACACTTCCGGCGCATCGCCACGCGCTATGAAAAAACCGCAACGGCCTACATGGCCATGCTGTTTCTTGTCGGTGCCATCATCTGGCTCCGATAACTGTCAACAGGACCTAGGGGGTTCCTGGTCTACGTCGCGCTTCTGGCGGGCGCCGCGGCGGCGCCCTCTTTCGTTCCCCAGTACCAGTCCCAACTGACCGAGCTGTGGCTGTTCATCGTCTTTGCCCTGACCTGGGACCTGGTCGGCGGCCAGATGGGGTACAACTCGTTCGGCAACGTGCTGTTCTTCGGGATCGGCATGTATGTCACCGCGGTCATCCAGGTCGGTCTTGTCTATGACGTCGCAGTGTACAATTCCGCTCGCGGCGGCGGCGGCATCATTTTCACCTTCGATGTCGAACAATATGCGCAAGGGCTGGCGATCGGCCTGCCGGCGGGTGCGGTTCTGGCGGCGCTTGCCGCCATACTGGTCGGTTCGGCCGTGCTCGGCATGCGCGGCCAGTATTTCGCGGTCTGCACGCTGGGGCTCGGCTTTGCCGCCGCCCAGATCGCCAGTGGCTGGGATCTGTTGGGTGGCGGCTCCGGCATGGTGCCGCCGACACCGCCGGAGGCGTTCGCAAATACCGGTCGGTTTTACTACTATTTGGCGCTCGGCCTGGCCGCGGTCGTTTTCGCCTTTCTGAGCTGGCTCTACACCACCCGCTTCGCCCTCGGCCTCAACGCGATCAGGGACGACGAGGACAAGGCCGAGGCGATGGGGCACCTGACCACCCGGATCAAGGTCACCGCCTGGACGATTTCCGCCTTCTTTCTCGGCATTGCCGGCGGCATCTTCGGCAATGTCAAGCGCTTCATCGATCCGATCGACGTGGCGTTTCCCGGCGGCACCATCGGCGTCTGGATGATCCTGATGGCCATCCTCGGCGGCAAGGGAACGATCATCGGGCCGGTCATCGGCGCGGTCGTTTTCCAGGTTACCAAGGAGCTGTTCTGGACCTATCTGCTGGGCTGGCAAAGGGTGGCACTGGGGCTGTTGATCGTGCTCATCGTCGTGTTCTTCCCCCAGGGGATCGTCGGTTGGTTCAGTCGGCGTAAGCCCCCCATCCTCGAAACCCAGGCGAGCTGATGGCGCTGCTCGAAGTCAGTGATATTTCCAAGTCTTTCGGTGGTGTCGTCGCCAATCGCGGCATCTCGATCGACGTTTCCGATGGCGCGATCGTCGGGCTGATCGGTCCCAACGGCTCGGGCAAGACGACGCTGTTCAATTCGATCGTTGGCGCGCATCCGATCGATGAGGGAAAAGTTCGCTTCTCCGGCCGCGAGATCTCCCAGCTGCCGATTGCCCGGATCGCGCGACTGGGGCTGCTGCGGACCTTCCAACAGACCCGTATCTACAAGCAGATGACCTGCGTGGAGAATATGCTGATCAGCATATCGGAGCGCGATCGCGGCTTTCTCAGCCTGTTTGCAAACCGGCACGCCACCGCCACCGACAAGACCAGCGAGCTCTTGGAATTCGTCGGCCTGTACGAGAAGCGCCACGAGCTTGCCGGTGACCTTTCGTTCGGCCAGCAGAAGCTGTTGGAGTTTGCCATGGCGCTGATGAACGAGCCCAGGATGCTGTTGCTGGATGAGCCGACCGCGGGCATCAACCCGACCCTGATCAACGGATTGATCGACCGGCTCAAACGGGCCAACGCCGAGTTCGGCATCACGCTTTTGGTGATCGAGCACAATATGCGGGTGATCATGGATCTTGCCCAGCACATCTATTGCCTGGCGCATGGCGAGCTGCTGGCCGCGGGCGCACCGTCGGAAATCCAGAACAACCAGCTGGTCATCGACGCCTATTTGGGAGCCCACTGATGGCCAAGGCGCCCGCCGCCGGTGGAAACGGCCATGACGGCGATGAGCCGGCGGGCGCCCGGATGCCCGGTGCGCCGGTCATCTCGACCGAAGCCGTCGCCCAGGAGGTGGCGCGGTTTTCACGCGATGCGCCATCGGTCGACGATCTCGACCAACTCGTCGACGGCGAGCCGCTGGTCAGGATCGACACGCTGCGCGCCGGCTATGGACAAATGGAGATCCTACACGAAGTCTCATTGCGCGTCGGCAAAGGCCAGTCGCTGTGCCTGATCGGGCCCAACGGCGCCGGCAAGTCGACCGTCCTCCATTCGATATTTGGCTTCACCCAAATCACCGGCGGTTCGATCACCGTTGACGGACGCGATGTGACCCGACTCGACTCGAGCGACCGGCTGAGAACCGCCAGTATCGCCTATGTCCTCCAGGACAACTCAGTCTTTCCCGATATGACCGTGGAGGAGAATCTGTGGATGGGCGGTTATCTTAAGCCCAACACCAGGGAGGCCCGCGACGCTGCCGAGCGCGTGTTCTCGAAATACGGGCGCCTTGCCGAGCGTCGTCACCAGCCGGCCCGCGTGCTGTCGGGGGGCGAGCGTCGGCTGCTGGAGATCTCCCGCGCGCTGGTCATGGACCCGGAGGTGCTGCTCATCGACGAACCGTCGATCGGACTGGAGCCGCGCTTCATCGATAGCGTGTTCGAAATCCTCGATGATCTCCAGCACGGCGAGGGCAAGAACCTGATCATGGTCGAGCAGAACGCCAAGAAAGGGCTCGAGTTTGCCGACCTCGGCTACGTGCTTACCTCTGGCCAGATTGCCAAGGCCGGTACCGGCAACGCGCTCCTGGCCGATCCCGATGTCGGGCGCCTGTTCCTCGGCGGGTGACGATCAGCTGCGCTGAGCGACGCCAGGCCTTCAGCTTCCCGGATCGAGGCAAGCGCGGATCGACGACGCCATGTCTCGGATCAGCTTGAAGTAGAGGTCCGGGCCTTCATCGATCGCGATGGCCATGGGATCGAGCACGCCTGACCTGGCCCCACTCCCCTCGCTCACCACGCTCACCAGCCCGGGTTGGAATTGCGGCTCGGAAAACACGCAAACCGCATCCAACGCCAACACCGTCTTCCTGATCTCGGCGACGCGCGCCACGCCCGGCATGACCTCCGGGCTCACCGTCAGCGAGCCGGCGGCGGCGAGACCAAACCTGTCTTCGAAGTGCCGGTAGGCATCGTGGAAGACGATGAAGCGGCCCTGGCTCACCGGTAGCAGCATATCGGCGATATCGGCGGTCAGGTCGTCGAGCCGCGTGGCAACGGCTTCGGCATTAGCCCTGTAAATCGCCGAGTTGGCGGGATCGGCATCGCTCAGCGTTGCCTCGATCCCGCGCACCATCGCCTTGGCATTGTGCGGGTCGAGCCAGATATGCGGGTTGAAACCCGCGGCCCCATCGCTGCCCTTGGGCACGGTCCTGGTGGTGTCACGATCGGCGCCGCTCGGTTCGCCGTCATCGTCGAATACACCGCCGACTCGAAGCGCCCGCTTGGCAAGGCCGGGGATCTGCATGAGTTCGACCACATTCGCCCGTTGTCCAAGCGTCGCCATCGGCTTTGTGAGAAAAGCCTCCAGTCCGGGGCCGATCCAGAAGATGACGTCCGCCAGCTCGAGCGCTCTGGCTTGCGACGGCCTGAGGGTGTGGGCATGCGGCGACCCTGCCCCGGCAACGATGAGCGCCGGCTCGCCCGCTCCCTCCATCACTGCCGCCACCAGAGAATGCACCGGTTTGATGGAGGCCACGACGACCGGTTCGGCCTTCCCGGCGGTGACTGATGCAAGCCAGACCGTCAGACCGAAGCCCAGTGCAAGGAGCTGGTTGGCAACCACCGTTCGCGATCCTCGTGACGTAATGTTATTACATTGCAGTTGGGGTTGGGATATAACGGCTGGCGAGCGGAGCCTCAAGCTCCGCCGTCCAACATCGGTCCCATGTCCATGCTCGACAACGCCGCCGCCCTGATTTCTCTTCGCAATGCCGGGATCCTGCGCGACAATCGATGGCTTGTCAGGGGGATCGATCTCGACATTTTCCCGGGCGAGATCATGACCCTGATTGGTCCCAACGGGTCCGGCAAATCGACCACCGCCAGAATGGCGCTGGGCACGCTGAAGCCCGATGAAGGGCGCGCGAAACGCGCGGACGGCCTCACCGTCGGATATGTGCCGCAACGGCTGGCCATCGACTGGACCCTGCCGCTCACGGTGACCCGTTTCATGACGCTGACCGGACGGCTGACCGGTAACGCTATTGAGGCGGCGCTGTCGCGGGTCGGTATCGGGCATCTCGAAAGTGCTGAAATCCGTCACCTGTCCGGCGGTGAGTACCAGCGCGCCATGCTTGCCCGTGCGATCGCCCGCCAGCCCGCCCTGCTGGTCCTCGACGAGCCGGTGCAGGGCGTCGATTTCAACGGCGAGATCGCCCTCTACAATCTCATCGCGGAGATCCGTGACGAACTCGGCTGCGGCGTCTTGATGATTTCCCATGATTTGCACGTGGTGATGGCCGCCACCGACAAGGTGGTCTGTCTGAACGGACACATCTGCTGCCAGGGCACGCCGAAGGCGGTTGCCGCCAGCCCTGCCTACCAGGCGCTGTTCGGCGATCGTGCCGCCGCGACGCTGGCCTTCTACGAGCACCACCACGATCACGTCCATCTCCCGGACGGCCAGTTGCAGCCGACCGACCGTGACAGCCAGGCAGAGAGCGGCCGTGTTCGATGATTTCTTCTCCCGCGCGCTGATCTCGGGCATCGGGGTCGCCGTGGTCGCCGCACCGCTCGGTTGCTTCATTGTGTGGCGGCGCATGGCCTATTTCGGCGACACGTTATCCCATGCCGCCCTGCTCGGCGTGGCACTGGCGCTCATGTCCGAGATCGACATCACGCTCACCGTGTTCACGGTATCGGCGGCGATCGCGCTGGCATTGGTCGGCCTCCAGCGTTATCGGCTGGTCGCCTCCGATGCTTTGCTCGGCCTGCTCTCCCATTCGGCGCTCGCCCTGGGACTGGTCGCCATTGCCTTCATGACCTGGGTCCGGGTCGATCTGATGGGCATCCTGTTTGGCGATATTCTGGCGGTTTCGACCGCCGATATTGCGTTGATCTACGCCGGCGGCGCGGTGGTGCTGGTGCTGCTCGTGTGGATCTGGCGGCCGCTGTTCGCCGCCACGGTGAACGAGGAGCTCGCCGCGGCGGAGGGACTCGCTCCCGGACGCGCCGATCTCATCTACATGCTGCTGCTGGCCGCCGTGGTCGCCATCGCGCTGAAGATTGTCGGCGCCCTGCTGATTACCGCGCTGCTGGTCATCCCGGCCACCACCGCACGACGATTTGCCAGTGGCCCCGAGCAGATGGCGGTGCTGGCCGCGATCATCGGCGCGGCCGCCGTGGTGGCCGGGCTTTTCGGCTCGCTGGCTTGGGATACGCCCTCCGGCCCGTCGATCGTGGTGGCCGCCTTCGCGCTGTTTGTGGTCGGCCTGCTGCCGTTCAAACGCGTCCTCAAACAGCGGCGAAGTCGGCCGGGAACGCGATCATGACCGGGCCCCGAGCCGCACAACGCGATCTTACCCGGAACCAGCTTCTGGTGCTGTCGGCGCTGGCCGATGCCGGCGGGCCGCTCAGCGCCTACACCATTCTCGATCGCCTGCGTGGCGACGGTTTTCGCGCGCCGCTTCAGGTTTATCGCGCGCTGGACAAGTTATGCGATTATGGCCTGGTCCACCGTCTGGAGAGCCTCAACGCCTTTGTCGCCTGCCGCCACCCCGGCGGCCAGAGCCATCACGCGGTCGCGTTCGCGATCTGCGAAGCGTGCGGCACCGTGGCGGAGTTCGCCGACGACACGACGATGCGGCGTCTCGGCGCCTGGGGTTCGCGGCACGACTTCCGCATCGGCAAGGCGACCATCGAACTCAAGGGCCTTTGCGGTTTCTGCGCCGTCAACTGAAAACAGCCAGCCGACTCGCCTACGGTCGCCCCCTGGTCACAGGGCACGAGCGCCGGACAGTCGAGAACACCGGTGCGATGCAGTTGCCACCTGCGGCGTCCGGCGGCATAATCCCGTCGGTCGTCGCGAAATTTGATGCGACCGCACCGGCTTTCACGCGTACCCGCCCGGACCAACCAACATGCCCCGACATCTCGACCTCGCCGAGCTTCGGGCCGGCCTTGCCGAAATCCTCGCCTCCCCGACTTCGCGGCATCGTCATCAGGCCGGAAAAAGGCCAGCGCCGTGATCTCAACAGCGTCGAGATCAGCCTTGACGGCGGCACCCATGGCGACCATTGGGCCAAGGGCTGCTGGAAATCGACCGAAGACGGCGATCCGCACCCGGACGTTCAAATCTGCATCATGAATGCGCGCTGCATCGCCCTGATCGCGCAGGAGCCAGCCAACTGGGCACCCGCCGGCGACAATCTGTTCATCGATATGGATCTGACCCCGGACAACACGCCTCCCTGCCAACGCCTGGCCATTGGCTCGGCGATCATCGAAATCACCGACACGCGCCATGGCTGCGCCAGTTTCATCGAGCGCTACGGGCGTGACGCCTGCGTCTTCGTCAACACCGGCGAAGGCAAAAGGCTGCGCCTGCGGGGTATCTACGCCCGCGTCGTGCGGGACGGTCGGGTGGCGGTCGGCGACCGGGTGGTCAAGGTCGGTTAGCGGGACATTCCCGCGCGCGGAACGGGCTTGGGGCAGCCGCAATTCGCAACTGGAACTTGCAAATGCTTCGCATTTAGCTATGGTCTCCGCCATGGCGGACATCGAACATCGCGCCGCGGTGATTGAGGCGGCTGCACGGACCGGCGGGGTGCGGATCACCCGCCAGAGGCTGGCGCTGTTCAGGGTTCTGGCCGCCGCCAACGATCACCCCGATGCCAATGAATTGCATCGGCGGGCGCGCGATATCGACGATTCGGTATCGCTGTCGACCGTCTATCGCACCCTGTCGCTGCTCGAGGTTCAGGGCGTCGTTCATCGCCACGCCTTTGAAGGGGAATCGGCGCGCTTCGAGACCGCCGACGTGCCCCACCACGATCACCTGATCGACATCGAAAACGGCACCGTACTGGAGTTCCGATCGGAGAAGATCGAAAAGCTGCAGGCGGAGATCGCAGCCGAGTTCGGCTATGATCTGGTTCGTCACAGGCTCGAGCTCTATTGCCGCAGACGCAAGTGAATCTGTGCCCCCCGCGACCAGCGCAGCACCGCCACGCAGGCCAGGCCAAGCGCCGCCATTGCGGCCGCCACGATAATCATCAGATTGTAGCCTCCGGCACTCCACACAAGCGCACCGGCATAGGGCGCAACCGCAAATCCGGCCAGGCTGGGCACCGCGACCAGGCCTGAAACCGACCCGAACCCGGTGCGGCCGAGATAGTCGGCGGTAACCACCGGCCTCAAAATGCTGGTCACACCATAGGCCGCGCCCTGCATCGCCGCGAACGCTGCCGCCAAGGCCAACGAGCCGCCGGCCGCCAGCAGAACAAGTGCCGCCGCAAACACACCGACAAACGAGACCAAGGTCATCCCGGTCGGGCTGACGCGGTTGTCGTAGCGCATGATCGCCACCCGCCCGGCGACCTGCATCGGGCCGATGATCGAGGCGATCGCCACCGCCGAGGCCTCGCTCATGCCGCGCTCGCCAAGCAGCGGAATGATGTGGTTGAGGATCATGCCATGGTTCAGCGCCATCATCGCGAAGGCGGTTGCGATCAGCCAGAATTCGGGTCGTGCGACCGCCGCCCGCAAGACCGGTCCCCCGCCACCGCTCGGCGCGGCGTGGCCAGGTTCGTCGCCGGAGGTTTCGAGCCAATGCGCCCCGACAAGGAGCAGCGGTACCGCAAGCACGGCGACCGCGGCGGCAAAGGCGATGACGGCGCCCCGCCATCCGAAGGCATGCGCCAGGTAGGCGCCGGCGGGAAATGCGATCGGCGAGGCGAAGCCGGCGACCAGCGTTATCCTGGTGATCGCCCGGCGCGCATCGTTGCCGGCAGTGCGCATGACGAAGGCGAAACATGCTTCGTAGAGGCACGCCGCCTGGGTCAGCCCGATGATCGCCCAGACCGCGATAAAGCCGGCTTGATCGCGAACGCCAGCCAGCCCGATCAGTGCCAGCGCCCCGCCAATAGCGCCAAACCCGAGCAGCAGCCGCCCGAACCCGGCATCGACAATCCGGCCGGCCAGCGGCGCCGTTACCGCCCAGACCACGACCGCGACCGTCAGCGCGAACGTGAGATCGGTTTTGCTCCAGCCCAGCGAGCGCTCCCACGTCGGGAGCAGTGCGGCAAAGCTGTAGTAGAGACCCGCCCAGGCGATGGTCTGGCCGGCGGCCAGCAACCAAATGGCAGTCGAACGCCGGCGCACCAAGACGGCTCTAGCCACGGAACCTGCAACGCCCAAAGAGCATTGAACTCCTCACCCCAGGCCACGGTACCCCGCCGCCTGCGAAAGCATGATCCGCTTGACTGCCAACGAGGCACCGTCAGACGAAGGCGCTTTCCTTGCTACTGGAATAGCGGAAGACGAAATAGACCGCGACGCCGGTCGACACCAACAGAATCGTCGACAGCGCCGCGGCGGTTCCGAACTCGCCGTCCAGGACCGACAGATAAATGCGCACCGGCATGGTCATGGTGCCGCCGACATAGAGAATGATCGACGACGACAACTCGTTGATGGCGGTGACGAAGGCCATCATGGCGCCGGCGACGATGCCTGGGATCATCAGTGCCAGGGTGATTTTCAAAAAACACGCGGCCGGGTGAGGCACCCAGGCTGATGGCCGCCTCCTCGACGCTGGTCAAAATCTGCTTGAGGATCGACGCGCCGCCTTACGCTCCGATAGCACCGTATCAAGCTGACTTTGGCAGTCAAATGACGGACGACGCGCCGACGTGACGATGCGCCGGCGGCGAATGCCAGATTCATGGGTCCTAGCGATAGTCGGGGTTGTCGAAATCGAACCGGCAGCCGGCGTCCCACAGTGAGCGTTGATTGCCGTGCGCAGGCAAACCGCCCGCATCCTTGATCATCCGCGCCAGATGAAGAAGGTTCCAGGTCATGAAGGTGGTGTTGCGGTTGGTGAAATCGTTGTCCGGTCCGCCCGAGTCCTTATCGAGATAGGACGGCCCCGGGCCGGCCTCGCCGAGCCAGGCGGCGTCCGCCTGGGGTGGCACCACATAACCGAGATGCTGCAGCGAATAGAGGATGTTCATCGCGCAGTGCTTGGCGCCATCCTCGTTTCCGGTGATCAGACAGCCGCCGACGCGACCGTAATAAGCGTATTGCCCCGCCTCGTTGAGGATATGTGAATTGGCGTAGAGCCGCTCGATGACCCCGGTACAGATGGAGGATTTCTCACCCAGCCAGATTGGCGAGGTGATCACCAGAATATCTGCTTGATGCACCTTGTCGTAGAGCGCCGGCCAATCGTCCTTGTCCCAATCGCGCTCGGTCATATCGGGATAGACGCCCGACGCGATCTCGAAGTCGACCGGGCGCAGCACCTCCACACTGACACCATTGCGCTCCATGATTTCCCGCGAAATCCGTATCAGGCCTCCGGTGTGCGAAAGTTCCGGCGACTTCTTCAGCGTACAGTTCAGGAACAACACCTTGAGGTCCGAGAAATCCCACCGGCTCTCCGCGCACCATTTTTCCTGCAGTTGGTTTAGCATCCAATCCTCCCGATGAAAAATTTCCGACTTCCGATGTGCCGGCATCGGTGAACGCTCACTCGCCGGCGGTCATAAACATCCTGCCTGCCCGCGTCGGCATGGCGGCGACCGACTCGTTTTCGGGCATGCTCTTGGCCCGATCGATGAAGGCCCCGTACAGCGCCGCCAGCGGCGCGGCACTGAGGCCATGGGCCAGGATCGACAGGCCGCAGGTGACCGTGACCACGACCTGAATGATTTCCGCCCCGGCAATGGCGCCATCTTCAAGGACGAACAGTGCAAACAGGATCGACGCCAGCCCGCGCGGTCCAAACCATCCCAGAAACGCCACGCTCGGCCGTTTCAGTCCCGCCCCGATGAGCGAAATCGCGATCGGAGCCATGCGAACCGCGGTCAGGCTCACAATCGCGTAAATCACCACCGCCCAACCGATACCGCCGATGGCCTCCGGGACAATGGCTCCGCCGAACACCAGGAAGGTCATCAGAACGAGCAGATGGCCTTCGGCCTCGGCAAACTCAAACAGAAAGGTGCAGCGATCGCGCACCCGATTGCCGAAGATCGCGCCGGCCACAAAGGCGGCGATGAAGCCGTTGCCGCCGATCATTTCGGCGCTCGCGAACGACAGCAATGCCACGCCCAACACAGCGGGTCCCTCGAAGATTTGGGTCATCCAGCCCGCCTTGACCGCGCGATCGATGAGGGTGGCAAAAACCCAACCGACCACCCCTCCGGTCAGTGGTCCGAGGATCACCTGCATGGCGCCGAAGACGATCCAGTTCCGCTCCGCCCCGGCGCCTTCGCTCATCGCCGCCAGGCTGAAGAAGAGCAGCACCAGCGGCAGGGCGATGCCATCGTTGAGGCCGCTTTCGATGTTGAGCGCCTGCCGAATCCGCGCCGGGACAAGCGGGCTTGCCACCACTGACTGGCCGAGCGCGGCGTCGGTCGGAGCAAGTATCGCCGCCAGCAGCGCGGCCTCCCAGAATCCGAGGCCGAGCGGCAAAGCCAACCCGACGACCAAGCCGGCGATGATGATCAGCGGCATGCCCACGCCGAGCATTCTGATCGGCAGGTCGTGGTCGCGCCGGACCATGCGCAGGTCGATGCGCGCGGCATCGGTGAACAGCACCAGCACCAGCGTGATTTCGGCCAGGCCGTGGATAAAACCGTGGTCAAAATCGAGGTCGGCGAGTCCCAGAAACGGACCCACGACCAGCCCGAAGACTGCGAACACCATGGGCCGGTGATCGGCGACGTCTCGAGACGCCGCGACACCAGGCTGTAGAAAACGACGCCGGCGGCAATGATGATGAAGGCCAGGGTGTTCATGTCGACAAGCCTCGCGAGATGGGCTCACCTCGCGCCGAAGCGGGAATCGGCGGCCAGCCTATAGGAAAAGCCGACGGCCCCAATGGTAGCCGGCTCAAGAACTTGTGAGATGCCGGCGGCGTGGTTCGCGGCGGCGGCGTCCTATAGGGTCAGAATCAACCTGGCCCAGAAGAGAAAATGTTCCCAGCGCTGACTCTCTTTATGGCTCCGACCGCGCGCTGGCGCGTTCCGGCGCCACCAACAGTCCCGACCAGAGCAGCGGCAGAGCCAAGAGCAGATGAACGATACCGTCAGCGCCAAACCGACGCTTGAACTGATCAAGAACGGCCCGATCAGGGCCAATAATGTGACCCGCGTCGTCAACTCGCGGGGCGACCGGATTGCCACCAAACAGAGCTTCATCCTGTGCCGTTGCGGCGGCTCCAGTCACAAGCCGTTTTGCGACGGCACCCACAATCGGATCGGCTTCACCGACGACAAGACCGACGAGCGCGTTCCCGACCGGTTGGACCGCTACCAGGGCCGCGATGTCACCATCCTCGACAACCGTGGTGTGTGCTCGCACGCCGGCTTCTGCAGCGACTGGCTGCCGGCGGTCTGGCGGTTGGGCGTCGAGCCGTGGATCGATCCCGACGCCGAAAACAGTGAGGACATTGTCCGCATCATCCGCACCTGCCCGTCGGGCGCGCTGAGCTACATCGAGAACGACCAGGCTCAGACCAGCTTTCACAAGGACGCGGAGGTCCAGGTCTCCCACGATGGTCCTTACTATGTCCGCGGGTCGATCGAATTGAAGGGCGTCGAGTTCGGCAGCGGTGCGAGCCCCGAACACTACACCCTGTGCCGCTGCGGCAAGTCGCGCAACAAACCGTTTTGCGACGGCAGCCACTGGTATGCCGGTTTTCACGACGACGAGGCGCGCACCATCTCGGCGGCCGCACGAGCCACCGAAACGACCGAGGAAGCCTGGGTGGCGCTCGGCGGCGCCGATGACCTCGCCGAGGGCGAGGTACGCGCGCTGACCGTTGGCGAAAAACCCGTCGCGCTGGTTCGCCATGACGGCGAAACATTCGCGCTCGATGGTCAATGCCCCCATCAGGGCGGCCCCCTCGGCGAGGGTACAGTGTGCCAAGGCGCGCTGCGCTGCCCGTGGCACGGCTACGATTTCGACCTCAGAACCGGCCGCGGACACGGCTATGACATGACCGCGGGGACGCTGAAGGTTCGGGAAGAGAACGGCCGGATCGAAATCGCTTTGCCGAAACCCAAACATTCGCAATGGACGGTCAGCCATGTGATTGCCGAAACCCTGGTCGCCTGGGGGATCGATACCGTGTTCGGCATGGTCGGCCATTCCAATCTCGGCATGGCCGAGGCGCTGCGGATCCAGGCCAAGCGCGGCAAGCTCAGATATTTTGGCATCCGACATGAAGGCGCGGCCGCCTTCGCCTGCTCCGGCTACGCCAAGGCAACGGGACGGCCGGCGGCCTGTCTGTCGATTGCCGGACCGGGGGCCACCAATCTTCTGACCGGGCTGTGGGACGCCAAGGTCGATCGCGCCCCGGTGATCGCACTGACCGGACAGGTCCAGACCCAGGTGCTCGGACCGGGCGCGTTCCAGGACATCGACCTCAAATCGGCCTTCGAGGCGGTCACCCGTTTCAGCCAGACCGTGCTGCCCGAAAGCAACCACGCCGAACTGGCGTCGCTGGCGGTCAAGAACGCCATCGTCGAGCGTGACGTCGCTCATCTCATCCTGCCCGACGAAGTGCAGGTGCTCGACGCCGGCACCCAAGGGCCGGGCCGGCCCGACGGCCGCCTGGCTCCCACCGCCATCACGCCGGCCGCGATATCGGTCAGCAACGCCCTCTCCCGCATCGTCCGCTCGAAGCGTCCGCTGATCATTGCCGGCTATGGCGCGCGCGACGGCATGAGCGAAGTGATTGCGCTGGCCGAAGCGTTGAACTGCCCGGTCATCACCACTTTCAAAGCCAAGGGTCAGATCGGCGACGACCATCCCCTCGGCGGTGGCGTGATCGGGCGGAGCGGCACGCCGGTGGCCGCCTGGTTCATGAACGAGTCGGATCTGTTGATCGTGTTCGGCGCCTCCTTCTCCGAGCACACCGGGATCGACGACCGCAAACCGACCATCCAGGTCGATTTCGACCGCATGGCGCTGGGCAAGTTTCACAGCGTCGATGACCCGGTCTGGGGCGACATCGGCGTCACCGCCGCATTGTTGCGTGACGCGCTGCCGGCCGAGCGCGCTTGTATCGACCACCGCGCCGAACTGGCCGAACGGTGGAAACTGTGGCGCGTGGACAAGGCCTCGCGCGCGGCCAAGGACGATGGTCGCGGCATCAACTCGGCGATCGTGTTCCAGCGCATGAGCGAGACGGTGCCCGGCGATGCGATCATGGCCGTCGATGTCGGCAACAACACCTACTCCTTCGGCCGCTATTTCGAGTGCCGGGCGCAGTCGGTGTTGATGTCGGGCTATCTTGGCTCGATCGGCTTCGGCTTCCCGGCGGCCATGGGCGCATGGGCAGCCAACACCGGTCGCAAGGTGGTGTCGGTCAGCGGCGACGGCGGTTTCGGCCAGTACATGGGCGAGTTCACCACCGCGGTGAAGTACGGCATGGACATCACACATGTGCTCCTCAACAACGCCGAACTGGCCAAAATCTCCAAGGAGCAGCGAAACGGTGAGTGGGATGTCTGGCAGACCTCGCTGCATAATCCGAGCTTCGCCGAGTACGCCAGGAGCTGCGGCGGTATCGGGATTCGCGTCGAGCACGCCGACGAGCTGAGCGAGGCGTTGACCACGGCACTGTCGGCCGACGGCCCGGGGCTGGTGGAAATCATCACCGATCCGCTGCTGATGTGACGGCCGGCGCGACCACCGCCGCGGCATCAGGTCACGATCGGATGTTGCGAAGCGGCGGTGCCCCAAACCTCGGGCTCTTGTCCACTTGAATCGCCGCGGCTTCATCGGCGCGCCATGACGACCGGCGCCGGCCTAATCGACCTCAACGCCGGCGTTTGGAGACCGGAAGCCGCTGGTACGTTTCGGCGTTGTCTTCACACCCGCGCGCGCGGGCGCCAAGGGCGCCAAGGGCGGCATAGGCGGCGTACTTATAGATTTCCGAAAGCGTCGGATAGTTGAAGCAGGTCTGAATGAACAGGTCTGCCGTTGCCTCCATCAGCGGTGGCGATCAGCACCACCTCGCCGGTCAATCGTGACGTCGAAACATCCTGGTGTGTCACCTCGATCGTGTTGGCATCGAGAAAGGTCGCACCACCGTGAACCGTTTCGACCCGGTGAGCCTGTAGGTTGCGCGCCACGCGCCGTCGCTCATTTTCCGAAACCTGGTGTGCCCGCCTCAGAAACTCCCGCGCGTTGACGCGATGGCGCAGCCTGACGTCGAGACTTTGAAGGTCCCGATTGTGAAATCCGGTGAGGTGCAAGGCGGTCTCGCGAAGCGTCTTGGAGGGCAGCGTGCCGGTGTTGGCGGCAGCGCCACCCAACACCGCGGCGCGCTCGATCAGGGCCACTGATTTGCCGAAATAGGCGGCCTGCGCGGCCCCCTTTTCGCCGCCCGGCCCGGAGCCGATGACAATCAAGTCGTAGGCTTTGGACATGTTCGGATCACACGGGATGGTTCATTCCACGACGGACATGGTCGAGCCGCCGGTGCCACATCGACAGGCCGCCGCCAGTTTGTTCGACAGCGCACTTCTAACAGGCGCAGGCCGATGTGTCGTTCCGCATATGCGACGCCAGCATCGTTGGGGGTCGCGGTAACGCTCGGTCGCCGATCGACCGCAAGAGATTGATACACCGCGACTTCTGCACTGTGGCAGGCGTAGGGCCGTCACACGCCCGATCCCTTGCGGGCCGCGCTTTCGGCGCGCCAACAGCGCCGGCGGTGATTCACGCCATCTTGCCCAGCTCGTCCACCGTCACGCCGTACAATCCGACCGCCCAGTCTTCGAGAAAATACGATGCCTCGTGCACGACCCCCTGACCGGTTGCGATCGCGTTGCGTCGGGAAAAGACGTCATCCCGAAAATCGGGATTGCTGCCGTCGGCGATTGCATTGGCAAGAATTTCAAGCCGCGCCCGGCCTTCAACGCCTGGATTGGCCGCCAGTCCGGCTCTGATCAACCGGGCCTTCTCATCGTTGACACCGCCGTTCTCCACGGCCGTATCGAAAAACATTGCGGCGTCGGATTCCGTCAATTGCCCAAATTCCTTCAGACCCGCGACCGCCCTTTTCCAGTAAATCCGGTAGGCGATTTCGTCCTGGATCGTCTGCACCTCGGCGCTTCGTCCGAGCAGCTTGAAGGCGTCCTCCCAGTCACGTCGAACTCGATACTTTCGCGGCGGCAGTGAGATCGCGTCGGCCCAGTTGCGTTTGTCGGCCGCCGGAGCGGAAATGACGTCGAGAATTTCCCGGCTCTTGTCTTGCCCGATGGTGCCGCCAAGCAGACCCGGGTGGCGATCTTGTATCGTCCGGATCACCGTTCCGAAATTCCCATGTTTCAGCGTAAACCCGATAACGCCCCAGGTCAGATACGCATTGTCCCAGTTGCCGGCGGCGAAGGTATATCCGTGCCCCTCGAAGGCCGCGGTAACAGCCAGGCAACGACGAAACTGGCTGGGGAGGTCACGCCCGGTTGCCCCGGTCCAGGTGTGTTCATCGACCGATCCTGTCTCGGGATGACCGTTTTTGTTCTGCCACAAGCGCACGGCGCGTTCGGTCTGTCGACCGTAGACGCCGTCAATGCCCAGTGGAGTGTGGACCGTACGCGCGATGCCCGTCTGCAGGTCGATGATATGCCCGCCTCGCACATATCTGTGATTTGGTCGCAGCCCAAAATACACCCTCACGATTCACCTCCTGCCTTCTAACATCGCCGTCGTCGTGGCGCGGCCTCACGTTTTCGCGTCCGCATTGACCCCGACTTTCTGCAACGAGCCGATCGTGATCCCGCTTCCGCCAGAGGACAACCAAGCCAGGCACGGCCATCACAACGATTTTCACAATATGGCTGAACAAGATCATCGCAAGGGCGGGTTCTTCGACCACGCCAGGCTGAGGGCGCGTCCAACTCGACTCTCGTTTGCCCGGGGTGTGCCAACCCGTTTCGTGCAGTAGGTTCCATTGCCGCGCAGACGCAGGGAGATACTGCTGGCTGAGTCGCTTCCGACGTATCTGACGGTGCGGCGGAGATCCGCCCCGCAACGTCCGGCTGCAGCGCGCCAGGCAGGTGACGGTCAGGATGCGAGTTCGAAGACCAGGGTCGCCAGGGCAGGCAATTTGATGTCGATCGAATGGGATCGCCCGTTGGCTGATATGGGTTGGCTCTCCACCCCGCCCAGATTGCCCTGCCCGCTACCACCATAGATGGTCGCGTCGGTGTTGATCCGCTCGATCCAATGTCCGGCAGCGGGCACGCCGGCGCGCCATCCGCCTCTTACAACCGGGGTGAAGTTGCAGACCACGACAATTGGCCGGGCGTCGTCTTCGCCGTACCTGATCCAGGAGTAGACCGAATCCTCCTCGGCGTTGGCCTCGATCCATTCGAAGCCCTGGCTGCGGCAGTCGTGTTGATGCAGCGCGGGGAGCTCTCGATAGAGGCGATTGAGGTCGCGCACCAAACGGCGCACGCCCGCATGCCAATCGACGTCGAGGAGATGCCAGTCGAGGCCGGCATAGTGGTTCCATTCCGACGCCTGCGCGAACTCGCCCCCCATGAAGAGAAGCTTCTTGCCGGGATGGGTCCACATGAAACCGAAATAGGCGCGCAGATTGGCAAATTTGTCGAAGTCTTCACCGGGCATGCGCGCCAGCAACGACCCCTTGCCGTGGACCACCTCGTCATGGCTCAGCGGTAGGACGAAGTTCTCCGAGAATGCGTAGTGCATCGCAAACGTCATCTGATGGTGGTGGTAGCGGCGGTGGATCGGATTGTGCGCCATGTAGGACAAGGTGTCGTTCATCCACCCCATGTTCCATTTGTAGCCAAACCCGAGGCCGCCCATCGACGTCGGCTTGGAAACCGCGGGCCAGGCGGTTGATTCCTCGGCGAAGGTGGTGATCCCCGGAACTTGGGAGAACACGACCTCGTTGAGGCGTCTCAGCAACGCGATGGCTTCCAGGTTTTCGCGTCCGCCGTGGACATTGGCTACCCACTCGCCCTGCCTGCGCGAGTAGTCGCGGTAGAGCATCGAGGCGACCGCGTCGACGCGGAGCCCGTCGAGATGTGTCCGGCGTCGGCGCCCCTGGGACCGAATGGGATGATTGAATAAGAGAGTGTTTCAGGCTCATCATAACCCGAGAGGGATTAACGATGAGACGGAATACCATTCGCCAGAAAGCATCGGCCGAGAAGGTCGTGAAGGACATCCGCCGGGCGACACGCCGGCATTATGGCGCTGAAGAGAAGATCCGGATTGTTCTGGAAGGGCTGCGCGGCGAGGACAGCATCGCCGAACTGTGTCGCCGTGAGGGGATCAACCAGAACCTCTATTACCGTTGGTCGAAGGACTTCCTGGAGGCCGGCAAGAAACGGCTGGCGGGGGACACGGCCCGTGAGGCGACCTCCGACGAGGTCAAGCAGCTTCGCAGTGAAGCTCTGGCCTTGAAGGAGGCGGTGGCCGATCTGACGCTGGACAACCGTCTGCTCAAAAAAAGCATGATCGCGGATGGGGACGACGAGGCATGAGGTATCCACCATCAGAGAAGCTGGAGATCATCCGGCTGGTTGAGCTGTCCCATCTGCCGGCCAGGCGTACGCTGGCGCAGTTGGGCATCCCCCGCACCTCGTTTTATCGCTGGTACGATCGCTATCTGACCGGCGGACCGGAAGCCCTGGAGGACCGCCGCTCGCGGCCTGGTCGGGTCTGGAACCGCATCCCCGATGAGGTGCGAGGCCAGATTGTGCAGCTGGCGCTGAAGGAGACCGATCTGTCGCCGCGAGAATTGGCCGTGCGGTTCACCGATACTGAGGGCTACTTTGTATCGGAATCCTCGGTTTATCGCCTGCTCAAGGCCCACGATCTGATCACCAGCCCGGCTTTTATCGTCGTGAAAGCGGCCGACGAGTTCAAAAACAAGACCACCGCGCCGAACCAGCTCTGGCAGACCGACTTCACTTACCTCAAGGTCATCGGCTGGGGCTGGTTTTACCTCTCCACCGTGCTGGACGACTTCTCCCGCTACATCATTGCCTGGAAGCTGTGCACGACGATGAAGGCCGAGGACGTCACCGATACGCTGGAACTGGCGCTCAAGGCGTCAGGTTGCGATCGGGCAACCGTCGTTCACAAGCCACGGCTCCTGTCCGACAACGGCTCCAGCTACATCGCCGGCGATCTGGCCGAATGGCTCGACGACCGCGACATGGAGCACATTCGCGGCGCCCCCTATCATCCGCAGACCCAGGGCAAGATCGAGCGCTGGCATCAGACGTTGAAGAACCGCATCCTGTTGGAGAACTACTATCTGCCTGGCGATCTTGAAGCGCAGATCGAAGCCTTTGTCGGCCACTACAACCACCACCGCTACCACGAGAGCCTCGGCAATCTCACGCCGGCCGACGTCTACTTCGAACCATCCTGCGCTCGAACACCGCGCTTGCAATACCGCAAAACCGCCGCGTAGCATGATCAACCAGATGGCCAGAAGCACCTCTTAAGGGCACCTCTAAAAATCCCTGTTCCGAGCCTTGATCGGTTATAATCCGGACGGTTTGGCGCGTACCGACCATGGGCCAAATGGGCTTTTTCGACATCGCGAATCGGTATGCCGGCCTGGACGCCAAGAACGATCCTTTGGCGAGGATCGACGCGGTGGTTCCGTGGGAGAATTTCCGTGCCCGCCTGGAGGCGATCTGGCGCAAGCCGGCCGAGGAACGGAAGTCGCCGGCGGGGCGAAAGCCCTGGGACGCGGTGGCGATGTTCAAGGCGATCGTTCTCTGCGAGCTTTACAATCTCTCGGACGACCAAGTGGAGTACCAGCTTCGCGACTCTCGTTCATGCGGTTCGTAGGGTTCGGTCTTGAGGACAAGGTCCCCGACGCCAAGACGGTGTGGCTCTACCGGGAACAGTTGGCGCGGGCGGGCATGGTCGAGGCGTTGTTCGAGGACTTCGACGGCTATCTGGAGAAGCAGGGCTACCTGGCGATGGGCGGCCAGATCATCGACGCGTCGATCGTACCGGTCCCCAAGCAGCGCAACAGCCGTGACGACAACGCGCGGATCAAGGATGGCGAGACGCCGGAGGGCTGGAAGGACCAGCCGGCCAAGCGGTCGCAGAAGGACACGGACGCACGGTGGACTACCGACGCGGCGGTGCACGACAGCCAGGTCGGGCGCGGCCCAACCATCCTGCTGAAAAGAGAAAGGATCAAACGGCAGACCATCGAACACCGGCGCTTGCAATACCGCAAAACCGCCGCGTAGCATGATCAACCAGATGGCCAGAAGCACCTCTTAAGTCAGGTCCCCATTTGGTTCCAAATTACCTGACCACGGACACGCTATGTGAAGCCCTACGTGAAGCGGAACAAGAACGATGCGGCTGATGCTGAAGCCATCTGCGAGGCGGTCCAACGCCCGACCATGCGCTTCGTGCCGATCAAGACCCCCGAGCAGCAATCGGTCTTGATGCTTCACCGGACCCGGCACTTGTTCGTTCGCCAGCGCACGACACTGATCAACGCAATCCGCGCCCACCTGGCCGAGTTCGGTATTGTTGCCGGTGTCGGGCGCCATGGTGTTGAGCAATTGCTGGCTCTCATCGCCAAGGGGGAGGATGACCGCCTTCCATCGGCAGCACGCGACTGCCTGATGGCCCTGGCGGCACAGCTTGAGCTGGTGAAGCGGCAGATCCGAGATGCGGATCGGCGCATTCTCGTCTCCCACCGGAGCAGCAAGACCAGCAAGCGCCTTGAAGCCATTCCCGGTGTTGGCCCGCTCATCGCTACGGCCCTTGTTGCCAGCATCCCCGATCCCCACGTCTTCCGTTCAGGGCGTGATCTGAGTGCCTGGATCGGGCTGGTGCCAAAGCAATC
Organism: uncultured Bauldia sp.; assembly: GCA_963663975.2. GTDB lineage: Bacteria > Pseudomonadota > Alphaproteobacteria > Rhizobiales > Kaistiaceae > JANQRX01. Next base: position 535,899 of record CAXXRA010000015.1, on the reverse strand, counting down.
CTCCACCGGCGGCAAGGAGCGTCTCGGCTCGATCTCGAAGGCGGGCAATCGCTACCTGCGGCGACTACTATTCGTTGGGGCACTATCCGTGATCAAGCGAGCCAAACAGTTAGGCTACACCCGCCACCCCTGGCTGGTCCGGCTCATGGAGCGGCGATCAATCAAGGTCGCTGCCATCGCCTTGGCCAACAAGATTGCCCGGATCGCCTGGGCGATGATGGCGCGCAATGAGAAATATCGGGCCCCACAGCCTGTAGCTACGTAGGAGCAATCGAGACGCGCAGGAGACGATGTCCTGCAAACGAGGTTGGAAAGGGCAGTGAACAGATAACGCACCCAAGCCAGTCGGCCCATGAGATCGGGACAACCCACAAGTGCCACGGCGCCTAAAGAGCGCGTGCTTATGACCGGGACCCGATCTCGCGGAGAGCATTATGGCCAGCGGCCATTTGAAGACGCCGCATCAACAGGCCGAACACATGGCAGCTCCGACCAGCCCGTGCGATATCGTTCAGAAAACCCTTGCCAACTCGGAGCCGTCCACACATGGCACTCTCGTATGGACCGGCTGCTATTCGCAAGTGAGGTCGCGCTGGATCGCGGAAGTCGCTGATATGTAGCCGGCCTGTTTGATCGGCTCGCGGGCCGTGGCCTTGATGGGAGTACGCGCGCGCCGTTGGTCTCATTATCTGCAAGGCTGTCGAGCAGCCAAAAGTGCCATCAGACTCTGGGCGCGTATCTTGATCCGTTCCATGCGGTTTCTCAGTCGCGAACTTGATGAGGTCGGCTCAGATGGCCGAGACCCCAAGACAATGGGTGTCGAACGTCTTCTTATGTCGCAGGACACTCCAGGCGATGCGGGCGAGTTTGTTGGCCAGCGCCGTGGCGAGTTTGTTGCGGTGAAGCCGTAAAGCCGCCTCCTTCAGCCATTTACCGAAGCTGAACCGCTCCCAGTTTTGGGGGCGCATCAGGACGACGTTGGCCGCCTGGCTAAAACCCAATTAAATAGCCTTGTTGGTGGGGTAAATTCCGCTTCTATGCGGCAAATCCCCATTTGAATGGTCCTCCTTTCAGGCCCGCCTTAGTCGCAACGTTGTGAATAGAACGGCGCCTAGAGTCGTTGCTCCGATAATAATCTGTTGGACAAAGCTTGAGACGCTCAAGATATCCAAACCATTGGCTAAAACGCCGATGATGATAACTCCATAGAGGCTGCCGACGAGGCTTCCCTTGCCGCCAAATAGAGAGGTGCCCCCGATGACAACAGCTGCAATCGTTTGCAGCTCCAGACCTGATCCCAAGAGGGGTTGACCGGATTGAACACGGAGCGTCAGTACAACGCCCCCAACACCGGCAAGCAGCCCCGAAAGTGTATAGACTACGATTTTGATTCTTGAGGTATTGACACCTGCTAACACTGCGGCTTCCTCATTGCCACCAAGAGCATAGAGACGAGTGCCAAAGGGTGTCAGATACAGCAAACCCCAGACCAACACGAAGGCGATCCCTGCTACGTAAATGGGTATTGGGATACCCAACCAGTAGCCGTTGCCAATCACATACACAATCGAATCGGGAAAATCCCACACCGGCACACCGCCAGTGATTGTAAGGGCCAATCCTCTTACTATCGAGAGAGACGCGAGGGTAATGACAAACGGTGGCACCCTTGTCTTGCCCGCTATGAATCCATTGAACAATCCCACTAGCGCCCCAGCGAGGAGGCCAGCGAATATTCCTGGCACAGGTCCCAGTAACTTGAAGGTCAGGCCCATTACAACACTGACCAGCGCCACGACAGCACCCACAGACAGGTCGATTCCAGCCGAAAGAATTACCAACGTCTGTCCCCACGACGCTAAGGCGAGGATAGATACCTGACGGCCAATATTAGTCAGATTACTTTGTGTGAGAAAGCGGGGCTCCAGGATCGTGAAAAAAGCCATTAAGCACAAGATCACGGCGGGCAGACCGATTCTCTCCCAGGTCAGATACCGAGAGAGTGCCGCGCTCTTTTCCTCTCTATTCATGCCCAAACCTCGCGCCTTCCTCTTGAACGCGCATTTACCTCGTCGCGCCAGAGTTCGTAGCCGCGCTTTTGCATCGCGGCGGGAGCCCGATATTTGCCGCTTAGGCCAAGCGACACACCGATGCGGACCGCTTCGGCAGCCGTGGCGCCGTAGCTAAACGACGCCAGCAGGCAGAGACATGCGGTCGCAAGCACTTTGAGAACGCGCTTCATGAACTCGTCCTCTGCTTGTCGTCCATCTACCATCAACCGACATTCACCGGATGAACGGTATCGAAGCCTCAGATTGGGCCTTTTCGGCTTTCCCAGCAAGGCTGACCGCCGGCTGCCGTGCGAAAGGTGCTGTTTTGAGCCAAAACGCCCTGCGGCAAGCCAGCGCGTGTCGATTTGGTGGTGATCAAGACACACCTCTCCCTTGGTTCTTGCTGGAACTCATGACACCCGAACGGGTCACGCCGGCGCTGGTGGTGGCTGCGGCCGGAGTTCGGCGATCAGCCGCAGGATCTCGGCGCACACGAACGCTCAATGAAAGCGACACGCGCGTACTATCACATCAATAGCGAGCTGGACATGTATTGGTATGGCGCGTACGATGCATTTTCGGGATGCTTGGTGTAGACAGGTACGAGGAAATCGCCGAAGTCGGCGATTCCATCTATGTTCCGCGTAGCGAGGTACCGCCTAACAAACACCGGCAAACGGCCGGAATGAGGTCGGCTTCGTTAACAACAGAAGGAGGCACCCATTATGTCCAATCCAATTCGCTTGTTCAAAACTGGCACCCTCTTGATCGTGGCGACAGTTGTTGCATGCGCTGGCGTCACGCTACCGACGGTAGCGCAGGAAAAGATCGCAGTCGCGGTTCTGATGTCTAATGCAGGGGACCCCTATTTTGCGAACAAGTCATATGGTTACCAGGTTTACGCGAATGAAGATGAGGGTATCGAGCTCGAATTCTTCAATGCCGGTGGCTACGACAAGCTGGAGGTCCAGATCCGTCAGATCGAGAACGCGATCACGCGCGAAGTTGATGTTATGTTGGTCACGCCGATTGACGCAAAAGGCGTTTGTCCGGCGGTGAAGGAAGCAATCGACGCTGGGATCGTTGTCGTCGCTGACGACACAGGGATTGCGTGTAACTTTAAAGTTCCACTCTTTGTCACTGAAAACAGCAATCAAACGGGGTTCCAGCAATGCAAGTTCCTGGCAGAATACATCGGTGGCCAAGGCGGGCTGGTGGCCATGTGGGGCGCAGCAGGCCCCGCTCACATTCGGCGACGCCAAGAGGGGTGCTTGGAAGCCCTCAAGCTCTTCCCCGACGTCAAACTGCTTGATGGCCAGCACAGCGGACACGGGGTGGAGGATGGACTGAAACTCACCGAAAACTTCCTCACCGCTCACGGCGATAATCTCAAGGCAATCTATTCTGCTGGCTCGGTTTTGGCCGATGGGGCCGCGCGTGCCCTCCAGGGAGCCGGATACCAACCGGGTGATATTCCCCTCGTCGGGATCGACATGACCGAACAGTCCATCAAGATGATGAATGACGGTTGGTTCCAGGGGATGCAACCTGCCCAGCCGGTCCGCCTGGCTTACCTTCTGACAAAGTACGGAGTAGCGTTAGCGCGCGGTCAGTCCGTACCGGGGCAGAGCGTCTTCGACTGTTGCGAGCGCGTGCTTCTGACAACTGACTATTTCGTCGTCACGCCTGAGATCTTCAAGACCTTCCCTACAGATCTGGCGCTGGCGCCGCCCGGCTGGGCTCCTCCAATCTAGTAGGCGTAGTAGTTCACATGTGACAACAATGGGTGTTCCCTGGTCCCGCTGGCCGGGGAACACCATATAGCACGGCCGAAGTTGACTCCGGATTCTTGCAAGAGATAACGATAGAGCTGATCAACACGTTCAGCCCGACACCGGTGAAGAGGAAGCAGCCGCACGTACTCGCAACGGCCACAACTAGGTAAATCACACTAACCAACAAAGATGAGAGCCTCAAGGGTTCGATGGGGAGCTGCGCCGACCAGGGCTCGAAGCCGCCGCGGCGTAAGATGCGCTTGTAATGTTGAGGAGCAGTTGGGCAGCATGGCCTCCACTTGCCAGTGGATACCGACGCGCGGATTGGCGAGGCCTATCGCCGAAGCCGCGGCTGAGCGTGCCTCCGTTCCGCCGGTTCTTGTCGCCCCCGCAATCTGGTCGGGGTACTCTCCAAGCCTGATGCACTTTAATGGAACCATCTCCCTGTTGAGAGCGGCTTCGGAGGGATTGCCCACGCCTGCGAGATGGAGACATCATTGGGTCTCTATCTCTTTCCAGAGCTGATTGATATGTCTCGCGCGGTCCGGGAAGATTTCCATCCCCAAACCTCGCTCTCCCCTCAGGACTTGTTTGTGGACGGAGCCGCCACGCTAACCACTGACGGCAGTCGCTCGTCGGTGGGCGGAGTGATGGGAGACCCGACACTCGCCACCGCGAGCAAAGGAGCGCGGTTGTTGGACCTCGCGGCGAAGCGCCTATCGAGTTTTCTCGTTGAATTCAGCCAGCTGGATATAAATTTTCCCACTGCAAAAGTCGGAAATTCCCGCTAGGCCGCATAGAGGCCAGACGCGTATGGACAGCGAGTCGTGGAGAAATGAACTCCATCACGCCCTCGAGGAGAACCAGGACGACCTTATCGCATGGCTGCAAGCGCTGGTAAGGTTTGACACCTCAAACCCTCCAGGCAGAGAGGGTCCCGCTCAGGCATGGATCGCCCAGCAGTTTCGGGAGATTGGGCTGAGAGTGGACCAATGGGATGTGTTTCCGGGTCGCCCGAATGTCGTCGGCGTGTGGAAAGGCTCGCACAATGGAAGTTCAGCCCTTCTTAATGGGCATATAGACGTTGCGGAAGTCTTGCGGGAGGACCTTTGGACCACGCCGCCATTTGAGGGAAAAGTCGAAGGGCGGCGCCTGTATGGGCGCGGCTCCAGTGATATGAAGGGAGGCTTGGCAGCATTCTATTTTGCCATCAAGTCATTACAAGATTTGGGGGTCCGTCTGCGAGGGGATGTGATCGTCGAGAGTGTAATGGGCGAAGAACGGAACGAGCCAGGAACGCTGGCTTGTTTGGAGCGTGGCTATCGTGCGGATTACGGCATCGTTGCAGAGGACACCGGAGGGCACCGCGTTTTTGCCAATATTGGCGCGATCAGCGGGTCTGTCACGATAAGAGCCCCCTACACCCAACATGTCTCGACGCGCATCCAGTACCTGCACGCGGGTGGACAGTTGGAGGGAGCAAACGCACTTGAAAAGATGGCACTCAAGATCATTCCGGCGCTAAATGAATTGGAACGACATTGGGCGAACCAGTATGTCCACCCTCTGTTTCCCGCCGGGCAGCAGATCATCAATCCATTTTTTATAGAGGGCGGTGGGAATCCGTTCATTACTCCGGACAGTTGCACGCTGTACTTCACCATTTACTATTTACCCACTCGCAAAAAGGGGGCAGTCCTTAGGCAAGTCGAAGATCAGATACATCGAGCCGCCCAAGCTGACCTTTGGCTCCGCGCGCACCCGCCCGAGATTCAATGGAAACCGAGCCGCTTCACACTAGAGACGCTCCCCTCAGATATAGATGCTAATCACCCTGGCACGCGCGCACTTATGGACGCGCATCAATCGGTGCGCCACGAAGCATTGCAGTTAGGAGGCCTTGGCTTTGCTTCCGACGTGGGTTGGCTTTACAACGCCGGTATCCCCTCTGTCTGTTATGGTCCCGGCAATCCGGATGTTGCTCATCAAATTGACGAATACGTAGACCTTGACAACGTCATTGCATGCGCGGAGGTTATAGGCAATTTCCTCTATATGTGGTGTGGGCCCGACGCCTGAGGTTTCCTCTTTACGAAGCTTCTCCGCAAGTTCGTAGTGCGTATAAAATCCAAGTGAACTGACCTGCCGCGCCTTCGTACTCTCGCTTTTGCTCGCCGCATCAGGATCCAATCTAAACATCAACGACTTGCGAGTTCTTCATGGGAGACTACAAAGAAAGCGACAATTATCTTCCAACAAGAACTGACGCTTCTTATAGGGAGCCACTTCCTTCTAGCTGTCCGTCGTCAGAATTCTTGAGACATCGAGCGGTGTAATTTGAGAGAGGCTCTGGCCCCATCTGGTTAATGATGTTAGGCGGCTTGCCGACGATGCAGCAAGCGTCTGTTTGCGTTTGTTTGTCGTTTGATCCTTTCCCGTTCGATGATGATGGTCTGGCCGCGTCCGAAGTAGACGTCGGCCGGGGTTGGATTGCCGAGGCTCTCGACTAGACGCCGGCAATGTTCGCCCCGGTAATAAATCCGACGACTTTTTCCGGTGTGGTTTCGGCTTTTGCCAGTGTTGCTGCCTGCTTGCCTTGGCGGAGAACGACGATCGTGTCGCACATCTCGAAGACTTCCACCATGTTGTGGCTTATGATCATCATCGCTAGCTGTTGCTCCCGTACGAGGCGGCGCAGTAGACGCATAACTTCCGCAGATTCCTGTACACCCAACGCCGCGGTCGGTTCGTCAAGGAGCAAGGCCTTTCCCTGCCAGAATGCGGCGCGACCGACGGCGACCCCTTGTCTTTGACCGCCGGACATTTGTGCGACACGTGCGTCGGACCCAGGAATCTTGATTTGCAGATTACGCACAGTTTCGTGTGCCATCTGCCGCATTTGCTTCCGCCGCATCACCGGAAACCACTGATGATAGGTCAGTTCGCGGCCGAGGAAGAAATTCGCAGGAACGTCAAGCTCTTCTACTAATGCCAGGTTCTGATAAACCGTCTCGATCCCAGCGTTCCGGGCGTGCTTCGGTGACTCAAAATGGACGGGTTTACCACCGATGAAGATTTCGCCGGTTGATGGTGGATGGACCCCGGCGATTGTCTTCAGAAGCGTCGACTTACCTGCGCCGTTGTCGCCGACGACTCCGACCACCTCACCCTTGGTCAAATTCAGTGACACATTGTCGAGGGCATGAATTCCCCCGAACCATTTCGAGATTCCCCGAACTTCCAGAAATGGTGGTGAATTTAAGATGTCGTTCATCGCTCGAATCCTCCTCTCCTCGGCGCGAACGCCGAGGAGATTTTGATGCGTCTTTCTGAAGGCCTAATTCGTCCGCAGGGACCCCAAGTCTGGTGCCCACAAATCGATCGACATTGTCCTTCGTAATCCGCTGTGATGTCACGACGATCGCTTCGGGAATCGGTTCACCGGCGCACACTTTCGCTGCCGCCAGAATGTGCTCGTTCGCAGTGAGCGGATAGACGACCGTCGAGTCTTGCAAGCCAGCCTGGATGTTCTCCTTCTCACTGTCGCGACCGCCTATGCTGACGAGGAAGACGTCGTCCTTGCGCCCGGATTCCTTGAGCGCAGCGGCGGCACCCTCGGCTATCCCACCATTGTGGGTGAACACCATGTCGATATTGTCCGTCATCAAAGTTATTGGGGCAGCGAACGGTTTCGATTAAGAGAGGCTCTGGCTCGTCTGGTTGATGATGTTACGCGGCTTGCCGACGATGCAGCAAGCGTCGGTTTGCGATGGTCTGTCATTATTCTGTGTTCGGCCCAGGTCTTGGCGCCAGGTCGCCGAAGAACGCGCCACGCGACGCCTTGCTGCCCGCGCTCGTGGCGTCCCTTGTCTGGCAGAATAGAGATAAAAAGGAGGGAGACATGATACGACGTTATCCTAGCAGGCGCACTGTCCTGCAAGCGGCATCGCTGATTGGAATTGCCGGGTTTGCCGGCACGTCCGGGAGGTCGGCTATGTCCGCGTTAGCACAAGAGCGGACCGGCCGATCCAGGTCTTCATCCAGTTCTCGGCCGGCGGCGGCACCGACACAGTAACGCGAACATTGCTGAAAGCGATGGAACAATCATTCTGGGACCGCTCGTTGACCTCAATTTTCGCCGGGCAATGATAATATTTCAGGATTCGACGATCCTAGACGCGCTGATGCGGCCGGTCGGCACCCTGTTGCTCGCGATCGTTATAGCGACCGTTGTCTCGGGATTTGTGAGTGAGATTCGAGATCGCAGGAGGATGGCCGCTCAGCAACTCGAGCCTGCCGACGGTAGAGTGTAACACTAAAGGGGAGAGATCGGATATGACGATCGTGGAAGATGCTTTGGCGCTCGTCGATGAGGCTGCCGTGGCGGAACTGACCATGGAGATGGTCGACATCCCAAGTCCGATGGGTGGCGAAAAGCGGCTTGCCGATTACTTGGCGAACCGGTTCGCTGCAGCGGGCCTGCGGACGAAAGTCCAGGAGGTCGAACCGGACAGGTTCAACGTTTACGGGCAGCTGGAAGGGACAGGCGGTGGACCGACGCTGATGTATGCCGGTCATTTGGATACACCATACGGCGGGGATGAAGAGGGAATCCGTGATCTTGGTCCCGGCTACCAGCCGCATGCGCGTCGCGACGGTGAGTGGATCTACGGCCTCGGCGTCTACAACATGAAAGGTGGCCACGCCGCATCGATCCTCGCAGCCGAGGTTCTGGCGCGTTCGAAAGCACAGTTCCGGGGCGATCTTGTAATCGCCGGTGTCGTCGGCGAAACCTGCCACACGCCGGTCGGACGTTACCAGGGCGCGCGTTATCGGGGCTGCGGGATCGGCGCCCGGTTTATGGTCGCCAACGGAATTACCGCAGACATGACGGTCATTCCGGAGCCGACATCTAATCGGATTTCGATTGCTTCAGGGGGCTACGTGTTCTTCGAGCTGACGACCCGCGGCAACCCCGCCGCGACCTACCGGCGAGGCGGCCAGAAGGTCGCGGTCAAACCCGGCGAGGACGCGATTGAAAAAATGCTGAGAGCAATCCCCGCATTGCAGTCATGGAGCGCCGATTATATGCGCGACACACACTATCACGGCGAGCCGGCCGGACACGCCAACATCATTGCGATCGAGGGCGGCCATCCGTTTCGGCCAAGCAAGCTGCCCTGTTTCTGTCGCCTCTATTTTGAGGTTGGCCATATGCCCGGAAAAGTCCACAGCGACATCGTCGCGGCTGTCCGTGACGTGACGCGTCGGGTCCGCGTGGTTAATCCCGACATCGAGATCGAGCTGAATGTCGTGCAGACCGCCCATGCCGCGGAGGTTTCGCCGGACGAACTGGTCGTCAAGAGCATCGCGACTGCTCACAAGCACGTCTGGAGTGAGAGTCCTGAGATTACCTGGGACGGTTGGTACGCAGATACTGCGCCGCTAACCCGCGCCGGAATCCCTTCGATTTGCTACGGCCCACAGGGACGGATCCGGAGCGGCGGAAGCGGCTACTACCCGAAGGAGGGTGAGCATGTGAACTTGGTCGACCTGACAAAGGGGGTCGAAGTCTTCATCCGCGCTGCCGATGATATTTGCAATCGCGACCGGACTTCGGTTCAACTGCCGAATGCGTTGGGGACGGTCGTTCGCTGAATGTAGTAAGGTCGGGCGTCTCGTGCGTTCCTCTAAATTGATCCACCCGAGAAAGGACTTTTGGTTGCGGGGGTAGGATTTGAACCTACGACCTTCAGGTTATGAGCCTGAGTATGAGCGGGAATTTCCCCAATGAATTCAAGTATGCGGACTTGAGAAAGGGCTTATTGCGCCGTCCAGAACGCCGGGTGAATTGGCCGTACCGAGTTTCGGGCCCAGTCGTCGTATCGTGGCCCAACAACCGTTGCAGCCTATTGCCCCGAGAAAGCCAGACGATCGCGGAATTTATGACTGGCCGAGTCCGGATCAAACGCGGTTTCGCTCCAGCTTTTGTCGCTCTTGAGATGGGTGTTCGGCGGTAGATTCCTGCCGCGCAATTCCTCGATCCACCAACGTGACTTGTAGTGGTCATACATGCGCATGAACTCAGTGGCCAGGATTGCAGCCAGACGTTTGTCACCTTCGATCAACACGGCGTTTTCGTCGTTGTCCTTACACGAGGGTTTGGAGAAATTCGCAGACCCGATCAGAACTTTCGGATTATCGCTGAACGGGTCGACAACGATCGTTTTGGCGTGAATTTTGTGGGCACCGAAAGCCTTGGCGTCCCAACGCTCTTCTGCGTAGGTCTTGAGCTTTTTTGGAGGAAAAAACCGAGTCGCGCGAGCGCGCAGATCGGCGATTCTTGAGCCAGCGGTGGAATTCGCAAGTCCGTACTGTACCCGGCTAGTCATGTCCGCCATGAGCGCAGCTTTCATAGCTTTGTGGACGCCGAACGGCGCCGATATCAGAACAATACCCTCCGCCTGACTGATAAGATCGGCAGAGGTCTCCACGATGTCGAGCTGAGATATCGATGAAAAAAAGTTCGTTGAGCCCAGCGCGGATTCAGGGAATCGGCCTCTGTCATGATCGCGCGATTCACGAGCTTGCTCGCCTTTTTGGTCGGATTGCCTGTTAGATTCTGGAAGTAGTCCTCATAGTGCTGACAAGCCGCCGGATCACGGACAACAAGTGCGGTATTCGTTTGAAAATTGAAGGCGTTTTCCGAGAAGTTCGCGGATGCCGTCCAGACGAGCTTGGGCACGCCGCGGATCAGCCGGACAACAAGCTTGTTATGGCTGATATTTACCGTGGTGCGCTGAATAGCCACCTCCTCAAGCCCAAACTCGCTAACCACCGCCAGGTTCTCGGTGGTCGAGTTCTTGCCGCGCTTGGCATCGTGCACGACGAGAATGTCGACGCCGCGCTGACGCGCCTCCTTGAAGGCACCGACGACCTCATGATCAAAAAACTCATAGATCGCGACATGGAGCGCGTCGCCGGCTTGGGCGTCGCGGATAAAGCCCAGCAGCGACTCCTTTAAACCGCGTGAGAGCCAAGCGTAGGCGGTGCCTTTTGGCTCAACATCTTTGGGATGGACATCACCAAAGCGCCGAAAATAGGCCTTGGCGGCGGTTACGCCACGGTTGACGTAAACCCCGAGGCGGCCGTCATCTTCCAACGTGGGTGAGAATTCGAAGACTAGCGGATCCTCTTCACGCGTAAGAGCCGTGGGCGTACCGCGCATCGCAAAGACTTCATACCGGTATCCGCGACCAGGGCTTAGCGTGTACTCGTTCCAACGGAAGCGCTGGAACGGCGCCGTCAGTGACGTCACGTTGTCGGCGCGCCCATCATCGTTCTCCTTGAACCGTTTGAAGCCGCCGAGCAAGCGCATCTCGATCATTTCGCCGTCTGGATTAAACTCGGATCGGCGAACCGCGAAACCACGCAGTCCGCTGCGCAGGTTGGTGTCGTCGAAGCTCCAGCCGAGAGACACTGAGTTCGTCCCGACCAAGGCCGCGCCGGAGTATAGGCCTGCCTGAGCACGTACGACGGGAGAATAAACAAACATCGGTCGATCACCCATCACGCAAATTCTGCTTAAATACGCTCTGTGAAATCAATCTCTATTCCACCCACAATGGCAAGTGATCTGAAAATCTGACACGTGGGACAATTTCTGTTTTTTTCCAATGACGAGTTACATACCAGCTACCCATCGGACGACCGGTGACTTTCGCGATTCTGTAGTACTCTTCCCCACTCTCTGTCCTGGAACAAATGTTCAAAGAATTTAGATGCGCCCGAATTTGGAAAGCCGGGACGGAGGCGTAATTCATTCTGTTTCCGCCACACCAGTTCCCGATTTTTCTGACCTCGCCAGAATTAGACGTGCCGGTTATGGTTGGCTAAATCAACAACCTATGATTATGTCAGATGAGTCAGAGACCGTCAACGCGCCTCACCCTTTCGGGCTCGTCGTGAGGATTAGCGCCACCGGCTAAGACAAGACACTCGACATGAGGCGCCTCCAGTGAGTGGATTGAGATATGACGAAAAACGAACAACTCAGACAGGCTGTTGTCATCGTTCACGGAATGGGTGAACAACGACCTCTCGATACGCTCAATAGCTTTATTGACGAGGCGATCCCGGGGACGACAGATTTGGTGCCGGGAACTGACAACCCCGTTTTCTATTCACGCCCGGATTTCCAAAGCGATTCTCACGAGTCGCGTTACTACCTCGCTCGCGAGACTGCCAAATATCCCCAGACCGATTTCTATGAATACTATTGGGCCCATCTTATGCAGGGGAACAAGATCACGGATCTCTGGGAGACATTTCTACGAATGCTGCGCCAGCCTCCTTGGAACGTTCCATCCGGACTTCGCGTCGTCTGGGGCTTGTTTTGGGCGCTGATAGTCGCGTTGCTATGGCTCATTTTTGATCGAAGAATCGAACCGAACAACGTCACAATTGAAGACATCATCGTCTTGGTGACGGGCGGCGGTGCTGCCGCGTGGTTTCTAACCTGGCTCCTCACAAAATTCATTCCGGGGAAAATCACGGCAAGCTTCGTGGACGTCGTCCGCTATCTGGACAGTTCCCCCCGGTCCTACGCCGTTCGAAGAAACATTCGAAAGGGGATGGTTCAATTCCTGGACGGCTTGCACAAGTCCGGGCGCTACCAACGGATCATCGTGGTCGCCCATAGCCTCGGTGCGTATGTGGCCTATGATGGCATCAGCTACCTCTGGACAAAAATGAATCAGGACCACGATGGAGAGGATGCTCGGAAAATCGACCGCGCTGTCTTGAAGGAATTCGAGACCGAGGCTACGCGTCTTCTGGCGAACGAAAATGGAAACCCGACCCGATACAGGCAATTGCAGCGCAGGGTTTGGCGCGAGTTCAGGCACCACGGAAATCCATGGCTGATCACAGATTTCGTTACTGCCGGAACGCCCATGTACATGGCGGATAAGCTGATGACGAAACGAACCGCCGATTTCACTGCCAAGACGAACCGGCGCGAATATGCAGTTTGTCCGCCAAAATCCGATCTACCGGGAGAGAATGAGGAGAAGACGCTTTACACCTACCCCTACCAGGATGGCACAGTGCTTTATCACGCGGCCCCTTTTGCCCTTGTTCGATGGAGCAACATGTGGTTCCCGCCCCATTTTGGGTTGTTTGGCGACTGGTTCGGCGGCCCCCTACGTCCGCTCTTTGGCAGCGGGATCGTTGATGTGCCCCTCAACGGAAACGGGTGGAAAAGGTTCCTTCCCGCGTGGACGCACACGCTCTACTTCTCATTCCCCCATGACCAGAGCGAAGGCTCTGCGACCAGCGTCCTGCAGCGATTTATGGATCTGGATTGCCGGGACTGGTTGCCGAAGCCTTAGAGGGAAGTTGCCAACTAACCTGGCTGGCAACTATTTACGTCCCGCAGCACACGGTCGAGCCGCGCCATGCCGTCCCCGATTGGGTTCAAGGTACAGGGTGACTCAACTCAATGCCCGGCCGCTTTGAGCGACCCGAGACCTCGGTGACAGAACGTACTGGACACATGGGGTAACACTTTGAGCGAGTTTTGCTGGCTGGAGGTATTGATGCCGTGGAAGGAGTGTTCGGTGATGGACGAGCGTCTTCGCTTTGTCGGAGGTGGCTTACCCCTTCCACAACCGCGACATTCTCGTCACGCCTGCGGGCGCATCTGCAGGCGAAGAATCAATCCGCACGGAGAATCATCACAATCGGACAGTGGTCGCTCGGCAGTGCCCGAGCAAAGGTCAACGTCCGGCCGTTCTCGAACGCCAATGGCGAACCATCACATTTCTCGAGATGCCCGCTTGGATCGGAGAACCTCCGCGGTGCCGGCAGGTCAGCCAGCGTTACCTGCTCGCTGTTCCTGCTGACCGAAGTGGGAAGGTTGTACCCGACGAAATAATCGATGTAGGCGCTTGATTTGGGCTCGAGAATCTGGGCGTCAAAACCAAAAAGCAGCGAAGCCTCCTCCTCCAACGCCGTTTTGTCATACGGCAACTGTTGTTGCCAGCAATGCCGGATGTTCCGGATTGCCGGCTCGAACGAGAAATCCTGGCCGACGGCGAACAGCACGTCGCGACGCATTTTGTCGGACTTCCGATAAAGTTCCCGGTTGAAGTCGCCTGCAAGGATTACCGCGTCGCCTGCCGGCACGCTCTTCAACCAGTCAAACAGAATCTCGAATTGTCGGGCTAACGTGCGGCAATCGTCCGCCTGATCGGGATTGCTGGCGTTCTGGTTCCGCTTGCAGGACGCCTTCAGGTGCAGAGAAGGAATCCAATAGTTCGTGTGGTTCCAACGTATCTTGACGCCGACACCGCCCCTTACGTTCCGAGGCCCCTGATCGGCACATTCGCTCTGATGTGGAATTGCGAGCTCGTCGATCTGGAAGGTTTCCAGAACACCCGGTAAATCAAGCCGATAGGCTATCGCGGTGTAAATGTCGTTGTTGTCTTCCTGACACCTCTTCGGATTTAGCACACAGCGCGTTTCGAACTGGACGATGTATTCGTCGCCTAGAACTGCTTGAGCAGCCGGGAGGCTTCCGAGTTCCTGTAGCGCGATGACGTCTGGTTTGAGAGTCTCGATGTTGGCCTTCAAGCCCGCGTAATCCTGATCGTCCCGAACGTACCCCCTGAGCTCAACGCCCGGCCCTTGCGCCAGGTTGGCGATGTTCCAACTCGCTATGCGGAGTTCGTCCGCTACCGCAGGCCAGCCGATTACTGCGGACACTGATATCGCCAGGAATGCCGCTCGCATGGTGGCCACCCTTTCGTATAGACTTATGCGGGCTCAATCGCAGCACTACAACCCGCCTTCAGTCAACCCTCCGGTGGTTCATGATAGCCACGACTCTGCGGGCAACCGGGGGTCTGCAGTGATCTTGCACGAAATGGCAACACGGCGATGGAGGCTGGACGATGTGGAAGCAACCACTTGCTTAGGCGTAGCGCGTGCGACTTACGGCAGTCATTTCCTGGCCAGTGCAGCGCGGGTGAGTGCTACACGTTCGTCTCGCCGCCGTAGGCACAAAAGTCTTCGATCACGACGTGAAGACCGCCGCCGGGTGCGACGGCCCCGTTTTGTCGCCCGGCTTCTTGAAGGCGAGTCTGTGAGCGATGCGTGCCGTGCCTTCGGAATCTCGCGCAAGACGGGGGACCTTGCAACCAATCGACAACCCGTTCGGCACGAGGTTGTCACCTAGTCTTAGGTACAAACTGTTAACTATGTCTCCAGACTGGACCGTGTGAGAAATGGTTGCCGGGGTAGGATTTGAGTCGATGTCCGGCAGGCGGTTGTCTGCACCAACACGCCGCGGGCCCCTGAGTAGGTCCAACTCCACGACCCACTGGCCAAAAAAAAGCCACCCGGGTGGGCGGCATTTTTTGGTTGCGGGGGTAGGATTTGAACCTACGACCTTCAGGTTATGAGCCTGACGAGCTACCGGACTGCTCCACCCCGCGCCAAAAAAGGGGACCGTCGGCCCCGCTTGCGGCCCTGATATAGACCCTTGTCAGGGATATTTGAAGGCCCTTGCCGCTCGCCAGGGAACAAATCCTCGCCGCCCAGCCAGACGGGAAGTTTGTGGGTTCATTCGCCCCTTAACGGAGGGCGATGCCGGGCCTGGGATGGCCGGCGTCAAGGTCGGCGACAAGCAACGGATCGAGCCAAGGCAACGTGTGAAAGCCGCCATTGCGAAGGGGAGCCGAGGCCGTAACCCTGGAGACATGCTCGTCGCCCGATCGCGATCGCGATCGCGGTAGCAGTTTGTTTCGACGGCTGCCTCCGTGTGCTGCGGCCGGACGCCCCCGTGCCCAGCGACGCGATCTCCACGGAATCGGATACGGCCATCGGCCCGCCTCAACACGATGACCCCAAAAAATACGGCTTTCCCGCAGTCAGCCCTGGTTGCTGATGATGAGCCTCGGCGGCTTCAAGGATTCGAGCGCGGTGATCATCTGGTCGGCGCTATCTCCGCTTTCGGCGCTGCTGCTCGACCGGCAACCATGACGCCGCTGCAGCTCGTCGACCTTCTGAACGAGGTCTTCCAGTGCTTCGACGATTTGGTCGAAAAGTACGGTTTGGAAAAGATCAAGACGATTGGCGACTGTTACATGGCCGCCGCCGGCGTACCGCGGACGCGCGCCGATCATGCCACGGCGCTGGTCGAGTTGGCCCTCGACATGCAGCAGGCCGTGATCCACCGCAAATTCGGCGGCAAGCAGCTTTCGTTCCGGATCGGAATCAATTCCGGTCCGGTGGTGGCCGGCGTTATCGGCCACAAGAAGTTCATCTATGATCTTTGGGGTGAGGCGGTCAACGTCGCCAGCCGCATGGAATCGCATGGCAAAGCCGGAGCCGTTCAGATCACGCGAAAGACCTATGAACTGGTCGGGGACGAGTTCGATTGCCAGTCGATGGGCATGGTTCGGGTCAAGGGCGCAGGCGAGCTGGAGGCGTGGCACGTGGTAGGTCGGCGCAAGGAGAGAGACGTGAAAGCAACGCAGGTCCGGAGAAATTTGACCGCGAGCGCGGGCCGGGCGGAACCACGCCAATGAACCTTGCCTGCCTGCCATGGTACGCGCTGCCCGAGCTGCGGACGGCCCAGGATGAGCTGTGGCAGGTCGTGGCCCGGCATTTCCGCGCACATGGGGTGGGTGGCGTGCCGGAACGTCTCACTCATGAGCCGCCGATTCCCGCAATATTGACCGATCCCGACCTGCTGATCGGCCAGTGCTGCGGCTACGATGTGGTCTACGGGTTCGCCGGCAGCGTCGAAATGATCGCCACCCCGCGCTACGCCGCGCCCGGCTGCGACGGCACCAATTACCGGAGCTTCGTCCTGGTTCGCGATGATTGTCGGGCGGGCAGTCTGGAAGAGCTTCGCGGTCGCGTGTGCGTCGTCAACAGTTTCAATTCCCACTCCGGCACCAACGCGCTGCGCGCGCTGGTCGGACCTCTGAGTCGAGACGGGCGGTTTTTCTCAAAGGTCAGGGTCAGCGGTGGCCATGTCGATAGTCTGGCTCTCCTGCAGGCCGGTGAAGCCGACGTCATGGCGATGGATTGCGTCGTCCATGCCCTGCTCGCGCGCCACCGGCCGGATGCTCTGAGCGGAATCAAGGAGCTTGGCCGAAACGGCGTGGTGCCCGCCCCGCCGTTCGTCACCGCGGCCGGCACCGATCGCGAACTGGCGGCCAAATTGTTCCGCGCGCTGAGAGATGCGTTGTCCGACGAGGCCAGCGAGGCCGCCAGAACGGCGATGCTGCTCGATGGCGTCGAGGTGTTGCCGCTGACCGACTACGCCGCGATCATCGACGTTGAGGCCGCCGCCCTGCGGCACGGCTACATGGAGCTGCACGCAACCAGCCCGGCGATCGCAAGCTGATCCTTGCGCCACACAAATCCGTGCCTGGCTCCGCTCCACCCGGCTGCCGCTCAACAACCGCCCTACGCTCCGCCCAGGACCGGCAAGCCGGCGGCCTTCCATTCCGGCAGACCTTCCTCCAGCCGACGCGCCGCGAAGCCACGCGCACGCAAGGCCGCGACCGCCTCGAACGAAAACACGCAGTAGGCTCCCCGGCAGTAAGCAACGATCTCCTGCCCCGGATCGAGTTCGGCAAGCCGCGCCTCCAGATCGCCCAGGGGGATGTTGATCGCCCCCGGCACATGGCCCATCGCGAACTCGTCGGCGGGGCGCACGTCCAGAACGGTGACGAGCCCCTTACGCAAGCTTTCGAGCAGTTCGGCGCGTGACACCGGCATCATGCCGTCACGGTCGGCGAAATAACCCCGCACGATCCGGTAGACCTCGGCGACATTTCGCTCCGCCACATGTTGAAGCGAGGAAAGCAGGTCGAGAACAGCGTCGTCGGCGAGCCGGTAAAGCACGAACTTGCCGTCCCTGCGCGAGCGAACCAGTCCGGCCCTCCGCAACCGCTGCAGGTGCTGTGAGGTATTGGCGATCGACAGGCCGACGCGCTGGGCGAGCGCCTCGACGCCGCGTTCGCCCTGAGCCAGATGCTGCAGTATCTCAATCCGATCGGCATGGCCGAGTGTTTTGGCGACCAATGCGAACTGGGCGAAGAGTGCTTGCTTGGGGCTCTGGCTTGACATCGATCTCAATATGAATATAACGTTCAACCGAATGATTGAATGACTGAAATTACCATCTCTGTCAAGATCCTGTCAGGCTGGCCGCCAACGATAGCCGGTGAACGCTGACGCGGTGGAAGTGTCATGATCCTGCGCCAATTCCTGCACGCCGATCCCGTGGCCGCCTCCTATTTGTTCGGTTGCGGCGGCCGGTCCGCCGCCGCGGTGGTCGATCCGGTCGGCGATATCGCGCCCTATCTCGAGGCGGCGGAGGCGACCGGCATGCGGATTCGCTACGTCTTCGACACCCACCTTCATGCCGATCACCTGTCGCCGGCTCGCGCGCTGGCCGAGGCCGCCGATGGCGAGTATGTGCTGTTCGCCGAGGCCGAGGCCGCCTTTGCCTTCAAGCCGGTACGCGACGGCGACGTGCTGGAACTGGGCAACGTCACCGTCACGATCATGCACACACCCGGCCACACGCCGGAGCACATCTCGCTCCTGGTCACCGACCGCACCCGCTCGCCGGAGCCGTGGTTCATCTTGACCGGCCACACGCTGATGGTCGGCGATCTCGGCCGGACCGAGCTTGCCACCAGTGCCGAGGCGGGTGCGCGGGCGCTGTTTGCCAGCGTACGGCATCTGCGAGCGCTGCCCGACCATCTCGAGGTTCTGCCGGGCGCCTATTCCGGCTCCGTCTGCGGGCGCAGTCTGAGCGGCAAGCCAACCTCGACGATCGGCTTCGAGAAACACAACAACAAAGCCTTCGGTATCGAGGACGAGGACGAGTTCGTCCGCATCATGCTCGCCGATGTGCCGCCGCCACCGCCCGACGCAGCCCGTATCCGAGCTGAAAACTCGGGCCTGGCCGTAACCGCCGAATGACGAGTGAGGCGAATTTCTCCGGTGACGGCGCGGCCGACCTGACCCACGGTATCCAGGAAAACCTCGACCAGTTCCTGCATCAGCTGCTGCAGGTGCTGCTGGTCGGTTTTGCCATCGGGATGATGCGCACGGTCGTGCCGGCGCTGGCCGAATCCGAGTTTGGCGTGCCGGCCGGCTCCTTCCTGCTGCTGACGGCCTTTGTCGTCGCCTTCGGCGTGGTCAAGGGGGCGCTCAATTTTGTCGCCGGGCGGTTGTCGGAGCGCATCGGCCGCAGACATGTGCTGATGCTCGGCTGGGTCGTCGCGCTGCCGATTCCACTCCTCATCTATTTTGCCCGGGATTGGAACTGGATCGTCGCCGCCACCGTGCTCCTCGGCGTCAACCAGGGGCTGGCCTGGTCGATGACCCAAACCTCGAAGCTGGACCTCACCCGGGCCGATCAGCGCGGCCTCACCATCGGCCTCAACGAGTTCTCCGGCTATGTCGGCGTGGCGATCGCCGGTGTCATCACCGGTTACGCCGCCACGTTGCTGGGCCCGCGGCTGGGGCTGCTCCTGTTCGGCCTGCTGGTGGTGGGGGTCGCCATCCTGCTCACCCGGTTTTGGGTCAAGGATACGCTGCCCTGGGCCCGGGCCGAGGCCGCCGACCACGCCAGGAAAGTGCCGGGGACGGTCCTGGCGCGCTATCCCGTCAATGTGTCGGAGCATCCGTCCAGCTGGGAGGTTTTCGCGCTGATGTCGTGGCGGGATCGACGCCTGACCGCGATCAGCCAGGCCGGCCTGGTGGAAAAATTCGTCGACGCCCTGGTCTGGGTGTTCTATCCGGTCTTCCTCTTCCAGCACGGCGTCAGCCTGCCCAATGTCGGCTGGATCGTCGGCGTCTACGGTTTCGTCTGGGGCGGCTCGCAATTGTTCACCGGACGGTTGTCCGATCGCATCGGCCGGCATTTGCCTAATGTCGCCGGCATGTGGACCTGCGGCGCCGGCGTTGCCATGACCGTCATGGGCGACGGCGTCCTGTGGTGGGTCATTTCCGCCGCGATCGCCGGTTTCGGCATGGCTCTGCTCTACCCCAATCTGTCGGCGGCGGTCGCCGACATCTCGCCGCCCAATTGGCGCGGGTCGGCGATCGGCATCTACCGCTTCTGGCGCGATCTCGGCTATGGCATCGGCGGGCTTGGCCTTGGCATCGCCGCGCACTTCTCGGGCCAGATGGAGGCGGCGTTCTGGTTTGTCGCGATCTCGATGTTTGTCTCCGGCGGGCTGCTGTGGTGGTTTGGCGAGGAAACCCATCCGCGGCTCAATCCCCGCGCCACGGCACCGGAGTGAGGATGGCGCCCGCCGCCGGGCGAAAATTTTCTCAACCGCTGCGGCGATCATCCGGCCCTCGGTGCGCAACCGACGGGCGATCGGCGCCTATCGCAAGGCTGGGTTCGAGGACTACGACCCGGCGGCCCACGATTTGCCGCCCGGGTCACCACGACGATCTTGATTACGCCGATGCGGTGGTCCTGGTGTGGCCGCGGCTCCGAGTTGGTTGAAAGGGCTCTAGCTGTGAATTTTCAGGACGTTGTCCATTCGGTCCTGTCGAGAGAAGCTGATGTCAGCCAACGTCAGTGATTCTCCGGAGGACCGAATGGACGTTCACCAGAATGCCCATCTTACGCCGAAAGGTCGAGAGGCCATGGTTCGCGCCGTCATGGATGAGGCCATGACGAAGGCTCAGGCCGCACGCCGTTTCAAGACAACGGCCAAGACCGTCGCCAAGTGGTTGGGCCGGTTTCGCGCGGAGGGCATTGCCGGGCTTGCCGACCGGTCCTCCAGGCCCCATTCCTCGCCAAGCCAAACGCCTTGGGCCACCGGCGAAGCGGTCGAGGTCTTGCGCCGGGCTCGTTGCACGCAGGACCACATCGCCCAGGAACTCGGCCTCAGCCGGGCGACCGTCAGCCGTATTCTCAAGCGGCGTGGCCTCAGCCTGTTGTCCGCCCTCGAGCCCAACCAGCCACGCCCGCGCTATGAGCGCGAAACGCCAGGCGAAATCATCCATATGGACATCAAGAAGCTCGGTCGCTTCAATCGTGTCGGCCATCGCATCACCGGCGATCGCAGGCGCCAGAGCAACCAGCGCCATAACGGCACCGCGCCCGGTTGGGAGTATGTCCACGTCGCCATCGACGACCATTCCCGCATCGGCTTTGCCGACATCTTCCCGAACGAGAAAAAGGAAAGCGCCGTGGCCTTCCTCGAAGCCGCCGTAACCTACTTTGCCACCCTCGGCGTTACCATCACCCGCGTCATGACCGACAATGGATCATGCTACAGATCCAAGGCCTTCCGCGATGCCTGCCGAAGGCTCACCATCAAGCATATCCGCACCAAACCCTACACGCCTCAGACCAACGGCAAGGCCGAACGCTTCATCCAGACAATGTTGCGAGAATGGGCCTACGCAACCGAATTCCACAACTCAGACCAGCGAAAAGCAGATCTGCCGAAATGGCAGCACCGCTACAACTGGCATCGACCCCATGCCAGCCTCAATCGACAAACACCAATCAGCCGACTCGGCCTGAACCGGGACAACCTGTTGAAGCTTCACATCTAGCCCGCGCGCCAAGCGCTCGATCTGGCCAGAACGCGTTTCGACAGGAGATGGTGCAGCGTTCGCGCGCCGACATTGGTGTAGAAGATCATCATCCCCATGGCGGCGGCCGGGGCTATGTCTCCGGCGTCATCCATGTTCAGCACCGCGACCGACGCCAAGGCCGTGTTGGCGGCGTAGATGAAAACGACGGCGGAAACCGTCGTCATCGCGTTGACGAACAAATAGATCGAGATATCCAGGATCGCCGGCATGCAGACCGGTACCGAGACGCGGGCGAACAGTCTGTAGAATGGTTGCTTCAATGACGACGAAACGGATTCGAACTCGCTATCCATCTGCTTGAGGGCGGTGACGGCGGTCAGATGCGAGACCGTGTAGAAATGGGTGACGGTCGAGACGACGAGGATGGCCATCGTCCCATAGATGAAGTTCAGCGGATTCGCTGGATCGTTGAAGAAGAAGATGTAGGCAAGCCCCAACACCATGCCGGGAATCGCCATCGGCATCATTGCGAGAAAATGGAAGAACGCCCGACCACGCTGAAATCCCCTGGTCTTTTCGGACATATAAGCCCCGACGAATACCAGGACGGTCCCCACGACCGCGGTCGTCGAGGCCATCTTGATCGAATTGAGGTAGGAGGACCAGCCGCCGCCATCCATCAGCTCGAAATTGTAGTTCTTCAGGGACAGGGTCAGATTGTAAGGCCAGAGTCTGATCAGCGCGGCAAACTGGCACACGGCAATAATACCGAGGATAAACACTGAGATGACCACGCAGTAGACGAGCATGCCGTTGTCGAGGCGGTGCTTTGGTTTGGGTCGGGAAACAACCGCACGCGCCGAAAGCTGGGCCACTTGTTTCTTCTGGACCGCCCGGTCGATGGTGAACGCGATCACCGCCGGGAACAGGAGAACGACCGATACAACCGCACCGATCTCGAAGTTCTGCTGCCCGATGACCTGTTTGTAGATGTCCACCGCCAGGACGTTGAATTGCCCCCCGATCACTTTGGGAAGACCGAAATCGGTGATGACGAGGTTGAAGACGACAAAGGCGGCCGAGATCAGCCCGTAGCGCGCGCCGGGAATCGTCACGGTCCAGAATGTCTTCCACGGACTGGCGCGCAGAGCGGTCGCGGCCTCGTAGAGGCGCTCATCGGAAATGGCCAGAGCGGTCGAGATGATGATCATGGCGTGAGGGAAGGTGAAGAACACCGACCCGATGACGATGCCGATGGGGCCGTAGATGGTGTGACCGAAAAGAAGCGCCTTGAGCATGCCCTGATTGCCGAACAGGTAAACCAGGGCAATGCCGGGCAGCAGCGATGGCACCAGAATCGGCGCCATGGCGACCAGCTTGAAAAATCCCTTGTATTTCATGCAACTGCGCGCGAGCGCATAAGCAAACCAGAATGCCAGTGACACCGTGATCACGGTCGAGATAAGCGCAATGACAATGGAATTGGTGATGGAATTGAACAGCGCCGGCGTCGAGAAGTATGTGAGGAAATTTTCCAATCCGCGCTCGGATCCCGGACGGATGAAAACGCGGCGGAAGGTATTGCTGTCGAATTCCCGCCACTCGACGCCCTGGTGCCGTTCCGAGCCGACGAGATAGACGGCGTCCGGGTCCGTGCCCCGCAGCCGGTACATGAGCGGACTGCGGAAACTGAAATCGGGGAAAAAGGTCGCAACGCCGAGCCGCCCTTCGGAACTCGTTCGCAGGTCGGACCCATCCAGGATGTCGAGTTCGGCGTTGATCTCCTCAAGCGTCCGCACGGCACCGGCAAAATGGCCGGCTTCATCGCTCACCTGCACCTCGTAATTGGCCAAGTTGAAAGAGAAGGTCGAAAATGCCCTCGACAGCATGGCGTAGAGAGGAAGCGCCAGGGCGACGATCAGATAGAGCGCGATGACCGCCATGACCGCCCGCTGCGTCCATTCATCCCGTCCCAGCTTCAATTTGACCGGAAGACCTGGAATCGCATCAGCGTGGGCCATGGACCGTCAGCTCCTCCCTTCCGGAAAGGCCTTCAGCCTGCGGGCCGGCAATTCAATCCGCAAGGAGTTGCCGACCGTCAGATCGAGACGGCGAACCGCATTGATCGAAAAGTTGGCCAAAATAACCGTGTCTCCGAGTTCCGGGCTCGAAATCGACGAGCGGAAGAACGAACCGAGAAATTCCATGTCCTCGATCTTTGCCGAAATAACGTTGTTGCTGCGTTCGCCCCTGTCACCTTCAACCGGCATGATGTCTTCGGGGCGGATGGTCGCCACGACCGAGGTGCCGGCCTCAAACGAATGGCCGCAGCACGTGCCCGCGAAGGAACCGATCTGCACTCGGTCGCCGTCGCCGGCTCGCGCCGGCATCTGGTTCATCGCGCCGATAAAATCGGCCACGAACAGCGAAGCCGGATCGCGATAAATTTGGAGCGGCGTTCCGATCTGTTCGATGACGCCGTGATTCATCACCACCAGCCGGTCGGCCATGGACAGTGCCTCCTCCTGATCGTGCGTCACCATGACGGTCGTGACGCCGAGCGTGCGCTGCAACTCCTTGATCTCATGGCGGAGGTGAACCCGGACCTTTGCGTCCAGCGCAGACAGCGGTTCGTCGAGCAGTAGCAGTCCGGGCGAGGTGGCGATTGCGCGCGCCAGCGCTATGCGCTGCTGCTGACCGCCGGAGAGCTGCGCAGGATATTTTTGCGCTTCGGTCGGCAGCCCGACTAGTTCGAGAAGTTCGTTGACCCGCTCGGCGATCCGCGGTCTGGCGACACCGGTGTTCTCCAGCCCATAGGCAATATTCGCTCTGACCGTCAGATTGGGAAACAGGGCGTAGGATTGAAAGACGATGCCGAAATCTCGCTGCGCGGGAGGAAGCGCCGAGATGTCGCGACCGGCCTGGGTGATGCGGCCGGAGGTTTGCGGATCGAGGCCGGCAATGGCTCGAAGCAGCGTCGTTTTCCCGCAACCAGATGGTCCGAGAAAGCAAACGAATTCGCCTTCATAGACTTTAAGCGAGATGTCTCTAAGGGCGATAAAGTCGGCGTAGGATTTCCATACGCCCTCGATTTCCAGGAAAACATCGGTTGCCGATGCACCGTCATCGGTCATGCCTGGTCTCTTGGATCACCAGGTCGGGCCAAGCATGAAAACGGCCGGAACGGGGGGCGCCCGCTCCGGCCGCTGCCGTCACGATTTCGGTTCGGACTTACCGTCATAGCGTTGCTGCCATTCCTTCAGAATAGCGGCCCGATTGTTGGCGGCGAACTCGAAGTCATTGTCGATCATAGCCTCGGCGATGCCCTCGGGGAAGTGCTCGACCGGCTTGGCGATGCCGGCATAGGCGACCACGGCGTACCCGGCATTGAACAGCTCATTGGCCGCGCGTGTGGCGGTCCAATCCAACAGCTTCTGCGCCGCCTCCAGGTTGGGCGTGCCGGCCACGATTGCCGAGGCCTCCATATCCCATCCGACGCCTTCGGTGGGCACGATGATCTCGATCGGGGCGCCGTCAGCCTTGGATTTCGCGCCGCGGAATGCAAACGACACGCCAACCACCGTCTCGCCGGCGGCAGCCAGTTTGCACGGCTTGGAACCGGAATGGGTATAGCGGGCGATGTTGGCGTGCAATCGGTCCATGAAGTCCCAGGCGGCGTCCTCGCCAAAGATCTGCAGCCAGGACGACACGTCGAGAAATCCGGTCCCCGAGGAATTCGGATTCGGCATGATCACATGGCCCTGGTAGACAGGCTTGGTCAGATCTTCCCAACTGGCCGGGGCCGGCACGCCATTCTTCTCGCCCTCGACCGTGTTGTAGCAAATCGCCGCCACCCAGGCGTCCATGCCGGTCCAGTGGGGCGGATCGCTGCGGTCGACGAATTTGGGGTCCAGGTTCTCCACACCCTTGGGAGTGTAGGGTTCCAGCATACCCTCGGACTTCATCAATAGAAGCGAGGTGGCGGCAAGGCCCATGATGACATCGGCCTGCGGATTGTTCTTTTCCGCCAGCAATTTCGCCGTGACGATCCCGGTGCTGTCGCGCACCCAGTTGATCTCGATATCCGGATTTACTTCGTTGAACGCGGCTGCGTATTCCTGCAGGTGATCCGCCTCCAGCGCAGTGTAAACGGTCAACTCGGCCGCCAAGGCGGAGGCCGCGGGGACACCCAGAATCAACACCAAAGAGGCCAGCAATTTGGACGGAAACTTCATTTCAGCACTCCCTTTTAAGGATCTTTTCCCTGTTATTCAGCCGTTTTATCGGTCCTTCGTACAACACTGTGATAACGCCTCAAGGATAAATGAAATCTATTATTTTTATAGTTGCATCGATTCGATCTATGTCAGGCCCGGCACCATGACCAAGATACCAACTGCCACGATGACGGCGGCAATGCCGGGCGGCAGCCAGGGCCGCTCTCCCATCCAATAAATCCCCGGCAGAGCGGCAAAGAAAGGCGTCGGCCAGGGTCAAGTCCGTACGGACGCCTCCGTTCCATCGCCGGACAGGAGTCGAGTCCATGCAAAGAAGAGGCGCCGGTGGGAGGTCGCGAAGGTCTCGGGTTCGGCGCCTCTCGTCGCCGGAAGATGCCTCCTCGCAGCAACCGATGCAGGCTCGCTGAGTCGTGGTGCGATGTCGAGATGGTTCTTAGCCGTCTTGGGGAGTCAGACGTAAAGACCCCGGCCCTGCGGTGAGCAGAGCCGGGGGGACATCTATTTCAGATACGGAGGTCGGGCACGGGGGACTATCCGAACTCGACACCGGCAGCTTAGCACGGTTGGCGGCAGGATGCAGGCGCGGCGCAAAGAAACGGCCCATTCCCGCTCCGTTCGCCGATCCTAGCGGGAATGAGCCAACAGTGGCGAGGCTTCGCGCTGGCGTTCGCCATTGGTGGTCAACATGTCTACATCTATGGCCGCGAGCCGCACGTCGCCTCTGCTGCCGACACCCTGACCATCGATGAAGCCAAGGCGCTGGCGCAGGAGATGGCGGGGGCGCTGACGACGGCGTGCGTCGGTGGGACCCGGCGCGCGATCCTTCGGAACGGCGGGAGGATGACGACCAGCCACGAAGGCAGATTTCGCGACGACAGGCCGGTTACTAGAAGTTCTTCGAGATGGCGGTGAACTGCGTATCAAGCGCGGTGCCGAGTGTGGTCGCGCCGACGATAATGGCAACACCGATAAGAGTGGCGATCAGGCCATACTCAATGGCGGTGACGCCGGATTCGTCCTTGGCAAAGTGTGCAAGAAGCTTCTTCATGGTGTGTCACCTTCGGTCATCTCTGTTGTCCGCTCTGTCGAGTGGCTCGCGAGCCGGCAGTCATAACCCGCGTGGCCGCAACCAGGGCGAAAGTACCGACTGAGTCCTGAGGCACGATTAAACCCGCCACAGCTAATTAATGTGAATTTGAATAGCTGTTAATGGATAAGTGGTTTACTCCGGCAGCTTCCGGTGGCCAACATGAGCCGCCGTCTTGGCAACCGACAATCTCGATTTCAGCATCGAGGAATGGCACGGCGACCGACTGGTGACGGTACTCGCCCGCGCCGGCCATATCCACGTACTCGCGGCGGAATTTGGCACCTGACGACGGTCAAGCGGCTGGTGGATAGGCTGGCGGCGTTCAGATGAAAGAAATTGCGAGCCACCCGGCGAGAAATAACCAGCTGAGAGCCACAGTTGCCGCGAGAATCCACAGGATTCCTTCGAGAGCTTCGAGAGCTTCCATTTAGTTGATTCTCCTCTATGTGCGGATTTCATATTTTGGTTTGAAAATTTTCAGCAGCGGGAGCGTATCCCACCACCACCGCAAACCGAAATTCCCGCGCCTGGTGCCGATTCCGAAGAGAAGCGCGAGCCCGTGAGCGACATCGACACTGCAGTCGTGGATAGTCTGAAGCGCTTGACGCAAACGGCCGATTAGAGAAGCGGACATCGCACGGCTGCCGGTTGACGGCGCCGCGGTGCCGACGCTCGTGCCGGGTCAGTTGGCAGGCGCTTGGTGCGCGATCGCTTAAGGAGGTCTCATTCCCTGTCCGGGACCGATATCTAGAACGGGAACATCTTGTCGAGCGTCAGCACAAACAAGCCTGCGATGAGCGCCAGAGCGCCAACCGCTTGCGCGTAACCCACCGACGTGCCGACCGACCCCGACGCCCCGACGGCCGCGCGCCAATAGAGGCCAAAACCGACGAAACAACAAGCGCCTCCACCACGATTGCGCCCGCCGGCCAGGTCCAAAGGCCAAAACCCAGAAGCGGTAGGCCGCCAAGATTACCCGGCAGGATCGGCATATCTGGCTGGTGGACAATCAGATCGATGACCCAGTGCGACATGCTAACGGCGCCGAGAACTATCCCAGCGCGCTGGCCCCACAACCTTGCTGCAATCCCACCAAAGATGGCCGACAAGATCAGCGCACCCACGAGCGAGTGGGTATAGTCAGCGTGGATGAGCGGTGCACTGTGGCCAGCATCTGGCGCCGCCGACTCGAAGGTTTTGATGCCCGCCAGAAGCAATGGCACGAACGCTACGTCCAACCACTGGGTCGAAAGCATCAGGGACCATAGTGGGATTTTCGGTTCCCTAGCCTTTACCGCAGCTGCGAACGCAAAATGGCCGGCAATCATCGTGCCGTGTCCTCATCTCCGAACGCCGGCCAAGGTAGCCTGGAGTCGAGGTATCCAAACAAACCTACAAAAAGCGCAAGTCCCAGAAAGAACGCCATTTCAAACCCCCGCTCGGCTTCGCGAATCTAGCCGGCCGCAACACCGCGTTGATTCGGATGCCCGATAGCCTACACGGTTGGGCTCAATTTGTTGTGCGAAAGCCCACGATGACCAAGCAGTTGACGGCCGGTTTTGGCAATTTCGGCCGTCTCAGGCGCAGACCCTGATGGCTGCTTTCAGCGGCAATGCGGAAGTCGGATGGCCGCTCTCAGACGGCGGCTCGTGACCCACTCCAGACGACATGGTGAGAAGCCCTCTCGGATCGGTTTTCCGTTGGGGCCGTACGAGTTTTTAGCCAGCTAACTGAGTGCGGAAAATCATGTAACGATGACACCGCTTGCGCGCGTGTGGTTGATCGTGAATACGTCCCGTCCCTGGGGCTCCTTTTTGCGGTCGGGTGCGAAGAAGTGCTTCCTCGAAAGCGGGCTTCAGAGCCTGGTGTACCCGGTAGGTGCTCGGCCGCGTGTAATGCCCAACTCTGTGGCACATGCCCCCCGGCTCTGCTTCGGCAGGGTCGGGGTCTTTTTTGAATGATCTGCCAACGCACAGCATCGCAGGTCGTGGATTTTCGGCGACCCGACGGCCGTTGTTGGCACAATGGTCTTGCCCGAAACGGTCATCAAGGCACCAGTCTTGCCGGTTAGGAACAGGGTGCGACGATCTGTCAATTGCTGTTATATTCAGCCTTTGCTGGGCAGCAATTGGGCGAGACCATCGGGGCGATTTGCTGAGGCCATCCATGTCGGCCGTCCACACCCCAGCCCCGCCTGGTTCAGGCGGCGCCCGCCTGTGGGACTTATCAAGACCGGCTATGAATATTTGCGCCATTCAGTGGAATTAACGGCTGCCGTCCCTCTTGGGGGCTGGGTGTGGGCTCGCCGCTTTAGCCTTTTTGGCCTTTTTGTTGTTCTTCTTCTGTTGGCTCCATTCTTGGCACAGGCCCAGCAGGCCGACCCCGAACCGGCCGTTACCATCCAGGAACTGGAAGACCTGGCCGCAGTCATGGTGGACGAAGCGGCCCGGGAACAACTGCTTGCCCGAATCCGCGCACTGATTGTCTCCAGGAGGGACACCACGGTGGAGCCGCCGGTGGAAAGCGCCGGCGCCGGGCTGATCGCCTCTTTTTTAGATAACGTGAGGGATGCCAGACGTCAGTTGGTGGCCGCCGTCGATGCGCTTCGTGATGTTCCGGTAATATTTGCCTGGGTCGGGGATCAGGCTGCCAATCCGGAAGCCCGGCAGCAGTTGTTCGATCTGGTCATCAAGGTGGCGTTGATTCTGTTTGCCGGTGGGGTTGCCGAACGGCTGGTGCGGCTTCTGCTCAGGCGGCCCCGGCTGGCCCTGGAGGAACGGGACGCCGACACCCTCTTTGTGCGCCTGCCCCTGCTAGCCGGGCGCACCGTGCTGGACCTGGTGCCCGTCGCTGCATTTGGTGCCGCCGCCTATGCCGTGGCGCTGGTGGTGCGGCCGACGCCCCCGGTTCAGGTCGTGGCGCTGACGCTCATAAACGCCTACCTGATCGTCCGCGGCGTCCTGGCCGTGGCCCGCATGATACTGGCACCGGCGGTGGAAACCCTTCGCATCGTGCCGCTTGCGGACGTGACCGCCAATTACTTGCTCATCTGGATCCGGCGGCTGGTGGGCTTTTCCGTTTTTGGCTTCTTGTTCGCCGAAGCGGCGCTGCTGCTGGGACTGCCGGCGGGCGGATATACGGGCCTGCGGGGACTGCTCGGGCTGGCAATCGCTGGCCTGGCGGTGGTTTTCTTGCTGCAGAACCGGGCGCCTGTGGCGGCTTGGATTCGAGGCGAAGGAAAGGCTGCGAGAGCCGGACGCCTGCGCGTCCGCTTTGCCGACACCTGGCATGTTTTGGCGGTCGTTTATGTAGCCGCCATTTTCGGCGTTTGGGTGTTGGGAATAGAGGGCGGCTTCCAGTATCTGGCCCGGGCAACGGCGGTAACCATCGTGATCGTGGGCATAGCCCTGTTGATCATGACCGGACTCGACCGGCTGGTGGAACGCGGCTTCGCCATCCGCCGGGAAGTGCGCGACCGCTTCCCCACCCTGGAAGAAAGAGCCAACCGTTACCTCCCCACCATGCGGCGGCTGTTGCGCTGGGCGGTGGGCCTGATCGCCGCCCTGGCGGTGCTGGAGACATGGGGAGTAGACGCGCTGGGCTGGCTGGTCACTCCGCTGGGCGGGCAGTTGGTGGAAAGTGCCTTCAGCATCATCGCCGTGGTGGTTCTAGCGCTGATCTTCTGGGAAGGGGTCAACACCGGCGTCGAACGCTATCTGGCCCAGACCGATGCTGCAGGCAAGGTGGTCGAGCGTAGCGCCCGTGTCCGCACTCTGCTGCCCTTGTTTCGCAAGGTGGTGTTCGCAGTGGTGGCGGTGATGGTGTCGATGATCGTGCTTTCCGAACTGGGCATCAACATCGGCCCGCTGCTGGCCGGCGCCGGGGTGATCGGCCTCGCCGTGGGCTTCGGTGCCCAGAGCCTGGTCAAGGACGTGATCACCGGCCTGTTCATCCTAGTGGAGGACACCATCACCGTCGGCGATTACGTGGGCGTGGGCGGCCACGAGGGCACCGTGGAATCCTTTTCCATCCGCACCGTCCGCCTACGTGATCCGGCCGGCAGCGTGCACACGGTGCCCTTCAGCGATGTGGGTACGGTGCTCAACTACACCAAAGACTTTTCCAACGTGGTGTTGAACATTGGCATCGCCTACCGGGAAAACGTGGACGAGGTGATGAAGGTGATCGAGGACCTGGGTCGGGAAATGGCCGAGGACCAAACCCTGGCCCCCGACATCATCACGCCGTTGGAAGTGCAGGGCCTCCAAAGCTTGGACGATTCCGCCGTGATCATCCGCGCCCGCATCAGGGTCAGGGCCGGAACACAGTGGGGCATGAAGCGGGAATTTAATCGCCGTCTGAAGAACCGCTTCGACGAACTGGGCATCGAGATTCCTTTCCCGCAACGGACCATCACCTTCGGCGAAGACAAGGAAGGCAAAGCCGTCGCTGGCCGTATTGTGGTGGAGGACATACGGGCAGCGGCCCGACCGTCCACCCAACCGGCGGCGGAAGGCAAGGCGCGGATCGTTCAAGGCAAGGGCGACGCCTCTGATGGCGATGGGGGCGACAGCGGCGATTAGGCCGACATTTCCCAAGCCTACGCCTCACAAGGTCGCCGTCCTGCACGCCCGTCTGGCTCGAGGGTTGGTCTGTAGCTCCCGCCGGATTTCGGCAATCTCCGTTGAGACCGCATCGTCGCCATCGCCCATCACGCCGGCCTCGGATAGAGACGCCGAAGGTCACGTTCCGCCAGGACTTCGTCCGAAACAAAGCCGGTCATCCGATGGCCGTCGCTCCGGCGAAACACGGCGTATGAGCCGGTAATATATTGGACTTCGTATTCCTCGGTTTTCAGCAGCGGCTTCGTTCTCTGGTCGAGGTTGAAGATTTTGACGCCAACAAGCTGAACCTCGACCGCTGTTGCATGCGCTACGCGGGCGTCCGCTGCCCAAGTTTCGTCTGCCGCAATGAGATAGACTTCGTCATGACGATGTAGGGCGACGTTACGGCTGTTCTGCACCCGCTTCCAGACCCGCGCGGTCTCCTTCAAATCGTCACTGATAAAGTCTTCCGGCAAGCGGACGACGCGTCTGCAAGCGTACCGCTTCAGTCCAGAATGACGGCTTTGACGGAACCGCGGTAGGTGCGGGCATAGGTGTAGTCGCCGAATTGGCTCATGGGTCTGACCTTCCTCACTTTCGATGGAATCGTCTTGGTTGGAATCCGAGGCTCGCCGGACTCAGGCCGCCAATCGCGCCTGCTCCGTCAGCGCCTCCTTTGAAGGGGCGGCCGACGCGACGCCCATTTCCCTCAGGGACTGGCCGACGGCATCAACCACCCGGGACATCACATGCTCGTCGAGCTGGCCAATGCAGCCGATGCGAAAACTGTCCACGACGGTCAACTTGCCGGGATAGATGATGAATCCCTTGGCCTTCATCATCCGGTAGAAGCGATCGAACGAGAAGGCCGCATCTTCCGGACAGAAGAAGGTCACGATGATCGGCGACAGCCAGCGGTCCTTGAGCAGGGTCTGAAAGCCCAGCTCACGCATGCCGGCCACCAGCGTGTCACGGTTCCTGGTGTAGCGAGCGCCGCGTCCGGCGACGCCGCCCTCGGCCTGGTGAGTGCGCAACGCAGTCAGGAACGCCGCCAGGACATGGGTCGGCGGCGTGAACCGCCACTGTCCGGTCTTCTTCATGTGGGCCCATTGCGCGTGCACGTCCAGGCTCAGTGAATGGCTTCGGCCGCTGGCCGCTTCCAGCGCTTCGGTCCGGGCGATGACAAAGCCGAAACCGGGAACCCCCTCGATGCATTTGTTGGCCGACGACACCAGGGCTTCGTGGCGGATCTCGCCAAATTCCAGCGGAATGGCGCCAAATGCGCTCATGCTGTCGATCAGCAGCCTGCGGCCGAGCGCTTCAACCGCCTCGGCAATCTCGTCGAGCGGATTGAGGATTCCCGAGCTTGTCTCACAATGGACAACCACAACGTCGGTGATGGCAGGGTCGGCGGCGATGGCGGCCGCCACCTCTTCGCCGCGCGGGGGCAGGTAATCGCCCTTGTCGATGACGGCGTGGTCGCGGCCCAAATACTGCAGCGTCTGGACAATGCGCTGACCGTAGGCGCCGTTGCTCAAGGCCAGCGCCTTGCCGTCGCGGGGGAGGAAAGATCCCAGCATCGCCTCGACGGAAAAGCTGCCGCTGCCCTGCATCGGAACGCATTCCAAGTCATTGCCGGTATCACCGGTCATGTCGATCAGGCGAGTGTTCACCTCCGCCGTCATGGCTCGAAAATCGTCGTCCCACGAGCCCCAGTCTCTCAGCATGGCCTGTTTGACGGCGTTTGAGGTCGTCAGGGGACCGGGGGTCAGAAGATACGGCTCTCCAAGGGCCGGGGGAGCGATCGGCGCAGCGGATTTCGGCATACTCGGTTCCTCAGGCGACGCGCGCTTCGGGCGTCGTCAGACGCAAGTTTCGACATTGCCGATCATTTGTAAAATCGATATTTTATATCGATGCATAAATATGGCGGATGATCGAGTCCGACTCGGCCAAGGGCATCAGGAAGGAGAACCGGTTTGCGTTACGTTCAGCTCCGTGCCTTTCACAGCGTCGCCGTCCATGGCGGCTTTTCGCGCGCCGCGGATGCCCTGCATCTTACCCAACCGGCCATTTCCGATCAGGTCAGGAAGCTGGAGGAGGAATACGACATCCTGTTGTTCAATCGGCGCAAGCGACAGGTGACGGTGACCAAGGAGGGCGCCAAGCTCCTCGAGATCACCAATCGTCTGTTCGAGCACGAGCAGCAGGCGCAGGATTTTCTGTCGGAATCACGGGCGCTCAGTTCGGGAACGTTGCGTATCGTTGCCGATGCGGCACATCACATGACCCCCGCGCTGAGCCAGTTCAGGTCCAAATATCCCGGCATCCACATCTCGGTGCGGTCCGGGAACTCGGAACATGTCATCTCCGAACTCTACGCCTACAACGCCGACATCGGCGTCCTGGGCGAGATACCGGACAACAAGGACCTGAAGATCCTCAAACTCGGCTCCACGCCCCTGGTCGCCTTCGCCGCCAAGGGATCCGACTATGACCGCAAGGCCAGGCTCTCCTATCGCGAGCTGGCGAAACTACCGCTGGTGCTTCGCGAGCCGGGGTCGAAAACGCGCCAAAAGCTGATGGAGGCCGCCAGCCGCGCGGGAACCACCCTCACCCCGACCATTGAGGCTGAAGGGCGCGAGGCCGTTCGCGAAATCGTCGCCTCGGGCGCCGGTATTGGATTCGTTTCGATCGCCGAATATGGCAGCGACGAACGACTGGTGCAGATGAGCCTCCCCGGATCGCCCGTGACCATGGACGAGGCGCTGGTGTGCCTCAACGGCCGCAGCGACGGCAAGCTGATCAGTGCGTTCATGGGCCTGGCTGCGGAATTCTTCGAGATGCACGCGTCGTCGACCTAGCCCGGACTGCTCACACTGGACACGACCTGCGCCGGTTGAGCAGGCCCGTGCCCAGTGTGAGAAATCCGGGTTAGCCGTCGGCCTTCGGCCTTTCCGAACCGGGATCGTAGGGTGTGCGAAGATACGCTCGGGCGGGGCACAGCCGCCCGGCGACGTCGATCGCGAATCGCCCGGTTTCGATGAACTCCCGCGTGACGCCGCCCGTGTGCCCGACCAGGCCGAGTGCCACGGCAGCGCCGAGGGTGTGGCCATAGGCGGCCGAGCGGACCTCGCCCATGACCTCACCATCGCGAACGATCGGCTCGCCGCCCCACAATTGAGCGTCCGCCTCTTCAAGAACGAACTGGACGATACGCTGCCTGAGAACGCCGCCCTTGCGTTGTTTCAGCAGCGCGTCCCTGCCGATGAAATCAACCCGCTTGTCCAGAGCAACGGCGAATGCCAGGCCGGCCTCGTAGGGGTTGATGTCGGGATGCAGCTCCCGGCTCCAGGCGCGGAATCCCTTCTCGATCCGCAGTCCCTCCAGGGCATAATAGCCGGCGTCCCTGATCCCGAATTCCGATCCCGCCTCCACAAGGTCCTGGTAAACGCCCACGGTAAACTCGGTCGGCACGATCAGCTCCCACCCCAATTCCCCGACATAGCTCAACCGGTTGGCCCAAACGGTAGCGTAGCCGAGGTCGATTTCCTGAACGGTGGCGAAGGGGAATGCGGCGTTTGAAAAATCCGCACGCGAAAGTTTCTTCAACACCGCTCTCGACATCGGCCCCATCACCGCCAGGACCGACCAGGCGGACGTCATGTCGGTCAGCACCGCATGGCCGCCATCGGGTATGTTCTTCTCGATCCAATCGGCGTCGTGCACGGATTGGCCCGAGCCGCTGACAATCAGAAACTTCTCGCGCCCGAGGCGCAGAACGGTGATGTCGCTCTCGTAGCCGCCGCGGGCGTTCAGCATGCCGGTGTAGACGCTGCGACCGATGTCGACATCGACGTTGCCGGCACAGACACGATTGAGCGCGGAACATGCGTCGCGCCCCTGAAACAGGAGCTTGGCGAAGGAGGTCTGATCGAAGACCACGACCCCTTCCCGGGCCGCGATGTGTTCGCTGGCGACGTTCTCATGCCAGTTCTGGCGACCGAACGAGTACTCGGCCTCCGGCTCCTGCCCTTCTTCGGCAAACCAGTTGGCGCGCTCCCAGCCCATCTTCGAGCCAAAACTGGCGCCCTTCTCGCGCAGCCGATCGTAGAGCGGCGAACGGCGGAAGGGACGCGCGCTGTGGAGTTCCCGATTGGGCCAGGGCATCGCGTAGTGAAGGCCGAGTGTCTCCTTGACCCGATCATGCAACCAACGCGTATTGTTGTTGAAATTCGCGAAACGCCTGATATCGACCGGCCACAGATCCATCGTCGGCGCACCGTTGACGATCCATTCGGCCAGCGCCCTGCCGGCACCGCCGGCGCTGGCAATGCCCATGGAATTGAACCCGGCGCCGACGAAAAAATTACCCACTTCCGGTGCCTCGCCGAGCAGGTAGTTGTTGTCCGGAGTGAAGCATTCCGGCCCATTGTAGAAATGCTTGATCTCGGCGCGCTCCAACTGAGGGACGCGGATCAGCGCATTCTCCATGAGGATCTCGAACTGGTCCCAATCGTCGGGCAAGAGTGCGAACTCGAACGGATGCGGGATGCCGTCCATCCCCCACGGCTTGGCTTCGGGTTCGAAGCCGCCCACGACCAGGCCGCCGACCTCCTCCTTGAAATAGATGTAACCATCAGGGTCCCGCAGAACCGGTAGATCGGGATCGATACCGTCGATCTCCGCGGACACGATGTACATGTGCTCGGCCGAGTGGAGCGGCACCGTCACGCCACACATCCGACCGATCGTGCCGGCCCACTGTCCGGCACAATTCACCACGACCTCCGAGCGGATCGTTCCCTGATCCGTTTCGACGCCGCCGACGCGCCCGTCCACGACCAGAATGTCGGTTACGCGGACGCCTTCGACGACGCGGGCGCCCTCCATACGGGCGCCCTTGGCCAATGACTGGGTCAGATCGGTCGGATTGGCTTTGCCGTCGCCGGGCAGCCAGATCGCTCCCTTGAGATCGTCGGTCGCCATGACAGGCCACATCCGGCCGGCCCCGCCAGCCGAGATCACTTCGACCTCGATCCCTTGTGCGCGGGCGGACGCCGCAGTGCGGTTCAGCACCGTCATCCGCTCCTCGGTGCGGGCCACGGCGACAGACCCGCATTGCTTCCAACCGGTCGCCAGTTCGGTCTCCGCCTCAAGCGTTCGGTAAAGCTCGGTGGAGTATTTGATCAGGCCGGTCATGGCGACATGGCCGCGCAACTGCCCGACCAGACCGGCGGCGTGCCAGGTGGTACCGCAGCTCAACCGACCCTGTTCGAGCAGCACGACGTCGCGCCAGCCCGATCTGGTCAGGTGGTAGGCCACCGAGCAGCCCATGATGCCGCCGCCGACAACCACGACCTGCGCCGAACCAGGGATGGATTTCCGGCTCATGCCGCCTCCACGATCGGAAATTAGGCCGCCGCCACATCACCACAGTTGGCAATAGTTTGCAAAATTTTTCTTTTCT
Organism: uncultured Bauldia sp.; assembly: GCA_963663975.2. Taxonomy (GTDB): domain Bacteria; phylum Pseudomonadota; class Alphaproteobacteria; order Rhizobiales; family Kaistiaceae; genus JANQRX01. The sequence continues at coordinate 499,073 of CAXXRA010000015.1, read as the reverse complement.
TTGCATTTGAGGTGGTGCAGGCTGATCGTCGTTCTTTGTGGAGGAGCTCTGCCCGTGCTGGCTTCAAAACGACAGGCGCACATACTGGAGCTGGTCGAAGCGGAGAATGGCGTTTCGATCCGCGACCTCTGCGAGCGACTGCCCTTTACCCGCGAAACGATCCGCAAGGACATCGGCCTCCTTTCGCGGCGGGCCAAATTGCGCCAGGTACGCGGCGGCGCGGTGCGGGTGCAATCGAGCGAACCGCCGATCGAAGCGCGGCATGTCGTCAATCGCCCGGGCAAGGGTGCAATCGCGGCACATGTCGCCCGCGCGCTGCCCGACGGAACGTCGCTCATCATCGACAGCGGGTCGACAACGCAAATGGCCGCGCAGGCCCTCGCCCTGGCGCACACGAAATTGCGGGTGATCACCAACGACCTGGATGTCGCGCGGATCCTTTCCGGATCGGCGCGGGAACTGGTCGTACTTGGCGGGCGGCTGTCGGAGGGAGAATTGTCCACTCATGGATTGGAGGCGATCCAGATGCTGGCGCGCTATCGCGCGGAGTTTGCGTTGATCGGCGTCGGCGGACTCAGCGCCGAAGCGCTGTTCACCGACTTTTCCCGTGAGGCGGCGATGTTGCGTGAAGCGATGATCTCCCAGTCGCAGACGCCCTGTCTCCTCGTCGACGAGACTAAATTTGGGGTGATCGGTCAGGCCCAGCTAGGCCATCTGACCAGTCGGGCCCGGGTGATCACCGACGCGGCACCACCCGATAACATCGCCCATGCGTTGGAACGCATCGGCATCAAATTCGATGTGGCCGATCGCGTGCAGGGGCACTGACGAGACTGCTCATCGACCTTGCCGCCCCGAGTCACCACCACGGACATCCACGACGAGCATTCGGGTCGTCCCACACCAGCTGGGGTTTGGCCGAACGCCATGACAGAGGGGTCGGCGGCAAGGCCACGAATCTGCGTTTGCCAATGTCTTTACCCATCCGTCATCGGCGGACAGCTGCCGGCGCTTGATTTCTACCGACAGTTACTGCGCCGGGACCTCGGCCGCCGACGGCCGCGCTTGGGGCAGACGTCCAGGGAGCATCAGCACCGCACACAGGATCGCGGCGGCAGATGTCGCCAATATGTAGAACATCATGTCAAAGCCCCAATTGTGATGAACCCACGCAATCAGAGGCAGAACGGCCGCCAGCACGGCAAAGCTGACGACATAGCGCGTGCCGTAGATCGACGCGCGCAACTCGGACTTCGCCATTTTGCCGATCATATAGTCGTTGATCGGGATTTGGCCGAATGCGCCGAGCATGAAGCCGAGCGCGACGATGAGCGCAGGCCAATCGGTAAGCCCCGGCATCAACAGGAAGAACACGATCTGAACAACGGCCACGCCCGAGAACACCAGCCGTGGGCCGTAGCGGTCGAGCAGGGAGCCGACGATCAACTGCGCCATCGACGCGACCGCGAAAACGATAAACGCCAGCCAACCCACAGATGTTGCCGACTGGGCGATGCCGCCGAGGCGTTCATCGAACACCTTTGGCAGCGAGAAGGTTGTGCCCTGGAAGATGATGCTGGAGACCGCGGTCGTGAAGAAGATGATGGCGGTCGCTCGCAACAAGAGTGCGCGCCATTCGGCATCGCTGGTGCCATCGGCTGACACGGCCCCGACCGAGGTCTCGGGAACCAATGCGGTCGCAGCATTGTTGAGCCCGACACGATCGCGAAAATTGTAAAAATAGGCCAAGCCGACAAGCACCGAGATAACGCCCGGCAGCCAGAACGCCGCGCGCCAGCCGCTCTGGTCGATGAGAAAGCCGGTGAGCAGGGCCGCGCTGCCGACACCCATGTTTCCCCACACACCGTTGACGGCGATATCCATACCCATGGCTTTGCCGCCGCGCGCCACCATGGCGAGCCCGACCGGATGATAGATCGCCGCGAACACCCCAACTACGAACAGTCCGATCCCGATCTGGACGGGCGCCTGGGACATTGACGTTGCGATGGCCGCGAGCCCGACACCGATGAAGAAGACGGTCATCATGCCCTCGCGGCTCCACCGATCGCCGAGCCACCCGGCAGGTAGCGAGAACAGTCCGAAGGCGATGAAACCGGGCATGGCATAGGGGATCAGCTCTGCGTAGGAGAGGCCCCACTCCCGCGTCAGAACGAGAGCGGCGACCGTCGCAAAGATCAGCGTGAACAGATGATCGAGGAGGTGGCCGGCATTCAGAAACAGAAAATGCTTGCGGTCTTTCATGGTGGGGTTTTCTAATTCTGAGCTTGCTGCGCTTGAGCGTCTCGGCGGTTGCCGGAGGTCGTCGACCAGTATAGTCATGGCCGCCCATCGATGTTTCGCCGATTATCGTCGATTGTCAGACATCGGCGATGAAGGCTTTCGGATATGGCGAAGCGGTCGACAAACCCGGACGACTATCAGGAACTGCCCGTCGCCGTGGCAGCCATGCGGAAGCACTTTCCGTCGGATTGGATCATCGAGTCGCACAGCCATCGGCGCGATCAACTCATCTTCGCGGCCATGGGCACCATGCGCGTGCGCACCCAAACCCATAGCTGGATCGTGCCACCGGAGCGCGCCGTCTACATGCCGGGCGGCGTTGTCCATTCCGTGTCCATGCGCGATGCCGTCGAGATGCGCACCCTTTACGTCGAGCCGGGTTCACGTTCGCACCTACCCAGTGTCTGCGTCGTGATCACACCGAGTTCGCTTTTGAAAGTGCTCATAAATGCGCTGCTCGAGGAGCCGACCAACTATGATGACAGTGGCCGAGGCGGTTGGCTGAGCCAGCTTATCCTTGACGAAATATGCCGTAGTCGACGTCTTTCACTGAGCATTCCGATGCCCGCTGACCCACGCCTTCGACGCGTCTGCGATGACGTCATCGAACATCCGGGAGACGATCGCAGTCTTGACGACCATGCCGATCGCAGTGGCGCCTCTGCGCGGACGCTCGCACGCCTCAGCCAGCGTGACCTGGGCATGAGCTTTTCGGCGTGGCGACAGCAGGTGAGATTTCACTACGCACTCGAAGCTCTGGCCCGCGGCAACCCGGTCGGCGAAGTTGCGCGTGACTGTGGCTATGCCAGCGCCAGCGCCTTCACCGCTGCCTTTCGCAAATCCCTGGGCCATCCGCCAAGCCGCATTCTGGATCGCCTGTCCGCCTCCACCGACGCGGCACGCTTCAAAAGGTCCCCCGCGTGACCGTCTTGATGACCCTTCAGGGTCTACCGACCGGACCGGCCGGCAGGTTGGATGCCGCTGCAATCGACTTCATCCGGTCCCTGTCAATCGTCGAACCACGCCCCTCGGCGTCAAACGGCGATTTGAAATTGAAGGCGAAAGCCGAGGATCCGCGATCGTGCAGGTGCTCATGGCGCACCACCGCATCCGCCCAAGTCGGCACATGACCTCCGGAAATCCACCAGGCTACATAAGGCGGCCATTGCGGTTGGAGATCCTATCGGTCGGCGGAACCATTCCCGGCCATGGGTCAAAGCCTCTGCGTGAACGCCGAAATAGGCGAAGGCCATCGCCGATTCCAGGTCGATCCAGATAGACAACGTCGCCGGCGACCAGCCATCGCCTCGCTCGGAATAGAATCGTGGATAGACCTCATCCCCCCAAGGCTCCGGACCCGGCTCGCCGGCATATCCCGACCGCGCCACGAATCCGGGCGCATGATCGACCGCCGCCAGGATCGGATCATTGCGCTTGTGAAAGCCATCATTGATCGGGTCATCTGAAGGCGCGGAAAAAATTCCAAATGTGTAGAGCGCCAGGCGGGCGTTCACACCGCTTTCCTTGAGTGACATCTTCGCCGGTCCGCTTACCAGGCCGCGCCACCAGGGCTGTTCTGTTGCTTTCCACCCGTAACCAATCTTTCCGGTCGAAACGGAGGCCAGTTCAGCGGGACAGGGCGAGCAACCGACAAGACATCGGGCGCGCGGCAATTGGTCGTTGTGGCTGGAGGGTCCATCGCCAAAGAGAAGGCTCGAAGAAATCTGTGCTTGGCAGGCCTGGCAGCGACCTACTTTCCCGCGTCTTCAGACGAAGTATCATCGGCGCTGAGGAGTTTAACGGCCGAGTTCGGAATGGGATCGGGTTCGGACTCCTCGCCATAACCACCAGGCCGGCGAAGCACAGAAGAAACTGGTCGTGTCCGCCTGCAAGGAGGCGGCTGATCGTGACGCCCCGAACGGGCATCGAAAATGAGAGTGATCAAGCCAATCGAGCAATTAGTACCGGTAAGCTTCACGCATTGCTGCGCTTCCACACCCGGCCTATCAACGTGGTGGTCTTCCACGGCTCTCAAGGGAGAAATCGTTTCGAGGGGGGCTTCCCGCTTAGATGCTTTCAGCGGTTATCCCTTCCGCACTTAGCTACCCTGCAATGCGGCTGGCGCCACAACAGGTCCACCAGAGGTGCGTCCATCCCGGTCCTCTCGTACTAAGGACAGCTCCTCTCAATTCTCCTACACCCACGGCAGATAGGGACCGAACTGTCTCACGACGTTCTGAACCCAACTCACGTACCACTTTAATCGGCGAACAGCCGAACCCTTGGGACCTGCTCCAGCCCCAGGATGTGATGAGTCGACATCGAGGTGCCAAACGATGCCGTCGATATGGACTCTTGGGCATCATCAGCCTGTTATCCCCGGCGTACCTTTTATCCGTTGAGCGATGGCCCTTCCACAAGGGACCACCGGATCACTATGGCCGTCTTTCGACTCTGCTCGACTTGTCAGTCTCGCAGTCAGGCGGGCTTATGCCATTGCACTCGACGAGCGATTTCCGACCGCTCTGAGCCCACCATCGCGCGCCTCCGTTACTCTTTGGGAGGCGACCGCCCCAGTCAAACTACCCGCCATACACTGTCCCGGACCCGGATAACGGGCCGCGGTTAGACATGCATAACAACAAGGGTGGTATTTCAAGGGAGGCTCCACCCGAGCTGGCGCCCGAGTTTCAAAGCCTACCACCTATCCTACACATGCCGTCACGAATGCCAGTGTAAAGCTGTAGTAAAGGTGCACGGGGTCTTTCCGTCTAACCGCAGGAACCCCGCATCTTCACGGGGAATTCAATTTCACTGAGTCTGTGCTGGAGACAGCGGGGAAGTCGTTACGCCATTCGTGCAGGTCGGAACTTACCCGACAAGGAATTTCGCTACCTTAGGACCGTTATAGTTACGGCCGCCGTTTACCGGGGCTTCGATTCAGAGCTTGCACCCTTCCTCTTAACCTTCCGGCACCGGGCAGGCGTCAGACCCTATACGTCATCTTGCGATTTCGCAGAGTCCTATGTTTTTGCTAAACAGTCGCTACCCCCTGGTCTGTGCCCCCTCCACCCGGTTGCCCGGATAGAGGGCCTCCTTCTCGCGAACTTACGGAGGCAATTTGCCGAGTTCCTTCAGCACAGTTCTCTCAAGCGCCTTGGTATTCTCTACCAGTCCACCTGTGTCGGTTTCGGGTACGGTCTTAACGCGGGGGCTATTTCCTGGAACCCCTTCGCTGCCCGGAGAATCCATTAACTCCGGACAACTTACGGAATTCGTCACCACCCGCAGGCTCAGGAATATTGACCTGATTCCCATCGTCTACGCGTTTCCGCCTCGACTTAGGGGCCGGCTAACCCTGCGCAGATTAGCTTTACGCAGGAACCCTTGGACTTTCGGCGGGAGTGTTTTTCACACTCCTCTCGTTACTCATGTCAGCATTTGCACTTCCGATACCTCCAGGAGCCCTCGCGGGTCCCCCTTCACAGGCTTACGGAACGCTCCGCTACCGCGTGCTTGCGCACACCCGCAGCTTCGGCGCGTGGCTTGAGCCCCGTTACATTGTAGGCGCGGAGACCCTTATTTAGACCAGTGAGCTGTTACGCTTTCTTTAAATGATGGCTGCTTCTAAGCCAACATCCTGGTTGTTTTGGGGTCTCTACATCCTTTCACACTTAGCCACGACTTAGGGGCCTTAGCTGGCGGTCAGGGTTGTTTCCCTCTCCACTACGGACGTTAGCACCCGCAGTGTGTCTGCCGGATAGTACTTCTCGGTATTCGGAGTTTGGTTAGGTTTGGTAAGTCGGTGAGACCCCCTAGCCCATCCAGTGCTCTACCCCCGAGAGTATTCATCCGACGCTCTACCTAAATAGATTTCGCGGAGAACCAGCTATTTCCGGGTTTGATTGGCCTTTCACCCCTAGCCACAAGTCATCCCCCAATTTTTCAACATTGGTGGGTTCGGCCCTTCAGTGCGTGTTACCGCACCTTCAGCCTGCCCATGGCTAGATCACACCGGTTTCGGGTCTAGTCCAACGAACTGAACGCCCTGTTCAGACTCGCTTTCGCTGCGCCTACACCTATCGGCTTAAGCTCGCTCGTCAGACTAAGTCGCTGACCCATTATACAAAAGGTACGCCGTCACCCAGGACGAACCTTGGGCTCCGACTGTTTGTAGGCGTCCGGTTTCAGGAACTATTTCACTCCCCTCGTCGGGGTGCTTTTCACCTTTCCCTCACGGTACTTGTTCGCTATCGGTCGCTGAGGAGT
>CAXXRA010000015.1:0-487500 GCA_963663975.2 uncultured Bauldia sp. | reverse complement strand
ACTGTCGACCGGACCGCATCTCCACTATGAGATCCGGGTCAACGGCAAAGGCGTCGATCCGTTGCGCATCAGGCTGCCGCGCGGTCGGGTGCTTCAGGGCGAAGTGCTGGCCTCGTTCGACCGCGAACGCCAGCGGATCGACCGGCTGCTTGGCAACGAGGCCGAATCGACCCAACTGGCATCAAACTGAGGAAGTCCTCAGGCGGCCTTGCCGCCGGTGACCTGGGGCAGGAACAGCAGTTTGTCGGTCCCACCGGTGATCTTGACGCGTGCCCCGTCCGGCACTTCGCCGGCCAGCATCTTGTCGGCCAAAGGGTCCTGAACCTCGCGCTGAATGACCCGCTTGAGCGGTCTGGCGCCGTAAACGGGATCGTACCCCTTCTCGGCCAGCCAGGCGCGGGCCGAATCGTCAAGGTCGAGCTCGACCTTGCGGTCTTCCAGCAGGAGCTTCAGACGCTCGAGTTGGATTTCGACGATCGCCCCCATCTTGCCGCGCTTTAACCGATGGAACAGGATGACGTCGTCGAGCCGGTTGAGAAACTCGGGTCGAAAATGGGCGCGCACTGCGTCCATCACCGGTGCGCGCATCGCTTCGACCTCTTCCTCCTCGCCCAAATTGGCCAGGAACTCGCCACCGAGATTCGACGTCATGATGATCAGCGTGTTGCGAAAATCGACGGTGCGCCCCTGGCCATCGGTCAACCGCCCGTCATCGAGCACCTGGAGCAGCACGTTGAAGACGTCGCCATGGGCCTTCTCGATCTCGTCGAACAGGATGACCTGGTACGGCCGGCGGCGAACCGATTCGGTCAGTGCTCCGCCTTCCTCATAACCGACATAGCCGGGCGGCGCGCCGATCAGCCGGGCGACCGAGTGCTTCTCCATGTATTCCGACATGTCGACCCGGACCATGGCGTGCTCGTCATCGAACAGAAACTCCGCCACCGCCTTGGAAAGCTCTGTCTTGCCGACGCCGGTGGGGCCGAGAAACATGAACGATCCAATCGGCCGGTTGGGGTCCTGGAGTCCGGCACGCGCACGGCGAACGGCGGTCGATACCGCGTGCACGGCTTCCGCCTGTCCGACCACCCGCTTGGCGAGTTCGTCTTCCATTCGCAGGAGTTTCTCGCGTTCGCCCTCGAGCATCCTGTCGACCGGAATACCGGTCCAGCGTGAGACGACCTGGGCGATGTGATCGGGCGTGACCGCCTCTTCGACCATATCGTTGGCGTCCGGCCCGGACTCTTCGGCGCTCGCCAGTTGTTTCTCCAACTCCGGAATCTGCCCATAGGCCAGTTCGCCGGCCTGTGCCAGATCGCCGGATCGTTGCGCCCGATCGAGGTCGTTGCGCGCCTGCTCGAGCTGCTCCTTGATCCGGTTGGCGGAGAGGAGCTTGTCCTTCTCGCCCATCCAGCGCTGGGTCAGCACGCCGGACTGTTCCTCGAGGTCGGCAAGGTCCTTCTCCAGCCGAACCAGTCGGTCACGGGACGCCTGATCGGTCTCCTTCTTGAGCGCTTCACGCTCGATCTTGAGCTGGATCACGCGCCGGTCGAGTTCGTCCAGCGCCTCAGGCTTGGAATCGACCTGCATCCGCAACCGCGACGCGGCCTCGTCCACCAGATCGATCGCCTTGTCGGGAAGGAAGCGGTCGGCGATGTAGCGGTTCGACAAACTGGCTGCCGCCACCAGCGCCGAATCGGTGATTCGAACACCATGGTGGAGTTCGTATTTCTCCTTCAGGCCGCGTAGGATCGAAACCGAATCCTCGACCGTCGGTTCGCTGATGAAGACCGGCTGGAAGCGCCGCGCCAGGGCGGCATCCTTCTCAACGTTCTTGCGGTATTCGTCCAGGGTTGTCGCCCCCACGCAGTGAAGGTCGCCACGGGCAAGCGCCGGCTTGAGCAGGTTCGACGCGTCCATCGCGCCTTCCGATTTGCCGGCGCCAACCAGCGTGTGCATTTCGTCGACGAACAGAACAATGCCGCCTTCAGCCGCCTCGATCTCGGACAGGACGGCCTTCAGCCGCTCCTCGAATTCACCGCGGTATTTGGCCCCTGCAATCAGCGCCCCCATGTCGAGGGCGAGCAGCCGCTTGTCCTTCAGGCTCTCCGGAACGTCACCGTCGACGATTCGGTTGGCCAGGCCTTCGGCAATGGCGGTCTTGCCGACGCCGGGCTCGCCGATCAGGACGGGGTTGTTCTTGGTCCGTCGCGACAGAACCTGCATGGTCCGGCGGATTTCATCGTCGCGCCCGATCACCGGATCGAGCTTGCCGTCGCCCGCTTCCGCGGTCAGATCGCGAGCGTAACGTTTGAGCGCGTCATACTGGCCTTCGGCCGAGGCCGAATCGGCGGTCCGTCCTTTGCGGATTTCCTCGATGGCGCCGTTGAGGGACTGAGGAGACACCCCGGCATCGGAAAGAATGCGCGCCGACGCCGCATCCTGCTCCATCGCCAACGCCACCAGCAGGCGCTCAACCGTGACAAACGAATCGCCGGCTTTCTTGGCGATCGCCGCGGCGGTGGAAAAGACCTTGGCCGTGGGCTGGGCGAGGTAGAGCTGCCCGGCACCGCCGCCGACCTTGGGCAGGGCCAAAAGCGCCTTGTCGGTCGCGGCCAGTGCGTCGCGTGACCGGCCGCCCGCCCGTTCGATCAGTCCGGCCGAGAGCCCTTCCGGATCGTCAAGCAGGACTTTCAGCATGTGCTCCGGCGTGAACTGCTGATGCCCGGCGGCAAGCGCGCCGGTCTGGGCGGCCTGGACGAAACCACGCGCCCTTTCGGTGTAGTTGTCGAAATCCACTGCCATTCTCCTGACCCGGCCGATCCGTTTCACCGGGAACCCGGCTCGACCGTTCTACACATGACCCTTGATCCACGGCGCCCAACGGCACGCCGCGACAGGAAGGATATGGTATCGGTCCGGCCCCATCGGAAGGGGCGCCCCGTCGGCGCGGCGATCAAGCATTCGAGGTCACCAGGGCCGATGATCCATGTGCAGGCGATTCACCGTTATCCGGTCAACGGGCTGTCGTTTGAGGCGCTGGACAAGGTTGGCGTTGTCGCCGGCGAGACTCTGCCCTTCGATCGGCACTGGGCGATCGAGAACGGGCCGTCGAGTTTTCGACCCCGCGGCACCGGTTCATTTGCCCAAAATCGCCTACCTGATATTGATGAGAAACGAACGGCTGGCGGAATTGCGCACCGGTTTCGAAGACGGCGGGGCCACTCTCACGATCAGCGATCGCGATAGGGCGGCGATTGCAGATCGAAGCGGTTGACAGGAGGCTTTTGCCCGGATTGACCGCTGCGCGGCCACCAACGTCAATCCCCAATCCACACGGCGCGATCTCGCCCTGCCCAGGAGCCTTCTGGAGCATGACGGCCATGCCGCTTGCGGGATCTATCTTACGATCGCCTCAAGCGGCACGATCGCGGCCGGTGACCGTCTTCGTCCCCCGCGATAGCGTTGCTGATTACTGTTCGTCTGTCTGCGGCGTCGGCGTCGGCAGATCCGACGGCGCGGTTTCGTTTCTGGCCGAGCGATCACGATAGGGTGGGCGTCGGCGGGGGGCGCGCTGGCCCTGTCCGGTCCGCTCCGGCCGACTGTCGGGATCGTCCGCCGTTTCCTCGGCTGGCTCCGCCGCGGGAGTGTCGGCGGCAGGCGGTGCCTCGACGCCGATCGGAGCAACGTCCTGCGGCTTGGATTCACCGGCGCCGGTGCCATTGCCACCGGCAAAGGGTTGCGGATCGTCCGGACCGATGGTTGGCTGGTTAGCCGGCTGAGCGGACTGAAAATTGCCGCCATTGGCACGCCCGTCACCAGACGTCTCCCCAGCCGCTTCCATGCGGGCCGCGGCCTGCTGCTGCTGTTGCGCCTGCGCCGCCGCGACAATCCGGAAATAATGCTCGGCGTGCTGAAAATAATGTTCGCTGGCGACGCGGTCGTCACTGGCATGAGCATCCCTTGCCAACTGCACATATTTCTCGGCGACGTGAACCGCCGTGCCGCGTATCTTCACGTCGCCGCCATTGCTTTCGTAGGAACGCGTGAGAGGATTGGGGCCCTTGCGATTGCGCCCGCGCATCCTCTTGCCTTGTTGTCCTTGTCTCATCGACGATATCTCTTCGTTATTGAAAGGTCTTTTGCAGGCCGGCAGTCACGGCCCAGGTGTCTGCCGGACCCAACGGACAAGCCGGATTCCACTCGCAACCGGTCCTGCCGGCAGTCCGATGACGGCCCTATCAACGTGGTTCACCGGTTCTGGCTTCTCACACGGGACCCGCCCGTCTAGCTCGGCTCATCCGAACTGAGAAAACTGTCCGACGTCCAAGCGGCGATCCGGCGCCCGTCACATCGAGCTGCGTTCAAAAGCGCAGTTCAGATCTGGTTTCGTGGGACGACAGTCGCATCCGCCTACGTGCGGCGGGACGGACCCTAGCCGTTCCTCGCCTGATTTCCAAGCCCCATTTTCGGTTCGTCCGCTTCGACGGCTCCGCCGGGGCTTTTCGCCGGCCGCGGCGTCAATTCAAGCACACGATCCCTGCCGCCGAGATCGTGTGAGACGGTACAGTGAAATCCGGCCGCGACTGCCAGATCGGCCGCAGCCCTCGCCTGATCGTGGCCGATTTCCATAACCGCCACCCCTTGCGCGGTCAGCAGCCGTGGCAGGTCTGGCAGAATTTTGCGGTAAGCGGCCAGGCCGTCCTGGCCACCGTCAAGCGCCAGGCGGGGATCATACCGGCGCACCTCGATCGACAATCGGTCGATCTCGACGGAACGGATATAGGGCGGATTTGCGACAACCAGATCGAATGGTCCGACGATCCCGGTCGCCCAGTCGCCGACCACGAAACTGGCCCGTTTGCCGAGACCGAGGTCGTGCGCGTTGTCGTGGGCCGTGGCGACCGCGCCAGGCGAAACGTCGACGCCGATACCCAGGGCCTGCGGAAGTTCGGCAAGCAGCGCCAGCAGGAGACCGCCGGCGCCGGTTCCAAGGTCGAGCACGGTCAGCCCTTGCTGTCGCCCTCCCAACCTGTCCGCCGCGGCCAGTGCAACCTCGACGACCGTCTCGGTGTCCGGCCGTGGGATCAGCGTGTCGGCCGAAACCGTCAGCTCGAGCCCGTAGAATTCCTTCCTGGCCGTCAGCCGGGCCACCGGCTCGCCGGCGGCCCGGCGCGCCGCCAGGTCGAGCGCCCGCCGTTCCGCATCGCCGGGCACGTCATGCAGGTCCACCGCCGGCAACTCGTCGGGCGCCAGCGCCAGCGCATGAGCGACGATGAGGCGCGCGTCGAGGCCGGCCACGGTCGCTCGATCGTCGCCGCCGAACGCTCGCCGCAAGCGAGCGGCAATACGGCGGCGAAGGTCCTCCACAGTTGCCTGCATCACACGCTCATCCGTCGATTTCGGCTGCCAGGAGCGTTGCCTGATGGTCCGTCGACAGGGCATCGATCAGCTCGTCGAGCCTCTCGCCGGCGATGATCTGATCGAGTTTGTACAGGGTCAGATTGATGCGATGATCGGTTACCCGCCCTTGCGGAAAATTGTAGGTGCGGATGCGCTCGGAACGATCGCCGCTACCCACTTGGCCGCGACGGGCTTGGGCTCGCTCGTCGTCCGCTTTCTGCCGTTGCAGATCATAAAGTCGAGCGCGCATGACCTGCATGGCCCGGGCTCTGTTCTGGTGCTGCGACTTCTCGTTGGCCATGACGACAATTCCGGTTGGCATATGGGTCAGGCGCACGCCGGAATCGGTGGTGTTGGCATGCTGCCCACCGGCGCTTGACGCCCGCAGCGTATCTAGCCGCAGATCCTCCTGCTTGATGTCGATATCAACGTCTTCGGCCTCCGGCAGAACCGCAACGGTTGCCGCCGAGGTGTGGATACGGCCACTGGTTTCGGTCGCCGGAACCCTCTGCACCCTGTGAACGCCCGATTCAAACTTCAGCCGCGCGAACACCCCCTGACCGGCGACGTTGGCGACAATTTCCTTGTAACCGCCGGCCTCGCCGGCACTTTCCGACAGGATCTGCATACGCCAGCCATGCAAATCGGCGTGCCGCTGATACATACGGAACAGGTCGCCGGCGAATAAGGCCGCCTCGTTGCCTCCGGTCCCGGCACGGATTTCCAGGATCGCGCTTTTCTCGTCGGCTGCGTCCTTGGGCACAAGAAGTGTGCGGATGGCCTGGGTGAGTTCCTCGATGCGGTTGTCGAGTTGACCCGCCTCGTCGCGGGCAAGTGCAGCCATATCGGGGTCATCGAGGAGGGATTCGAGGTCGTTGCGTTCGGTTTCCACCCTGCGCAGATCGCTGATCGCCTCATAGACCGGCGCCAACTGCGAACGCTCGCGCGCCAGTCGGACCAGCGTTTCGGCGTCCGCGGGCTGAGCCATGCGCCGGTCGATACGGTCAACCCGCGCGACCAGCGCGTCAATTTTGTCGTTTGGCAACATCTAGGCGCTTCCTATCATACCGGCAGGGGCAAGCCATCCCGCCGTCAATGTGGAACGGCGTGCGCCTCGGCGAATGCCGCCAGCGCCGGTCTGAAGCGAGATTCACCGGTGTCGTCGGCCAACAGTTGGTCGAGCAGGCCGGTGACCGCAGCGGCGTCGAGAGACAGGATCATGGCCTTGACCGGCCCGATGGCATCGGCCGACATGGACAGAGAACGATAGCCCAGGCCGATCAGTGCCATGGCCGCCAGCGGCTGGCCGGCAAGTTCGCCGCACAATGTGACCGGCACTTCGCCGTCGAGCGCCTCGACTATGGAACGCAAGGCCCTCAGGAATGGGCGCGACAGGGGATCGAAGCGATCCGCCACCAGGGTGTTGCTGCGATCGCTCGCGGTCATGAACTGCATCAGATCATTGGAACCGACCGACACGAAATCCGTGACCCGTGCCAACTCGGGAAGCTGCCACAGCAGGGCCGGAACCTCGACCATGGCGCCGACACGCACCGCTGTCGGCTCCGGATAGCCATGTCGTTTCAGATGCGCCACTTCGCGCTCGACCATGGCTCGCGTTCGCCGCACCTCCTCGACTTCGGTGATCATCGGCAGCATCAGCCGCAATGTGTGGCCGGCCGCGGCCTGCACCAGAGCGCGAATCTGCATCCGCAGCAGCCCGGGACGGTCGAGGCCCAACCTGATCGCGCGCCAGCCCATCGCTGGATTCTGCTCCTCGGCGGTGCGCAGATAGGGCAGAACCTTGTCGCCGCCCACATCCAGCGTGCGAAATGTCACCGACCGTTTCCCCGCCGCTTCCAGGACCGCCGAATAGAAGGCAATCTGTTCGTCCCGCCTCGGCATTGTCTCGGCGATCATGAATTGCAGCTCGGTGCGGAACAGACCGATCCCCTCGGCCCCGGATTCATCGAGATGCGGCAGGTCGACCAACAGCCCGGCGTTCATCTGCAGCGCGATCCGGTGGCCGTCCAGCGTCACCGCCGGCTTGTCGCGCAGAAGCCGATATTGCTGCTGCCGCTTGGCGCGAAACCGGACCTTCTCGGCATAGGCCGCCTCGACATCCGGATTGGGGCGCAGATGAACCCTGCCGGCGACCCCATCGACGATGATCGCGTCGCCATTCTCAACCAGAGACGACACCTCTCCGGCACGACCGACCGTCGGTATTCCGAGCGCCCGGGCAACGATGGCGACGTGGCTGGTCACCCCGCCTTCCTCCAGGATCAGTCCGCGCAGGCGGGCGCGACCATAATCAAGGAGTTCGGCCGCTCCCATGTTCCGCGCCACGATGATGGCGTCCCGCGGCAGGGTCTCGTCGAGCGGTCCATGAGGTTTGTCGGTCAGCACCCGCAACAGGCGATTGGTGAGGTCATCGAAATCGTGCAGCCGGTCGCGCAGATAGGGATCGGTCTGGCGCATCAACAGCGCCCGCATGTCGCTCTGGACTTTTTCAACCGCCGCTTCGGCCGACAGACCATTGCGGATCGCTTCGTGCATGCGCCTGAGCCAGCCGCGGTCATAGGCGTACATGCGATAAGCCTCAAGCACATCGCGATGCTCGCCCGAGGCCGAGATATCGTCGCGCGACACCATATCGTCGACAAAAAGCCGGAGCCCGGAAATCGCCTCGTCCAGGCGCTCGGATTCCTGGGTCGCATCCTCACCGATCAGATCGGTCACCACCACGCGCGGCTGGTGCAGAACGGCGTGGCCCAGGCCAATGCCTTCGCTGAGACAAAGTCCTTCCAGGATAAGCGGCCGCCCGACATCAAGCGCGCCTCCGCGCCGGCCGAGGCCGGTGAGTTCACCAACCCCGACGATCTCGGCGAGCACCATCGCGGTGGTCTGCAGCGCTTCGACCTCTTCGTCGTGGTAATTGCGCCGGGCGGCGTTCTGCACCACCAGCACGCCCAATGTTTGCCCGGCACGCAGCAGCGGCACGCCGAGGAAGGCGGTGAACCTCTCCTCACCGGTTTCCGGCAGGTATTGGTACGCGGGATGGGTTTTGGCAGAGGGAAGATTGAGCGGGCGGGCGTCGGCGGCGATGGTTCCGACCAGGCCCTGGCCGACGCGCAGCGAGGCGCTATGAACCGCTTCGCTTTTCAGCCCTTCGGTCGCATAGAGTTCGAGCACCCCATCGGCATGGAGCACATAAAGCGAGCACACCTCGGCCACCATGTTGGCAGCGATGAGCGTGACGATTTTATCGAGCCTGGCCTGCGCACTGATTGGCTCCGCCATTGCCTGGCGCAACCGTTGAAGCAGTAAGCGCGGCCCGGCGGGCGGACCCCGCATGATCCTCTACCCTCGGACGTTGTCAGGTCGCGTTGATCGGCTGCGCCAAGGGACCGATGCGCTGCCGACATCCAAATTGCTAGTCTTTGTCGAGCCCGTATAACGAATGCAGAGTCCGTACCGCAAGGTTGGTTTGGGAGGCATCGATCAGCACGGAAATTTTGATTTCGGATGTTGTGATGGCGCGAATGTTGATCTGCTGCTCGGCCAGAGCGGCAAAACATTCAGCGGCGACGCCGGCATGTGACCGCATGCCGATGCCGATGACCGAGACTTTCGCGACTTCGGTGGAGCCCTGCAGCACCTGGAACCCGACCTCGTCCTTGGCACCGTCGATGACCTGGCAGGCGCGCGGATAGTCGGCATGGGGAACGGTGAACGTCATGTCGGTCAATGTACCGTCCTCCGAGACGTTCTGAACGATCATGTCGACGTTGATGTTGGCTTCGGACAGTGGCCCGAAGACCGCGGCGGCAACCCCCGGTTTGTCGGCCACCCGCCGCAATGATATCTGGGCTTCGTCCCGCGAGTAGGCAATCCCGGTGACGACTTTCTTCTCCATGATCTCGTCCTCATCGCAAATAAGCGTACCAATCGGTAAGTTGGTGTGTTCGCTGACCGCCTCATCGGGATCGGCAAAGCTGGACCGTACGAAGGTCCGGACCCCTTTCACCATGGCCAGTTCGACCGATCGCACCTGCAGCACCTTGGCCCCAAGCGAGGCCATTTCGAGCATCTCCTCGTGGGACAGCCTTGCCATGCGTCTGGCTTCCGGCACCACGCGCGGGTCGGTGGTATAAACGCCATCGATGTCGGTGTAGATGTCGCAGCGTTCCGCGCCAAGCGCGGCGGCCAGCGCAATCGCGCTGGTATCCGACCCGCCTCGCCCCAGCGTAGCGATCCGGTTGTCGGGGCCAACCCCTTGGAAACCGGCCACCACCGCCACCTGGTTCCGTCCAAGGCGCTCGCTCAGCACTGCGACATCGATATCCACTATCCGCGCCGCACCATGTCCGGCGTCGGTGCTGATCGGCATCTGCCAGCCGAGCCAGGACCTTGCATCGACCCCAATGTCCTGCAACGCAATCGCCAACAGGCCCGCGGTGACCTGCTCGCCCGCCGCAACGACGGTGTCATATTCGCGCGCATCGTGGAGGGGCGAAATCTCGCGTGTCCATGCGACCAGTTGATTGGTGGTCCCGGCCATGGCCGAGACAACGACCGCGACCTGGTGACCGGCATCGACCTCGCGCCTGACATGGCGCGCCACGCGGCGTATGCGCTCGATATCGGCCACCGAGGTACCGCCGAATTTCATGATGAGGCGTGACATCACCGACCGTCCGTTTGCGCCCTGACCCGCATCCGCAGGAAAAATGCGCGCTTTGATAGCGACTTGGAGGACCGGTCGCAATGGCGCATCCGAGCTATGCCGGTTGGCGTTGCGCCCGTGCTACTGTGCCTTGGTGAGCGCCACCGGCATCAATTCCAGTGTTGACCCGTCCGAGGTCGAGCGCTTTTCAGCGCTGGCCGACAGGTGGTGGGACGCAAACGGACCGATGCGGCCCCTGCACCGGCTCAACCCGGTTCGCCTTCGGTGGATCAGAGATCAGATCTGCCGCCATTTCGAACGCGACCCAGTGACTGTCCCGGCCCTTTCGGGCTTGCGCGTGCTCGACATCGGCTGCGGGGCTGGACTGGTCGCCGAACCGCTCCGGCGCATGGGCGCCGATGTAGTCGCGATCGACCCGTCGCAAGCCAATATCAAGGCAGCCCGTCTGCACGCGGAAGAAGGCGGCCTCGATATCGATTACCGCGCCACCACGGCCGAGGAACTGGCCCTTCTCGGCGAGGTATTCGATGTCGTTCTCATTCTGGAAGTCGTCGAACACGTGACCGACGTGGCACGGTTCATCGCCACCTGCTCAACGATGGTGCGGCGAAACGGCCTCCTGCTCGCCTCGACCATCAACCGCACGCCAAAGGCGTTCCTGCTTGCCATCATCGGCGCCGAGTACGTCTTGCGTTGGCTGCCTCGCGGGACCCACTCCTACAACCGGCTGGTGACACCGGGCGAGCTGTCGGCGGCGTTCAGGATCGCCGAACTCGAGCCATCGGCCGAAACCGGTGTCGTCTATAGTCCGATTGCTGACGCGTGGCGGCTCGCCAACGACCTCGAGGTCAACTACATGATGGCAGCGCGGGCCAAGACCTGAACCGGCTTCAGTTACCGTCCTCGGGTAGCTCCGGAAGCGGGTGAAACTCGATTCCCTCCTCGCTCATCTCGCGCGCATCCTCCGGCGTCGCCTCGCCGTAGATTCCGCGCGGCTCGGCCTCTTCGTAATGGATCTTGCGAGCCTCCTCGGCAAATCTGTCACCCACATAATCGGCGTTTTCGATAACCTTGTGGCGAAGCTCTTTCAGGGCCGCCCGCATCGCCTTTTGTCGAGGGTCGCCGGACGCCAGCTTGATGGTCGGCGGCTTGGTCTTGACGGTCACGCCCTTGGCCGTGCCGCCGACGGCCGGCGTCATGAGGGCCTTCTCAACCTGGTGGGAGCCGCATTGCGGGCACTGGTTTTCATCAACGGCCGACGCCCGGTCATAATCCTCCGCCGAGCGGAACCACGCCTCGAACTCGTGGCCGCGAGCGCAACGCAGACCGTACCGGATCATCTCACCCTGCCTTGTCCAGCGCCAAGACACTGACCGGCACCGAGACCTCGTAAGGCCTGTCGTGGCTGAGCGAGGGGATACGTGCCCGGGCGGCGTCACTTGCCGCAGTATCGATCTCGGCCTGGATGAACCCCGGATCGTCGCCGAGTTCCGCCAAAACCTTACCCCACGGGTCAACGATCATGCTGTGCCCGTAGGTTTGCCGGCCGTCTTCATGTCGCCCGCCTTGAGCGGCTGCGATGACGAAGGCACCGTTCTCGATCGCGCGAGCGCGCACCAAGACGTGCCAATGGGGTTCGCCGGTGGTGCGGGTAAAGGCGGCTGGAATCGTCAGCAGCGAAGCGCCCGCCTTGGCCAGCGACCGGTAAAGTTGCGGAAACCTGACGTCGTAACAGATCGAAAGGCCGGCGCTGGCAAAGGGAAGCCTCACCACGATTGCCGACGCCCCTGCTTCGAACAGGCGTGATTCGCGGTAGCTCTCGCCCTCACCCAGATCGACGTCGAACATGTGGAGTTTGTCGTAGCGGGCGATGATGACACCGTCCGGGCCGATCACGAACGCACGGTTGGCCACCTTGTCGCCGGCAAGCCTGATCGCCATCGAACCGATGTGGAGAAAGATACCGAGTTCCGCAGCAAGCCGCCGAAAGGCCGCCAGTGACGGATCGTTCTCCTCAGGCGCCACTGCCGCTAGCAGCCGTGCTCGGCGCGTGTCGAGAACATTCGTCATTTCAGGGGTCAGCACATAGGCCGCTCCCTCCGCCGTCGCCGCCCGGACCAGCTCCGTTGCGGCCGCAACATTGGCCGCCGGCGAAAGACCCGAGCGCATCTGAACAGCGGCAGCCCTGAACGTCGTCATCCCGGCATTCCTCCGACCAGCAGCCGATCGAGATCGCCCTTGCGCTGCCACTCGTACAATTCGGTGCAGCCGCCGATATGGGTTTCGCCCACGAATATCTGGGGGAATGTCCACCCGCCGGCCGAACGATCGATCATTTCGGCACGCAGACCGGGATTGAAGGTCGCGTCGCGTTCGACATAATCCAGCCCCTTGCTTCTCAACAGCCGCTTGGCGGCTGTGCAATAGCCGCAGAACATGCGGGTGTAGATCGTAATCTCGGTCATGGTCGCGTTCACCGGTGATGACACCGGTCATATATCGGTCATGGCTTCAATGTGGACAACCCGGGCGAACACCGCCACGTCGACCGCCGACGCCCCGGTCCTGATTAGAGCGCCTGTCGCCGCCTTGACGGTCGCGCCCGTGGTATAGACATCGTCGACCAGCAGGACGCGCTTTTCGCCCACAATTTCGCGATGCGAAGTCGGGACCTGGAAGGCGCCGCTGACATTGCGTGATCGAGCGCTGGCGGAGAGGCCGATTTGCTGCGGTGTTGCCCGATTGCGGCGAAGCGCGTGCATATCGACCGAACAGCCGGTCTGTTTGGCGAGCGCTTTGGCCAGCAACGCCGCCTGGTTGTAGCGGCGGCCCCACAAGCGAGAGCGGTGCAGCGGTACCGGGATGATCACGTCTGCGTCATCAATCAACGATCCGGCGGCGCGCACCATCCAGCTGCCGATCCAGCTCGCGAGTTCGATTTGATCACCGTATTTCAAACGGTGAATCAGCCGTCGCGCCACATCGTCGAATACCGACACGGCGCGGCAGCGATCGAAGGGCGGCGGATCAGCGATGGCCTGGGGTGACAGCGTGTCGTCACCGGCGTCAAAATCGAGCGGTACGCCCAGCCGCCGGCATAGCGGCTTCTCAATCAACCGAAAGCGCGACCAGCAGGACGGACACAGTGCTCCCGCGCTTGCCACCGGAGCCTCGCACGCCAGGCATTGCGGCGGCAGTGCAATGTCGGTGATCAGTCCGGCCAGGGCGTGCAGGCTCGCCCGCACACCATTTGCGGTTCGCTCTGCACGGTTGGTGACGACGGCTTCCGCGGTCATTCCTGCCAAACTAGCCGCTATCGGGGAGCGGCACCACCGAGCCGAGGTTTTGACGGGACACGGTCAGCGCCTCATAAGGCCACGCATGACAAGGCCACCCCGCCTTTTCGATCACCCCATCCGCGACCTCCGACGCCGCCGCGCCCACCGCGCCGGTGTGGCGGGAGCGGATTTTCTGCTGCGCGCGGCCGGCGACGATCTCGTTGACCGCCTGCTGGCGGTGAAGCGCCGGTTCGACCGCGCGGTCGATGTCGGAAGCGCATCGTCCTACCTCGCCGAACGCCTGCTGGCTGCCGGCACTGGGATCAGCCTGGTGCGGATCGACCGGATTGCCGAGTCTGGGCCCGACATCATTGCCGACCACGACGCCTTGCCGCTGCGAGCCGGTTCTCAGGATCTCATCCTGTCCGCCCTCGCCCTGCACTGGAGCGACGATCTTCCGGGCGCGCTGGCGCAAATCAGGCAGGCGTTGAAACCGGACGGGGTGTTTCTTGCCGCCTTGCTGGGCGGCGACACGCTGATCGAGTTGCGTCAGGCGATCACCGCCGCTGAGGTCGAAATCAGCAGCGGTGCCGCACCGCGGATCATGCCGTTCGTCGATCTGCGCGATGTCGGTGCTCTGCTCCACCGCGCCGGCTTCGCTCTTCCCGTGGTTGACCGCGAACGCATGACGGTGCGCTACGATTCAGCCCGCCATCTGATGCACGACCTTCGTGCCATGGGCGCCACCAATGTGCTCGCAGAACGGAGCCGGCGGCCGCTCACGCGCGCCGTGCTTGACCGGTGCGATGCTGTCTACAGGGAGCAGTTTTCAGATCCCGACGGTCGCCTCAGGGCGACCTTCGACGTCATTTCGCTGTCCGGCTGGG
Source organism: uncultured Bauldia sp. (assembly GCA_963663975.2). Lineage (GTDB taxonomy): Bacteria > Pseudomonadota > Alphaproteobacteria > Rhizobiales > Kaistiaceae > JANQRX01. Next base: position 473,242 of record CAXXRA010000015.1, on the reverse strand, counting down.
CCCCGCATGCCAGCCAGCAGACTCCGCTCAAGCCCGGGAGCGCGACAACGCGCCTGGCCGAGGCGCTGGCGACGCAAGAAATCTCTACCGGTGACAAAACCGGACGCTAGCCTTGCATCAGCGCTCGGACGTCGCCGGCACCGATCCGGTGATGATGGTATCGATCGTCGTCGTGGCGCCGATCAGGGTCGCCTGATCACGTCCCCCCAGGGCCGCCATGATGGCGATGCCGACAAGCGCCACCGCAATTGGACCAAACGCAACCACGCGGTGGCCGATGGTGTTGGACAGCGCCGGTTTGCGCCCAAGCGCGGCATCGCCGTGAAGCCCGTCCATCATGGGAAATCACTCCGGATTTCTCTGAGAATCGACGTACCGCCACAATTTGCTCCGGCACTATAAAAGATCCGTTAACGCTGGAATCAGCGGTTTGTCGGCATCCGGCATGGGATAGTCCCGCAATCGCGAGGGCCGAACCCATTTTATCCTCTGGCCCTCCCTGCCGCCAGGGATTCCCTGCCAGCGGCGGCAGACATAAAGCGGCATGAGCAGATGGAAGTCGTCGTAGCGATGGCTCGCAAAGGTCACCGGAGCAAGGCATGACTCGGCTGTGTCGACGCCCAGTTCCTCGTCGAGTTCACGGATCAACGCCGTTTCCGGCGCCTCGCCGGGCTCCACCTTGCCGCCGGGAAACTCCCATAGACCGGCCATGGACTTTCCCGCCGGACGTTGGGTGATCAGGACCCGACCATCGGCGTCGACCAGCGCACAGGCCGCCACGACGACGAGCTTCACGTCCGGTAATCGCCGTTGATCGCGACGTACTCCTGGGTGAGATCGCACGTCCACACCGTCGCCATGCTCCGGCCCACGCCGACATCAATGGTGACCGCGATCTCGTCGCGCTTCATCACCGCCGAGGCCGCCGCCTCTGAGTAGTTCGGATCGCGTTGGCCCCCGACCGCGACCCTGACCTCGCCGAACCGGATTGCCAGTCGGTCGCGGTCGGCCGGCTCCCCCGCCTTACCGACCGCCATCACCACCCGGCCCCAATTGGCGTCTTCCCCGGCGATCGCGGTCTTGACCAGCGGCGAGTTCGCCACCGCCATTGCAATTGTGTGGGCCGAACGCTTGGAAGCGGCACCACGCACGGTGATCTCGACGAACTTGCGAGCACCCTCGCCGTCGCGAACGACCTGATGCGCCAGATCGAGAAGCACCCCGTCCAGCGCCTCACGGAAACCCCGCAGCCTTCGGTCACCGGCGCCGGTCACCGCCGGGCCGTGTTTGGCAGCACCGGTTGCGAAAACCAGCACCGTGTCCGAGGTCGAGGTATCGCTGTCAACCGTAATGGCGTTGAAAGTCCCTTTCACCGATCGCGACAGCATCTGTTGCAGCACGGGAGCCGGGATCGACGCGTCGGTGCAAATGAAGGCCAGCATCGTGGCCATGTCGGGGGCGATCATGCCGGCCCCTTTGGCGATGCCGTTGATGGTCACCACGGCGTCGCCGAGCTCGACCCGCCGCGACGCTCCCTTGGGATAGGTGTCGGTCGTCATGATGGCGGCGGCGGCGTTTTGCCAACCCGTACCCTTCGCCCGCGCGCCCATTGCGCCCAGCACCGCTTCGAACCTGCCGGCTTCGAGCGGCTCGCCGATGACTCCGGTCGATGCCAGAAACACATCCCTTTGCCGACAGCGGGCAATTTCGGCCACCATCCGGGCCGACATCCTGACCGCCCGGCGGCCATGCTTCCCGGTGAAGGCATTGGCATTGCCGGAATTGACCAACAAAGCCCGCGCCTCTCCGCCCGCCAGCACCGCCTTGCACCATTCGACCGGCGCCGACGGACAACGGGAGCGCGTGAAGACGCCGGCAACGTCGGTACCGGCATCGAACAGCATCAGCACCACATCGTCGCGGTCCCGATCGCGGATGCCGGCGCCGGCCGTGGCAAGGCGGACCCCTGCGACCGGCTCGAGCGAGGGAAAACGCGCGGGTGCGAGTGGCGATTTCACCATCACCGGCGCCGCGAAACGACAGGTCTATTGAGCCGGCGCGGGCGCGCCGTTGGGGTCAATGATTTCGATATCGGCGTTCGCCCGAAGCGCCTCGGAGACATCTGCCAGCGCCTGCCGGACCAGTGACTGCCTGATCTCGTCGGCCCGGCTGGCCAGGGTCGGCGCCGGCCGCCGGCGAATCTCCTCGACCTTGATGACATGCCAGCCGAACTGCGATTGCACCGGCTCAGCCGTGTAGGAACCACTCTCCAACCCAAACGCAGCGTCCTCGAACGGCTTGACCATCGCCCCCCTGACGAAGAACCCGAGATCACCGCCATTCGCGCCGGATCCGGGGTCTTGCGACTCTTCACGAGCGAGCCCTGCAAAGTCCGCTCCGTCATCGAGCTGCGCGATGATGTCGATGGCCTTCTCCTCGGTCTCCACCAGGATGTGACGGGCGCGCACCTCGTCCGCCGGCTCAAAATCGGCGAGTTCCTGTTGAAAGCGTTCTTCCACGACCTCATTGGTAACCGGTTCGAAGGCCTTGACCCGCAGATATTCAGCCCGAAGCTGGTTGTCGCGCATATTGGCCAGCCGGCGTTTGACGATTTCATCGTCGATGATGCCTTCGGCTTCGGCCGCGCGAGCCATCAGTCGAATATCGATCAGGATGTTGATCAGCACGGATAGATGCTGTTGCGGAGGAACGCGCGCCAGCTGATCGGCAAGGTCGCGGCCGATTTGGTCGACATCCTGGGTGGTGATGTCCTGCCCGTTGACACGCGCCAGAACCGTGTCGCTCGGCGGCGCCTGTTCCTGCGCGGTGGCGGTTCCGATCACAAGCGCCGCGGCCATCATCGCGCCGGCCAAAGGCCGCAAAGTCAGGATGCATGAAACACTCATCGATCCGTCCAATCCCGCATATATTCGGATAAGGTCGCGCGGTCGCAAAACGTGTCGGAACCGCGGCGTCCGGTTGCGATCGGCGCCGTTGACATCGCCCAGCCCCCCTCTTATCTCTCTGCGGGCCTTGCGTCCACCGCACATCAGGGAACGTCACGTGGTCTCGTCGAACCCCGGCGATTCCTAGTGGGGGCCGGATGCACGCCGACACTGCCGGCCGCGACGACGCTACAGGGCCACGACCAGCTCAAGGATTCGACGATGGCCGGCTTCGCCTCAATCGCCCGCAAATTATTCGGCAACCCGAGCGAGCGGCGGCTCAGGATTTATGCGCCGACCGTCGCCGAGATCAATGCGCTCGAGCCGGAAATCGAGAAACTTTCGGACGACCAGCTGCGCGCCCGCACGGCTGAGTTCCGCGCGCAGATCGAGGCCGGAGCCGAACTGACGGATCTGCTCGTCCCGGCCTTTGCCACCGTACGCGAGGCAGCCCGCAGAACCCTTGAGCAGCGCCATTTTGACGTCCAGCTGGTCGGTGGAATGGTGCTCAATGAGGGTGCCATCTCGGAGATGAAGACCGGCGAGGGCAAGACGCTGGTCGCCACTCTGCCGGTCTATCTGAACGCGCTCGCCGGCAAGGGCGCTCACGTCATCACCGTCAACGACTATCTCGCCCGGCGAGATGCGGACTGGATGGGCCAGATTTACAACTTCCTGGGCATGTCGGTCGGTACGATCGTCCACGATCTGGATGATGTGGAACGACGGGCGGCCTACCAGGCCGACATTACCTACGGCACCAACAACGAATTCGGCTTCGACTACCTGAGGGACAACATGAAGCACGAATTGTCCGCGATGGTTCAGCGCGGTCACAATTTCGCGATTGTCGACGAGGTCGACTCCATTCTGGTCGACGAAGCCCGTACGCCACTGATCATCTCCGGCCCGCTCGACGACCGCTCGGAGCTGTACAACACGATCGATGCGTACATTCCCAAGCTGAACGAGGAAGACTACGAGGTCGACGAGAAGCTTCGTACCGCAACCTTTACCGATGAGGGCAACGAGAACCTCGAGCAGATCCTGCGCGAGGGCGGGCTGCTGAAGGGCGAGTCCCTGTACGACATCGAGAACGTCACCATCGTCCACCACATCAATCAGGGGCTGCGCGCGCACCGCCTGTTTGAGCGTGACAAGGATTACATCGTCCGCAACAACGAGGTCGTCATCATCGACGAGTTCACCGGCCGCATGATGCCGGGCCGCAGGTTTTCCGAAGGCCTGCACCAGGCGCTGGAGGCCAAGGAACACGTCCCGATCCAGCCGGAAAATCAGACGCTTGCCTCGATCACCTTTCAAAACTATTTCCGCATGTACGGCAAGCTTGCCGGCATGACCGGCACGGCGGTGACCGAGGCTGAGGAGTTCGGCGACATCTACGGACTCGAGGTGGTTGAGGTTCCAACCAATCAGCCGATGATCCGCATCGACGATGACGACGAGGTCTACCGCACTACGGACGAGAAATATGAAGCGATCATCGCGCTGATCGAGGACTGCCACCGGCGGGGCCAGCCCATCCTGGTCGGCACGACCTCGATTTCGAAATCCGAAATCCTGGCGGAGAAGCTGGGCAAGAAGAAGGTGCAGCACCAGGTTCTGAACGCCCGATATCACGAGCGGGAGGCCTTCATCATCGCTCAGGCGGGCGTCCCCGGCGCGGTCACCATCGCCACCAACATGGCCGGCCGCGGCACCGACATCCAGCTTGGCGGCAACATCGACATGCGCACCCAAAATGAGCTCGACGAGGTTCCGGAGGGCGCAGAGCGCGAGAAGCGAAAGGCTGCCATCGTCGAGGAAGTGCGGAAGCTCAAGGAAGATGCGCTGGCCGCCGGTGGCCTGTACGTGCTCGGCACGGAACGACACGAGAGCCGGCGGATCGACAATCAGCTCCGCGGCCGCTCGGGCCGCCAGGGCGACCCGGGTCATTCGAAGTTTTTCCTGTCGCTGCAGGACGACCTCATGCGCATCTTCGGTTCGGAGCGCATGGACGGGATGTTGCAGAAGCTCGGCCTCAAGGAGGGCGAAGCGATCGTCCATCCATGGATCAACCGGGCGTTGGAAAAAGCACAGCAGAAGGTTGAAGCGCGCAACTTCGACATTCGCAAGAACCTGCTCAAATTCGATGATGTGATGAACGATCAGCGTCAGGTCATCTTCGAGCAGCGCGTCGACCTGATGGGGCAAGAGACGGTCACCGATACCGTCCACGACATGCGTCACGAGGTGATCGACGCCCTGATCGAGACGCATATTCCGGAAAAAGCCTACCCGGAGCAGTGGGATGTCGAGGGTCTGGGTGAGCGCATCCAGGATATCTTCAACCTCGATTTGGCGGTCGACGAATGGGCCAAGGAGGAGGGTATAGCGGACGAGGAAGTGCGTGAGCGCCTGGCCCGCGCGGCCGACGAACTGGCGGCTTCACGAACGGCGAAATTCACCCCCGACGTCATGCGACAGGTCGAAAAGGCTCTTCTCCTGCAGACGCTTGATCATTTGTGGCGCGAGCATCTGGTGATGCTCGACCATCTCCGTCAGGTGGTCGGTTTCCGCGGCTACGCCCAGCGCGACCCGCTCAACGAATACAAGACCGAAGCGTTTGAGTTGTTTGAATCCCTGCTTCTTCGGCTTCGCGAATCGGTGACCACCCAGTTGATGCGGGTTGAAATTGTCCAGCGTCCGCCGCCCCTGGCGCCGGAGGAGGATTTCGAGGCGCTTCAGGCGACCCATATCGACCCCGTCACCGGCGAGAACGAGGTCGCCGCCGCTCCCGGTCAGACCCAACCCGCGCGATCCAACGGCCGCGTTGCCGCGGCGCAGATCGACCCCAAGGATCCCACGACCTGGGGCAAGGTTCAGCGCAACTCAAAGTGCCCCTGCGGCTCGGGCAAGAAATACAAACACTGCCACGGCCGATTCGCCTGACTCACCTGTGAGCGCGGCAATGATATAGAATGCCGTTCGACCAGATCGCTCTTTTCGGCCTTTTCGCGGCCGTTTTCGGATTCTTGATCTGGGGACGGTTTCGCTACGACGTCGTGGCGTTTGCAGCCCTTCTCATCGCCGTGGTCATCGGCGTGGTCCCCAGCGGCCAGGCCTTTATCGGCTTCGGTCATCCGGCCACCATTGTCGTGGCGATTGTCCTGATCATATCGCGTGGACTGGTGAATTCGGGCGCGGTCGGCTGGATTCTACGCACCCTGATCGACACCAGCCGCAGCCTGTCGTCCCACATCGCCATCATGTCGGCGATCGGTGCGGGACTGTCGGCGTTCATGAACAACGTTGCCGCACTTGCCTTGCTGATGCCGGTGGAAATCACCGCATCGGCGAAATCGGGCCGCAGCCCGGCCGCCTCGCTGATGCCGCTGTCATTCGCCACGATTCTCGGCGGCATGGTGACGATGATCGGGACGCCGCCCAACATCATCATCGCGTCCTACCGGCAGCAGTCGCTGGGCGAGAGTTTTGCGATGTTCGACTTCGCTCCGGTCGGCCTGGCCTGCGCCGTGGTCGGCGTGGCGTTCGTCGCCTTTGCCGGCTGGCGGTTGATCCCGATCAGCCAGGAGAAAGGCTCTCCGGCCTCGGACCTGCGCGAGCTGCACGGCTATGTCGCCGAATTGACCGTGCCGGAGCAATCCGCTGCCATCGGCCTGAGAGTCGGCCAACTCGACCAGGCTGCGGATGATGCCGGCGTCGTGGTCCTGGGTCTCCTGCGAAAGGGCAAACGCCTTCCCGGCGGCGCCCGGCGCGAGGAGATCCGACGCGGTGACGCTGTGGTGGTCGACGCTGCCGTCGATGCAATCGATGCCTTTGTCGGCGCGCTCAAGCTGGAGTTTCCGAGCCGCGACCACATGGAGGAAGACCGCGAGGGCGACATGTCCCTGCTTGAAGTGGTCGTGCCGACGGACTCGCGGCTCGACGGCAGGTCGGTCGCCTCAATCGGCCTCAACCGCCGCCACGGCGTCGCCTTGCTCGGGGTTTCGCGGCAAGGAAAGAAGTTTCGCCAGCAGGTGCGGCGATTGTCGATCCAGGCGGGCGACATTCTCCTTCTGATCGGACCGACCGAACGACTGTCCGATGCGGCGCTGTGGCTCGGAGCGCTGCCGCTGGCCGATCGCGGTATCGGTGTCACCCAACACGGGCGCGCCGCGCTCGCGGTTGGTATTTTCGCCGCCGCGGTAGCATTGGCAGCGCTCGATCTGGTTTACCTGCCGGTTGCGCTGGCGGCGGTGGTAGCCTTTTACGTTGTCACCGACATCGTGCCGCTGCGCCAGGTGTATGAAGCGGTCGAATGGCCGGTGGTCATCCTCCTCGGCTCGATGATCCCGTTGGGGATGGCGCTGGAGACCTCGGGCGGCACGGCCACGATCGCTTCAGGCATCGTCAACCTGGGCTCGGGCCTGCCGGTATGGGCGGTCCTTGCGATCCTGATGATCGTGGTGATGACGCTGTCCGACCTCCTTAACAACACCGCCACGGCGGTGATCGGAGCACCGATCGCGGTCGATCTCGCCGGTCGTTTGGGCGCCAGTCCCGATCCGTTCCTGATGACGGTTGCGGTGGCGGCGTCATGCGCGTTTCTGACGCCGATCGGACACAAGAACAACACGCTGATCCTGGGACCCGGCGGCTATTCCTTCGGCGATTATTGGCGGATGGGACTGCCGCTGGAACTCATCATTGTCGCTGTCAGCGTTCCGACCATCCTGATCGTCTGGCCGCTCTGAACGTCGAAATCGGTTCAGCTGCCCGGCCAGTTGAACGGACGCTTGACGAAACGGCCGGTCGGCAGGATCTGCTCGGAGGCCGCCGCGGTTGCGGCTGCGGTCGCCGGCGGTGGAGTCAAGACGACCAGCGGATCGGGCGCCACCAGACTCGGCCTCAGTTTCGGTATCGGCACAGAGGCCAGCGCCACTGAGCCCGTCATGGTCCTGTCCATCAGCGCGACCTGATCGAGCGATACCGGTGTGGCCTGGACCTGCGGCGTGCTGGACCGTCCCAGCAGCCGGTCCAGCAGCGAGGGCTTCGCTGCACGTTGATGGCCGGCGGCGCCCCCGGATGCCGCAACCTGGCGGCTTGTGGCCGCTTGCTGCGCGTCGGCCTTGAGTGCGGCGATCGCTACGGCAAGCTGTTGATCGTCGGCAAGCTGTTTGGCCGCCAAGGCCGCTTCCAACTCGGGCGCGATCTTGTAGGCAGGGCACGCCCCGGTGGGATTGAAATCCGCCCCGCCGGCGTTGGCGTTGAACACATAGCGCTTGTTGCACACATCAACCTTGGGCGGCCGCTTGGTCAACTCGAAATGGTCGTGCCCCACCTTGATCATGCGCCAGAATTCCATGTTGGGGTCATCGCGATGGCGGGCAAGGTTCTCGGCGGTCATGCGGAACGGAAAGGCCTGAATCTGGAACTTCCGCTGCCCGCCCTTGAAGGCGTCGCGCGCCAGCGCAAAGATTTCGCCGGCGGCCTGGTCGGTCATCGAGTAGCACCCGGCCGACGAGCATGCCCCGTGCACCATCAGATGTGATCCGGTTCTTCCGTGGGCCGTGTCAAAGGTATTCGGGTAGCCGATATTGAAAGATAGATAGAAATCCGACTTGGGGTTCATCTGGGCCGGCGCGACGGTGTAGAAACCTTCCGGGGCCTGCCGATCGCCTTCCTTCCTCTTCGGCCCGAGAGCCCCTGACCACTTGCAGACCTGATAGTTTTTCAGCAGCCCATAGGTGCCGTCGGCGGTCTCCTTCCAGACCTCCAGCTCCGACGATTCCTTGAAGATCCGGACCAAAATTTCGCCCGTCTCCTTCATGTCCTGCGCGTGCATCTCGACCACGAGCTGGCGAGGAATCGGCTTCAACTGCTTGGGAATGTCGGAACTCTGGCACGCCGCCAGCACGAAGGCACCGCCGCCGATCAGGACAAACCGCCGGAAAACTGCCAAAGATGGTCCTGGCACCAAAGGTTCCCCCTAGGTCCTGTTGACAGTTATCGGAGCCAGATGATGGCACCGACAAGAAACAGCATGGCCATGTAGGCCGTTGCGGTTTTTTCATAGCGCGTGGCGATGCGCCGGAAGTGTTTGATTTTGTTTATGTAACATTCGACGAGATGTCTTTCTTTGTAGAGTTCGGCATCGTAGGGGATGGCTTGCGCCCGTGACGGGTTGGATGGGATCACCGCCACTATTCCGGCATCGTTGAGACGGGCGCGGAGATGATCGGCATCATAGGCCGTGTCGGCGATGAGGTTTGCGCCGGCCACGTCGGCGATCAACTCTTCAGCCTGGGTGACATCGCCAACCTGACCGCCGGTGAGGATGAACCGTAATGGATTGCCGAGCCCATCGACAGCGATGTGAACCTTGCTCGTCAAGCCGCCGCGCGAACGTCCGATGGCCTGATTTTGAGTCCCCCTTTTGCGCCCGACGCATGTTGATGTGCCCGCACAATGGTTGAATCGATGATCAGGTATTCGAAGTCCGGATCGTCCACCAAGGCCTTGAAAAGACTCTCCCATGCCCCTTGTTTGGCCCACCGGGAAAAGCGCACGTACACGCTGTTCCAATTGCCGAACGCGTCCGGCAGGTCGCGCCATGGCGAACTCGTGCGTGCAATCCACAATACCGCATCCACGAACAGACGATTGTCCCGTCCCGTGGATCCGCAATCCGACGCCTTGCCGGGTACCAAATCCGATATCCGTTCCCATTGAACGTCCGTCAATTCCCTGCGAAGCATGACCGGTTCCTCCTCCACACCCAGGTCTTGCTTGAATCACAACCGCCATTAATAAACCGTTAACTGTCAACAGCACCTAGAGCAGCCGCGTGGAAGACAGCGGCCGAGTCATGCGGCAAGAGCCTTACCTTGACGTTACCGGGGAGTCTTGACCACCGTCATGGCAAAGGCAAGGCACGAATGCGTGTGAAAGAGCCCTTTCAACCAACGCTGAGCCATTCTGACGGAGCGATTTTGTGACAAGATCAAGTCAAGGTTCGATGGGCGTATCCGGATACGGTCGAGGGACTTGGCATAGGAATTGGTGCAAAATCGCCCGTCCCTCGGGTTTCCGATTGGGTGGCGCCCAACGCCGAACCAATCTAGAACGATGCGGTGGCATCGCCCGTCGATCGTTTCGACGCTGGCTCGCCTCCCCAATAGCGAAACAGAATTGACCCAGAGTTGGTCGAAAGGGCTCTATAGCGACCGTCCGATCGCCAGATACTTATCACGGCGCTGCCGGCGGATTTCGTCGGGTGGCAGATTATCGAGCGAGCCAAGCGCCTCATCGATGGCATCGCCGGTGGCCAAGATGGTGGCCTGGGGTTCGCGATGGGCACCGCCGAGCGGCTCCGTAACGATGCCGTCGATGATGCCGAAGCGCTCCAGATCGGTGGCGGTGATCTTCATACCGGTAGCGGCTTCCTTCGCCCGGCTTGAGTCACGCCACAAGATCGACGCAGCCCCTTCCGGCGAAATAACCGTGTAGATCGCGTGCTCTAACATAATCACCTTGTTGGCCGTCGCCGTGGCGATGGCGCCGCCGGAACCGCCCTCGCCGATGACCGCCGCGACATTGGGCACGCCCAACCGCAGGCAGGCTTGGGTCGAGCGGGCGATGGCCTCGGCCTGCCCGCGCTCTTCGGCACCGATCCCCGGATAAGCGCCGGCCGTGTCGATGAAGGCGATGATCGGCAACGCAAATCGCTGGCGTGGGGGCGGTCGGGGTGCCGATCCGCCAGCTCCATCACACGCACCGCCTTGCGATAGCCCTCCGGCCGCGCCATGCCGAAATTGTGCTTCAGGCGGCTCTCCGTGTCGTGGCCCTTCTCATTGCCCATGATCGCCACCGCGCGGCCTCGAAATCTGCCCAACCCGGCGACGATCGCATGGTCCTCCGCATATTTCCTATCACCGGCAAGCGGCGTGAATTCGTTGATCAGGGTTTCGATATAATCGCTGGCGTGGGGGCGGTCGGGGTGCCGAGCAACCTGGGTTTTCTGCCACGGCGTCAGCTTGGCGTAAATCTCGCCAAGTGCCTGGCTCGCTTTGGCCTCGAGCCGCGCCACCTCCTCGCCGATCTTGACCGCATCGCCGTCTTTTTCCCTAGCGACCTCAGCTCCTGCACCTTGCCTTGCAGATCGGCGACGGGCTTTTCGAAATCGAGGTAGCTGCGCATGCGTTTCGCCGAAACGGGCGGCTTTCCAGGTGGATGACGGGCCGGCGGCTAGTGGATCAACCGAGACATTTGAGTCCCGACAGGCTTGCCGGTGAGCGAATCGTAAAGCATTGTAATGTCTCGATAAGTTGATCCAACGGCCAAGGAGCTGGCCGATCAATAGAATAGATAGCGGTTCGAAACGATAGATTCGAACCACTTGCCGCCAGAGCGGCGGCAAACTGGCCTTCACGCCTCTGAGTGTCAAGCAGGCTCGCGGGCGGAACAGTTAACGCCGGCTTGATCCAGCTCCGTGATCAATCCCCACCCGTATCCTCGCTGGTACCGGTGGCCATTGGATGGTGCTCAGCAACCACCCGTCGCAGTCGCTCCTCAAGCACGTGCGTATAGATCTGGGTGGTTGAGATATCGGCGTGACCGAGAAGCTGCTGGACGACGCGAAGGTCGGCTCCGTTTTGCAGCAAATGGCTGGCGAAGGCGTGGCGCAGGACGTGCGGTGAAACGCGTTCGGCGGCAGTCAGGCTGACACGGAACGCCAACCGCTTGAGGTCGCGGGCGAAAGCCTGACGGGTAAAGTGTCCCGACTGGCCCGAGGACGGGAAAAGCCAACGCGATTCGCTTTTGCCCACATTGCGTGCGCGTTCGCGGTATTGATCCACCGCTTGGCCCGCCAATTCGGTCAATGGCACGATCCGCTCATGCCCGCCCTTACCGCGGACGGTGAGATACGCCTGCCCGGCACGCAAGGACGAGGCCGGTAGCGACACCAGTTCGGAAACTCTGAGACCGGTAGCGTAAAGCAGCTCGACCAAGGCGTAGAATCTGGCGGACCGCAGCCCCTCGGCCGTACTGGTGCCGCCTTCGATCGCGCTCGCGCGTGCGGCATCGATCAGCTTGTCGACATCGTCCTCTGCCAACACCTGCGGCAGGCGCGGACGGCGCTTTGGCCCCTCAATGACGCCGGTCGGGTCGTCGGCCCGACGGCCTTCACTGAACAGAAACCTGTGAAACTGACGGATCGTCGACAGCCGCCGGGCGGTGGTCGAGGCGGTTAAACCCCGCGCTTCGAGAGAGGCCAGGTAATCGCGCACGGTCTGGGAATCCGCGCCGCGTAGGCTCACGCGGCGACCGCTGACAAAATCGGCATAGTCGACAAGGTCCCGATGGTAGGATTCAAGCGTATTTTGCGCCGCGCCCCGCTCCGCGCTCATCATTTCCAGAAACGCCTCGACATCGGCGCCGTGCCCGATGTCCGATGAGCGCCTCGGTTCGCTCACGGCCGTGGTTCGAGCTTGCTGGCCGGTATTCGAATAGTCATTTCGCGGCTGCTTGGCTCAACGAAGACCGCCAGATACACGATCGCCACACTGACGATTCCGCCCAGAATCAGGACAACCACAAAAAAACGAAACAAAGACGGCATGGCCTGTTCCCTGTGCCGCGATGCAACGACCCGACGCGGCTTTGCCCCGGCGCATTCTGGTCGAACGCCGCCGGAAGGCAAGTGACCAACTTAACGCATCCCGGCTTGACAGCGCGAGGCCGAGAGCGCTTGTAACCGGCCAATTTCAGGCGCATATCGGGGGCCTCGTGGGCAGTATACGGTCCAAGACCGAGTCAAAAGAGACGATTGATCGCAGAATCGCCCGTCGGCTGGCGGGTCGCATGCTGGTGATGGTGGGCATGATGGGGGCTGGAAAGTCGTCCGTGGGACGCCGTCTGGCCAGCCGCCTGCGGATGAAATTCGTGGACGCCGACACCGAGATCGAGCTGGCCGCCAACACGACCATTCCCGAGATCTTCGATGAACATGGCGAGGAGTATTTCCGCGATGGGGAACGTCGTGTCATTCAACGACTGCTTGAGGGCGGGCCCAAGGTCATCGCCACCGGCGGAGGTGCGTTCATCCAGCCGAAAACCCGAAAGACCATCGAGTCGCGGGCGATCTCCATCTGGCTCAAGGCCGATCGCGACCTGCTGCTGGCGCGCGTGCGGCGAAGGTCCAACCGGCCATTGCTGAAGACAGGCGATCCCGGCACAATCATCGGTCGCCTGGTGGCCGAGCGCGATCCGATCTACGCCAAGGCGACCATCCACATCCAATCGCGCGACGTGGCGCATGAGGTGGTGATCGAGGACATATTGACCGCGCTTGACGATCATTTGGAGCGGGAGTCGCGCGGCGGGGATGAAGCCGGTGCCTGACGCCGATGAACAAACCAAACCGTCGCTGGTTACGGTCGATCTTGGCGAGCGGTCGTATGACATCCTGATCGGGCGCGATCTGCTCGCCAGCGCGGGACACGAAATCGCGTCCCGACTGCCGGGCGTTCGTGCCGCCGTCGTGACCGACGAGACCGTCGCTCTTCTCCATCTGGACCACCTTGCGGCCTCACTGAAAGAGGCAGGAGTGGGTTACGAAAAGATCGTCTTGCCGTCGGGCGAAGAATCGAAAAGCTTCGCCGGCCTGGCCGACACGATCGACGGCATTCTCGCCGCCCGCATGGAGCGCGACGACATCCTGGTGGCGCTCGGCGGTGGTGTCATTGGCGATCTGGCCGGGTTTGCTGCCGCAGTTACGCGCCGCGGCATGCGCGTCGTTCAAATTCCCACCACGCTTCTGGCGCAGGTCGATTCATCGATCGGCGGCAAGACCGGTATCAACACTGCACGCGGCAAGAACCTGGTCGGAGCATTCCATCAGCCGCAATTCGTGCTGGCCGATTCGGGCGTTCTCGACACCCTGTCACCCCGGATTTTCAACGCTGGCTATGCCGAGATTGCAAAAATCGGTCTGATTCGCGACGCCGAATTTTTCCACTGGCTTGAAGGAAATTGGCGCGCCATCGTGGCCGGCTGGCCCGAGCGGGACCACGCGATTTCCGTCGCCTGCCGTGCCAAGGCCGAGGTCGTCGCTGCCGACGAGTTGGAGAACGGCGAGCGCGCACTTCTGAACCTTGGTCACACCTTTGGTCATGCGCTGGAGACGGCGACGGGCTATTCCGACCGCCTGCTTCATGGCGAGGCGGCGGCCGTAGGGCTGGTTCTGGCGCACGAATTCTCCGTCGATCTCGGGCTGCTTGCCGCGGATCAGGCTGCCAGGGTGGCGCGCCATCTGGCCGATGTCGGCCTGCCGACGACGATCGGCGACATTCCCGGCGGCGGGCTGGAGACCAACACCTTGATGGCCAATATCGCACAGGACAAGAAGGTCTCGCAGGGCAAACTGACATTCATCCTGACGCGCGGGATCGGCCAGGCGTTCATCTCCAGAGACGTTCCCGGCGATAAGGTTTCTGGCTTTCTTGACGGAAAACTGGGCACATGACCCTGATCTGGCTGGCCGTCATCGTCATCCCATCGCTGATTGTGCTGTCCGGCTTTTTCTCCGGGTCCGAGACTGCGCTGACGGCGGCCTCGCGGGCGCGCATGCTTCAACTGGAGAAAACCGGTGATCAGCGGGCGACCCTGGTGGGCCGCTTGATACGGGATCGCGAGCGCCTTATCGGCGCGGTGCTGCTCGGCAACAATCTCGTCAATATCCTGGCTTCGGCACTGGCGACCAGCGTCTTCCTGACGCTGTTCGGCCAGGCCGGCGTGGCCTACGCGACAATCGTCATGACGCTGATCGTCCTGATTTTCGGGGAAGTCCTGCCCAAGACTTTGGCGATCAGCAATCCGGATCAGGCCTCACGTCTGGTCGCCCCGATCATCCAGCCGGTGGTCGCTGTTTTTTCACCGATCGTGACCGCGGTTCAGTTCATCGTCCAGGGCGTCCTGCGCCTGTTCGGCCATGAGGGGGCCGCTGGCCTGTCAGTGCTTTCGCCCGCCGACGAGATTCGCAGCCAGGTCGACCTCCTGCATGCCGAAGGCAGCGTCGTCAAAGCCGAGCGTGACCGTCTCGGCGGCCTCCTCGATCTCGGCGAACTGGTGGCCTCCGACGTGATGGTCCATCGCACGAATATGCACACCGTCAACGCCGACGATCCCCCGGACACCATCCTCCGTGAGATTCTTACCGCACCCTATACCCGCGTTCCGCTTTGGCAGGGCGAACCGGAAAACATCGTCGGCGTGATTCACGTCAAGGACCTGCTCCGCCGACTGAGCGAAGTCGGTGGCGATATCGCAAGCGTCGACCCGGGCTCGATCGCCGTGAAGCCGTGGTTCGTGCCCGAGACAACCACCCTGACCGACCAGCTCAATGCCTTCCTCAGACGCAAGGCCCACGTCGCTCTCGTGGTCGACGAATATGGCGAGGTGCAGGGTCTGGTCACGTTGGAGGACATCATCGAGGAAATCGTCGGCGATATTGCCGACGAACATGATATTCCGGTCGAGGGGGTTCGGCGACAGCCGGACGGCTCGCTGATCATCGATGGATCGGTTGCCGTGCGCGATGTCAATCGGGCCATGGATTGGAACCTGCCGGATGATGAGGCCACGACCATCGCCGGATTGGTCATCCACGATGCCCTGATCATTCCGGAGCCCGGCCAGGCCTTCAATTTTCACGGCTTCCGTTTCCGTGTGCTGCGTAAGAGCCGCAACCGGATCACGTCACTTCGGATCACACCGTTGGTGCGCTCCGGAGATCGCCGTCCGCCCGCCGGCTAGATGTGAATTTTCAGGACGTTGTCCATTCGGTCCTGTCGAGAGAAGCTGATGTCAGCCAACGTCAGTGATTCTCCGGAGGACCGAATGGACGTTCACCAGAATGCCCATCTTACGCCGAAAGGTCGAGAGGCCATGGTTCGCGCCGTCATGGATGAGGCCATGACGAAGGCTCAGGCCGCACGCCGTTTCAAGACAACGGCCAAGACCGTCGCCAAGTGGTTGGGCCGGTTTCGCGCGGAGGGCATTGCCGGGCTTGCCGACCGGTCCTCCAGGCCCCATTCCTCGCCAAGCCAAACGCCTTGGGCCACCGGCGAAGCGGTCGAGGTCTTGCGCCGGGCTCGTTGCACGCAGGACCACATCGCCCAGGAACTCGGCCTCAGCCGGGCGACCGTCAGCCGTATTCTCAAGCGGCGTGGCCTCAGCCTGTTGTCCGCCCTCGAGCCCAACCAGCCACGCCCGCGCTATGAGCGCGAAACGCCAGGCGAAATCATCCATATGGACATCAAGAAGCTCGGTCGCTTCAATCGTGTCGGCCATCGCATCACCGGCGATCGCAGGCGCCAGAGCAACCAGCGCCATAACGGCACCGCGCCCGGTTGGGAGTATGTCCACGTCGCCATCGACGACCATTCCCGCATCGGCTTTGCCGACATCTTCCCGAACGAGAAAAAGGAAAGCGCCGTGGCCTTCCTCGAAGCCGCCGTAACCTACTTTGCCACCCTCGGCGTTACCATCACCCGCGTCATGACCGACAATGGATCATGCTACAGATCCAAGGCCTTCCGCGATGCCTGCCGAAGGCTCACCATCAAGCATATCCGCACCAAACCCTACACGCCTCAGACCAACGGCAAGGCCGAACGCTTCATCCAGACAATGTTGCGAGAATGGGCCTACGCAACCGAATTCCACAACTCAGACCAGCGAAAAGCAGATCTGCCGAAATGGCAGCACCGCTACAACTGGCATCGACCCCATGCCAGCCTCAATCGACAAACACCAATCAGCCGACTCGGCCTGAACCGGGACAACCTGTTGAAGCTTCACAGCTAGAGCCCTTTCAACCAACTCTGGGTCAATTCTGTTTCGCGATTGGCGAGGCGAACCAGCGTCGAAACGATCGACGGGCGATGCCACCGCATCGTTTTAGCCCGGACTTCTCACACTGGACATGACCTGCGCCGGCCTCAGCCGGCCCTTCGGGTTGCCGTTCGGCGGACATCTGCCGTGTCGGGCGGCTCAACCGTATCACCAGATACGCTTTTCGCCGCCCTTCTCGCATCTGTCTCGCCGAAACAGCAACGCGGGGCCCCGTGTCCAGTGTGAGAAATCCGGGCTAAATTGGTTCGCCGTTGGGCGCCCGCCAATCGATAAACCCGATGGGACGGGCGATTTTGCGCCAATTCCTGTGCCAAGCCCCTCGATCGTATCCAGATACGCTCATCGAGCCTTCACTTGATCCCGTCACAAAATCGCTCCGTCAGAATGGCTCAGAGTTGGTTGAAAGGGCTCTAGGTTTTCTCCGGTGGCGAAGCGCTGATCGCCAGCGCGTGAACGCCATTCGCGATCTCGTCGGCCAGCGTGCTGTAGATGAGACGGTGGGCGGCGACGCGATCGAGCCCACGGAATGCAGCCGCCACGATCCGGATTCGAAAATGGGTCTCGCCCTCGGGGCGCGCCCCGGCGTGACCCTTGTGGAGGGAGGATTCGTCCACCACATCCAAAAGCTCGGGCCGCAAAGCCTCCGTTAACCTGCTCGTGATTCGATCCCTGATGGTCACGCGACTTGTCCGAATCTCATTTCCGGTGGCGGCTTGTCGACCGTGCCCGACAGAACCATAATTCGGCGATGAACCTGAATTCCAAATATTTCGACCGTATCAGGATCAGACCACGCGGTGCGAAACCGGCCCAGGACGACTCCGCCAGGCTATGCCAGTGGCAGGGCTGCGACCGGGTCGGCGGCTATCGCGCGCCGAAGGGACGTCACCGCGAGGGCCAATACCACAATTTCTGCCTCGACCACGTTCGGGCGTACAACAAATCCTACAACTACTTCGCCGGCATGGCCGATGAAGATGTAACCGCGTACCAGAAATCGGCATCGACCGGGCATCGACCGACCTGGTCGATGGACTCCGACCAGGACACCGGACGCCGTTCCTTTTCGTGGTCGGCGGCCTTCACCGATCCCTTCGGCTTTTTCGGCGGCGGCAATTCGGCCGCGCCGGAAGGCCGCACGACGCGTTCACTCAGGAATCACGAACGTAAATCGTTCGCCGTGCTTGACCTTGAGGGCAATGAGACGGCAGAACAGATCAAGGCGCGGTACAAAGCTCTGGTCAAGCAGCTTCACCCCGACGCCAATGGCGGCGATCGCAGCTTCGAGGATAGGCTGCGGGAGATTATTCGCGCCTACCACTACCTCCGATCAGCCGGTTTTTGCTAAGACGACATCCTCCTCAGCCGGATCGACCGCGGTCGGCAACAGCTGGCAACGACCGTAACAGTGGCGCCAAAAGGACGACATGAACGATACCCTGGAACGGGCCCCGGAGCCCGACATGAAGATCTCGGTCCGTCAGGTCTTCGGGATCGAATCAGATCTTGAGGTCCCGGCCTATTCGAAGGCGGACGAATACGTCCCGCCGTTGGATGCCGATTACCTGTTCGACCGCGACACCACGCTGGCGGTTCTGGCAGGTTTTGCCCGCAACCGCCGGGTGCTGATCTCCGGCTATCACGGGACCGGCAAATCAACCCATGTCGAACAGACCGCGGCCCGCCTCAACTGGCCTTGCGTGCGCGTCAATCTGGACAGCCATATCAGCCGCATCGACCTGATCGGCAAGGACGCCATCGTCATCCGTGACGGCATGCAGGTGACGGAGTTTCGCGACGGCATCCTGCCGTGGGCACTGAAGAACAACGTCGCGCTATGCTTCGACGAATACGACGCCGGGCGGCCGGATGTCATGTTCGTGATCCAGCGCGTTCTTGAGGTCCAGGGGCGCCTGACGCTGCTGGATCAGAACAAGGTCATTCATCCCCACCCGGCCTTCCGCTTGTTCGCCACCGCCAACACCATTGGCCTTGGCGACACCTCCGGCCTCTACCATGGCACCCAACAGATCAATCAGGGGCAGATGGATCGCTGGTCGATCGTCACGACCCTGAATTATCTCCCGCACGACAACGAGGTCAATATCGTCGCCGCCAAGGTCGAAGCCTTCCGCGACGAGGCGGGTCGCGAAATCCTTGGCAAGATGGTGCGTGTCGCCGACATGACCCGCAACGCCTTCATGAACGGCGATCTGTCCACCGTCATGAGCCCGCGAACGGTGATCATCTGGGCCGAGAACGCCGAGATTTTCGGAGACATCGGTTTTGCCTTCCGCCTGACCTTCGTCAACAAATGCGACGAACTCGAGCGGGCGATCGTGGCAGAGTTCTATCAACGGGCCTTCAATGCGGAGCTGCCCGAATCGACCGCCAATGTGGTCATGAGCTGACGGACGCCGGTATGGCGATAGCGAACGACACGACGCGGGCACGACCGGCCGAAAGCCCCACCGAGCCGTTCAAGCGGGCGGTGGTGGGCTGCCTGCGGGCCATCTCCGGCAAGCGTGATCTGCAGATCGAATTTGCCGCCGACCGGCCGAGCCTGTCGCCAGGGCGCGTCAGGCTACCCGAGCCGCCGCGCAAGCCGTCCGCCCGCGACATCGCCATATCGCGCGGCACCGGCGACTCACTCGCTCTGCGCCTCGCCTGCCACGATGCCCGGCTTCATCGGCGTCGGGCACCGGGCGGCACGGACGCCCGCGACATCTTCAATGCGGCCGAGCAGGCCCGTGTCGAGGCGCTGGGCTCGACGCGCATGGCAGGGGTTGCAGAAAACCTCGCCGCGATGCTCGAGGACCGTTACCACCGCGGCGACTACCAGGAAGTCACCGATCGCACCGACGCGCCGCTTGGCGATGCGCTCGCGCTGATGATCCGCGAGCGATTGACCGGTTTTGCGCCGCCTGCCGCGGCGGCGCCGATCGTCGACGCCTGGCGCGATTGGATCGAAGAACGTGCCGGACGGAATCTGAGCCAATTGACCGGCACGATCGACGATCAGGACCTGTTTGCCGACTCCGTTCGCGACATCCTGTCAGCCTTCGACATGGATGACGAGGGCGGATCTGAGGGCAGCGAGGACGACGAAGAGCAGGACCAGTCCGACGATTCCGACGAGGCGGATGGGGCCGGAGATGAGCACGATTCGGCCGAGGCCGGGTCGCCGGAAGATATGGAGGCGGCCGGCGACGACAGCGAAGCCAGCGACGGCGAGATGAGCGAGGGCGAAGCGAATGAGACCGATGACGACGGCGCCTTCGCTGAAGCCCAGGCAGCCGGAGAGGCCGAACGCCCGGACGCCCGATTCTCATCGGCGCCGGACGGCGAGACCTACCAACCCTTTAGCCGACGCTTCGACGAGACGATCAAAGCTGAGGACCTCTGCGATCTGGCCGAACTTGATCGCCTGCGCAGTTATCTCGACAAGCAGCTTACACACATTCAAGGGGCGGTCGGGCGGCTGGCGAACCGCCTCCAGCGCCAGCTGATGGCGCAGCAGAGCCGTGCCTGGGATTTCGATCTCGATGAGGGGATTCTCGACGCCGCGCGCCTGTCCCGCGTTGTCACCGATCCCCTGCATGCCCTCACCTTCAAGGCGGAGCGGGATACTGATTTTCGCGACACCGTCGTCACCCTTTTGCTCGATAATTCCGGATCGATGCGCGGCCGCCCGATCACCGTCGCGGCCGCCTGCGCCGATATTCTCGCCCGCACTTTGGAGCGTTGCGGAGTGAAGGTCGAGATCCTCGGCTTCACCACCAGGGCGTGGAAAGGCGGTCAGGCCCGCGAAACGTGGCTGCGGGCCGGCAAGCCTTCCGAACCCGGCCGGCTGAACGATCTCAGGCACATCATCTACAAGGCGGCCGAAGCGCCATGGCGGCGTTCACGGCGCAATCTGGGACTGATGATGCGCGAGGGACTGTTGAAGGAGAACATCGACGGAGAGGCGCTGGCCTGGGCGCACGGTCGCCTTGTCGCACGGCCCGAGCAGCGGCGAATCCTGATGATGATTTCCGACGGCGCTCCGGTTGATGATTCAACCCTGTCGGTCAACCCCGGTAACTATCTTGAACGTCATCTGCGCCAGGTCATCGAGGAAATCGAAACGCGTTCGTCGGTTGAACTGATTGCCATCGGTATCGGGCACGACGTGACCCGGTACTATCGGCGTGCGGTGACGATCGTCGACAGCGAGGAATTGGCCGGCGCCATGACCGAGAAACTCGCCGAGCTTTTCGACGAGGGGCGGGAGGCATCACCGCACCGGTCGGTCCGATCATCAGTGTTGCAATGAGACAGCCGGTTCACCGGCTTGCCCTTGCCATAACCCTCCTTTTTGCCGTTCCGTCGGGGGCGGCCGCCGAGCCACAGCTGCGGCCCGTCGACATTCGTGCCCGACCGATCAGCCAGTTCGGTATCGGCAGCGACGAGACCCGTTTCGGCGAACTGGAATTTCTCGGTGGTCTGGAACTCACATCTGATGAGGATGAATTCGGCTCTTTATCGGGCATCGACTTCGACACCGATGGCCGTCTTCACGCCGTCACCGACCGCGGAGCCTGGCTGAGCGCCGAACTTGAGGAAACGGGCGGTGCTCCCAGCGGCCTGACCGAGGCCTGGATGGCGCGGATGCGCGATCCCTCCGGCAGCCTGCCATCGTCGAAGGTCGCGGCCGACGCCGAAGGCATTCGACTGGCCACGACCGGCGGGCGGGCGGTGATGCTGGTGTCGTTTGAACGGATCCATGAGATCCGCATTTTCGACCTTCCGATCGATCCGACGGCGGCGCCGGAACGAATGCGGCTACCGCGATTCGTCACTGATCTGAGGGCCAATCAGGGCATCGAGGCCGTCGCCATCGCCGCTCACGATGGTCCGCTGGCGGGCGCCGTGGTCGCTCTTGCCGAGCGGTCGCTCGACCAGGCGGGCAACCATCGCGGATTCGTTCTCGACGGCCCACGTGCCGGGGAATTCTCCGTTGGCAGGTCCGGTGGCTTCGACATCACCGATGCCGCCTTTCTGCCCAATGGCGATCTCGCAATCCTGGAGCGGCGGTTCAGCTTTGCCACCGGTTTGGCCATCCGCATCCGCCGCATCAACGGTGCGCTGATCAGGCCCGGCCGTATCGTCAGCGGCACAACGCTGATGGAAGCCGGCATTGGTCACCAGATCGACAATTTGGAGGGGCTGGCGATCCGCGCGCGAGCCAATGGCGACACGATTCTGACGCTGGTGTCCGATAACAATCACAGCCTGCTGCAGCGCACGCTGCTACTGCAATTCCGCCTGGTGCCGTCGACTTATCCGCTTCCCCGACCGAGGCCGGAGCGCAAGGCGGCCGTCAGATAGGCACCGGTCAGGTCGCGGCGGAGCCGTCGGGCTCGGCCACCAGAGTTTTCACGATCCTGCGCTTGAGCTTGCGGGCGCGATCGGACAGTTCGTCGTCACGCGCCTTGAGCAGGAAGTTGTCCAATCCCCCGCGATGCTCGACCGAGCGCAGTGCATACGAGGTAACCCTCAGCCTGACCCGCTCGCCCAGTGCGTCGCTCAACAACGTCGCCTGGTTGAGGTTGGGCAGGAACCGCCGCCGCGAACGATTCTTCGCGTGACTGACATTATTTCCGGTCAGGACCGCCTTGCCGGTCAACTCGCAACGCCGTGACATCAAACACCTCTGTTTCGGCCGGATGGACAGACCGTCCTGCGCTCAACCGTGATGGGTTCATCGGAAGCGGCATTGCTATAGAGAGGCGCCTAAATCGCGTCAAGGGATGCCGCGACGACATGACGTGAGAGAGCAGGATTTGGCGGGTGACTGTGGCTACGATATCGCTTACAAACGACAGAGTTCCGTGCATTGTCGACGAATCATGATCGACCGGCAGGCCTGGTCGGGCCGATCTGCAACCGGAGCGGAGATGATAGCGATCAAACCCTCGGCAGTCGGTGGCCGTCTGGCCATCGCCGCCCTTGGTCTGGCGGCACTGAGCGTCCTGGCCGGCACCCAGCCCGGTTCGGCCGCAACGACGCGATTGCAGGTAACCTACGTCATTTCGATCTCCGGCCTGACCATCGGCCGTGCCCAGGTCGAGGGCCGCTTTACACCGGGCCAGTATGCGACCGCGATTACCGGCTCTACTTACGGCATCAGCCGATTCGTGTCCGACGCGCGGGCCGTCCTTGCCGGCAACGGCCGGATCAACGGCACACGCGTGGTGCCCAACTCGTACAATCTCGAGACCGCGGAGCGCGGGTTCGCGACCCGGGTCAACATGGCAATGCGCGGTGGCTCCATCACCAGCCTCAGAGCCGCCCCCGGATTGGTGGAAGCGGCCGACCGAGTCCCGGTTCGTTCAAGTCACAAGCGCAACGTCGTTGACCCGGTCAGCGCGTTCGTCATCTCCTTGGGCTCGGGCGGCAAGGTTGACGGTCAGCGCGCATGTAACCGGACCTTGCCCGTCTTCGACGGCTGGCAGAGATTTGACATCCGTCTCTTCTTCAAACACACCAAGGAGGTCACCGGGTCCAGTGATGCCTATCGCGGATCGGTGGTGGTCTGCGGGGCCCGCTATGTACCGATCGCCGGTCATCGACCGACCCGCGAATCGGTGCAGTACATGGCCGACAACAAGCGTCTGGAGGTTTGGCTGGCGCCGGTGGCAGGTACCACGGTCATGGTCCCTTACCGGCTGATCATCGGCACCAAGGCTGGTGACCTCGTCATTGCAGCGCGCCAATTCCAAGTCAGCGATGCGAAGAACCAAGCCGCCATGCGCTGAGCTGGCGTTTCGGCTGACATATCCACAGCTTATGCACAGCCCGCCAAAAACCGTTTTCGCCATATTCCTGTCGCGTTTTCAATGGTCACCCCGGCGTTAACAAAATCAACGGCGAACCACCGGCCGAACCGCGTCGAACCCAAGATGTGGTGTCTCAGGGCCGCCGGTTTCGCACATATCGTAGGGAACGGAGTGTGAAGCCGGTCGAGTCAGCGATTCGGACTGCTTTTGTTCAGGACTCGTTCCCGATCCTTAATTTCGGCCCCGATTCGCCTGGATTCACGCCAATTGTGTGCCGTTACGGCGCACTTTCACCTCGCTTCGACACCGCGGGAGGTTGCGCACGCTTCCCGGGATCGGCACGTTTCAGGTAGCTCCCGCCCGTGTCCTCCGCCCCTCAATCATCCCGCCACCCGTCGCGCAATGTCGTAGCCGTCCTCGGTCCGACCAATACCGGTAAGACTCACCTGGCAATCGAGCGCATGCTCGGCCACCGCGATGGCGTCATCGGCCTGCCGCTAAGGCTGCTGGCCCGCGAAGTGTACGAGCGCATTGCCGGCCGCCTGGGCACCGACGCGGTCGCGCTGTTCACCGGCGAGGAAAAGATCGCGCCCGCGGGCGCCCGGTTCCGGGTCTGCACCGTCGAGGCCATGCCGCTCGAGGTCGATGCCTCCTTTGTCGCCGTCGACGAAATCCAGCTGGCTGCCGATCTGGAGCGCGGGCACGTTTTCACCGACCGAATTCTCAACCTTCGGGGAAGGGATGAAACGCTCCTGCTTGGCGCGGCGACCATGCGCGGCATCATCGAGAAGCTGGTTCCGGGCGTGAACATCGTGACCCGGCCGCGCATGTCCGTGCTGGCCTATTCCGGCTCCAGGAAGATCACGCGTCTGCCCGCCCGCAGTGCCGTGGTCGCCTTCTCGTCCGACGATGTGTACGCCATTGCCGAACTGATCCGCCGACAACGTGGCGGTGCTGCGGTGGTTCTGGGAGCGCTCAGCCCCCGCACGCGCAACGCCCAGGTCGAGATCTACCAGTCGGGCGATGTCGACTTCCTGGTCGCAACCGATGCCATCGGCATGGGTTTGAATCTCGATGTCGATCACATTGCGTTCGCCTCGGACCGAAAATTCGACGGCTACCAGCATCGCCGGTTGACGGCGGCTGAATTCGGCCAGATCGCCGGTCGCGCCGGCAGGCATATGCGAGACGGGACCTTTGGTGTCACCAGCCGTGTCCAGGCGTTCGATGACGATCTCGTCGACGCGCTCGTGTCGCATCGTTTCGAAGACGTGAAGACCGTTCAATGGCGCAACCGCGAACTCGATTTCAGCTCGCTCAACGCGTTGAAATCGAGCCTCGACATCGTGCCGCAAGGCGTCGGCCTGTCGAAGTCGCCGCCGTCGGAGGACGTCGACGGCTTGCTGGCCGCCAGCCGGATCGAGAGCGTCGCCGAGCTTGCCGACCGCCCGGAGCGCGTCGCCCTTCTTTGGGAGGTGTCCCAGGTTCCCGACTACCGCAAGATCGCGCCGGCCAATCACAACGAACTCCTGGTCGCGCTGTTCTCATTCCTCGCCGCCGACGGCGTTATCCCCGACGACTGGTTTGCCGACCAACTCGCCCATGCCGACCGCACGGACGGCGATATCGATACCTTGTCCAATCGGATCGCTCACATCCGCACCTGGACGTTTGCGGCCAATCGGCATGACTGGCTCAACGATCCCGGCCATTGGCAGGAGCGCACCCGCGCTATAGAGGATCGCCTGTCGGATGCGCTTCATGACCGGTTGACGGCGAGATTCATTGATCGTCGCACCAGCGTGCTGATGCGCCGTCTGAAAGAGAACGTGATGCTGGAAGCCGAGGTTACCGAGACGGGCGACGTCCTGGTCGAGGGTCAGCACGTCGGAAGTCTCGACGGCTTTCGCTTCACCCCCGATCCGAGCGCCGCCGGACCGGAAGCCAAGGCGCTGCGTACCGCAGCCCAGAAGGCGCTGGCGGGTGAGATCGTTACGCGGGCGGAGAAGGCATCAAGCGCGCCCGATGCCGAATTCGCATTGTCGGCCGACGGAACTTTGCGCTGGAAGGGTACCGCCATCGCCCGGCTGACCGAGGGCGAAGACATCCTGCGGCCGCGCCTCATCGTGCTGGCCGATGATGCTCTGCCCGATGCGGCGCGTGAACGGGTGCAAACGCGCCTGGATCTGTGGGCGACCACTCATACCCAGAATCTCGTCAAGCCGTTGTTCGATCTGCGTTCCGCGGAAGCCCTGACACCGGCGGCGCGTGGTATCGCGTTCCACCTGGTCGAAAATTTCGGCGTCATCGAACGAAAGACGATCGTCGAAGAAATACGCGCGCTCGAACAGGACGCCAGAGCCGGAATGCGTGCACTCGGCGTTCGTTTTGGCGCCTACCACATCTACGTGCCGGCTCTACTGAAGCCGGCACCGGCAGCGCTGGTTGCCATGCTGTGGGCGCTGAAGAACGGTGGACTGGACGGAGATGGCCTTCAGGATCTGACACATCTGGCCGCATCCGGGCGGACCAGTGTCCCGGTCGATCCCGACATCCGCTCGGGTCTTTACTACGCGGTCAGCTACAAACCGTGCGGAAATCGCGCGGTGCGGATCGATATACTGGAAAGGCTGGCGGACCACATACGGCCGCTCATGGCCTGGCGATCGACCCCGGAATCGCCCACCCCACCCGATGGCGCGATCGGGCAGTACGGGTTCACCGTCACGGTGGCAATGACCTCTCTATTGGGTTGTGCGGGGGACGATTTCGCCTCGGTGCTGAGGGCATTGGGATACCAGGCCAAGCGTCATCCGGCACCCAAGCCGCCGGTCTCGGCCGCCGATGGCGCCGACGAGGTGCAGCTCAAGGTCGCAGCCGAGGCCGCGGGATCGTCAGCATCGGCCGCGGCGGAGCCCTCCAAGGACGACGCCGAGGCTCCGGTGGCGAATGAAACCGAGGCTGCCGCGGTCCCGGTCGCCGGCTCTGAGCCAACCGTACCGCAAGGCTCCCCCGGCGCCGACGAGGTGCAGCTCGAAGACGTTGTGGAAACCGCGGAATCGTCGACATCGACAGCGGCTGAGCCATCCAAGGAGAACGCCGAGGCTCCGGTGGGGAACGAAACCGAGGCCGTCGCGGTCCCGGTCGCCGGCTCTGAACCAACCGCACAGCAAGGCTCGACCGGCGTCGAGGAGGCATCGAACGGGACCGAGCCCCCCGGCGACACCGCCGCCGCTGCGCTCGCCGATCAAGCGGAGGCTGATGTGGTTCCGGCCGCCATCTCCGATATCGCCGCAACGGGAAGCTCCACTGCTGCCCCCGTGGCATCGGACGCGACCGAACAGGATGCCGCTACGGTTGCGGCAACCGGTTCCGATTCATTGACCTCGAGAGCCGGCGACGATGCCGCCGCGCCGGGGACCGAAACGAACGGCAGCTGGGAGGATGCCGCCGAGCCTGCGTTCATCGAGGTTTGGCGGCCGGCGCGCACCGATCGGCCGCGGCGGCCACGGGATCGGGGCCGGCGGCGCGAGCCTGATCAGCCGGGCGGCGAGAAGGCGGCGCGGCCACGCACGCCAAAGCGCAAACCCCGCCCCGATGGTCCATCGGACCGCCGCCCCGAGGCCAAGAAGTCCGCCAGCGATCGCGGCCCGACGCCGCGAACCAAAGCCAAGCCCGCCGGCCGCGACGCCGATCCCAACTCGCCCTTCGCCGCCCTGGCTGCCCTAAAAGCCGAACTTGAGGCCAAGGAGCGTGACGGCTGACGGCGATGGCAGGCCCAGGCAGCGGGTCGACAAATGGCTGTGGTTCGCCCGCCTGGCCAGGACGCGGACGGCGGCGCAGAAACTGGCCGTTTCGGGCCGTGTAAGGGTCAACCGGGTCAAGAACCACAGCGCCAGCCGGCTCCTCGCTCCCGGCGATGTGTTGACCGTCGCGACGCCATCGGGGATCCGGGTGCTGAAGGTCGTTGCGCCGGGCGATCGCCGTCGCTCGGCTGACGAGGCCAGACAGCTTTACCAGGACTTGTCGCCTGCCCCGGCCAATCCGCGAGCGTCGGCTCGCGAGGAACGTTCACCCAGGCCGGACAAGCGCCAGAGACGAGCGATCGCGGCTTTCCAGCGCTCCGTTCGCGACGATTTTTCTCCGGACGAGGGCTGAGCAGAAAAATCCCGCGGGCGCTGGCCCCAGAACGACCTTCGCCAATCTTGCTCTTCCCGGCCAAACCCGATACCGAACGGCGCGAAACTCCAACCCGGCCCGACAGCGCGACGGAGTGCGTGCGTGACCTATATCGTCAACGACAACTGTATCCGGTGCAAATACATGGATTGCGTGGAAGTGTGTCCGGTGGACTGCTTCTACGAAGGCGACAATATGCTGGTCATACACCCCGACGAATGCATCGATTGCGGCGTTTGCGAGCCCGAATGTCCGGTGGACGCGATCAAGCCCGACACCGAGCCGGGGCTCGAAAAATGGTTGCAGGTCAACTCAGACTACGCGGAAAAGTGGCCGAATATCACCGTCAAACGGGATGCTCCGGCCGACGCCAAGGAGTTTGAGGGCGTTGCGGGCAAGTACGAGAAGTATTTCTCGATCGAGCCGGGTGAGGGCGATTAGCCGTTGGCTGCGACACTATTGCGCGCCGAAAATCCCCCGCTTGTTGACCGTTTCACGGTTAAATCATTGAAATCTACGGCATTTGTTGCTATGTTTCGGCTCTGCTCGGAACCAGTGGGCGCCCTGCTTGAACCGGCGCGAACTATCCAGCGTGCGTGATTTCCGGCGTCATGGGTCGTTCGATTGAGCCCATAGGCTCTTCGGACGGCGTTTTCTTGACGCCTGCGGCATGGGGAACCGCGAATCGTCAGGGCGAGGCCGCCTTATCGACCGGCAGTCGGCGTAATCGCACCCAGGTGAATGGACCGGGTGGCAGGAATGGAGTTGACCCAGATGGCCGCAGCAAAGAAGCCCACTCAGCGCGCAGGATTCAGGACCGGCGAGCACATCGTTTATCCCGCCCACGGGGTCGGCAAGATCGTCAGCATCGAGAACCAGGAAGTGGCGGGCGCCAAGCTGGATCTGTTCGTGATCAATTTCGCCAAGGACAAGATGACGTTGCGCGTTCCGGTCAACAAGGCCGCGCCCGTGGGCATGCGCAAGCTGGCGGAAGCCGCGACGATTAAAAAGGCGCTGGAAACCGTGCGTGGCCGCGCTCGGGTCAAACGTACGATGTGGAGCCGGCGTGCGCAGGAATACGAGGCCAAGATCAACTCCGGTGACCTGATTTCGATCGCCGAAGTGGTGCGCGACCTCTATCGCTCGGAGTCGCAGCCGGAGCAGTCCTACAGCGAACGCCAGCTGTACGAGGCGGCGCTTGACCGCATGTCGCGTGAGATTTCCTCGGTCAGCAAGTCATCGGAAACCGAAGCGATCCGCCAGATCGAGCAAAACCTGGCCAAGAGCCCCCGCCGCGGCCCCCGCGGCAGCGAGAACGACGACGCGAAGGCGGCGTGAACCCGATCACCATCGAGCGGTGACAGAACAACGCCGGCACGGTTTGCCGGCGTTTTTTCTTGCGCATTTCCACGATAATCGTGCTCACGGGCGGCGTCACGCCATTGTGTGAACCGCAACGGTCCGTGAACGGCTAAACTCCACCAATGGGCGATTCCTCGGGCGGCCCTTGAAGCCGCAAGGAGGCATGAATGTCCGATTCGTTCGGATCCCGCCGTCAGTTCGTGCGCGCGGCCATGAAGGCTCCTTATTTGGAGCGCCAGGAGGAGCACGACCTCGCCGTCTTGTGGCGCGACAAGAAGGACCAGGTCGCGCTTCACCGGCTGACTTCGGCGCATATGCGGTTGGTGATCGCCATTGCCGCCCGTTTCCGTAATTTCGGCTTGCCCATGGGTGACCTGATCCAGGAGGGTCACGTTGGCCTGTTGGAGGCTGCCGCCCGCTTCGAGCCGGACCGTCTGGTACGTTTTTCGACCTATGCCACGTGGTGGATTCGTGCCTCCATCCAGGACTACATCCTGCGCAATTGGTCGATCGTACGCGGCGGCACATCGTCGTCGCAAAAGGCGCTGTTCTTCAACCTGCGCCGGCTGCGCGCCAAACTCTCGCAAAGCTCCGACCCGCGACCGCGTCAGGCCATTTTCTCTGAAATCGCGGGCGCCCTCGGCGTCAAGGCGGCCGATGTGGAACTGATGGATTCGCGCCTGTCGGGTCCCGATGCTTCGCTCAATGCCCCGGTTTCCGAATCTGAAAGTGACGTCTCGGCGCGGCAGGATTTTCTCGTCGACGACTCTCCCCAGCCGGACGAGACGGTGGCCGAGCAGATCGATACGGAACGCCGGATGAACTGGCTCTACTCGGCCCTCAACGTGCTCAACGAACGTGAACTGCGCATCGTTCGCGAACGACGGCTGCAGGAGAACGGTGCGACCCTGGAAGCGCTCGGATCAAGCCTTGGCATCTCCAAGGAGCGCGTTCGCCAGATCGAGAACAGGGCGCTGGAGAAACTGCGCGAGGCGCTGTTGCGCGCCAATCCCGACCGGGCGAGTTTCGTCTGAACCATTCACACTGCTTCTAGCGGTCGGTGACGATCTTGATCTTCGTCCCGGCCGCAATCCGCCCGCCCGGCTCCAGCCGGTTGAGCGCCAGCAGCAATTGGCGGGGGCGATCGACGCCGCGCATCTTTTTGGCCAGCTTGGCGATCGTGTCACCGCGTTTGGCGGTGATGACCTTGATCGTCAGCTGCTTGAAGCCGGCCGCCTCGCGTGAGTTCAGCGTCGTGAAGC
The DNA here is from genome assembly GCA_963663975.2 of uncultured Bauldia sp. Classification (GTDB taxonomy): domain Bacteria; phylum Pseudomonadota; class Alphaproteobacteria; order Rhizobiales; family Kaistiaceae; genus JANQRX01. Next base: position 442,753 of record CAXXRA010000015.1, on the reverse strand, counting down.
TGTCGACGGTTTGCCGCGCCGCCTGCAGGAATTGCGGGCTGGCCTCTTCGTTGGCGAAAATAAACCTGTAGGTCGCACCGCTCTTCATCTGGATCACGGCGATCTCGAAGACCCAACCCTTGGCCTTGGCGCGCGCCGTGGCAGCCTTGAGGGCGTTGACCGAGAAACTGGAGATGCTGGATTCGTCGAGGCCGTTGACCCATCCTGATTTGAGATAGTCGGCAAGCGCCGTCCCGCGGCCGAGACCGACGGCGTCGAACCTGAGGGCGGTCCCGTCGACACCGGTGGCCAGCACCGCGTCGCTGGCATTGTCGATGACGAAGCCCTCCGGCACCGTGAAGCCGACCCCGAGCTGCGGATGGACGTAGCTGCGATCACGGACGAAACCTTGTGCCGGGTCTTCGCCGAACAGCATGCCGTCGATGCCGTCGAGAAAGCGCTCGCGATCCTTCTCGCCGTTCCCCGGGGCGCCGAACTGCCGGGCGGCGCGATCGGCGAAGGAAATCCGATCCGGGGTTGTCGGGTGCGATGACAGGAAATCCGGCCGCCGGTCGCGCAATGTCAGCGCCGAGCGATAGTCGGCATACTCTCCCATCGCGTCCAGGAACCGCGCCGCGGCGAACGGATCGTAGCCGGCCCGGCCGATCGTCCCCACGCCAATGGCGTCGGCTTCCAGTTCCTGTCGTCGCGAGAACGTGGCCAGCGACCGCCGGCTCGAGGCGAGCGCCAGTCGACCGCTGGCGTCGCCCTCCAGGACGTCGCTGACAACCCGGCTGACGATCAGCGCATTGCGCGCTTTGTTCTGGCGCTCGATCGCGTGATTGGCCGTGACATGGGCCATTTCATGAGCGAGCACGGCGGCCACCTCGGCCGAATCATTGGCCAACGCCAGCAGGCCGCGCGTCACGTAGAGAAAGCCGCCGGGCAGCGCGAACGCATTGACCGCCGGGGCGTTGAGGATGGTGATGCGGTAGGTTTGTTCCGGCCGCCGCGAGTTGGCGACGACGCGGTTGACGACAGGTACCAGCGCCTGTTCCAACTGGTCGTTGTGATAGACCCCGCCATAGGCCGAAACGATGCGCGCATGCTCCTGGCCGTCGATCTGCTGCGACCCGCCGGGCACGCCGCCGGCGTTGAACACGGCAGCGGTCGGTCCGCCCGTTCCGGTGGCAAGATTGGTGCAGGCGGCGAGCACGAACGCCGCAACCGCCACGGCAAAGGCACCCGAGGCCGGCGCCGCCCGCGGTCGAAATCCGCTATTGGAGATCGTGTGCCTGGCCCGCATCGGTCAACAGCTCGAACTCATCCACCCGTTTCAGCCGGATCGCCGGACCGCCGCTCATTTCGATCACCCCGCGGACCCGCACCAGGGTTCCGACAAGCGCCTCCACCGACACGCCGATTTCGGCAAGCCGATCCACCATCGCCGGCGTGATCATGATAGTGAAATCCCGCCGGTAATTGCGACCGAAATCGACAAACGTCATATACGTGCGCCCGCCGACCGAGAGAACACGGCCTTCGACCACCTCATATAGTCCCTTTCGGCCGGCAAGCGAAGCGTCGCGGGCGTCTTTGACCGCGTAGTCCGTGTCGGCCCACATGGCGCGCCTGGCTGCCATCGCCGCCCTCTCGGCTTCATAGAGACGGGCAGCGCAAGCCGGATCGCCGGCCGGCCGGCGCACCCGCGCCAGCCCCCCGGTGACCAGGCGCTGCTGGACCCAGATTTTGCTGCCCTCGCCGTTCTGCACCACGACATCGGCAACCACCCGGCCGTAGCGGTCGGTTTCCTCGCCCACCGGCGCGGTGGCTACCCCTTCGCCGGTGGTCAGGCGCACCAGCGCGGCGCGCGCGGCGATCTCCAGCCGGCTCGCCGCGGCCATGTCCAGCGGCCGCTTCGGCGCCTCGATCCCGGCCAGTCGCACGATCCTGCCGTCGGCGAGCAGCAGAGTGTCCCCGTCGATCACCTCGGCCAGCCTCACCGGTTGGACCACGGTGGTCGGGCAGGTCATGGCGGCGTTTGGAGCAGCGCCAGTCGAAATCACGGTGGCCTCCTCAGCTCCGGCCGGTGTCGCGGCCAGGGCCAACAGGAGAAGCGCCGGCAGCGCCCTCGGGCCGCTTGATGTGATGATCGTCCGCGGCTCGTTCGCCACCATTGTCTCCTTCGATCCTGTCTCGCCGGGCGGTCGCCGCGCCTGCCGTCGATCACCTCTGGGCTGGTGCGATCAGCGCTTTCCTGTGGCCCGCCTGCGGGGCGTTTGCTAAACCGTGTGCCAAGCGGCCCCGTAGCTCAGTCGGATAGAGCGGCAGATTCCTAATCTGTAGGTCGGAGGTTCGAATCCTCTCGGGGTCGCCAAATTCTCTTGATTGAACAATTGGTTATGCAAACGAGCAACGTGAAAATCACAGCGGCCGTATTTCGTGTCCGTGTAGTGTCCGAAATAGCAACGGATTTCGTGATTCCGTTTTTCCTTGGCGGCTCGAATGAATGCAGCCAGCGATTCCCTGACCCGCGCACAGCCGATCGGCCGAATCCAGATTGCCACCCAATAGGCGGCCGTTGCCAGATGGATGTGACCGGCGCGCGCGAGCACGGTCAGCAGCCGTTCGCCGTGCCATTCCTCGATCGAGTAATCCAGATTGTCGTGATGCCGTCCTGGCATCGGCGCGGCTCAGAGCATCGGCGCTGGCGGGAGCAACGGATTTCGTGATTTCGACTCTCCTTGGCGGCTCGAACGAATACAGCCACCCGATTCCGTCGCCCGCGCCGCGGGCCAGGCTGATCAGCTCAATCGGGCCAAAAATAATGAACTGGCGCTAACCAGTAGCTTTCAGGGTCTTGCTCACTTTCGTATCTAGTCTGGGCCAAATCCCGCCTCCATCGACCTTGGAAGCCCTCTCTGGCCGACACCGCGGCAATCGCCGCGTCCCGTTCATGCTCAGTTCGGACATCCCCGCTGATCCCAAACCTCTGAGCGAAATCACCCCATCCAGATAACCCAAGGGCGACCAAAACAGCTTTCGGGTGGCTCTCTGTGACCCGCAAATCTGGAAACTGGGAACGTATCCGCCGCACAAACATGACTGCCTGAACGAGCGCGGCCCCTCTCAGAACTAGCCATGCGACACTTCCGCTTCTGAACATCCCGCCGGAATTTGGAAGAGGGGGATTTGAAAGAATGCTTCGGGTTTTTGGTCAGGGATCGATCCACTAGTTCCTCTGCACAGAGGTTTTGACCGGTTGATTTCAGCGTAGGACCGGCAGGCTGCCGGGATCAATGAGCAATTCGATGGTGCGTGCGACGCCGGGTCGTCGTGTGATCAGGCCGGCGCGATCGAGATTGAGAACCATCTGGTGGACGGTTGGCGGGGTGACCCGAAAGTGCCGTTGCATGTCGGCTTCGGCGGGGGGACGGCCGAAGATGCGGCTGTAGGCATGGATGAAGGCCAGATACTGGCCTTGCTTGAGTGTGAAGGGGGGAGCCGCCGGAGACACGCGCCAAACAATTGATCCATCTGTTGGTTCATCTGGCAGCCTCGAATCGCGAGGAGGCCCGGATGAACATACGCTACCATGTCGAACTGACCCAAGCCGAGCGTTGTGAACTCACCGCGCTGGTGAGTGGCGGTCAACGCCCTGTCCGCAAGCTCAAGCGGGCACAGATTTTATTGGCTGCCGAGGCCGGATTGAGCGACGAGGCGATTGCCGCCGGCGTCGCGGTCGGCGGCTCGACCGTCTACCGGACCAAGCGTCGCTTCGTCGAAGACAGCCTGGAGGCGGCGCTCAGCGAAGAGCCGCGTCCCGGAGCCGGGCGCAAGCTCAACGGCAGGGAGGAAGCCCTGCTGATCGCCACGGCCTGTTCGAGCCCGCCCGAAGGCCGTGCCCGCTGGACGCTGGAGCTGTTGGCCGATGCGTTGGTCAGGCTCACCGAGCATGACAGCCTGTCACGTGAGACGGTGCGCCGGCGCCTGGCCGAGAACGAGCTGAAGCCCTGGCGGAAGGACATGTGGTGCATCCCCAGGGTCGACGCCGAGTATGTCGCCCGCATGGAGGATGTCCTCGACCTCTATGGCGAAGCGCCCGATCAAAAGCGGCCGGTGATCTGCTTCGACGAGAGCCCGACCCAGCTCATCGGCGAGGTGCGCCAGCCAATCCCGGCCGCACCGGGGCGGTTGGAGCGCACCGACTTCGAGTATCGCCGCAACGGCACGGTCAACCTCTTCGTCTTCCTCGACGCGCACCGATCCTGGCGCAGGGTCAAGGTCACCGCGCGACGCACCGCCGCCGACTTCGCCCTGTGCATGCGCGAACTCAGCGATGTTCACTTCCCCGAGGCGGAGCGCATTCGGATCGTTCTCGATAACCTGTCGACCCATTCGCCCGGCGCGCTCTACGCTGCCTTCCCGGCGTCAGAGGCGCGGCGGGTGTTGCAACGCCTGGAGTTCCACTACACCCCCAAGCACGCCAGTTGGCTGAACATGGTCGAGATCGAGATCGGTGTCCTCAAGCGCCAGTGCCTCAACCGCCGCATCGAAAACCGCGACCGCCTCGTCGCCGAGATCGCCGCTTGGGAAAGACAGCGCAACCACGGCGGCGCCCGCATCAACTGGATGTTCTCAACCGAAAAGGCGCGAGCCAAAATGGCCCGCGCCTATCCCAAACCAACATTCAAGGAGTCATAATCACTGTGCAGAGGAACTAGGTGCGATCTTGGCTGAGCATCTTGAAGATGACGCGGCAGAGGTGTCGGCCGAGGGCGCGGATGGCCTGGTTGTGTCTCTTGCCCTCGCGCGTCTTTTCTCGTCTCGCGACGCTGGCAAGGAACGTCGATCGGTTGGTGTCCTATTGCGGCAGCCCCGCGAACAACTCTCCGAAATGGGTTCTTGAGGCTATGGTGATGTGCACTTCCTCTTGATGCATTCGGTGGTGGTGTAGCCTTTAGGCAGCAAAGTCTTACCATCGCAAGAGGATCGATCGATCTCGGTCGCGCACAGCGACAACTCCACGCGATCGTGAGACTATTCTTTTGGCTTTCAAACCGCCCAAATAGTCGGATGCGTCGGAACTCATCGTTCCTGCCGTATCGTTGCTCACCGGTTTGCCTCATCGGACACAAGACATTTACAAGTCCTCGCGACTTGACCAACGAAAATCTGGGCTCGCAAGGCGATCAAGGCGGCCGTCGACGACACTGCCGGATAACGCCCATATCGTGGATTGCGATGGCACTGCTTTGTTCAAGCGACGTGCAGGCAGCCACCCAACCTGCTCGGGGCATTCTGGTATCTGAATGAAGGGCGTACGCCGGAGCAATCAATAATCGTCTGGGACTTGGAAACGATACCCGATCTCGCGGCGGCGGGTCGCATGCTTGGGTTGGAGAAGGCATCCGACGATGACATTCGAACTGCTGTTGGATCCCCAAGCGGTCCAACATCCAGCGGCCTCACCGAACGGCTAGAACTGATCAGGAACCACACCGCCACTCGCGCACTTATTCCGCTTGTTCTCCCGAGCACAGTTTCACCGCTGCGGCGTGGACTAGCTGTGAATTTTCAGGACGGTTGTCCATTCGGTCCTGTCCGAGAGAAGCTGATGTCAGCCAACGTCAGTGATTCTCCGGAGGACCGAATGGACGTTCACCAGAATGCCCATCTTACGCCGAAAGGTCGAGAGGCCATGGTTCGCGCCGTCATGGATGAGGCCATGACGAAGGCTCAGGCCGCACGCCGTTTCACGACAACGGCCAAGACCGTCGCCAAGTGGTTGGGCCGGTTTCGCGCGGAGGGCATTGCCGGGCTTGCCGACCGGTCCTCCAGGCCCCATTCCTCGCCAAGCCAAACGCCTTGGGCCACCGGCGAAGCGGTCGAGGTCTTGCGCCGGGCTCGTTGCACGCAGGCGCCACATCGCCCAGGAACTCGGCCTCAGCCGGGCGACCGTCAGCCGTATTCGTGGACAAGCGGCGTGGCCTCAGCCTGTTGTCCGCCCTCGAGCCCAACCAGCCACGCCCGCGCTATGAGCGCGAAACGCCAGGCGAAATCGACACGATCCATATGGACATCAAGAAGCTCGGTCGCTTCAATCGTGTCGGCCATCGCATTACCGGCGATCGCAGGCGCCAGAGCAACCAGCGCCATAACGGCACCGCGCCCGGTTGGGAGTATGTCCACGTCGCCATCGACGACCATTCCCGCATCGGCTTTGCCGTCATCTTCCCGAACGAGAAAAAGGAAAGCGCCGTGGCCTTCCTCGAAGCCGCCGTAACGCTACTTTGCCACCCTCGGCGTTACCATCACCCGCGTCATGACCGACAATGGATCATGCTACAGATCCAAGGCCTTCCGCGATGCCTGCCGAAGGCTCACCATCAAGCATATCCGCACCAAACCCTACACGCCTCAGACCAACGGCAAGGCCGAACGCTTCATCCAGACAATGTTGCGAGAATGGGCCTACGCAACTTCGAATTCCACAACTCAGACCAGCGAAAAGCAGATCTGCCGAAATGGCAGCACCGCTACAACTGGCATCGACCCCATGCCAGCCTCAATCGACAAACACCAATCAGCCGACTCGGCTTGAACCGGGACAACCTGTTGAAGCTTCACAACTAGCTCTGCCCTTGCAGCGAGGAATTCCTCGTAATCGCCGGCAACGAGAGCGTCGAACGGAACCATATGGCTCTCCAGTCTCTGCCGCACCTCCTGTTCGCCGAGAATTGCGTCCTTGGCGCGCTCATCAATGTACGACTTCGGCGTTCGGGCAGCTATTTTCCGATTTGTGCGCCAGGTTATTAGAGCGCAATTCATTGCGCGATTGGCATACGGGTCGTCACGATCTACTGCGAGAACACTGATCGGAAAGAGATGGTGGTACTCCCGCTTGCGAACATTTTCGAGATTTGCGGGCGCTCCGTCAGCAAAGTCCCTGCCACGTCGCTGCAGTGAGACTGCAACTATCGCCCGAGCCAGACGGTCTTTTCTGCCGGGCCACCCCGCTCGTACTAACTCTTCTGTGGCGGGGATCGGATTGATTTGGTCGTCAAATAGTTCTGGAGGTTTATCGGGTCGATTCGCGATCTGAGAGGAGATGCGCATGTAGTCGGCATATGCCCGCGTGGCAGCAGTCTTCAGATAGCGATCGCTGAAACTGGCCCGCCACAGCGTCTTTCGAATGATAGTTCTGGCACGCCCCTCTTCGTCGTATCCATGCAAGGGTACGTTCGCCCAAAGCGCGCATACTAAAGCGCGTAGGCCGCCACTTCAGTAGGTAGAAGTTTCTCGCCGAAGTGGAGTTCCCCCGGTTTGATGGACACTTTTTGATCTTGAGAGGAGAGTGTCATCATGCCGAGAACGAGAACCCCGTACCCTGCGGATTTCAGGGACCAGATTGTTGCCCTGGCCCGTACCGGGCGCAGCATTGAAGACCTGGCCAGAGAATTCGAGCCGTGTGCCGCGACGATCCATGGCTGGGTCAAGCAGGCCGACCGTGATGGTGGCCGCCGCACGGACGGCTTGACGAGCGAGGAGCGCGACGAACTCCGCCGTCTTCGCCGGGAGAACCGCCAGCTACGCCAGGAGAGAGATATCCTGGCAAAGGCCGCGGCCTGGTTTGCTCAGAGCGACGCGATGTCGTCTCGGTCTTCGAATTGATGACGGCAAACCAGGCCATGTTCCCTACCAAGACGATGAGCAGAATCCTCGGCGTATCAAGGTCCGGCTACTATGCTTGGCGCGACCGATCGCCGTCTGCCCGATCCATCGCCGACGCGGCTCTGACGGACCGGATCAAGGCGATCCATGCGGACTCCCGAGCAACCTATGGAGCGCCGCGTATCCACGCTGAACTTGTCGATGAAGGCGTCCAGGTGGGCCGCAAGCGGATCGAGCGCCTGATGAAAGCGACCGGTATTGCCGGTGTTAGTCGCCGTAAAGCCGCCCGCACGACCTTCCGGGACGAGAGGGTTCGGCCGGCGTGCGATCTGGTCGATCGGAACTTCTACGCCGACGCGCCAGACCAGCTCTGGGTCGCTGATATTACCTACATCCCGACCTGGGCCGGGTTCCTCTATCTGGCCGTTGTGCTGGATGCCTTCTCACGACGCATCGTCGGCTGGGCCATGGGCCACAGCCTGAAGGCCCAACTCGTCCTCGATGCCCTGAACATGGCGCTGACGCAAAGACGACCCGCCGACGTGATCCATCACTCCGACCAGGGATCTCAATACACCTCCGTCGCCTTCGGCCTCAGATGCAAGGAAGCCGGCGTCCGGCCGTCCATGGGGTCAGTTGGCGACGCGTACGACAATGCGATGTGCGAGAGCTTCTTTGCCACCCTCGAATGCGAGCTGCTCGACCGGCGGAAGTTCCAGACCAAGGCCGCAGCACGCATGGCCATCTTCCAGTTCATCGAGGGCTGGTACAATCCCGGCCGGCGCCATTCGGCCCTCGGTTACCAATCACCCGTCAACTATGAAAGGAGCGCCCAAGATCGGCTAGAGTCTGTAAGTCCCTAACTGTCCACGGAACCGGGGGAACTCCAAAGACTGACTCTTCCTGCAGGAAACTCAATCCATGGTCGATACCGTGTATGACCCTTTCCCAAACGCCTGCCAGGTCTGCGCCAAAACTCCTCTCTAGATAAGTCCGCTTCAATGGTGGCTTGCCTAGCAGTAGTGCGCCCACCGAAAGTGCTAAATCTTCGATCTTCACGAACTTATCGGTCGCGGGCACATCTTGTCTTAGGTCGGAGATCATAGCGTGGAGGGAGTCGCCCACTGCACCCTCCAATTGAGCGACAACGATATCGAAATCCTTTAGAGGTGAAGCGGAAGTGTTCATTTTTATAAACACTTCGAGCGCTGTCTCTTGGGACGTAGACACCGGCAGCGCGAGGAACGGAACCGGATATGAAGCGACTTTGCTGCGTAGTCTGCTGATCTTCCGCTCGTTGTCACGGTCTACACCAGCTTTGTCGCACCATTTCCCCATTCGCTTCTCGCCGTCCGATCCCGGGCAAAGAATGTGGGCTGGAATCAGATTTCGCTCAAAAATCTTGGCCGGATCATCGGCCCAAACGGGTTGTGGTATACCTTTACGCTCCCACCGTTTTATGAGGTCAACCTCCGGTTCTTCTCCGTTCTCTAGCGAGACAAAAACTGAAAACTCTTCATATGCGTCATTGAGCGATCGCCACAACGCGGTCATCCGCTGCTGTCCATCCAGTAGGTGCATCTGGGGTCTGCTGTTGGCGCCTCCACCCAACAAGTCGGCGCGCCCACGATCGCCCGCGAGTGAAATAGCTCTTCGCTGCCGACCTCTAGCGTTAGCAAAGCCCCAATCGGCAGCGATGGACTTCGGAGCACGTTCTCCAATATGCCCTCGATTTGAGAGCTTCTCCAGGCTTCGTGTCGCTGAAATCGCGGCAGCGCGATTTGTGCTTGAGAGACCATCGAGAACCAGTCCTCAATCGACTTTGTACGCGCTTCCACTCTCTACTCCTGGTGCCAATTCGCGGGAACGATTAGCGAGCTTCAACGAAAAAATACGTCCGCGTGAACAATAGCATTGCCAAATTTCGAGTTCAATTCAAATATTGATAGAGCAATACGGCAATAAAAGCAAGTTTAATATTTGGATCACCTATCTCCAAATCTCCAATGGATCTCAAATATATTCCTTGAAAATAAGCGGGTATTGTACCGCTGTTATATATGTCGATTTCGATAGATTGGGACTCAATATTTGCATACACTACTCTCGGAGAGAAATTGCCAATGTTTGAGTTTACCAAAATATACCATGACAATACTGCTCCGAAATTGTCAATGTTTGAGTTTACCAAAATATACCATGACAATACTGCTCCGATTATTGCGACGAAGGCCGCAATTACTGCGATGCTGGCGTTCCCGAATATTACAAAACGTCGCCAATCTTGGTATTCTCCACATTTTGAGCATTTATTTGCGCTTGCATCGATCAACGACATGCAAGCGACAAATTTAGAATCCAATTTTTCACTGTTAGGCATTTTCGGAAATGACCTCATCTCAGCAAACAATCCCAAGTTGTAGTGTAAAATCTGAAAAATCAAGTCAGCAGCGGGTTAATAATTCTGGCTGCGATCAAGCGCTTACCAAGCGCCATATAGATGTTTGAGAATAAAGGCATAATTGGTTGCGGTGGTAGGATTTGAACCTACGACCTTCAGGTTATGAGCCTAATGATCGAGTGGCCGACGCTGGAACGGTGAGTAAACCGCCGGTCAGAGTGCTGGCCCCGTGCGGGAAGGAAAGCCGCGATGCCCGTGGCGCTCAGATCCTGGTCGCCAGGCTTGCGGAGCGCGTGGCTGCGCGTCAGCGCATCAGGAGTGGGCCGACAAGAGCCCTCCGAACGAAGGTTCAGCGGCGAGGAACCACAAACTCCCATCGCGACCGGGCGGGCGCCGCTGTGGCGCAATCATCGACAAAGAGTGTCCGCCAGCGATCGGATGGGGAGTAGGTCGGTGCTGATTGTGGCCCAACGGTGAGGCAGAGTTCTGACCCAGCGACTGTGAGACGCCCGTCATCGTGATGCGTAAAGCGCTGTAGCCTCGAAGTTTCGAAGAAAGGCATCGACTCATCGCACTTCCGAAGCAGAATCGAGGCTCCCGGTAAGGCGACTGAATTGACACCTGCCACAGTGATGCAGCGGTCCACGGCCGGAAATCGAATGAACCCATCGGAAGAAAACGCCACAGCGCTATCGCTCGTCAGGGAGGTCGTACAATTATGCGCAAACAGCGGCACGTTGACATGCAACGTCGTCGGCCTCAATGACGGCATCCGTTTGGCCACTCAACGTCGGATGCCGGAAGTGCGGTCACTCGGCTTTTTCTTTGGCCCCGGTATCAAGCCCTCTCTCTGAGCATGCTTACGCACTGCCTTGCGGGCGCGGCGTATCGCCTCGCCTTTTTCCCGAGCCCGCCTCTCCGAAGGCTTCTCGTATGAGCGCTTCGCCTTCAATTGGCGAAAGAAGCCCTCCCGCTGCAATTTCTTCTTCAGCACACGAAGCGCTTGTTCGACATCGTTGTCACGCACCAGAACCTGCATCGAGTTCCCTCGGTTGATAGGCAGCGCCAGTTCCTAGCAGACTTCCGTCTGTTCCGGGTAAGCCGGTAGCCGAAGCGCCGCCACCGCCGCAATTTCGACCGAAGGGGCGCAAGTCGAGGAGCACATGACGATGACCGAGCCTGAGAAATCGAGGATGGGACTGAAACTGGAGCTGTTTGTCGACGACCTTGAGGCATCGAAGGACTTCTACACACGGGTGCTCGATTTCGAGATCGGGAGGCAGGGACCCGAGGGATATACAGCCATGAGACACGAGGACGTGTATCTGTCTCTGAACCCTCACTCAGACCTGCGCCCCGACCATCCCATCCGCGCTAGAGCGGGTGAACCGCTCGGACGTGGCGTGGAGATCGTGCTCGAAGTCGATGATGTCGAGGCGTTCTGTGCTCGGGTTCAAGCGACCGGTTGGCCGCTTTCCGGCACGCTGAAGAAACAGAGTTGGGGCCCGACGGACTTTCGGGTCGCCGACCCTGACGGATATTACCTTCGCATCAGTTCGCGAGAATGAAGCAGGGCCCCGTATAAAGCCGCCAACTGTCCCAAATCCTCTGACGGAAACGTCTTTTCGGACAATCAGAAAAGGATAACAAAAATGGAAACCGCTTACATTTATCTCGCCTTGAGCGGCATGCTGACGGTGCTGCTGTGGATACCTTACATGCTTGCGCGCCCCTTTGTCTGGGGATTGCCTGCGTTTCTGAGAAATTACACCGAAGGCTTTCCTGCCACCGAACCAGAGCCACCACTTTGGGCACAACGTTCAAAGCGAGCGCATCTTAATATGGTCGAGACCATGCCCGCGTTTGTTGCTGTAGTGATAGCTGCTGGTTTTCTAGCCGGTGACACAGTAGGAGCAAATGTGGCGCTGTGGGCGCAAGTTTTTTTCTTTGCCCGGCTGATCCACGCACTGGTTTACACGCTCTCAGTTCCATATGTGCGCACCCCGGTTTATCTGGTCTCATGGGCGGCCGTGTTAATGATAGGCATAACAGGTCTTGCCGCGGGTTGATCAGCCGAGGTGAAGGCTTACAGGACTGGCTCGACATCATCGCCCGTCGGCGACTGCGGACAGCGTTGCTCCTCGGGCAGGGTAACGTGAAGCTTCGTGCGTCGCCCACCACTCCGACCGCTGTGCTTCGGCGATCTGGTCGGGGGTCCGTTTGTGGCGAGGGCTGTTTCAGGCACGCTTCGGTCGGCGGGTGATGACCTTTCGCTTGACCCGAGGTGGTGCGATTTGCAGAACCCGCAGAGCCGGGGCAGCGAAGCTATCGCGCATCTGCTCTGCCCTGTTGAACCAAACGCACAAGGCTTCCTCTTCAGTTATCTCTTGGACTGTCATGGACGGTCCGCCAGACTTAAGGGCACCTCTAAAAATCCCTGTTCCGAGCCTTGATCGGTTATAATCCGGACGGTTTGGCGCGTAGATGTGGGGAACCGACCATGGGCCAAATGGGCTTTTTCGACATCGCGAATCGGTATGCCGGCCTGGACGCCAAGAACGATCCTTTGGCGAGGATCGACGCGGTGGTTCCGTGGGAGAATTTCCGTGCCCGCCTGGAGGCGATCTGGCGCAAGCCGGCCGAGGAACGGAAGTCGCCGGCGGGGCGAAAGCCCTGGGACGCGGTGGCGATGTTCAAGGCGATCGTTCTCTGCGAGCTTTACAATCTCTCGGACGACCAAGTGGAGTACCAGCTTCGCGACCGCCTCTCGTTCATGCGGTTCGTAGGGTTCGGTCTTGAGGACAAGGTCCCCGACGCCAAGACGGTGTGGCTCTACCGGGAACAGTTGGCGCGGGCGGGCATGGTCGAGGCGTTGTTCGAGGACTTCGACGGCTATCTGGAGAAGCAGGGCTACCTGGCGATGGGCGGCCAGATCATCGACGCGTCGATCGTACCGGTCCCCAAGCAGCGCAACAGCCGTGACGACAACGCGCGGATCAAGGATGGCGAGACGCCGGAGGGCTGGAAGGACCAGCCGGCCAAGCGGTCGCAGAAGGACACGGACGCACGGTGGACAAAGAAGCATGGCAAGAGCCACTACGGTTACAAGAACCATGTCAACGTGGACCGCCGGCACAAGCTGGTGCGGCGTTACCAGGTGACCGACGCGGCGGTGCACGACAGCCAGGTCGTGGAGGACATCCTTGATCCGGACAACACGGCCTCGGACGTGTGGGCGGACAGCGCCTATCGGTCGGCGGAGATCGAGGCGAAGCTGAAGGAGAAGGGCCTGAACAGCCGCATCCACCGCAAGGGGCATCGCGACAAGCCGCTGAGCGAGCGGGAGAAGCGGGGCAACAAGGCCCGTTCGAAGGTGCGGGCGCGCGTCGAGCACGTGTTCGGGGCCCAGAGCAACGACATGGGCGGGACGCTGGTGCGCAGTATCGGGCTGGTACGGGCGAGGGCGCGGATCGGGCTGAAGAACCTCGCCTACAACATGCGCCGCCTGGTGCAGCTGGAGCGTCTCGCCGCGGCGGCGCCAACGTGATGGTCATCAGGGGAGAAGTCTGCCTGGAGCCCCCATTGACAGGGAAACAGACCCGCCGGGGAGCCGGAGAAGGCCGAAAACCCAGACGCCAACCCCGCTCATGACCCGCGAGAACCGCACAACCTGTCGAGTTTCACGTCAGTCGCATTATTTTTCGAGGTGCCCTTAAGCTGAACAACGTCGCCCACCTTGAACTTCATGCTGGCCTCCGTGCCACGAAATCGTGGTCACATAGCCATGATCCGTTCCCGCCCTAGCGTCAACCAGACGATGGACGACGCTTGGGTTACCAGCGTTAGCGGTAGCGGTAGCGTCACGGGGCGAACACCTTTCACCAGTTGACTGGCGATGTGGTTTCACGCTCGGCTGCGGGTCGCACGGCAATCAGAGTGAGGAACCCTGATGAAATTGACTTGGTATGGGCACTCGGGGTTTCGCGTCGAGTCAGGCGCGGCAGTCGCGCTGATCGATCCGTTCCTGTCGGGCAATCCGAAATGGAACGGTGGTTGGGAGCCGGTGAGCGAAGGCGTGACCCATGTGCTCCTCACACACGGACACAACGATCATTTCGGCGATGCTGTCGAGATCGCGTTGGCAACTGGGGCTCAGATGGTCTGTGTCCCGGAAATCGCCAGCTACCTTGGCAGCCGGGGGGTCGATGCGTCTCGTATCAACAAGGGTAATACCGGCGGCACGGTCGACTGCGGAGGGTTCTCGACTACGTTCGTCAATGCCCTGCACTCGTCGTCATACACGGATGGTGACGCTACGGTTTACATGGGCCATCCCAACGGACTTGTGCTGAAGTTCGAGGATGACCGGACGCTCTATCATATGGGCGACACCGACATATTTGGCGATATGGCGTTGATCAACGAACTGCACCAACCGGATGTCGGTATCGTTCCGATTGGCGACCGGTTCACGATGGGGGGAAACACAGCCGCACTGGCGTGCAGGCGGTATTTTGATTTCTCGACTATCGTGCCGTGTCACTTCGGAACCTTCCCGATCATTGACCCTGATCCAACCAAGTTCATCGCCGCGATGGAGGGAGACGGGAACAAGGTGAGGGTGCCTGAAATCGGGGTGGCGTTCGAGGTCTGAAGCTCAGCTTTCTGGGTGTGCAAACCTGTGCGAGAGCCACATAGTGAGTGCGCTGGCCGGTACACGCCAGAACAGCAAAGGTGCTTCGGCAAGGCATGAAGAAAAGGGCCTTCAAGATCGATGAGATTTATGTGCCGGTTAAACGGCGGAAGACGCTAAACTTGAAGGTCGTGAATGAGATTGCCGAGAGCATGTTGGAAGAAGGTCAACTGATCCCGATTTTGGTTCGTCCGGACGGCGACAGGTTTGTGCTTGTTGAAGGGCTCCATCATCTGGAGGCATGTAAGGCATTAGGTGAAAAGACCATTGTGGGATTTATTGTCCGGGCTCGACGGCACTAGGATCGATTTCGACATCGCGGTGATGGCGCGGTCGAGATCGCCCTTATGGGTGGCGAGTGAGGCCGCGGTCCCCATCAGGGGACGGCCTAACGTCCGGCGAGGTGTCGGGCAATGACAGCGCTCATGCTACGAGCGAACGCACATGCCACCAAGGTCCACAGCGCCGAGACGCTATGCGCTCGCGATCACTGCACCGCCAAACGCAAACCGGAAAGCCTCAGCCGTCCCGGCATCGCGGAAGCACCACCGCACGGCTTCTGCCGGAAAACGAGCGGCGGAACGTGTTTGGTAGCCGTGGAGCCCGGCGCGATATCCACGCCCTAACCCCCCAATTGGACGACGCTGACCTAAGGCGCGGGCAATCCACTGATCGGAGTTCGGCATTGCATCCGCCACTGCGACACAGCTGGGTCCTGGTGGATCACTGGGATCGATTAAATAGAAGCGACAGCACCAAGCTGACCTCAAACGCGATGGTCAATGTTGTCCACCGATCGTTCTACCGCACGCAGAAACGAGCACGCCGACGAGCGCGCTGAAAGCAATACGAAGGAGTTCTGACCGTCCCGCAGGATGATGGCTCCGTGATGTTCCATCACGGTTCGGGCAACGGCTCCTGGTGAAAACGCTTTCGGGTCCAGATCGATCGGACAAATCCGCTCCAGCGCGGTGCGCGATTTCGCGCCGCTGACCCTCAGCGTCACCCAACTGTCGGTCTGATCGGTGTAATAGCCAGCTTCGCCCAGTTGGTTGGAGATAACCCGAGCTGCATGATCGCCCGGGTGGTCAAACATCGCGAAGATCTGATCTCGCTGGAGGCCCAGGAGCCGTGTTTTGTCTTTCTGGGAAAATGTCGAACTCCCAACTTGGGGCCAGCTGATACCCAGCCACGACTGGATCGCGGCCCGAAGCGCGCCCGCTGCGGGATGATCATGGATGCGCGTTATCGGCGGATGGGCATTGTTCCTGTCATGCTGGTTGGAGGGTCGGCGGCGGTATTGGCCTGAGTTTGGCGAGCCTTCTGAGGTTCTGGGCCGTGGCGGCGAGCAGGAACTCATCCTGGGCTCCGCGTGGCCCACGCAAGCGCAATCGACCAAGCTTCAGAATGCGTTTGAGATGGGCAAACAGCATCTCGACCTTTTTGCGGTCGCGACGCGACTGGTTGAAGGCGGGCGTGTCGTACAGCGCCCTTGCGACATCGCGAGCATCCTCGTTGATGTCGCGCGGAATCTTGCGCTGCGGCGTCTTGGGGCAGCACCGCTTTTTTAACGGGCAAGGGCCACAGTCATAGGTGCTGGCCAGATATCGGTAGGTGTTGCACTGTTCAGGCGGCCCGATGACCACCTCTAAAAATCCCTGTTCCGAGCCTTGATCGGTTAAGGACGGTCGGTAGATGTGGGGAACCGACCATAACGGGCAAGGGCCAGAGTCCCGCCTGGAGGTGCTGGCCAGCCGGCCGATAAAGCCCTCGCGTAGGTGTTGTCACTGTTCAGGCGGCCCGATGACTTAAGCGTCTTTCCCGCCGGGCACACATAGACATTGTTATCCTCCTGCCACTGGAAGTCGGCTCTGGAGAAGGTGCCATCGTCGCGCTTTGATTTGTCGAACACCGGGATGTGCGGAGCGATGCCTCTGTCCTTGACCAGCCAGGCCAGCATCGGTGCCGCCCCATAGGCACTGTCGCCGGCCAGCCGTTTTGGCTTGAGGCCAAAGCGCTCTTCGGTTCGGGCTTGATCATGGTCTGGGCTGCTCCCACCTCGGCCTGCCGGATGGCACGGGTCGCCTCGACATCGACGATGATCCCGTGGTCGGTATCGGCCAGATAATTGTCGGCATAGGCAAAGAAGCGCCGGACCGCGCTGGGCGCCGGTCCATTGCGCAGCCGGGTCGGACGGGGAGACGAACTTCGGTGTCACGCTGCTGGCCGCTCCGAAGGCGGCATCGTCCAGCGTGGCGAGATAATCTTTGATCGCCTGCGTGGCGTCGCTAGGGATATCGGCGATCTTCCACTCATGTCCCGGCACCGAGCGCTGCTTGTTGGCATCGGCCTGGATTAGGCTGGCATCGACGGCAAAGCCTTCCCCGCCGACGAGCCCCTCGCTCATGCAGCGGCGCACCACCGTCTCAAACACATGGCGTAGAAGACCGCTCTGCCGGAAACGGCCATTGCGGTTGAGCGAGAAGGTCGAATGGTCTGGCACCCCGCCATCGAGACCCAGGCGGCAGAACCAACGATAGGCGAGATTGAGATGGACCTCCTCGCACAAACGCCGTTCGGAGCGAATGGCGAAGCAGTAGCCGACGATCAGCATCCGGATCATCAGCTCCGGATCAACCGAAGGCCGACCGATGGTGCTGTAGAACGGCTTCAACGTGACCCGAAGATCGCTCAGATCGAGAAACCGGTCGATCTGCCTCAGCAGGTGATCTTGCGGAACGTGATCCTCAAGACAGAAGTCGTAGAAAAGCCGTTCCGGTGCCGCCTGCAATCCCATCATCGCGTCCATCCCTCGTGCAAATCACCCGAAGGACGGAATCACGCCACTCACCAATGATCAAGCCCGACTAAATCAACAAAATCTGCCAGGAGCGGCCGTCAGCTGTTCGTAAAAAACTCTGCCCAGCGGTACCATCAGCATCGGGCCTTGGCACATTGGCGAGGTGGGTTACTTTGGGATCGGGGGAGGATCGCCGTCCGTGTCGGCAACCGACTTTGACTACGTCATTGTGGGAGCAGGTTCCGCCGGTTGCGTGGTGGCAAATCGCCTGTCGGCCGATCCAGGTAATCGCGTGCTACTTCTTGAAGCGGGCGGATGGGATCGCAATTTCTGGCTTCGACTGCCGATTGGATACTTTCGCACGATATTTGATGAGCGCTTTGCCCGAGAATTTCCGACCGAGCCAAGCTCAGGAACCGGCGGACGTTCGATTACGTGGCCGCGCGGACGCGTCATCGGCGGGTCGAGTTCGATCAACGGGCTGGTCTTCATTCGCGGCCAACATGAGGACTTCGATGATTGGGAGCGCCAGGGTGCCGCTGGCTGGGGTTTCAAGTCGGTCCTTCCCTACTTCAGGCGTATGGAGCGAAACGGAGGCGAACCTAGCCAATTTCGCGGAGCTCACGGAGACCTCCGCGTATCGGATTTGCGCAACAATCATCCATGCTGCATGGCGTGGGTGGAAGCGGCTCAGCAGCTTGGCTTGCCTCACAATTCAGACTTCAATGGCGAGACGACGTTGGGCGTCGGGTCTTATCAGCTCACCATAGGATCGCGCTGGCGAGAGAGCGCGGCTGCTGCCTTTCTGTATCCGGTTCTCAATCGACCAAACTTGACGGTGCTTCCGCGCGCCCATGCAACGCGGGTCTTGCTCGATGGCAACCGCGCTGTCGGCCTTGAATGGTCCGCTGGTGGTGAAAAGCACACAGCGCAGGCTGATCGGGAGGTAATCCTATCCTGCGGCGCCATTCAATCACCACAGCTGCTGCAACTTTCGGGCATTGGGCCCGCGGCGGTGCTGCGTGAGCATGGGATTGATGTCGTTGTCGATGCGCCCGAGGTCGGAGGAAACCTTCAGGATCACTACCAGGTGCGTACAACCGTGCGCCTCAAGCGTCGCCAGTCGCTCAACGATGACGTACGTAATCCGATAAAACTGGCAAAGATGGGATTGGAGTGGCTTGTCAAAGGCTCCGGCCCGCTCACGGTTGGTGCCGGCCAGGTGGGAGGCGCAGCTTGCTCTGAGCACGCGCTCCAAGGGCGCCCGGACGTTCAGTTCCTGGTGATGCCGTTGTCCGTCGATAAGCCTGGTGACCCGCTGCACCGCTATTCAGGCTTCACCGCAAACGTTTCGCAGTGCCGTCCAGTCTCGCGGGGGAGGCTTCGGATTCGATCCGATGATCCTTTCGCAGCGCCGCGTATAGAGCCCAATTACCTGTTGCAAGACATCGATCGAAAGACCCTGGTCAGCGGTATCAAGATCCTTCGCGATATTTATCGCCAACCAGCGTTCGCGGATTTCTGGGACGAAGAAGTGTTGCCTGGCCAATCGGTCGCCAGCGATCAGGATTTGCTCCGGTTTGCACGCGAGACCGGCGGCACACTGTTCCATTGCTGCGGGACCTGTCGCATGGGGCTGGATGGGGACGCTGTCACTGATCCGCAGCTGCGGGTGCGCGGTGTTGATGGACTACGTGTAATCGATGCCTCCGTCATGCCCACGATTGCTTCAGCCAATCTCAATGCTCCCACAATCATGATTGGCGAGAAGGGGGCGGCCATGGTGCTCGGTGAAACGTAACGTGCCGCGCTACTCCGCTGACCCTCCGTGCCGCGCAAATCCGGGTGAGAACGGCGGTGACAAATTAGTCCACGGAAGCGGCGGGATTTCCCAGCCGCGGGCGGAGTAAAACTCTGCCACCTGTAGTCTTCGATCTTTTTTGAGATGGAAGGCGGGAGGATGTACACCGTGGACCTATATCTGCGCGTTCGGCTGGCCTGCCATGTTGATGGTCTGAGCCAGCGAGAGGCGGCAAGTCGGTTTGGCATTGCGCGCGAGACGGTGAGGAAGATGCTGCGGCATTCGGAACCGCCGGGATATTGGCGACGCCAGCCACCGAAACGCCAGAAACTGGCCCCCTTCACGGATATCATCGACCGTATTCTGGAGGAGGACCGACCGGTTCACCGTAAGCAGCACCACACGGCGAAGCGTATATTCGAGCGCCTTCGCGACGAACATGGCTTCACGGGCAAAGAGACCATCGTGAAGGATTACGTTCGGGAACGGCGCCTTCGTCGGCGTGAGATGTTTGTGCCGTTGTCACATCCTCCGGGCCATGCTCAAGCGGACTTTGGCGAGGCGGATGCGATCATCGCCGGCGTCAAGTATCGGGCGCATTTTTTCGTCATGACACTTCCCCACAGCGATGCCTGCTTCGTTGCGGCCTACCCGGCGGCGACGACGGAGGCCTGGCTGGACGGGCACAACAGAGCCTTTGTTTTTTTCGGCGGCGTTCCCCAATCGATTCTTTACGACAACGACAAGTGTCTGGTGTCGCGCATCTTGTCAGATGGCACGCGGCAACGAACGCGGGCGTTCAGCGGGCTGCAGTCCCATTACCTCTTCGAGGACCGCTACGGCCGTCCCGGCAAGGGTAACGACAAAGGCAATGTGGAGGGGGTGGTCGGCTATGCCCGGCGGAACTTCATGACGCCGCTTCCCCGGTTCGCGAGCTGGGACGCCTTCAATGGCCACCTGGAAGAGCAATGCCGCAACCGGCAAGGCAACGTCCTGCGCGGCCACCGCGAGAGCATCGGCGAACGGTTTGTGCGTGACCGCGAAGCGTTGAAGAGGCCACTGCCGGCACCGTTCGACGCGTGCGACAAGCAGGGCACGCGGGTCAACTCGCTGTCCCTGGTGCGCTACCGGACGAATGACTATTCCGTGCCCGTCGCCTACGGCCATCAGGAAGTCTGGATCCGTGGCTATGTCCACGAGGTGGTTATCGGTTGCGGCGCCGGGATCATTGCCCGGCACCCCCGTTCCTACGACCGGGAAGATATGGTCTTCGATCCGATCCACTACCTGCCTTTGCTGGAGCACAAGATCGGTGCCCTGGATCAGGCCGCGCCGCTAGCCGGATGGGAACTGCCTGATGCCTTCCCAACCCTGCGCCGTCTCCTGGAGGCGCGCATGGGCAAGGCCGGCAAGCGGGAATACGTCCAGGTCCTTCGGCTTGTGGAGACCTTCGATCTCGAGGTGCTTCACGGCGCGGTGAAGGACGCCCTGCGCCTGGGTGCGATCGGCTACGACGCCGTCAAACACCTTGTGCTGTGCCGTATCGAGCGACGCCCGCCCAAACTCGACCTGGATATCTATCCCTACCTGCCTCGGGCCAACGTGGCGACCACGGCCGCCGCCAGTTATATGAGCTTGTTGGGTGGAGGCGCGTCATGACCGATACGCCGCAAGTGTTGCTGGCCCATCACCTCAAGACCCTGAAACTGCCGACGTTCCTGCGCGAATACGACAAGCTGGCCCGCCAATGCGCCACCGAGGGCGCCGACCATGTGCGGTATCTTGTCCGTCTGACCGAGTTGGAACTGATCGACCGTGAGCGCCGCATGGTCGAGCGGCGGATCAGACAGGCCAGGTTCCCCGCCGTCAAAAGCCTCGACAGCTTCGACTTCAAGGCCATCGCATCGCTCAACAAGATGCTGGTTCTGGAGTTGGCGCGATGCGAATACGTCGAGCGTCGTGAGAATATCATCGCGCTCGGCAACAGCGGAACCGGCAAGACCCATATCGCCCTCGGTCTCGGTCTGGCGGCCTGCCAAAAGGGGCTCTCCGCCGGCTTCCTCACGGCCGCTGCCCTGGTTCATGAACTGATGGAGGCCAGGGATGAAAAACGCCTGTTGCGCCTGCAGAAGCAACTGGCAAAGTATCACCTTCTGATCATCGACGAACTCGGCTTCGTGCCGCTCTCGAAGACCGGCGCCGAGCTGCTGTTCGAAGTCTTCAGCCAGCGCTACGAGCGGGGCTCGATCCTGGTGACCTCCAACTTGCCGTTCGATGAGTGGACGGAGATATTCGGCTCGGAACGCCTGACCGGGGCTTTGCTGGACCGCCTCACCCACCATGTCCATATCCTGGAAATGAACGGCGAGAGCTATCGTCTCAACCAAAGCCAAAAACGGCGCAAATCCCCAAAAATACCTGCTTAACCGCCGGTGCAATGGTTGACCCGGTGGGTCCACAGGAACCTCCCACGCTGCTTCGCTCCGCGTAACGCAAGCGCTACACGAAGCAGCGCGGGTCCCTCCTATGGACTACCGGGACAACCCCCCAACACCGCGTACCGCATAACGTTAAGTGGACTAGTTTTGCTCCGCCCGGGTGGACTAATTTTGCTCCGACGTTGACATCGAGGCCTTTGTCGGGCACTACAACTACCATCGCTACCACGAGAGCCTGGGCAACCTCACGCCTGCCGACGTCTACTTCGGGCGCGGCCAAACCATCCTGCTGGAAAGAGAAAGGATCAAACGACAGACCATCGAACATCGGCGTTTGCAATTCCGCAAAACCGCCGCGTAACATGATCAACCAGATGGGCCGGAGCCTCTCTTAAGTCAGGCCCCATTTGGTTCCAAATTACCTGACCACGGACACCAAGCGTACTCTCCCATTCTCTTGACTCCAGCTACTACCCACTTTAACCTCATTTAATGGAATATATTCCTTATTAACGGAATAATAGCGCGGCTGACCGGAAATGGTTTGGCGCGCCGCGGCCTCAATTCGCTAGATGGGGGAGAAGGAACCTGGAGATGAGTGAGCTTAATAGGATTGAGAGATTTGAGGCCAAATACCCAAAGTCCAAGCTGATGTTTGAGCGGTCCCTCAAAGTCGGCAGAGGGATGAATCACGATTCCCGATATTGTGACCCTTTCTCGATTATCGCTTCCCACGCCAACGGCTCCAGAAAGTGGGACATTGATGGAAATGAGCACATCGATTACTCGATGGGCCACGCTGCACTGCTGTTCGGGCACTGCCACCCAGCGATCGTAAGCGCCGCTTCGGAGCAGGTCGCGAAGGGTTCGCTCTTCGCTCACGAGCACGAACCCAGCATCGAACTGGCTGAGCGGGTGCACAAGCTTGTGCCGGCGGCCGAGTGGGTGGAGTTTACCACCACAGGCAACGAGGCCAATCTTTTGATTGCTATGATTGCACGTGCCCACACTGACCGGTCCAAGATTGTCAAGTTCGAGGCAGACAACTGTGGCTGGACCGATGAGATGAATGCTGGCTCTTACGAGCCATTGGATAAACCGCTTGCGGGGCGTATCCCGCCAGCGTTCGATGGGGCCATGGCTGCTGGCGTACAGGTAATTCCGCGCAACAATATTGATGCACTAGAGCAAGCGCTGTCCAAGAAAGATGTTGCTGCGCTCTTTATGGAGTCAGCTTGGGCCCATGCAACGAAAGACCTGGTCTTGCCGGAGACAGTCCAGGCGGCCCGGGCACTTACCAAGAAGTTTGGCACAGTCCTGGTTTTTGATGAGGTCATCACGGGATTTCGGTGGTCTCCTGGCGGCTGGCAGGAGGTGGTCGGTGTCACACCTGACTTGTGCTCGCTCGGGAAGGTCTTGGGTGGGGGGTTCCCGATAGGGGCGGTGGCCGGACGGGCGGAAGTGATGGAAGTACTGCAGATCAAACGCAACGATCCGGAATGGAACCGCTACCGGAAGATTAATCATGCTGGTACGTACAACGCCAATGCCGTAAGTGCCGCTGCCTCAAATGCGGTTCTCGAGATGGTCGCTACTGGAGCGCCCCAGAAAAAAGCCGTGGAGATGGCGTCACGCCTTTGCAAGAGGCTGAACCATGAGGCCAGCAGCCGTGGAGTGGACGTGCACGCGTCTCAGATGTGCTCGGGATTTTATCTAAATACGTCAAAATTCTCCGAGGCGTTCAATACGCATATGCTGCTCAACGGCGTCCATATTCACCGCGGCGAAGGTGGGTGGTTATCGGATGTACATACCGAACAGGATATTGACCAAACCGTAGAAGCATTTGGCCTTTCTTTAGATAGCTTGATGGAGGAAGGAGTATTCTCCAAATGAGCCTATTTTCTTGCGGGATAGCGTTGTTTCTTTGAAAGAACAATACGCTAAGTACGTATGGAGGCATGGTCGACGGTGATCGCGGAGGGTGCATCTAAAGTATGCAATTACGGCTGTATTTCGACCGTCGCCGAAGCTGCGGCTCCGCGGAGTAAACGTTACTCTTTTTGGAAGGGAGAACCTAAGTCATGAAGAAACAACTTTGGGTATTGGCTGGTCTGTTAGCAATGCTTGCCATGCCAGCGTCCGCTCAGGACACTATCACCTGGAAATTCAATTCCGTCATTCCAGCAAACAGCATTGGTGGCAAGTGGCAATCATACTGGGCGAGCGAGGTCGAGAGGCACTCGGGCGGACGCCTCAAGGTCAACATCTTCTTTGGAGGCGAACTCGGCTACAAGGGTCCCGAGGTACTGGAGGTAACCCGTGAGGGCCTGGCGGAGGTGTCGGGCATCGCCGAGACGATCATTGGCGGGGCGATACCGGAGGCATTGGTGGTAGGTTTGGGTTTCCTCATGCCCGAGGCAACGCAGGGCGAGATTGTCCGGGAAGATATCAACCGCATCATCGGTGATAAGTTGCTTGAGAACTGGAACGCCGTCCTGGCTGGTTATTGGCCTGGAATTGGCCAAACGATCATCACGAAAGAGCCTATTCTCAGTGTCGCGGACCTTAAAGAAATGAAGGTGCGAACTTCGACCGCGGAACAAGCCAAAATTGTGAATTTGCTTGGTGGGTTTCCGCAGACGCTCCTGTTCGGGGAGATATACACCTCGATGCAGCTGGGTGTTGTTGATGGGTTCATCACCGGTGCACGAAACGTGATTGACGTGAAGTTCTACGAAGTCGCGGGCTATGTTGCCCTGCCGGCAGTCAACTCAGTCTGGAACGGTGTCATTGTAAACAAAGACGCCTTCGATTCCCTGCCGCCTGACTTGCAGCAGGTGGTGCTAGACGCCGGTGAGGTCACCTCACTTAAAGCTTTGAGGGACGTTGCAGTTGACCAATTGCAGCTCACCAACGACCTCCGTAAAGTCGGTGTGGAGGTAACTCAGTTACCCGCGGGGGAGCTGGACCAACTTAGGACGCAAATGGTTCCCATCTGGGATGAGTGGAGCGCCGGCGCCACGCCTGAAGGACAAGAACTTCTGCGCACGATTAGAGCGAAGCTATACCCCTAACCCCTAAATCTGAATGAGACAGTGGCCAGAAGTGCTAGAGGTAGCACTTCTGGCCACCTTGAAAACGGGGGCGTTGGAGCGGTGGGCAACATTCGGAGGGCCGTAGGCCTGCTACGGACGGTAGCTGGCGTGGTGTCATCTGCGAGCGGCTATCTGGCAGCGATCGTGATATTTTGCCTGATGCTGCTTGTTCTTCTGGAGATAGGGCTTCGTAACATCGTGGGCCGGTCTACACTCCTGGCCGAGGAGTACGGCGGCTATGCTTTCGTGGCCGTCGCGTTCTTGGGTCTCGCATATGCATCCCGTGTAAGGGGCCACGTTAGGGTCAAGTTGCTGCTCGACCACCTGTCCTATAAGACCCGATACCTGCTTCATTTTCCAATCACTCTCCTGAGCATCGCTGTCATCTCAGTCGGTGTCTGGCGGACAGCGTGGACCGTCTGGCGGAACTACGAGTCCAATGTCATCTCTATCGGTCTCTCTCATACGCCACTCTACCTGCCACAGCTGGTAATGCTTGTGGGAATGGTTTTTTTTCTAATTCAGCTCGTCTCCGAGCTCATTCTGAGTAGAGATGAATGGGAAAAGTGGGAGCAAGAACAGTAGGCTGATGAAGTCGAGGGTTTCAGAAATAGGAATGACAAAAGTGGGAGCATAATGACTGTAAGTTTGGTTTTCATCATCGTCATTCCTATGCTGCTGCTATTTGCGGTTGGGCAACCGATCATGCTGACGTTGAGCGCGGTTGGTCTCGCCAGCATCTATGTCCTTCTTGAGCCTAAGTTCCTTAGTATTGTAGGGACCCTCTGGTGGACTAATCTCAACAATTTCGCATTTACCGCCGTACCACTCTTCATATTCATGGGCGAGATCCTTATGAGGACGGGTACAACCGATCGGCTCTACAATGGCCTCAGACCCTGGTTCGGCCGCTTGCCGGGCGGCCTGCTGCACACGAATATAATGGCCAGCGCGTTCTTTTCAGCTATATCGGGATCGAGCCTAGCCACGCTGACCACCATCGGAAAAATTGCCCTTCCAGAGATGGAGAAGGAGGGCTATGCCGGAGACCTGATCGTTGGCTCTATTGGCGGTGGAACCACGCTGGGGATCCTCATTCCTCCCAGCCTGGCATTGATCATATACGGTGTCTTGGCGCAGCAGTCGATCGGCCAACTCTTCATCGGCGGTGTTATTCCAGGGATTATGACTGCGGCGCTTTATATGGTCTACCTCGGCGTCAGGGTGTACCTCCAGCCGCATCTTGGAGGAAGAAAAATAGATATTCCGCCGTTGATAGAAAGACTTGTCTTACTTACCGGGATACTCCCAACTATCGCTCTTATTTTCGCAGTTCTAGGTAGTATCTTTCTCGGAGTAGCAACCCCTACCGAGGCTGCGGCGATGGGCTGTGCCGGCGCTCTTATACTTGGGATCGTGAATCGGAAACTTACTTTCTCGGCGATCAGGGTTTCTTTGCTGGGCGCCGTCCAAATCACATCGATGGCGGCGGGCATTTTTCTTGGTTCGATACTGATATCGTTTGTACTTGGAAACTTAGGCGTACCAAGGCAAATAATGCTTTGGGTTATTTCCCTCGATGCCTCCCCAATTTTAGTCTTTGCAGGTATAGCCCTTATGTACGTGATACTGGGGATGTTCTTCGACGGTCTTTCGATGATGATCTTGACCTTAGCTGTGGTCCTACCAACGCTTGAGGCACTGGGCTTCAGTCTTGTGTGGTTTGGAGTGGCCTTGGTAATTCTGATAGAGATCGGCTTGGAGACACCGCCAATCGGCTTGCACCTGTTTGCTTTAAACGCCATAGCGCCCCAGTACTCGTTTGGCGTGATCGTCAGAGGTGTCGCGCCGTTTTTCCTTATTGATGCGTTGGTGCTGATTTTAATTACACTCTTCCCGGAGCTGGTGCTGTGGCTTCCATCGATGATGATTCGGTAGGGTGGTTGCGTGGACTGGTGTTTTTTGAAATTTAGAAGGAGCGAAAGAACATGGTTATAGACACCCACATGCACGTGTTTCCTTACTTGGGTGGAGCGTCCGGTTGGGCGAGCGCGGAGGAACATATCGCTTTTTGGGAGGCGCTAATTTATAGTTTCGCGCGAGGAAAGACGAAAGATGAGAAGTCACCGGATATCAATTTTCGGGTTGGCAAGATGGGAAGATTCGAATGGACAGAGAACGAGGAGGACTATTACTTCCAGTATATGCCGCCCAGCATGCAGGACCAGATTGCATCACCAGAGTTTATCTTGGCCCAGATGGACCATGCTGGAGTGGATATGGCGGTCCTCCAGAACGCCAAGGCGTACGGGAAGCTGAACGACTACTTTTCCAGTGCGGTAAAAAAGTACCCTGACAGGTTCATCGGCCTCCTAGAGATCGACGAGCTGTTGGCGGATACCGAGAGCGAAATTGGCCGGTTAAGACATTGCGTCACCGAGTTGGGTTTGAAGGGCGTCTATTACGAAGCTGAGAGGTTCTACGAGCCGGGATGTACGGACAATTTCAACGACAGAAAGTTCGACGGTTTCTGGCGGGAGGTGGGTGATCTGGACGTGCCGGTTTATTGGAACCTGCAGGCGGCCCGAGTCTCGGCAGAGGTCAACTTGCACCGTCTGCGTGATTTTGCTGCGTGGGCCGACCGGTTCCCCGATATTCCGTCGATCATGGTTTTGGGCTTCTTCGCGGTGCCGTTCCGACAGAGCGATGGAACAATCGGTAGTATTCCGAAGGAGCACCTTGACTTTGCGAAACGACCGAATGTCTACCAGGAGATCGGCTACCCCATACAGGCCGGGATGCTAGGTTGGGAATTTCCGTATGCCGAATCCCGAGAGTTGATAAGGCAGCAATACGAAGAACTTGGCGCAGAGCGGCTGCTTTGGGGCTCCGATATGCCAAACATTGAGCGAAATTGCACTTATCGGCAGAGCCTGACCTATTTGAAGGACTACTGCGACTTCATATCTCCAGCGGACATGGACCTGATTCTTGGCGGGAACGCCGCCCGGATCCTCAAAGTGAAATCTGACATCCCAAAGACACCGAGACCGAAGCGAAGTGCTGTGGCGTAATTGGTCGCGTTCACTCGGATACAGCGCTGCAAGAATGGAACTGTTGATGACACTGGAGCAAAACAGAAACGAGGAGGAATCGGTTCAGGCTGGCGACGCAGAGATACCAGTGCTCGGCTTAGGTACCTCCCCGATGCGCGGTGAGACTTGCGCGAGCGTTGTCCATGAAGCGCTGGAGATCGGATACCGACACATCGACACGGCCCAAGGCTATGATAACGAGGAGGCGGTCGGTGAGGGCATCGCCCACTCGCATGTGCCGCACGATGCCATCTTCATCACGACCAAGGTCCGGCCGCAATGGCTTTCCGACGGGCGGCTGCAGGAGTCGCTGCAGGAAAGCCTTTCCAAGCTCCGCGTCGATCAGGTTGACCTCGCGCTGATCCACTGGCCCAATCCGGATATCCCGATCGCCGAGACGATCGGCGCACTCTGCGACGCTAGGCGGCGCGGGCTTGCGCGCCACATAGGCGTCTCGAATTTCACGATCGCGTTGCTTGATGAGGCCGTTGCCGCCGCAAGCGAGCCGCTTGCCGCTGAGCAGCTCGAGTACCATCCTTTTATCGATCAAACGCGAATACTCAACCGGATTCGGACGCACGGCCTGACCATTATCGCCTATTGCCCACTAGCTCGTGGTCGCGTCGTCGGTGATCCAGAGATCGAAAGGATCGCCGAAAGCCATGGCAAGACAGCGGCCCAGGTGACTTTGCGCTGGCTCATCCAGCAGGGAGATGTAAGCGCCATTCCAAAGACATCCAGGCCTGACCGACTCAGGGAAAACTTCGCGGTGCACCATTTTGTCCTCAGCGACGACGAAATGGTGCAAATGTCGCGGCATATGTCGCGTGGGCTTCGTCTGGTCAACGAGCTTCGTCTAGTCAACGAGGCCAACTGGGTGCAGGCCTGGGACCAATGATGACACCACGCTCTGGTTCCGACGCGACGCCGGAAACGCGTTTAAGACAGCTCGGAATCGAGCTGCCGGAGCACCCGGCAGCACCGATAGGCAATTTCCGGAATGTAACGCGTACGGGGCGGTTACTTTATGTCTCCGGTCAGGGACCGATCCGTGCTGACGGACAGCGGTTGACCGGCAAAGTCGGCCGGGATGTTACGGCGGATGAGGCGCGCCAAAGTGCCGAGCTGGTTGCGGTCAATATTTTGGCCGCTGTCAAGGTTGAAATTGGCCAGCTTTCGGCGGTTGAGCGGGTAGTCAAACTTCTCGGCATGGTTAATGCCGAACCCGATTTCATCGAGCATCCTTATGTCATCGATGGTTGTTCCGATCTCTTTTACAAGGTATTGGGGGAGGTGGGCACCCATGCCCGCTCGGCGGTGGGAGTGAGCTCTCTTCCGAACAACATAACTGTAGAGATTGAGGCGATCATCGAAGTTGATGACTGAAGAAAGCTACGTGGTCCACGGCAGCTATTTATGGCCAACAAGCCCTTCTCCACTCACTCGGATTTCACGAAAACCCGCTAAGGAACCCGTCAGGACTTCGCAAATCCAAGCGCTTGTTCGATTGTCTTGGTGGATCCGCTAAGCACTTCGGAGTGATGATCGAGGTTTTCAAAAGCACATTGCCCGCTACCACTCCGCAATCGAGCCATCGACATGGCGCCAGACCGGCGCGCGCCAACGATGGCCTTGACGGGCTTTTTCGACAACGAAGTTCTCATTCACATCGATGCCCAAACCTGGCCCATCTGGAATTTTGAGAAAGCCATTTTCCAGATTGAAACCATGGTCGGGCAGCAGATAATCCAGAAGATCATTCCCCTGATTATAGTGTATGCCCAGGCTTTGTTCTTGGATAAAGGCATTATGGCAGACCGCATCGACCTGTAAGCAGGCGGCCAGCGCAATCGGTCCTAGCGGACAATGTGGTGCCAGCGCAACGTCATAGGCCTCAGCCCACGCGCCGATGCGCACCATCTCTGAAATCCCACCTACATGCGCCGTGTCAGGGTTGACGATGCTGGCCGCGCGGGTCTCGAAAACCCGTTTAAAATCATAACGCGAATGGAGCCTTTCGCCGACAGCCAGTGGGATTGAGGTCTGTCTGGCCAGATCCGCCATGGCATCGACTTGCGTCGAAAGAACTGCGTCCTCAACAAAAATCGGGCGCAAGTGTTCCAGTTCGGACAACAGCACTTTGGCCATTGGTGCATGAACACGTCCATGAAAATCAAAGGCCAAATCCACTTCGGCGCCGATAGAATCGCGCAGCTCAGTCAGCTTTCTAATTATCCCGTCGATCTTTTTATAGGTATCTACGATCTGCAATTCTCCACAGGCGTTCAATTTGACCGCGTCAAACCCCTGCTTTTGCAATTTACGCACCCCTGCCACCAGGTCGGTTGGCCGATCGCCGCCAACCCAGCAATAGCTGCGCACCTTGTCGCGCACCGGCCCGCCTAGCAGCGCGTGGACCGGCGCGTCGTGGTACTTACCCTTGATGTCCCACAAGGCCACGTCGATCCCCGACATCGCGCTCATCAGCACCGGCCCGCCACGGTAACATCCATTGCGATAAATCAGCTGCCAGGTATCCTCGATCCGCAAGGGATCGCGCCCGATCAAAAAGTCTCCGAGCTCGTCGATCTTAGCAGCCAGAGTTTCTGCGTGACCTTCCAGAACAGGTTCACCCCAGCCGCTGATGCGTTCGTCTGTCTCGATCTTCAGAAACAACCAGCGCGGTGGAACCAAAAAAGTCTTAAGGGAAGTAATTTTCATTTACTAATCCCGTCTGCGAATATGTTTTCATCATCAAGAAATGCTGCAAACAGCATTGCGAACTCCGTGCCGGATGACGTTGCTCCCATGGGAAGGTATCTATCGTGAACGGTCAATGGGTTTTTTGACTTTCTTGCTTCCCTTTCCTCGCCGGCGTTCCTGCACAATATTGAGGAGCGGTCTATTGGCCCGAAGCCGTTCAAGGTTGTCGGCGATTTCTGACCATCGGCGTTCGACGGTTCCCTGCGTCCATCCGGAAATATGCGGCGTCATGTAAACATTTGACAGCTCTGAAAAGACAAATTTAGAGGGTTTTGCAAAAGCGTCTACGGTGCTTTCGGGATAATTATACCAAACATCGATCACTGCGCCTCCGATGCGATTTTTTGATAGCGCAAGATAAAGAGCCTCCTCGTCTACAATCGGACCACGGGCAACGTTGATCAGGACTGCGCGCTTTTTCATCGAGGCAAACGAACTGGGCCCGAGGAGGCCGCTGGTCTCTTCGGTCAAAGCGACCGAAACGATGATGAAGTCACACTCCTCCAGCATATTGGGCAATTCGCGGAGTTCGTAAGTCTTGGCGACGTTGGGGATATCGCTTGGAGGGGTACGGTTGCAGACCAGGGTCGTGACCCCAAATCCTGCCAGCCTTTTGGCGATTGCGCGCCCGACATGGCCATATCCCACCAAGCCAACGACGCGACCGAAAAGTTCTCCATGCGGCGGAGTGCCAAAACGGCTGCTCCTTTCCCAACTGCCTGATTTAAAGCTTGCGTTGGCTTCGCAGAACCGATGGCACCATTGCAAGAGTGCCAGGATCGCAAATTCCGCGACCGCCTCTGCATGGCCATAAACATTGCAAAGTGTTGCGGTTGGGGGCAGAGCGGCCAGATCGATTTCATCGCATCCGACACCTGGAACCTGAACAAGGGCCAAATTAGGCGCCGGGGGAATATCCTGATCAAATCTTACTGTAACGACTGCGCTAGCATCCCCGAAGGCTGCAAGCATGTTTTCACTACCTGCACCGTAGTCAATCGCCACAAGGTCGAAGTCGTCTGAAACACGTTGTCGGAGATTGTTCTCAAAGGCAACTACCGGGCTTCCATAGAGAACCACTTTCATTCCGTCCCCTCAGGCCTTCGCAAATCCGAGCGCGTGTTCGATTCTCTTGGCCGATCCCTTCAGCGCTTCGGCGTGATGATCAAGGTTTTCCAACGCCTTCTGCTCGGGCAGAACGATCGAGATGGTGGCCACGCAGGCTCCGACGGTATCGCAAATGGGAGAGGCAATACAGGCGACGGAAAATTCCGAAATGCCCATTTGCACAGCCAACCGGTTTCGGAGGTCCTCGTGGGCCTGATGTGCAAGTATGTCCGGATCGGTTTCGGCGCGACCAGTAGGGGAAGGCTCGGAGAAGCGTTCGAAGATCGCGCGGCATTCACTCATCCGCAGGTGCCCCACAAGCAGGCGACCCGAAGCGGTCCAATTGAGCGGGAAGTGGCTGCCAAACTGGGAGGACACGCGGAATTGACCGGTACCTTCGGCCATCGCAACAACAACCATCATGCCCTCATCGCGGTTGCAGATTTGCACCGTCTCTCCCGTGGCGTAACGCAGGCGGTGCATCTCTCGCTTTGACTCTACAAGAATGTCGCTCTGCGCTTGCAAAGCCAGTCCATAACGGAACAGCCTTGGGCCGAGCCAGACGAGATTGTCTTCGCTTCGGGACAATATTCCGCGAGCGATCAATTCATCGACAATAGAATAAACGGTGGAGATAGGAGCGTTTATTATTTTGGCAATCGCATACGCACTGGTCGCCGATCCGCGCTCGCTTAACGCATCCAGGATTTGCACCGAACGCTCGATGCCGCTGACACGCGAACGCCTAGTGGACTTTTCCTGGGCAAGGGCGATTATCGTCATCTGTTCAGTCACCGATTCCTGAGGTCGCATTCTATTGCTACGGAATTCCGCATAAATTTGCAAATGTGAAGCTGCGTCGAAGTCGACGGAAAATGCTGCCGACTGGGGACTGTCAGATTTTCTGTGTCTGAGGCGGTTTCCGTCATTGGCTGGCGAAGCGCTCGCCCATGCCGTCGTCCTCTCGTGAAGAGAAGAACCTGATCCAGGCGCTTGACCACCCCCAGCCGGGGCTGCCTATGAAGAAAGGCCGCGCCGGAACTATTACCATGGCGATGCATGCTCGGGTGGTTTTGCTGGCCAACGAAGGCCACGCCCCGGACATCGTCGAGGCCATCCTCGCTGGAACGCAGCCGGTCGAACTCACTGTCGAAGAAATCCGCCCCGGGTGAGGACGACGAAGACGAGGAAGAACCTGATCGAGTGTGACGCCACGTTTCCGCAACAAGGACGCGGCAAGTTAATGGACGAGCCCGACGGCACTCCTGAATGGGAGCGGGCGGCCGACGCGGAACAGTTCTGGTTCGCCGATCCGCGTGACTTCATTCTCAATTCTTAGATTGAGAATTTGAGAGATTCTTACTGAGCTATAGCCCTTGTATGTTCCCGTCCCCTATACCAAGAGTTGTAGTTGATTTCTCACCGGGGGTGTCAGAAGATCGCTGAACTAACCGAAGCGTTCCATTCCTTGCCTTTGCAAAACGGCCGATTGAGCAAGTCGCCGGGCAGGTATTCGCCTCTTCCGACCTCCGGGCCGAATGACTTGCGAACAACTGCGGTCGGGGCCGTGATTTGCCACTCCGGTTAAGTCCCTACATTGAGGGCTGACATCGCTTCGAGCTGGAATCGCGTGTCGGGAAGCGGGCTCCGCTACCAACGGGAATCGCTACTCCGTCGAGTTGAGCCTGAGGGAATGTGGCGGCAGTGTCGTCGCGCTGAACGGTCGAGATGGTGCGCCGTCGATCATCAGCTTCAGATAGATGTGATGATTCGGCAGGTTAAGGAGATCGCGATGGGTGAACACCGGTTCGAATTCCCGCGCGATCATATCCGCGTCGTAGGCGCCCAGCCGGAACGCGATCAGCGTGCCGGCGTTGCCGAGCACCGCATGGCGGATATCCGGATCGAGCTGATGGAGGTATTGGTGCGCCAACACCATACCCACCCCGAACTTGCGCAATTCGGAGAGCATGTTGGCCAGAGCCAGCGTCGTGAAATTCTGAAATTCATCGACGTAGATATGGAAGGGTCGACGGGCGGCTTCCACCTTCGATCGATGCGCGCCCGGTCGCCAGAATTGACGCGATGTTAGTGAACCGCCTGATTGCCGGGTTCATCACCGGCAAGAAGCCGGGCGAGCGGGAGAACTGACCTGATGGCCAGCGTGTGGGTAGACGGTGGTGATCGACCTCAAACCCGAAGGCTGGTTGGGCCGGAAGCGGATAAGGTCTCCGCCGTGCTCTGGCATGGACATGGCGCCGGCATCAAGCAGTGCATGAGAAAGCAGCCGGCGGGCTAGACCCGCGCACCCATGATCCTCGCGGCGCTCGCCCGCGGGCGCTCAGATCGGCGGGACCCCTATCGAAACCCGAAACCACAGGGAAAACGCCGATGGTGGTCGATCAGCATCGGTAGTAAGGCCCACCTTCGATCGATGCGCCCGGTCGTCAGACTTGACGCGATGTTAGTCCCGACTGCCATGTTGGCAGACGCTGACAGGATGATCCCGGCGGACCAGATTGTGGCAGAGGCGGCTCCGCCGCGCTTGCGTTGGGCCTAGCCTGATGATCTTGGTGATGACACGGCTCTTGTGATGCTCACGCGATGTTCGGAATTATCTCTCACCGGATTTAAGTTCCGCGAAGATCCGTTTCCACGAGCTAGGTACGAGGAGGCAAATATTGTCGTCGCGAACAAAGGCACATTTCCGCTCAGTAAGATTGTTCTTGCAAAAATCTGGATTGGAATGCCGACATCCCAAAGTTTGTAGCTCCGTGTCGTATTCGGACAGCGGTCGTCTTTGATCATTCTTCATCGAAAGTATCCGGCATTGATCCGAAGGTTTTCGTGATCAGCACCGGGCTTTCGGTGTTCCCCATACTCCGAGGTCGCTGACGATCGTATTGGGAGGTGATTTTGCACTCTTCTAGACAGCCGCCATCTCATAGATGTTTTGGTCCGGACCGAAATAGTGGTCGTAGACGTGCCTATACGCAAGATCGCATTTCGCCTCGTAGATGTCGGGAGTATAGGCTTCAGGGCGTCTGGCGCGGGAATGGAAGCCGAAGCCGAAACGGTGAAGAATCCGCCGAAGCTGGTTACTGGCACGAGGCCGTGGGACTTTTATGGATCATCCCGAAGAAGCCGTCACCGTTCACTTATCAGGGGCAATCGTTGAGGCCCTTGACCGTTTCATCGCAGACGAGCCCGACACCGTGCTCACTCGCGCTGATGCGGTACGAAGGCTGCTGACGAACTCGCTCGTCGGGTTGGGCTTGCTGCCGATTCCAGAGGACGACGAGTAGCACGCCGCCAAACAGCGCTCTTGGCACCCGTAGAATGGCCTGCGGGAGTCACTGGGCGGTGTTCTGGCCTCCCGTGTGGGTCTTTTGGGACTCGGAATAGGGCGAACGAGTCTCAGCGGGCTGCTGTGGCGGGCTCTCGACCCTTTTTCTAGAGTTTTCGCGGCAACACACGACGCTCCTTGTTGGCACCAACGATCTGGGCCGCCTGAATCGCGAGATTGTAGGCGGTGCGGATGTAACCATGCTGAGGCCACTGAAACATCTCAGCGACTTTTGCCGCGTGGTGATCCTGCAATTCGTAATCGGGCAAAAGCCGAGCCACCCTCACAAGCTCATAACCGGGATACAATTGACCGCCCACTTTAACTGATGGCCGTTCGCCGGTTTCAGCGGTGATGCGCACCGCCTCGATCAGCGTGTCCAAAAGGTCGCGCCGATCATCACCATCGAAGCGCAGCGTAATCATCACTCGCCCCCCATGATGTGCATACTGCCCGACGTTGAGGCAGAATCAAGCGGACCGACCAGGCGCTAAAGACGCCCGGCCGGCCCTGACCCAAGCCAGGAGTGACCAAATGGCCCAGGCTGACTCAGCAAATACCACACATGCCAATAAAGCAGGTTGCGCGAACCTGATTTCGGTTGTGACCGGGCCGGAGGACGCTGGGCAGGCGCTACAGAAAGGCGCCGGCCTGGGGCTATCCACAACCGACGCCTCCCTTCCATCGCCGGACAGGTCTTATGGTCGCGCCATAGTCTCGCGAGAGACGGGGCTGCGCTGCCCTCTCAGCGATAGCGGTCCAATGGTCGCCGAAACATAGCTTCGAGTCGAGGGAAAGACGCCGGCCGCGCGCCCAGCCATCAGCCGACGCCTCCCATGTCGCCGGAGGGCGGTCTGGTGGGGGGTGATGCCCTTTAGCGGCGACCTAGGGGCAAGGTCACCGAGTCGCGCCCACGAGTCGAGATGGTTCGTAGCCGTCCTGGGGATAGACAGACGCAAAAGAACCCTGGTCCTGCCGCGAAGGCGAGCCGGGTAGGATATAGATAAGGCCCATTCCCGCCCTGTCGCCGAACCTAGCGGGAATGAGCCAACTGCGGCGATGGGAGGAAAGGGCGCCACATTGTTTCGAAGGCTCTGCCCTATTTGTTAACGAAGCGTTAATTCACGAGGCGGCACCGGCGCGCCTTGCGAGTCACAAATGGAAGGCGTCGGCAAAGGCACCTGCCCAACCGACGCCTCCCTGCGTCGCCGGGAAGTTGTCATGAGCAAACCCCAACGGGCATTGGAGTTTTTGGAGCCCTCCCTGCGACAACGACAGATGGTCCCCGAAACAAGGTTGGGAGTCGAGTCAAAGGGAAAGACGCCGGCCGCGCGCCCAGCCATCAGCCGACGTTGGGCATCCGCCCTGCCGGCTGCTGAACCTTTTACTTCTCTGCGTTCTTCGACGCGATAAGAAGCCTCCATTCCGCTGCCAAGTGCTGCGCCTCGTCAATCTGCTCAGGGGTCATTCTGGTGGTCACGTTGTCGACCTCTGTGACAGCATGAGCAATGCCCTGGCCTGCCGCCAAGCTTAACCACACATGGGCCCTCACGTAGTCCTGTTGAGCCCCCAAGCCGGCTTCGTACAGGAGCCCGACATTGAGCTGGGCCTCGGCAAAGCCCTGCTCTGCCGCACGTCGGAACCATTGCTCCGCCCGGTGATCATCCTGCTTCACACCCTCGCCGTTGGCATACGCGACGCCGAGGTTGAACTGGGCAACGGTATGGCCTCGGTTGGCCGCACGCAGGAACCATTTGGCGGCTTCCGTATGATTGACTGACACACCTTCGCCACCGCCATACATGATGCCCAGATTGAATTGGGCTTCGGCATCATCCTGCTCGGCGAGCGGAAGCCACAGCCTCACCGCCGCCGCGTAGTCGCCGCGCTGATAAGCTGTGAGCCCGTCTTCGAACAGGCGGCTGGAACCGAAGCCGTACTTAACCATGCGGCGTGAAATCCCTGACGCTGAAAGCCATGTCAGTATCTATTGCCATTAATCCTCGCGTTTATTCTAAGTTCTCTGCCCCCAACCATATTGAGGCCATGCAAAATCACAAATATTGCATCGGCGAGAAAGTGAGTTTGGTCGGCCGCGTGCAGGTCAGCGCTGCGCACGGCGAGTACAAAGTCATGAGGCTATTGCCCGCCGAATCGGGGCAGTTCCTTTACCGGATCAAGAGCGAGTTTGAGCCTGGTGAGCGCGTCGTGGCGGAAGACGAACTCGCGGTGCGTAGCTGAGGCTCGTCTTAGGGTCAGGACCCATTAATGGATCAGTGGCTGAACGGCCGAGATGCAGACAATGTGGGTGCCCGATCGAGGACTTGTCAGCAATTTCCGTAGGCTATGAAGGGCGACGTGCAACGACCATCATGGAGACCAATCGACCTTCCTGAATGGACCGTGCCCTGTTCCCCGTTCTTTCAGGCATGTCGTCGCCCATTGCAGGTGCCGCGCCGATTGTGCCCGGTTGAGGGTCTCCGCCTGGTTTTGACCGTGCTTGCGAAGCCCTGTCCTCAATGTCTGTAAATCCCGCTTCAGACAGCCCCGCTGCTATGACCCAACTGATTTTGGGCTACAGACCACAAAATGCCTATGCAAAATCAGTTGAGGTTTGATTCAAGCTCCGAAACGGCAGGAGCATGATGATGACCGATGTTTTTTGGCTGACCGATGCTGATGGCCGCCCACTTCTGCTTCTTCTGACGGGTGGGAATGTGGCGGATTGCTGAGCAGCGTCTCACCCCTCGATCACCTCCGTCGCCTCGCCGTCAATGATCACACCGGCGCCGGCCAAATCCTCAGCGGTCAGATTGATGGTCACGGGACCCGTGAAATTCTCGTTCCGCTCGCGCCAATCTTTGCGTCGACGGTTCTTGAGCCAGAATATCGCGGCCGTCGTATCCGGCGCTGCGTCCGAATCGTCGGCGATCCGCTCTTTGATTGGCACCGCCGAAACCTGCCACTCAACCCTTTTTTTGGGCCTGTCTAAATTTCGTTGCTCGGCTACTGGCGGGTACTCAGCAGTGGCGTGAGAAAACGGCCTTCCCACAACTTCGAGCACGGAATTGAACCTGCGCTGCGGAGTTCGGCCTGTTGATTATTATCGGGCAGACTGCAGCTTTTTCGCGCGGATCACCAGTTCAATCGCTCGCGGTACTGCATTGCCAAGTCGCGACTGCCGCGAATTGTATTTGTGGTCGGTCACACGTTGAGGTAAGTTTCATCCCGCATAGTGTTGGCTTGCCATACGCATCTGACCAAGCGGGGGAGTAGGACGATGTTTAGCACACGATTGCGACAAGCAGCGTTCTTGGTGGTGGTTTCCGTGATCGTCGCCGGGATCGGGGCCTTAGCGTGGCCGGTTGGGGCTCCGGCGGCACTAAGCCCAAGCTCGACACCCATCATAAACTACACGCCCTTGCCGTCATTCGCGCAGGTGTGTTGCAAGATTTGCCGTAAAGGCAAGGCTTGCGGCGACACCTGCATCAGCCGTCGATATCAATGTCACGTAGGCCCGGGTTGCGCCTGCGACGGTTGAATAATTCTCTACTCCCAAGGACAGGCCCCCTCAGGTTTGGTTGCGACGCCATGAACAAAAGGATTGTGGACGAACATATGGGCAAAGATGCGTGCCTCGCGTTCGCCTTCCCACAGCGAGACTGGATCGTTTTCTGACCATTCCTCAAACATCGCGCGTTCCTCCTCGGGGATTACCACGCCATGTCTGAAGCTCATGTACTGCCACACGCGCGCCACGTCTCCCTTGAGGCAGTCCGGCGGTCCGAAGCCGCCTTTCACGTCCCTTGCTTTACACTGGCCAAAAATGGCTGCGCTCTTCGGTAGATCGTCCTTGTAGCGGTCGTTCGATCGTAGCGCGTTCACCTGCCCAACTGACGGCGCCAGGTTGTGCAGGTCGAACAGCATGCCTTGCGCCCGAGGGTCGTCCCGCTCGCATTTGTCGCGCCCACCCAACTGCCAGCAATCGAACTGCTTGGCGGGCATGAGCGAAGCCGGAACGATATGCTCCCACTCGGTTCTCCCGGCCCGTGCTGAATGTGTCTCGGGGCCTTCATAGCCGCATGCTGCATGATCGACGGTCCCGCTGCCGGTGCTGGTCTCGTTCGAAGTGTAAACACAGCCGCAGTAGAAGGTGCGGTCCTTCCCGTCATAGATAACGTCATCTGCAGTGTTCTTGGCGCGACGCCAACCGGAGCTCTCAGCGAAGGCGTCCACCGCGAATAGGCATATTAGAAGCAAGGGCAAAGCGCGGATCATGGTCATCTCCCGTTGGTGTGATGAGTATAGTACACCCGTAGCGATCTTGGCGGGCATGAGCGAAGCCGGAACGATATGCTCCCACTCGATTCTCCCGGCCCGTGCTGAATGTGTCTCGGGGCCTTCATAGCCGCATGCTGCATGATCGACGGTCCCGCTGCCGGTGCTGGTCTCGTTCGAAGTGTAAACACAGCCGCAGTAGAAGGTGCGGTCCTTCCCGTCATAGATAACGTCATCTGCAGTGTTCTTGGCGCGACGCCAACCGGAGCTCTCAGCGAAGGCGTCCACCGCGAATAGGCATATTAGAAGCAAGGGCAAAGCGCGGATCATGGTCATCTCCCGTTGGTGTGATGAGTATAGTACACCCGTAGCGAGAAATGCGAGGCCCCGCACAGTGGCGGGGCTGACACGACTCGATCGTCGTAATATTTGCGCGCGGTGCTACCCTCGGGTGCGCGGAAAACTCACCCCTCCGATCACGCCGCTTTGCTTTGCGTTTGATCAAGCGAAGTAGCAGCTATGATCGCGCGAAACTCCCCGAGGATCTCGGCATGGTGTTTCACCAGGAAACGCTCAATCTCTGGGTTGTCTACCAGTTTCGCGAGATAGCCGGATGCAATGACCAGATGCAAAACATCGTCACCATAGGAGTTCTCGATCTGCTTGAAATCCTGTTGAAGCGAGGACATTTCGCTTTCCATGCGTGCTATCTGGGTGGACGTGAGCTTCGGAATTCTTCTCGGCCGGTACGATTCGACAAGGTTCTCCTTGCTGGAGGCGGCAAGCAGTGCCTTGGCATAACTGGCGGTCACTTTACCTGCCGTGACCATCAACTCCGCGGCTTCGATCTGCCGCATCGGTTTCATCTTGCGCAGAATGTCGAACGTAGCGGGGTTGACCGATTTGTCCTTGAGCAGCTCAACAACCTCGGGGCAGATGCCGTTAAGCAGGTTTTGTCGCTGTTTGATCCGCCTAACGTCGACATTCAAAGCCTTCGCAAGTTTCTCCTCCGAGACGCCGCGCCTGAGAGCGCGGATGATCATGAAATGTTCCTGAATTGTGGCGAGGCGATTTACACGCTTGTTGTAGGTGAAAGCCTCATCGTCATCGGCAATAATGCATCTGACATTGCTTTGTCCGAGGTCGGCCAACACCGCGAGCCGGACATGCCCATCTAGCAGAAGGTAGCTGTGCTCCGATTTTTCCAATCGTGCAACGACGAGCGGCTCGATGATGCCGACCTCGGCAATAGATTTGGCGATGCATTGGAATTTTACAGACCGTTCAATTCGACCAGGCAGTTTCTTCCGCGGCAGTAACGATGCCACTGGCAACTCGACGATCCGGTGATCAAAGGCGGCCCGCACTTTCTCCGCCATTTCAGTTTTCCATCTCAAGGCGCTCGGCCAGAGGCTGAGGTATTGTGCTCATCGATTCGGCCCGCAGCAGCGTGACAAAATGCTCATCGGCGAGAAGCCGGCGCAGCGCGTTGACCACGAACAGCAAACGGGATTGAGCGAGTGTCGCGCTCTTGACCAAGGCCTTCTGGCGTTGTGTCTCCTTGCGATAGGCGCCGACCAGGGCCGCGGCCGTCAGTCTCCGTTTCGACCTCTTACGGCTGACGCTGTGGATCGTCTTGCCGACTAGATTGCGCTGCACCACGATCCGCCGGATGGCAACGATCTGGTTGCCAGGAATGGTCTTGCGCTCATATGCCTCGGCAAGCGCTTCTTGCACCTCGCC
The DNA here is from genome assembly GCA_963663975.2 of uncultured Bauldia sp. Lineage (GTDB taxonomy): Bacteria > Pseudomonadota > Alphaproteobacteria > Rhizobiales > Kaistiaceae > JANQRX01. The sequence continues at coordinate 401,537 of CAXXRA010000015.1, read as the reverse complement.
GTCCTTGGCACGCGCGATCTCCATCGCGATATTCGGCGGAATTATCCCTTTCTCGAGACCTGCGAGAAGGCGCTCTTCGCCATGCTGGAGCAAATAGCAGATTGCGTAGACATACTCCTCGCTGAGGTCCAATCTCCCGAACGAATTCCAGAGACGATGGCCGCCGGCGCGCGAGGTTTTCTCCTCGCTGAGGTCCGTCTTGGTTGCGATCTCGGTGATTGAATACCCGCGCTCCTGAAGGGCTCCAATCTCCCGAACGAATTCCAGAGACGATGGCCGCCGGCGCGCGAGGTTTTCTACGAGGCTCATGATGAAACAGTCTTCGACCGAGGCGTCGACCACGATCGCCGGAATTCTGGTTTCGCCGAGCACCTTGAACGCCTCAAGCCTGCCCTGGCCACACACCAGATTGTAGCCCGAACCTTGGCCGCGCGAGCTTACCGTGATCGGCTTTTTGAGCCCGAGATTGGCGATGCTGGTAACGATTTCATTGAAAATCTTCTTGCTCCGCACCCGCGGATTGAGGACCGTAATGTCGTCAATAGGAATGGCGCGGACTTCCTGATCAGGCTCGATCATGCGACTCTCCTGACACTTGCCCGCGCCGAGAGGTCGAAAAAGGGGTCGAGTGTGTCGGAGCGGTAGGCATCCAAAAAGAAGCCGTTTTCCGTCGCCAGCTTCAGCTCGCCGGCGACAAAGTCGCGGCGCGGCAGAATGTAGTAATCGAGCACGGCCGTGTTCGTGCGATTCATCCGCGCCGCGATAGTGATGTCGGGATGCAGAGTCGTGTCGAAGCGGATATTCCAAAACGGTGCCCCAGAGCGGTTTTTAAAGCACCCGACTATCAGAAATGAAGCGGTGAACTCGTCGTTGATGTTCAGTAGGCCAGTAACCTGATCTCGTACTACCGTCCCACCGCCTTGCTCGATGGCGCCGATCAATTCGGCGATTGCGTCGGGATAGAGAGACCGCAAGAACTGGTTCTTTTTAATGAAGCCGAAATCGCGACTGTGCGTGAAACCGACCAGTTCAAAGGCGCGTGTGAGACTGCCAAAACGCTTCCGGTACGTCCAACTTGCTGGCATGTCTTCTTGGTCGTCGATCATAGGCCCAGACAAACGGCCCTTGCGCTTGAACAACGCCGCCAGCCGCTCCAGCATCTGGGCATCGGTGAGCCGGTAGGTACGATGGTCAATGATCCGGCGCGCGGCTTCGAAGAGGTGCACATCAATGATCGGCACAAACGCGCCGTCGGCTCGCACCACAAGATCGGGTGGGTTCCTGATGCGCCTCTTCTTCAGTTTGAACGAAATACGGTTGTACACGTTGTTGCCGATATATTTCTCGTTGGTCAGCGCCCGGTGGACAATGGTTCGCGTCCACGAACGTCCCAGGTCCGTTGTGATTCCCTCCTTATTCAGGATTTCGGCGATTTCACCCTCGTTGCGGCGTTTCTCGACGAAGAGCCGGAATATGCGCAGCAATGTTCGCACCTCGGCTGGCGGCCCGGGGACAAGAATGATTCTGTCGGTTTGAAGGCGTTTATGCTCACCGGCGCGCAAAATGGATTTGGGAAGACCGTTTTCATCGACCAGCTGGCGACGCAAGGCATATCCAGCCCTTCCGCCTTGCCGGAAGCCGAGGGTAATCAGGCGGCACTGTCCCTGGAAGACCTTCACCGAAAGCTCGCGACTGTACTCGCCAGCCATGGCTCGTTTCATGTTCTTGATGATGGTGGCGCTTAGGCTGCCGTCATTCTCAAATTGTTCTGCGCAATACTGAACCGTGATGCCGGCGCGCCTGCAGATAAATTCCAGGTAGGCGCCTTCGTCGACGTCCTGGAAACGGCCCCATCGGCTAACGTCATAGACAAGGATAATCGCGAAATCAGCCCGACCGGTCTCCACGCGATGGATCATCCGCCTGAGCGCTTCACGGCCGTCCATCGTCAGCCCGCTCTTGCCCTTGTCAGCGTAAGTTCGGATGATATCGATGCCGCGTTGCTCGGCGTAATGCCGAATCGTGTCGAGTTGGTTATCGGTCGAGTACTGCTGATGCTCGGTGGACATCCGAACGTACTGGGCGGCGCGGACAGCCACCGCTTCACGATTCTCGTCTTCCGTCGACTCCGACCTGGGCTTCCCTACCACAATCACTGACCCTGACCGTCACAGAACGGACATCAGATGCCCGTCGCATAGCCCGTTTCTTGGCCTCTCACGCTAGACAAGGGGAAGCGGTATGTCGCGTACGAAAAAGGACCGAAAGATTCAGTCTGATTCCGGAAAAACTTTTCAGCCGGGCAGCAAGAGTGCCCGCCTCGGGGCTGGAGGATTTGCTCTCGCCATTGCCACCGCTCTTCAAAAGGACTTCGGCGGCACGCGACGCGGGATAAAGACCATCGCCGGGCTGACCACCGCGAATGAGCGCGCGGTGAAGAACTGGTTCGATGGGCGCAACGGACCCAGCGGCGAGTTTTTGATAGCGCTCTGCCGGCATTCAGATCAGGTACTGGAGACAGTTCTCATCCTTGCGGATCGACGGGAGCTGGTTACGGCTAAGACATTCGTCGATGCCAAAGGCAAACTCCTTGAAATGCTGGAACTCATGAAAAATCTGGAAGGAGCGTCAGCCTGACGGTATGCGTGGACGACGCCGAGCTGAGCGCCTACTTCGAACACCGTCTGCGGATCGAGACAGGTGGGTGCGTCGGGAAGAACGTCGTCATGTGTGCTATGCGCCGCGGATGAAAATCACGCGACGTTCTTTGATGCTTGGCGTTTCGGTTGTAGCGGTGGCGGCCGTGTTACCTTCAACCGGGGCAGAAGAAGCGGGCTATTTCGTTCAGCGAGCTACTTCATTTGTGCAGGGCAGCAGACCACCTGCTTGGGCAAAGAAGTTCAAAACTTTCACGGAAGCGCATGATGCCTCCAAAGCGGGTGACATCATCAGCAACCTCAATGGAAATTGGGTGTGCCACATACTGCGTGATGCCTAGGACCACGCTTACCGGTTCGATCAGAACCCGCTGTCTGGGTAGGTGGGGGCGGTGCAGCCACAGCCAGCCCAGCGCGCTTCACTGACGGCCTCCAGCGCCATGGCTGATGGCTGTGCCCCCCCCCCCCCGCGGTGGGCAGACACGAACGGCGCTGTGCGGGCGTCTCAGGCGGTCGGGTGAGTCAGCGCTCTCAGTCGTCAGGCTTCCGACGCTTCCAGCGCGTGAACGGAGCCTCGTGAGATAGGTGACCCTCTAGGTGTGAAGTCCGAGGAGGTTGTTCATCCGGTCTGATAACCTGAAGGTGGTCGTAGGAAAGCGATTCACCGAAAGGATCAGAGGATGAACAACCCGCACAAGAATGCCCGTTTGACGCCGCTCGGTCGAGCGGAACTTGTCAGACGGATCTTTGAAGAGCGTCGCCCGGTCGCCGAAGTGGCGGCCGGTTTCGGGATCAGCGAGCGGACAGCGCGCAAATGGCTGGCCCGCTGGAGACGCGAGGGGGCGGTGGGTTTGGAGAACCGCTCGTCGCGGCCCGGCAATGTTGCCAACCGTCTGGCGGACGCCACGATTGCGCTGATCGAGCATCTGCGCCGGGAGTATCGGCTGACGGCCGATGTGATTGCGGCGAAGCTTCATCTTGCCCGCTCCACCGTCGCCGGCTGGCTCACCCGGTTGCAGATCGGCCGCCGTGCCGCCTTGGAGCCGAAGCCTCCGGTGCGGCGCTACCAGCGCCAGCGCCCTGACGAACTCCTCCACCTCGACATCAAGAGACTGGCCCGCTTCGACCGTGTCGGCCATCGCATCACCGGTCACCGGCACAGCCGCAACAAGGGGCTCGGCTACGATTTCTTCCATGTCGCCATCGATGATGCCACCAGGCTCGCCTACGTCGAGGTCCTGCCCGACGAACGGCGGGGCTCGACCACCGGCTTCCTCATCCGTGCGCTCAGATGGTTCCGCCGGCGCGGCATCAGCGTCGAGCGGGTGATGACCGACAACGGTCCGGGCTACGTCGCCAAGCTGTTCGGCAAGACCCTGCGGCGCCTGCGCATCCGCCACATCCGAACCCGGCCCTACACCCCCAGGACCAACGGCAAGGCCGAGCGATTCATCCAAACACTGATGCGAGAGTGGGCCTACGCCACCTCATTCCCGTCATCCACGGCCCGCGCCGACGACCTGCCAAGATGGCTCTATTGGTACAATCACCGAAGACCTCATGTTAGCCTCGCTCGACGATCACCGGTTCAGGCTCTCACCGGAACAACCTGATCGGATTCCACATCTAGGGCTCGTTTGTGCTGGCGTTTCTTGGAGGCATTGATGATCTCCAGATCACACTTAGTCAGGCCGTTGTGGCCGCGTTCGCTGCGGCGCCTGTCAGCGGCGTCCAGTGAAGAATCCGGAAAGCATGCATGACGAAATATATCCGCTCACGCTTGCTGGTGAAGCAGAGTCAAACATGTTGCCTTATTTCTGCTCATAGCTGAGTACCAACTCCGCATGATCTGCGACCAGCTTGAAACCCGGATCGCTCAGCAAATTGCCGGTCGCTGAGAGCCGGGCTTCCAATTTCCCTCGCCGGCTCGATGGTTGCGGTCTCTGTTCATCAAAGCCGAGAAGAAAGTTCGGTGTGGTGTCGAGCGCTTTGCAAATCGCGATGAAGGTCTGGTAGTCCGGCTGCCTGTCACCAGTCGCATAGAATCCATAGCGCCTTGGCGCCAAGCCGGCTCTGTGAGCGACATCGGTGTCAGTGAGCCCAAGCTCTTGCGCCCGCTTCCGCAGGCTTTCTCCCAGCTTTTCCATCCGTTCATTTTGTTCATCTCGTTGCGTACGGTGTCTATGTTCAATATGTTCCGTCTTGCCTGTTCATTTCGATCGACTAGCTGTTTGTGGCGGCCGGTGACTCAGGGTCAAGCCAGCAGCAAGTGAGCCCGAAGGGGCTTCACATGCTGATGCCTGTTCTGGCCGTTGCTGCCGCTGCAATGGTCGTGGGATTACCTGAATCGGCCGTCGCCGCGACAACCTGGAGATTGAAATTGAGGACGTTAAAGATGACGCGCGGCGCATACGTTGCGCTTCACATTGGCCCAGCGGTGTTGCTGGTCGCGGCGCTGGGGCCGTGGCCGTACAGGTACTACACACTGCTCCGATTTGTCATCTGTATCTCGGCGGCTTGGCTAGCCGTTATGGCCTACCGGCAGCGCGTCGGGCTCGGCGTCGTGAGCCGTCGCAGTTCCTGCCATGCGGGCGGGATCACGGAGTGCCTCGCCATCGTGAAGTGTGTTTTGGCCGGCGGTGTCTTTGCCCTGACGTTGACCGGTGCCGTTTTAGCCGGACCGTTTGAGGATGCATACGCCTATTACCATCCGCCCACTGCGAGCGCGGAAAACTACGAGACGGCTTTGCGGCTATTCGAACCGATCGCCGAGCGGGGCGACGCCCATGCTCGGGTGATGCTAGGCGTCGTGAAAGAACGCCTTGCGTGGCTTGAGCAACTGCCTAATTCGGCCCTACGCCGGAGCGGGTCTTGGCCGCAGATCATCGATCAGCCGTAGGATTTTCCGAAACAGGTCGCGGGTCACCGCCACCTCCGCCAATTGGAACGTGACATAGCGGCCATGGCTGACCACCTTGGCACCGATCTTCACCAGCTTCTCGCGCAGCGTGGTCAACGACCAGTGCTCCACCTCCTTCGGCAAGGCCAGTGTCCGCATGAAGTTACCGAGATTGTAGGCCAGGGCGTGAAGCTGCAGCCGGACCTCGTTGTTGCGGAACTTCCGGCATGACAGCCGGGTCCATCTGATGGCGTTCTTGCCTTCCTTGATGTGCTGCTCCGCCGTACCGCGCTGATTGTAGAAGGCGACCACGCGCTCGGCCGGGCGGGACAGGTTAGTGACGATGAAGCCGACACGGGGAACCAGTTCGCCGGGGTGCCATTCCACCTTGGCGACCACGCGCCGCTTCCTGTCCCAGCTTCCAGCCCGATAGCTGAAGCTGGCGTAATAGCGCCGCACATGGTTCGGCGGCCGGCCGAGGGGGCGCGTGAGCAGATGGCCAATGCTTTCCTGAAGAACATGGTTCCTTGGCAAGCGGATCGCGTACTTGTAGCTCTCGGCTTCCAGGAACTCATAGAGGTCCGGTGAGGCGAAGGCGGCGTCGCCTCGGAAATACAGTCGCACCTTCCGACCCTTGTAGCGAACGACAACCGGCTTCAGCACGCTTGCCCAGTTATCGGCGCTGTGAACGTTGCCAGGGCGCAGCGAACACCGTTCCAGATCGCCAAACTGGTTGAACAGGAACAGGGGGTGATAGCAGGTGGAGCCGAAGTGGCCGTTGTAGGCCGTACCCTCTTGGTCGCCATGGGTCGGGCTGACGCTTGAGTCCATGTCGAGAATGATCATCTTCGGTGGGTGCTGGTCATGAACCCGGTCGATCCACATTCCGTTGATGTCGGCCAAGGCTTCCGTGTTCTCGTCGGTGGCCAGAAACTCCGTCTCGAACCGAGCCATCTGGCTGGTCGAGGCAGCCTGTCTTTCGATCGCCCTGCCACCGACAATCCACCGCATGGCGGGATCGCGAGCCAGACGATCGGCATCGTTGACATCATCATATCCGCCGAGCCGGCCAAACACCGACTGACGGAACTGCCCCGTCATGCCATGCCGCCCGTTCTTGCCGGTACGACTGTCTTGGAAAAGACCGCCGCCAACCTCGGTCAGGCCAAGGGCATCGTCAAGCTCCCGGTAGGCGAGCAATCCAGCGTCTGACGTAACCTTGGAACCATGGAATTCAAGCTTGAGGCGACGGTCGAAATCGACCCGTAAATGGGGGGTCCTGGGTTCACCCGCCGGGTGACACGGGCCTCGCCCGGTGTGATGATGATAATGCATTGATTCTTATAGCAGAATCGACCATGCGCGTCATCAAATTGCAATTCATTTGGGAAATCCGGGATGAAGCTGTTCGACCTTACGAAGATGGCCTCGCAGCCTACGGGAAGGGCGACTACAAGACGGCACATAGACTTTGGCGAGCCTTGATCGGTTATAATCCGGACGGTTTGGCGCCGAGCCTTGATCGGTTATAATCCGGACGGTTGGCGCGTAGATGTGGGGAACCGACCACGGGCCAAATGGGCTTTTTCGACATCGCGAATCGGTATGCCGGCCTGGACGCCAAGAACGATCCTTTGGCGAGGATCGACGCGGTGGTTCCGTGGGAGAATTTCCGTGCCCGCCTGGAGGCGATCTGGCGCAAGCCGGCCGAGGAACGGAAGTCGCCGGCGGGGCGAAAGCCCTGGGACGCGGTGGCGATGTTCAAGGCGATCGTTCTCTGCGAGCTTTACAATCTCTCGGACGACCAAGTGGAGTACCAGCTTCGCGACCGCCTCTCGTTCATGCGGTTCGTAGGGTTCGGTCTTGAGGACAAGGTCCCCGACGCCAAGACGGTGTGGCTCTACCGGGAACAGTTGGCGCGGGCGGGCATGGTCGAGGCGTTGTTCGAGGACTTCGACGGCTATCTGGAGAAGCAGGGCTACCTGGCGATGGGCGGCCAGATCATCGACGCGTCGATCGTACCGGTCCCCAAGCAGCGCAACAGCCGTGACGACAACGCGCGGATCAAGGATGGCGAGACGCCGGAGGGCTGGAAGGACCAGCCGGCCAAGCGGTCGCAGAAGGACACGGACGCACGGTGGACAAAGAAGCATGGCAAGAGCCACTACGGTTACAAGAACCATGTCAACGTGGACCGCCGGCACAAGCTGGTGCGGCGTTATCAGGTGACCGACGCGGCGGTGCACGACAGCCAGGTCGTGGAGGACATCCTTGATCCGGACAACACGGCCTCGGACGTGTGGGCGGACAGCGCCTATCGGTCGGCGGAGATCGAGGCGAAGCTGAAGGAGAAGGGCCTGAACAGCCGCATCCACCGCAAGGGGCATCGCGACAAGCCGCTGAGCGAGCGGGAGAAGCGGGGCAACAAGGCCCGTTCGAAGGTGCGGGCGCGCGTCGAGCACGTGTTCGGGGCCCAGAGCAACGACATGGGCGGGACGCTGGTGCGCAGTATCGGGCTGGTACGGGCGAGGGCGCGGATCGGGCTGAAGAACCTCGCCTACAACATGCGCCGCCTGGTGCAGCTGGAGCGTCTCGCCGCGGCGGCGCCAACGTGATGGTCATCAGGGGAGAAGTCTGCCTGGAGCCCCCATTGACAGGGAAACAGACCCGCCGGGGAGCCGGAGAAGGCCGAAAACCCAGACGCCAACCCCGCTCATGACCCGCGAGAACCGCACAACCTGTCGAGTTTCACGTCAGTCGCATTATTTTTCGAGGTGCCCTTGAATGAAGAAGATGTGCCGTCATCCGCCCTCTCCCCGGCCCGCGGCCCGAATGCCCTCCTCCTCATCCACACCGGCGAGCAGGATCAGACCCAGCGCAAAGAAGACCAGCACCACCGCTATGCCCGCCCGCTGGCTGTCGAACATCTGTGTCAGCATCCCCAACAGCAGCGGTCCGAGAAAGGCGGTGGCCTTGCCCGAGAACGCGAAGAAGCCGAAAAATTCGTTTTGTTTGTCGCTTGGCACAAAGCGACCCATCAGCGAGCGGCTGGCCGACTGATTGGGACCGACGAAGATGCCGATCAGCACCCCGGCGACATAGAACCAGACCTTGTCCGGAGCGACCACCGCCAACAGGCCGGCCAGCATCAGTCCCACAAGGCTCATCTGCACGGTGCGTTTGCCGCCGACAATGTCGTCGAGATAGCCCATGCCGAAAGCGCCAAGCCCGGCCGCCACGTTCAGCACGATGCCGAAGATCAGGATCTCTTGCACGGTGAAGCCGAAGGTGCCGGCGGCGTAGATGCCGCCGAAGGCGAAGATGGTCACCAGACCGTCATTGTAGAAAAGGCGGGCGATCAACAGGCGAACGATCTGCCGGTAGCTGCGGATCTCGCGAAAGGTGTTTCCCAACTGGCCGATGCTGGCCCTGACAACACCACCACCGGGGGAGGCTCGGGAGCGGTCTTCCTTGACCCACAGCAGCAGCGGCAGGCTGAAGATCGCGAACCAGAGCGCCACCAGCAGATTGGCGGCGCGGATGTTTTCGCCCGCTTGACGGGTGAAGCCGAACCACGGCGTTTCCGGCTGCACCAGCGTCACCAGGGCGACCACCAGGGCGAGCAGGCCGCCGACATAACCGAGCCCCCAGCCATAGCCGGAGACGCGGCCGATATTGTCCGGCCGCGAAATATCCGGAAGGAAGGCATTGTAAAGAACCAAGGACAGTTCGAAGCTGACATTGGCAATGACGAAGATGGCGAGCGCCAGCGCCACCTGCCCCGGCAGCACCGGATAAAGGGCGGCGCTGCCAACGACGGCGACGGCGGTGAACAGCAGCAGGATGGGCTTTCGGGCGCCGGTGCGATCGGCTACGGCGCCGAGCAGCGGCGAGGCGAGCGCCACCACCAGCGCGGTGGCCGTTACCGCCCACGCCCACAGCGCCGTACCCGTGATCGGATCAGGGGCGATCGCCTGGGTGAAATAGGCGGCGTAGATGAAGGTCACCACCAGGGTGGTGAAGGAGGAATTGGCGAAGTCATAGAAGGCCCAGGACCATACTGCCCTGGTGCCGTGGGCCTTTTGCTCGACCATGGCGCCCGCCCGTCGTCGTTACCGAAAGGACCCTACCGGAGGGTATGGCCCAACGGCAACAACGGAGCGGCTCACTACGCGGCGGCGATGTTTCATCGCGTGGTCTGCAGGCTGGCGCCGCTGGTGTCCATTTGCCGCAAACCCGACACGTAGATTTCGATCAGCGACCGGACAAGCGAATCGGCGGTTTCGCCCTCGGGAAGCCCGCCGGCGGTTTCGACCGAGGCCATGCCGAACAGGCTCGTCCACAGCACTCTGGCGTGGTGCTGAAGCTGCTTCTCCTGTCCTTCGGGAAAAATCGGTGCCAGCGCGTTCTGCTCGAGCAGCAACAGCCTGGCGACCTTCTCTGCGTACCATTCCGGCGTCGTGCGACCTTCCGGCAGCTTGTGCTCGAAGATCGCATTCCACAGTTTGGGATGGACACGAGTGAACTGCAGATAGCGCTCGGCAAGGGCACTGAGGTCCGCTTCCGGCCCCTCGTCGGTGGGCGCCTGCGAACAGGCCTCGAACAGTGCGTCGAGCGTCTCGCCATTCATGTGGACGATGAGATCGTCGAGGTCTTCGAACAGATTGTAGAGGGTTCCGATCGTGTAACCGATGTCGCGGGCGATCTGCCTGGCGCGGAGCCCTCGTAGTCCTTCCCGCTCGGTGATCCGGCGCGCCGCATCGAGCGCCATCCGGTTGAGTTCCTCGCGTGTGTGGTCCGAGCGTCTCGCCATTCCTATCTCCCTGATTCCACCGCAAATTCCAGCATCTGCCAGAAATATATTGACCAGCGATCAATTTCAACCTATATAAAATAATCGATGCTCAATTAGGGAGGAGCAAATGACCATTTTTTGGCAAACAGCGCACAAGCTGGGATTGGGCGCCGCAACCGTCTTGACCACTGGATCGGCCCAGGCCGCGGTCAGTACCGGGGCCCTTCCGATCACCGGCCAGCACCAGATCTACGACATGATGTTCGTCGACGTGCTCGCCGATATCGCAGGCTTCCTCGATCACTTCGCCATGTTCGCGACCTGGACCGGCTTGGCGGCCGCGCTGTTCTCCGGATTGTGGATGTTGCGCAATCGCGCCGGACAGCGGATTGATTCCCACGCCGCGTGAGCGGTTCCCGAGTTGCCAGGGCCACGGTCATCACATGCCCGGCGGAATTCCAGTCGCTGGCGTCCACGGGATCGGTCAGATCGGGGCGTTCCGAAGATGAGCCGGACAATGCGGCGGCGCAGTTCGAACAAGGCTCACGAGAGGGTCGCCGCTGCACCATCTACGGTGGATCGGCACCCTGCCCGACGTCGCCTGGCGATTTTTCGCAAGTCACCGGCTCGTGATGCCGTCCCGTCGGTGAAAATCATGCGCACGGCACCCATGTCGTGCGACACTGGTGTCCATCGAAGCAAAGGGAAAGGATGCCGACCGGTGTCGATCCTCGGCCAATTGTTTTTTCAAGCCGCGGCCAGACTGACCCGCGATCCAGTGGTTCGGGCCAAGGCCGCCGAAATTCTTGAAAACGAGATCAAACCGCGAGCCGCCGAAACCTGGCGCAAGGCGAAGCCTAAACTTGAAGAGGCTCGCGACGACTTGCGGGACATCGCCGGGGAAACCGATCCCCGAAAAAACCCGCGCGCGTTTGCATCCAAGGTCAAGCAACGCTTCATCGATCGCAAGCCACGCCGCTAGCGACCGCGTGCTTGTCCGTTGGTCGTTTCGACAGATGCGCTGCGCCGGTGTCGAGTTGGCGATACGACTTGAGCTAGTCGTTCGAATCTATCGTGGACGTTCGAATGCCCATCTTACGCCGAAAGGTCGAGAGGCCATGGTTTGCGCCGTCATGGATGAGGCCATGACGAAGGCTCAGGCCGCACGCCGTTTCAAGACAACGGCCAAGACCGTGCCAAGTGGTTGGGCCGGTTTCGCGCGGAGGGCATTGCCGGGCTTGCCGACCGGTCCTCAAGGCCCCATTCCTCGCCAAGCCAAACGCCTTGGGCCACCGGCGAAGCGGTCGAGGTCTTGCGCCGGGCTCGTTGCACGCAGGACCACATCGCCCAGGAACTCGGCCTCAGCCGGGCGACCGTCAGCCGTATTCTCAAGCGGCGTGGCCTCAGCCTGTTGTCCGCCCTCGAGCCCAACCAGCCACGCCCGCGCTATGAGCGCGAAACGCCAGGCGAAATCATCCATATGGACATCAAGAAGCTCGGTCGCTTCAATCGTGTCGGCCATCGCATCACCGGCGATCGCAGGCGCCAGAGCAACCAGCGCCATAACGGCACCGCGCCCGGTTGGGAGTATGTCCACGTCGCCATCGACGACCATTCCCGCATCGGCTTTGCCGACATCTTCCCGAACGAGAAAAAGGAAAGCGCCGTGGCCTTCCTCGAAGCCGCCGTAACCTACTTTGCCACCCTCGGCGTTACCATCACCCGCGTCATGACCGACAATGGATCATGCTACAGATCCAAGGCCTTCCGCGATGCCTGCCGAAGGCTCACCATCAAGCATATCCGCACCAAACCCTACACGCCTCAGACCAACGGCAAGGCCGAACGCTTCATCCAGACAATGTTGCGAGAATGGGCCTACGCAACCGAATTCCACAACTCAGACCAGCGAAAAGCAGATCTGCCGAAATGGCAGCACCGCTACAACTGGCATCGACCCCATGCCAGCCTCAATCGACAAACACCAATCAGCCGACTCGGCCTGAACCGGGACAACCTGTTGAAGCTTCACAGCTAGTCGTTCGAATCTATCGTTTCGAACCACTGGCTTGTTTTGTTGATGGATCAACTTATCGAGACATTACAATGCTTTACGGTTCACACACCAGCAACCCTGTCGGGACTCAAATGTCTCGGTTGATCCACTAGGCCGCCTGCCGTCCCGCGATCCACACCGAAGCGATCGACATGTCGTCGTTGAGGTGGATGAAATCGGCGCGTGATCCCGCCACCAACCGGCCGAGCTCGGACTCTCGTCCCACCACCCCGGCCGGATAGGCGGACGCCATCCGCAACGCTTCGTCTCGCTCGGCCCCGATCTCGGTGATGAGGAAGCGCAGCGCCGAGATCATGTCGAGATCGGCGCCGGCGAGCGTGCCGTCCGCCAGGCGCAGGGCGCCCTCCCGGCGCCGCACCGTCCGTCCGTCAAGCTCGAACCCGCTGAGGTCGGTGCCGATGGTCGACATGGCGTCGGTCACCAGGAAGATCCTTCCCGGCCCCGTCTTGGCCCTGAGCGCCATGCGGATGACGGCCGGGTCGACATGGATACCATCGGCGATCAGACCCGCCGACAGCCCGCCATGATCGATCGCCGCGCCGATCAGGCCCGGCTCGCGATGATGCAATCCGTTCATCGCGTTGAACAGATGCGTCACGCAGCTTGCGCCGGCCCGGGCCGCATCCATGGCGGTCGCCAGGTCGGCGGTGGTGTGCCCGAGGCTGACCGTAACGCCGGCCTGGCGCAACGCAGCGATATCCTCGAGCGAGGCGTTTTCGGGTGCCAGCGTCACCATCAGGCTGGGCAGATTTGCCGCCGCGGCGGTCAACTGGTCGCGATCATCGGCCGTCATCGGTCGGATGAACCGGGCGGCGTGTGCGCCCTTCTTGGCGACACTGAGATGTGGGCCCTCGAGGTGGAGGCCGGCGAACCCGGGCACCTGCGCGGCCGCGGCCGCCTGTGCCGCCTCGATCGCCGCCGCGGTGGTCGCGCGATCGGCGGTCACCAGCGTGACCAGCAACGCCGTGGTGCCGAACTTCAAGTGGGCCTGGCAGATCGTGTGTATGGTCTCGACGCCGGGTGCATCGTTGAACAGGACACCGCCGCCGCCATTGACCTGCAGATCGACAAAACCGGGCGCCAGCAGACCGGCGCCAAGATCGCGGACGCTCACCTCGTCCGGCATGTCGGAGCGCGGCAACAGGGCCTCGACCCGCCCCTCGCTCACCAGCAGCGCGTGGTCGCGGTGGGTCACCTCGCCGTCGAGGATTTCCGCGGCGAGGTAGGCCATGGGAGACCCGCTCATACCGTTTCGGTGACCTTGCTGAGATGGGGCGGCGCGTCGGGATGCAGCCCGCGCGACCGGGCAAGGTTTTCGACAAAACCATAGAACGAGACGATCTGGGCGAGCGGATCGGTGAGCGGGTGGCCGGTCGGCGTGAACGGCAGACGCCGGGCGCGGCGAGCCTTGTCGGAGGTCACGAAAACCCGGGCATGGCGCCCGGCCAGTTCGTCGGCGACCGTCACCACCGAGTTTTCAGCGGCGTCGCGAGCCGCCAAGACCAGTACTGGGTAGCCGGCATCGACAAGCGAGACCGGTCCGTGCTGAACCTCGGCCGAAGAGTGGGATTCGGCGTGGATTTGGCAGGTCTCCTTGAACTTCAACGCCGCTTCCTGAGATATCGAAACGCTCGTCCACGGCCGAGGACATAGAGCGAGTCACGTTCCAAGAGGGCCTCGCCAAGATCGGACCAGTCATTACCGATTGCGGCCGACAGGGTCTCGGGCAGGGCTTTGAGCGCTGCATCGAGTTGCCGGTCGCGGCTCCAGCGGGCCAGCAGGGCGAGACAGACCATCATCGATGTGACCACCGTCTTGGTCGCCGCGACACTTCTCTCCGGCCCCGCGCAGATGTCGATGGCGTAGGCGCTCGCCTCGGCCAGCCGAGACGCCCGGTTGTTGGTGATGGCGATGGTCAGCGCGCCCCTTGCACGCGCCGCCATCGCCGTACTGACGATGTCCGGGCTCGCGCCCGATTGCGAAACCGATATGACGGCGCCTCCCGCGAGCCGCAGCGGGCGCTTGTAGATCGATGCGATCGACGGCGCCAGCGACGCCACCGGCACCCCCAGCACGAGTTCGCAGGCGTATTTCAGGAAGGTGGCGACGTGATCGGATGAACCGCGGGCAACGGTGGCAAGGAAGGCCGGCTCCTCGGCACGCAGGGCGTCGGCGGCGCGGTCGACCGCATCCATACCGGTGGCAAGAAGGCGTTCGGCGGCGGCCGGGATCTCGTCAATCTCCGCGCGCATATCGGTGGGGGTGTCGGCCATCAGCCCGTCGACCGGGCGATGGTCAGTTCGGCGACGAAATCATAGGCGTCACCGCGATAGATCGAACGCGTGAATTCCACCGCCTTGCCCGTTTCAAGATATGACACGCGCTCGATGATCAAACCCGCCGCACCCGGCGCCATGCCGAGCAGCGCAGCATCTTCGTCAGCCACATTGGCGGCCGAGATGCGCTGGATCGCCCGCACCGGACGATTGTTGTCCTCATCCAACACCGCGTAGAGCGAGTCGATCACCTTCTCGGGATCGGGCAGCAGGCTCGTTGAAAGGGCCGCCCGCTCGATCGCCAACGGCCGCTGGTCGGCGCTGCGCAAACGGGCGATCCGGGCGACCATTTCGCCCCGCGACAGGCCGAGCGTGAACATTTCCTGCGGCGATGGCGTGAAAACGCCCCGCTCCAGCCAATCGGAACTTACCGTCATGCCGCGCCTGGTCATGTCCTCGGTAAAAGAGGTCAGCAGCGACAGCGATTGCTCGACGCGTCGCACTTGCGGCGCGACGAACGAGCCCGAGCCACGTTTCTGGATGATCATGCCGTCACGGACCAGTTCGGCCACCGCCTTGCGCACGGTGACGCGCGACAGTTTGGTGATCGCCGCGATTTCCCTTTCCGACGGGAGGGGATCGTTATCCTTGAGCCGACCCTGGTTGACGGCCGATCGGATGCGCTGCCGCAATTGCAGATATCTTGGTCCCCCGGCCGCGCTGAGCCAGGTGTCCGGAACCAGCAGTTCAGCAATATCCGTCATGTCAGATCGCCGTGGTCTGTCGCCTGCCGTTCGTCGATACGGAATGATACCTATATAATACCAATTCCAAATAGCTGAAAGGGCTGAATTGCAGACAAGACCCACAATTGTCTAAAATCAGGATGTCGACGGCAGGTTGGCTGCCGCGACTGGTTTCAGTTTGGCATCATTCGGGAGCGCGAGATCATGTCGTCACCGCCGCCAAGGACCGAGCGCGTCTCTCAACGCGTGAAAGGCCTGCAGAGCCAGGACGGAGCGGCCATCTTGGCGGTCATGCAGGAGGCTCAGCGGGAGGCGATGGAGGTGGTGCGCGACGCCCACGCCGCGATCATCGAGGCCGCCGCTGCGGTGGCGGCCAGCCTAGGCAGCGGACACAGAATCGCTTTCGCCGGCGCCGGCAGCGCCGGGCTTGTGGCCCTCGCCGACGGCGTGGAATTGAGCGGCACGTTCGGACTGCCGGCCGATGCCGTGACCGTCCTGTTCGCCGGGGGTATGGACAGCCTGAACCACCTGTCCGGCGCCGCCGAAGACGATACAAAAGCCGGTGCGCGCGAGGTTGATCGCGCTGGTCTGGGCGCGGGCGACAGCGTGATCTGCGTTTCGGCCAGCGGGACCACCCCCTATTGCCTGAGCATCGCCGATGGTGCCGCGTCGGCCGGCGCAACCGTGATCGGCATCGCCTGCAACCCGGCCACGGCTCTGCTCGAACGGGCCGATATCCCGATCCTGCTGGCAACGCCGGAGGAGATCGTCTCGGGCTCGACCCGGCTCGGCGCGGCAACCGCGCAAAAGGTGGCGCTCAACATGCTCTCGACCCTGGTCGGCATGCGCCTCGGCCACGTTCACGACGGCCATATGGTCAATGTGGTGGTCGACAACGCCAAGCTTGAGAAGCGGGCGATCCGCGCGGTCGCCGCAATTGGCTCCTGTTCGCCGGAGATGGCCGAACGCCTGTTGATTGAAACCGCGTGGCGGATCAAACCGGCCACCTTGCTGGCCCGGGGCGTAAGCGACGCGGCACAGGCTGCCGCCTTGCTCGAGGCGAGCGATGGGCACCTCGATGTCGCCCTCGGCATGCTGCGAGGCGGTTAGCAAAACTGAAATGAAATCGGGCTGAACGCTCGTGGCAAACCGTTGCGTGCTGCTGCAGCCCGCGCGGTTGACCATTAAGATCCCCGGAACAACCGACTGGCGCACCCCAGGAAGAGAAGCCGCCGTATCGTCGGCTCATCGGCGCCATCATGTGTCGGATCTGCCAGAAATCATTGGCATGCCAACGGCTACCGGATTTCAATCTCCTGAACGTCGCGGTACTGTACAACCTGACGTTCGAGCGGCCGATGTGTGAGGATCAGCCTCCGCTGCCGCCATGAAGGGTGCGATCGGCTTGGGCGCCACCGAGATCATCGGGACTCAGCAAGCGGGAGACTACAGACTTGAGCCCGCTGAACACGCGAAGCTTTACGCTGACGCCGCGCCGGATTTGGCCGCTCTTCTTGGGACGGCGCGTGTCACGGTAATTGCCGAGGAATACCAACAACGAGATGCCGAAGCCGACGGCGGACAGAAGTCGTTCAAGCGGACCATGAGTACCGCGAACATCGCCGTCTTCGTCGCGGCGACGTCAAGCGCGTGCATGATGGCGGCGGAGATTGTCCTCGGTGGGACTGACAGGGACGGCGTGGCCATTGCCGCGTGGACGGGGAACCTGGTGTTTCCGCTCGGCCTGATTGCGGCAATCTCAGCCGCCGCGGCAACTGCCGCTCTTTAACTTTGTGCGGAGCGGCAGGCTCTTCGAGAACTGGATGACAAAGCGCGCCGCTGCAGAAAACGCTCGCCTTTCGTATTTTGTCAAACGGCTTTCAATATTGACCCCCGATCGGCGTGCAAAATTGACCCCCCTGAGCGGCACGGCGGAGGTTGTCCCGGTAGTCAATAGGGGGGGTACCTGTTGACCCACCGGGGCAACCGGGCCGCAGGCACGGCCGGCGGCGGCTCAGGAGCGGTTCTTGAAGCGCCAGCTCTCGTTGCCGGTCTCGATGATCTCGCAATGATGGGTGAGACGGTCGAGCAGGGCTGTGGTCATCTTGGGGTCGCCGAAGACGGATGGCCATTCGCCGAAGGCGAGGTTGGTGGTGATGACGATAGAGGTGCGCTCGTAGAGCCGGCTCATGAGGTGGAAGAGCAGCTGCCCGCCGGCCTGGGCGAAGGGCAGGTAGCCGAGTTCGTCGAGGATGACGAAGTCGCGGCGTACAAGCTGATCTGCGGTGCGGCCCTGGCGTCCGGCGCGGAGCTCGGCCTCGAGGTGGTTGACCAGGTCGACGACGTTGTAGCAGCGGCCCCGGGCGCCCTTGCGGATGCAGGAGCGCGCGATGGCGACGGCGAGATGGGTCTTGCCGGTGCCGGTGCCGCCGACCAGCACGATGTTGCGCTTGCCCTCCAGGAAGCCGCCGCCGGCGAGCTCCTGGATCAGGGGCTCGTTGACTGGCGAGGCGGCGAAGTCGAAGTCGGCCAGCTCCTTGGCCGTTGGCAACCTGGCGGACGCCATCTGGTACTTGATCGAGCGCGCCGTCTTGTCGGCGATCTCGACCTGCAGCAGCGTACCGATGATCTGCTGCACCGGATGACGACGCTTGAGCCCGTCGGCAAGGATGTCGTCGTAGGCGGCGCGCATGCCCGCGAGCTTCAACGCCGTCATCATCGCCAGCACCTCATGACGCTCCATGACCGGCCTCCCTCAGGCGATCGTAGCGCTGACAGTCGGCCACCGGCCGGTGGCGAAGCTGCAGGCCCTCGGGCGTCGGGATGGTCGCCGGCGGTGCCGGCTGGCACTGCCGGGCGAGGATGTTGAGCACGACGTCGGCGCTGCAGGCGCCGCAGTCGAGCGCCTCGGCACAGGCCGCCTCGACCGCCTCCAGCCCGTCCTCCTGAACCGCCGCGAGGATCCTCACGAACTGCCTGTCACCGTCGTCGCAACCCGTCAGCCGGGCCCGTATGCGGCCGAGCGCGCCGGGCAGTTGCCAGCCCTTGAAGGGCGCGCCATTGCGCAGCGCGCCGGGCTTCCTCGTCAGGATCGGCACGTAGTGCCACGGATCGTAGGCGACCTGGCCGCGCCCGAAGCTGCGGGGATGCTCGGCGACGGTCTCGCCGTCCTGGCGGATGACGATCCGATCGGCGTAGGCCCGCACGTCGACCGGCCGCCCGACGGCACGGGCGGCGACGCTGTAGTGGTTGTTGTCGAAGCGCACCAGACAGGTCTTGGACACCGCCACCTCGGTGGCGTGGAAGCCGTCGAAGGGGCCGCGATAGGCCATCAAGAAGGGCCGCTCCTCCTCGAACACCTGCCACACCGTCTTGCTCTCGATCGTCGGATGCGGCCGCTTCTTGGCGTCCTCGATACACCGATCCATCAGCCACTCGTTGATCTCGACGTAGGAGCGGCCCCGCGGGATGGGCACGAACAGGCGGCCGCGGACGTCACCCACCTGCCTCTCGACCTGCCCCTTCTCCCAGCCCGCACCCGGAGTGCACGCCACCGGCTCCACCAGATGGTGGGAGCACAGCTCCAGAAAGCGCCGATTGTAGGCGCGCTCCTTGCCGACGAAGACCATGCTCACCGCCGTCTTCATGTTGTCGTAGATGCCCCGCCGGCAGACCCCGCCGAAGAAGTGGAAGGCCCGTTCGTGCGCCTCGAACACCATCTCCTGGCTCTCGCGCGGGAAGATCTGAACCAGCTGCATGCGGCTGTAGCAGAGCCGCATGTGCGCCGCCTTCACCTTGGTCGTCACACCCGACAGGCGCGCGTACTCGTGGCTCCAGTCGAACTGGTAGGCCTCGCCGGGATCGAAGCTCAGCGGCACAAAACCCTGCGACGGCGACAACAGCCGCCACCGCCGACGCCAGGTCCTGGCGTAGCGGCGCACTGCGTCGTAGCCGCCGCCATAGCCCAGAGCCGCAAGGTCTTCATGAATCCGCAGCAGAGACAGCCGATCCCGGCGCGGCCTCTTCTCGTTGGCCTCCAGCTGGCGCTCGAGCTCATCCACCCACGGCCCAAGCTTCGGCATCGGCTGGATCTTGCGCTCGTAGCTGTACGAGGTCTCATCGCCCCGCACCACCTTGCGCACCGTGTTCTTCGAAACCCTCAAATCCCGGGCGATCTTCTTGATCGGAACGCCCCTCACCAGATGATCCCGACGTATCCGTGCGATCGTCTCCACAACCAGCATCTCCCCCACCTCGTCTGTCCAAACAACGAGGTGTGTTAAAAATCACAAAACCAGGGGGGTCAATTTTGGACGCCGATTACCCCACCAAGGGGGTCAATATTCCACGCCGATCAACACGTATTTCGTGGCCCTGGCGGAATCACCGGCATCAACACCGGAGTTGGAGCTCCTTAAGCTCGAGTACTTCCGCCGATACCAATACGAAGTTCAGGAGGAGTATTATCTGACGCGCGGCGCGGCCCACCGAGCCTCAGCACAAAGGACGATGTTCGTCGGTGGAGCGGGCATATTCATCGCGGCGCTCACCGGAGGCTTCGCGAGTCTGGCAGAAGGGATGGCTACTGCGCTCGCTGCAATCGCGGTCATTGGGGCCGCGATATCCGCTTACGCGGCGTCGCGCGAGGCGATGACCCAGGACCGAAGAAATGCCGAACGCTATGATCGTACGCTGACGGCATTGCGAGGCTTGTACGGCCGCTTGGACCGTGTTCGCCAGGCCGTGGCGAATGGAAACCGCGAAGCGCTGGTCGAGTTCGTCGGCGCGGTGAACGAGCAGATTTCGCTGGAGCACCGCCAATGGCTGGAAAGCAGCGAGGCTACCAAAGAAGGGATTGCCAAGCTCGATGCTGCGTTGGCTCGGGCCCAGCCAGCGAAGGCGGACGGCACATCGCCAAACGTGTGAAATGCGACCAGCACCTATTGATGCACTCCTCCTATCTGATTGATCTGCCTTGCGAATTCTTGCCCCGAGTTTTCGTCGAAATCCGATCACTGAGGTTGATCTGGCGACGCCTGTTTCTTGAACCGGTCGCACCAGGGCGGATCCTCCGGCTCCAGGAAAAAGTCGCTGCGCTCCTTCGCGGTCAGACAACGGGGGAGGAACGAGACGGCCCGTTCAATCAGACCCTTGAGATCGGTCGCCCACACCCGGACCGTGCCATCAAGACTCGCCGAGACGATGCGGGCACCGTCCGGGCTGAAGGCGGCGGAAGTGGCCCAATCCTTATGGCCTTTCAGCACCAGCGGCTCGCCGCTGCCGTCGGCTGCCCAGACCCGCACCGCGCCGTTAAAATCCGCCGAGGCGATGTGGGCGCCGTCAGGGCTGAAGGCAGAGGAATTGAGCCCAACCTCATGGCCTTTCAGCACCAGCGGCTCGCCACTGCCATCGGCCGCCCAGACTCGCACCGTGCCGTCACCACTCGCCGAGACGATGCGGGCGCCGTCCGGGCTGAAGGCAGCGGAGTTGACCCTACTCTCATGGCCTTTCAGCACCAGCGGCTCGCCGCTGGTCTTGGCCGCCCAGACCCGCACCGTGTCGTCCCCGCCCGCCGAGACGATACGGGCGCCGTCCGGGCTGAAGGCGGCGGAGGCCACCCATTCCTCATGGCCTATCAGCACCAGCGGCTCGGCGCTGCCGTCGGCCGCCCAGACCCGCACCGTGTCGTCCTCGCCCGCCGAGACGATGCGGGCACCGCCCGGGCTGAAGGCGGCGGAGTTGACCCCACCCTCATGGCCTTTCAGCACCAGCGCCTCGCCACTGCCATCGGCGGTCCAGACCCGCACGGTGCCATCCTCCCCCGCCGAGACGATGCGGGCGCCGTCCGGGCTGAAGGCGGCAGCCCGGACCGAATCCTCATGGCCTTTCAGCACCAGCGGCTCGCCGCTGCCATCGGCGGCCCAGACCCGAACCGTGCGGTCTGACCCCGCCGAGACGATGCGGGCGCCGTCCGGGCTAAAGGCGGCGGAGTAGACAATGCCCTCATGGCCTTTCAGCACCAGCGGCTCGCCGCTGCCATCGGCCGCCCAGACCCGCACCGTGCCGTCATCGCTCGCCGAGACGATACGGGCGCCGTCTGGGCTGAAGGCGGCGGACCAGACCCAATCCTCATGGCCTTTCAGCACCAGCGGCTCGCCGCTGCCGTCGGCGGCCCAGACCCGCACCGTGCCGTCAACCCCCGCCGAGACGATGCGGGCGCCGTCCGGGCTGAAGGCGGCGGACCGGACCCAATCCTCATGGCCTTTCAGCACAAGCGGCTCGCCACTGCCATCGGCGGCCCAGACCCGAACCGTGCGGTCAGACCCCGCCGAGACGATGCGGGCGTCGTCCGGGCTAAAGGCGGCGGAGTAGACAATGCCCTCATGGCCTTTCAGCACCAGCGGCTCGCCGCTGCCATCGGCGGCCCAGACCCGCACCTTGCCGGCACCGCTCGCCGAGACGATGCGGGCGCCGTCCGGGCTGAAGGCGGCGGAGTTGACCCCACCCTCATGGCCTTTCAGCACCAGCGGCTCGCCGCTGCCATCGGCCGCCCAGACCCGCACCGTGCCGTCATCGCTCGCCGAGACGATACGGGCGCCGTCTGGGCTGAAGGCGGCGGACCGGACCCAATCCTCATGGCCTTTCAGCACAAGCGGCTCGCCACTACCATCGGCGGCCCAGATCCGCACCGTGCCGTCAATCCCCGCCGAGACGATGCGGGCGCCGTCCGGGCTGAAGGCGGCGGAGGTGACCCTACCCTCGTGGCCTTTCAGCACAAGCGGCTCGCCACTGCCATCGGCAGCCCAGACCCGAACCGTGCGGTCAGACCCCGCCGAGACGATGCGGGCGTCGTCCGGGCTAAAGGCGGCGGACCAGACCTCACCCTCATGGCCTTTCAGCTCGAGACGCTGCCGGCTCTCTCTGGTCGCATGCCACAGGAAGTTTTGCGCCTCTGAAACCAGCGGCCGATTATTCCAGCCAAGATCAGGCACCGCGTGCAACGCCAACAATACGGCGACGACTGGTCGACCCGCTTCTAATTCCGCTTCGGCCTGGGCAGCCAGAAATCGCGACTCGTTTTCCAGGGCGCGGTCTCGTTCGGCAGTGGCAACGAAGATGAACCAAACGGCCACGATCGCGATGGCAAGAAACACGAGTGACGCCGCGGCTGCCCCTTGGAACTGCCACTTCTGTCTGCGCCGGCGGGACTGCTCCGCCAACACAGAATCTTCGATGAATTGTGCAAGTTCCGGCTCATCCTCCTTGAGCCCGCGATCGCGTTCAAGGAAATCCTTGGCGTCAAGCAGCGGCTTCTCGCTGAGAAGCGGGCCACCGTCCCGATGAGCGGCCAGAAACGAATTCAGGTTGTCGATGAGTTTGCGGTCATCCCTATCCTCAGCCAGCCAAGTCTGCAGCGGCACATCGGTCCAGTCCATGATGAGGCGTTCGTGCGCAATGCCGATCGTGTCGTCATCGCCGCTGACCAGCAGGCGTGCCTCCTGCAGGCGATCGACGAGCCGGCTGGCGCCATCGGGCAAGGCGTCACGTGCGACGGCCGCACGAAGATAGCGCTCACCTTCGACGGCACTTTCGTCGACCCTCACGAAATGTCGAACGAAGACGCGACGAAAGGCGGAAAGCTCCTCGCTAGTTGGTTTGGGATCCGAGAACGCCTGATGCAGCTTCTTTTCGATCGCGCCCTCGACGCCGCCGAGCTGTTCATATTCGGCCACGGTGAGATGATTGTCGGCGCCGTAGTTCTCATTGAGCTCACGAAGCGTGTACGCGAGTAGCGGAAGGGCGTCGGCGCCTCGCGTGTCCTCGACCATGTGGCCGGTGAGCCCCTCCTCGAGCTCGATGCCGAACCGAGCTGCCGGCTTTTCGATGATTGCGGACAACGCTGTTATTGAATGCAGGGGCAGGTCGTGGAGCCGGACCTCGCTCGGCAAAGCGCGTTCGAGTGCCGGCATAAACTCAGTGCGAATAGTGAGCACGGCGACCAGCTTGCGTGTGCGCGTTGCAAGCAACTGGCCGACGGCGGCAAGCAGGCGGGATGCGTCGGTTTCGTCTCCATCCTGCGAACTCGCGAGTAGGACTTCGGCCTGATCTAGTGCCAACAGGAGCCAGGCGTTCGTCTTCTCCTCGATGGCGCGGAGGCTGTCCTGCAGATGCTCGGTCAGGTCCCCGACCGTCTGCGGTGGCTTTAGGGGCAGGTCGATGTCGGCCCCCGTCGCCTGGGCAGCCGCTCTCAGCGCCGAAAATAGCGCGTGGATGGGCTCACGGCTGAGGTCGAAGGGTGGAATGATCAGCCAGTCCGGCTGCTGGCGCAAACGTGGGATTAGACCGGCCTTGAGCAGCGAGGATTTGCCGCTTCCCGAGCTGCCCGAGATGACGAGTGCCTGGGCGCGATTGGGCAACTTGAGCAGATTCAGCGCGTCGAGATACTCGGTGATCTCGTGGCCGCGGCCGAAGAAGACCCCGGCGTCCCTTGCCTCGAATGCCACAAAGCCTGGATAGGGGCCGACACCAGCGGGGATCGAGAACCATTGGCTCGGATCAAGACCGGATCGGTCGAGTGCGTGGAGAAGCTCCTCCCAACCAGCGCCGGTGGCGAGATCGATCGGTTGTCGTTGGCGTTCGTGAACAATCGGTGGGGCTACATCAAGGGCGCCATCGGGAAGGTCTCCTGGCAGAACGCCCACAAAATCCTTGCCGCGAAAGGTGGCGGTGACGGCTTCGGTGAAGCACCAGCGCGAGGCCAGCCAATCCGGCGTGATGATGGCAAGCACCACGCGGCAGCTTTGCAACTCGTTCCGCAGACGATCCTGCCAGCCCTGGCCCGCAAGGATGCCATCACGGGGATGCTTGTCGAGAAAGACGGACCAGCTTTCGCGGTCCCGCTCGAGCCAGGAATTGATCTGGTCGGCAGCGTCGCTGTCGGCTCCGCTGTGGCTTAGGAAGATGTCAGCCATCAACTTGACCGTCTAACCCGAGATTTCCGTGGCCAAGCCACGATAACTTTCGTCACGTGCGGTTCAGCGGTCGGCACCGTTGCCGCAATCCAATGCACCTGATTCAGGAACAGCACGACCGGCGGGCGTTTGGCGACAATCACCGGGACCACAGGGAACGCTTCCTCCCTCATCCGCCGGTCAAGCGCTTCGTAGTACTCCAGGAGCTGCCAGTCGCCGGTCCGCTCTCCCAAAAGAAGGAGGAATGCGTCAGCCTCTTCGATTTCCTCGGCGAGTTTCAGCACCCAGAAACTCCCCGCCCTGAGCCCCTCCGGTGCGAAGAATATCTCGATACCCTCGTCACGGGCCTCAATCGCGGTCTTCAGACCTCGCGCCAAGCCCTCATCCGGCGTGTGATAGCTCAGAAATATTCGCAATCAGCACACTCCTGACCAGGAAAGGCGTCCGTCGCCTAACATCTTAGGCGTGCACATTGGGACACGACAAGTGTGCTTGATCTGGCGCGAGAAACACCGGGATCGGAATTACCCGGGATTCCCCATATGACTCCCGCAATGGCGCGAAAATTGCTGCCTTTTCCGGCGTTGCTGCGAGACACACGTGTGGTATCGACGGCCACCAGCACGCCGTGGCGCCCTGCTTGCGGCCGCCGCCGGGCACCTCGACGACGCCCTTGGCCTGCGAGGCGGTCAGGACGGCTGAGTCGACAGCTTACTTCACCGCCCCCGCGGTCAGCCCGGCGATCAGTTGGCGCGAGAACAGGATGTAGAGGATCAGGACCGGCACGATCGCCAGGGCCAGGGCGGCCAGAATGGCGTTCCAGTCGGTGATGATCTGACCGATGAATTGCTGCGCGCCGAGCGTCACGGTCTTGGTGGCGTCCCTCGGCGCCAGGATCAGCGGAAACCACAGATCGATGGTGCCGCTGCCTCCGGCGGGTCGTCTGCAATCGCTGGCTTCGAGTATTTCAGACCTGTATGACGCCTCGGCCCGGTGAAGCCGATGACGGGCTTGGGGGTCGCAAGAATGACCGGACGGAGATCGGGCACGGTCGGCGATGGCGACAACCTGGCCGTCGGCATCCTGCTCATGGTCTTGAGCATGGCGTTTTTGAGCGCCGTCGATGCCGTTTCCAAGCATTTGACCGCCGATTTTTCCGGCATTCAGGTCGCCTGGGCGCGTTATGCCTTCCACCTCGCTCCGATGGTTCTGCTGGCCGGGCCGGCGCGGCTCAAGCGCATGGTTCGCACGACCCGGCCAGTGGCACAGATTGTGCGCGCCGCCTCGCTCACCGCCTCGGCCGTTTGCATAATCCTGGCCTTCGGGCTGATGCCGCTGGCCGATGCGGTGGCGGTTGCCTTCGTGGCGCCGCTGATGATCGTCGCGTTGAGCTGGCGCTTTCTCGGTGAGCAGGTCGGGCCTCACCGCTGGATCGCCGTCGTGGTGGGCTTTGGCGGCATGCTGGCACTGGTCTGGCCCACCGGCGAGGTCTTCGAAACCGGTACCTTGTTCGCGATCGCGGCGGCCATGTTCTGGGCGATCGGCATGATCATGACCCGGCATGTGCGCGACGATGATCCGTGGTCGACACTGTTCTACACCGCCTTGGTGGGCACGGCCCTGATCAGCCTGGCGGTGCCGTTTTTCTGGCGCCCGCCGTCACTTGCCGCCTGGGGGCTGATGCTTGTCATGGGTGTGCTAGGCGGCCTGGCGCATAGTGCGCTTATCCATGCCTTTCGCCACGCCAGCGCGTCCCTGCTGGCGCCCTACAACTACACCGCCCTGGTGTGGGTGACATTTTACGGCTGGTTGCTGTTTGCCGAGCTTCCGGACGCGAAGGCTGCTATCGGCGCCGTCGTGATCGTGGCTGCCGGCCTCTACGCCTGGCACCGCGAGCGGGTGGCAAGCCGGTAGTGGTTGACCTGGCCGGATGCTGGCGGTCGGTTCGGCCGAGGGGCGCGGTCGCCAAAAAACACAAAAAATCCTTAACGTCCGGTCGCCCTCAACCGTTCGGTTGCGAGACGGCAACACAGAGTTTTTTCAACGCATTCTTGTCGGGAAGACCCTTGGTCCAGAACCGGCGGCCGACTTTGCTGCGAGCGAATTTCGCCTGCTCGACGGCGCGGGCGTCGTTGTCCACCCGCTTGTTGATAACGTAGCGCACATTGCCGCGTGGACCGAAAATAATGGAAGAGCCGCCGTAGAACGTCATCTCGCTGCCGCGCTGCCCGATCCTGCGACTCTGGAACACCTCCGCAACCGTATCGAAGGCGACTTCCTGATCCGGGCCGATACGCCGCATCGATCGGACCGACGTCACCACCGGCAAATCGTATTTTCCACGTGCGAATTTTTCCGAGCCGGGAGCGACGAGGCCGAATTCATCGGCCAGTTCCGGTCGGGATATCAATCGACCAATGAGGCCGGCATGAGCTCGCATGTCATCCGGGCTCGCCGGCCTGCCGGGATCGGCGTCAAACCGCATCCTGCCGAAGCTCAGCCCCTCCTGCGCGGAGACGGGGATCCGTGGACCATTCCATGCCAGAGCATCCTCGGTCATCGATGCGGTGCCTTCGCCAAAAATCTGGCGCCGGCCGAAGGCCCGAATGATCGCCTCCCGATACGCCCACTTGTCGTCCGATACGGCGTCGCGATCGGCGGTTATCATCGCCCGGAGATAGTCGCCGAAACGGACGTCCACCGGCGGACAATAGTCGATTGCCCGAATGCAGATCGACAGGAATTGACGCGCCAGCTCACGAACTTCCTCGACCAGGAATTCCTGCAGAACCGGCGAAATATCGCCCTCTGGAAGCACGCCGGTGCCGCCGGTCGAGAGCTTGATATAGCGCTTGGCCTTACGATTGTAGATGGTCAGAAACGCGTCGAAGATGGCGTAGATGAGAACCTGTCCAAGTTCGTGCGGCTCGGTGACATCATCCTTCAAAACGAACAGATCCTGCTCGTCCCTGTCGGTTCCCGCAGAATCCCAGACGGTCCGAAGTGTTCCTCCGGGCAGACCGAGTCCGAGGCCAAAATTCCGCGCCAGGCTTACAAGCTCGGATGCGTTTTCGAGCTGGCCTTTGGCGCGTCCAAGCTGGGCGCTCACGACATCGTCGAAAGTAAAATGCTGCAGGAAGGCGACGAGGTCAGCGAATGCTTCGTGAAAGGCGAGCGTTTCCTGGTGGGTGGGGAGATCGAAATGGGTCCTCAGCCCATCAAGCAGCGCATGGCTCACTTCGTGCGCAATGATGTCGTGGGACACGCAGGTGAACAGATGACCCGAATCTTTGGGCACAACGGGCGTCGATACCTTCGGCTTGAAATAGCCGAATGTGATCTCGCCGCCGGCACCGTCGTACCATGCATTGGCCGATTCCGCGCCGTGCGGTTTCAGGAGCAGGCGGTTCGGTTGGCCGGGATCTGAAGGTGGCTCGAACGCCCAGGACACGCTGCGACCCAGCGCCTTTGAAAAGTTCCCGTAGGTGTGCATCGCCACCGCGTAAACCATTTGCTGATGGAATTCGGGGCGCGACAACGATGCCTTGTAACCGCCCTGCATCAGAATGGCAGGATCCTCGAGATTCGCTTTGGCAAGCGTGTTGCCTTCGGCATCGATATTGGAGACCTCGACGACGGAGCCGACCGGCCCTTCTTGCAGGGGCTCATAGGGCACGGACAGACTGACGACACCGCCCTCGAGCTTCGAAACAGCGGGATCGAGAGCGAAAATTTCAAGCGGCCGTGAAGCGGGATCGTCGGCGTCCGGCTCAAACAAACGGGTTCTGGCCGCGTTCAAGACACGACGGTCAATCCGGTGGTGTTGACCTTCACCGGGTTGGAGCGATCCGAACTCGGTGAACCGTTCAGCTCGATGATCATTCCGATCGTCTGCGCTCACGGTGTGTGACTGTCCGGTAGGTCTTGGCGCCTGACCAGCCAAGGAACAGTTCTCATGCACGAAGTTGCAAAAAGCGCATGCTCAGGAACGGGCCGGCGCAGTGGACATTCGGATTCTGCATTGTCGCTGGACCAAAGGCCTCGATCCCCCGATCACGAAACTGGGAGTTCGAAATCCCGGGCCATCCGCTCGCCGCGAGCAAGCCGCAGGCGTGGCGTGTAAAGTCCCCCTGACCATTGTTCTCATAGGCGAGTTCATCGGAGCGGCAGGCGGAAAATTGAACATCTCGGGAGTCGGGAGGCAAGGCCCCCGTAAGGCGCGGGTCGCAGCCAGACGTCCCTGGTAAGCTTGTCGCATGGCGGCATTCGGCGCCACGAAGCGAGGCCTGCGGCCGCTCCCCGCCCGGCTGCGATGGAGCCGCAGGGCAGCCCGGTTCATCGTGCCGGAATGGCAGCAATCGAAGAAACTTGTCAGGTGAGCTCCTTCTGGCAGTTTCGCGAACATGGCCCTGAACTCGTCGTCGATCACCAGGCCGTCGCTTCCGGCGCCGCAATCGACGGCGCAGAAGCACTCGTCGAGGCCCGGCGTGTCGCCCTGCGCTTCGTCACCGTCAGTGTCCTCAAACTGGGTGCCGTGCCCGGAAAACTGGAGCACAAGACTGTCCCCATCGCCCGCATCGGCAATCATTCGGCCGACCGCGTCGCGGATGGCTGCGGCTTCCGGATCGTCCAATCTCGTCGTTTGGTAGCCGAGTCCGGCGAGCGTCCGTTGCCAGAGCTTGGCGTCGTTGATGCAACCGCTCAGGCCACTGATGTGGCGGTAGTTGTCGATCCCTATGCAAAGCGCCAATCTGCGGCGAATTCCATCGGAGGCGGCGGGCGGGGGGGACCCCGGCTGTTGGCCCACGGCGCCGGCCAATTCCGGCGGGGCTGACGGCGGCACGGAAAAAGCGAAAAATTCCTCCAGCCCCTCCGGCAAGTCGACCTGACCCTCCCAGAAATCAGCACCGGGAAAGTCTCGTGAAAGAGGTGGAAAGGGGGCCACCGGCTCGCCATTTCGCCGATCCAGTATGCGCCGCGCGATCGACTCCATCGTCGCGGGATCGTCATCGAAACCGCCATGCGTGGTTGCATCGCTGGCGTTGCCGCCATCGATGTCGCCGGCCTTGGACCAGACCACGTCACCCAGCTTCGATTGAGTGCCGGTCAGCCCAAAGATCTTCTTCGCCTTTTGATCGTCGCGGAGTGAGACTTCAAGGCCCAGAATCGGTTCGCCGCGTTCCGGCTCAAGCGCCCTATGGATGAGATAAAGAAGGGACTTGCGGTAAAGAACCGCGACATTGTCGTTGCGTTCAAGTTGCTTGCGCATCGTGAAAACGGAGAGCGGGCCGATTCCCTTGCCCAGCAGCGGGCTCACCAAGTCATGGAAGGCGTCATTGCGAACCGCCGGCGCCATGAAGTGAGCCGTCTTGACTTCGCCTCCTTCGTTCACAAGCCGCGGCATGAAATTGGCCTGGAATATCGCGCCGGCACTGTGGCCCGCGGTGTGGATCTCCACATCGTTCTGGTTGTTCTTTAAAAATGCCGCAGCGCGGCCGGCCACGTACGTTGCACCTCCGCCAGCTGCGCTGGCCAACTCGGCGCTGCGCTTCATGCCGCCCCAGAGCATGCCACCCTTGAGCGCTCGCGCCAACTCTTCGATCAAAAAGTCACCCGGCCCGAAGGCACGTTCGCCACGAGGTCCCACCATCCTCCTGCTGGAAGCTCCCAGCAATTGGCTGATCGTTTCGGCAAAGCCGGTTTCCCAGATAAAGAAGATGGGATAGATGCCATTGGCGCGCCAGAACTTCAGCTGCTTGAAAGCGCCGGCAAGGGCGTTCGATTCCGAAACCAGTCCGCCATGGGCATAGAAAAGCAATCGGGCATTGCCGCCAGTTTTCGCAACTTCGGCCGGCAACAGTTCATCGAATATGCGGTCTACGTCACCCTGATCGGTGCTGATTTCGCCGCTGCTGGAAAACTGGCCCATTTCGAGGTTGACGACATGATCGGCAAGTTCGGCGATCATGTCGTCACTTAGCGCCGGCCCGCGGGCGCCGCGATCGGTCTGGCCACGTTCCTCCAAAGTCTCGAAGCCGACCGGATGGTCGGCCGAGACAATGCTGTCGAAGTCGGGCTGGGGTTCGTCGGGAGACAGCGCCCGGATCAACTGCCAGGCTCGGCTGGCATCCCGATCGAACGGAGACGATCGCGATCTTCCTTTGGTATCGCCGAGCGAAAAATTACGAACATCCTTGATCCATTGATCCTTGTCGATCGTCTCGCCCGGGCAAGTCTTCGTCGACATTTCATTGTGAAAACCGAGTGCCCGCTGTCCCAATCCAAACTTTGTCTGAATGGATTTTATGACGGCCAGTGTCGCCTCTTTCTGCTTCTTTGTGATGTCTTCCTGCCCAAGATCGAAATCGCCGATCATCTCGATCATGAAGGGACCGGAAGCGCTGTTGCCATTGAAGCCGACGGCGCTGGCCGGTGCCCAGTTGAAATTACGGCAAATCCAGATTGCGCCGTCCGGCGCCACCGTCACGTGCTGCGCGATATCGCTCCAGCCGCGATCCTGGGTGTGGTAGCGCCACATTCCCTGGATGGTGGCTTGGCCGCGATAGTCACTCTGTCGCGGACGCCAGGTATGATGAAGATGGACCTCCGTGATCCGGCGCTGGAAGGGAAATGCCTCCACCAGACTGGAAAATTCCTTCCAATCCACGGCCGTGAAATTCCGAGCCATTGTGATCTCCCCGTTCGATCCCGACCGCCCCGGTTGTCCCGAAGTCGTCCACAAAGGTGTTTCGAGAGACTGCAATATTATCACGAATTTTTTGAAAAAGCACGAGCTCAGGTTGTAGGGAAAGGGCCGAATCACGGTGTTCGCGACACCGTCACAAGGGCCTGGAGAGTGGTCGAGAAGTCAGAACGACAAAGGACGCCCGCGGTGACCGCCCGTCGGTCGTGCCCGCCCAGCCGCCTTGGCGTCCGGCGCATCAGTCGAGCAGATGGCTGACCATGCCGTCGGCAAGCTTGGGCTCGAACCAGGTGGATTTGGGCGGCATGATGGCGCCGGCGTCGGCCACCGCGATCAGGTCGGCCATCTGGGTCGGGTAGAGGGCAAAGCCGACCGCCATCTCGCCCGATGTGACCCGACGTTCCAATTCGACCAGGCCGCGCGCGCCGCCGACGAAGTCGATGCGCTTGTCGGTGCGGGGATCGGTGATGCCGAACAGCGGCGCAATCGCATGGCGCGTCAACAAGGTGATCGGCAGCCGGCCGATCGGATCGTCGCCGGGGATCAGTTCGGGTCTGATCGCCAGCCGATGCCATCGGCCGTCGACATACATGGCGAACTCGCCGGCCGTGGTGGGGCGGATCGGCTCGTCGGTTGCCGTCAACGAGAAGCGCGCACCCAGTGCGGCGATGAGTTCGTCCGGGCTGTGGCCGTTCAGATCCCTCAGCACCCGGTTGTAGTCGAGAATGGTCATTTGGTGATGGGGAAACAGCACCGACAGGAAATACCGGCTCGAGGCGGCGCCACCGGCGCGCGCCTCGGCCACCCGCGCGGCCGCCGCCGAGCGATGGTGCCCGTCGCCGATATAGAGCGCCGGCAAGGCATCGACCGCCGCGGTCAGCGCTGCGATCATCGTCCGGTCGTCGACGATCCAAAGCTGGTGGCGGACGCCGTCGGCGGCGGTGACGTCGACCTCGGCCTCCCCGGTGGCGGCATCGGCGAGCGCGGCGTCGACCTTGGCCGCGGTCGGGTAGGCCATCATCACCGGTCCGGTCTGCGCATTGATCGCCGCGATCTGGCGGACCCGATCGTCTTCCTTCACCGGCGTGGTCATTTCGTGCTTGCGGATACGATTGGTGCGGTAGTCGGCAACCGAGGCAACGGCCGCCAGCCCGGTCTGGGTGTGGTCGCGCCAGGTCAGCCGATAGATGTAGTAGGCCGGCTCTTGGTCGCGGATCAGCACGCCGTCGGCGATCATGCGGCGAAGGTTGTCGGCCGCTTTGGCGTAGGCCGTGTCGGCGTAGGGGTCGGCACCTGCGGCAAGGTCGATTTCGGGTCTGGAAACGTGCAGGAAGCTCCATGGCTTGCCGTCGGCCGCCTGCCGCGCCTCGGCGCTGGTCAGCACGTCATAGGGCGGCGCCAGCACTTGCGCCGCGCGCCCCGGCGCCGGGCGGAGCGCTCGGAAGGGTTGGATCAGCGGCAAAGGGATCTCCGAAAAAAATTGGCGCGCTCGAGAGGATTCGAGCCCCTGACCCCCAGATTCGTAGTCTGGGTTAAGTCATTGATTCTATTGACTGGCGTTACCCGACAGCGGGTTCGGACTAGCCGAGAGTAAGGGTCGCAATCAACGTTAAATCTTCCGACCCTCGGCATCAACCTCGATCCGAGGCGAGATACGCGCCTCACTTTCAAACGTTGGGCAAAGTCGATCAGCAGCACGACTTCAGCAACGCACAAGCTACGGCCAGCCCCGCAGATGCGCGACAACTGATGTCCCTCATCCGCCCCGAAACCGCACGTGGATCATTAGATCGGCGATGTCTGGAATGTGCTGCGATAGGCCGTCGTCGCCACCCGCTGAGGACAACACTTCAGTGACCAGTTGCCCACGCCTGTTGGTGAACTATCGTTCCGGGCTCGTCTCTTCTTAATCGCAAAGGTCGTGAACAGCGCTTCAGACCGCCATATTGACGAGCACGGCAGGCCGATTGGTGGCCGCAATGTCAAATAGTTGTGTCCTCCCCTAACCGAAACATAACTGACCGCAAACCAGCCGCAAATATCAACGCTTTACCCCTCGCAATCAGTATCGCTGACCATGCGCCCAAGGGCGATGTCGGCGGCTCAAAGTGTCTAATTGCAACAATGTTCCAAGCGAACCCAATGGAGGTGTAATAATGAAGAAGCTTCTCGCGACATCGATCCTTTCAGCCGTGCTGGCCTTTCCGGCATTCGCGCAAATGTCTACTGACGAGATGAGCTGCGCCGATTTCACCGCAATGGACTCCAGCTCTCAGATGGAGGCGATGAGCTCGATGGCGTCTGATGCCATGGCTACCGATGCCATGGCTACTGATGCCATGAAATCCGACGACAAGCCGTCTGATGCCATGGCTTCTGATGCCATGGCTTCTGATGCTATGGCTTCTGATGACATGGGGGTCATGGCCGAGAGCGTCGCCGCAGTCTGCGCCGACAATCCCGACATGATGGTGAACGATGCCGCCAAGCAAGCCATGAACTGAGTCAATCTGTCGACGGGGTGGGAGGGAACCTTGCGTTTCCGCCCCGTCAGACGGGCAACGAGGGGCCTGGCATGGTTTGGCTCGGTCACCACAAACTGATCGACCGCAGGTCGGCAATGGCGAGGGAGTTTTCGATTTCGACCTGGTCGCCCGGCCACCCTCAAACGAGATCCAAATCCTCGCGCGGGCGGCTCTTCCTGAATCCCTCGCCTCAATAACCTGTCCGCAATCTCGGGCCCTCGGCTAAATTCGGCGCCAATCGACGTGTCCTACCCAATCGGACCTCGCCCGGCGCTGGTCAGCACGTCATAGGGCGGCGCCAGCACCTCGGCGGCGGGCGCCGGCGCGGGGCGGAGCGCTCGGAAGGGTTGGATCAGCGGCAAAAGGATCTCCGAAAAAAGAATGGCGCGCTCGAGAGGATTCGAACCCCTGACCCCCAGATTCGTAGTCTGGTGCTCTATCCAGCTGAGCTACGAGCGCTTATTCGGGTCGACGATCTCGCCTGGGACCGTCGCCGGAATAGCTAAAGAAACGGACAGGTCATTGCAAGCCTGATCACCAGACCGCGCAGGCGAGCCGCGAGGCACCGTCGCCACGGTCAACATCCTTCCGGGGCCGATGGTGCGTGAGTGTTCTGTCTTCTTTGCAATAGGCCGGGTCCGCCATCGCCACATCGAGAGCCGCCAGCCCTGGCGGGGGTCGAGATGCAGGGCACTGGTGGTTGCCGGAAACTGCGGTTTGCGAAACGGGGCAAGGGCAAAAGCGGCGGATACCGGACCATCACGTCTTACTCCGGTAACGAAATGCCGGTATTCCTGATTACGGTCTCTGAGAAAGGGGAAAAGTCCACTCTGACAAGGGCTGAAAGCAACGGGCTGAAGAAGCTCACCAAGGTTTTAGTAAGCGAGTATGCGAACAAGTTCAGAAAGGGTGGGACACGATGAGCAAGAGAGCATTCGATAAAATCGCCGAAGGCCTCAACGAGGCCATCGCGGTTGCGCGCGGCGAAGCCAAGCCGGCGCGCCTGTTCATCCCGCCCGACATCGACGTGCGGGCCATCCGCCGCCAGTGTGAGATGTCGCAGGAGGACTTCGCATCTGCGTTCGGCTTTACCGTGACGCAAATCAGAGATTGGGAGCAAGCGCGCTCGCGCCCACTGGGCGGTTCTCGTGCCTACCTCATGATTATCGAAACCGACCCCGTTTCCGTTTTGAACATCTTGCGCGAAATGGCAAGCCGCCGCCGCAGAGCAGCTTGATAAAAAGGGGCGGCCTCCGCGCAGGCGAGCTGCGCCGCGCCGTCACCACAATCAACGTCGTTCCGGAGCCGACACCGCCTGACCCATCGGTTTTCTTTGCAACACGGCGGGTCCGTCCGTACGGACCGTGATGACGTGCTGTAGTCTTGGCGCCTCTCTGGCTTACGCTCGGTCAAAGTGTGAGCCGACCAACACCGCGATAGGCCCGTTACCCATGGACAAGATCAAAATCGAACAACATTCCTCGCTTGGCCTTCTCTGGTTCGCCGGCTGGCTGTTCACCATCGGCTTCCTCGATCTGTCGTTCTGGAGAGGCGTCCTGGCGATCATCGTGTGGCCGTATTATGTCGGCGCGGCGATGGCCTTGCCGGTCGCCTGACACCGCGACAACAGTCCGATCTGACGAGAACGCGCTTCCGGCGGCCCGACGTCGCCTGGCTACTTGCCGAGCCTGTCCCGGCCGCGCTGTCGGCGGTCGGCAATGATGATGCGGAAGACCGCGCCCGGCTCGTCGGGGTCAATGAGTGCGATCGAGCCGCCATGGGCGCCGACGATCTCGGACGCGATCGCCAGGCCGAGACCGGTGCCGCCCGGCTTGACCGAGCCGTGGAAGGCCTGAAACAGCTTGGCGCGGGCGCGCTCCGGCACGCCGGGTCCGGTGTCGCGCACCACGATGGTCACCTGGCCCTGGCGGCGATCGGCCGTCATGGTCAGCCGCCGCACGACCGCCGGCCCGGGGTCGCTCTCCAGCGCCTGGATCGCGTTGCGGCCGAGATTGACCAGCACACGGAACATCTGGTCCGGATCGGCGTCGATCTCGAGATCCTCCGCCACCGCGTTCTCCCAAGTGATCGTCGGGTGCTCTTCCAGGCCGAGAACCTCGGCGACATCGTCGATCAGCCGCTTCAGCCGCAACAGCCGGCGGGTGGGCGCGTCCTCGCGCGCCCGGCCATAGGCCAGCGTCGTCTGGCAGTAGGAGATCGCGCGATCGAGTGCGCCGATCAGCTTGGGCGCAAAACGCTGCACGGCGGGATCAGGCAGGCTGCCGATGCGGTCGGAGAAGAGCTGCGCCGAAGCCAGCATGTTCCTCAAATCGTGGTTGATCTTCGAGACCGCGAGACCGAGATCGGCGAGGTGCCGCTGCTGCCGGAGGGTCTCCTGAAGCTCGTGCTGCATCGCCGCCAGGCGCTCCTCGGCGATACCGACCTCGTCGGTGCGGCCGGAGGGAATGATGATCCGGTCGTGATCCTCCGGCGCCTCGGAGAAATTGACCATGCTGGTGGTGATGCGGCGCATCGGCCCCACCAGCAGGCGGTTGAGCGCCAGATAGAGGAGTGCGGCGGTGATCAGCGAGAGAAGCGCCGACAGCCACAGCACGTTGACCGAAAATTCGACCATGGCCGTGCGCAGCGCGCGATCATCAATCAGGATTTCAAGGAGCGCCCCGGACCGCGATTCGCCGATCACCCTGAGTGTGCGCGGACCGGTTGCGATCAGGGTATCGAACGCTTCATAGATCTCGGTCAGCGGGTCCATCGACCTGAGATCGGCGACCCGGTCGGCGTCTGGCGGCTTCTCGACGGTGGCGATCAGCCGGCTGACTGAGCCGTCCCGGATGGCGATGGCGGTCGCGCCGACGGCGGTCAGCAGCTCGTCCTGGATCTCGCGCGGGATGTCGGCGGCCACCGATAGCGCCAGAACCGAACTCGCCGCGTCAGCCATGGTCATGCGATCGGCCAGCCAACTCACGCGGAAATTGGCGATCGTCGGCACGTAGATGAGGATCGCCGTCGCCATCATGAACAGGACCGTGAGCGTCAACAGACGCCAGGTGAGGCCCAGCCCGCGGCGCCGATCGGGCTCGGGCGGGGGCGTGGTCCGGCCGGCGTCGCTGGCGCTGCCGCTCTCGTCTTTGGCCGTTTGATCAAGCATCCGTTCAGCCGAATCTTCTCAGCAGTTCGATGATGCGCTGCCGCCATTTGGGCGTCAAATCAGGCTGATCCAAAGCTCCCAACCATAAACTCACTCAATCATGGTTCCAACAATGAGCATCAAGATCCAGCCGGGCAGAACAGCGGAGAATTAAGGCGGAGGATCGCGGAATGGCATTTACGCTCAGGGGCAGTGACGAGCATCGCGGTGACCGCGACGAATGCCCGCCGGGGCGATGATAAAGCCCCGATCGCGGCCGCTTCTCGCGGATTACGCGTCGCTTTTCACGTCAGCCATCAGATACTTCGACAGCGGCACCAGGCCAGGCATCTCCTTGAGCGCGACCAGTCCCGCCATCGTGATCTTGATTAATCCCGTTCGCTCAGCGTTTCCGCGGCTTTTTCTGGCCGATCTGGCCGGCTCGGTGGCGCTCTGACTTTGGCCGCGGGCCGTGCAAGTTCGGAGCCATCGCGGATTTATGTGACAACGCCGTCGCTACCACATGAACACGGCGGTTTCGCCGCTCATATGTTCATAGTAGAGGCGCACACGAAGGATGTACTCACCTCCCCGTACCAACCTCAGCTTCAGTCGGGCATTGAGATCGTGCCCGCTGTCGTCGTCCCCGGCGAGAAACGCGGCTGATCGTCACGGACGTCGAACAGCACCATGATCAACATCGGAGACGCACCGTGCGTCGAACAGCACCATCACAACATCCGAGCGTCGCTGGTTGATGATGCTATGCCAAATGTCTGGATGGTGTACCGACGGGAAACGGTTGGACGGATGTGGAAGTCCATCTGCTCACCGGGACCGATCTCAAGGCGCTGGACTTCAAACGGCGCAAGCGTCTTCTCGTCCTCCTCCCCCGCCAGCGGTGGGTAGAATCTCCTCGCCCACTTGATGTCCAAATCGGAGACGCCCGGAGCCGGGGTCAACCCATTCCTAAACTGTGTCGGGTGACTGATAAGTCCGCGCCCGAATGAATAGTGCATGATGGAGTCGGAATCCCAGACGGAGCCCTCCACCGTGCGCGGGTCAACTTTATCGAGAACATTGCGATCGGTGTCCGCGCGGGTCCAATTGTTGGGTGGCCCGGTGAAGTAGGCGTAGACCGCTTCTTCGTCCCAAACGATTCCGGAGTTGGGATTCTGGTGTTCGTGCTTCAAGCCAAGTGTGTGACCAATTTCGTGTACCGCGGTGTCCCGACCAAAAGCCGTCGTCACGCTCCAGCCGAGGTTCATGGTGCGTCTGTTGGGATCGGGCACAAGGTCGATGACATCGCGACCGACGTAGGACCAGGAACGACCCGGCAGGAATCCGATACGGACCTCAGCCTCTTGGCGCTCGCCGACCTCCTCGAATACCAGCCCGATGTCGAGGTCTTTCCAAGTCTGGAACGCGTCTCGCACCGCCTGCTGCTGATCCGCCGCGCCGACCCAACGGCCGTCGGTGGCTCGGTCGAAGAAATAGTAGTGCAGGACGGTTCGGTTGACCCATTGCTTGTCGATGGGGCGGATCGCTAGCGCGCGATGCGGGTCAATATTCGGGTCCAGCTCGCGCTCCACAACTTCCGGCAACGCACACAACAATTGCTCCGACCCCGATTCGGTTTCATAATCTGCCTTTTGCTCAGCCATGGCATCCTCCCGACAACGATAGGCATGATAGTACTACCTTGGATTGAGCACCGAGTCTACTTTGGGCCCTTTCATCTGAGTACCGAGCAATGGCGGGGAAAGGGCACGAGGGCACCAGCGATGTAGTTGGCTTACGGGCGTCCGTTCAGCCGAATCTTCTGAGCAGTTTGATGATGCGCTGCCGCCAATGAGGCGTCAAATCGGGCTCAACAAAGGTTGCAGCGGCAGATACGGAAGCCTGCGACAGCGACGGCACAGCGACCTGAAGATCGGCCAGCGCGGCAATCGGCAGCCGGCGCGCGACCGCCAACGACCACGGCGCGATCAATTCGTCCGCCGCGGCACCGACCACGGTGGCGCCGAGCACCCGTCCGCGGATCGACGCCACGATCTTGACCACACCATAGGGCGAACGCTCGATCCGGGCGCGGTCGACCTCGTTGAAGGGAAATCGCAAAATTCGGATTGCCTGTCCGCGGAAACGGGCCTCGCCCTCGCTCCAGCCCACCGCCGCGATTGCCGGGTCGGTATGGACCACGCGCACCGCGGCGCTGTCGTCGACGCGGGTTGGCAGGCGAAACAGGATCGTGCGCAGGACCGTGGCGGCGTGGAGCCGCGCGCGGGAGACGCTGGGTGAGCCGGCAACCGCATCGCCGATGGCATAAACCCTCCGGTTGGCCGTGCGCAGTCGCGCATCGACCGCAATCCCGTCCGAGCCAAGATCGATTCCGGCAACATCGAGCCCCAGTTCGCCGGTCTCGGCGGCGCGTTGACCGGTGACGATCAGATGTGAGCCGTCGATCTTGACATCGCGGGTCTTGCCCCCCGGTGCGGTCTCGTCAACCTGGAAACGAACGCCGCCGCGGCGCTTGGCGACCGACCTGATGGCGACGCCGGTGCGGAAGCGGACGCCTTCGGCGCGCAGCCGATCGATGACAATGTCGGCGTGCTCCGGATCGTGGTCGGGGATCGGCGGTCCGGTGTCCACCAGGCTGGCGTCGATCCCGAGCCGGCTGTACGCCTGGGCGATTTCAAGCCCGTGGCCGCTGGCACCGAGCACGAGCACATGGTTGGGCTTCCGGCCGAGGTCGAAGGCATCTTCGGGCGTGAGATAGTCGAGGGCCTTCAGCCCGGCGATCTTGGGCGCAACGTGCCTGGCCCCGACGGCCAGGACAAAACGCCGCGGCCTGACGCGGGTGTCGGCCACCTCGACGGTGCGCCGATCGACAAAACGGGCGGCACCCTCAACCAAGGTCACGCCGAGCGCGGTCAGCCGCTCGGGCGTCATGTTGGCGGCGATCCCCTCGGTCACCCCGCCGACATGGTCGCGGACCTTGCCCAGATTGACCTGCAATGGCGCGCCCGTCACACCGGCGAGCGGGCCGCGACGCAGCCATTCGCGTGCCTCGGCGGCGGCAAGAAACGCCTTTGAGGCAACCCCGCCGCCATTGAGGTAGGCGCCGCCGAGGCGCCCTTTCTCGACCAGGACGACAGGAACGCCGCGCCGAGCCGCGCCCACGGCAACCGCCACACCGCCCGGCCCGCCGCCGATGACGCAAATATCCGGCGTCAGCATCTCCGCCATGCGCGGGCTCCCAGATGGCAGCTCCGGCGGGACGTTCTTTCCCGTGAGCTGGGGTATCGTTACGTTGACTTGATTTGGCTCATTACTTTATAAGCCCGACGCGAAAAAGACGTGCGGAGATCAAGACGTGAAACGGACCTACCAACCCAGCAAGCTGGTGCGCAAGCGGCGGCACGGATTTCGCGCGCGAATGGCCCGGTCCGGCGGCAGAAAGGTCATCGCGGCACGGCGTGCACGGGGCCGCAAGCGCCTGAGCGCCTGAGCGCCCGACGTTTCCGGACTCGAGCCGATGCGGCTCCCGAGACATGCAAGGTTTGACGCGCCGGTCCGAGTTCCGGGCGGCGGCAAGAGGCAAGCGAATAATCCGTGCCGGCTTCATCCTGCAGGCGGCCCGTCCTGGACCACACCCCCTGCGGCCGGCGCGCTTCGGCTACACTGTGACCAGGAAAACAGGAAACGCGGTTGTGCGAAACCGAATACGCCGGCGACTCAAGGAAGCCGTGCGGTTGTCGAGGAAAAGCGCCAAATCGTCTACGGATTATGTTTTGATCGGTCGGCGGGCGGCCCTGACCCTTCCATTTGAGCGACTCACTGCCGATCTAAGGAGCGGGTTGGACGAGATTTCGGCAGGCGCTCGCGCCAGGAAAAGGGCTTGCTAGAGCCCCTTCAACCAACTCTGAGCCATTCTGACGGAGCGATTTTTTGACAAGATCAAGTAAAGGGTTCGATGAGCGTATCTGGATACGGTCGAGAGACTTTGCGCAGGAATTGGCGCAAAATCGTCCGTCAGAATGGCTCAGAGTTGGTTGAAGGGGCTCTAGATGCCTGACAATCGAAATTTCATGATCGCCATCGTGCTGTCGCTGGCTGTCCTGTTCGGCTGGACGTTTTTCATTTCAGGACCGCAGATCGAGCAGGCGAGACAACAGGAGCAGGCGGCGCGACAGCAGCAGGCGTCCGAATCGGTGGCCGGCCAGGCGGGCGACCCGGCCGCCGACGGCATTGCCATACCCCAGGCCGGTTCGTCCACCGGCGAACAGGCGACCAGCCAACTGCCGACAGATACCGCCGTCGGAGCGACCGGGTCGCGCGAATCGGCGCTGGCCAAGAACGGCCGGGTCACCATCGCATCGGATCTGCTGTCGGGCTCGATCAATCTCACCGGCGCGCGGATCGATGATTTGCGCCTCAACGACTACCGCGAAACCGTCGACGACGGCAGTCCCACCATCATTCTGCTCTCCCCGAGCGGCGGCCCGGACGGCTATTTCGCCGAGTTCGGCTGGCAGGCGCCCGAATCGGCCGGCGAGGTGCCCGGCGCGGCGACCATCTGGACCGCACCATCGGGCGCGACGCTGACGCCCGAGACGCCGGTCGACCTGAGGTTCGACAACGGCGCCGGCCTGGTTTTCACGCGCACCATCGCGCTCGACGAAGCGTACATGTTCACCGTCATCGACAAGGTCATCAACCGTAGCGCCGCGACCGCCGATCTGTCCGCCTATGGCCGCCTGACGCGGATCGGCGAACCGGAAACGACCGGATTCTGGATCCTCTTCGAGGGCTTGATCGGTGTTTTCGGCGAGGACGGCGTCGAGGAGGAGAAGTACAGCAAGATCGTTGACGCTGGTGAAAAGACCTGGGCCAGCGTCCCCGACGGCTGGCTGGGCATCACCGACAAATATTGGGCCACGGCACTGATACCGGACCCTTCGCGGCCCTTTGACGGCCGTTTCGTGCATTCCGGGGACGGTACCGGAGTCTTCCAGGCGGATTTTCGCCAGGGCGCACTAACCGTCGCGCCGGGAGAGAGCTTCGAACTGACCAACCGGCTGTTTGCCGGCGCCAAGGTGGTGGCCATTGTCGACGGCTACCGCGACCTGTACGAGATCACGCTGTTCGACCGGCTGATCGACTGGGGGTGGTTCTTTTTCATCACCAAGCCGCTGTTCTCGGTGATCGACTTTTTCTTCGACCTGTTCGGCAATTTCGGCGTCGCCATCCTGGCGGCCACTGTGATCATCAAGGCGGGGTTCTTTCCGCTCGCCAGCAAGTCCTATCGGTCGATGAGCGCGATGCGGAAGCTGCAGCCGCAAATGACCGAGCTTCGCGAAAAGTTCAAGGACGACAAGGCCAAGCAGCAGCAGGCGCTGATGGCGCTCTACAAGAAGGAGAAGATCAATCCGGTCGCCGGATGTTGGCCGATCGCCATCCAGATTCCGG
Source organism: uncultured Bauldia sp. (assembly GCA_963663975.2). Classification (GTDB taxonomy): domain Bacteria; phylum Pseudomonadota; class Alphaproteobacteria; order Rhizobiales; family Kaistiaceae; genus JANQRX01. The sequence goes on along the minus strand of CAXXRA010000015.1, from coordinate 359,267 downwards.
TGTTCTTCGCTCTCTACAAGGTGCTGTTCGTCACCATCGAGATGCGCCACGCGCCCTTCTTCGGCTGGATTCAAGACCTTGCCGCGCCCGATCCGACCTCGATCTTCAATCTGTTCGGGCTCATCCCGTGGGACCCGCCGAGCCTGCTGGTGGTGGGCGTGTGGCCGCTGATCATGGGCTTCACGATGTTCATCCAAATGAAGCTCAATCCGACCCCGCCCGACCCGACCCAGGCCATGATCTTCACCTGGATGCCGATCGTCTTCACCTTCATGCTGGCCTCGTTTCCGGCCGGGCTGGTCATCTACTGGGCATGGAACAACACCCTGTCGGTGACCCAGCAATACGTCATCATGCGTCGCAATGGTGTGACCGTCGATCTGTTCGGCAACATCATGAGTACCTTCCGCCGCGGGGCGGCTGCGGCCTCCGCCTCGGCAACCGCGGCCGTCGCTCCTGCCCGGCAGCCCGAGCCGGTCAAGGCGACGGCCGAGGCGGAGCCGGCCAAGCCCGCCAAACGAGCCAAACGAGCCAAACCCGTCGATCCGAAACGCAAGGTGCGACCGAAGAATTCCCCGAAACGGCGCAAATCCCGGTCGCGGACGGCGGCCGGCGACAAACCCAGCCCGCCCGCCTAGCCTAGCTGCGCCGCGCCGCGCTCCCGGCCGACCAACGGATCGCGCCGCCCAAGATCATGAACACCACGGACAGCGATGCGTATGCGGCCTGGCTTGAGACCGGTCGATTGCTGTTCGCCAGGCCGTGGGTGTTTGTCCGTGGTGTCGCTTCGTCCGACGCCATGCCGGCGGCCGACGTCGCCGAAGTGGCCTTCGCCGGCCGCTCCAACGTGGGCAAGTCGTCGCTGATCAACGCGCTGACCGGTCAGACGACACTGGCACGCACCTCCAACACGCCGGGCCGGACGCGGCAGCTCAACTATTTCGACAGCGGTTCCCGGCTTCTGGCCGTTGATTTGCCCGGCTATGGCTATGCCCGCGCGCCCAAGAGCGAGGTCGCAGTGTGGACCCGGCTGATGTTCCACTACCTGCGCGGACGCCCCAATTTACGCCGGGCCTATTTGCTGGTCGACGCCCGCCACGGCCTGAAACCGGCAGATCTCGACACGCTCGACCTGCTCGACAAGGCGGCGGTGTCCTATCAGATCGTGCTGACCAAATGCGACAAGCTCAAACCGCCGGCGCTCGATACGATCGTGGCCGCGACAGCGGTGGCGATCGGCAAACGCCCGGCCGCCCATCCCGAAATCATCGCCACCTCGTCCCATGGCAGCCAGGGTCTGGACATCCTGCGGGCCGAGATCGCTGCCCTGGCCGATTAGGAATTGGCCCGCTTTCCCATGGTAACAACCGCCATGCGCAACCGACCCTCTCAGGGTTCGGGCAGCGCCCCTCCTGGCCGTTTGTCGACGACCGGCAAAGCCGATATAGACCCTTCTCCTCGCCGAGGGACGTTCAGTGACCAACGACGACGACGACAAGGAAACCGCGGCAGCGATCCAGCGGGCGCGGCTGATTTCAGCGGCGCTGCCCTACATGCTCGCCTACGACCGCAAGGTGGTGGTGGTGAAGTATGGCGGCCACGCCATGGGCGACCCGGATCTGGCCAAGGCCTTCGCGCGCGACATCACACTGCTGGAAACCTCCGGCGTTCGCCCGGTGGTGGTGCATGGCGGCGGACCGCAGATCGGCGAGATGCTCAGGCAGCTCGGCATCGAATCGGAGTTCAAGGCCGGCTTGCGGGTGACCGACCGGCGCACGATCGAAATCGTCGAAATGGTGCTGGCCGGCTCGATCAACAAGGAAATCGTCATGGCCATCAACGCCGCCGGCGGCAAGGCGGTCGGTCTGTCGGGCAAGGACGGCAACATGGTGTTCGCGGCCAAGGCGGAGCGCACGGTCATCGACCCCGACTCGAACATCGAGAGAATCGTCGATCTGGGGTTCGTGGGAGAGCCCAACGAGGTCAACCGCGACGTGATCGACAACGTGCTCGGGGCCGAGCTGATTCCGGTGATCGCGCCGGTCGCGCCGGGACGCGACGGCGAGACCTACAACATCAACGCCGATACCTTCGCCGGCGCCATCGCCGGCTCGCTCGATGCAACGCGGCTCCTGTTCCTGACCGACGTTCCCGGTGTGCTGGACGGATCGGGCAAACTGATCAAGAGACTGTCGAAGGAACGGGTCCGCCAAATGATCGCCGACGGCACGATTTCCGGGGGCATGATCCCCAAGGTCGAAACCTGCATCGAGGCACTGGAGGGCGGCGTCGAGGGTGTGGTCATCCTCAACGGCAAGACGCCTCATGCGGTGCTGCTGGAGCTGTTCACCGACCACGGCGCCGGCACGCTGATCACCCCATGAGGGAGCCGAACTCGATACCGTCGGCCTTGAACGGCGATGACGGGCGCCGTTTTCGCGCCCTCGACGCGTGGATCTTCGATCTCGACAACACGCTCTATCCACGCCACACTAATTTGTTCGCCCAGGTCGACAGTCGCATTCGCGACTATGTCGGCCGGCTGCTGGAAATCGACGGCGACGCCGCCCACAAGGTCCAGAAGGACTATTACCGCCGTTACGGGACGACCCTTCGCGGCCTGATGATCGAGCACGGCATCGAGCCCGACGGCTTTCTCGAATACGTCCACGACATCGACCACAGCCCGGTCCAGCCCGACCCCAGGCTGGCATCGGCCATCGAGCGCCTGCCGGGTCGCAAATTCATCCTCACCAACGGGTCGCGGGCACACGCCGAAAAAATTGCCGAACGCCTCGGCGTGACCGATCACTTCGAAGAGATCTTCGATATCGTATGGGCCGATCTGTTGCCCAAACCGGCCCACGAAACCTACGATCGCTTGGTCGCCGAAACCGGCGTGACACCTGGCGCGGCGGCCATGTTCGAGGATTTGTCGCGCAATCTGGCGGTGCCGCGCCAGCTTGGCATGACGACGGTTCTGGTCGTGCCCGGCGGGACCCGCCCGGTGTTCTCCGAAGACTGGGAAATGGAAGGCCATGACGCCGACCATGTCGACTATGTCACCGACGATCTGGCCGGATTTCTCGACGACGTGCTTGTGGCGCTGGCCGCGGTTTGACACCGCTCGCCCGGCGGCTATGGTCCGGCCGCTCAAGAAAGCCAAGGGCCGGCCCGCACATGACATCGCAAGACCTCGACGCACTGCGCACGGTGATCGAGTCGGCGTTCGAGGACCGCGAACGGATCGGCCCCGATGCCGCCGGCGACATCCACGAGGCCGTGGCGAAGGCGCTCGACCTGCTCGACAGCGGCAAGGCGCGCGTGGCGGAAAAGGCCGACGGCGTGTGGGTCGTCAATCAATGGCTCAAAATGGCCGTGCTGCTGTCCTTCCGCCTCAACCCGATGGCGGCGATCGACGGCGGACCGGGCGGGGCGACGTGGTGGGACAAGGTGCCGTCGAAATTCGCCGGCTGGACGCCTGACGACTTCCGTGACGCCGGTTTCAGGGCGGTGCCGCACTGCATCGTTCGGCGCTCGGCCCATATTGCCGAGGGCGCGATCCTGATGCCTTGCTTCGTCAATCTCGGCGCCTATGTCGGGCCCGGCACCATGATCGATACCTGGGCGACCGTGGGGTCGTGCGCCCAGATCGGCGCCAATTGCCATATTTCAGGCGGCGCCGGCATCGGCGGGGTGCTGGAGCCTCTGCAGGCCGGTCCGGTGGTGATCGAGGACAATTGCTTTATCGGCGCCCGCGCCGAGGTCGCCGAGGGCGTCCTGGTCGGCGAGGGCTCGGTCCTGTCGATGGGCGTTTTCATCGGCGCCTCGACAAAAATCGTTGATCGCGCCAGCGGGGCGATCCATATGGGCGAAGTACCACCCTATTCGGTGGTGGTGCCGGGAACGCTGCCGCCACGCCCGCTTGCCGACGGCACGCCCGGTCCGTCGCTCTACTGCGCCGTCATCGTCAAGCAGGTCGACGAAAGGACGCGCTCGAAAACGTCGGTCAACGAACTTCTGCGGGACTGACCCCATCAGCGAAGAGACCACATGCCGCCCGCCAATTTGAATCAGCTTGCCACCTTCTTCCTCAGCGTCAACGGCCGCGCTTCGCGCGTGGAGTATATTCTCGGACTGGTCTTCATCTTTGCGTTCAACGCGGCGGTGCTCAATTTCGTCATCGGTCAGTCCACCGGCGGTGTGACCATCGGCACGTTGATGCTGATCTCGCTGCCGTTTCTGCCGAGCCAGTTCATCATCGCGGCCAAACGATGCCACGATCTGGGCCTGCCGGGGCTGTTCGTATTGTTGTTTCTGGTTCCCGTGTTCGGCTTCCTGTGGCTGCTCGGTCTGGCCGTCATTCCCGGCAATGCCGACGCCAACCGGTACGGGCCGAAGCCCCGCTTTCATCCCGAATAACTCAATCAACAACCAACCCGCAGTCGATTTTGCCATGGCCGACGCCGTTTCTCCCGACGCCGTTTCACACCTCAAGGCGCTGATCGCCTGCCCGTCGGTGACGCCGGCCGAAGCCGGCGCGCTCGACTATCTGGAGGGCGTGCTCGCCGACCTCGGCTTCAACGTCGAGCGCCGCACCTTCACCGACCCGGCCTCGCCGGACGTGGAGAATTTGTTCGCCACCATCGGTTCAGGTGAACCCCATCTGGTCTTTGCCGGTCATACCGACGTGGTGCTGCCCGGCGACGAGGCGGCGTGGAGCCGCCCGCCCTTCGCCGCAATCGAGGATGACGGCATCCTCTACGGCCGCGGCGCGGTCGACATGAAGGGCGGCATCGCCTGCTTCCTGGCCGCAGCAGCGCAACGTCTCGACGGCCGCGGCCTGCCGCGCGGACAATTGTCGCTGCTGATCACCGGCGACGAGGAAGGGCTGGCGGTCAACGGCACCGTCAAGATGCTCGGCTGGGCGCTCGGCCAAGGCCACCACTTCGACGCCGCACTGGTCGGCGAACCGACATCGCAGGGGCGGGTTGGCGACACCATGAAGATCGGCCGGCGGGGCAGCCTGTCGGGCGTCCTGACCATCACCGGCCGGCAGGGCCATTCCGCCTACCCGGACCTGGCCGACAATCCGATGCCGGGCCTCGTGCGGGCGCTCGCCGCGCTCACCGCACTGGAAATCGACACCGGCACGGAGGCTTTCCAGCCGTCCGATTTGCAGATCACCGCGGTCGACACCGGCAACACCGCCGCCAATGTCATCCCCGGCAGCGTCCGCGCCAGGTTCAACGTCCGTTTCAACGACGCCCGGCCGCGACCGGCGGTGCAGGAGCTGATCGCCCGAACGGTCGCCGAATCGGGCGCCCGCAACGCCGAAATCGCCTGGGTCGAGCCGGTGGCCGAAGCGTTTGTGACGGGCGAGGGAGCGCTCTCCCAAAGCCTGTCGGAGGCGATTGGCGACCAAACCGGGCTGCAGGCGCAACTTTCGACCGACGGCGGCACGTCGGACGCGCGCTTCTTCAAGGACGTTTGTCCGGTGGTCGAGTGCGGCCTGGTCGGTGCTACCATGCACCAGGTCGACGAACGCGTGGCAGTGGCCGATCTGGCGATTCTGACCAGCATCTATGCCGGATTTCTCAATCGTTTTTTCGAGGAGTCGAAGCCGTGATCACCCGCGACGAAATCACCCGCTCGCTCACCGGCGCCTGGGAGATCTTTATCGACCGTCCCAACGCCATGCGCCATTTCGACACCGACTACGACGGTTTCTGGCGCTCTTTCCAGGCGATTGTGCTGATCGCCCCGCTCTACGGGCTGACGATGCTCGCGGCTTACCGGGGGATGCCGGCACGCCTGCCGGCGAGCGAGCTACCCGATGGCGCGGTGTTCGTTTGGGCGCAGGCGGTGACACTCGGCCTCGACTGGGTCACGCTGCCGATTCTGTTGGCGGCACTGGCCGGCGTGCTCGGCATTCAGCGCACCTACGCCCCTTACGTGGTCGTCAGAAACTGGTCGACGGTGCTGATCGTCAGCCCGTTTGCCGCCATCGCGATGCTGGAGATCGTGTTCGACGGGATCGGGCCGCTGGTGTTGCCGTTGTGGCTGCTGGCCACGGCCGCGGTGCTGCGTTTCGCCTTTCTGATCGCCCGGCGGGCGATGGAGGCCACCACCGGTCTGGCGATCGGCATCGTGGCGCTCGACTTCTTCCTCAGCCTCTTTCTCGCTGCCGGAGTCAGTGTGCTGTTCGGTCTGCCGTAGGCAGCCTGATCGACACACCTAGTAGTCGACGGCGACCAGGTAGAGGCCCTCGGCCGGTGCGACCGGACCGCAGCGCTTGCGGTCACGGGCGACCAGCGCCTCGCCGACCGCGACAATCGGCCAACTGCCCTCGCCGACCAGCTTCAGCGAGCCGGCAAAGGAGCGGACCTGATGGTGGAGGAAGGAGCGCGCCGAAACCTCGATCACCACCTCGTCGCCGGCCCGGGTGACGGCCAGCCGATCGAGGGTCCTGAGCGGTGATCTGGCCTGGCAGGCGGCGGCGCGGAAGGTGGTGAAGTCGTGCTTGCCGACCAGCGCCTGGCCAGCCTGGTGCATCGCCGCGTGGTCAAGCGGCACCGCCACCCACCACGCCTGCCCGCGTTCAACCGCCGGCGGCGGGCGCCGGTTGAGGATGCGGTAGCGGTAATGGCGGGCGGTGGCGGAGGTGCGGGCGTCGAAATCATCGCCGACCTGATCGGCCGACAGCACCACCACCGGCTCCGATTTCATGAAGGCATTGAGCGCGTCGCGCACGGTCTCGGCCGGCCAGTCGCGCACCAGATCGAGATGGGCGACCTGACCGAGGGCATGGACGCCGGCGTCGGTGCGACCGGCACCGTTGATCACCGCCGCCTCGCCGGCAAAGGCCAGCACCGCCTCCTCCAGCACCTGCTGCACGGAGCGGCCGTTGCGCTGTCGTTGCCAGCCGACGAAGGGCCCGCCGTCGAACTCGATTGTGAGCTTGAAACGCATGGCCGGATGGTCACGACACGGAGGCGAGCGGCGACGGTACGCCGCGCAGGAAATCGGCCGCCGCGGCAGGCTGTTTGCCGGCGCGCTGGACGTCGAGCAGCCGCACCGCGCCCGACCCGCAGGCGATGGTGAGAGCCTCGCCGATGACCGCGCCGGGGGCGCCTTGGTCCTCAACCAGGGTCGAGCGCAGCACCTTGACCCGTTCGGTCTTGCGGCCGAGTTCGACCTGGAACCAGGCACCGGGCCATGGCGCCAGGCCGCGAATATGGTTGTGGACGTCGGTCGCCGGACGCGACCAGTCGATGCGCGTTTCGTTCTTGTCGAGCTTGCTGGCGTAGGTCGCGCCGTCCGCCGACTGCGGCGTCAGATCGAGCGCACCGCGCCCCAGAGCGGCCAGCGCCCGCACCATCAAATCGGCGCCGAGGCGGGAAAGCCGTTCGGCAAGATCGCCGGCGGTCTCGTCGGGGCCGATTCCCACCCGCTCGCTCATGGCGACCGGGCCGGTGTCGAGCCCATCCTCCATCTGCATCACCATGACGCCGGTCTCCGGGTCGCCGGCCATGATCGCCCGGGCGACCGGGGCGGCACCGCGCCAGCGCGGCAGCAGCGAAGCGTGCAGATTGAGGCAGCCATGGGGCGGGGCGCACAGGAACGTCGGCGGCAGCAGAGCGCCATAGGCAACGACCACGCCGACATCGACGCCGAGCCCGGCGAAGCGCTCCGCCTCGCGGTCGGATTTCAGGGTCGTGGGCGTGACAACCGTGAGGTCGAATCCCGCCGCCACGTCGTGCACCGGCGAGTTGCGCTCGGCCAGACCGCGGCCGGCGGCACGCGGCGGCCTGGTGTAGACGGCGGCGATCTCATGCCCCTGGCCGACGATCTCGGTCAGCGTGGGGACCGCGAAATCCGGCGTTCCGAAGAAAGCGACGCGCATGGTGTCTTGACCGCCGGGCACTGGTGGTTCGAAGCCATCGTTTCGGACCACTGGAGTCTTTGCTGATGGACCAACTTATCGAGACATTAGAATGCCTTACAAGCCATTCATCGACAAGCTTGTTTGGACTCACATGCCCCGGTTGATCCACCAGAGCCCTTTCGACCAACTCTGGGTCAATTCTGTTTCACGATTGGCGAGGTGAGCCAGCGTCGAAACGATCGACGGGCGATGCCACCGCATCGTTCTAGCCCGGACTTCTCACACTGGACATGACCTGCGCCGGTTGAGGCCCTTCGGGTTGCGTTTCGGCGGACATCTGCCGTGTCGGGCGGCTCAACCGTATCACCAGATACGCTTTTCGCCGCCCTTCTCGCATCTGCCTCGCCGAAACAGCAACGCAGGCCCCGTGTCCAGTGTGAGAAATCCGGGCTAAATTGATCCGGCGTTGGGTGCCCGCCAATCAACAAACCCGAAGGGACGGGCGATTTTGCGCCAATTCCTGCGCCAAGTCCCTCGACCGTATCCAGATACGCCCTTCAAGCCTTGACTTGATCTTGCTACAAAATCGCTCCGTCAGAATGGCTCAGAGTTGGTCGAAAGGGCTCTACAGCGGCAGCGCCTTGGAACCGGCCTGTCGCGCCTGCTTGGTGAATTTCTTGACCACCATGTCGCGCTTCAGCCGCGACAAATGGTCGATGAACAGGGTGCCGTCGAGATGGTCGATCTCGTGCTGGATGCACACCGCCAGCACGCCGCCGGCCTCCATCTCGCTGGGCTTGCCGTCGCGGTCGAGATAGGCGATGCGGACCGAGGCCGGGCGTTCGACCTCGGCGAAATATTCCGGGATCGACAGGCAGCCCTCCTCATGGGCGGCGCGCTCGGCCGACACCCACAGAATCTCCGGATTGACGAAGAACAGCGGATTGGGCTCGACCTCCTCTTCGGCGTCCTCTTCGGCGTCCTCGTCCTCGCGGCCGGCGCAGTCGATGGTGATGATGCGGCGCGGCTGGCCGACCTGGATCGCCGCCAGGCCGATGCCGGGCGCCTCATACATGGTCTCCAGCATGGAATCCATGAAGGCGCGCACCTCATCGTCGACGCTTTCCACCGGCGCGCTTTTCTGCCTCAGGATTCGGTCCGGCAGGGTTATGATATCGAGCTTGGCCACGGGGCCTCAGATATGGGAGCACACGGGCCGGGTCAACGGCCGGCGGTTAGAGCGCTTTCAACCAACCCTGAGCCATTCTGACGGAGCGATTTTGTGACAAGATCAAGTCAAGGATTGATGAGCGTATCTGGATACGCTCGAGAGACTTGGCGCAGGAGTTGGCGCAAAATCGCCCGTCCCTTCGGGTTTATCGATTGGCGGGCGCCCAACGCCGATCCAATTTAGCCCGGATTTCTCACACTGGACACGGGCCTGCGTTGCTGTTTCGGCGAGACAGATGCGAGAAGGGCGGCGAAAAGCGCATCTGGTCATACGGTTGAGCCACCCGACACGGCAGGTGTCGGCCGAAACGCAACGTGTTGATCGGCGTGGAATATTGACCCCCTTGGTGGGGTAATCGGCGTCCAAAATTGACCCCCCTGGTTTTGTGATTTTTAACACACCTCGTTGTTTGGACAGACGAGGTGGGGGAGATGCTGGTTGTGGAGACGATCGCACGGATACGTCGGGATCATCTGGTGAGGGGCGTTCCGATCAAGAAGATCGCCCGGGATTTGAGGGTTTCGAAGAACACGGTGCGCAAGGTGGTGCGGGGCGATGAGACCTCGTACAGCTACGAGCGCAAGATCCAGCCGATGCCGAAGCTTGGGCCGTGGGTGGATGAGCTCGAGCGCCAGCTGGAGGCCAACGAGAAGAGGCCGCGCCGGGATCGGCTGTCTCTGCTGCGGATTCATGAAGACCTTGCGGCTCTGGGCTATGGCGGCGGCTACGACGCAGTGCGCCGCTACGCCAGGACCTGGCGTCGGCGGTGGCGGCTGTTGTCGCCGTCGCAGGGTTTTGTGCCGCTGAGCTTCGATCCCGGCGAGGCCTACCAGTTCGACTGGAGCCACGAGTACGCGCGCCTGTCGGGTGTGACGACCAAGGTGAAGGCGGCGCACATGCGGCTCTGCTACAGCCGCATGCAGCTGGTTCAGAATCTTCCCGCGCGAGAGCCAGGAGATGGTGTTCGAGGCGCACGAACGGGCCTTCCACTTCTTCGGCGGGGTCTGCCGGCGGGGCATCTACGACAACATGAAGACGGCGGTGAGCATGGTCTTCGTCGGCAAGGAGCGCGCCTACAATCGGCGCTTTCTGGAGCTGTGCTCCCACCATCTGGTGGAGCCGGTGGCGTGCACTCCGGGTGCGGGCTGGGAGAAGGGGCAGGTCGAGAGGCAGGTGGGTGACGTCCGCGGCCGCCTGTTCGTGCCCATCCCGCGGGGCCGCTCCTACGTCGAGATCAACGAGTGGCTGATGGATCGGTGTATCGAGGACGCCAAGAAGCGGCCGCATCCGACGATCGAGAGCAAGACGGTGTGGCAGGTGTTCGAGGAGGAGCGGCCCTTCTTGATGGCCTATCGCGGCCCCTTCGACGGCTTCCACGCCACCGAGGTGGCGGTGTCCAAGACCTGTCTGGTGCGCTTCGACAACAACCACTACAGCGTCGCCGCCCGTGCCGTCGGGCGGCCGGTCGACGTGCGGGCCTACGCCGATCGGATCGTCATCCGCCAGGACGGCGAGACCGTCGCCGAGCATCCCCGCAGCTTCGGGCGCGGCCAGGTCGCCTACGATCCGTGGCACTACGTGCCGATCCTGACGAGGAAGCCCGGCGCGCTGCGCAATGGCGCGCCCTTCAAGGGCTGGCAACTGCCCGGCGCGCTCGGCCGCATACGGGCCCGGCTGACGGGTTGCGACGACGGTGACAGGCAGTTCGTGAGGATCCTCGCGGCGGTTCAGGAGGACGGGCTGGAGGCGGTCGAGGCGGCCTGTGCCGAGGCGCTCGACTGCGGCGCCTGCAGCGCCGACGTCGTGCTCAACATCCTCGCCCGGCAGTGCCAGCCGGCACCGCCGGCGACCATCCCGACGCCCGAGGGCCTGCAGCTTCGCCACCGGCCGGTGGCCGACTGTCAGCGCTACGATCGCCTGAGGGAGGCCGGTCATGGAGCGTCATGAGGTGCTGGCGATGATGACGGCGTTGAAGCTCGCGGGCATGCGCGCCGCCTACGACGACATCCTTGCCGACGGGCTCAAGCGTCGTCATCCGGTGCAGCAGATCATCGGTACGCTGCTGCAGGTCGAGATCGCCGACAAGACGGCGCGCTCGATCAAGTACCAGATGGCGTCCGCCAGGTTGCCAACGGCCAAGGAGCTGGCCGACTTCGACTTCGCCGCCTCGCCAGTCAACGAGCCCCTGATCCAGGAGCTCGCCGGCGGCGGCTTCCTGGAGGGCAAGCGCAACATCGTGCTGGTCGGCGGCACCGGCACCGGCAAGACCCATCTCGCCGTCGCCATCGCGCGCTCCTGCATCCGCAAGGGCGCCCGGGGCCGCTGCTACAACGTCGTCGACCTGGTCAACCACCTCGAGGCCGAGCTCCGCGCCGGACGCCAGGGCCGCACCGCAGATCAGCTTGTACGCCGCGACTTCGTCATCCTCGACGAACTCGGCTACCTGCCCTTCGCCCAGGCCGGCGGGCAGCTGCTCTTCCACCTCATGAGCCGGCTCTACGAGCGCACCTCTATCGTCATCACCACCAACCTCGCCTTCGGCGAATGGCCATCCGTCTTCGGCGACCCCAAGATGACCACAGCCCTGCTCGACCGTCTCACCCATCATTGCGAGATCATCGAGACCGGCAACGAGAGCTGGCGCTTCAAGAACCGCTCCTGAGCCGCCGCCGGCCGTGCCTGCGGCCCGGTTGCCCCGGTGGGTCAACAGGTACCCCCCCTATTGACTACCGGGACAACCTCCGCCGTGCCGCTCAGGGGAGTCAATTTTGCACGCCGATCGGGGGTCAATATTGAAAGCCGTTTGACACGCAACCCGAAGGGCCGGCCGAGGCCGCTGTCAGGGTGTGTCGAACGGCTTGGCCGATGCGACAGCATCGCTCTTCGCCGTTCTCCTGCCCTGTCAACGGCCTGAACCGGCGCAGGTCATGTCCAGTGTGAGAAGTCCGGGCCAACCGATGCGGGGGCATCGCCCGTCGATCGTTTCGACGCCGGATCGCCTCCCCAATCGCGAAACAGAATTGACTCAAGGGTTGGTCAAAAGGGCTCTAGCAGCGATGAAGGGCAAGAAATCCAAGCGCGGACGGCCTCCGGCCAAGCGCAATCCGCTGGCGCGCCAGCTCTCCGACCCGCGTTACCGCAAGCGCGTCACCAAGGACGCCGGCAGCTACAATCGCCGCCCCAAGCACGCCAAGCCGACGGCGGGGGAGGAAAGCGAGGACGGCGGCCAATAGCGGCCGAACGATCCCGTCGTCCGCTCCAGATTTCATTCCTCGAAGGACGACATCGCTTGCCGGAACGGCTTGAGATTCGACGGGAGATGGCGAATTTATTGTATCCAACGCTGTCGGGCCGTGCTTCCGATTTTCCGCAAGGCCACCCCCATGATAACAATCCGGGGTCGTTCGGATCATCATTCTTCAGAGCCTTAGGGATGTTCAATCCATCATCGGTCGCCGCTTCCGCCTTCGCCGACAATTTGTCGGACCTCTACCTGCAACATTTCTCGTTTCGAAAGCCGGAATATGGCGCCTATATCGGCGGCGCCGCCCGCCTGGTTCTCGAGCGGCTCGGGAACTCCGATGCGCTCTACCATGACGCCGAACACACCATGATGGTGACGCTCGTCGGCCAGCAGATTTTACGCGGCCGTCTGCTGTCAGGGGCGCTGCTGCCGGAAGACTGGCTGCACTATACCGTGGCGCTTCTGGTCCACGATATCGGCTATACGAGGGGCATTTGCAGCGGCGATGGCGACAGTGCGGTGGTCATCAACAAGGATGGCGACTTGATCACTCCACCGCGCGGAGCCTCGGACGCGTTTCTTGCCCCCTATCATGTTGATCGAGGCATCATCTACGTTCTGGAACGTTTTGGCCGCTCCGAGTTGATCGACGAAAACAGGATTGCCGAGGCGATCGACTTCACCCGTTTTCCGCTGCCCGACGATCCGCGCTACGCCGCGACCGACAGCGAGCCGGCGCTGGTTCGCGCGGCCGATTTGATCGGCCAGATGGCCGATCCGTTCTATCACAGCAAGCTCAACGGCCTGTATCACGAGTTTGTCGAGGTCGGCCTCGCCGCCCAACTCGGTTACCAGTCGCCGATGGACCTGCTTGAACACTATCCGGATTTCTTCTGGACGCAGGTCCAGCCGCTGATCGGCCCGGCGCTGCGTTATCTCGAGCAAACAACGGAGGGCAAACAGTGGGTGGCGCAGCTCTACAACCACATATTTCAGGTGGAGCATCGGGCGACCCATTTGGGGCCTTTCCCCGGACCGGCAGGGGCCTAGCGCCAGGAACGGCGTGCGCCGATCGCAAACGCCGCCGCCGGGTTTTCAGGCGTTGAGTTCGAATCCTACGATGCTCGCGTGACAGCTCAGGGCAGAAATTCGTGGCCGGATGCCCGTTGTGTTACCATTGTCGGCCAGTGGGCGCGGCAATGGAGCTGGAGAGATGAAGACAATTTCGATCGTCGTCCTTTCTAGTTTGGTGTTTTTCATATGGATATCCGGAAATTCGTCAAAAGCTCAGGACGAAAATATCAGGTATCTCAACAGTTCTTTGTATGAAGAAATTTCGTGTTACTTGAGGGAGGAACAGTTTTTAATAAACAATTACCTTATAGTCCTATACAACGATCGCCTTTATCAACAACTGCTCCATTTCAGCGACTGGCGCAATCCTGCCCGGCAGGATACCCCGTATATTGTGGCGCTACTTGCTGTCAGAATGGATATTCCTGCGAAACGAATTGTCAATGCTTACAGGGCAAGGCCGCTTGCTCAAGCGGTTGCTGTGCAGCTGACGTGCCCCACACGTGTGCGGAGAGCAACAGGTGCTATGCAACGGTGCAAGATGCGGTGGACGGGGGATGCACGTGGGCATCTGTAGAAGTGTGCGGCGTTCGACGATAGCCGGGGTGTGAAACTCGAGCGTTCGGGGCAGGAGACGACGCCAAGCTCAGGGCGTCAGAATGGATGAGCCGGTGGTGTTCCCGGCTTCCAGATCGCGGTGGGCCTGCACGGCGTCCGCCAAAGGGTAGCGCTGACGAATGTCGACCGTGATGTCGCCCTTTTCGACCATGGAGAAAACCTGTTCGGCCGAGGCGAGCCGATCCTCGCGGCTGGCCGTGTAGGTGCCGAGGGTGGGGCGGGTGAAGTAGAGCGAAGCCGCCGCTAGCGTCGATGGCGCAACCGGCGGCACCGGCCCCGTGGTCGATCCGAACGAAACAAAATAGCCGCGCGGCGCCAGGCATTTGATCGACTGGTCGAAGGTGTCCTTGCCAGCCGAATCGTAAACGACCGGAACGCCCTGGTCCCCGGTCAACTCCATGACACGCTTGGCAACGTCCTCGCGGTTTCGATCGATGACAACCTCGTAACCGTGTTCCAGCGCCAACGCGCGCTTGTCCGCGCCGCCGGCGATTCCGATCATGCGGGCGCCCAACGCCCGGCCCCATTGGCCGGCGATCGAGCCGACGCCGCCGGCCGCCGCGTAGAACAGGACGAACTCGCCGGAGCGGACCGGGTAGGTGCGGTTGAGCAGGTATTCCACCGTCATCCCTTTCAGCATGACCGCGGCGGCCTGCTCGTCGCTTATCGTATCAGGCAGCGTGACCAACCGGTCGGCGACAACGTTGCGGTATTCGGCATAGGACCCGGGAGCACCGCCGGCGTAGGCGACGCGGTCGCCCGGGTTGAGCTCGCTGACATCGCCGCCTACGGCCTCGACGATGCCGGCTGCTTCCGCACCGATGCCGGTCGGCACCGGCAAGGAAACCTGCCCGGACCGGTGGTAGACATCCAGATAGTTGAGCCCAATCGCGGTGTGGCGGACGAGGGCCTGTCCGGGACCCGGCGGCGCAATCTCGACCGTGACCAGATCCATGACCGACGGGTCTCCCTGGCGGGACACTCTGATGACGCGCGATTTCATTGGCCGTCCTCTCCGGATTGGTACTGTCAACGACCTTCACGCCGGCTGGAAACGCCGGGTCGGCGTCAAAACAGCTGGCGAATCGTCGCTGACGCCCCGCCGTGATGACAGATTTTGACGATCTCGGGAAAAAAACGCCAGCGCCGGCCCATCTCACCGCCGATTCCTCGCCGACCTCCGGCAGCGCGGTCAAGAGTCCCCGTCGATGTACCGCTCCAGGAAGGCGTTGCGGAATTTGCCGCCCGGATCGTAGGTGCTCACCAAGTCTTGGAAGGATGCGAGCTTTGGGTATCGCGCCTGCACCGCCCGGGGCGACATCGTGAACACCTTGCCCCAGTGCGGGCGGGGGTGAAACGGCGCGAGCGCCTCTTCCAGACCGGGTAAAAGGCGCTTCACCGCCGGCCAGTCCCGCCTGAAGGTAAAATGAAAGGCCGCGCACGGCCGCTGGTAGCAGGGGCTCATCCACAGATCGTCTGCGGCAATGGTACGGATCTCCGAGATCATCAGCAGGGGCGCCAGTCGATCGCCCCACCGAGAGAGGATTTTCACGACCTCCACGGCATATTCGCGCGGGACAAAGTACTCGGCCTGCAGTTCCTCGCCACTGCTCGGGGTGAACTCCATCTTGAAGTGAGGCAGTCGTTCAAACCACGGTCCGGGCACTCCCATTTGCTCGGTGCAATGGGCGGCATCGTGGTCGGCGAGCGGATGCATATCCGTTGTTGCCGGCTTTGCGCCAAAGAAAGACGACGACGCCTCGAACACCCCTTCGGCCTCCACTTTCCGTTTGATCCAGACCTGATTGACGGTGTTGCCGTGCCAGTCGGTGAACAGGCTGACGCTGGTGCCGCTCGACATGATGGCGTCGAAATCCCCTTCCACGGCAGCTAATGGGAGGTTCCGAAACACCTCCTGGCGCATGGCGAAGGCGGGTTGAATGTCCAGCGTCAGCCTGGTGACGACCCCGAGCCCGCCGAGGCCGACCACCGCACCGGCGAAATTTTCTCCGTCCGTGTCTCGCGACAGGGTGATCAGGTCACCGCCGGCGCTGATGAAGTCGATGGCAGCGACCGCGGTCGCCAGATTGCCCAGGGCCGTCCCTGAGCCGTGGGTGGCGGTGGCGCAGGCGCCGGCGATCGAGATGTGAGGCAGGGACGCCAGATTGTGGAGCGCATGGCCCCGGTGGTGGAGATAGGGCGACAGATCGCCATAGCGCATGCCCGCCTCCACCGTGACGCGGCCGGCCGCGCTGTCCAGCGCCACAACCCGGTCGAGGCGCTGCAGCGAGAGGTGGGTTCCGGTGGTGCCGGCGATGTCGTTGAAGCCGTGACGGGTGCCGACGACGCGCAGCTTCGCGGCGTTTCGGACGGCTTCGCGTGCCTCTTCAACCGTGTTCGGCAGCAGCAATTCGTCGGCGCTGTAGGTGAGGTTGCCGGCCCAGTTGGTTCGCGGCTGATCCATGTCCGGTTCGGCCGGATCACGCATCGCGCAACGATTTCAGGCCGAGGAGAACCGCGGCCAGGATCAGGAACGAGCCGCCGATGCGGTCGAGCCAGGCCTTGGCCGGGCCATTGAGCCTGTCGGCAAGCCAGCCGGCGGTGATGCCGTAGGCCGACAGGAACATGCCGTCGATCACCAGATAGGTCGCCGCCAGCAGCCAGAACTGCAGCCAGAACGAACCCTGCGCGGCGATGAATGGGGAAACAGCGCGGCGAAGAACACCACCGCCTTGGGATTGGCGGTGGAGGTCAAAAAACCTTGCAGCCAGAGGGCTTTCAATGTGACCCGGCTGGTGCCGACGCCGGCCGTCGAGACAGTTCGGCCGGATCGCCGGAGCATCCTCACCCCGAGCCAGATCAGATAGGCGACCCCGGCCCATTTGATGATCGTCAGGGCGTTGTCAAAGGCCAGCAGCAACGCGGCCAGGCCGAGGCCGGCGGCCAGCATCTGGCCGAGATTGGCGGTGAGGTCGCCGCAGGCGGTGGCGAGCGAACGGCGGAAGCCGTTGGCGACGCTGTTGGACAGCATCAGCAGCTGGCTCGGTCCCGGTGTCGACATCAGCACCAGCACCGCCGCGACATAGACGATCCAGGTTTCCAACGGCATGGCTACGATTTCCTTGCAGTGCCCGCCCGGCGCAATTGCCCGTCGCAGCGGTGATCGGCTGGCGGAGAAAGCGTCCTATAACCTGAACTTCAATGGGCTGGAAAGAAGCTCGCCGCGCTTTCAATCAGGCAGTCGAGCCACTCATGCGAGTGGTACTCAAACTCCAGATGCTCATGGGTCGCAAAGTGCTCCGTGATCTGCGGCTTATCTTTGCGAAAGAAGATGTAGTTGCGCGAATAGATCTGGACGATCTCGTTGAAAAACGCGACCTCGTCCTTGCCGAGGCGCATGGTCACCAGCTCGGGCTGGACGCAGAAGGAGTGCCGTTTTGTGAACAAAACAGTCGCAGTTGGGAGTATGGGCACGATGCAAAGCGGTGACAGCGGTGGGACTGAACTCGCCACGAAATTATGAAGAAATCCATCGCCCCAGATGAATTCCGGCCCCTCGGAGATCAGAGCCACAAACCTGCCGCCGGTATCGATGATGCGGGTGAAGACCTCATGGTTTCCGTGCAGGCTTGCTGCGATCAGGTTTTTGTCAGCCATATAGTCCTTGATACCCATTTGCTGGCGAGTGTCTTCGACCGCCAGCCGAGCGTTGTTGCGCGAGCGTTGTTGCGCGAGCGCGGGCTTCGAACGATTAGCGACGACAGCCCCTCGGCGAGCTGCCTTCGGCGCTCCGGCGGCAAGGGTTGAGCGGAGAAGCGCTCATGGAGCGGTGCCTCTGGCCGCGCCGGCTTCGCTTCCAGAGTCACTAGCCACCGCGTTAGGCCGGGAAACTGGCTGTCTGCATCGCCAAAGATGTGTTCAAAGGGCGTATTCCAGGAACTGTTCTCACTAAATTTGATGTGGTGAGCGTTTTTGATTGCGCCGAATTTCGATGGTGGTGAGCGAACCAAAGTTCCATCGTGAGACATTTGCGTCACGCAACCTTTCTCGTCAGCCCAAAAACTGGACAAACCTTTGGGCCACCAATGGTGCAGCTCTGTCTTAAGTTTCATCGACCTCGTCACATCCGCCGTGCGGGGCATCCGAATACGGCAAAGGCCCGATTCGCACGAACGAGGCCATCCGGCCGCTCTTTTAACAGAGGTCGATGGCGCCAGGCAGCCCGCTCCTTCGTTCCCGGTTTGATCGATCGCAGCCCGAATCAGCTACAAACGGTCCATGAGCGACCTCATCATCGGCAATCTGACGCTGGCCCCGGCGACGTTTGTCTTCGCGGCCGCGGCCGTGTTGATGGCGGTGCTGTTGATTGTCGCGCTGGCCGCGTGGCGGCGCGCGGCCGGCCGCGCCGGGGACGAAACGGTTCGGGCCGAAGCGGCCTCGCACAAGGCCGGCGAGGCGGCGGAGGTGCGCAACGCGGAGATGCAGCAGCGCCTCGGCGATCTGATGCGTGCCCAGGGCGAGATCACCGGTCAGATGCGCACCATGTCCCAGCGCCTCGACGGCTTCGGCCAGCGGGTCTCAGAATCGATGGTCACCAACGCCACCAAGACCCATGAGGGGCTGTCGAAGCTCGGCGAGCGGCTGGCGGTGATCGACAAGGCGCAGCAGAACATCACCTCGCTCTCCTCCCAGGTGGTCGAACTGCAGCACATCCTGGCCAACAAGCAGACCCGTGGCGCCTTCGGCCAGGCGCGGATGGAGACGATCGTGCGCGACGGACTGCCGGCCTCGGGCTACCGCTTCCAGCCGACGCTGAAGAACAACACCCGGCCGGACTGCCTGATCCTTTTTCCCAACGGCACGCCGGCGCTGGTGGTCGACGCCAAGTTTCCGCTGGAGGCGTGGAACCTCATCCGCGAGGCGGAAACCCCCGAGGCGACCAAGACGGCCGAGTCGCAGTTCCGCCGCGACACGGTCAAGCACATCCAGGACATCGCCGAGCGCTATTTCGTTCCCGGCGAGACCCAGGACACCGCCTTCATGTTCGTACCGTCGGAATCGATCTTTGCCGATATCCACGAGAGTTTCGAGGACGTCATTCAGCGTGCCCACCGGGCCCGGGTGGTGATCGTCTCGCCGTCGCTGTTGATGCTGTCGATCCAGGTGGTGATGTCGCTCCTTCGCGACGCCCGCATGCGCGAACAGGCCCATGTCATCCAGGAAGAGGTGATGCGGCTGATCGAAGACGTCGGCCGGCTCGACGAGCGGGTGCGCAAGCTGCAGACCCATTTCGTCCAGGCCAACAAGGACATCGACGACATTCTGATTTCGACCCGCAAGGTCGCCGGCCGCGGCGCCAGGATCCAGGCGGTGGAGATCGAGGACAAACCGGCGCCGCCCCAGGTCAAGTCGCCCCGCGCCGCGGCAAAGCGGGCCGAAAACCTGCCCGAGCTACCGTTCAGCCAGGTCGAGGAAGTTTAGGGGGCTTCTGTGGGACCAGATGTATTGGGGGCTGGAGCGAAGTCACGAAAAAAAGAAAAGGCAGCAGCTGAGTGTTGAGCGAGTCGATGCTCACTGCCAACGCCCGCAGTTGATCGATATTGACGGTGTGGCGGCCTATGCGCAGTTTGCCCTTTTGAATCTCAAGCGACGAAAGTCGGCCTCGAGAGGCTCTGCGGATTTGAACTCCCAAAACGCTGAGTGCTGAAGAAAATGGCGATCGTTAGCCACACTGTTGGCATCAGCAATGAACTCGCTTGCTCGGGTTCGCCAAGTGGCCAGCGACGGAAGCGTTGAAAAAGCATCCCGCCACAGTTTGGCCTTTTGTTTCCATGGGACAGGAAAAGGCCGCCTGATCGAACCTGCCTCCGGCAGATTAACGAGCGATATTAGGATGATTGCAAAGTTGGTTTCGAACCGCCCCCACAAGCAAGACGTGCGGCCCAACGCCTCATAGAAAGCGCCACTTCCGGCAACATCGCCCCGGAACGGCGTGCTCTCGGCAGTGACTTCAAATATTGTTTCCAAGGTGCGATCCTTGATTGGCAGCTTACTCCCAATCTAGGCGATTCTCGGCGCTCCACCGAAAAATGCCTCACGCTGGTACGTAGCGGGTCTGTCGCTTTGCCGCTCGGCCAAAATCGTGCGTTCTGTTTCTGAATTTGTCTGTAAAACGCTTCTCAAACTCGTCAACAAGAACATCATAGAGGCGACCTAGACCACTCGAAAGTCGACGACCCGCGCGATTGAAATCGCGTTGCAGGTCAACAATACCTTCCTTGAAATAACGATCAGTGTTGATACGACGGCCACGTTGATCAAAGCCCGTCATGCCTCTGCCACCATGTTCATAAAACGCCACTGTGCGGAAAGTCGCGTCGTCACTTGAAAGCGCTCGCCCCAAGCCATGATGGAAGCGCACGTTGCGCTCATGTCTCAGTTCGTAGTGATCAGCATGCAAATCGCGCAGTTTAGCGGCGACCGCCCTGGGTATCTTCTTTTCCAAGTTGTTTAAAGTGCATTGTCGAGGTTTCAACTCCGTTTCGAATACTTCATTCGTCAGAATGAGCGCACAATCATCGATCAATATCAATCGAATGAAGAAAACATCCGCTACAACATTCAACCACTCGAAGCGATCGATCGAAGAATATTTGTCTATGATTGTCTTTGGCCATAACATGTCTCCTACAATATCCAACGATCGAACACGGTCTACTATTATTGACGATTTAGTCGAAACATCGTACGCGTATTTGCAGTCAGAATGTGCCGCCAGCTGCTTGTATGAGCGAAAATGTAGACTGACAATGCTTAAATCATACAATCTTCCGATGAACCTATGATCGTCAGGTGCGTGTATGTATTGTTTCAAGAATCGGGTGCTGGGTTTGGGGCGCATTGAATTGTTGAGAATCCACGTGTTTGACGGGCTTGGATGAAATGCAGACACGCAACATCCCAGTCAAGTCGCTCCTTGTAAACCGTTCTAACGATCGGCACGGTGAGAATGAGACTGCAGCGATAGCTTGGTTGTTTAGCTCTCGGGAGCGACATATGCGGAATCTCGCGAAGGACATCGTTGAGCAAGGAACTATCTACGAACCGCCTCTGGTCTCGCCCGAAGGAACCAAGTTTGTCATTTACGATGGAAACCGACGGGTCACTTGTCTGAAGCTTGTGGCCGATCCACGGCGCGCTCCGACAACGGAGCTACGGACCTATTTTCAAAGCCTGCGTCGAGCACGTGTTCGGGGCCCAGAGCAACGACATGGGCGGGACGCTGGTCGCAATGGAAGGGGCCGTTCACCGAGACCATCCAGTGCCAGGTGGAGAATGACCGCGATCGGATAGACAGTATTCTTTTTCGTCGTCACACAGGTAGCCAAAACGGAGTCGGACAAAGTACCTGGGACGACCGGATGAAGAAGACCTTCGTAGAAAGGACTGGAAAGGGAAGCGGAGTAAATGTCGCCGATGAGGTCGAGCGGCGATTGGCCAAGGCAAATCTTCTACCATCGCGGCGCAGGATTCCGCGATCCACGATGAACCGGCTGCTTTCAGCGGAGACCTTTCGCAACCGAGTTGGCATCAGTGTTCGGAATGGGCGCTTCGAACTCACTCATCAGGAGGACGCAGTTCTTGCGGCGCTCTCTCGCGTTGCGGACGATCTCGCCAGCCGCGATATTGTTCTCGCCGATATCTGGGACATCGATGGCAAAAGAAGCTACTTGGATCGCCTGGAGAAAGCAGGCGTTCTTCCGTCCGCGGATCATGGCCTCGCAGTTTCCGAAGCGAGGCGCTCTGACAAAGTTCGAAAGGCAAAACCAACGCCCAGGGCGCGTCCTTCTTCGCGCGTTACCCTAATTCCACAAACCGAGTTTCCATTGACTTGGCCTGGGCGGCTACAGCGGCACCATCACATCTGGGAGGAACTCCAGTTTCGGTTGGAATTATCCCGACATCCCAACGCGATTTCGGTTCTCTTTCGGGTCCTCTTAGAACTGGCGGTTGAAAACTATATTAGCCGCTGCAATGTCCCTATACACGCCGGCGACAGTTTGGCGCAACGCGCTTTAAAATCAGGTCAAGACCTCTATGCCAAGGGAAAAATTAGCAAACAACAGCTTCGACAAATACAGAAGTTCCGACATTTCGATCGGCTGGTTTCAGCTGACACTCTGAATCGATACGTACATTCTGCGAGTTTTGCACCGTCACCGGAGCACTTGATGGCGCTGTGGGACAGCATGGCTGGTTTCATAGTTGACTGTTTAAACGCTTAGTATCGATCGCCAATTCAGCTCGGCAGATGGTATCGACATCTTCGCGACCGTCTCGCGGTCGAAGTTGAATCGCGGCAGCGTGTCGGCAACCGAAGTGTCCACGAGTGACAAACCGCCACCCCCAACCCCGCACCCCAACCCGCACCCCAACCCGAACCGCCCTTCCCGGCTCACCCGCCGACGGCAAACGAGCCCAGGCGGCGCTCGCCGAAGGCGGTGGTGATCTCGTCGAGCACGGTTGGATCGTCGATGGTCGCCGGCATCCTCCACGGCTCGCCGTCGGCGATCCTCTGCATCGTGCCGCGCAGGATCTTGCCCGATCGGGTCTTCGGCAGGCGGGCGACGGTGACGACGATCCGGAAGGCCGCCACCGGACCGATCTTGTCGCGCACGAGCTGCACGACCTCGTCCTCGATCTCGGCCGAGGGGCGCTCGACGCCGGCCTTGAGCACGATCAGAGCGACCGGCACCTGGCCCTTGATCTGGTCGGCCATGCCGAACACCGCGCATTCGGCCACGTCCGGGTGGCTTGCCACCACCTCCTCCATGCTGCCGGTCGACAGCCGGTGGCCGGCGACATTGATGATGTCGTCGGTGCGCGCCATGACGAAGATGTAGCCATCGCCGTCGCGGATGCCGGCGTCGGCGGTCTTATAGTAGCCGGGAAACTCGCTGACATAGGCCTCGCGAAAGCGGTCGTCGGCGTTCCACAGGGTCGGCAGGCTGCCCGGCGGCATCGGCAACTTCACCACGATATTGCCGAGGGTGCCGTCGGTCACGGCGTGACCGGCATCGTCGAGCACGTGGACGTCGTAGCCGGGCATGGCGACCGTGGCCGAACCGATCTTGGACGGCAGCGACCCCAGGCCAACCGGATTGCCGGCGATGGTCCAGCCGGTTTCGGTCTGCCACCAGTGATCGATCACCGGCACCTTGAGATGCTCCTGGCCCCACACGATGGTGTCCGGATCGGCCCGCTCACCGGCCAGGAACAGGGTGCGCATGGTCGACAAATCGTATTGGCCGATCATGACGCCGTCCGGATCCTCCTTCTTGATGGCGCGGATGGCGGTCGGCGCGGTGAACAGCGCCGTCACCCGGTGCTCGGCCACCACCCGCCAGAAGGCGCCGGCATCGGGCGTTCCGACCGGCTTGCCTTCATAGAGCACGGTGGTGCAGCCGGTCAGCAGCGGCCCGTAGACGATGTAGGAATGGCCGACCACCCAGCCGACATCGGAGGCTGCCCAGAAGACGTCGCCCGGCGCGACGCCGTAGATGGCGTTCATGGTCCAGGCGAGCGCGACCATGTGGCCGCCATTGTCGCGCACCACGCCCTTGGGCTCGCCGGTGGTGCCCGAGGTGTAGAGAATGTAGAGCGGATCGGTCGCCCTGACCGGCGCGCAGGCGATTCCGGTGCCGGCGGCACGGTGGCGATCGGTCGCCGCCGCCATGTCGACATCACGGCGCTCGATGAGATCACAGCCCATCATGTCGCGCTGAAGAATGACGCATGAATCGGGTTGGGCCTCGGCAAGTTGCAAGGCTTCGTCGAGAAGCGGCTTGTAGGCGACCAGCCGGCCGGGCTCGACGCCGCAGGACGCCGAAAGAATGACCTTGGGCCGGCAGTCGTCGATGCGGGTCTTCAACTCGTTCGCCGCAAATCCGCCGAACACCACCGAATGGATCGCGCCGACCCGGGCCACCGCCAGCATGGCGAACACGGTCTGAGGGATCATCGGCATGTAGATCAGCACCCGATCGCCCTTGCCGATACCCTGGTCGCGGAGAACGGCAGCCATCGCCTCGACCTCGACCCGGAGCTCGGCGTAGGTGAACCTTGCGACGGCGCCGGTAACGGGGCTGTCGTAGATCAGCGCCAATTGATCGCCACGACCGGATGCGACATGGCGGTCGAGCGCGTTGTGGCAGGTGTTGCACTCGGCATCGGGGAACCAGCGTCCGTCCGTAGACGCCCGCAGAGGGGTCGAAGATCTGCCGCGGTTGCCGGACCCAGTCGATCGCGCGAGCGCAGTCGCGCCAGAAACCCTCCGGGTCGGAGCGCCAGGCGGCATAGACCTGGTGATAATCGCCGTTGGTGATCATGCCAGCGCCCCCTATTGACCGCGAAAGGCAATTCGGCCCCCCCGGGCGCGTCGCGGATGATCGTGCCCACCCTACACCGCGGCCGGGAACTCCGTCACGTTGAGCGGCCGTCTTGCCTCGACCGTGCTGGGGTCGCGACGGACCAGAGCGCCGACAAGGGAGCATCGAGATCGTGGACCTGCGGGTAGCCGTATGCCGTGCAGGCGGCTGGTGAGGTTCCGCTGACGGGCTCAAATCTTGCCGTGGCGATGACCACACGCTAATCGAAGGCCGTGATGACTGCTGATCCATCGGCGCGGGCGCGCCTGACCCCATGAGCGCCGGGCATGGGGCCCATCTCGGCGGCACGGGCCGAGCGCTGACTATCTCGGCCTGGCTGACCGGCGTTTATTTCGTGGTCGAGCTCGGGATCGGCATCTACACCAACTCGATCTCGGTCCTGTCCGATGCCTTTCACACATTCTCCGCCGTCGGCGGCGTGGTGCTGGCGATCGTCGCCGGCCGGATCGCCACACGCTCGGCCGACCTTGACAGAACGTTCGGCTGGTATCGCGCCGAGATCGTCGGCGCCCTCCTCAACGGCGCGTTCCTGCTCGCCATGGCGCTGCTCGTCATCGTGATGGGCGCGATGCGCATGGGGGCGCCGATCGAACTGGCAACGACGCCGATGCTGATCGCCGCGGTGGGCGGATTGGTGACCGAGTTGATCTCGATATTCCTGCTCTACCGCCAGCAGTCCGGCGACCTGAACGTGCGCGGCGCGTTCTGGCACATCATCCAGACCTTCGTCGGCAGCCTGCTGATTATCGTCAGCGCGCTGACAATCCGGTTCACCGGCTTTCTGCTGATCGATCCGCTGCTCGGAACCGCGTTCGGTTTTGTCCTGCTGTGGGCGTCCTGGGGCATCATGCGCGACGCCGTCTATATCCTGATGGAAGGCCGGCCACGCGATATCGACCTCGAAGCGGTGATGAAGCGACTGGGCGGATTGGACGGGGTGGCCGATCTGCATCACGTTCACGCCTGGACGCTGACCTCCGGCCGGCATGTGTTTTCCGCCCATCTCAGACTGAAGTCGGAGGGCGACCACCGTCCGAGCAGCGGCGACGTGCTCGAGGCCGGCCACGACATCTTGCGTCAGGAGTTCGGCTTCTACTTCTCAACCCTGCAGATCGAGGATCGCTGTCTCGACGAAAGCACGATGCGCGAGATCGACATCACCGACACCGAACCGTCCGGCGACCACCACGACCCGCGATCGCCGGCCGATCATGGTGGTCACGGCAGCGGCCATGGCTGAGGGGCCTTGCGCCGGCGGCGACAGCGCATCAAGATGCCCACAACGTCTTCAGCGATGCGGTTTTCAATGACATAATCGCCCGCCGGTCCGCCGGGCATTTCGGCCTGCCCTTGATTTTGCGGGCGTTATGGGCCTCATTCGCATCTCGCGGATGGTCACATGCCCGTCCGCGGGCAGCTAGGAACAAAGGTAATCGCTACAATGATCAAAGGCACGGTCAAATTCTTCAACGCCACAAAGGGGTTCGGTTTCATCGAGCCGGACGATGGCAGCAAGGACGCTTTTGTCCATATCTCCGCCGTAGAGCGCGCCGGTCTGACCGGTCTCGCCGACGGCCAGAAGGTCACCTACGAGCTCGAAACCGGCCGTGACGGCAGAGTTTCGGCGACGAATCTTCAACTGGCCGAATGACATTGCCGATGGGGCTGTCCACCGGGCGGCCCCGTCGCGAACTCCAGGACAAGCACCGGCGTTTGGTCGGTGCATCGGGACCTGGGGCGTGAAACCGATTTGTCGCTGACGAGGCGCGGCAAACAACCATCGACGGCGAGCCGCCCGACAGAAGCGGGACAACCGCGGCGCTGACCGTCACGTCCCGGCAACCGGACGCGGTTTCACTCGCCTGGCACTTTCACTTTCATGGCGCGAAATTGGCCGCCGTTTGAAAACGAACCGGCACCGTCGGGCCACGATTGCAGGCCTGACCAAAACCGTCCCGGGGGGGTCGTGGCAACCATGGATCTGATCGAAATCTTCAGCGACACGGATGGAGAGACCCATTTCCGGCGCAGCCCTGTGCCGATGTCCTTGCGGGAGTTTGCACCGCCTTCAAGGGCGGTCGGAGTCTCGACTGAAACCACCGCAACCACCAGCCTTTTTCTGGAGGCGCCACCGGGCTGGGACGATTCATTTCACACCACGCCGCGGCGTCAGCTCGCGGTTCTGCTGGAGGGCTCCTTGAAGGTCACGGCAAGCGACGGCGAAGCGCTGACCGTAGCGCCCGGCGATGTCGTCCTGTTGAACGACCTGACCGGCAAGGGGCATCTCAGCGAAGTTCAGGGCGATCGACCGGCGCGTTTCCTGCTGGTCGGATATGGCGACTGACCGGTTGATGGGGTACGAAGCCGCCGGTCCGGAACAGAGCTGCCCGGCGCTCAGCCGGAAAAATCAAGTTGCGCTCCGTCCGGCGGTCGAGCGCGGCGGTATCCATGACCGCACCTGCCTGTGCGGCGCTTCAATCGATCGGAGAGACCGGGTCGCGTAAAGCCGTTCACGACTCGCCGCCAATCACATGAGGTGCGTCGTACACCACCGGTTCGATCGGCCGGCCGTCGCGGGTCCAGGCGTGCTCGCGATAGGTGGCCACGCCCGGCGGAATGATGGTGCCGGCTTGCGCGAAGTCGACAAAGATATGCTTGGAAATCTCCGGCGAGCGCTCGAACCAGTCGGGATCGTCGAAGGTGCCGCCATAGACGCCGGTGATGTCGGGGAAGCGCTCAAAGGCGATGTAGAGCTTGGTGCCGCAGGTGTCGCAGAAGTGCAGCGTCAGCATCTTGCCGCTGCTTTCGGAGCGGTGGCGATAGGTCTTGGGCGCGCCGGCGACGAGCTGAAAATCCTGACGGCGGAAGATTGGCTCGACGAAATAGGCCGTGCCGGTGGCGCGCTGGCAGAACCGGCAGTGGCAAATGGTGATCCGGACCGGTTCGGCGGCTACGCGGTAGCGCAGCGCGCCGCACAGACAGCCACCCTCTTTCGGCGTCATGACCCGCTTCTCCTGCAGAATTGGTCTTTGACCTACGATAGCAGAAGCAGCGAGGCGATTGACGTTCGCCCATGCCGATTGGCGTTGGCCAGGCGGCTCCCGAACCGGTCGTCGGGCGGTCGTGGATGGGTCTCGCAAGGGCATCGAGATCCACGAAGCTTTGGGCCACGCCGCGCAGCTTGAGGAGATGCTGACCTCACCGCCGACACTGGTTTTACCCACGCCAACGGGGCCGCTGATGATCAGCAGAGGTATCAATTCGGCCTCCGGCAAATGCGCCACCAGGCCGCCCTAATAGCCCCGTCCCTTCTCGTCGAGGTGCTTCTTTTCATCCTCGTTCGACTCGCGGCCGAGCACCTGGTTGCGGTGGGGGAAACGGCCGAACTTGCGGATCAGGCCGCGATGCCAGAAGGCGTAGTCGAGATTGCCGCGCATGCGTTCGGTGCCATCGCCGGCCGCGGTCAGCGCCTCCCGGGCGAACAGCGCCACGCACTCATCCTGATCGCGGATCTCCTCTGAGTGCATGAACGGCATAAACAGGAACGAGCGCTCAACCGGGTAGAAACGCTCCACCCCCATGGCGACAAGTGCGCGGGCGATCTCGCGGGCCTTGGCGTCGTAGGCGAAGGCCCGGCCGGACCGGCGAAAGATGTTGCGGGGAAACTGGTCGAGCAACACCACCAGCCCGATCTGCTCTTGGCGCGACAGCGCGGCGAGGTCCCAGTCGGCCTCCGCCATCGCGTCGAGATGGCGGCCGAATCGCTCGCGGATGGCAGCGTCGGTGTCGTCGGATTTCTTGAACCAGATGTCCGACTTCGCCTCCGGATAATCGTCGGGTGGCTCGAGTTCGCCGAACCAGAACCGGTACGCTTCGCGCAGAATCGCCTTGTCCATGTTGCTGCCTTGTGGTGCGCCTTGGAGAATCCGGAGCCACGTAAAACGCTCTAACTACTTGATTTTATGCGAATTTTATCTGAAAACCAGTTCCAGCTTTCGCAGTGCGTTCTAAAACGGCGTCCGCCGCCGGATCGCCGCGGCAAGCGTGCCCTCGTCGAGATAATCCAGTTCGCCGCCGACCGGCACACCGTGGGCAAGACGGGTGACCTGGACCGACAGGCCGGCGAGACGGTCCATGATGAAATGGGCGGTGGTCTGACCCTCCACGGTCGCGTTGACGGCCAGGATGATTTCGCCGACGCCGTCGTCGGCCGCGCGGCGGACCAGCTTATCGATGTCGAGATCGTCGGGTCCGACGCCGTCGAGCGGCGACAACGCTCCGCCGAGAACGTGATAGCGCGCCTTGGCGGCGTCGGCGCGCTCCAGCGCCCACAGATCGGCGACGTCTTCCACCACGATGATGGTGGAAGCGTCACGGCGCGGATCGGTGCAGATCGAACAGGGGTCGGCGGTGTCGATATTGCCGCATATGCCGCACTCGACGACCGAATCGCGGGCGGTGGCGAGCGCGGCGGCGAGCGGCGCCAGCAATTCGTCCTTCTTCTTGACCAGGTGGAGCGCGGCACGGCGGGCCGAGCGCGGCCCCAGTCCGGGCAGCTTGGCAAGCAGCTGGATCAGGCGCTCGATCTCAGGCCCGGCGACGGCGTGGGGCATGGCGAAAACGGCTCAGAGGGGCAGGTTGAGGCCAGGCGGCAGGCCGAGCCCGCCCGTCAACTCGCGCATGCGCTCGGCCAGTGCCGCCTCCGCGCGGCCGCGGGCGTCGTTACTGGCGGCGATGACCAGATCCTCGACGATCTCACCCTCTTCAGCCTTGAGCAGCGAGGGATCAATCGACAGGCGCTTCATCACCCCTTTGCCGTCCATCACCACCTTGACCAGGCCGGCGCCGGCGGTGCCCTCGATTTCCATAGCGGCGACCTCTTCCTGCACCTGCTGCATCTTCTCCTGAAGCACTTTGGCCTGCTTCATCATGCCTGCGAAATCGCCGATCGCCATCGCCCTACTCGCCCCCGTCCCCGTCTTCATCCAGCTCATCGTCAACCGCCAGCGCCGGATCGGCCAGGGCACCGGTATCGTCATCGTCAACCCGTACCCGCACGTCCACCACCTCGGCGCCCGGAAAGGTGTCCATCACCGCCGCCACCATGGGATCGGTCCTGGCGTCGTCGAACAGCCGATCGCGCCGGGCGCGGCGTTCTTCCTCGCGCGTCAGTGCCTCAACGTCACGGCTGACGGCGATCATCCAGCGCTGTCCCGTCCAGTCCTCAAGCTTCTTGCCCAGCGCCCCGGCAAATCCCGACGGCGCATCCTCAGTCAGACCGATTTCGATCCTCCCGGTCTCGAAGCGCACCGGACGCACCACGGTCTCCAGCAAATGTTTGAGCTTGAGTTCGCGCTCCTGCCCTGCCAGGGCGAGGAGATCGGCAAAGGTTTCCAGCCGCCGCTCCGGCCGGGCCGAGGCCTCCGGCGCCTCTGCCGTCGAGGGCGCGGACTCGGTTTGGTTGCCGCCGGCCGCCACCCGCATCGCGGTCGCCGGTCCGTCTGGTGGCGGCGCAATCTCGGCAGGCGCCTGCGCAACGGCAGGCGGCGCGACCGGCGCCGGATTGGCGACCGGGGCCGTCCGGGGACCATCGGCCAAGGCTTTGAGTGCCTCATCGGGCGTCGGCAGATCGGCAGCGTGGGCGAGGCGGACGATCGCCATGTCGGCGGCGGCGAGCGGCCGGCTCGACATCTTCGCCTCGTCGATGCCCCGAAGAAGCATCTGCCAGGCGCGCGACAGCACCCGTAGCGACAGTTTCTCGGCAAACTCGCTGCCCCGGCGGCGCTCTTCCTCGCTCAGGGCGTCATCGTCGACCGCGGTCGCGGCGATCTTCAGCCGCGTCACCGTGTGGGCGAACTCCGCCAGATCCTCCAGCGTCACCGCCGGATCGGCACCGACATCGTAAAGTTCCTTGAGCCGGGCGAGCGCGGCGGCGGTGTCGCCGCCCATGACATCCTCGAACAGGTCGATGACGAGATTGCGATCGGCCAGGCCCAACATCGCGGCGGCGACCTCGCCCGTCACCATGCCCTCGGCCGTGGCAATCGCCTGGTCAAGCAGCGACAGCGCATCGCGGGCCGAACCTTCGGCGGCGCGGGCGATCATGGCCAAGGCCGCGTCCTCGATCGCCACCGATTCGCGTGCCGTGATGTCCTTCATCAGCGCCACCAGCCGCCCCGAATCGATCCGGCGAAGGTCGAAACGCTGGCAGCGCGACAGGACGGTCACCGGAACTTTGCGGATCTCGGTGGTGGCGAAGACGAATTTCACATGCGGCGGCGGCTCCTCCAGCGTCTTCAACAGACCGTTGAAGGCCGCTTTCGACAGCATGTGCACTTCATCGATGATGTAGACCTTGTAGCGCGCGACCGCCGGCTTGTAGCGCACCGCCTCGATGATCTCGCGGATGTCGTCGATGCCGGTGTGCGAGGCCGCGTCCATCTCGATGACGTCGACATGGCGGCCCTCCATGATGGCCGCGCAGTGCTCGCCATAGGCGTCCATGTCGATGGTCGGCTGATCGACCTTGTCGGGAATCTCGTAGTTCAACGCCCGCGCCAGGATACGCGCCGTGGTCGTCTTGCCGACCCCGCGCACCCCGGTCAGCATATAGGCCTGGGCGATGCGGCCGGTGCGGAAGGCGTTGGTCAGCGTCCTGACCATCGGCTCCTGGCCGATCAGGCCGGCAAAGGAGTCGGGGCGGTATTTGCGCGCCAAAACCCGATAGGTCTCGGCGCTGTTGGTGTCGGGTCCCGAACCGTCCATGTCGAATAAAAGCGTCGCCCCTTCCGGCGCCGGGTCCGGAGCAATCTGATCACGTCAGACAGGTGGGAGGCTGGCACACGACCCGTGCCAAACTCGTTAGGGCTGCTTCCTTCCGGACCTGACCCGGTTGGCGAGCGGCGCGCCCGCCGCCAGCTTCCCGGATTACCATATCATGGCCGGCGACGGGGCGCGCAAGGTCGGCGGGGAGAAAAAGCAGGTGGGTTCACAACCGGCCCAATCTGCGTAGGGTACCACGACCTCCGGCACGCCCCCTCCCACCCGAGAGACGTCTCATGCCCGATCCCTTTGACGGCCTGCCGCCGGTCGAGCCGAGCGCGGCGACCGGATTTTCCGGCGGTGGCCTCGAACACCGCTCGGAAAACCGCGGCCACAGTGCGGTGGCGGAGGCTTTGGCCAAGTCGCGGGCGCGGCTCTATCTGTTCGCCGGCGTCGAGGCGCTGTTGAAGGACGGCGATCCGCAGTTCACTGTCATCGAAGCCGAGCGACTGGGTGCAGTGCGCAACGACATCGTACTTCTCGGCTGGCACGACGGCGCGCCGCGGCTGGCGGCGATGGTGCCGGAAGCCGGCGAGGCTGTCCAAATTGAACCGGTCGAGCGCCGCGATCTGCGGTCTCTGGCGATCGAGGGAGAGATCGCGGGCGATCTGCTCGGCCAACTGGCGCTGGCGCGCAGCCTCACCGGTTGGCACGGCCGGCACCGCTATTGCGCCAATTGCGGCGCGGCGACGACGATGGCAGCGGGCGGTTTCCGGCGTGATTGCGCGACTTGCGGCGCCCAGCATTTCCCGCGCACCGACCCGGTTGTGATCATGCTGGCGGTCGACAGCGAGCGCGCCCTGCTCGGCCGGTCAGCACGGTTTGCGCCCGGCATGTATTCGTGCCTGGCCGGTTTCATGGAGCCGAGCGAGACCATCGAGGAGGCGGTACGCCGCGAGACGGGCGAGGAATCCGGGATCAGGATCGGCCGGGTGCGCTACCTCGCCAGCCAGCCCTGGCCGTTCCCCTCCTCGCTGATGATCGGCTGCCTGGCGGAGGCCCTGACCATCGACATCACCCTCGATGACGACGAGTTGGAGGACTGCCGGTGGTTCGACCGCGGGGACGTGCTGGCGATGCTGGCGGGCGCCCATCCCGACGGGCTCAGGACCCCGCCGACAATGGCGATCGCCAATCTCATCATCCGTACCTGGACGAACGCGTGACGCGCTAACGGAAATCGCTCGCCCGGTAGACGCCCAGGATCCTGACTTCGGCGGAAAAGAAGGCCAGCTCCTCGAGCGCCAGCTTGACCAGCCGATCGTCCGGATGGCCCTCGACATCGGCGTAGAACTGGGTGGCGAAGAACTTGCCGCCAAGCTGGTAGGATTCCAGTTTGGTCATGTTGACGCCGTTGGTGGCAAATCCGCCCATCGCCTTGTAGAGCGCCGCCGGCACGTTGCGCACCCGGAACACGAACGTGGTGATGACCCGGCCACGGCCGCGCCCGGCGCGTCTGGCGTTGGCCGACAGTATGATGAAACGGGTGGTGTTGTGGGTCTCGTCCTCGACGTCCTGCTGAAGGATGCCGAGACCATAGATGTCGGCGGCCAGGCGCGGTGCCAGCGCGGCGAAGGTGGGATCGCCGGCTTCGGCCACCGCGCGGGCGGCACCGGCGGTGTCGCCCTCCACCACCGTCTTCCAGCGGTGGCGGCGAATGATGCGGCGGCACTGGCCGAGCGCATGAACGTGGCTGGCGACGCGCTTGATCCCCTTCAACGTAGCCCCCTCCGGCGCCATCAACTGGAAGCGGATCGGCAGAAAATGCTCACCGACGATATGCAGGCCGGAGGTCGGCAGCAAATGGTGGATATCGGCCACGCGTCCCGCCACCGAGTTCTCGATCGGGATCATGGCGAGATCGGCGGCGCCCTTCTCCACCGCGTTGAAGCAGTCCTCGAAGGTTGGGCACGGTATCGCCTCGGCGCGCGGGTAGACTTGGCGGCAAGCGATATGTGAATTGGCGCCCGGCTCGCCCTGAAACACGATTTTCTTTCTGCGCGGCATATCTATCCTGTCGGGTTTTGTTGCGGTTTGCCGGCCAGGATGGCGCGGGCGCGCTCAAGGTCGGCGGCAGTATCGACACCAAGGGGAACAGCGTCAACGAGCGCCACGTCGATCCGCATGCCGGCCTCCAGCGCCCGCAACTGCTCCAGCTTTTCG
Source organism: uncultured Bauldia sp. (assembly GCA_963663975.2). Taxonomy (GTDB): domain Bacteria; phylum Pseudomonadota; class Alphaproteobacteria; order Rhizobiales; family Kaistiaceae; genus JANQRX01. Next base: position 325,779 of record CAXXRA010000015.1, on the reverse strand, counting down.
CGTTGTTCCAAAGGTGTGGGCGGCAGCCCGACATAGCGTTCAAGCGCGCCGGCTCGATAAGCGTAGATGCCGATATGGTGGAGTAGCGCCCCGTCGCCATAGGGGGCCGCGGCACGGGTGAAGTAGAGCGCCCTGAGGGTGCGATTTCCCGAGGGCGTGGCGACCACTTTGACCACATGCGGGCTAAGACGCTCCGCCTCGTCGCTGATTTCGGCGGCCAGGGTGGCGATCTCAACGTCGGGATTGGCGAGGGGAAGCAGCACGGCGGCGAGGCACTCGGGTGAGATGGTGGGCAAATCGCCCTGTAGATTCAACACGATGTCTGCCGAGACGGCGAGCACCCGCAAGGCCTCGTGGATGCGCGAGGTGCCGTTGACGTGATCGGCACCGGTCATCACCGCCACGCCGCCGGCCGCGGTCACCGCGGTGGCGATTTCCTCGTCGCCGGTGGCCACCGCGACGGGGCCGATGTCGGCCTCGATGGCGCGGCGCCACACATGCACGATCATCGGCTCGCCATGGATGTCGGCCAGCGGCTTGCCTCTCAGGCGCGTGGCCGCCATGCGGGCGGGAATGAGAACCTGAACGCTCGCCATCCGGTCCCCCCATATCTTGTGACAAGCCTGCCGCCGGTCGTGGCAAAAAGTCCTGATCGCCGAGGGCTTATACGTGTTGCCTCGGATGCGTCAAAGCCTGTAGTTTCCGCGCCGGCGCAGGTGATCCGACGGTTCGGGCGCCGCCAACCTCGCCGCCGGGGGCGCGATACGGATGAACGTGTTTGAACTCAACAAGATCGCCGGAGCGGTGTTGGCGACGGCGCTGGGTGTGATGGGCGTCGGGATCGTCGCCGATTTCATCTACGAGCCGATCGAGGCCGAGGAACCAGCCTACGTCATTGCGGTGGCAAGCGCCGAGGAAGGCATCGAAGATGCAACCGAGGCCGCCGCGGTGGAGCCGATCGCCGTCAGGCTGCAGATTGCCGATGCCGACCAGGGCCAGAAGGAAGCAAAGAAGTGCCTGGCCTGCCACACTTTCGAAGAGGGCGGGGCCAACAAGGTGGGCCCCAATTTGTGGAACATCGTCGGCCGGACGACCGCCAGCGTGTCTGACTTCGGCTATTCGGAGGCCCTTTCGGCAGCCGGCGGTCAGGGTCGCAGCTGGGCGTTCGAAGACCTTGACGGCTTCCTCGAAGCGCCGAAATCCGCGTTCCAGGGTACGACCATGTCGTTCGCCGGGCTGAAAAAGCCGGGGGCGCGCGCCGACGTGATCGCCTATCTCAGGTCGCTGTCGGATTCGCCGGTTCCGCTGCCGGGCGCCGCCGAGGCGGAGCCTGAGGAGTCGGCGAACGAGCAGGCTCCGACCGAGGACGAGTCGGGAACGGGAAATCAGGCATCCGAGCCGGAAGCCGAAGCCGAACCCGCGCGATAGCCAATTTCCAAATGGTGAGCCGGTGATGGAACCACCTTTTCGGCCCCCGTCCCTTCCGGTGCCCTGGTGAGACGGCCGTGAGTCGGGATTGGTGAGATTGAACCCGGCGCACCGTAAGGACTTCGGCAGGTACGATTACGTGATTGTTGGCGCGGGTTCGGCCGGGTGCGTTCTGGCCAATCGCCTGAGCGAAGATCCCGCCAGCCGGGTTCTGCTTATCGAGGCCGGCGGCAGTGATCGGCTGCCATGGGTGCAGATCCCGATCGGCTATCTGTACTGCATGGGCAATCCGCGGACGGACTGGTGTTTCGCGACCGAACCGGTGCCGGGACTCAACGGTCGCGCCATCCCCTATCCTCGCGGCAAGCTGCTCGGCGGATGTTCCTCGATCAATGGCATGATCTACATGCGTGGCCAGGCGCGTGACTACGACATGTGGCGGCAACAGGGGAATCCCGGCTGGGGATGGGACGACGTCCTGCCCTACTTTCTGAAGTCGGAGGATCACGCCATTCTAAGTGATGACCACCATCATCAAGGTGGCGAATTGCGGGTGGAGGCGCAGCGCCTGAGCTGGCCAATTCTCAATGCAGTGCGCGAGGCGGCCGAGGAGATCGGCATTCCCAGAACCGATGACTTCAATCGTGGGACCAATGAAGGTTCGGCCTATTTCGAGGTCAACCAGCGCCGGGGCATCCGGTGGAGCGCTTCGCGCGCGTTTCTCGCGCCGGTGAGAAAGCGCCCGAATCTGACGATTCTGACGGACACCCAGGCGGAGCGGCTGGTTTTCGATGGGAGCCGCGCCGTGGGTCTGGACATGCGTGTGGGTAAGGAACCCGGGACCGTCGCGGCGTCGCGTGAGATCGTCCTGTCGGCCGGTGCGGTGGGTTCACCGCAACTGTTGCAACTGTCGGGAATCGGTGACGCCGCCACGCTCAACGCCAACGGCGTGGAGGTGCGCCACCACCTGCCGGGGGTCGGCGCCAACCTTCAGGACCATCTCCAAATTCGCTCTGTCTATCGAATCGAAAACGCCCGCACGCTGAATGAACGGCAGGCGTCGCTGTTTGGCAAGGTGAAGATAGGGCTTGAATACGCACTCTTTCGGTCAGGGCCGATGTCGATGGCGCCCAGCCAACTGGGCCTGTTCGCTCGTTCTCACCAGCGTTACGAGGAGCCCAACATCGAATACCATGTGCAGCCGCTGTCGCTCGACCGTTTCGGTGAGCCGCTCCACCCGCGTCCGGCGCTGACGGTATCGGTGTGCAATTTGCGGCCTCAGAGCAGGGGCACGGTCGCCTTGAACGGCCCCGATCCGTTCATGGCCCCCGCGATCCAGCCGAACTATCTCAGCGTGGAGCAGGATCGGGAGGTGGCCGTTGCTTCGCTTCGTCACGCGCGCAAGCTGATGGCAACCGAACGCATGCGCGAATTCAACCCGTTTGAAAACCTGCCGGGCCCACATCTGACCGGGGACGCGGAGCTATTGGAGGCCATCGGCGACATCTCGACGACCATTTTTCACACGGTCGGCACCGCCCGGATGGGCATCGACGACGGCGCCGTGGTCGATCCGGCGCTGAAGGTGAGAGGGCTGCAGGGTCTGCGCGTGGTCGACGCCTCGATCATGCCAAACATCGTGTCCGGCAACACCCACGCGCCGGTGGTGATGATCGCGGAAAAGGCTGCCGACATGATTCGTGCCGCGGCGGTCTGATTAAGTCGAAGATCAAGCCGGTCCAAAGGGTATCAAACCCGGATTTCTGACGTGAAATTTGATGACGCGCATGGTCGATTCTGCGCGGGCATTATCATCATCACACCGGGCGAGGCCCGTGTCACCCGGCGGGTGAACCCAGGACCCCCCATTTACGGGTCGATTTCGACCGTCGCCTCAAGCTTGAATTCCATGGTTCCAAGGTTACGTCAGACGCTGGATTGCTCGCCTACCGGGAGCTTGACGATGCACGTTGGCGACCGAGGTTGGCGGCGGTCTTTTCCAAGACAGTCGTACCGGCAAGAACGGGCGGCATGGCATGACGGGGCAGTTCCGTCAGTCGGTGTTTGGCCGGCTCGGCGGATATGATGATGTCAACGATGCCGATCGTCTGGCTCGCGTCCCGCCATGTGGATTGTCGGTGGCAGGGCGATCGAAAGACAGTGCCTCGACGCAGCCCGATGGCTCGGTTCGAGACGGAGTTTCTGGCCACCGCGAGAACACGGAAGCCTTGGCCGACATCAACGGAATGTGGATCGACCGGGTTCATGACCAGCACCCACCGAAGATGATCATTCTCGACATGGACTCAAGCGTCAGCCCGACCCATGGCGACCAAGAGGGTACGGCCTACAACGGCCACTTCGGCTCCACCTGCTATCACCCCCTGTCCTGTTCAACCAGTTTGGCCTCCACGATCTGGAACGGTGTTCGCTGCGCCCTGGCAACGTTCACAGCGCCGATAACTGGGCAAGCGTGCTGAAGCCGGTTGTCGTTCGCTACAAGGGTCGAAGGTGCGACTGTATTTCCGAGGCGACGCCGCCTTCGCCTCACCGGACCTCTATGAGTTCCTGGAAGCCGAGAGCTACAAGTACGCGATCCGCTTGCCAAGGAACCATGTTCTTCAGGAAAGCATTGGCCATCTGCTCACGCGCCCCCTCGGCCGGCCGCCGAACCATGTCCGGCGCTATTACGCCAGCTTCAGCTATCGGGCTGGAAGCTGGGACAGGAAGCGGCGCGTGGTCGCCAAGGTGGAATGGCACCCCGGCGAACTGGTTCCCCGTGTCGGCTTCATCGTCACTAACCTGTCCCGCCCGGCCGAGCGCGTGGTCGCCTTCTACAATCAGCGCGGTACGGCGGAGCAGCACATCAAGGAAGGCAAGAACGCCATCAGATGGACCCGGCTGTCATGCCGGAAGTTCCGCAACAACGAGGTCCGGCTGCAGCTTCACGCCCTGGCCTACAATCTCGGTAACTTCATGCGGACACTGGCCTTGCCGAAGGAGGTGGAGCACTGGTCGTTGACCACGCTGCGCGAGAAGCTGGTGAAGATCGGTGCCAAGGTGGTCAGCCATGGCCGCTATGTCACGTTCCAATCGGCGGAGGTGGCGGTGACCCGCGACCTGTTTCGGAAAATCCTACGGCTGATCGATGATCTGCGGCCAAGACCCGCTCCGGCGTAGGGCGAGGAAATCGCGGTGAGGAGAAAGCGACAGGAGAGGTGCGTCTGGATGGCGAGAAAAATGACCGAATGGCCCTCCAAACGGAGGCCGCTCACTAAAATCAGGCCATCGGATGGCTGCAAAAGGAGATGCCGTTCCCTTGGCGGTGGACCAGTGGTACGATTTCCACGAATTTGGATGTCATCCGGTCCAATGTCGGTCAAAGCTACGCTCAACCGCGCCTGGCCCGACAACGCCACCTGTCCGACCGCCGTTTAAGCAGCGATTTTCCATTAAATATCGGTCACAATCGGGTGGTTGGAGGTGTCGTCGCCCCGCTCGCGCCCTTAATATGTCGATAGGATGACCCTGCCGAGCCCTTTTTCCGTGCCGCTTGAGGGAGTTGTTATTGCCATGACGAGGATTTCAACCGCTGCCGCCGCGCTCCTGGCGGCTTCCGCCATCATCACCGCACCGGCCGTCGCGGCAGAGCCCGGCGACTGGATCCATGCCACCAGCCTGATGGAGGACCCGCCCAAATATCCGGATGGTTTCGCCCATTTCGACTATGTCGATGTCAACGCCCCCAAAGGCGGGACGGTGCGCCTGTCAGATACCGGCTCGTTCGATTCCCTGAATTTCGTCCCGCCACGCGGCTCGACCCCGCTCGGGCTTGGCCTGATCTACGACACGCTGATGACCTCCTCGCTGGACGAGGTATCGACCGAATATGGTCTGTTGGCCGAAGCGCTGAAGTTCCCGGATGATTTCTCTTCGGTCACCTATCGCCTGCGCGACGGCCCGACCTGGCATGACGGCATGCCGATCACGGTCGACGACGTCATCTTTTCGTTCAATGTGCTGACCGAGCACAATCCGAGCCAGGCGTTCTACTATCGGCATGTGGCCACGGCCGAGAAGACCGGCGAGCGCGAAGTGACCTTCAACTTCGACCAGACCGGCAACCGCGAATTGCCCCATATCATCGGCCAGCTGCTGGTTTTCCCCAAGCACTACTGGGAGGGAACCGACAAGGACGGCGATCCGCGCGACATTTCGCGGGGTACACTGGAAATTCCGCTCGGCTCGGGTCCCTATCGGATCAAATCGGTCATCGCCGGCCGCACCATCGCCTACGAGCGGGTGCCGGACTATTGGGGCCGCGACCTCAACGTCAATGTCGGCTCGAACAATCTCGACGAGATCCGCTACGAATATTTCCGCGACCAGACGGTGGAACTGGAGGCCTTCAAGGCCGACCAGATCGACTGGCGGACGGAATCGACGGCGCGCGTGTGGGCCACCAGCTACAAATTCGCCGCCACCAATGACGGCCGGGTGGTGCTGGACATGTTCGAGGAGCCGTTCCGCAGGTCCGGCCTGATGATCGGGTTCATCTTCAACCTCAACCGGCCACCGTTCGACGATGTTCGGGTGCGGCGTGCCTTCAATCTCGCCTTTCCGTACGAGGCCATCAACGAGACCATCTTCTTCAATCAATACACACGGCTGAAGAGCTTTTTTGACGGTATCCCGCTGGCCTCGGCGGGCCTGCCCGAGGGGCGCGAACTGGAAATCCTGGAGGAAATCCGCGACCTGGTCCCGCCCGAAACGTTCACGGTCGAATTCGTCAATCCGATCAATGACAAAGCCAGCGAGCGAGGCAATCTGCGCCAGGCACTGAAACTGTTGACAGATGCCGGCTGGACGCTGGACGGCAACCGTCTGGTCGATGGCACAGGCAGGCAGCTGGAGATTGAATACCTGATGAACGGGCCGTCGTTCGAAAAGATCGCGCTCCGCTATCAAGCCCAACTGGCCAAGATCGGCATCAAATTTACGCTCCGTCCGGTCGACACCTCGCAGTTCCAGAACCGGCTGCGCAGCCGCGATTTCGATCTCGTCTATACCGGCTGGGGCCAGTCGATGTCGCCGGGCAATGAGCAGATCGACTACTTCGGTTCGGAATCGGCCGAACGCGCAGGCTCCCGCAACTATGGCGGGATCAGCGACCCGGCCATCGATCAACTGATCGACAGGATCATCCAGGCGCCCAACCGTGACGAACTGGTGGCGGCCACCAAGGCGCTCGACCGGGTGCTGCTGGCCAACCATTATCTGGTCCCGGGCTGGACGCTGCGCGCCTCCCGCGTCGCGCGCTGGGACCGTTACGCCCATCCCGACCCGCTGCCGGAGTTTTCCATCGGCTTCCCGACGATCTGGTGGTTCGACGAGGGCCTGGCCGAGATGGTCGAGGGCAAATCGTGACGCCCGCCGGGCAGCTCGTCGGCCTGACGCGGCGGGGGGCGCTGGCGACCGCCGGAGCGGGCTTGGCGTTTGCCTTCGTGAAACCCTTCGCCTGGGCGGCGGGGAAAAGCGGTCTGCACGGATTGTCGATCTTCGGAGAGCTCAAATACGAAGCCGATTTCCCGCACTTCGACTACATCAATCCGGACGCCCCCAAGGGCGGCCGAATGAATTTTTCGCCGCCCAACTGGGCCCTCAACCAGTCGACTCAGACCTTCAACACGCTGAACACGTTCGTGCTCAAGGGCGACGCACCGCCTCGCATGGGCATGACCTTCGATTCACTGATGACGCGCGCCGCCGACGAGCCGGATGCGGTCTACGGGCTGGTGGCGGAAAGCGTCGACGTCTCCGATGACGGCAATGCCTATTTTTTCCACATCCGCCCGACCGCGCGGTTCCACGACGGCACGCCCCTGACCGCCCATGACGTTGCCTTCTCGCTTGAACTGCTGAAGGAAAAGGGCCATCCCAGCATCTCGCAGCTGCTGAAAGAAATGATGCGCGCCGAGGCCCCGGACGAGGCGACCGTGGTGGTGACGCTGTCCGGCAACCAGAACCGCGAGACCATCCTGACGATTGTCGGGCTCCCCATCCTGTCGCGCGCCTATTACGCGACCCGCGAGTTCGACGCTTCGACCCTCGATCCGCCGCTGGGCTCCGGTCCCTATCGGGTGGGATCGCTCAATGCCGGCCGGTTCATCGAGTACGAGCGCGTGCCCGACTACTGGGCGCGGGATCTGCCGGTGGCGCGCGGGCACGACAATTTCGACGCCATCCGCATCGACTTCTTCGCCGAGCGCCAGGCCGCCTTCGAGGCGTTCAAGAAGGGCGAGGTCACCTACCGCCAGGAATTCACCTCGCTGACCTGGGCGCAGCAGTACAATTTCCCGGCGGTTACCGAGGGCAAGGTCAAGAAGTCAACCGCCTTCCCGAGCGAAACTCGCCCCTCCATGCAAGGCTGGTACTTCAACACCAGGCGCGAAAAATTCGCCGATCCACGCACCCGGCAAGGAATCGCGCTGGCGTTCGATTTCGAATGGACCAATCGCAATCTGTTCTTCGATTCCTATGCCCGCCAGCAATCATTTTTCCAGCGATCCGAGCTCGCTGCCTACGAGCGGCCGGACGAGGCGGAACTGGAGCTGCTGGAGCCGTTCCGCGATTCTCTGCCTGCGTCGGTTTTCGACGCACCGTACATCCCGCCCAAGACCGACGGATCGGGGCGGGATCGCACGATTCTCCGCCAAGCGCAGGACTTGCTTCTCGACGCCGGCTGGCGCCAGCGCGACAACGCCGTGGTGGACGCTGACGGCAAGCCGCTCACCATCGAGTTCCTGATTCGCGCCGCGGTGTTCGAGCGCGTGCTTTCGCCGTTCATCGAAAATCTGCGCTTCATCGGCGTCGAGGCCACCATCCGCCTGGTCGATCCGGCCCAGTACACCCGCCGGCTTGATGGGTTCGATTACGACGTCGTCGGGGCAGCTTTCGGCGTCGGCGCCACACCGCTCGACGGTCTACAGCTCTTTTTCAGCACCGAAGCCGCGAACCGGCCCGGCGGCCGCAACCTCGCCGGCGTTCGCGAACCTGCGGTGGACGCGATTCTCAAGCAGGTGAAAAACGTCAATTCGCGCCCGGAGCTGATTACCATCACCCGCGCCATCGACCGCATCCTGCGCGCCCGCCATTACTGGATCCCCAACTGGTTCCTGGCCAACCACCGGGTCGCCCACTGGGACGTGTTCGACTGGCCGCCGACCAAGCCGGACTACGCCTTCCAGCCGGAACGCACCTGGTGGTTCGACGAGGGACGCGCCGCGGCAATCGGATACGAGGGCTGAGTTAGAGCGCTTTCGACCGACTCTGAGCCATTCTGACGGAGCGATTTTGTGACAAGATCAAAGTAAGGTTCGATGAGCGTATATTGACCCGGAATTGGTCGAAAGGGCATTACTGGATCCCCAACTGGTTCCTGGCCAACCACCGGGTCGCCCACTGGGCCACGTGTTCGACTGGCCGCCGACCAAGCCGGACTACGCCTTCCAGCCGGAACGCACCTGGTGGTTCGACGAGGGACGCGCCGCGGCAATCGGATACGAGGCTGAGTTAGAGCGCTTTCGACCGACTCTGAGCCATTCTGACGGAGCGATTTTGTGACAAGATCAAAGTAAGGTTCGATGAGCGTATATTGACCCGGATCGACCCCATTGGTCGAAAGGGCTCTAGATGGGCGCCTATATCCTCAGAAGACTTCTGCTGATCATCCCGACGATGATCGGGATCATGGCGATCAACTTTGTCGTGGTGCAGTTCGCGCCCGGCGGGCCGGTGGAACGGGTCATCGCCCAGCTTCAGGGCACCGACGTTTCGGCGACCGCGCGGATCACCGGCGGCGGCGGCGACTTCGCCGGCGTGGCGGCCGGGCAGGTCCCCAGTGGCGGGGGCAGCGACAGCGTCACCTCGCGCTATCGCGGTGCGCAGGGCCTCGATCCGGAATTCATCCTGCAGCTCGAGAAGCAGTTCGGCTTCGACAAACCACCGCTGCAGCGCTTCGGACTGATGATGTGGAACTACGTCCGTTTCGATTTCGGCGAAAGCTTTTTTCGCGACATCGGCGTCATGGAACTGGTGCTGGAAAAGCTGCCGGTGTCGATCTCGCTCGGGCTGTGGATGACGCTGCTGTCCTACGCCGTCTCGATCCCGCTCGGGATTCGCAAGGCGATCTCCGACGGGTCGCGGTTCGACGTGTGGACCAGCGGTGTCGTCATCGTCGGCAACGCCGTTCCGGGTTTCCTGTTCGCCATCCTGCTGATCATCCTGTTCGCCGGCGGCTCGTTTCTCGATCTATTCCCGCTGCGGGGGTTGACCGGCGACAATTGGGCCGAACTGCCGTGGTACGGCAAAATCGCCGACTATTTCTGGCACCTGACCCTGCCCCTGACCGCCATGGCCCTGTCGGTGTTCGCGACCATCACGATGTTGACCAAGAACTCGTTCCTCGAAGAGATTGGCAAGCAATACGTGATGACGGCGCGGGCCAAGGGCCTCAGCAACCGTCATGTTCTCTACCGGCACGTGTTCCGCAATGCCATGCTGATCATCATCGCCGGGTTCCCCGGCGCCTTCATCGGCGCCTTCTTCGGCAGCTCGTTGCTGATCGAAACCATCTTCTCGCTCGACGGGCTTGGCCTGCTCGGCTTCGAATCGATCGTCAACCGCGACTATGCGGTGGTGTTCGCGACCCTCTACGTCTTTGCCCTGTTGGGACTGGTGGTCACCCTGATCTCCGATCTGACCTACACGTGGGTCGATCCGCGGATCGATTTCGAGACCCGCGAGGTCTGACATGGAGCAGAAGCTCGAACGCCAACCGGTCGCCGATGGCCGCAAGCAGATCGCCGACGCGGCCGCGCCGTCCGGCCCAATGCAGCGGGGGCGGTTCACGCTATCGCCGCTCAACCGCCGGCGGGCGGGCAACTTCAAACGCAACCGCCGCGGCTACTGGTCGCTGTGGATCTTTCTGATCCTGTTTGTCCTGTCCCTGTTCGCCGAGTTCATCGCCAACGACCGGCCGATCATCGTGTCGTACAAGGGCGAAACGCTGCTGCCGGTGTTCGTCAACTACCCGGAGGAGAAGTTCGGCGGCTTCCTGGCCACCACCGACTACCGTGACCCTTTCATCCAGGACGAAATCCAGGCCAATGGCTGGATGGTGTGGGCGCCGATCCGCTACTCCTTCCGAACCGTCAACAACGAAATCCCCACTCCGGCGCCGTCCAAGCCGTGGTGGCTGATGTCGCCGGAGGACCGATGCCAGCGCTACCCCGGCGGGGTCGACGACGCCAACTGCACGCCCGGCAACTGGCACTGGCTCGGCTCCGACGATCAGGCGCGCGACGTGGTTGCCCGCATGATCTACGGGTTCCGCATATCGGTCTTGTTCGGGCTGACGCTCACGGCGATCTCGTCGGTGATCGGCGTCGTTGCCGGCGCCGTGCAGGGCTATTTCGGCGGCTGGATCGACCTCTTGTTCCAGCGCTTCATCGAGATCTGGACCTCGACCCCGGTACTTTTTCTGCTGATCATCATCTCCTCGGTGATAGCATCGAGCTTCTCCGTGCTCCTGGGCATCCTGCTCCTGTTCTCCTGGCCGACGCTGGTCGGTTTGGTCCGCGCGGAATTCCTGCGCGGACGCAATCTCGAGTACGTTACCGCCGCGCGGGGACTCGGCGTCGGCAACCTCGCCATCATGTTCCGGCACCTTCTGCCTAACGCCATGGTGGCGACGCTGACCTTCCTGCCGTTCATTCTCAGCGGCTCGATCGCCACGCTTACCGCGCTTGATTTTCTGGGCTTCGGTCTGCCGCCGGGGTCGGCATCGCTGGGCGAGATGCTGGCGCAGGGCAAGGACAATGTGCACGCGCCGTGGCTGGGCCTGACCGGCTTCTTCGTCATCTCGATCATGCTGTCGCTGCTGATCTTTATCGGCGAAGCGGTCCGGGACGCCTTCGACCCGAGGAAGACGTTCACATGAGGTCGGGGCTGATCACGGCGGCGGTGCCGGCGCGCGACGGCTGGCGCTTGCGGGCGCTGTCGACCGTGTCCTGGCCCGACGGGCGCCAGACGGTGGTGACCTTATGGACCTCCGACCTCGGCGATTTCGCCCGGTGTTTCGACTATTTCGACGCCACTTTGCGGCAGGTCGGCGGCACGTGCAAACGTTCGGGATCGGGGTTTTAGTCGATGGCCGATGAACCCCTGCTGTCGGTTCGCAATCTCGGCGTCGAGTTCCGCCAGGGCGGCGAGGCGACCATGGCCGTCGAGGGCGCCAGCTTCGACATCGGAAGGGGCGAAACGGTTGCCCTGGTGGGAGAATCCGGCTCCGGAAAGTCGGTGACGGGGCTGTCGATCATGAAACTCCTGCCCGCTTCGGCCCACCATCCGGCGGGCGCCATCACCTTCAAGGGTGAGGAGCTTTTGACCGCCGACGAAACCGCGCTGAGAAAGGTGCGCGGCAACGATATCTCGATCATCTTTCAGGAGCCGATGACGTCGCTCAATCCGCTCCATACGATCGAGCGGCAGGTCGGTGAAATCCTCAAGACGCACCGCGGCATGGGCGGTGCGAAGGCGCGCGAGCGGGTGCTGGAGCTGTTGAGCCAGGTCGGCATCCGCGAGGCCGAGAAGCGGCTGATGTCCTATCCGCATCAGCTCTCCGGCGGACAGCGGCAACGCGTCATGATCGCCATGGCGCTCGCCAACGAACCCGACCTGCTGATCGCCGACGAGCCGACCACGGCGCTCGACGTCACCGTACAAGCGCAGATCCTGAAGCTCCTGCGCGAACTGCAGCGCGAGACCGGCATGGCGATGCTGTTCATCACCCACGATCTCGGCATCGTGCGCAAGATGGCCAAGCGGGTGTGCGTGATGACCGGCGGGCGGATCGTCGAGCAGGGTCCCACCGAGGCAATCTTCGAGACACCGCAGCACGCCTACACCAAGCACCTGCTGGCGGCCGAGCCCAAGGGCGACCCGCCGGCGGCCGACGCCAAGGCGCCGGTGGTGATGGCCGCCGACGATTTGAAGGTGTGGTTCCCGATCAAGCGCGGGTTCCTGCGCCGCATCGTGGGCCACATCAAGGCGGTCGATGGCGTCGACGTGGCGGTGCGCGAAGGCCAGACGCTGGGCGTGGTCGGTGAATCGGGGTCCGGCAAGACCACGCTGGGGCTGGCGCTGTTGCGGCTGATTTCCTCGGACGGGCGGATCGTCTTCCTGAACGATCCGATCGAGGATCACAATTTCCGCGATATGCGTGCGCTGCGCAGCGACATGCAGATCGTGTTCCAGGATCCCTACGGCTCGCTGTCACCGCGGATGTCGATCAGCGAGATCGTCGGCGAGGGCCTCAAGATCCATTTCTCCGGGTTCTCCGACCGCGAACGCGACATCAAGGCGGCGCAGGCCCTGGAAGAAGTGGGGATCGATCCCGACATCAGGCACCGCTATCCGCACGAATTCTCGGGCGGCCAAAGGCAGCGCATCGCGGTCGCCCGCGCCATGGTGCTGGAACCGAGATTCGTCATGCTCGACGAGCCGACATCGTCGCTCGACATGAGCGTGCAGGCGCAGGTCGTCGATCTCCTGCGCGATCTCCAGCGGCGGCACAATCTGGCCTATCTGTTCATCAGCCACGACCTCAAGGTGGTGCGCGCGCTGGCCAACGACATCATCGTGATGCGGGAGGGCAAGGTGGTCGAGCAGGGACCGGCGGCGCGGGTCTTCGAGGCGCCCGAAACCGACTACACCAAGGCGCTGATGGCCGCCGCCTTCGACATCGACGCCGCACCCGAGGGTGTGGTCGAGCAGTGAGCGCCAGCGCCGGCAAGCCGGCCGTCCTGATCGCCAGCGGCCCATGGCCGGCGGAACCCTGGGCGGACACGATCCGCAATCGCGAGCCCGACCGGCAGGTCACGTGCTGGCCGGATTTGTCGGCGCCGGACAAGGTGGCCTATCTGCTCGCCTGGCGACCGCCGGCCGAGGCGCTGCGGGGCCTGGCTAATCTCAAGCTCATCTTCTCGCTCGGCGCCGGCGTCGACGGCCTCATCGCCCAAGCCGATCTGCCCGACGTGCCGATCGTCAGGATCATCAGCGATGACCTCGCCCAGCGCATGACCGAGTGGGTGACGCTGCAGGTCCTGATCCATCACCGCCAGCAGCGCGCCTATGACCGCGCTCAGGACGCCCGAATCTGGCAGGAGCGCCGGCAGCCGGCGGCATCGGAGGTGCGGGTCGGGATCATGGGGATGGGCGTGCTGGGGCGCCACGCGGCACATGTTCTGGTGCAACTCGGCTTCAACGTCGGCGGCTGGAGCCGCAGCGCGCGGCCGCTCGATGGCGTCGAGATGTTCGGCGGGGAGTCCGGTCTCGATCCGTTCCTCGCCCGCACCGATATTCTGGTCTGCCTGCTGCCCCTGACATCCGCCACGAGGCGGGTCCTGGCGCGCCCGCTGTTGGAAAAACTTGCGCGCGACGGCGCTCTCGGCGGACCGGTTCTCATCAACGCCGGGCGCGGCGGGCTTCAGGTCGAGGCCGACATCGACCGGTGCCTGGCCGACGGCACCCTGATCGGCGCCAGTCTGGACGTGTTCGAGACCGAGCCGCTCGATCGCGCCAGTCCGCTGTGGCGGCACGCCAATCTGGTGATCACGCCGCATTGCTCGGCGCCGAGCAGTCCGGTGACGCTGGCCGCTTACATCCATCGTCAGATCATGGCTTACGAGGCCGGCCGGCCGCTCGATGGCGTGGTCGACCGCGCCGCCGGCTACTGAGCCTGGCTTCACAGGCGCTTGACGCTGGTCGGGCGGCCGGATCGCCCGGCGAAGCGTGTGACAGCGTCGGCCACCGGTTCGATCACCACCATCATGTGATGGCCGCTGGCATGGATCATGTATTCACCGTCGATCATGATGGCGACGTGGCCGCGCCAGAACACCAGGTCGCCGGGATGCAGCGCGGCTTCGATTCCCCCCTCGACGTGGCGGCCGAGGCGCTGTTCCTGAAGGTCGGTATCGCGCGGCGCCGACCGCCCGGCGCACATCAGGGACAGTTGAACAAGCGAGGAGCAGTCGACGCCACCGCTGGTCCGGCCGCCCCACAGATAAGGCACGTTGAGAAATCGCTCGGCGACGACGACAAAGTCATTGTCGGCGACGGCATCCACGGGCATGGCGTGGGCCGCGACGATCGCGCCGCCGCCTTCAACCGTGCGATACGTCGTGCCGCGGGTTTCGACCTGGTCACCGAGCCTCACCAGGCTGCCGAGCGACAGAGATGCCAATGGCGGACGCTTCAGATCGGGCTCCGGATAGAGGAAGGTGCATAGGGACGAGATCCGATGGGTAGCCTGGGGGCCTTGCTCGCCCAGGGACGCGCTCGCCGCATAGCCGACATAGCCATCGGTCTCCAACTGCCCCCAGGCCCAACCGGAACGATCCTCGAAAACGGTAAAAACCTCGCCGTAGAGGAGTTCGGTCACGGTCGTCGCCGCGGCGTCCGGTTCCGGTTTCAACGGCACGTTGGCGGCGGTGACGCGGCGCGGCTCACCGCTCACATAACGCTCGGCTTCGACCTGCCCGGCGAGCCGTCGATCGGCGAGATCGGGCCGGAACGCATG
This sequence comes from uncultured Bauldia sp., assembly GCA_963663975.2. Taxonomy (GTDB): domain Bacteria; phylum Pseudomonadota; class Alphaproteobacteria; order Rhizobiales; family Kaistiaceae; genus JANQRX01. Next base: position 310,709 of record CAXXRA010000015.1, on the reverse strand, counting down.
GAGGCGGGGATCGAGCGGGTCGGACATCGCCGGCAAGGTATCATCACGGTGGCGCGCTGCCGATATGGCATCGTCGCACCGGCAAAAAGGGGTTTGGCGGCGGCGGCAATGTTCAAGGCCGTAAATCGCGATGACGGGCGACGACAACGTCGCCCAGCCGCCCGACTGCCAATGCCCCTTCCAGCGTGCGCTGAACCAGGACATTGCGACGATCGCTCTCGTCGCGGCGGCGCTTGAGCAGACCGAGCCGGCCCATGGTATCGAGCGCGCGGGTGATCACCGGTTTGGTGACCCCCAGTTTGACCGCCAAACCGCGAACGGTGTGCGGTGGGGGCTCGAGATAGACCGTCAGCAACACCGACAGCTGACGCGAGGTCAGATCCGGTTCCTCATCCCGGACCAGATCCAGCGTCACGTCGTGCCACAGTTGCAGCGCCTGGCTCGGCCTCAGCTCGGTGGGCATGGCGACACTCGTCGTCCACGGGTTCGTTTCGGTTCCGAACCATTTAACCGCGCCGCGAAGCCGACATCAAGCGCGATAGCGATCCTTGGTGAATGCGAACAGCGCACGGATGGCCTGGGCCTCGCCGCCCTCGGGTCGGCCCGGCCGGGCGCTCGGGTTCCAGCCGAAGATATCGCCATGCAGCCATGTCGTTTCCGACCCAATGAAGCGCGACAGAAACAGCGCCGCGGTCAGCGAACCAGCGAACGGACTGGAACCGACATTGTTGATGTCGGCGACCTTGGACTTGAGCATCGGCATGTAGCCTCGCCACAGCGGCATGCGCCACAGCGGATCGGCCACCGCCCGGCCGCGTGCCGCCAGCTTCTCGGCGAGCCCGTCATCATCGGTATAGAACGGCACGATGTCCGGCCCGACCGCCACCCTGGCGGCGCCGGTCAGGGTCGCCAGGTCGATCAGCAGGTCAGGCGAGTCCTCGTCGGCGAGCGCCAACGCATCGGCCAGGACCAGCCGTCCCTCGGCATCGGTGTTGCCAATTTCGACCGTCAATCCCTTGCGGCTCGGGAACACGTCGCCCGGCCGGAAAGCGTTTGCAGCGATGGCGTTTTCGACCGCCGGTATCAGGACGCGCAAGCGGACCGGCAGGTTGCAGGACATGATCATCGCCGCCAGTCCCAACACGCAAGCGGCCCCACCCATATCCTTTTTCATCATCGCCATGCCGCGCGCCGGCTTGATGTCGAGGCCACCGGTGTCGAAACAGACACCCTTGCCGACCAGCGTCACCTGCGGTCGACCGGCGGGGCCCCAGACAAACTCGATCAAACGCGGCGCGCGATTCGACGCGGCCGCCGCTCCAACAGCATGGATCAACGGAAATCCTTCGCCGATCAGGGCTTCTCCGACGATTTCGGAGAAGACGGCGCCGTGGGCGCTGGCCAGGCCGGCGGCCGCTTCGGCGAGTTCGGCCGGCCCGAGATCATTGGCCGGCGTGTTGATGAGATCGCGCGCCAGATAAACGCCGTCGACCACCGCCGCGGTCTCCGCACCGTCGATCGCGGCGGGGAGGACGAGCCGCCGTGGATCGCGATCATCATCGCGATATCGGCTGAAGCGATAGGCTCCAAGCGCCCAGGCGACGGTCGCCAGCGCGGGATCGGCAAACCCCTCTCCCAGCCGGTAGTTGCCGGCCGGCAGGGAGCGCGGCAGCTTGCCAACGGCCAGCCCCGGCGCGGCGGAATTCTCGCCGAGCCCGAACAGCACCGCGGCCAGCGAGCCGTCACCGGCGGGAACCGGACAGACCTCGTCGTCGGTGGCCGCAAACCGCGATGATCGCGCCCATGCGGCGGCCGAAGGCGGCAGGGATTCCAGGACACCGTCAAGCCCGGCCGGGGCCACGGCGGTGATGGTGACGGCGGCATCATCGGTCTGAGCCGGCAGAAAACAATCGACCACGTCCATCTCCCGTCCAAGGTGCCGAGGCGGAATCTCCGCCGGCCTGGCGGCGCCAAAAGGCCGCTCGGCACCGGTTTTAACCAAGCATTAGGGTTAACAGAATATTGCTAGCGCTAGTGCAAGGGGAAATACGGCGCTCATGGTCAAACTTCGCTCCGCCACAGCATATGCGCCACTCAAGCCGCCGTTTTTTCGCTCCCGCATCCTGCCGCTGGCGGCCGCGGCTGTCTTAGCGGGCTGCTCCAGCGCCACCGAAATCGACCCCATTGCGACCGGAGCGATCGCCACCCCGGTGACGAGCGCCGATTTCGAGGCCGCGGTCGGATATTGGGCCGCGCGTTATGCCGACGACGAAACCAACAAGGCCGCCGCGCTCGGCTACGCCAAGGCGCCGCAGCGGACCGGGCGGACCGATCAGGCGGTCGCGATCCTGCAAAAGACCGTCATCCGCTATCCCGACGAACGCCAGGTGCAGGCGGAGTACGGCAAGGCGCTTGCCGCGGCCGGCGATCTGAACCGCGCGCTCGGCGCCATTCAGCGGGCGCAAACGCCCGACAACCCCGACTGGCGCCTGCTGTCCGCCGAGGCAGCGATCCTCGATCAGATGGGCCGCCACGACGAAGCGCGCAGGCGCTACCAGCAAGCGGTGGACCTGGCGCCGGACGAGCCGTCAGTGGTGTCGAATTTTGGCATGTCCTTCATCCTGACCGGCGAACTCGACGAAGCGGAGCGGCTGTTGCGCAGCGCCGTGGCGATGCCGGGCGCCGACAGCAGGATCCGCCAGAACCTGGCGCTTGCGGTGGGACTTTCCGGCCGCTTCGATGAAGCCGAGGACATCGCCGGGGCCGAGCTCGACGCCAAAGAGGCCGCGGCCAATATCGCCTATCTGAGACGCATGCTCAGCGAACGGAACGACTGGCATCGGTTGGCGGAAGGAACCTGAGACCGGCCCCTTACTGGGCGGCCAGAATTTGAATCCCCGCCGGTCCCAGAATGACGATAAAAAGCACCGGCAGGAAAAACAAAATCATCGGAACGGTCAGTTTCGGCGGCAAGGCGGCAGCCTTCTTCTCGGCCGCGATCATGCGCTGGTCGCGGTTTTCCTGCCAGAACACGCAGCGACTGGCCGATCGGGGTGCCGTATCGGTCGGCCTGGATCAGGCTCGTCATCGCCGCGCGCACGGTATCCAGGCCAGTCCGCTTGGCCAGATTCTCATAGGCCTGGCGGCGTTCCTCAAGATAGGAGAGTTCGGCTGTCGTCAGCATCAGTTCCTCGGCCAATTCGGCCGATTGCTGCCCGATCTCTTCCGAGACCCTGCGGAAAGCGGCTTCCGGCGACATGCCGGCCTCCACGCAGATCAGCAGAAGGTCGAGACCGTCCGGCCAGGCGATGCGAATGGATTTTTGGCGCTTTGAAGCAATGTTGGAGACGTACAGGATCGGTGCATAAAATCCGACATAGGCGACCACGATCGCCACCGACAGTTTGATGATGAACGTCTGCTCCCACTCGGCGACGGCGAATATGTAAAACAGCGCCGCGGCGAAGAACACGAGCGGCAGGGTCGCCCGGGCAAACAGGAAAACAACCAGAGGCGCCTGGCCGCGAAAACCTGCGACATGCAGCCGGGCCACGGTTTTCCTGTCAGCCAACGCTGACTTGAGGTTGAACCGCTCAACCAGCTTGCGCATGAATGCCTTGGGTTCCTTGCGCAGGCTGTTGCGTTTGGCCTCCTCAATCAGACGCGCCCGCTCGCGGGCCCGGATCTGTTCACGCTCGAGCGCCACCGATTTGATCCTGGCGGCCAATCTGTCGCGCTCGAAAAACGGCTGAACCAGCGTGTAGACGGTCGCGGCGACGGCGAGCGCGGCGAAGGTCGCAATCAGGACCTGCTGGTTGGTCAGTGTATCGACAAGAAGCGTCAACATGGCCTCGGGCCTCAGAAGTCGAAACTGATCATCTTGCGCATGACGATCACGCCCAACGTCATCCAGAAGGCGCCGGCACCGAGCATGACGTGACCGAGCTGATCGGTGAAAAGCAGCATGATGTAGTCGGGACTGGTGACGTAGACCATGACCATGACGACAAAGGGCAGCGCAGCAATGATTGCGGCCGAGGCCTTGGCCTCCATGCTCATGGCGCTGATTTTGCCCTTCATGCGCTGGCGTTCACGCAGCACGCTCGAAAGGTTGCTGAGGGCTTCCGACAGATTGCCGCCGGAGACCTGTTGAATTCCGATCGCGATGGCGAAGAAGTTGACCTCCGAAATCGGCACCTGATCAGGCATGCGGGCCACCGCATCGCTGATCGAAACCCCCATCTTCTGGGACTCCACGATCCTCACGAATTCGCCCTTGATCGGCTCGGGGGCCTCGGAGGCAACGATCCCTATGCAATCGGTGAGCGGCAAGCCGGCCTTGACGCCGCGCACGATCACATCGATGGCGTTGGCGAACTCCATCTGAAACTTGTTCAGCCGCCGTTTCCTCAGCCGGTTCACCACCCAACGCGGCAAGCCGAGCGTACCGGCGATCCCGATCGCTGCAGCCGCGTAGGCCGGGAATCCGACGGCCACGCACAGTCCGGCCGCAACGGCGCCGATGACTGCACTGATGATGTAAAACGTCCGGCGCGACCACGACAGACCGGCCTGCTCGATGCGCCGGGTGATGCTGATGCTGCTCTTCTTGGTGTCGGACTTTCGCTCCGCCTCGAGTTCCTTCAGCATCTCCTGCAGCGATTTCCGCCGCCGGGCGGGATCGACCGCGCGCGCGGCCGAGCGATCCGCCGGGGTGTTTCGCTGAACCTCGTCGAAGCGACGTCGCCTGGCCTTGTCCCCCTCGATCCGGCTGAACAACAGGGCATACGCCAATCCGGCCGCGCTCAATGCGGCCAGCACAACGACGCCGAGCAGGAGCATGCCATTGGGCACGATCATCGGCTCATCCGCCTGCCGCTTCCAGGTCGATTACGTTGGCGCGATCAAGCGCGGCGGCAAGGCGAGCCTCTTCATTGTAATAGCGAGCACGCTCCCAGAATTTTGGCTGACCGATGCCGGTCGAACGATGCCGCCCCCTGATGCGCCCCTGCGAATCCTCACCGATAACGTCGTAGAGGAATATGTCCTGGGTGGTGATGACATCACCTTCGGTGCCGACGACTTCGGTGACATGGGTGAGACGACGCGACCCGTCGCGCATGCGGGAGACCTGTATCACCACGTCGACGGAAGCGGCGATCATGTCCCGAATGGTCTTCGACGGCAGTTGAAAGCCGCCCATCGTAATCATCGATTCGAGCCGCGACAGCGCCTCGCGGGGAGAGTTGGCGTGGAGCGTGCCCATGGAACCGTCGTGGCCGGTGTTCATGGCCTGGAGAAGGTCGAAAGCTTCCGGACCGCGCACCTCACCCACGATGATCCTTTCCGGTCGCATGCGCAGGCAGTTCCTGACCAGATCGCGCATGGTGATCTCGCCCTCGCCCTCGATATTGGGGGGACGGCTCTCCAGTCTCACCACATGCGGCTGCTGCAGTTGCAACTCCGCCGCATCCTCGCAGGTGATGATGCGCTCGTCGGCATCGATATAGCGGGTCAGGCAGTTCAGCAGCGTGGTCTTGCCCGACCCGGTGCCACCTGAAATCAGCACATTGCATCGCGAACGGGCGATGATCTGCAGGACAATCCCAACGTCTTCGGTAATCGTTCCGAATTTGATCAGCTGATCGAAGGTCAACTTCTCCTTCGTGAACTTGCGGATGGTGAGCGTGGGACCGTCGATCGACAGCGGCGGCGCGATGACGTTGACGCGGCTTCCATCGGGAAGGCGGGCATCGCAGATCGGGCTGGCCTCGTCGACGCGTCGCCCAACCTGGCTGACGATGCGCTGGCAGATGTTCATCAACTGGCCATTGTCGCGGAAGCGGACCGACGACTGGCGGACTTTGCCGTCCACCTCGATGTAGGTCTTGTATGCGCCATTGACCATGATGTCGGCGATCTCGTCGCGCGCCAGCAAAGGCTCCAGCGGTCCGAGGCCGAGAACGTCGTTGCAGATATCCTCCAGCAAGTCCTCCTGCTCGGGGATCGACATGACGATGTTCTTGAGCGCGATGATATCGTTGACGATGTCGCGGATTTCTTCGCGCGCCGATTCGGTATCGAGCCCGGCCAGCTGCGACAAATCGATGGTGTCGATCAGCGCCGAAAAAACGGTCGACTTGATGTCATAGAAGTTTTCGGACCGGTTGACGCTGGGGAGTTCGGTCGAGGCGGGCGCGGACGCAGGCGCACCCGGCTCCGCCGCAACCGGCTTGGCCGAACCGTCGGCAGCGTCGTTCGCCGACGTCGACCTCGACGGCGACGGCGGCGGCATGGCGACGGCGGGCGCCTGCACCGGCGGCGGGGCGGCGACTCCAGTCTTATCTGTTCCGCGTTTACCAAACATATCGCCCGACCGTTACGCGCTTTTCTTCCACCGCAGGCGATCGAGGATCGGCGCAAACAGACTGCGCTTGCCGCGCTTGATCTGGGCCCGGCCGGTGACCGTGGACGCGGCGTGATCAAACGTTGCCACGATCGGATTCTTTTGGTCGAGTTCGGCAATCATCTGTCCGTTATTGGCCGCGGTGCCGAACAGTTGAGCGTCGAAGGGGATTGTCGCGATCGGCTCGATGCCGAGCGCCTCGGCCAAATCGGCGAGGCCGATTTCCGGCCGCTTGGTGATGCCGGCCTTGTTGACCAAAAGGTGCGGGGGAGCATCGTTGGGACGCTCCTGGCGCAGAAGATCGACGATGTTCTTGGCGTTGCGCAGATTGGCAAGATCAGGCTCGACGGTCACGACAACCTCGTCCGCCGCCATCAGCGTCTTTCGGACCCAGGCGGTCCACATATGGGGCACGTCCAGGACGACAAACGGCACGCCGTTTTGGGCGACATCGATGACCGGCTCGAAGGCGAACTCGCCAAAATCATAGGCGTGATCCAGTGTCGCCGGCGCCGCCAGCAGGCTGAGTTTGTCCGAACATCTGGCGAGCAGACGATCGAGGAAATTGTCGTCGAGGCGATCGGGCGCATTGACCGCCTCGGCCACGCCCTGGGCCGGATCCTGGTTGTAGTCGAGGCCGGCGGTGCCGAACGCCAGGTCGAGGTCGACCACGACCACTTCGTTCTGAAAGTTGCGGGCAATCGCCCAGGCCGTGTTGTGGGCGACCATCGATGAGCCGACACCGCCCTTGGCACCGACGAAGGCGATGGTGCGGCCGAGGGGTTGCGAGGTCCGGTCGACAAACAACCCCGACACCGACCTGATGATGCCGGCCGCGTCGATCGGCGTCACCAGATATTCGCTGACCCCTCGCTGGATCAGACTGCGGTAGAGGCTGACATCGTTGATCGATCCGATGACGACCACCTTTGTCCCGGGGTCGCAGACTTCCGCCAGCTGATCCAGCTCGGCTTCGAGCCGGTCCCTGGCCAGTTGGGATTCAACCAGGATCAGGTTGGGCGTGGCCGCATCGCGATAGAATTCCGCCGCGGCGGCCACTCCGCCGCCATGCACCTTGACATGGGCGCGTGCCATCCGGCGGTCGGTCGCTGCGTCTTCAATGACCTCAACCAGATCCGGTGATTGGCAGAACGCCTGCAGCGAGATGCGAGGAATCGGGCGCACATCATTCATCACTTCGGGCGCGGCCGGCGCCTTGGCCTCAGGCGGTGCGGATTCGGCGGGCTGCAATTGGGCGCCGCTCATTGCCCCACCCCCCTGGCAACGTCGCCGCCCTCTTCGCCCGCGAGATCGGCGGTGAAGCCTTGGCCCTTGCGGTACTTTTCAAGAACGGTAACCCGCCTGGCGGCATCGGCCGGCGTCATGCCCCGCGGGTAGAGCAGATCGAGCGGATTGGCGACGATGGCGGCCAGGTTCTGCTGACTGGCGCAGCCGAAATTGTGATAGAGCCGGTTCTGACCGTTTTCGGCGACCTGATCGGGCCATGGTCGGCATGGTGCGGTGTGGGCAAGCACGCGGTTGAAGGCAATGCGTATGGGGGCGTTGGTCTCGTGGGCACCGGCGCGGTAGACCCGATATTCCACCGCTTCGGCATCGACGCCGGCCCGCCGGATGACGTCCTCGACCTCCACCGCAATGGTGGCGGCGACGGTCTGGTTGGGCGAACCCGACGGCGCGACAACGGCGATGACGGAACTGCCGCTGGCCAGGAACGACTGGGCGAAACCGCCAATGCCCGCTCTCATCGAAGACGTCAATCGGGCCGAACTGAGCCCGACGGGGATGTCCATCGTCTCAAGGCTTTCCTCGATAGCGATCGGGTGGGTACGGCGGTAGTCGGTCGGTACTTCACCGGTGGTCTCGCTCGGGGCGATCGAGGCGCAACCGGCCAGAACCACCACCAGGCCGCAGGCCAGACCGATCGATGACCGCGCCCACAGCCGGCCGGGGTTTGAGAGGGTTGGAACCGGGTTCATGACGCGGAACTCCGTGCTGGTAGGGCGGCGGCTCGTCAAAGATGAAACCAAAGTGGCCGCGATACTTGCCGGCCGGCTTGTCGCCACCCTGGGCGCCGTAAACGCGGTTGATGCTGCCGAGCAGAATGGCCTGGGAATCACTGGCTGGTGCGTAACCCTGGTTCGGGGTCGCCAGGGCGGTGCGGGCGACCGGTTTGACCAGATAGGGCGTAATGATGATGACGAGTTCGGTCTCGTTGCGCTGGAAATCGCGGCTGCGGAAGAGCGGCCCGAGAATCGGCAGATTGCCGAGACCGGGCACCCGACCGATCGACTGTCGCACCGAATCCTGGATCAACCCGCCAAGAATCATCGAACCACCCGACGGCAGTTCCATCGTGCTCTCGGCGCGGCGTACCTTCAGCCCCGGTATGGTCAGGTCATTGCCTTCCAGCCCGGTCAGCGTGAAGGCGCCGTCGGCGGAAAGCTCGGACACCTCGGTTTTCACCCGAAGGCTGATTCGCCCCTCCGACAGCACCACCGGGGTAAAGCCCAGGGCGACACCAAAGGGTTTGAATTCGACGGAGATTTCACCGTTGGCGTCGCGCCCGGTCGGCACCGGAAACTCGCCGCCGGCCAGGAACGAGGCCGACTCGCCCGAGATCGCAGTCAGCGTCGGCTCGGCCAGCGTGGTGATCATACCGGTTTGTTCAAGCGCGCGGAGGGTGAGCTTGAGATTGTTGCTGTCGTCGTGAAAAAAACCAGCGGACAGGGCCGTGGTGGAGAGGTTCTTGTTGGCGATCGCGAACGGATTCTGGGTAACGATTCCGGCAACCAGTTGGCTGACGCTCAACGAACCGGCGAACTCCAGACCAAGCTGTTTGGCGATATTCCGCTGGACCTCGGCCACCGTCACCTTGAGGTGGACCTGATCCTCGCCCTCGATCGACAACAGGTTGATGATCGAGCTCTTGGGAACCTCGTCACTGCTCGACAGCGAGATGCTGAGCGAGCCCTCGCCGCCGCCGGAGGTTGGCTTGGGGGACTGGTCGGGCTGAGCATTGGCACCGCCATTGGCAAAGATACCGGCGATGTCTTCGGCCCGCCGCGCATCGGTGGCGTTCCTGACCGAACCGGACAGGATGATGTTGTCGCTGACAATCTCGACCTCGATGTTCGAGCCGGCGACCAAGCGGCGCAGGAGCTGGGCCAGCGTGGAGGGATCACGCTCGATCCGCAGTTCAAGCGAGACGATCCGCCGCCCGACGCCGTCGAATATGATGACATTCGACTGGCCGACCGCGATGCCGGTGATGTAGATGCGGCGCGGCGTGCGGATGACCGCGTCGGCGATGGAGGGATTGGAAACCAGGATGTCGCGCGCATCCCGCGGCAGGTCGATCACCAGCGACTTGTTGAGCCCGACGGCGACCTCACGCGGAACGGTCTGCTGAGAGGACACGGTCAGGTTGGATTGCGCCTCCGCCTGGTGGTGGAGCGCGCCCACAGCAAAGACTGCCACCATGGACAGCGCGGCCATCAGGCCATTGCGCGTGAGTGTCAGCAGCATGTCGCGTCCTCATGTTTCGGGCGGCGGGGCATGATTACCGAAACCCGCCGACATCGCGGGCAACCCCGCTCTTGACGACGGTAACCGCGCCGTTCTGCTTGGACCCACCGATCAGGTGAAACGCATCGGTGGCATCGGCATCGGTTGTTTTGGAATCGGCGATGCTGCGCAGGGCAAGCGTCAACCGGTCGCCGATCTGCTGGGCAACCGTCAGGATCTGAGCTTGCTGCGGCGATAACTCCAACGTCGCGGTCTGTCCGACGACAACCTGCTCGCCGTTCTGATCCTCGATGGTCTGATCGATGGCCAGGACGCGAACGTTGTTGAGAACAGTCTCGGTGATATAGCCGCTGCTGGTGGTGCTGACGGTGGCTCGATCCTGCCGCGTCATGATCACGTCGACGCGGTCGTTGGGCAAGATGAACCCGCCGGCGCTGGTGTCGGCGGCAATGGTGGTCGCCACGGCGCGCATTCCGGCCGGGAGGATGGCGGACATGAAACCGCTGTCCGGTCGAATGAGCTTACCTTCGGTGATCGGTTCACCCTCGAAGAACGAGGCCCGCGCGATCGCCTCAACCACCTGTTCGATGGCGTCGGGGTTTGTCGATCTGACCATGAACCTGCTCGACAATCCGGTCTGCGGCCATTTTCGCCATTCCAGCATGCCGGGCGCGACCGACGTCCCGATGGTGATGTCCCGCTTGGCGACCAGAACTTCGGTCGAGCCGATCGTGGGCGCTTCGACAACCGACGTTTCGACCGGTCCCGGCGCGGAGAAATTCAGCGCCAGAAACGCGGCAGCGCCGCCCGCGACAAGGGCAACGCCAAGAACAATAATCCTCGACATCTGCATGACTTACGCAACCTCAGATCCGACTCGGGACTCCTTGGTCGCACTGTCCCTCGGCAATGGTGTACTTATGGTTAATCGCTCATGAGACTTCATGCTTAACGTACAGTTACTTCCCCTCTCCTCCTGGTCCTGCGGGCACAGCAGCGGCGATGTCATCGTCAACCGGTCACCAGGCCGATCCAGATGGTGTGCGGGTAGACCGCCAGGCCGCCCGCGGCGAGCGCAATCCCGTAGGGAACACCGGTCTCTTTATCGTGCAGCTTCTGAATCCAGGCCGACCGCATGGCGAAGGCCGGAACGGTGATCTTGCGGAAGCCGAGGATGACCAGGGTCAGCAGGCCACCAAAGACCGACGCCAGGCCGATGAACTCGATGATCTGCGGGTTCCAGCCGATCCACAGGGCGGCCGCGGCAGCCAGTTTTGCGTCGCCGCCGCCGATCCAGCCCATCGAAAACATGACGAAAGTCAGCACCAGCATGGCCCCGCCGGCCGCCCCGTGCATGGCAAAGGTGACCAGATCCATGCCGGTTAGCGGCGCCATGACGACGAAGCTGGCCGCCAGCAACAGCGTGAGCTTGTTGGAGATGGTCATCGTCAGAAGGTCGGCCGCGGCGGCATAGGCCAGCGCCAACGGAAAAACGGCGAACAATAGGAATTGAAACACAACCGGCATCGTCTACGCACTCCGAAGCTCGGATGCGTTCTAGCCGATGACCCTTAAGACCCGATGAACCACAATCGTAAAAACCCTTCCGGCAAACGAAAAAGCGGCCGCGTGTGACACGCGGCCGCTTGGGTTCCATGTGTCGCGAAGGCAGATTTCGCGACCGATGACCTGAGTTTCTACAGGTTTTTCGAGATGGCGGTGAACTGCGTATCAAGCGCGGTGCCGAGCGTGGTCGCGCCGACGATAATGGCAACACCGATGAGAGTGGCGATCAGGCCATACTCGATGGCGGTAACGCCGGACTCGTCCTTGGCAAAACTTACAAGAAGCTTTTTCATGATGTGACTCCTTAGGTCGTCGTTTTGTTTGTCTGCTCTGTCGAGTGGCTCACGAGCCGACAGTCATAACCCGCGGCCGCAACCGTGGCATACAGTACCGGCAAAGTCCTGAAGGATAGTTAACGTGACAGGGGTCAATCACATCATGTATTGATCTTTTATTATCCATAATTAATACTTAAATCATTTAATATAGTTGAACCGAAGTGCCGATAAAATACTGTGTTTCTTATGTTAAATATTCGTTGACCAACTTCATTAGCCGGCCGTTCATCATGTTTGTTCCGCCGCACGGCCAGGTTTGGCGTCCAAGGACGGTGTCGGCGCGGCAAAAATCCTTAAAGTTTCTTTCACCATATCCGAGATAGTTTGGCGGTAACGCAGTGTGCGGAGAGCCAGATGTCACGCCTTCAAATGCCTGTACCGGGCGCGTTGTTGCTGCCCGCCCTCGTCATGGTCCTGGTCGCGGCCCATCCATCCGATGTCCGAGCCGAGCCGATCTCAGTCGTTGTCGATCATGCCAAAGTCATGCGGGTGTCGCGGCCGGCCGACATTGTCATCATCGGCAACCCGGCAATCGCCGACGCCACGATCCAGGACAACCAAACGCTGATCATCACCGGGCGAAGTTTCGGGACGACCAATCTGATCGTGCTCGACAAGGAAGGCCAGGCCATCGCCGACGAAGTGATCACCGTCTCCGCACCCAACAATCAGGTCGTCACCGTCTATCGGCGCTCGTCCCGTCAGAGCTACAGCTGCACGCCAGATTGTTCACCAATGCTGGTGGTCGGCGACAACATCGCCACCTTCGACGCCGTCAACGCCCAGATCCAGGCGCACGGTTCGCTTGCCGATACCGCGGCCAACAGGTAAGGGGCGTCGCGACCCCGCGGTCGGGGTCGTGGCAGCGAAAAGCCTGTTCCCAACCAACCGGAATCATTGACCGGGACCTGTCGGACGGTCCCCTCGCCGCTGTTGCGTGCGATCAATCGCCGTCAGCGCCGGTGCGGGTGAACCATGGACGCCAATCGTCGGCGCACCCCTTTTCGGTTTCAAACAAACCGATCAGCTTCGGCAGAGCCAGGGCGGCGCAGTGGCGTGAACGGCCGGCGTCAGCCGCCGCTGCTCACAACCACCTCCTCGATGAAGGCGTAGTCGCCAGGTTCGACCCTGGCAAACCCGCCGCCGCCGTTGGTGGAGCGATCGACGTCGTCGAGGATTTCGGGCGCTTCGATCCCGACCGATGACAGGGCGTCGAGGAGAAGTATCTTGAGCTCCGGCGGCAGGTCGGAGCGAACCGCATGGGGGCCGAACGGAATGAGCGGCGACTGCCAGACGACCCCGATCTGATCCATCGCCAGCGAGCCCGCGGCAACCATGGTCGCCAGCACACCGAAGGAGTAGCCGCCGGTGCGTTCACCCTGCAGGCTCGACCACGCGGCGGCGACATCGGCCTCGTCGGTAAACAACATCGTCAGTGCGTCTTCAGGATCGGCCGCGGTGACGATCGCGGCAAGGTCGGCATCCGGGTCCAGGCCTTCGCCTTCCAATGCGTGCAAAGGGGCAAGATGGCCGGCTACCGAATCCCCCCCGCTCAACGCCAGCCGGACACCGGCGAGGTCGCTCAGGCTGTCGATCCCACTGCCGGATCTGGCGATCAAAACGGCATGGAACCCGCGCGCACCATCGGCAGCGAGCGGTGCGGCGACCGGCTCCACGCACCGGCAATTCAACACCGTGGCGACGTAGCTGAGCGCGGTGTGAATGGCGTAGTCGGTCCTGCCGGCGGCATGGGCGTCAATCAGAACACCGTAGTGGGGAAAGGCGACGATTTCGACCGGCAGCTCGATCCGCGCCTCGATGAAGGTGCGGAAGCGCTCCAGCCGGACTCTGGTGTAGGCGGCGCCGGCGTCGGCGACCACGCCGATTTTCAGCGATACGACTTCGTCGCGCCAATCCGCCATGGCTGCCGTCGATGACATCGCCAGGGTCACAGCCGCGGCCGCAAGGACGGTTTGCAGCCTGTCCATGTCAGCCCCGCGCGAACGCAAACCGGCTGGTCTGCGTGTAGCGCTGATCGGGACGAAGTAACGGGCTTTGAAAACCGCGGTGATTGACGGCGTCGGGAAAAACCTGCGGTTCAAAGCAACATCCGGCGAACGGACCGTATCGACGACCATCCAGGCCAGGCACCGGAACGTCAAGCTTGTGACCGGTGTAGAACTGGACGCCGGCCTCCGTCGAGGAGACGTCCAGCGCAATGCCGCTGCGTGGCGATCGCAGCACGGCCATCTGCCGCGTTTGTTCCGACCTGGTCATGGCAATGATGAAGTTGTGATCGTAGGCAACCGGTTTGCCGTCCCGTGCCAGGCGGATCGGACGGCGGCAGCGGAAGTCCAAATCGCTGCCGGCCACCGCCCGGATTTCGCCCGACGGTATGTCGAGGTCGTCGGTCGGGGTGAAGGTGTCGGCATATATCTCCACATCGTGATCGAGGATATCGGCCGAACCGTCGAGATTGAAATAGGAATGCTGGGCGAGATTGACGAGCGTCGACCTTGTGGTCTCCGCCTCGGCTTCAAACACCAGCGTGGCGGGCGCCTCCACGTGGTAGCGGCAGCTCGCCTCGACCTCTCCGGGATAGCCTTCGTCGCCGTCGGCGCTGGTGATGGCCAGGCGTACGCTGTCGGGCTTGACCTCGGCCACCCTCCAGGGCCGCTTGCCAAAGCCGGCGCCGCCGCCATGCAGATGGGTGACGCCGTTTTCGTTGAGCGGCACCTGGTAGGCGGTGCCGTCGATCTCAAAGCGACCGCCGGCGATACGATTGGCGCAGCGGCCCGCGACAGCCCCGAAATGGGGTGAGTGAGCGAGATAGTCTTCGAGGCGATCGAAGCCAAGCACCAGGGGATGGGCCACACCGGCCAAGCGCACATCGCGCACCGCGGCGCCATAGCTGATGACCGTGACCGTCAGATCACCGGCGGCGATGACGACCTCGCGAATTTCCTCACCGTCGGGCAGACGACCGAAGACGCGTCCCTCCATTTCTGTTTACGGGCCTCCCCGACGACCTTCAAATGGTCTGGTTGTAGTCGCCGATGTCGGGATTCTCGCGCAAGATTCCGTCGACGGCATGGAACATGTCGTGCATCCTGGCCTCCGACACCGGGCTCTCGATCACTACGACGATTTCCGGCTTGTTCGATGAGGCGCGCACCAGACCCCAGGTTCCGTCGTCGGTGACGACCCGGGCACCGTTGACCGTCACCATATCGCTGATGCCATGGCCGGCCAGATGTTCGCCATCACGTCGCATGTCCTCGAAGCGGCTGCGCACCCGGTCGGCGATCTCATATTTGATTTCGTCGGGACAGGCCGCCGACATCGTCGGCGATCCCCAGCTTTGCGGCAGCGCGCGATAGAGTTCGGCGAGCGAGGTGTCGCGGGCGCGGTCGAGCATGTCGCAGATCGCCATCGCCGAGACCAGCGCATCGTCGTAGCCCCGCCCCAGCGGGGCGTTGAAAAAATAGTGGCCGGATTTTTCGAACCCGACCAGCGCACCCGTCTCCGCCACCCGCCGTTTGATGTAGGAGTGGCCGGTCTTCCAGTAGTCGGTGCGCGCGCCAAGCCGCCGCAATTCGGGATCGGTGTGAAACAGGCCGGTCGACTTGACGTCGACGACAAATCGCGCGTCGGCATGGCGGGCGGCGAGGTCGCGGGCCAGCATGACGCCGATCTTGTCGGCGAAAATTTCCTTGCCGGTGTTGTCGATCACCCCGCAGCGGTCGCCATCGCCGTCGAAGGCAAATCCGACATCGGCCGAATGCTCGCGCACAGCGTCGGCCACCGCGTGCAGCATTTTCAAGTCTTCGGGATTCGGGTTGTAATTGGGAAAGGTGTGGTCGAGGCCGGTATCCAGCGGGATGACCTGGCAGCCGATCCTGTCCAGGACCTGCGGCGCAAACACACCGGCGGTACCGTTGCCGGTCGCCACCACGGCGCGCAGGCTGCGGCGGATGGGCGGGCGATCGGTGAGGTCGGCGCGATAGCGATCGGCCATGCCGGACACCACCCGATAGGCGCCGCCATCGCCGAACCGCCAGGCGCCGGTGAGCACGATCTCCTTAAGGCGGGCCATGTCATCCGGACCAAAGGTCAACGGCCGTTCGCAACCCATCTTCACGCCGGTCCAGCCGTTTTCGTTGTGCGAGGCGGTGACCATGGCGACGGACGGAATATCCAGTTCGAACTGGGCAAAATAGGCCATCGGCGACACCGCCAGGCCGATGTCATGGACCCGGCAGCCGGCCGTCATCAGCCCGGTCGCAAGGGCCGTCTTGACCGCGCCGGAATAGCCGCGGAAGTCGTGACCGATGACGATGTCCGGACCGATCTGCCGTTCCTGAAGGTAGGTTCCAAGACCAAGGCCGAGCGCGGTGATCCCGATCAGATTGATGTCGGGCGCACGCTCGGAACCGGGATGACCGAACCACCAGCGGGCGTCGTATTCGCGAAACCCGGTCGGCTTCACCAGCGGCAGGGTTTCGAAGGCGACGGTGTTGGGCTCAAGGTCGGCGACGGGTGTGGGAAAACTCAATCGTTGTGCGCTCCTGGGATGCGCCTGCCTCATATCAGAGCCTGGGGACGGCGCAAACCGGCTAGCCCGGACTTCTCACACTGGGCACGGGGCCCGCGTTGCTGTTGCGGCGAGATAAATGCAAGAAGGGCGGCAAAAAGCGTATCTGGTCATACGGTTGACTCGCCCGACACGGCAGATGTCGGTCGAAACGCAACCCGAAGGGTCGGCTGAGCCCTAGGTGCTGTTGACAGTTAACGGTTTATTAATGGCGGTTGTGATTCAAGCAAGACCTGGGTGTGGAGGAGGAACCGGTCATGCTTCGCAGGGAATTGACGGACGTTCAATGGGAACGGATATCGGATTTGGTACCCGCAAGGCGTCGGATTGCGGATCCACGGGACGGGACAATCGTCTGTTCGTGGATGCGGTATTGTGGATTGCACGCACGAGTTCGCCATGGCGCGACCTGCCGGACGCGTTCGGCAATTGGAACAGCGTGTACGTGCGCTTTTCCCGGTGGGCCAAACAAGGGGCATGGGAGAGTCTTTTCAAGGCCTTGGTGGACGATCCGGACTTCGAATACCTGATCATCGATTCAACCATTGTGCGGGCACATCAACATGCGTCGGGCGCAAAAGGGGGACTCAAAATCAGGCCATCGGACGTTCGCGCGGCGGCTTGACGAGCAAGGTTCACATCGCTGTCGATGGGCTCGGCAATCCATTACGGTTCATCCTCACCGGCGGTCAGGTTGGCGATGTCACCCAGGCTGAAGAGTTGATCGCCGACGTGGCCGGCGCAAACCTCATCGCCGACACGGCCTATGATGCCGATCATCTCCGCGCTCGTCTCAACGATGCCGGAATAGTGGCGGTGATTCCATCCAACCCGTCACGGGCGCAAGCCATCCCCTACGATGCCGAACTCTACAAAGAAAGACATCTCGTCGAATGTTACATAAACAAAATCAAACACTTCCGGCGCATCGCCACGCGCTATGAAAAAACCGCAACGGCCTACATGGCCATGCTGTTTCTTGTCGGTGCCATCATCTGGCTCCGATAACTGTCAACAGGACCTAGGTCATGTCCAGTGTGAGAAGTCCGGGCTAACGGGCGAGCACCAGCCTGTCGCCGGCGATCTCGAAACGCGACAATCTGCTGAAAAAACTCATGCCGAGGAGATTGACCCGCAACACGTCGCCGCGAACCACCACGGCTTCGACATCACGCACCTGAATCCCGCTGACGGTGACCGACCGCAGGACGACCGGTGCTGCGCGAATCATCCCGTTGGCGGTGGAAATGGGGAGCCGGTAGTCGGCCTGGCGCGGCCGGATCCCAAGCCACCGAGCGGTCTCCTCGTTGATTTCCACCGTCGTCGCGCCGGTATCGACCATGAGCCCGACCGGGCGGCCGCCAATGGTGGCCTCGACATAGAAATGGCCCGCCGGATCAGCCTTGATCGTGGTCCGCGATGCGTGCCTTGGCGCGGACCGTGGCTGCGGCGAGGCACGCATGGCCGGAGCCGGTGATACCTCGACCGACGCTACCTGCCGTGGGGAGGCAGGCGAGCGCGTGGAAAGGACATCCGAGGCCAATTTGGGGACGGCCACTGCCGCGCCGGCAACAGCGACGGTTACCACCACCATCCGAGCGAACACCGGTGCCTGGCCTCACATCAAACCTTGGGACATGCGGAGAGACTACGCCGAAATGACGGAACAAAAATGAACGGAAGCGGCGGGATCGGCGAGTTCCTGCCGGTGCCATTAACGATTCGTTAGCGCCCTCACAGCCAGCCGATATCGGCAATGGAAAGCGCCACATCGGGCAGAGGCGGACGCTGATAAGCGAGCAATGCAACATTGTTCGAGGGCGATTGGTCGGCCGTCCCCTTCCCAACCAAATCATCGGGGTCTCCGAAGCGGATACTTAACCGAAGCCGTTCACAATAGCGCTCCAGGTCAATTCAGGGCATGCCCGGAGAGCTTGATGACGGCAATCGGCACACTCGATTTCGGTTCGCGAAGCTTGGCGAGCAGATCGCAGCGGAGCGTTCTGGCGGTCTTTGCGGTGACGATGTTCACCAGCGCCCTGCTGCTGTTTGGCATCCAGCCACTGTTTGCAAAGCTTGTCCTGCCGCGCGTCGGGGGCTCGCCGGCGGTGTGGTCGGTGGCGCTGGTCTTTTTTCAGACCATGCTGCTTCTCGGCTACGCCTACGCCCACTTGCTGACGCGGTCATTTTCATCGCGGGTCGGTGTCGTGATTCATGTGAGCGTGATAGTCGCCGGCTTGCTGTTCTTGCCTATCATGTATCCGTCCGGGTTCGAGGAGGCGCCGCAATCCGGATTGGCGCTCTGGCTTCTGGCGCTTTTTGCCGTCGGCGTCGGCTTTCCGTTTTTCATCATTTCGGCCAATGCACCGCTGTTGCAATACTGGTTTTCGCGATCCGGCCACCCGCATAGCATCGATCCATATTTCCTTTACGGCGCCAGCAATTTGGGCAGTTTCTCGGCGCTGCTTCTTTATCCGTTCGTGATGGAACCGCTGCTCGGGCTCGACGCGCACACCGAAATCTGGAGCTGGGGCTATAGCGTGCTGGCCGTGTTGGTCGGCGCGTGCGGTGTGCTGATGATCCGTCTGGCCTGGCAATTCCACGAACAGCCCGCGACCGTCGATGATGCGCCGAGCACCGCGATCGAGCCGGCCACGGAGACCGGCATACCGGGGTGGGCCATCCGGCTGCGCTGGATCTGCCTGTCGCTGGTACCCTCCGGTCTGCTGGTCAGCGTAACGGTGTCAATCACCACCGATGTGGCCGCCGCGCCGTTCTTGTGGGTCGCGCCGCTCGCACTCTTCCTTCTGACTTTCGTTCTCACTTTCCAGCGCGTCCGGTCGATCCGCCACCGCACCGTCCTGACGCTCCATTCGGCGATCACCGCGCCGATGATCGTGCTGCTGTTCATCGGTTGGAACCACATTTCGATGGTGGCGATGCATCTTGCCGTTTTTTTCGTCAGCGCCATGGTGTGTCACGGCGAGTTGGTGGCGCGTCGCCCCAAGGCCCGCCATCTGACGGAATTCTATCTCTATATGTCGGTGGGCGGTGTTCTGGGCGGATTGTTTGCAAGCCTGATCGCGCCACAGATTTTCAATCAGGTACTCGAGTATCCGATCCTGCTGGTTCTCGTGTTCTTCTGCCGCGGCGATGTGGTGGCGGCGCTCGGCCGTCTCGATTGGCGCGATCTATGGCCGGCAGGACTGTTGATCTCCGGCGCGTTCGGATTGTGGTTGACGAAGAACGGCGGCGACCAAAATGCTGACCTCCTGGCCGGCGTTCCGATCATGATTGCGCTGCTGATCGCGACGCGGAAACGGGCGCTGGCGCAGCTTTTTGTCGTCAGCCTCAGCATCCTGCTTGGCTTTTCGATTGTTTCGCGGTTCGAAATCCTGGATCGGCAACGCAGCTTCTTCGGTGTGATCAGCGTGTCGGCGTTGGACAGGGACGGTCTTTACCATCTCCTTATGCACGGAACGACGCTCCATGGCGCCGAACAACGCGCAGATGCCGCCGGTGGTGAACTGAGCGGTCGCCCCGAACCTTTGACCTATTTCTATATGAGCGGGCCGCTCGCCGTCGCTGTCAAACAACTGCGCGCCGCGTCCGGGACGCTCAGCGATGTTGCGCTTATCGGTGTCGGAACCGGCGCGATGGCCTGCCACCGCGAGCCCGGCGAACGCTGGCGGTTCTACGAGATCGATCCCGATATCATGAGGGTCGCCCGCGACACGCGGTATTTCCGGTTCCTGAGTGAGTGCGGCGAAAGCGCAGGGGTCGTTATCGGCGACGGCCGGATCAGCCTGACCCACGAACCAGACGGCAAATTCGACGTGATCGTGCTCGACGCCTTTTCGTCCGACACGGTGCCAGCGCATCTTTTGACGCGTGAAGCGCTGGCGCTCTATTTCGCAAAGATGAAGCCGAACGGCGCAATCGTTCTGCATATCAGCAACCGGCACATGGACCTTGCGCCGATCGTCGCTGCGCTCGCCAACGATCAAAATGCGACGGCTTTTGTCAACGCCAAGGACGACCAGGCTTGGTCGGTCGATAAAGAAAATTTGCGGTTTTCATCGCGCGTTGCGGTTGTCGCCAGAGATCGCCAGAGGCTCAGCCGCCTGGCTGCCGACAATCGCTGGGAGCCGCTCGTTGCCGAACCCGGAGCGCGGCCCTGGACCGACAACTATTCGAATATTCTCGGTGCGATCTATCGCAAACTGACAGCGGGCGACTGACGGCACCTCGGTCAGGTACAGCCGTCCAGCCAGCTAGAGCCAGCCGCCGTCAACGATGAAATTCTGGTTGGTGGCGGCGGAGGCGTCGTCGGAGGCAAGGAAGAGCACCCAGCGAGCGATGTCGTCCGGATCCAGGAAGCGTTTGAGCGACTGATCCTGGAGGAGTTTTTTCTTGGCTGCCGTCGTTGCCCACAATTGCAGCTGCCGCTCGGTCATGATCCAACCCGGCGCGATCGAGTTGACGCGGATATTGTGTTCGCCGAGTTCGCGCGCCAGACCACGGGTCAGGCCCAGAACCGCCGCCTTGGCCGCCGTGTAGATCGGCATCTCCCGCGCCCCGAGCAACCACGAGGTCGAGCCGATATTGATGATCGCGCCGTTCTTGCTTTTCTTCATGTCATCGACCACGGCCTGAATGGCGAACAGCTGGTGCTTGAGGTTGACCGCGATTCGCTGGTCGAAATAGTCTGGCGTGACGTCCTTCAGCTTGTGGCGCTCATCATGGGCGGCGTTGTTGACCAGCACGGTGACGGGACCAAGCTCTCTGCGCAGGGCGGCGATGGCTTTGCGCAGCGCTGCGATGTCGGTCAGGTCACAATGCTCGAAATGGGCAATCTGACGGCGACGCCGCAGCTTCGAAACGATCCTTCTGGATTCCGGCACCTTGATGTCGAGAAAGCCCACCTTGGCACCCTGGGCAGCGAAGTTTTCGACGATCGCCTGTCCGATGCCAGCGCCGCCGCCGGTGACGACGACGGTGCGGCCCTTGAGGCTCGGGTAGACGGCGCTCTTCTTCACCACCGCCATCGTCCTATTTGGTTCCGTAGAGGCGATCGCCGGCATCGCCGAGGCCCGGCACGATGTAGCCGTGATCGTCGAGATGATGGTCGATCGCGCCGGTGATAATGGGCACGCCGGGCTGAGCCGCCTGAAAACGCTCGATACCTTCCGGCGCCGCCAGCAGGCAGACGAAACGGATGTCGCGGGCGCCCCGCTGTTTCAGATTTTCGATTGCCGCGCTGGCCGAATTGGAGGTGGCGAGCATCGGATCGACGACGATGACCAGGCGGTCGGCGAGGTCGTCCGGCGCCTTGAAATAGTACTCGACCGGCTCCAGCGTGTCCGGATCACGGTAGAGCCCGACATGGGCGACGCGCGCCGACGGGACGAGGTCAAGCATGCCTTCCAGGAGCCCGTTGCCGGCCCGCAGGATGGACGCGAATACCGGCTTCTTGCCCTTCAATATCGGCGCATCCATCGGCGCCAGCGGGGTCTCGATCTGCTTGACGGTCAGCGCGAGATCGCGGGTCACTTCGTAGGTGAGAAGGAGCGCGATTTCCCTCAGCAACTGGCGGAAACTGGCGGTTGAGGTCTGTTTGTCGCGCATCAAGGTGAGCTTGTGCTGGACGAGCGGGTGATCAACGACGGTGACGCCTTCCATGGGGCCTCCTGAGGGTTGCGGGTCGGACGAGCGCGACGTTACTCCCGGCGTCAGGCGAAGGCCATCGCTTTGGCCGGATGGACAGGGGCTTACGCGCTCACGCCTGGATCGTTTGGTATCGTGACCGACCAGACGCGAGACGTGAGCCAGCGGCCTCGACCGGCCCGCGTTCGGTGCCTTACCGCCGAAGATTCCGGACCACGCCCGCCGACGGGAAGCCCGATCGGACCGGTATGATCAATCGCGCTCGGATCGACAGGTCACGCGTCCGCCCCGTCAAAGTCCGACTGTCCCGGCACACGGGTGCCAAACGTGTCGGATCTATCCCCAAGCAGCCTGACGGCGCGAGCGGCGTATCTGGCCGGTCTTGATTGAAGCGTGCCCTGCGCCCATCAAATCGGATATTGACCATCGATCAATTGTCACTATATTAAATGATCGCTGCTCAATTCGAGAGCGAAAGAACGCCAAACAATGGCGTTGGGATCGATCACAAAGGAGCGAATCATGACCTGGATATCAACGACCAGAAACCTGGTGGTGGCCTGTTCGTTCGGACTTGGCCTGGCGATCGCCGCTAGCGCACCGGCCGGGGCGGTCGGGCTGCTGACCCCGGCCACCGGCGCGCCGAGGCTCCATCTGCGCGATCATCAAGTCGGCGTCGTGGTCGAGGATGGCTATGCCATCACCACCATCCGGCAAACCTTCGCCAATCCGCACGGGGTCGACCTGGAAGCGACCTACTCGTTTCCGGTGCCGGTTGATGCTGCGGTGTCGGAATTCACCTATTGGATCGACGGCCAGCCGGTCACCGCGGAGGTTCTGGAGAAGCAGCAGGCCCGCGAAATTTACGATCAGGAAAAGCAGGCCGGGCGCGAAACCGCCCTTGCCGAACAGGACAACTATCGCACCTTCGACATTCGGGTGTGGCCGGTCCGCGCCAACGCCGATGTGCAAATCCGCCTGGCCTACATCCAGCCGGCAAAACTGGACACCGGCATCGGCCGCTATCTGTACCCGCTTGAGGAAGGCGGCGTTGACGAGCAAAAACTCGCGTTCTGGACGGGCGATCAGATCGTCACCGGCGCGTTCAGTTTCGACCTGCATCTGCGCGCCGGCTACACGGTGGAGGCACTGCGCCTGCCAATGCACCAGGCTGCCCAAATTCGGCGGGACCAAGACGGCAGTTGGCGGGTCCACATGGACAACACCGCCATCGACCCGGCGCCGGCCCATCTGGAACCCAGTCCCTCCATTGTCAGCGGCGACAGCGTGCCCGAGCCCGGCATCTTTGCCGACGGTCGGCCGGTCAGGCTTGATACCGATATTGTCGTCTACTGGCGCCAGAGGCCGGATGAACCCGCGCGGGTCGACATGGTTGCCTACAAACCGGACGCCACCGGCCGCGGGACATTCATGCTGACCCTGACCCCGGGCATGGATCTCCAGCCCATCAACCAGGGCCGCGACTGGGTGTTCGTTCTCGACCAGTCCGGCTCCATGGGCGGCAAGATCGCATCGCTGAGCGAGGGCGTGGCCGGCGCGCTCGGCAAGCTCCGGCCCGAGGATCGGTTCCGTATCGTTTTCTTCAACGATCAGGCCTTCGAGCTGACACGCGGCTTTACACCGGTGACCCCGGAACAGGTCGCCAACGCGATCAACCAGGTGCGTTCCGTGCAGGCAGGTGGCGGCACCAATCTCTACGCCGGTCTCAAGCGTGGCCTCGATGCGCTGGACAGCGATCGTACCGGCGCCATCGTCCTGGTCACCGATGGTGTGGCCAATGTCGGCGAGACCGAAACCCGGTCCTTTTTCAAGTTGATGAAGGAAAAGGACGTGCGCCTGTTCACCGCCATCATGGGCAACAGTGCCAACGTGCCGCTGTTGGAACCCATGACCAATGCCTCGGGAGGCTTTGCCGTCAACGTTTCCAACGCCGACGACATTGCCGGTGCGCTGCTGCAGGCGACCTCCAAAGTCACCCACGAAGCGCTGCACGGATTGGAGCTCGAATTCGATTCATCCGGTTCAACGCTGCGCATCGACGACATCAGAGCGAAAGACAACCCAACGCTCTATCGCGGCGAGCAGCTGGTGTTGTTCGGCCACTACTGGGGCCACGGCGAAGCGACGCTGAACCTTTCCGGGGAAATCTCCGGCAAGCCGGTCAGCTACGACACACGTTTCGCCTTCCCCGAATTCGCCGACATCAATCCGGAGGTCGAGCGCCTCTGGGCCTATGGCGAGATTGAACGCGAAATGACCAAGCTCGCCGTCTTTGGGCCCGATGCCGATGTCAAGGCGTCCATCATCGACACCTCGATCGAGTTCGGCATTTTGACGCCCTACACGTCCATGCTGGTGGTTCGCGACGCGCGTTTCGAGGAACTCGCCATCAACCGGAGCAACCGGGATCGACTGGCGGTTGAAGCGCAGGCCCGGGAAACCCGTCAGACCCAGCCGGTGCGATCCGTGCGGGTGGACAATTCCAATCCGATGTTCACCGCACCGCAGCCTACACACGGCGGCGGATCGGGCGGCGGCAGCGGATCGGGCGCCATCGGCCTGCCCGGACTGATCCTGGCGTTCGCTGCCCTGTTCGCCGGCCTGCGCGCCCGCCGGACCGGGTTCGCCAAATGACGATCCGGCACAATTGGACCCACGGCAGACACCGTTTGCCGTGGGTCACTCTCGGCCTGGCAGCGCTTTGCCTGGGCCTCTACGCCGTTCTCGGTGGCACCCCGGACGCCCTCGTCTATGACCGGGCAGACATCCTCAATGGCCAATGGTGGCGGCTTGCCACCGGCCATCTGGTTCATCTCGATCTGCACCATCTGGTCTACAATGTCGGTGCGCTGGTGGCGCTTGGGATCCTCTACGAGACCGCGGATTTTGGCGGATCGTCCAGACTCGCATTCGGCGTTGTGGGTCTCGGCACCGCCGTCATCACCGCAGCGCTTTTTCTAGGCTCACCGGCAACGCTTTATTATGCCGGCCTGTCGGCCGTGCTGAACGCACTCTATGCCGCCGTGACCATTGGCATGTGGCGGCAAACCGCGCACAGCCTGTGGCTTGCCGCGTTTGGTCTCGATATCGCCAAGATCACATGGGAGGCGGCGTTCGAACCAATTTTCTCAAGCGCGCTGGCCTGGCCACCGCATACCGGCGCCCACGTCGCCGGCGTGGTGGCGGGATCCGCATTTGCGCTGTGGAGCGCCGTTGAATTCACCGGTGGCCGGGGCACGAAGCCTACGGTGGCGGGCGAGGCCGCGCTCACGGCGCCCTCATAGCCGAGCGAGCCTTATTAAATCAATGTTTCAAGTTGAACTTCCGCTCCCGAACATGCGTCGGGCGACACACGGCGCCTGCAACGCCCTACGATCGGTCTTCCTTATGAAAGGCAAGACCTTTCTTATGGTTGGCGATTTGGGACTCGTTGCGGAGCTGCCCAGTCACTTGTCGACAACCGTCCCCTCCCCATGTTTGACTTTTTGCTATCTCACGTTTCAGAAAGGCCGAGCACGGAAGTCCATTCGGAAAACCCCGGACTGGAGAGCCAGCGCTCGACATCGCCATTCGAACTGGCGCTACGCATCCATTGCACGAAACGACGAATTACGTCCCGGTCTTTTTCGGGATCTAGGAAGCCAAATTCCAATGCTCGGCGCAACGCAAGGGCAAGAAAAGGGCTATAAAAAAGCTCGGATTCAACTCGAAATACTCCTCCGTTTTTTACTGCGCAAGAAAACATCTGTGATAATATTAGAGGAGTTTTGTTTAAATACTCGTGTGTAGATAATAGATTGGCAATCAAAATACCCGCCGGGTGTTGTTGTTCATAAGAGGTGTTTTGATCTAGAAGTACATGAGATAACACGCTCCATGACGCGGTAAGTATGAAATTTCTTATATTCTCATCGACTGTGGAGAAATACGCATATCGGCTAATTCTGCTGATCCTATAAATGGCGTCTTCATTTGTTGGGTGGAAGCGTGCCCACGCTGCGACATATTTCACCGCTTCTGGCGGCATATCGTCAATCTGCGAAATAACTTTTGTGACAAAGACCGCGCTCTCTCGAAACCAATTCACTTCTAACCAAGGCAACAAATAGTCGCGTATTAAGTCCAGCTCTCCATCGGCGTCGAGCCAGCTTTTATAGACGAACTGCCTTGTCCGATCTGTTCGAGCAGGCGGATCGTTCGCGAACAAGGTGCGTCGAGCCAGCTTCGAACTCTGCCAGTTCCGATGGCCGATCGGTTCGCGATGCTGTTCGAGCCATTGGCCGATCGGTTCGCGAACAAGGTCCCTCTCTCCATCGCGTCGAGCCAACTCTGGTAGACGAAACTGGCCTCTGACAGAGCCTCACACTGTTTGAGCCAGACATTGACTTTGTCGGATATTTCGTCCGGTGAAACGCCGTGGCGCAGCATCGCCACCAACAAAAAATGTGTTTGGGGTGAGACCGGTTCGGTAGAAATTCGTTGCGCCACCGGATCCGTATATTTTTCCGGATCGTATACAAAGGCGCAGCGAAGGACCATGTTGGAAGGATGCGGGTGGAATGCCGCAGCTTCCACGGCTTGGTCGAGCGCAGCTGCGGCCAGTTCGGCTGAGACCGTTTGCTTTCCGTCATTTGCGTACCATTCCGCAGCATGGCTGATGGGTAGATGCGCAGAAGGATTTTCGCTTAATTCAATGCGAAGATCATGGTGTGCTGCAAGCAACTCGATCAGTTCAGGATTATCTACCAGGTGCGTGTTTACTAGTAGTGATGCCGCTTGGAGCGTTGCTGCGCGGTCATGGTCGAGGAGAGCCTCGAACGCCTTCTTGCCGGACAGATCTCCGTATTTTTCGTGTGAAGCCAGTCGGTTCAATGCGCTGACGACTCTCGAAAAATGTGGTGAGCCAAGCGCTTTTGTAAGGAGTCTACGCAGCCGATCCTGCGCAAGAGCACTGCTTTCAAAAATGTGACGCGCAATCAACGCGTCCGCGAAAACATCGTGCGCCGCTGCAACTGTCGCACCGTCTTGCTCGATCCAGCGATCTGCGAGCAGGATATCGATCAGGATACCTTTCAAAGCTGATTCTGATCGAAGACTATCAACTTCTCTTATTGGCATCGGCAACCGGAGAGCGATCTCGGCCAAACCTTCCTGCGTCCCGTCATCGGCCAGTCGTTGAACAATGAGTCGGATGCGCTGCGCGGCCCAGTCTACAAAGCTCCTTGTCTCCGCGAGGTTACCGAACTGCCCGTCGAATTTCCCCGGATTGTGTTTGTGCAAATAGCCAGCGAAAGCAGCAAGTACGGGAAACGCCTTGCAAACTTCGGCCACTACGGTAGCATTCGGCACTGCAAAGTGTCTTAGGATTTTCGCTGCGACCCACCCATCAAAGCTATCTACAGTACCGCGTCCTTCTTCTAAATCGAGCAATCGCGGGGTGATAGTCACCAGCAGGTCGGTGACCTTTTGATGGGCACTCCCTCGGCAGGTTGCAACTAGAGCAATGTTGTGTGTGCCGTCTGCGCAGATACGTCGAATAGTTTCGGGGACCAGTTCCAGATCTGAAAAGCTCTCAGCATAGTCGATGAACAAGATCAGACGTGCCTCACCGGAATAATCTCGTACAATCTCTTCAAGGGCAATTGGGGCGGCGAATCGATCAAGTCGAAGTGGCCACCAACCCAACTGCGCTGCACGCTGACAAAGTTCGACAGAGAGACGGGTTTTCCAATGCCTCCTGGCCCCGAGATAACTAAAGCACGGCTGGTCGATCCGCTGATAAGGAAATCGAGGAGTTCCTCTTCGCCGTTTGGGGTTTCCCGTCTAGAATATTCAGCGAACGCGGAGCGTGAGAAGAAAGGAAGGTTCGTACTGTCGAGGAAGCGCTTGAAGCTGGATTCCGTTTGTTCAAAGCTTGTGTTTAGTTCGCCGTATCCATGTGGATAACCACCAAACCACCGGTAGAAGAGCGGCACGAATTTGGACGAATCCGCGACGAAATCATCCCAATAGAGAACCTCTACGGTCAGATCGGCAAGATGCAAAAGCTCATCATGCGCAACCGTGATGTCGGCGAAAAACCCCTTGATCCGTTTCACCAGATCTGTGCGGTTTTGGGTATTGCCCATGATGGTGGATGTGCAGAAATAGTAGTGCTCTACTGGACCGTTGGAACACAACCAGGGGCGATAAGCCTTGGCAACACCGCTTTCACCACTAGCTGCCGCGGGTAAGTTCTTCCGGAGGTGATTTTCGACGGCTGTCCACCGGCTGGTGGCCGTTCCGGCCGTGTCCTTACCAATGAACTTGCATTCAACGAAACAATTTGCGTCTCCGGTTAGGTTGACTAAGTCGATGGCGCCGTCCCGTCCTTTTGCGAGACCGCGTACCAATTTTCGGCTACCATCGCGCAGTGCGAGATATTCGCTGACGAACATTTCGAACGCGTCTCCATCTGAGGCGCGACGCGGGGTACGATCGTCAAATCTCTTTTGGGTGAATTCCGGCAATATTTACCCAAAGCTCCGAGACGCAAAGTAAGAAATGGCGAGTCAACTAGATCGGAGGATACGGCCGATGTGAGCAATCTCTGCTTGAAATTCGTGGGCGCAGGCGTCGCGAAAACATGATGCTATGCTGCCTGTCATGATGGTTTGCAATGGCACTGATCGGCGTGGGATATCGATCAAGATGCTCCTGGAGAGCGTTTCGGAGTATGGGCAGACTACGACTAGGCCTTTGGCAGGCAACGGAAGGTCTTCTGGGCCTCCAGCAAGCCGGCCATCGGCCATCGTGAGCAATGCCATCTCGCGCGTTCCTCCAGCGTTTGACGTTGCGGGTGACCTGACGCGTGCCGAGCGCGTTCTCGATGATGTTGGTGCAGGCAAGCGAGCGCAAGTACGGAAACGCCTTCGTTCGGCACCGAGGCGGCATGATGGTGAGGATCTCGTCCGAGCCCCTCCAGGATGCTGCAGTACGCGTCCGGTTCCTCAAGACGCAATCGCGGCCAATCGGCCTTGTTGATGGGTCTCCCTCGGTCCCAGGCCTAGGAGCAATGCCTTGTGTGACGTCTCGCAGATACGTCGAATAGTTGGGGACCAGATGATGCGGCCAGCTTAGTGGACCTGGCAGCGCTCAGACGGCCTCACCGGAAGGTGTTTCGGATCGCTCTTGCAAGGGCAATTGGGGCCGAATCGACAAGTCGAACAGCCGGGGCAGTGTCGGATCCAACCCCTGGCTGAGGAGATTGCGATCAAGGCCTGGACAGACGACGTGTGTTTCCGTCGCCCCCTCGACCACGAGCCTAGGACATGCTTGTCGCCGTTGCCATCGACGCCGATCGCCGCCATCAGGACATGATCGCCGACATGCAGACCGTCGATCTGGATGACTAGCAGGTCGTACTTCCGAGAAATCGCTTGACCGGCCTTCATCTTCTGTGCGTGACATGCGCCACAAAGCGCCGGGAAACGGCCGAATTCGGACGAATGCCGTCGCCACGAAATCATCGCCAGGTCGCCCTCGGTCAGATCGGCAAGCGCGGTGGCTCATCATGCGGGTCAACCGTGATGTCGGCGAAAATCAGGTTGAGCCGTTTCACCAGATCTGTGCGGTTTTGGGTATTGCCCATGATGCGTAGCGCCTGCAGAACTCTCCAGTGCTCACCTACTTTGCCCGCCCGGAACACAACCCGATAAGCCTTGGCAACACTTCGCTTTGCACGCACGTGGCTAGCCGATCTCGCTAAGTTCTTGCCGGAGGTGATAACCTCGACGGTGTCCATGGCGGCGATGTCGTGGCCCCGCACACGGCCGTGGCGTCCTCCTCCATGATCTCGCCAACGAAACAATTTGCGTCTCCGGTTAACCCCGGCCAGAAGACAAAA
Organism: uncultured Bauldia sp.; assembly: GCA_963663975.2. Taxonomy (GTDB): domain Bacteria; phylum Pseudomonadota; class Alphaproteobacteria; order Rhizobiales; family Kaistiaceae; genus JANQRX01. Next base: position 280,686 of record CAXXRA010000015.1, on the reverse strand, counting down.
CCGATCCACGCTTTTGCGATGGACCGCGTACCAATTTTCGGCCGCCATCGGCGCAGTGCGAGATATCGAGGACGCAAGGGCTTTCGGGCGGCTGGAACTCCGGATCTGATTTCCCGACGCGGGTACGATCGTCAAATCCTTTTGGGTGAATTCCGGCAATATTTAGCCTAAGGCTCCAGGAGACGCACCTACCTCAACTTTTCAACATGGACGGGACTAGATCGGAGGATACGTAACCGAGTGAGTCAAACGCCACGGCCAGCAGTGAGCGTGCGTCTATCGCCATCCTTCGTGTCGAGCTCTCGGTTTTCGGCACGAAACACATCTACTGGAAAATGCGCCCGAAGCTACCGCATTTTTGGACAATACAGAAATACAACAGATAGGTCAGGAATGTTCGCTTCCGGACAAAGTCGACATCGCGAGCGGCAGCAATCACCCGATCCGCTGCCTCACCTCGGGCTTTTCTTCCCGGCGCAGCGACAGGCCACAACGCCCTGTTCACCCTTGCCGGTAGCGCATAGGGTGTTGCGGCGGAGGCAAGTTGGGGCGCACATGCGATGAAGCGCGGCATTGTTCTGGTCATGGACTCGTTCGGCATCGGTGCGGCCGAGGATGCGGCGGAGTACGGCGACGCCGGGGCCGACACCTTCGGCCACATCGCTGCGGCATGCGCCGAAGGATCGGCCGATCGCGACGGGCTCCGGTCCGGGCCGCTGGCCGTTCCCAACCTCGCCAGGCTGGGACTGGCGGCAGCCTCGAGCCAATCGCGCGGTTTGGACCCGCCTGTCGCCCCGACGGCCGAGATCGGCGGATGCTGGGGCTACGGCGTCGAAATCTCCAACGGCAAGGACACCCCGTCGGGACATTGGGAAATCGCCGGCGTTCCGGTGCGGTTCGACTGGGGTTTTTTCCCGCGGACGATTCCATGTTTTCCCGAGGATCTGACCGATGCGCTGATCGGCGAAGCAACGCTCACCGGCATCCTCGGCAACAAGCATGCCTCGGGCACCGAAATCATCGCCGAACTGGGCCAGGAGCATGTGCGGACCGGGCGGCCGATCTGCTACACGTCCGCCGATTCGGTGTTCCAGATCGCCGCCCATGAGACCGTCTTCGGGCTCGACCGGCTCTACCAGATCTGTGAAATCACGCGGCGCCTGGTCGATCCGCTGAACATCGGCCGAGTGATTGCCCGGCCCTTCGTCGGTGAGGATTCGGCGAGCTTCGAACGCACCGCCAATCGGCGCGACTACTCGGTGCCACCACCGGAACCGACCGTGCTCGACCGGGTGGTGGCGGCCGGCCACCGGGTCATCGGCGTCGGCAAGATCGGCGATATCTTCGCCCATCGGGGGGTGAGCGAGGTCGTCAAGGCGGCCGGCAATGACGCCCTGTTCGACGCCACCCTGGCGGCGCTGGAGCGGCTCGACGACGGCGATCTCCTATTCACCAATTTTATCGATTTCGACATGCTGTTCGGCCACCGCAGCGACGTGCCCGGTTACGCCGCCGCACTGGAAGCGTTCGATCGGCGGCTGCCGGAACTGGAGGCCAAACTGACAGCCGGCGATCTGGCCATCATCACCGCCGATCACGGCTGCGATCCGACCTGGAGGGGCACCGATCATACCCGCGAGACGATCCCGATCCTGGCCTTCGGCCCGCAGGTGAAGGCCGGCCGGATCGGCCGGCGCGAGACCTTCGCCGATATCGGCGAGACGGTGGCGGCGCATCTCGGCCTGCCGCCCGGACCCCACGGGACAGCGTTTGCGATCGGCTAGTCCAGCTCGCCGGGATGGTTCAGGCGGCGTCGGGCTAGGCGCCGGTCAGGAGGTCCAGAAGGCCGCTGGCGCCGCCGGTTCGACGAAGCTTTTCCACCTTCTCCGGTTCCCGCAGCACACGGGCAACCCTGGCCAGGGTCTTCAAATGGTCGGCACCGGCGTGTTCGGGTGCCAGCAGCAAAAAAATCAGGTCGACGGGCTCGTCGTCCATCGCTTCGAAATCAATCGGCGTTGATAGCCGGGCGAACAGCCCGACGATGTGATCAAGCTCGGACAGCTTGCCATGGGGGATCGCGACGCCGCCGCCCACACCGGTCGAGCCGAGCTTCTCGCGCTCGACCAGCGTGTCGAAAATTTCGCGTTCATCGAGTTTCGTCAGCTCGGCGGCCTTCTCGGACAGGATCTGCAGCGCCTGCTTCTTGCTGCTCGCCTTCAGCGCCGGAAAGACCGCCTTGCTTCCGATGAGATCGCTCAACGACATGGTGCGCGATCCCTGTCCGATCGGCTTGTCGGCGCCGGCCGGGGCCGGTGACGCGGGCTCACCGTTTGCCATCCCCATCGGTCGGCGGCAGCGCCGGGTCGATCCAGCCGATATTGCCGTCGCGGCGGCGGTAAACGATGTTGATCCCGCCGTGGCCGGCATTGCGAAATACCACCGCGGCGGTTTCCGCCAGATCCATTTCCACCACCGCATGAGCCACCGACATGGTCGGCAAGTGCGTCGATTCCTCTGCAATGACGACCGGGCTGTAATCCGGCTCGACTTCCGATTCCTCGTCCGGCGCCTCGATGACGTAGGCGGTTGCAGCGGGAGCCTCGACGTGGCGCCCGTGGTGGTGCTCCTTGAGGCGCCGCTTGTAGCGTCTGAGGCGCTTTTCGATCCGCTCCGCCGCCGCCTCGAAGCTCAAATGGGGGTCCTGTGCACTGCCCTCGGTCTGCAGAATGATGCCGGTGTCGAGATGGATGGCGCAATCGGTCCGGAATCCGGACCCCTCAGGCTCGATCGTGACGTGACCGTCAAATCCGCCGTCGAAATACTTGGCCACAGCCATTGAGATACGGCTCTGCGCCTGCTCCCGAAGGGACTCGCCGATGTCCATATTCTTGCCGGAAATACGCAGACCCATCCAGAGACAAACCTCTCACAAGGCGACACCGAAACCGCGATGCCGGTCCGACTGGCGACAGCGCCATAGAGCGTGAATGGTGAGAACGGGCGTTGTCGGGCAACCGGAACCGCCGTGCCGCCATATTGCTCGCTGGAAGCTGCGGGCGCCCGTTCTAGGGAGGACGCTGGCGCGAGTCAACCACGCTTGACGGAAGCCGCGTCTGGCGTGCGGCCGCTTACGACGCGGCCTGCTTCTCCCGACGACGCTGGACCGAGGAAGGGATCCGCATCGCCTCCCGATATTTGGCCACCGTACGCCGCGCGATGTCGACCCCGGCCTGGCTCAGCAACCCGACAATGGCGTCGTCCGACAACACCGAATCGGGCTCCTCACCGGCTATCAGGCCGCGAATCCGATGGCGGACCGACTCGGCCGAATGAGCCTCGCCGTCGCCGGATGAGGGAATGGCGGCGGTAAAGAAGTACTTCAGCTCGAAGATGCCGCGTGGCGTGGCCATGTATTTGTTCGACGTCCCCCGTGAGACCGTCGATTCGTGCATGCCGATGGCGTCCGCGACGGTTTTCAGGTTGAGCGGCCGCAGATGCTGAACGCCATTCACCAGAAAGGCGTCCTGCTGGCGCACGATCTCCGAGGCGACCTTGAGGATGGTGCGGGCGCGTTGATCGAGGCTCTTCACCAGCCAATTCGCGGTCGCCATGCAATCGCTCAAATAGGCGCGATCGGCGTCGCTCCGATTTCCGCCGGTGACGATGGCATAGTAGGCTTGATCGACGAGGAGTTTGGGCAGCGTTTCCTGGTTGAGTTCAACCAGCCAGTTTCCATCGGGTCCGGGACGCACCGTCACGTCAGGAACGATGATCTGCACCGGTCCGCCGCCGAACGCGTTGCCGGGCTTCGGATTCAGTGAACGGAGTTCGCCGAGCATGTCGGTGAGATCCTCCTGGTCGACCCGGCAAAGCGACCGCAAACGTGCCAAATCCCGGCGTGCGACCAGATCGAGATGACCGACGAGCTGCTCCATGGCGGGGTCGAACCGGTCACGCTCGCGAAGCTGGATTGCCAGGCATTCCGCCAGGTCGCGAGCACCGATGCCAGTCGGTTCGAGGGTCTGGATCGTGGCCAGTGCATTGTCCACCTTGGAGCGATCCGTGCCCAGCCGTTTGGCCAGCGCGTCGGCGTCGTCGCGAAAATAGCCCGTCTCGTCGATTGCATTGATGACCGCATGGCCGATCAACCGCATCGCAGGATCCGCCTCGGCCAGCGCGAATTGTTCGCTCATATGGTCGACCAACGACTTCTCGTCGGCGACAAACGCTTCCAGATTGTAACTGCCGGCACCCACCGGCTGGCGTGAACCGGGAGACGCCCAGCTCTCGGTCGGAAGCTTCGGCAGAACTTCCTCGGCAGGTTTTTCATGATCGTCCGGAAAAACATTGGCCATATCCGCGTCGAGTTTGTCGGCGGCGCCGTCCGCGGGTTGTCCTGCATCGGTCGCTTCGGCCAGCTCGAATCGCTCATCCCCGGGAACCTGCTCACGCCCGACATCGGCGTCTCGCGCCTCGCCCTCCGCCGCCTCCTCCAGCTCCAGCAGCGGGTTCCGCTCAAGCTCGGCGTCGACATAAGCGGCCAGGTCGAGGTTGGACAATTGCAACAGCTTGATCGCCTGCATCAACTGCGGCGTCATCACCAGAGACTGGCTCTGGCGGAGTTCTAGCCGGTGCGAAAGCGCCATGGACTCGGCTACTCGTCATGTTGGCCCAGGATTTGCTCGTCTGGTAGCCCAGACCCGGCGGCATTTAAAGGCTGAAATGGTCGCCAAGGTAAAGGCGACGGACCTCGGGGCTGGCCACGATCTCGTCGGGACGGCCCTCATACAGCACTTCACCGTGATGAATGATGTAGGCGCGGTCGATCAGTCCGAGCGTCTCGCGGACGTTGTGATCGGTGATCAGGATGCCGATCCCAAGGCTCGTCAGATGGCGCACCAGATCCTGGATGTCGCCCACGGCGATCGGGTCGACGCCGGTGAAAGGCTCATCGAGCAGCATGAAGGCGGGGCGGCTGGCAAGCGCGCGAGCGATTTCGCAGCGCCGCCGTTCACCGCCGGAAAGCGAGATCGCCGGCGCCTTTCTGAGGTGCTGGATGCCAAACTCGTCGAGCAGGGCGTTGAGGTGTTCTTCCCGTGTGCGGCGATCGGGCTCGACCACCTCGAGCACGGCGCGGATGTTGGCCTCGACGGTCATGCCCCGAAAAATCGAGGCCTCCTGCGGCAGGTAGCCGATGCCCAGACGCGCGCGGCGGTACATCGGCAGGCCGGTGATGTCGTGTCCGTCGACCTCGATGCGGCCATGATCGGCCTGGACCAGGCCGGTGATCATATAGAAGATGGTCGTCTTGCCGGCGCCGTTGGCGCCCAGCAGCCCAACCGCTTCACCGCGCGCCACCGCCAGGCTTGCCCCGTGCACCACGCGGCGGCGGCGGTACGCCTTGACCAGGCCACGCGCGACCAGCCACCCGCGACCGCCGGCATCGGGAACCAGGCGCGACGGCGGATCGACTGCCCGTCTCCTGGGTCTGCGCTCGTCACTGCGGTGAGTGTCCGCGCCCTGGGAGAGCCTTGAATACGCCAACAAGTTACCTCGTGTCCGATGTTGGAATTAATCGGTCGCGCCGGACCTGTCGAGAACTCATTGGCCGCCGGGCGAGAACACGCCGCGAATGCGACCGCCCTCAGTCTGCTCGACCCGTGCCCGGCCGGTGGCGAGATTGACCACCAGCCGGCTTCCGGTGATCACATTGGCACCCTGGGCGAGCACGACCTCGCCCGAGATGATGATGGTTCTCGACACCATGTCGACCACCGCGGTGTTGCCGGTCACGGTCTGCTGACCGGAGCGAACAAAGACATTGCCGCCCGCTTCGATCCGGGTGAAGCCTTCCGGCGAAGCGTCACGGAGACCCGAATAGAGGGTGATCTTGGCTGCTTTGATCAGCGTGTCGCCGCGCCGCACCACGACGCCGCCACTGAAGACCGAAACGCGCTGATCGCCGTCCTCAAAGATCTCCAGCGATGCGGCCTCGACCTCGACCGGATCGTTCGACTGAGCCTGGAACCCGGAAAAGATATCCGCCGCACCCTGGGCGATCGCCCCATCGGCGAGAGCCACAATGCCGACCACAAACGCGGCCACGGCGAGTTTGCGCCATGGTTGCGGCTTCATTGCCCCGCTCCCGTGGCTGCCGGCGGCACCGTCATCAGATCGCCCGGCGGCACGAATTTGAGCGATACGCCGTTGACGAAGATCACGCGCTTGCCGCGGTCAGAGACCCTGACGCCGTTGGCGGTCAGCGTCCCGTCCTTCGAGCTGACCGCCAGTGGCTGGTCGGACACCAGCGATGCCCCGTCGAGATCGATGTCGGCCGCGGTGAATTTCGCCGCATAGCCATCGCTGGTTTCGATGGAAATTCCTTCCGAGAGCCGCAGCGTGTTGTGGTTGCCGTCATAGACCCCGACCCCGGCACGAATGGTTGCCGTGCCAGCTTCACCCAATCCAATGTTCGCGTCGATGCCGTTGAAGGTGATGACCTTCGGATCGCTCAGGCTCTGCACGGCATTGTCGGCCTTGACCTGATAGGCCCGGCGCGTGCCTTCGAACCCGGAGATCAGCGGTCTGTCCATGGTGACGCTGTTGGATTCGATATCGATGCCGGAGATCGAAACCAGATCGTCGAAGCCGCTGGGCACGAACCGGATGGTCGCCCAGAACACGCCGGCCGCCAAAAGCACCAGCGCCGGCAGCACGAATCTGAGCCATCGGACCACCCGGCTGTGGCGGACAGCCTCGCGGAAGGCCCCCTTGTCGCCGCTGACCCGCGGGTCGTAGCGAATGTTGGGGTCACGCCGCCGCCGCCGTGCCGGCGGCGCTTCGCCGTAATCTTCGTAGACGCCAGTCTCGGTGGTATCGCTCATCGGTCCGCCAGGTCCAGCCGTGCCGCGATCGTCTCAGCCACGTCCAGCCGCGCCCCTATTCACCATTGTGTCGGAGCCGCGGTCGGACTGCAAACCCGAACTGGTTGAAAGGCTGGTTGAAAGGGCTCTAGTTGTGAAGCTTCAACAGGTTGTCCCGGTTCAGGCCGAGTCGGCTGATTGGTGTTTGTCGATTGAGGCTGGCATGGGGTCGATGCCAGTTGTAGCGGTGCTGCCATTTCGGCAGATCTGCTTTTCGCTGGTCTGAGTTGTGGAATTCGGTTGCGTAGGCCCATTCTCGCAACATTGTCTGGATGAAGCGTTCGGCCTTGCCGTTGGTCTGAGGCGTGTAGGGTTTGGTGCGGATATGCTTGATGGTGAGCCTTCGGCAGGCATCGCGGAAGGCCTTGGATCTGTAGCATGATCCATTGTCGGTCATGACGCGGGTGATGGTAACGCCGAGGGTGGCAAAGTAGGTTACGGCGGCTTCGAGGAAGGCCACGGCGCTTTCCTTTTTCTCGTTCGGGAAGATGTCGGCAAAGCCGATGCGGGAATGGTCGTCGATGGCGACGTGGACATACTCCCAACCGGGCGCGGTGCCGTTATGGCGCTGGTTGCTCTGGCGCCTGCGATCGCCGGTGATGCGATGGCCGACACGATTGAAGCGACCGAGCTTCTTGATGTCCATATGGATGATTTCGCCTGGCGTTTCGCGCTCATAGCGCGGGCGTGGCTGGTTGGGCTCGAGGGCGGACAACAGGCTGAGGCCACGCCGCTTGAGAATACGGCTGACGGTCGCCCGGCTGAGGCCGAGTTCCTGGGCGATGTGGTCCTGCGTGCAACGAGCCCGGCGCAAGACCTCGACCGCTTCGCCGGTGGCCCAAGGCGTTTGGCTTGGCGAGGAATGGGGCCTGGAGGACCGGTCGGCAAGCCCGGCAATGCCCTCCGCGCGAAACCGGCCCAACCACTTGGCGACGGTCTTGGCCGTTGTCTTGAAACGGCGTGCGGCCTGAGCCTTCGTCATGGCCTCATCCATGACGGCGCGAACCATGGCCTCTCGACCTTTCGGCGTAAGATGGGCATTCTGGTGAACGTCCATTCGGTCCTCCGGAGAATCACTGACGTTGGCTGACATCAGCTTCTCTCGACAGGACCGAATGGACAACGTCCTGAAAATTCACATCTAGTGCGCAAAGATGTCCTGATCCTGCCAGCCGGCCAAGTCGAGGCGCGCACGAACGGGCAGGAAGCGGAAGCAGGCCGCCGCCAGTTCGCTTCTTCCCTCGCGTGCCAGCCGTTTTTCCAGTTCGGCCTTGAGTGCGTGAAGATGCAACACGTCCGAGGCAGCATAGGCAAGCTGCGCCTCGCTCAGCTTTTCGGCCGCCCAGTCGGAACTCTGCTGCTGTTTGGACAGGTCGACATCAAGATATTCCCGCACCAGATCCTTCAGCCCGTGCCGGTCGGTGTAGGTTCGCGTCAGCCGCGAAGCGATCTTGGTGCAGAACAACGGCTCGGCCATGACACCCAGGGCATTGTGAAGGACCGCGATGTCGAAGCGGGCAAAATGAAAGATCTTGGTGATCGCGGTATCGGTCAGCAGTTTCTGCAGATGGGGGGCCGACGACTGTCCGCGGGCGATCTGCACCACATCGGCGCTGCCGTCACCGGTCGACAGCTGAACCACACACAGGCGGTCGCGATGGGGATCGAGCCCGAGCGTCTCGGTGTCGATCGCCACCGCGCCGTCGAAGCGGTCGAGATCGGGCAGATCGCCGGTATGGAGCCGAATCGTCACGATCATCCTCGAAGTTTTGCCAGCTGAAGGTAGGCATCAGTGGTAAATCAAAGGTGTCAGCCTCACCCTCCCCGATTGGGAGCATGAAAAATAGATGCCGGATCAGTCCTTTACCATGCCCCCGCCGCAGCGCACCCGGTCCGCATGGCGCGGCGATGACCTGGCCGACCGTCCGCAGGATTGGACCATCCGTCTCTCGCCCGATCACATTGCCGAGCTGCGATCGGCGGCCGGGTGTGCCGGCGGTGCCGGATTGGATCAGATCACCCGTGAAAATTTTGCCCTGCCGTCGCTCGGGCCGCTGCTGTCGGATCTTCGGGAGGATCTGGTTGGTGGTCTTGGATTTGCGCTGATCCATGGACTCCAGGCCGACCGCTACAGTGAGGAGGAAGCGGCGACCATCTTCTTCGGGCTGGGCGCCCATATCGGTAACGCCCGCTCCCAGAACGCCGCCGGCGAGCTTCTCGGCCACGTCCGCGATATTGGCGCGGCCGGCACCGACACCAGGGCGCGCATCTATCAGACCAGCGAGCGCCAGACCTTTCATACCGATTCCAGCGACGTGGTCGGGTTGCTCTGCCTCAAAACGGCCAAGACCGGCGGGGCGTCGATGCTGGTCAGCGCGGCGACCATCTACAACGAATTTCTGGAGCGGCGGCCGGACCTGCTGCCCTGTCTGTTCGACCCCATCGCGACCGACCGCCGCGGTGAGGTGCCGGAGGGCATGAAGCCGTGGTTCGAAATTCCGGTCTTCACCTGGCACCTGGCGCGTCTCAGCGTCATGTACCAGCGGCAATACATCGATTCAGCGCAGCGTTTCCCCGACGCTCCGCGTCTGACCGCTCGTCACGTCGAGGCGCTCGATCTGTTCGACGACCTGGCCAACGATCCCGCCCTCCACCTCGCCATGGCGCTGGCGCCCGGCGACATGCAGTTCGTCCACAATCACAGCCTGCTCCACGACCGGACCGGTTTCGAGGACTGGCCGGAACCGGAACGCCGCCGCCATCTCCTGCGCCTGTGGCTGAGCGTGCCCGGCGACCGCCCGCTTCCCGACAGCTTTGCCGAGCGCTTTGGCGCCGTCACCATCGGTGACCGCGGCGGCATCGTGGTCAGTAGGTGAGCCGCCACAATCGGGTCGCTGGCCGTCATGGTGAGGAAGGTCGAGGCCCGCCTTGTCCACGACGAATGACGGCTGATCGAAATGATCGAGGGCAGTCTTGACCGCATGCGGTCAAGCTTGCGGAGCGGCGGCTATTCCGCCTCGAAGACCACCAGCTTGCGAAACAGGTGCCAGGTGGCATGGCCGAGCACCGGCATCACCACCGACAGCCCGACGAAGAACGGCACGGCTCCAAGGATCAGGGAGCAGGCAACGATCACGCCCCAGATCGCCATCGTCATCGGATTTGCCATCACCGCCCTGACCGACGTTCGCACCGCCGTCAGGGCGCCGACATTGTGCGCCAGCAGCATGGGAAAGGAGACGGCGGCAATCGCCAGCACCACCACGGCAAAAACAAGGCCGATCGCGGAGCCGACGATGATCAGCGTCCAGCCGGAGGGCGTTGCGAACACCAGCCGAACGAATTCGCTCAGGGATTCGGGCGCCAAATTACCGAATATGGTCCAGTACAGCACCAATGCCGTCACCAGCCATGCAAAATAGATCATCATCAGAATAGCGCTGAGGATGGCGATGGCGCCAATCGAGGGCGATTGAAGGGCGCCCACCGCGTCGGTCAAGGAGATTTCTTCACCCAGCTCTCGGCGCCGACTCAGTTCATACAGGCCGATGGCGGCGATCGGCCCTATCAACGCGAAACCGGCCAGGAGCGGAAAAATCATCGGCAGGATATTCAATCCGCCGGCAAACATGGCCAGGAAGAGCATGACGATGGGGTAGACGAAAAACAGGATGACGATGTGGCTGGGTTTGGCCTTGAAATCATCGACGCCCCTGGCCACGACATCCTTGAGGTCGTCGACCGTGATCGTCCGGATGACCGGCTGCCCGCTGCTCGTTTCCGCGTCCGCGAACGGCTTCCCGGTCGTCGTGCTCATGGCTTATTTCGCCTCGTTGTGCGACCGCGAAGGCAACGCAAAAGCGTCCCTCGATTGGTCGCGGTCGATCGTGACCCGATGTCGCGCGAGAGTACGCAATCGGCTGAACATTGTCACCACGGCATGGGGCTGGCGGCCGGCACAACTGACGGGTCGCTGTCCATCGTTGGGGTGGCGCCGGTCAACAGCGATGGGCAGCGGCGGTAACGGTTTTGACGGCGTCCCCGGTCGGCCGGACGCCGCACCGGTCAGGGCGTGGTGACGGTGATCATGTCCGGCCTTGCCGGCCCGGAGTGCGGGATCAGCCCGGTACGGCGATCGGGCCCGAGACGGCGAACAAGGACCGCAGCTCAGCCGTCGCCGCCGCCGAAGAACAGAATCCGGGTCAGATTGGTGTAATCCGACTCGATCGCCATGATGCCGACGAAGACCAGCACGAACAATGGCGGCAGCAGGATGGCGTAGACGATGGCCAGCCTTTCCCACACCATGTGCATGAACACCGCGACGATCAGCCCGGCCTTCAGCAGCATGAAAATGATGATCAGGCCCCATCTCAGATAACCCTGAAATTGAAAATAATCGACGAGATAGGAAAAGGTGCTGAGGACGAACAGCAACCCCCAGATCTTGAAATAGATGCCAATGGGATGCTGCTGCCCTTCGGCATGCGGTTGTGCTTGTGCCTCTGCCATATCACCCACTACCAAAGATAGAAAAACGCAAAAATGAAGACCCACACCAGGTCAACGAAGTGCCAATACAATCCCATGGTCTCGACGATTTCGTATTTGCCCTGCCTGCTGGTGAAGTAGCCGCGCGTAGCCGTGTCGGTTTCATAGTCGCCGCGCCAGACCTTGCGGGCGACGATGAACAGGAAGATCACGCCGATGGTCACATGGGTGCCGTGAAAACCGGTGATCAGGAAGAAGGTCGAGCCGAACTGAGGCGCACCGAACGGGTTGCCCCACGGCCGCACCCCCTCCGAGATTAGTTTGGTCCACTCGAAGGCCTGCATGCCGACGAATGAGGCGCCCAACAGCGCGGTGGCGACCATCAACAGCGTCGTCGCGGTCCGCTTGCGTTCGTAGCCGAACTTCACCGCCATCGCCATCGTGCCGCTGCTGGAGATCAGGATGAACGTCATGATGGCGATCAGGATCAGTGGAACTTCGGTACCGGCGATCTCCAGCCCAAAAACGTGACTGGCATTGGGCCACTCAACCGTGGTGGAGGTCCGCACCGTCATGTAGGACAGCAGGAAACAACTGAAGATAAAGGTATCGCTGAGGAGGAAGATCCACATCATCGCCTTGCCCCAGGGAACATTCTTGAATGCTCGCTGGTCGGACGACCAATCCTCGATGATGCCCTGCATGCCGTCGGGCGGGCCGACGGCTGCTGCCGGGTTGGCCTCTGTCATTGTCCGTCGATCTCCCTCACGTCAGAATCAATATGGCGAACAAGGCCAACCATATGAAAAGCAGAAAATGCCAGTAGACGGCGCACAACTCGACGCTGAGGCGCATGGCCGCGACGTCACTCCCGTTCAACAGTTTGAGGCTGGTTCTGCCCCACGCCACCAGGCCGCCGAACAGGTGCAGCGCATGCAACCCGGTCACCACGTAGAAGAAGGCGTTGGCCGGGTTGGCTTCGGCGAAAAACCCTGACGCGACCAGCTGTCTCCACACCAGAAACTGGCCGACCAGGAAGAAGACGGAAAAAATGCCGCCGACCAGCAATCCGTCCCTGACGCCGGCCAGGAGCCCGCGCCGCACCGCCACCACCGACTGCTGGAAGGCGATGCTGCTGGCGATCAGCACGCCGGTGTTCAGCCACAACAAGGTCGGTTCGGGCAGCGCCCGCCAGTCGTTGAACGCCATCCGGCCGAAGTAGGTGATCACCAGCAGCGAGAACACCACCGTGACGACACCGAGAAACACCCTGAGACCGACCGTGACCGTCGGCAGTGCAAACTCCTGGCCGTCGCTTGGACCCTCCGGTGTCGCCGATACCGTCGTCCACGGTTTCTGCATGATCTGGCGGAAGAAGTTCACGCGCGTGGTTACTCCGCCGCCGCCGGCTGGGCACGACCGCCCTGACCGGCGGGCGGCTCGTTCTGGGGTATGAAGTCCTTGTCCGCACCCGGCACGCTGTAGGCGTAGGCCCAGCGATAGACGATCGGCAATTTCGGACCGAAATTGCCGTGCCCCGGAGGGGTCTCGGCGGTCTGCCACTCCAGCGTGGTCGCATTCCAGGGGTTGGGACCGGCCTCCTTGCCCCGTCTCAGGCTCCACGCCAGATTGAACAGGAACACGATCTGGGCAAAGCCGACGATCAGCGCCGCCACGGTGATGAACGCGTTCAGGTCTGCCGCCGAGTCCGGAATGAAGGCCGTCTCGCCGATTTCGAAATAGCGCCGCGGTACACCCAGAAAACCCAGATAGTGCATCGGGAAGTAGATCAGATAGGCGCCCAGGAAGGTGACCCAGAAATGGAACTGGCCCATGGCGTTGTTGAGCAGGCGGCCGGTCATCTTGGGATACCAGTGATAGATCGCGCCGAACACCACCAGGATCGGCGCCACGCCCATCACCATGTGGAAGTGGGCGACCACGAACATGGTGTCGGACAGGGGCACGTCGACGACCACATTGCCGAGGAAGAGCCCGGTGATGCCGCCATTGAGGAAGGTGATGATGAAGGCGAGGGCAAACAGCATCGGGATCGTCAGATGGATGTCGCCGCGCCACAGCGTCAGCACCCAATTGTAGACCTTCAGCGCTGTCGGCACCGCGATGATCAGCGTGGTGGTGGCGAAGAAATAGCCGAAATAGGGGTTCATGCCGCTGACATACATGTGGTGCGCCCACACCACGAAGCTCAGGCCGCCGATCGCCACGATCGCCCACACCATCATGCGGTAGCCGAAGATGTTCTTGCGCGCATGGACCGACAGCAGATCGGAGACGATGCCGAACGCCGGCAGCGCGACGATGTACACCTCGGGATGACCGAAGAACCAGAACAGGTGCTGGAACAGGATCGGGCTGCCGCCGCCATATTCCAGCAGCTCGCCGAACTCGAGGATCGACGGCATGAAGAAGCTGGTTCCGAGCAGGCGGTCGAACAGCATCATCACCGAGCCCACGAACAGCGCCGGGAAGGCCAGCAGCGCCAGGATGGTGGCGACGAAAATGCCCCACACCGTCAGCGGCAGCCGCATCAGCGTCATGCCGCGCGTCCGCGCCTGCAGAACCGTGACGACGTAGTTGAGGCCGCCCATGGTGAAGCCGATGATGAACAGGATCAGCGAGACCAGCATCAGGACGATGCCCGCTTCCTGTCCCGGCGTGCCGGACAGGATCGCCTGGGGCGGATAGAGCGTCCAGCCGGCTCCGGTCGGGCCGCCGGGCACGAAGAAGCTCGCCACCAGGACCAGCACGGCCAGCAGATACACCCAGTAGCTCAGCATGTTGACGTAGGGGAACACCATGTCCCGCGCGCCGACCATCAGCGGGATGAGATAATTGCCGAAGCCGCCAAGAAACAGGGCGGTCAACAGGTAGATCACCATCACCATCCCGTGCACGGTGATGTACTGGTAGTAATCGGCAGCATCGATAAAGTCGAAAAAATCCGGGAAGCCAAGCTGCAGGCGCATCAGCCACGACAACACCAGGGCGACCAGCCCGATCGCCGTCGCCGTCAGCGAATACTGGATGGCGATGACCTTGGCGTCCTGACAAAAGATGTATTTCGTCCAGAAGCTCCTGGCGTGATAAAGTTCGACCTCTTCGACTTCTGCAGGTGCGATGAATTCATCGCCTGTCTGGGTGACATCAGCCATTTATGAGCCCCATCCGCTGTCGTGTTTACGATGCGTCACTTGCCAACCTTCAGTCCAAATTAGTTAAGCGCGTCAAACCCTGCTCATCCCCGTCCATCGCCAGTTTGACGTCGCCATCGGTCCGCGCGCGGGCCGCGGCCTGAACCTGGGCAAAGGTCAGCTGTTCCTCCAGCCAGGCGCCGTAGTCGTCGTCGTTCTCGACCACGACCAGCCCGCGCATGTCGTGATGGCCGACACCGCACAACTCGGCGCACAGAATTTCGAAGGTCCCGGGTCGCGTTGGGGTGAACCAGAAGAACGTCACCATGCCCGGCACCAGATCCATCTTGGCCCGGAACTGCGGCACGTAGAAATCGTGCAGGACGTCGAGCGAGCGCAGCAGCACCCTGACCGGCTTGCCGATCGGAAGATGCAAATCCTCGAAGGCGTCGATGAGAACGTCGTCCTGGCCGTCGGGATCGTTGGGATCGAGGCCGAACGGGTTGTCAAAATCGATCAGGCTGACCTCGCTTTTCCCCAGCACACCGTCGGCCCCGGGGATGCGAAAGCTCCACATCCACTGCTGACCCACGACCTCGACATCGGTGGCCTCGTCCGGAACGTTGACGTATTGCGACCACACGAACAGGCCGGGGGTGAGCAAAGCGACGACGCCGACCGCGGTGAGACCGGTGAGCCACCATTCGAGCTTCGGGTTTTCGGGATCATGGATCGCCTTGCGCCCCTCCTTGTGGTGGAATCGCCACAGGCAAAAGGCCATGAACAGGATCACCGCGACGAAGACGGTTCCGGTGATCCAGAACGTGATGTCGATCGTGGTATCGATAAAGCCCCAATTGGAAGCAAGAGGCGTCGACCACCACGGGCTCATCACATGAAATACCACCGAGCCCACGGCAACCAGCATTATGACGACAGCGACAATCATCGTTGGTTCACTTCCCTCTCAACGCCCACCGGCTCAAAGCCTCACCGGCCGGGCGAAGGCTTGACGGCACGCATTGCCATCATCAGGCCAGGCCCTTTGGCGGCCGGTTCGGCCCATTGGTAAATGATATGGGCCAATCCGGGTTGCGACGGTTTGTCGCGGCGCCGGCAGAGGTATCGACGATCGCTTCGGCCGGCTTGAGCGTCATTGCGCCGCTGCCGCCGCTTCTTCCAGACCAGCCAGAACCTCTTCCGGATCGACCTCATTGCCGTCAATGTCGAACTGGGCGAGGTAGAAGATGATGTTCTCGATGTCCTCGTCCTTTTTCAGACCGGGGAACGGCATCGTGCCTTTCGGGATCACTTCCTTCGGCTTACGCAAATATGCGGTCAGGACATCCACCCCCCACGTCATCGGCTCCGCTTCGGTGATGGCAAACAGCGTGCCGTCCCTGCCCTTGGAATACTTGCTGTAGTCCTCGACCGCACCCCATGTCATCGGCTCCGCTTCGGTGATGGCAAACAGCGTGCCGTCCCTGCCCTTGGAATACTTGCTGTAGTCCTCGACCGCACCCCATGGCCGCCCGACGATGCCGTTCAGCTGCGGCCCGATTTTGTTCTTGGCGCCGGCACCAACCGCGTGGCACGACCGGCATTTGTTGAACACCTTCTTGCCTTTGGCGGTGTGATCGCCGGCCATCGCGACCGTCGAACCGCATGCCCACAGCAGGGCAAAAGCAATTGTCATCAAACGCATCAAAAAACTCTCCTATCCGACGCTTTTCAAATCCGGTACGTGAGCGCGCGGCAGATTGAGTATCACTCCCGACCGGCCGGGTGAAGCCCGAGACATAGCTTTGCCCATCGATGCTGTGCGCCCGGTCGGTCGCGCTCGCTCACGGCCGTTCCTGGTCGACCGACCGGCGCCGTCGCCATCTTTTGTAGCCGAGATAGAGAAGAAACAGCGTAACCCCGGAGGCCAGGATCACCGACAGCGCGAGCGCTTCCGCCGAGCTTTCGCTGCCCGGCACAAAGTGGGCCGCGTAGGCCGTCGAAATCATGCCCCGTCCTCCGATGATGCCGTCCCAGACCCGGCATCACCCATCGATGTAACCGCGAATCCTGGCCGCCATCTCTTCAGGCGGCGTGGTGTGGGAGAAGGCGGTCAGATAACGGCCGTCAGGACCCATGAGATAGAGCGCGGAACTGTGGTCCATCAGGTAGAAATCCTCGTCGATTTCGGCCTTGGCGTAAGTGACCCGGAACGCTTCGGTGGCCCCGGCCACCTGCTCGGCTGTTCCGGTGAGGCCGACGATCCGCGGATGGAAGAAGCTGACGTAATCGGCCAGCACCTCGGGGGTATCGCGCTCCGGGTCGATGCTGATGAACAGCGGCCGCACCTGACTGCTGCGCTCGCCGAGTTCGTTCATCACCACCGCAACCTCCTGCAGGGTCGTCGGGCAGACATCCGGGCAATGGGTGTAGCCGAAGAACACCAACGCATAGGCGCCCAGGAAATCCTTGTCGGCGACCTTTCTGCCGGTGTGATCGACCAGCGAAAACGGTCCGCCGATCGGCGCCGCCTCGGCGACCATACTGATCGTGCGAGGCGGCAGGCGATCCTGCAGCAGGAGCAGGGAACCGCCCGAGAACAGGGCGGCAAGGATCGGCAGCGCGACGAGAAGGTAATGTCGAAGTTTCACCCGATCGACTTAGCCTGAGCGCAACGGGGAATCAATTCGCCGGCGATCAACCTTCGCGCCGGATTTCGCGAGGTGACCGGGGCGATGAAAACCGGCGGTTCAATGCCGGCCGGCTTGGCCAGGAAGGTGTCCGCTGCGGCAGGAACCAAAGCACGGGCCCGTCAACGAACGCGCCAAGCGGAGACTGTCCGAATGAGCGCCCGGCCGGCGCTCCTTCCGCACCGCTACCCGCGCGGCACGCTTTCTGGCATAGTAGAGGTTGGTTGAACCCGGAGCGCACAAACGGAAATTGGGACGTTGGGCGTGCTGCCATGAAGTCGAGCACCGACCCTACCGCTCTCAACGTCACCGCATTTTATGCAAAGCTTAGAGTTTGGGAGATTCGCAACTGAACTCAATTCCAAAGATCGCTAGAGTTCCTAGTGGTGCGACTCTGACACGGGGTGCCGACTAACAATGTGTAAGTCCGCAGAGACGCTGACGTGTGCCGGGAATCAAATGACAGTTCCGCACTGGCTCCTGGAGTTGCGGAGAGTTCATATTGGACGGAGGGTCGTGTTGTCGAGATCAAAGCCATCCCGTCGCACACGGACACCATAGCTCAAGTGACGGGCAATTTGCATCAGAATGAGTACGACGTCGCAATTGTGGGAGCAGGACCCGCGGGCTGCGCGGCGGCGTTTACTGCCGCTACTAATGATCTTCGGGTATGCTTAATCGACAAGAGGGCACCTCTAAAAATCCCTGTTCCGAGCCTTGATCGGTTATAATCCGGACGGTTTGGCGCGTAGATGTGGGGAACCGACCATGGGCCAAATGGGCTTTTTCGACATCGCGAATCGGTATGCCGGCCTGGACGCCAAGAACGATCCTCGCGAATCGGTATGCCGGCCTGGACGCCAAGAACGATCCTTTGGCGAGGATCGACGCGGTGGTTCCGTGGGAGAATTTCCGTGCCCGCCTGGAGGCGATCTGGCGCAAGCCGGCCGAGGAACGGAAGTCGCCGGCGGGGCGAAAGCCCTGGGACGCGGTGGCGATGTTCAAGGCGATCGTTCTCTGCGAGCTTTACAATCTCTCGGACGACCAAGTGGAGTACCAGCTTCGCGACCGCCTCTCGTTCATGCGGTTCGTAGGGTTCGGTCTTGAGGACAAGGTCCCCGACGCCAAGACGGTGTGGCTCTACCGGGACAGTTGGCGCGGGCGGGCATGGTCGAGGCGTTGTTCGAGGACTTCGACGGCTATCTGGAGAAGCAGGGCTACCTGGCGATGGGCGGCCAGATCATCGACGCGTCGATCGTACCGGTCCCCAAGCAGCGCAACAGCCGTGACGACAACGCGCGGATCAAGGATGGCGAGACGCCGGAGGGCTTCGACGGCTATCTGGAGAAGCAGGGCTACCTGGCGATGGGCGGCCAGATCATCGACGCGTCGATCGTACCGGTCCCCAAGCAGCGCAACAGCCGTGACGACAACGCGCGGATCAAGGATGGCGAGACGCCGGAGGGCTGGAAGGACCAGCCGGCCAAGCGGTCGCAGAAGGACACGGACGCACGGTGGACAAAGAAGCATGGCAAGAGCCACTACGGTTACAAGAACCATGTCAACGTGGACCGCCGGCACAAGCTGGTGCGGCGTTACCAGGTGACCGACGCGGCGGTGCACGACAGCCAGGTCGTGGAGGACATCCTTGATCCGGACAACACGGCCTCGGACGTGTGGGCGGACAGCGCCTATCGGTCGGCGGAGATCGAGGCGAAGCTGAAGGAGAAGGGCCTGAACAGCCGCATCCACCGCAAGGGGCATCGCGACAAGCCGCTGAGCGAGCGGGAGAAGCGGGGCAACAAGGCCCGTTCGAAGGTGCGGGCGCGCGTCGAGCACGTGTTCGGGGCCCAGAGCAACGACATGGGCGGGACGCTGGTGCGCAGTATCGGGCTGGTACGGGCGAGGGCGCGGATCGGGCTGAAGAACCTCGCCTACAACATGCGCCGCCTGGTGCAGCTGGAGCGTCTCGCCGCGGCGGCGCCAACGTGATGGTCATCAGGGGAGAAGTCTGCCTGGAGCCCCCATTGACAGGGAAACAGACCCGCCGGGGAGCCGGAGAAGGCCGAAAACCCAGACGCCAACCCCGCTCATGACCCGCGAGAACCGCACAACCTGTCGAGTTTCACGTCAGTCGCATTATTTTTCGAGGTGCCCTTAAGGGCATCAACAAGGTCACAACCCGATTGGCCGATGGCCAGGTCGTTACCTACTCGTACGCCTGGAAGGGCGGCCCTCGCCTGCCCGGCAAGCCCGGTGATCCTGACTTTGTCGCCGCCTACAACAGGGCCGTGGCCCGCAGGATCGTGGCGCCCGAGGGTACGCTGCAGAGCATCCTGGACGCGTACCAGGAGAGCGACAAATTTCGGGAGGGCATCGCCGATCGGACCCGGCGCGATTACATCAAACACATCAAGCAGATCGAAATCGAGTTCGGTGATTTCCCAATCGCTGCACTCACCGACAAGCGGGCGAAGGGCGAGTTCATGGACTGGCGAGATCGCCTGGCCCGTCGCTCTCGACGCCAAGCCGACTACACATTCACGGTGTTGTCCGCGGCGCTGTCCTGGGCGCTTGAGCGCAGCAGGATCGACGCCAACCCCTGCAGAGGCGTTGAGCGCCTTTATGACGGCAACAGGGTCGACAAGGTATGGGAGCCCGACCACGAGGCCGCATTCCTGGCCGTGGCGTCCCGACCGCTCCGCCTGGCCTTCCTGATGGGCATATGGACCGGTCAACGCCAGGGTGATCTCCTGCGCCTAACATGGACCGCCTATGACGGCGAGAGGATCCGCCTTCGACAGTCGAAGACAGGTATCCGCGTCATGGTCCCGGTCGCTGGCCCGCTGAAGGCCGAGTTGGACACCACCAAGCGGCTAAGTCCGATCATCCTTGTCAACACCAGGGGCAAGCCTTGGGACGAGGACGGGTTCAGAAAATCGTGGCGAACCGCGACCCGGAAAGCCGGGATCATCGACCTAACCTTCAATGACCTGCGCGGAACCGCCGTGACACGTATGGCCATCAACGAAGCGACCGAACCAGAGATCGCGGCGGTGACCGGGCATACGCTACGCGATGTCCGATCCATCCTGGATGCCAACTACCTCCACCGCGATCCGGCACTGGCCGAAAACGCGATCAGAAAGCTCGAAAGGGGAACAAAACCTCCCAAATGACGCCCAAATGCGACATGCGGGACTAGTTCTGAAACGGGAAAAGCTGAGCAAAATCAAGTGGCTGGGGGAGAAGGATTCGAACCCTCACTAGCGGAGTCAGAGTCCGCTGTCCTACCATTAGACGATCCCCCAACGATCGGTGCCCACCCGCCTAAGGAGGCTCAGGGGCGCGGACAACGCGTTGGCGTCGGCACCCTGTTTTAAGCGCGATGCGCCGGCCGGTCCAGTCCCGATCAACCCGGAGCCCGCCCGCGAGAGGGCAAAGCCGAGAGTGGACAGGGACGGACGAACGGTATCGCTTTGCGGCCTGAGCCGCCGCGGTCTAGTCCGAGCGCGGCCGAGCGAAACGCCGCCATGCGAAAACCACACTCCCCGCCAGAAGTGCAGCGAGTACAACGGTGATTGCGCCGCCATCGGCCAGCCAGGCCCACAACCCCCCAAGGGCTCCGGCGGATACCAAAAACAGCAATCCGCAGCAGGCAATTGGCCCGAGAATTATCAGGGCGCCAATGCCGCGAGGTCCACGATCCATCTCGTGCGGCTCCTATGTGGTCAACGCACCAACAGTGAACCGAATTATGCGTCCTGTAGTAGCTACAGCAACAAGCCGTCTGGCGGTAAATTGTTCGTGTCGGGGGCGTGAATAGGCCGAAGACCGCCCAGCCATGGCACCAAGTGCTCGGCGCGGTTCTCTGGCCTCCCAAGGGAGGTGCGGAACGATGCCGCGGCTGCATTCGGCCGCGATCTCCTTGAGCATGCGTTCAAGTCAACACCCGCAAAAATGCACGACAAACGACGTGCCGCGTGGAATGAGGAGGCGCCGTTAGATCACCGAGAGCGCATCGACGATCGGGCACTCCGGGACGATGCCGCGGTCGCATTCGGCCGCCATCTCCTTGAGCACCCGCTCCATTCGTCGCAGGTTCTTGACCTTGGCGCGGACATTGCCGATTTGCCTCAACGCGATCGCGTGCACCTCGCCGCAGGTGAAGTCGCCCCCGTCGACGAGCTCGAGCAATTCTCGAATCTCGTTGAGGCTGAAACCCATCTCCCGGCTTCGCTTGATGAAATTGAGGCGCCTCACCTGCTCGACGTCGTAGACCCGGTTTCCCCCGCGGGTTCGCTCCGGCTTCGGCATGATGCCGATCTTCTCGTAATACCGGATGGTCTCGATGTGGACCTCCGTGTGCTCGGACACGGCGCCGATCGGAAATTCTCGCGATTTTGTGAAATCCAACATCGCCAACCTCCCTTGCATCTGTAGCTACTACAGATGCTATTTGTACCAGCAGTTCAGATCAAGATGACTCAAGCGCAAGGCGGAATTTTCGATGTCGGATTTTCGTGGGATCAGTCCCGGCGGCTACGACCTGGCGGTCATAGGCGCCGGTTCGGCCGGATTTTCCGCCGCGATCACCGCGGCCGAGGAAGGCGCAAAAGTCGCGCTGGTCGGACACGGGACGATCGGCGGGACCTGCGTCAATGTCGGGTGCGTTCCTTCCAAGACGCTGATCCGGGCGGTAGAATCGCTCCATCAAGCCCGCACCGCGAGCCGGTTTGGCGGAATTGTGGCAGAAGCGCGCGTCACCGACTGGCGTGCGGTTCGCGATCACAAAGATCGCCTCGTCGAAAAGATGCGGGCGTCGAAATACGCCGATCTGCTGCCCGAATATGACGGCATCGACTACCTTGAGGGGTTGGCGCGCTTCACCGGCGACGGCCTGACCGTCGATGATCAGCCATTTGCTGCCGAGAAAATCATCATCGCAACCGGTTCTGCGCCGGCCTTGCCGGATATTCCCGGCATCGACAGCATCGCGTTTCTGACCAGCACCACCGCGTTCGAGCTTGATAGGCTGCCGTCATCGATGCTTGTCATCGGCGGCGGCTACATCGGAGCCGAACTGGCTCAGATGTTCGCCCGTGCCGGGGTCGATGTGACGCTGGTCTTCCGCTCCCGCCTTCTCCCCCACGTCGAGCCCGAGATCGGCGAAGCCCTGACCGGCTTTCTGCGCGACGAAGGGATCACGATCCACGGCGATCTCGCCTACCGGTCCATAGCTCAATCCCCCAAGGGGGTGTCGCTGACCGTCGAACGGGGCGGCGATCGGGAGACGCTGACGGCCGAAACCGTCGTGGCGGCAACCGGCCGGGCGCCCAATGTCGAGGCGCTTGATCTGCCGGCCTACGGGATCGCTCAGGACGATCGTGGCGCCATTGTCGTCGACGAGCGCATGCGGACCTCGAAAGAGGGCATCTATGCCGCCGGTGATGTCACCGGGCTCGATCAGTTCGTCTACATGGCGGCCCACGGCGCAAAGATTGCGGCCAAGAACGCCCTCAACAGCAACACCTACAGCTACGACAATTCGGCCATGCCGGCAGTGGTGTTCACCGATCCGCAGGTTGCGACTGTCGGGCTGACCGAGGCCCTGGCAAAGGAATCGGGTCATGCCGTCAGGACGTCCGTGATCGGTCTCGACGATGTGCCGCGGGCGCTGGCGGCGCATGATACCCGTGGACTGATCAAACTGGTGGCCGATGCCGGCTCGAACAAACTGCTCGGGGCCCACATCCTCGCGCCGGAAGGCGCCGACAGCATTCAGACGGCTGTCCTGGCGATCAAGGCCGGCATGACGGTCGGCGATCTGAGCGAGACGATCTTTCCGTATCTGACCACCGTTGAGGGTCTCAAACTCGCGGCGCTGGCGTTCGACAAGGACGTGAAGAAATTGTCCTGCTGCGCCGGCTAAATCAGGCGGCTCTTCCGCTCCCGGCATTCTCCGACAGCCTTCGGTCTGCTGAACGGCGCACTTGATTCAGAAGCGGACAAAAACACACGGGACGCCCGCTCGCCCCAATCGCCGGGCGGGCCACCGCAACGTGGGTGAAGCACAATGAACAGCGACAAGCCTTTCGATCTCATCGTTGTCGGCGCCGGGATGGCGGCCGTTGCCGGAGCCAACAAATGCGCCCGCGCCGGATGGTCCGTCGCAGTCGTGGACGAATTGCCCTATGGCGGGACGTGCATGTTGCGTGGCTGCGATCCGAAGAAAATGCTGAGGCGAGGCGCCGAGATTGTCGATTCGGTCCGGCTCATGGAGGGGAAAGGAATAGTCGCACCGGAGCTTGCGATCGACTGGTCTGAATTGATGGCTTTCAAGCGTACCTTTACCGACAAGGCGCCGGGCCGAATCGAGGGCAGTCTGACTAAAAATGGCGTGGTCGCGTTGCACGGCACAGCTCGATTTGTTGATCGCAACACGATTGAAATCGATGGCAAGAAGTTTCAGGCGCGCTATTTTTTGATTGCCACCGGGGCAATGCCTCGGCCTTTGGATGTGCCGGGCGCCGAATACCTCATCGCCAGCGACCAGTTTCTCGAACTCGAAGCACTCCCGGCCCGCATTCTTTTCGTCGGCGGAGGCTTCGTCTCTTTCGAGTTCGCCCACATTGCTGCCCGCGCGGGGAGCGAAGTGCAGATCGTCGACCAGCGCACGCGCGCCCTTAAACGCTTCGATCCGCAGCTCGTCGACATGCTCGTTGAAAAGACCCGATCGGTCGGAATCGGCGTGCAATCTCAGGCCGAATGTGTGGCTGTGGAAAAAACCGACCAAGGGCTTGTTGTCACCTGCGATTGTCCCGACGGTGAGCGGCGCTGGACAGTTGATCTGGTCGTTCATGGAGCCGGGCGAGTTCCGGCGCTGGACCGGCTCGATCTCGCTGCCGCCGGTATTGACGCCGGCGCTGATGGCGTCCGCGTCAGCAAGCACCTTCAAAGCGTATCAAACCCAGCTGTTTACGCCGCCGGCGACGCGGCGGATCTTTCGCCTGGATTGAAGGTGACGCCGGTGGCCGTCTTCGAAGGCAAGGTGGCAGCTTCAAACATGCTCAAAGGCAATCAAGCCACCCCGGATTACCGCGGGGTCCCGACCGCCGTCTTTACCGTTCCAGAACTCGTGCGCGTTGGACTGCTGGAGGATGAGGCTCGGGAAAAAGGGATCGACGTCGAGGTGAAGTTCACCGATACCGGCGGCTGGTTCTCGAACATGCGCGTGGGCGAGACGACTGCGGCGGTGAAGTTTCTGATTGACAGGAGCAGCGACCAGATCGTCGGCGCACATATGCTCGGACCGGAATATGCCGAACTCGTCAATATCATTGGGTTGGGTATGAGACTTGGGCTGACCACCAAAGACCTCAAGATGCTCGTGTCCGCCTATCCGACCGTCGGATCGGACTTGGGCTCCATGATCTAGCCGTTCGCCGGCATAAGTGCTCCACGGTGTTGGGCGACATTTAAGCACCAGACCGAGACCCCGGATGTATGCAAATATGGTCAGGAAGCGAGGAAGCAGTAAAATGGCCTGGACTGGTCTTGGCGCTCGTACCGGCCACCGCTTTGGCAGCCTCTTTGCTGTTCCGGTCGTAAGGAATATGGCATGTTAAACCGCCGCGATTTTATGGCTTCCGCACTTGCCACCTGCTCGCTAGGCATGTCGCCCGCGCTGGCGCATCAAGCTGCACCCTATGTCTTGCCGAAAGACCACCTGCCGGTCAAAGTCAGACTCCGGACGAAATTCGCACCGGGTGAAATTCATGTCGATCCCAACGCTTTCAAACTCTATTGGACCCTTCCCGGCGGAAGCGCCATGCGTTACACAGTCGGGGTTGGTCGGGCAAATCTCTACGAGGCGGGCACCTTTCATATTGGCGCAAAAAAGGAATGGCCCAGTTGGACTCCCACCCCTGGGATGATCGCCCGGCAACCGGAATTATATGCAGAGTTCGCTCATGGTATGCCAGGCGGTATTGACAACCCGCTGGGCGCCAGAGCGCTTTACCTTTTCACTCCTGAACGAGGTGATACGTTTTTACGCATACACGGGACGTCTGACCCCCGGACCATCAGCGCAGCCGTCTCAAACGGCTGCACAGGCCTCGTCAACCAACATGTTATTGAACTTTACGATCGAGTGCCCATCGGCACCCGCGTCGTTCTGAACCCAAAGTCCAGGCGAGGCTTCATTTCCTGACAATGCGCAATTTCGCAAAACCATACGGACACGCGCTACACACGATTACAGGTTAAAGCAGGGCCCATTGCTCCCGCTCTATCCCGTGCGCTCCACAGCCATCAAACCGGCGAAGATGAAGGCGGCGAGCGTGCCGCTGACGCCCGTCGGCCAGGGATCGGCGCTGGTCAGGCGGTGGAGACCCCGCATGATCAGCGACCACTGGATCCAACCGATCGAAACACTGCCGAGCCAGTAGAAGAATCGCGTTCCGACGCCAAAATCACAGGGAGGGACCCCATGAACGCGACCAGCGAAGCTCCGTCGAGGCCGGCGGATAAATTCGAGACCCACTTCGAAGAGGCCGGGTCGCTCAAGCCCCCAAAGCTCATCGGGCGAATCGTACGACTGCTCCTGGGCGTGTGGCTCCTGTCGGCCGTCTATCCTCTGGTCGTGGACGGACTGTACCCCCGGCTCTTTCTTGGCACCTGGGGCGCGTCGTCACCCCCAAGAGCCTGGACATTCTATGCGTTGGTCGCATTTGGGTTTTGGGTCACACCGCATGTCATCAACATCGGCTTCGGCAAGAGTTGGCGTCACCGACCCCAGTGGGTCATCGCCGGGCTGGCTGCCGTCTTGCTCGCCGTCGACCTGGTGATCTACGGAACCTGGTGGGCGGGACCTTTGGCCGTGTTCCTCTACCTGTGGCTGACCTACGTTGCGCTCCATCTGGGGGTGTCATTTGTCTTGTCGAGTCTACTCGCCACGCCCGGGTGCGAGATGAGGGCCATGCCACAGCTGTGGACGCTCATGACCGGGCGCGCGACCAAAGAACACTACTGCCCCGGACCACTCGACCGTCTCGACAACTGGGAGCACGGCGGGCGTTAGCCACAAGTGTGCTGCTGCGCCCCGAGATGTGAGTGGTTCGGCGATCGCGAGGTCACCGCAGCCAGACCGCGCGTCAGTTTGCGGTCGGCGGACTTTTTTGACCATTCCCGCCGACGTTCCAGCCGGAATTTCAATCACCACCACTGTTGTCGGGGTGATGGTGAGCGTGCCAGTGCCAGGCGATATCGATCCGGCGGGGAATCCAGGCCGCCGACCGTGACTGCACGTAGTCGACGAAGCGGGCGAGCGCGGCGGCGCGGCCGGGCCGGCCGGCGAGCCGGCAGTGCAGGCCGACCGACATCATTTTCGGCGATCCCTTCTCGCCCTCCTCGTAGAGGACGTCGAAGGAGTCGCTGAGATAGGCAAAGAACTGATCGCCGGAATTGAACCCTTGCGCGGTGGCGAAGCGCATGTCGTTGGCGTCGAGCGTGTAGGGGACGATCAGGTGAGGCCCGGCCGGACCCTCGATCCAGTAGGGAAGATCGTCGGCGTAGGAATCCGACGAGTAGGCGAACCCGCCCTCCTCCATCACCAGCCCGGTGGTGTTGACCGAAGAACGCCCGGTGTACCACCCCAATGGCCGCGAACCGGTGATTTCGGAGTGGATGCGGATCGCTTCCCGCATCTGGGCGCGCTCGTCCTCTTCGCTCATGCCGGCATAGTCGATCCACTTCAGCCCGTGGCTGGCGATCTCCCAGTCGGACTCGGTCATTGCCGCCACGACATCCGGGTTGCGTGCCAGGGCGGTGGCGACACCGTAAACGGTGACCGGCACGCTGCGCTCGCCGAACAGCCGCCACAGTCGCCAGAAACCGGCGCGCGAGCCGTATTCGTAGATCGACTCCATATTCATGTGGCGGGCGTTCGGAAACGGCTCGGCACCGACGATCTCCGACAGAAAGGCCTCCGAGGCCGGGTCGCCGTGAAGGATGCAGTTCTCGGCCCCCTCCTCGTAGTTGATGACGAACTGAACGGCGATCCTGGCATCGTCGGGCCAGCGCGGGTCGGGGGTCGCACGGCCGTAACCGATCATGTCGCGGGGATAGGAGTCGTTCATCGCTCAGGCGCCAAATAAACCGACAGGAAGCCCAACACTATGAACCACTTGCCGCTACCAGCGGGTAAACCGAATCAACTATCGTGGCGGCGTGCGATCCTTAACGTTTCATTAATCATGTCGGCGCACGCTCACAGCAATCGCAGTCAACCGTGGGCGGGCAAGCCATGCCGGCCAGGAAAAAAAGCCGAAAGAAAAGGCGTTCGGCCGCCGTCGCGCCGGAACTTGACGAGCAAATTGCGCGCCTCAGGGAAGTCTTGGCGGTGATGGCGCAATCGGCCGGAATCGCGGCGCTCGGCAGGGCAAGATCGCCGGACGACCTGCCCGAAGACAAGTTCGGTCAATCGGCGGGCGGCGGTGGATCCCGTTCGTCATCCGCCAAGTCGTGATCTGCGTCCGGTTGCGCGCGGCTGAGTCGCTGGTGGGAGACCAGGCTGAACGGCAGCGATCCGACATAGGCCAGGCTCATCACCAGCATGGTTTCCCACGGGAAGCTCAGCAGAAACGCCACCACCACCACGCCTGACACAAACAGCGGCAGCACAAGATCGCGCTTGATGCGGCTGCCGACCAGCTTGCCCGACCAGGTGGGAATGCGGCTGACCATCAAAAGTCCGACCGCCAGGGTGTACAGCCAGGTCAGCGGAGCGGTCAGGACGCCGTGGGGGATGCCGACCAATTCGGCGTAGAGCGGCAACAGCGAGATCAGGGCGCCGGCCGGCGCCGGCACACCGACGAAGAAATTGCCGTGCCAGTCCGGCTTGTCCTTGGCACCGATGGCGACATTGAAGCGGGCAAGTCTGAGCGACACGCAAATGCCGAAGACGAGGACGGCGATCCAGCCGACCGAGCGCATCTCGGACAGGGCCCACACGTAGAGCAGGATTACCGGCGCGACACCGAAATTGAGGAAATCGGCGATCGAATCGAGCTCGGCGCCGAAGCGCGACGACGACTTCAGAAAGCGCGCCATCCGTCCATCGATCGCATCCAGCGTCGCGGCCATGGCGATGAACGCCACGGCGAGTTCAAGACGGGCCTCGATCGCCATGCGGATCGAGGTCAGGCCGGCGCACAGCGCCAATAGGGTGACGAGGCTCGGCAGGACCAAGCGCACCGGCACCTGCTGCAGCTGCATCAGGCGTTTGCGGCCGGGGAAGTCCTCCGGATCGAAGGGCTGAAACAGGCGCATATCGCCGGCTCAGTCGATTCTGACCCGGCGCTCGGCCGGGCCTTCGCCGAAATCGGCGATCACCGTCTCTCCGGCGATCGCGGTCTGTCCCTCGGCCACCAGGATTCTGGCGTTGGCCGGAAGGTAGACATCGAGACGTGAGCCGAAGCGGATGAGACCGAAGCGTTCGCCCGGCGCCAAGGCTGCATGTTCCTCGACGAAGCAGACGATCCTGCGCGCCACTAGGCCGGCAATCTGGACCACCGCGACCCGGCCGTGCTCGGTCTTCAGGATGACGCCGTTGCGTTCATTCTCCTCACTGGCCTTGTCCAGTTCGGCATTGAGAAACCTGCCCGGTCGATAGACGATCCGCTCAACCGTACCGGCCAGGGGGGCACGGTTCACGTGGCAGTCGAACACGCCCATGAACACCGAGACCCGGCGTCGACGCTGTTCTCCCAGGCCGAGTTCCTTCGGCGCCACGCCCAGCGACACCGATGTGATCCGGCCGTCTGCCGGACTGAACACCAGGCCGGGGTCAAGTGGCGTCACGCGGCGCGGATCGCGAAAGAAGTACGCTATCCAACCCGAAACCAACAGGCCGGCCCAGAAGATCGGCGCCCAGAACCACCCGACAAAGACGGATAGAAACAACGCGACCGCCAGAAAGGGGATGCCCTCCGGCCGGACCGGCACCAGCATCGACTTGATCGAACCCAGGATGGAATGCATGTGGCTGGCCTGATCAGGAAAAACCGCATCCACCGACCGTGCGCGGATCACCGGTTCACCAGCGACAAAAAGCACGGAACTCCCGCCAAGTGAAGGCGTGGCGGGTAACCACCTACTCGGCAGGGACGTCTTCCGCCACGCGCCGCGAGGTCGGATCGATATCGCCGGCGGCTTGCGCCTCACGCAACCGGTCGGCGGCTTCGGCCGCCTCGCGCTGCCGGCTCCACATCCCGGCGTAGAGACCATCCTGCCCAAGGAGATCATCATGGGTGCCGCGCTCGACGACCCGCCCCTCGTCGAGGACGATGATCTCATCGGCGTGAACCACGGTCGACAGGCGATGGGCGATGATCAGCGCCGTGCTTGCCGACGAAACCCGGTCCAGCGCCGCCTGGATCTCGCGCTCGGTGTGGATGTCGAGGGCCGAGGTGGCTTCGTCGAGGACCAGGATCGGCGGTCCCTTCAGGACGGTTCGGGCGATGGCCACCCGTTGCTTCTCGCCGCCGGACAGTTTCAGGCCGCGTTCGCCCACTTCGGTCTGGTAGCCGTCGGGCAGTGTCTTGATGAAGTCGGCGATCTGCGCGGTCTGCGCTGCGGCCGCGATATCGGCCTCGGCAGCGTCGGGGCGGCCGTAGAGAATGTTGTAGGCGATGGTATCGTTGAACAGAACAGTGTCCTGGGGAACCATGCCGATCGCCTGCCGAAGCGATTTCTGCGCGACGTCGCGGATGTCCTGCCCGTCAACCACGATGCGCCCACCGGTAACGTCGTAGAAGCGGAACAGCAGCCGGGAAACCGTCGACTTACCGGCGCCCGACGGTCCCACGATCGCCACCGACTTGCCGGCCGGGACATCAAACGACACGCCCTTGAGGATCGGGCGGTCGGGATTGTAGTGAAAATGGACGTCCTCGAACCGCACGGCGCCGCCGCTGATCACTAGATCCGAGGCGTCCTTTTTGTCGGTAATTTCAAGCGGTACGTCGAGCAGATCGAACATTGTTTCGATGTCGATCAGGCCCTGCTTGATCTCGCGATAGACAAAACCGATGAAATTCAGCGGGATCGACAGCTGCATCAGAAGCGCATTGATCAGGACGAAATCGCCGATGGTCTGCTCGCCGCGCAGGACCGCGGTGCCGGACAGGATCATGCACACCGTCATGCCGGTGGTGAAAATGATCACCTGGCCGATATTGAGCCAGGCGAGCGAGGTCCAGATGCGGACGGCGGAGTGCTCGTAGCGCTCCATCGCGCCGTCGAAGCGTTGCGCCTCCATCGTCTCGTTGCCGAAATATTTGACGGTTTCGAAATTGAGCAGCGAGTCGATCGCCTTGGAGTTGGCGTCGGTATCGGATTCGTTCATCCGGCGGCGAATCTTGATGCGCCAGTTCGACGCCTTGACGGTGAACCAGATGTACAGAACCACCGTGACCGCCACCACGACCAGATAGACCCAGCTGAACTGATAGGTGATGATCGCCGCCGCGAAGGTGAATTCGAAGATGGTGGGAAGCGTGTTCAGGATGGTGAAGCGGACCAGGATCTCGATGCCCTTGATGCCGCGTTCGATGATGCGCGACAGCCCGCCCGTGCGGCGCTGCAGGTGATAGCGCAGCGAGAGCTGATGCATGTGGACGAAGGTCAGATAGGCCAGTCGACGCACGGCGTGCTGGCCGACCTTGGCGAACAGGGCATCGCGGAGATTGTTGAAGATGTTCATGAGAACGCGCCCGACGCCGTTGGCGACGATCAGCATGACCGGCACCACTATCAATGCCGCCAGGCCGATCACGGCTGCGCCGTCGGCCGCGACCGACGGCGCCTCGAGCAGAGCATCGGTCGCCCATTTATAGGTGTAGGGCACCAGCACGGTGACGATCTTGGCAGCCACCAGAACCGCCAGGGCGAGCGCCACCCGGCGTTTCAGATCGGGCCGGTCGGTTGGCCACATATACGGCCATAATTCGCGCAACGTGGCGAGCGTCGTCTCTTTCTTCTCCGGAGCGGTGTCGGTCGTGGTCATCGGCAGCCCTGGCGCGGCCCGGACGGGCGTCGCGCGGTCACTCAAGCGGTGTTGTCGTGTTCGTCAGCGGCCCGCGGGGAACGGGCTGACATAAGCAGGTTCGTCAGACTTTCAAGCGAAGTCCGCCGTTGAGAGCCCTTTGGGCTCTAGTTGTGAAGCTTCAACAGGTTGTCCCGGTTCAGGCCGAGTCGGCTGATTGGTGTTTGTCGATTGAGGCTGGCATGGGGTCGATGCCAGTTGTAGCGGTGCTGCCATTTCGGCAGATCTGCTTTTCGCTGGTCTGAGTTGTGGAATTCGGTTGCGTAGGCCCATTCTCGCAACATTGTCTGGATGAAGCGTTCGGCCTTGCCGTTGGTCTGAGGCGTGTAGGGTTTGGTGCGGATATGCTTGATGGTGAGCCTTCGGCAGGCATCGCGGAAGGCCTTGGATCTGTAGCATGATCCATTGTCGGTCATGACGCGGGTGATGGTAACGCCGAGGGTGGCAAAGTAGGTTACGGCGGCTTCGAGGAAGGCCACGGCGCTTTCCTTTTTCTCGTTCGGGAAGATGTCGGCAAAGCCGATGCGGGAATGGTCGTCGATGGCGACGTGGACATACTCCCAACCGGGCGCGGTGCCGTTATGGCGCTGGTTGCTCTGGCGCCTGCGATCGCCGGTGATGCGATGGCCGACACGATTGAAGCGACCGAGCTTCTTGATGTCCATATGGATGATTTCGCCTGGCGTTTCGCGCTCATAGCGCGGGCGTGGCTGGTTGGGCTCGAGGGCGGACAACAGGCTGAGGCCACGCCGCTTGAGAATACGGCTGACGGTCGCCCGGCTGAGGCCGAGTTCCTGGGCGATGTGGTCCTGCGTGCAACGAGCCCGGCGCAAGACCTCGACCGCTTCGCCGGTGGCCCAAGGCGTTTGGCTTGGCGAGGAATGGGGCCTGGAGGACCGGTCGGCAAGCCCGGCAATGCCCTCCGCGCGAAACCGGCCCAACCACTTGGCGACGGTCTTGGCCGTTGTCTTGAAACGGCGTGCGGCCTGAGCCTTCGTCATGGCCTCATCCATGACGGCGCGAACCATGGCCTCTCGACCTTTCGGCGTAAGATGGGCATTCTGGTGAACGTCCATTCGGTCCTCCGGAGAATCACTGACGTTGGCTGACATCAGCTTCTCTCGACAGGACCGAATGGACAACGTCCTGAAAATTCACATCTAGTTCGACCATTCGGTATTGCCCGCGGGCAGGACGAAGACCTGGCCGGGGAAGATCCAGCGCGGGTTGCGGATCTGATCGCGGTTCGCCTGGTAGATCGTCGAATAGCGAATCCCGCGGCCATAGGTCTTGCGGGAAATGGTCCACAGATTGTCGCCCCGTTTGATGATCACGGTTTTGAGCGCCGGCAATTCACCGCTCAGCTTGGCGCCGGGCGTGGCTCCCGTCGATCCGACCGGCCGCAGCTCGGCGACATCGATTTCGCGCTGGAACGGCACTTGCGCGCGCACCAGGACCTCACCGCCGGTATCGATCTGATCCGCCCGCACCTGGTAGGTGCCGGCCGGCATCTCGCGCTGAACCTCGACCAGCCACGTACCGCCCTGTGTCGGTCTCGCTTGGCCCACAAAATCGTCGTCGACGTAAACCCGCACACCTTCACCGGTCTCGGCCGTGCCGGCGACATACAGCGTCCCGGCGGTGTCGGCTTCAACCGCGGTCACGGCCACGGCGTGGACGATGACCGGCTCGGGTTCCGGTTCCGGCTCAGGAGATGCCGGAGTCGGAGCGGCGCCCTCGCCCGGCGTCGCTTCTGCTACGTCTGATTCCGGCACGGTGTCGGCCGTGGCAGGCGCAGCTTCACCCACCGAGGCAACCGGTGTTTCGGCGGCGCCAGCCGCGGGGGTGGCTTCACCCTGCGACACGGCCGCAACGGTGGTTTCGGGGGGGGCATCGATCGACCCGGCTTGACCCGGCGTCATAGCCGCAACGACGGTCTCCGGGGCCGCATCGGCCGACGCTGCCTCCCCGGTGTCGGCTGCCGCCACGCTCGTCTCTGTTTTGCTCGCCGGTGCCTCCCCAATGTCGGCCGCCGGAACCTGGAGCACCCGGCTGGCGGCATCGGGAGTGTTGACCACAACCAGCACGTCGCTGGCGCCGGCTTCCGGTACCGACACCGCCACCCGCTGGTCGGACAGTGTCGCGATCGTGCGTGACGGCGACAGCGTGCGGATGGCGAGATCATGGGAACCCGGCGACAATGGTTGATCGAGCACCAGCGCCCATTCGCCGCGATCGTTCGCCTTGGCGGTGGCAATTGTTTCGACGCCGTCGAGGACCTCGACCGAGGCGTTGGGCTCGGAAAGACCGGCCATCACCACATCGCCGGACGGTTCGACGCGAACCACGTCAAAGGACGGGATGATCTCGGGCATTTCGGCAATCGTCTCGTCAACCGGCTGCGCTTCGGTCGGCCCCTGGCCCGATGGGGCCTCAGCGCTGGCAATTTCGCTCTCCACTGGCTGGCCATCCGCATCCGGTGCGGAGGCTGCCGGGGACGGCACGGCGTCGGCTTCGGGACCGACCTCGGTTGCCGTGTCCTGAGGCAGAGCGGCGACAACCATGGCGTCTGGATCATCGGATGCGGCCGGACCGGCATCGGCGACCATGGCGTCCGGATCGCCGGACGCGGCCGGACCGGCATCGGCGACATCCGCCGGCGCCGGCATCGAATCTGCTGAATCGCTTGGTTGGCCGGCGGCATCATCGGCCGCAGCCATTGTGGTTTCTTCGTCATCGGCCTGACCGACCGCAGGAAGCTCTGCCGCGGCCATGTCCTGGCCCGCCGACGGGGGAGCTAGCGCGACGGCGGGCTCGGGCTCCGATGCATCCATCGCCGCCGTCTGCGACGACTCGCCTTGACCGGGGACGATCTGCAGCGGATCGGCCTCGACGGCAACGTCCGGCGCGGCAATTCCGGCTCCGTCCGTATCGACGGCCGGGGTCGTTTCGACCATGGCATCGTCAGGCTCGATCAGTGCGATTTCGGTTTCGCCGACATCGGCGGCGTCCGATGGGGCCGGCGTTTCGTCCAAAGTCGTTGTTTGCGGTGCGGCCGGCGCCTGTGGCTGCGGCGAAACGGCTACGGCATCGCCGTCGGCGCCCGGCGCTACCTCGGCCACCACGGCCGGAGCATCGAGCGGCGCATCGGGCGCGGGCACCGATTCATCGGTCGAGACAGCCGGCGCAAACGCGGTTTCGGTCTCCTCGCCGCTCCGTTGATTGTTGAGGACCGCCAGCAGTCCGGCCACCACGACAATGGCGATCAGCGCGACGATTCCGACCACGCGGCGGGTGTTCATGGCTTCCATCCCATCATCGAGCCCCTCAGCCGACTCTATACGGCCAACGCACCGCCGGACAAGCGACGCCAGCGGCTTGACGCCCGCTCACACGTGGGCCACATCGGATTGCATGTCCGACAGAAAGCGGTATCGGTTGCGTTGATAAAGCGCCGGCACTCGTTGATAACCCCTTTTTCCCAAACGATAAATTGCGCTCGCTAATAACCGCTTGCGTTGACGGCGGTTGACCAAGTATCTTGTCTATCCGTTGCCACGTTGCTGCCATGGAGGGTCTGAACATATGAGCACCGATAGAAAATCCGCAGCGCTCACGGAGCGCAGAATCAGGGCCGCCAGGCCGCGTGCGGAGGCCTGGACTCTTTGGGATTCCGGCATAAAGGGGTTTGGCGTCCGCATGTCGCCCGGCGGCACAAAGTCCTACCTGTTGATGTATCGGGCCGGCGGCCGTCTGCGCCGTTGGACGTTCGGGCGCGTTGGAGAAATGAGCCTAGCCGATGCCCGCCACGTTGCCCGGGAAGAAATGGCGTTGATCCGGCTCGGCCGGGGCGACCCCGCCGGCAAGCGGCAAGAGGCGGCTGCGGCGCCAACCGTGGGCGATGGGCTCGCCCGTTATTTCGCCGAGTACGCGCCGGCCCGCGTCGAGGCCGGGCGGCTGACAGAGCGCACCTTGATCGACTACCGGGGCCAGGCGCGGCGCACGGTCGCCCCGGCACTCGGGAATATCAAGATCGCCGATGTCACGCGGGCCGATGTAGAGATCGCAGTCGCCAGGATCGCGCCGGTTCAACGGTCGCGCACGCTGGCGCTGATTTCGATGCTGTTCAATCTATTCGAGACTTGGGAATACCGCCCGCAGCATACGAACCCGGCACGCGGGATCGAGAAGGTGCGGGAGGAACCCCGCGATCGCACGCTAAGTCCGAGTGAAACCACCGCGCTCGGGGCGGCGCTCGCGGCCTGTGACCGCCCACTGGAAGCCAGCACTATCCGGTTTTTAATGCTGACGGGCTGGCGTACTGGCGAGGCCCTGGGGCTGCGTTGGGATCACGTCAATTTCGAGACTGGCGAGATCGTGTTGCCCTCGACCAAGACCGGCCGCGACGTTCGCAGACTTGCCGGCCTTGCCCTTCAAGTGGTCGCCGGCATGCCGCGTATCCATGGCGATGATCGGGTGTTTCCGGTTCGCCGTGACACGCTGCGCCGGCATTTCAAGCTCGCATGCAAGGCAGCCGATATTGCCGATTGCACCGTTCACGACCTGCGCCGCACCTTCGCCAGCAACGCCGCTAACGCGGGATTGTCGGTGCTGGTGCTGCGCGACCTGCTGGGTCACAAGACGCTCGCCATGGCAAACCGCTATGCCCGGCGCTCGGGAGCGGCGCTCCACGACGCTCAAGACGCTGGCGCCGAGCGCATGGCGGCGTTGCTGGCCGGGCGGGCCGCCGATGTCGTGCCGTTCCGCAAGAAAGGGTAGGCCCGCCCGCGCGCCCTGAACCGCCTGTCCGGGGAGACCTTGGCAGGCGGTTTTTTGTGCCCCGCCTACCGCATGTAGCGTGTGCCAGTGATAAAAATGGCAAATGTTGTTGACGGCGGCGGTTGTCAACGTCGGAGCAAAATTAGTCCACCCGGGCGGAGCAAAACTAGTCCACTTAACGTTATGCGGTACGCGGTGTTGGGGGGTTGTCCCGGTAGTCCATAGGAGGGACCCGCGCTGCTTCGTGTAGCGCTTGCGTTACGCGGAGCGAAGCAGCGTGGGAGGTTCCTGTGGACCCACCGGGTCAACCATTGCACCGGCGGTTAAGCAGGTATTTTTGGGGATTTGCGCCGTTTTTGGCTTTGGTTGAGACGATAGCTCTCGCCGTTCATTTCCAGGATATGGACATGGTGGGTGAGGCGGTCCAGCAAAGCCCCGGTCAGGCGTTCCGAGCCGAATATCTCCGTCCACTCATCGAACGGCAAGTTGGAGGTCACCAGGATCGAGCCCCGCTCGTAGCGCTGGCTGAAGACTTCGAACAGCAGCTCGGCGCCGGTCTTCGAGAGCGGCACGAAGCCGAGTTCGTCGATGATCAGAAGGTGATACTTTGCCAGTTGCTTCTGCAGGCGCAACAGGCGTTTTTCATCCCTGGCCTCCATCAGTTCATGAACCAGGGCAGCGGCCGTGAGGAAGCCGGCGGAGAGCCCCTTTTGGCAGGCCGCCAGACCGAGACCGAGGGCGATATGGGTCTTGCCGGTTCCGCTGTTGCCGAGCGCGATGATATTCTCACGACGCTCGACGTATTCGCATCGCGCCAACTCCAGAACCAGCATCTTGTTGAGCGATGCGATGGCCTTGAAGTCGAAGCTGTCGAGGCTTTTGACGGCGGGGAACCTGGCCTGTCTGATCCGCCGCTCGACCATGCGGCGCTCACGGTCGATCAGTTCCAACTCGGTCAGACGGACAAGATACCGCACATGGTCGGCGCCCTCGGTGGCGCATTGGCGGGCCAGCTTGTCGTATTCGCGCAGGAACGTCGGCAGTTTCAGGGTCTTGAGGTGATGGGCCAGCAACACTTGCGGCGTATCGGTCATGACGCGCCTCCACCCAACAAGCTCATATAACTGGCGGCGGCCGTGGTCGCCACGTTGGCCCGAGGCAGGTAGGGATAGATATCCAGGTCGAGTTTGGGCGGGCGTCGCTCGATACGGCACAGCACAAGGTGTTTGACGGCGTCGTAGCCGATCGCACCCAGGCGCAGGGCGTCCTTCACCGCGCCGTGAAGCACCTCGAGATCGAAGGTCTCCACAAGCCGAAGGACCTGGACGTATTCCCGCTTGCCGGCCTTGCCCATGCGCGCCTCCAGGAGACGGCGCAGGGTTGGGAAGGCATCAGGCAGTTCCCATCCGGCTAGCGGCGCGGCCTGATCCAGGGCACCGATCTTGTGCTCCAGCAAAGGCAGGTAGTGGATCGGATCGAAGACCATATCTTCCCGGTCGTAGGAACGGGGGTGCCGGGCAATGATCCCGGCGCCGCAACCGATAACCACCTCGTGGACATAGCCACGGATCCAGACTTCCTGATGGCCGTAGGCGACGGGCACGGAATAGTCATTCGTCCGGTAGCGCACCAGGGACAGCGAGTTGACCCGCGTGCCCTGCTTGTCGCACGCGTCGAACGGTGCCGGCAGTGGCCTCTTCAACGCTTCGCGGTCACGCACAAACCGTTCGCCGATGCTCTCGCGGTGGCCGCGCAGGACGTTGCCTTGCCGGTTGCGGCATTGCTCTTCCAGGTGGCCATTGAAGGCGTCCCAGCTCGCGAACCGGGGAAGCGGCGTCATGAAGTTCCGCCGGGCATAGCCGACCACCCCCTCCACATTGCCTTTGTCGTTACCCTTGCCGGGACGGCCGTAGCGGTCCTCGAAGAGGTAATGGGACTGCAGCCCGCTGAACGCCCGCGTTCGTTGCCGCGTGCCATCTGACAAGATGCGCGACACCAGACACTTGTCGTTGTCGTAAAGAATCGATTGGGGAACGCCGCCGAAAAAAACAAAGGCTCTGTTGTGCCCGTCCAGCCAGGCCTCCGTCGTCGCCGCCGGGTAGGCCGCAACGAAGCAGGCATCGCTGTGGGGAAGTGTCATGACGAAAAAATGCGCCCGATACTTGACGCCGGCGATGATCGCATCCGCCTCGCCAAAGTCCGCTTGAGCATGGCCCGGAGGATGTGACAACGGCACAAACATCTCACGCCGACGAAGGCGCCGTTCCCGAACGTAATCCTTCACGATGGTCTCTTTGCCCGTGAAGCCATGTTCGTCGCGAAGGCGCTCGAATATACGCTTCGCCGTGTGGTGCTGCTTACGGTGAACCGGTCGGTCCTCCTCCAGAATACGGTCGATGATATCCGTGAAGGGGGCCAGTTTCGGGCGTTTCGGTGGCTGGCGTCGCCAATATCCCGGCGGTTCCGAATGCCGCAGCATCTTCCTCACCGTCTCGCGCGCAATGCCAAACCGACTTGCCGCCTCTCGCTGGCTCAGCCCATCAACATGGCAGGCCAGCCGAACGCGCAGATATAGGTCCACGGTGTACATCCTCCCGCCTTCCATCTCAAAAAAGATCGAAGACTACAGGTGGCAGAGTTTTACTCCGCCCGCGGCTGGGAAATCCCGCCGCTTCCGTGGACTAATTTGTCACCGCCGTTCTCAGGCGGTGCCGAGCGCGTAAACTCGGCGGATGGCGGAACAGCCTACGACGCATGAAGTGTATGAGTCTGGCGTTGCCGGGGCCTGGCAAACCTGGTGGCGGTGGCGCTTCATGCGGAAGGGCGCAGGCCGCCTGGACCTGGGGAACAGGCTCGCGGACGGATAGCAAGGAGAGTACGGGGCGGAGTGTGGAACAGCGGCGCCGCTTTGCCAGCGGAGTTGACTGGGATCCTGACTCAGCCACCGGCTTGACGGCACCGCAAGCGAGGCCATCCGACGGTTCAAGAGGGTGAACGAAAACCACCCTGAAAACTCGTGTTTGGAACAGCCCTAGGGAAAGGGGAACTGCGCGCCTAGCGGCGGCCAGCATCCCCTCTCTCCCACGGTGGCGGAGGCCAAGCGCGGTCAATCAGGAGGGTCAACGCACCCAACTTGAATCCAGTTGGAGCCAACGCCCCATGACTACAATCACACATTTTGACGACACCAAGCTCTATCACACGAGCGATCCGCTGTTGGAGCAGTTCGGCCGGCCGCAAACCTGGCGCCTGTGGCGCGCCAAGAAGAAAGGCCCGAGCTATCTGAAAGTCGGCGGCCGCGTTTTTTATAGCGGCGCCGAGTTGAATAGCTGGCTCGCCATAAGCGTGGTCGAGTTGACCGCCGCCTAAGCAAACACCCTGTTTGAACCTAATGGCGGCGTTGAACGGCCCGGAGCCGTGGCGCGAGTCCCGCACGACGGAAACGGGGAGCAAGGCACAGCCCCGCTCCCCGCCGAGGAACCATTCCAGAGGCCGCCGACAAAGCCGTCCCAGCTAGCGCAGGCGGCAGATTGGCACAGACCCATGAAACAGCCTCATTCTAAACTACCCGTCCGCGCGCCGCAAGCCGAGAACCTGACGACCATGGCGCCGGCCTATCGGTGCAAGGACGGTGCGGTGCTTCGGTCCGCCTTGGCCGCCCTCGGTGTTTCGCTGCGCTACAACTTACGGCAGCAGAAAGCAGAGATCAGGAAGGGCCGGGGCGACTGGCGTGTGTTGACCGACCGGAGTTCGGGCGCCCTGCGCGACCGGATCGAACAGAAGTTTACCTATCAAACTCTCCAGGCGATCAAGCCGCTGCGGTATGGCGGCGAGGCGTGGGACACCTATTGCAACAGCATCTTTCACGAGCACGAGGTCGATCCGTTTCTCGTTTGGCTCGAAGCCTTGCCCGATTGGGACGGGGTGGCCAGGTGCGCCGCGATCAGGGAAAGCATGATCTTGTGGGAACTGTCCGTCGTGCCCGCCCTGCTGGCCACGAGGGACCGTGCCACCGAAGTTGCCGAGTTGCTGGCCAAGGCGGAGGGCTGACCGTGGACGGCCCCCAGGCGGCCCCGTGGCGCTCCATGGAGGCCCAGGACGTCCATGCATGGGTTGCCGAGCTGAAGCGGAACGGCTGCCGACCCGTGACGGAAGGCGAAGGCTGGCGCGCGAGCTGCCCTGGACCAAACCACAAGAACGGAAACCGCAAAAGCCCGGCACTGTCGATCCGCCAGGGCGACGGCGGGAAGGTGCTGGCGGCTTGCCATGCCGGCTGCACATTCGAGGATATCCGACACTCGCTCGGCATGGACGGCGCACCCCCGGTGCAGTCTGCCGGGCCGGTGGAGAGTTGGAACTATGTAGACATGCGGGGCGAGCTGGTGCTGACGGTTCACCGCCGCGACCAAGAGAAGGGCGGCAAGAAAATATGGCGCTCGCCGAAGGGGGCAAAGCCGCCCGCCGAAGGATGGCCCTTGTACCAGTTGCCATCCCTGATCGCCGAGACCGAGCAGCCCATCCTCGTAGTTGAGGGCGAGCGGACGTGCGATCACGCGAGGCACCTGTTTGGAGATCGCTTTGTCGCCACAACCGCGCTCGGCGGCGCTGGCAAGGCACGGCAAGCCGACTGGTCTCCATGTCGTGGCCGCGTCGTCCATATTTGGCCGGACAATGACGAGGCCGGGCGTAAGCACGCCAGCGACGTTGCCAGTCTCGCCCGCGAGGCCGGCGCCAAAGAGGTTCGCACCGTGCGCGATGAAGACCTTGCGGACTTCCCCGAGGGCTGGGATTTGGCCAACGACCCGCCGGCTGGGGCTGATATTGAGGCCGTGCTTTCTAATTCGTTTGCTGTTCCTGTCCTATATACCCCCGGAACAGTAAATAGAAACGCCTTCACACCGCTTGGAGAGCTGCTAGGAGAGCCGATTCCCGACGTTGATTGGATCGTAGAAGGGCTATTACCTGCGGGTGGAACGGCACTGATCGTAGGGCCGCCAAAGAGCGGGAAATCTACCTTGGGCCGGAATATCGTGGCCGCCATCGGGGAGGGCCGTGAAATCCTCGGGCGATCGACCAGACAGGGGCCGGCGCTCTATTGCTCTTTCGAGGGGCGCCGGGCGGGCATGGCGGCCCACTTCCGCGATATGGCCATAAGCCCCGAGGCGCCGATATCCGTCTACCACGGCGAAGCCTTCGACCCGGACTCCGCCGTCGAGATCGTCGAGGCGGAAATCATAAAGACCGGCGCCACCGTGGTCGTCATCGATACCTTGCTTAGATTCATGCGCGTTGGTGACGCGAACGCCTACGCCGAAATCTCCAAAGCTACTCAAACGATCATCGACCTGGCCTCCCGCACTGGCTGCACCTTCATCGGTATTCACCATTCCCGCAAGGGCGGCGGGCAGCATGGCGAGGAAGCGAGCGGATCGGCGGCGCTATTCGGATCGGTCGATGTTATGGCGAGCATCACGCGCGAGGATAATGAGCTGAGGATGATTTACACGATCCAGCGCGAGGGATCGGACCTCGAGCGCACCAGCCTCGCCCTCGGGCCGACGGGCTGGCTTTCCCTGGGATCGACGGCACGCGAGGAACGCGAGGCTACGGCTATAGAGGCCGTCACGCGCGCGCTAGCCAAAGGCGACGTGCTCGACATAGGGCAGTTGGTGGACGCCACGAAGCTGCGCAAGGCGGACGTCAATCACGCGCTGGCGACGTTGATCAAGGCCGGAAAGGCCCTCCGAAGTGGCGCCGGGAAACGTGGCGACGCCTACAAATATCAAGCGACCTGATATAAACCCTTTGAACAGAAACTTACCTATGAAAATCAACGACTTAACCCATATTCTAAAAGGTGTTCCAGGGGTTTACTCTATTGGGAACAGAAAACAGAAATGGGTGGACGCACCGATGGACGCAGGGTTAGGGGGATCGCAGCCTGAGAACGCCGCTGGTGTCGGCCGGGTGTTTTGTGTGAACGG
The DNA here is from genome assembly GCA_963663975.2 of uncultured Bauldia sp. Taxonomy (GTDB): domain Bacteria; phylum Pseudomonadota; class Alphaproteobacteria; order Rhizobiales; family Kaistiaceae; genus JANQRX01. Next base: position 238,554 of record CAXXRA010000015.1, on the reverse strand, counting down.
CCCTTGGTAGGCTCGCGGCCGCCGCGTTCACGTCCCGCGCACCTGACTTTCAATCCGGCTGCACCCCGCCGATTCATGCGGGTTTCGGCGCAACTTTCGAGCCCATGGCAACAGTGAGGCATATTTCGGCCGTGAGTAACCCGCTTTTCGATCCCCTGGTGACGACGCGGAAGCGCCAGCGCAGCGCGCTTGATGGCGGCAACGTCCCTTGCATGCACTTGGGCGCCGACGGGGAAATATGCCGCGAGGTCGCACGGCGGGGCGTCGGCGCTGAACGGCGATGCGAACGGCACTATTTCGCCAACCGGATAGCGCTTGCGGCTCGAAACAGGCGCCTGGGGCTGTGCCGGTGTGGCCGGGCGCCCATGGGTGGCTTGACCTGCCGAGGCAAGCCCTGGCGGTCCTGCCAGCGCTGCAACGAGACCGATAGGCGGGGCTTTGCCGCCAAGCTGGCGAAGCGCGAGCCGTGGCGTCGTCTGCGGGCGATCATGCCTAGGGAGTTTCGCCGCTACGGCCTTGAGCTTGGCGCCCGCCTGTGGCGCGCCGAGATCGTCAAGCGGCAAGCCCAGCTCGACCTGGAGCGGGCCGCCGAGGTCCGGGCGGCGAAGCGCCGCGCCCGCGCCCATGCCCCGCTGAATGAGCGGCAAGCCGCGTTTGTGCGGGCCTATGTGCTGACTGGCAATACGGCCGGATCGTACCGCGAGGCGGGATATACCGCCCGGCCGAATGTCGCCAAGGTCGAGGGCTACTGGATGCGGCGGCGTCCGCACGTCAAGCGGGCGATTGCCGAACTACGGGCCGCACGTCAAGCTGAGCGCGATAGGGAGATCGAGCGGGCCGAAGACAAGCGCCGAGCCGAATTGGCCGCCTTCGCGGTGTCGATCGCTCGGTCGCGGCCGCAGTACTCGCCGATCGGACGGATGGCGCGGCGGATCGTGGGCTTGTGCGCTTGCGGCGCCGAGCCTGATATCGGGTTTACCACGTGCGGTTGGTGCCGGGCGCGGGCTGCCGTCGCGTCACGCCGGGCGCGCTCCAGGCCCGAGGCTCAAGTGCGCGAGCGCGAGCTGGGCCGGCAAAGCTGGCACGCCCTGGCCGGTGTCCGGGAAGCTGATCGCGTCCGCCGGTTAGCGGATCGTTCGGCCAGGTTTGATGCCGGTCAAGCCGCCGAGGTCGCCGTGCTCGACGATAAGGCTCTTGTCATCTTCGCCGAGATAGACCGGATCGCGGCTTGAGGCGCCGCCAACGAACCGTGGCACGACTCGTTGAACGAACCACGTCACCGCATGTGCGCCGCCTTCACCTTGGTCGTCACACCCGACAGGCGCGCGTACTCGTGGCTCCAGTCGAACTGGTAGGCCTCGCCGGGATCGAAGCTCAGCGGCACAAAACCCTGCGACGGCGACAACAGCCGCCACCGCCGACGCCAGGTCCTGGCGTAGCGGCGCACTGCGTCGTAGCCGCCGCCATAGCCCAGAGCCGCAAGGTCTTCATGAATCCGCAGCAGAGACAGCCGATCCCGGCGCGGCCTCTTCTCGTTGGCCTCCAGCTGGCGCTCGAGCTCATCCACCCACGGCCCAAGCTTCGGCATCGGCTGGATCTTGCGCTCGTAGCTGTACGAGGTCTCATCGCCCCGCACCACCTTGCGCACCGTGTTCTTCGAAACCCTCAAATCCCGGGCGATCTTCTTGATCGGAACGCCCCTCACCAGATGATCCCGACGTATCCGTGCGATCGTCTCCACAACCAGCATCTCCCCCACCTCGTCTGTCCAAACAACGAGGTGTGTTAAAAATCACAAAACCAGGGGGGTCAATTTTGGACGCCGATTACCCCACCAAGGGGGTCAATATTCCACGCCGATCAACACGCGGATATTGGCCCGCTTGGGGTGTTGCTCAAGGCCGGCACGAGAAGCTGGCTGGTGGAGAGAGAACTTCGGTATGGCGGGTATGCGACAGGGATTCCCCGCCGTAGCGTCAGCGAATTCGATTCACGCGACCTGCAAGGTCTCGACCCGTGCGGCATGACCGGCGGAGACCGGATGAGTCCTCGCCATCACAACTACGGACGCCTGTACGCGCGATATTTGCCGCCCTTTCTGGACAAGGGAACCTCCGTCACGCTGATTGAGGTCGGTATTCTCGAAGGCACGGGTCTCGCGATCTGGTCCGATCTCTTTCCCAAAGGGCGCATTATCGGACTCGATATAGACCTTTCCCATTTCAATTCGAATCTCGGTCGACTCATCGACCTGGGAGCCTTCAAAGCGCGGAACCACGAGGTTCACGCGTTCGACGGATTTGTGGACAATACCGGATTCCTGGCGGACGTCTTGCGTGGAAACACTGATGTCTTTGTGAAATATCACGAACGCACGTTCGACAAGGCGTTCGAGTTCGACCGCGTCATGCTGGAAAGGCTCGGCGTCACGCAGATACGCATCGAGTACGAGCGCTGGGACGGCCCGATAACCTTCTCCGGTCCGCGCCTTGCCGAGGTGCTGAAAGCGGCCGGCTGGCGGGGCGGGGCGCTCGTGACACTGGGGCTCGACGGTTACAGTACCCGGATTTCGGCGGCGGAGGTCGAGGCGCACGACTGGGTGCTGGCGACCAGGACCGATGGCCGTGCACTGGGCATTGGCGAGAGAGGCCCGCTCTGGCTGGTCTTCGACCCGCTGGGGGAGCGGCCGGCTACCAAGGATGAGTCAAGCATGTGGCCGTGGGCGGTGTTCCTTATCCAGTGTGAATAGGAGCGGCCTGCGATGCCATTCCGAAAGCATGGATGGATGAGGCCGTTTCAGCGGCGGACATCGACCCCCAAGCGACGTTGCTGCATCAGCTGCGCTTTCCGACATGGAGGGCGTGTGGAGAGGGCCAAGAAGATCGTTAAGCTTCGGCGTCTGGGGCTGTCGCTCACTTTCCCGAACCCGAGCCCGACGACAAGCTGTAGCATGTCTGCGAAGAAGGAGTTCTCATGCCATTCCCGTGTTTAGCGTTTTGCCCTTACCTGCCTATGGAAGAGCCCATCGAATTTGGCGATTGGGAACTCGGCCCGCTTGCAGAGTTCGAAGAACGTTGGGCGGATCCGGATTTCAAGACACGAGCCAAGGCGTTCCTTGCAAAGTTTGTTGATGGTGCTGGAAAACCGATCGAGCGCCCCAGCCTTCTCTGCCGCCGCCAAGGCTTGATCGACGGGACATCCCCATCCACACAAGAGATCGAAGCACTCACGGCGGCGATCGCGTTCGCTTTCCTCGACACTAACCCAAAATGCACTTCTTTACCTTCGCAGTCGTCTCAGTGCGTGGTTACGACAGATAACACCGAACCGTTCTTTTGGCCGATCGACCTCGCCTCCGGAAACGTAGTCGTTAGGACCGGAATAATGGTCAGAACCATTAGCCATCAGATGAGCTATGAAGACCTCCCCATCCGGCCACCGTTGGATCTGCACATGCCTATCGGTATCTGCGCCGTCGATGCGAAGTGTCTCGAAGCTGTGTACCAGACCGTATGGCAGTCACTTCAAACGCCGGAAACAGACGCCACGACGGGCCGCCTCAGGATCGCGATCGGTTGGTTTGCGAAAGCGTGGAGGAACACGGAGACAGTCACGTATGAAGACCGCGTGGTGTTTCTGAAGACTGCGTTTGAAGCGCTCAGCGGCACGAGCAATGGCCGTTGCACTGCGCGCTTCCTCAGGCAACTCTTCGAGGCGATACCACACACCACACCACTGGATTCAGAACGACTGGTGCGGTCCCCTAAGGAAAGGGCAGTCCGTACGCTCACCAGAAAGAATGGAAAGCAATATCCCGATCCGTTTACCGACCTTGAGCAATGGTTCATGAAGTTTGCCGATGTTCGCAATGAGATCATCCATGAGGGCAAGTCACCATCATCGTGGGAGTATTCGGGATCGAATGCTGCGTACGATGGCCACTTCGTCTTCACTGCCGAATTCCTGTTGCGCGCAGCCATAAAGGTATCGCTCAGCTCGCATGGTTATCCTGACCTGTGGCGATCTGATCTGCGGAACACGATCGCTGCCATCGTCGCCAGCTCAGACCCTGGGCCGATGGAATAAAAACCCGGCGTACAGCACAGACGTTCGATGCAGCGGTAGAGGCATATGAGCGAGGCGACTATGCCACCGCCCTTGCTGGATTCCAGAACTACGCCGCGCAGGGCAAAGCCGCTCTACTGAGGAATCATCATGACGAGGACAATGTTAACGACGCAACTCTTCGATGCAGCGGTAGATGCATATGGGCACCTCTAAAAATCCCTGTTCCGAGCCTTGATCGGTTATAATCCGGACGGTTTGGCGCGTAGATGTGGGGAACCGACCATGGGCCAAATGGGCTTTTTCGACATCGCGAATCGGTATGCCGGCCTGGACGCCAAGAACGATCCTTTGGCGAGGATCGACGCGGTGGTTCCGTGGGAGAATTTCCGTGCCCGCCTGGAGGCGATCTGGCGCAAGCCGGCCGAGGAACGGAAGTCGCCGGCGGGGCGAAAGCCCTGGGACGCGGTGGCGATGTTCAAGGCGATCGTTCTCTGCGAGCTTTACAATCTCTCGGACGACCAAGTGGAGTACCAGCTTCGCGACCGCCTCTCGTTCATGCGGTTCGTAGGGTTCGGTCTTGAGGACAAGGTCCCCGACGCCAAGACGGTGTGGCTCTACCGGGAACAGTTGGCGCGGGCGGGCATGGTCGAGGCGTTGTTCGAGGACTTCGACGGCTATCTGGAGAAGCAGGGCTACCTGGCGATGGGCGGCCAGATCATCGACGCGTCGATCGTACCGGTCCCCAAGCAGCGCAACAGCCGTGACGACAACGCGCGGATCAAGGATGGCGAGACGCCGGAGGGCTGGAAGGACCAGCCGGCCAAGCGGTCGCAGAAGGACACGGACGCACGGTGGACAAAGAAGCATGGCAAGAGCCACTACGGTTACAAGAACCATGTCAACGTGGACCGCCGGCACAAGCTGGTGCGGCGTTACCAGGTGACCGACGCGGCGGTGCACGACAGCCAGGTCGTGGAGGACATCCTTGATCCGGACAACACGGCCTCGGACGTGTGGGCGGACAGCGCCTATCGGTCGGCGGAGATCGAGGCGAAGCTGAAGGAGAAGGGCCTGAACAGCCGCATCCACCGCAAGGGGCATCGCGACAAGCCGCTGAGCGAGCGGGAGAAGCGGGGCAACAAGGCCCGTTCGAAGGTGCGGGCGCGCGTCGAGCACGTGTTCGGGGCCCAGAGCAACGACATGGGCGGGACGCTGGTGCGCAGTATCGGGCTGGTACGGGCGAGGGCGCGGATCGGGCTGAAGAACCTCGCCTACAACATGCGCCGCCTGGTGCAGCTGGAGCGTCTCGCCGCGGCGGCGCCAACGTGATGGTCATCAGGGGAGAAGTCTGCCTGGAGCCCCCATTGACAGGGAAACAGACCCGCCGGGGAGCCGGAGAAGGCCGAAAACCCAGACGCCAACCCCGCTCATGACCCGCGAGAACCGCACAACCTGTCGAGTTTCACGTCAGTCGCATTATTTTTCGAGGTGCCCATATGAGCGAGGCGACTATGCCACCGCCCTTGCTGGACTCCAGAACTACGCCGAGCAGGGCACCGCCCTCGCGCAGTTCAACCTCGGGTTCATGTACGCCAACGGCGAGGGCGTGCCCAAGGACGACGCCGAGGCGGTGCGGTGGTACCGCCTCGCCGCCGAGCAGGGTTACGCCGCCGCGCAGTTCAACCTCGGGCTCATGTACGCCAACGGCGAGGGCGTGCCCGAGGACGACGCCGAGGCGGTGCGGTGGGTCCGCCTCGCCGCCGAGCAGGGTTACGCCGCCGCGCAGTTCAACCTCGGGCTCATGTACGCCAACGGCGAGGGTGTGCCCGAGGACGACGCCGAGGCGGTGCGGTGGTACCGCCTCGCCGCCGAGCAGGGTTACGCCGCCGCGCAGTTCAACCTCGGGCTCATGTACGCCAACGGCGAGGGTGTGCCCGAGGACGACGTAACCGCGTACGCCTGGCTCAACATCGCTGCCGCGCAGGGCCAGTCGATCGCTAACGAAGGCAAGGAACATGTCGCCAAATACATGACGCAGTCTCAGGTCGCGAAAGCACAAAAGCTCTCCAGGGAGTACTGGACGCGCTACGTCATCCCTTTCCAATAGTCCCTCGGACTCCCAAGCGTCAGGGTGTCGCGCCGACGCTATCTCGGGGTGGACTCGGATTGGCTTAGCGCGCTCGGGCAGGCGGGCTCCCAAGGCCGCTCGAAGGCGGTACAACCGGCTAGCGGCAGCCTCACCAGCCGTTTCGAGCTCGTGAGAAGGCTCAGGATCGACGCAGCGAGCCCGAGGCATGCTGGGGGGCTACCCCCCGGATCGGCGCGCGGGCAGGCGAGCGCCGATCCGGGATATTAGGCCGTTCTACTTATGCTGCCCCGAGCCCGGACCTTGGCCCGATACCGCCGCCGGTAGTGACGGTTTCGCTCCCGATCTTTGAGGACAGCCAGAAATTCGTCCTTCGTCAAGGTGGGGTTAGTCTTTGACATGTCAAAACGCCTTGGTGTAGTTTGGCCAAGGTGCGCAAGCGTTTTGTTGCCAGGGTGTTGCCACGGCGCCGCACCCCCAGAGCCGTGCCGAGCTGAAACCGTTGGAAATGCTTGGAAGCGCGGACCGGATTCGAACCGGTGTAAGCGGATTGCATGACCGAATTGAAAGCACTTTGCGTCTACTGCGGCTCCAATGACGGCCACGCCGCCGAATATCGCGAGGCGGCCGTGGAACTTGGCCGGGCGATCGCGGAGGGCGGCGTCCGGCTGGTCTATGGCGGCGGCTCGGTCGGCCTGATGGGCGTTGTCGCCCGTACGGTCCTAGAGCGCGGCGGCGGCGTCACCGGCATAATTCCGCGATTCCTGAAGGATCGCGAAGTCATGCTGAACGAGGTCGACGAGCTGATCGTCACCGAGGACATGCACGACCGGAAACTGACCATGTTCGAGCGCGCCGACGCTTTCGTGGCGCTTCCGGGAGGCATCGGAACGTTGGAGGAAGTGGTCGAGATCGCCACCTGGGCCCAGCTCGATCAGCACGCAAAACCGATCTTGATGGTCAATGTCGGCGGTTTTTGGGATCCGCTCATCGCCCAATTCCATCGCATGAACGATGACGGTTTTCTCGCCAAGGCGTTCCTCGGCGACCATATCCCGCTGCCGCTGACCTTCGTCGATTCGGCCGCCGAGACCCTGCCGGCCATTCGCGAGGCCCTGGCCGGGATCAGCCGCGAGGATCTCGTAGCCAGCGACGGCGCCCGTCTGATGTGACTTAAGGAGGAAGAAAACGCCACACTGCCGAGCAGGTTCCGCCCCATTTGTTAACGACACGTTACTTCCACCGGCTCGCTGACGTGCCTTTGGGGTATGCCGGATTTCTCTGGACGCGTGGTGCTATCGTTCGCCGCCATGTCCGACCCTCGACTTCCGGTGAAGATCAAGCCCGTTCCCGGCGGTTTCGCACTGGCGTGCGCCAATGGTGGTCAGCACATTTACGTCTACGGCCGCGAGCCACACGTCGCGTCGCATCGGCTGCGGGTACGCTGACCATCGATGAAGCCAAGGCGCTGGCGCAGGAGATAGCGCGCGGGCGCTGACGGCGGCTTGGAACGGCGGTCCGGACTGAGTTAATGTAGCTTGCGGGAGTGGGGAGGGCCTCGCCATGCTGTGGCGCGTACTGGCCAGTATCGTCGTTGTCGTCGTCGTTCTGATGATGATCAGCTACAACAAAACCCGACAGTTACAGGAGGGCTTGCAGGATGGCTTGGCTGCGTACGAGCGGGGCGACTACGAGACAGCACACGAACTGTGGCTTCCGCTTGCCGAGCAGGGCAATGTCGTCGCCCAGAACGACCTTGGCCTCATGTACACCAAAGGCGAGGGCGTGCCCCAGGACTACGCGGAGGCGGTGAAGTGGTTCCGGCTGGCCGCCGAGAAGGGCTATGACTGGGCGCAGAACAACCTCGGCGACATGTACCTCGGTGGCAGGGGCGTGCTGCAGGACCATGTGCAGGCGCACATGTGGTTCAATCTGGCGGCGGCGCAGGGCGATACGATTGCCGTCAAGAGCCTCGACTTAGCGACCTCCCAGATGAGCTCCAAACAACTCGCCGAAGCGGAACGGCTGGCGCGGGAGTGGTTGGCGGCGCGCTGACGCGAGCGGCGGCAACATGTGGCGACACCCTTCGAACTCAGCATTTTCGCGCGGATCACGTTGATTGGGGGAAACCGGCAATATAGTCTGTCAAGGTTGTTTTCGTCCGCCATTAACCGAACTGGAACAACCATGCGGGCACCTCGAAAAATAATGCGACTGACGTGAAACTCGACAGGTTGTGCGGTTCTCGCGGGTCATGAGCGGGGTTGGCGTCTGGGTTTTCGGCCTTCTCCGGCTCCCCGGCGGGTCTGTTTCCCTGTCAATGGGGGCTCCAGGCAGACTTCTCCCCTGATGACCATCACGTTGGCGCCGCCGCGGCGAGACGCTCCAGCTGCACCAGGCGGCGCATGTTGTAGGCGAGGTTCTTCAGCCCGATCCGCGCCCTCGCCCGTACCAGCCCGATACTGCGCACCAGCGTCCCGCCCATGTCGTTGCTCTGGGCCCCGAACACGTGCTCGACGCGCGCCCGCACCTTCGAACGGGCCTTGTTGCCCCGCTTCTCCCGCTCGCTCAGCGGCTTGTCGCGATGCCCCTTGCGGTGGATGCGGCTGTTCAGGCCCTTCTCCTTCAGCTTCGCCTCGATCTCCGCCGACCGATAGGCGCTGTCCGCCCACACGTCCGAGGCCGTGTTGTCCGGATCAAGGATGTCCTCCACGACCTGGCTGTCGTGCACCGCCGCGTCGGTCACCTGGTAACGCCGCACCAGCTTGTGCCGGCGGTCCACGTTGACATGGTTCTTGTAACCGTAGTGGCTCTTGCCATGCTTCTTTGTCCACCGTGCGTCCGTGTCCTTCTGCGACCGCTTGGCCGGCTGGTCCTTCCAGCCCTCCGGCGTCTCGCCATCCTTGATCCGCGCGTTGTCGTCACGGCTGTTGCGCTGCTTGGGGACCGGTACGATCGACGCGTCGATGATCTGGCCGCCCATCGCCAGGTAGCCCTGCTTCTCCAGATAGCCGTCGAAGTCCTCGAACAACGCCTCGACCATGCCCGCCCGCGCCAACTGTTCCCGGTAGAGCCACACCGTCTTGGCGTCGGGGACCTTGTCCTCAAGACCGAACCCTACGAACCGCATGAACGAGAGGCGGTCGCGAAGCTGGTACTCCACTTGGTCGTCCGAGAGATTGTAAAGCTCGCAGAGAACGATCGCCTTGAACATCGCCACCGCGTCCCAGGGCTTTCGCCCCGCCGGCGACTTCCGTTCCTCGGCCGGCTTGCGCCAGATCGCCTCCAGGCGGGCACGGAAATTCTCCCACGGAACCACCGCGTCGATCCTCGCCAAAGGATCGTTCTTGGCGTCCAGGCCGGCATACCGATTCGCGATGTCGAAAAAGCCCATTTGGCCCATGGTCGGTTCCCCACATCTACGCGCCAAACCGTCCGGATTATACCGATCAAGGCTCGGAACAGGGATTTTTAGAGGTGCCCATGCGCCTGCTCCTAGCATTTAACCTCATCGCCGTGGCACCGTATGGAGCAGCGGCTGCGCCAGACGCGCTTGCTCAACTGGTTCAAGAAAACCTGCTCCGCCTTGGATGCGATCCAGGCGCCGCGGATGGTCTTTGGGGGAGCAAGTCTGAACGAGCCTTGTCGGAGTTCACGCAGCGATCGGGCTCCTTTCAGAATGCTCGCCGCCCCTCAGAAGAATTACTGGATTTTCTGAGATCCGTTGACGAGCCGGTTTGCAGAAGCCAATGCGATATCGCGATGCCGACAGGGCGTTGGGAAGGCACCTATCATTATGGCAGCAGCGACAATCGGCGATCCGTGAACTTCGTTTTTTCCATTACATCCGACGGGAATCGGTTCAGGGGCCACGTAGAGGAACCTGCCACGTTCGGCGACGGCTCTTCAGACAAGTTGTATGCCGATGTTATTGGCTCCACCGCATGCGGCCGACAGTTCGGCTTCAAAAAACAATATGACGGCACTGGCGGAGTTGGCCATGCGGCTCTGTACACGGGCCAGCTCACCGAAGGCCTGAACACTGCGGCCGGCTATTGGCGAATTGGGGCCGGTAGCGGTCGTTTCGAGCTTCGGTATGTAGGCAATTAATTACATCGCGACCCCATTGAGTTTTCTTGGACGGGCGGCCCCGCTTCGCGTTCTAGGACATGCTCCCATGTACACCCGCCGGAGGTTTGCGTTCACTGTTCTCTTGCTCGCCCCAGTCTCGCTCGACGCACATGCAACATCCGCTGTCAGCCAACTGACAAGCCACAAGACCGAGATCGCGACCGCGTTGTCCGAGCCGGTTTATTCTTGCGTCTCTCGGATTGATACCGAACACACCGCTTTCCGCGGATGTATAGACTGGCATTCCGCTGCACATGGCCTGTGGGCGTTGTCTGCCTATACTAGGGCAACCGGTGACACTAAGTATGTCTCGTTGATTGACTCACTCATAAATGAAAAAAATATATCGCTTGAAAAAGATTACCTAAAGACGGCACGAAAACTACGAGATGCCGTATGGTCGCGCCTGGTTTCTTCGCCTCGCAATAGAGCACAACAAACTAACAAATTTGAACACCCTCAAACCTATGGCAGCGAATTGCTCGCTTCCTTAATGAAGCGTTACGACAATGTTGCGCCTCGACCCCTATCAATCAGCTACTCGAAGACGGCACGAAAACTACGAGATGCCGTATGGTCGCGCCTGGTTTCTTCGCCTCGCAATAGAGCACAACAAACTAACAAATTTTAACACCCTCAAACCTATGGCAGACGAATTGCTCGCTTCCTTAATGAAGCGTTACGACAATGTTGCGCCTCGACCCCTATCAATCAGCTACTCGAACGACAGCTGGGCACTGATCAATATGTACGATTATGCGTTTTATTACGATCACCGATCTTTAGTTGACGAAATACTCGATATGGTACGTGCTAATTTCGTAAACGCTGATATTGAGTGCGATTACGGTATCGAAATCGGTCGGTTTATGGCCGTATGTACTAATTGGGCTTGGCTGGTTGGGAAAGTATTGCCGACAGACGAATACATGGAGTGGTCAACGAAATTCTTTGCCCTAAACGGCGCGCCAGATCCCGTACTCGAACCGATATCGGCTCATCATTTCGGTCTTAATTTCTCTCGAGCTTGGGGCCTTTGGGAGGTGTACTGCCGGACCGGCGAGGAGAGGTTCGCCAGTCTATTCGCACGACATTTTAAGGCCTCCTACACTTCGCCTGACCATTGGCGCGGATCGTACAGGAAAGTCGGGCATTGGGTCGCTCAGTTCGGGATGTTTGCTCTTCAACCGCTGTTTGGCGACAGACTCGGTGGTTCCAGTGTTCAACGTTGCGGAAGTTGACGAGAGGAGTTTCGACGAGGAGCCATGACACGCGGCTTGTTGGCGCCGGTCTCGTCACGACACTAGTGCCTCTGTCACCGCCATTGCCTCCGTTGCCAAACCCAGCAACCGCGTCCTTGCCGTTGCCGTCATGCGTGATCCGATTTCCACGCGCTGGCGGGGTGAGGTTCTTGACCAGTTTATCGGTGATCCGCGCCACGACCAGTTGCGACCGTGTCCGTATGGTGTCCGCTCACAAAACGGTTTGCTGTGTCCGTCAGTTCAGCAATTACGCTGAGAAAATCAACGGATAAGCAAGGAAAACCCTGGGTTTATTGCGGACATCGAGACAAACGCCAGACTGCGCCAGGGTTTTCGGGCAGGCGGGAAAACAAAGGTGACTCAGGCCGTTTCGACGCCGGCTTTCATCAGCTTGTAAACGATGGCGTCGCACAGGGCTTCGAACGAGGCGTCGACGACATTCTCCGACACGCCGACGGTGAACCATGAATTGCCGCTGCCATCGGCCGATTCGATCAGCACGCGGGTGATCGCCTCGGTACCGCCGTTGAGGATGCGCACCTTGTAGTCGATCAGCTCGAGGTCGGCGATGGCCTGACCGTAGACCCCCAGATCCTTCCGGATGGCCTTGTCGAGCGCGTTGATCGGGCCGTTGCCCTCGGCCACGGTCAGCAGGCGCTCGCCGCCAACGTCGATCTTGACGATGGCCTCCGAGACGGTGACCAGTTGGCCAAGCGCGTTGTGGCGCCTCTCGACGGTGACGTGAAAACTCTCGACGTCGAAATAATCCGGCACGCTGCCGAAGTGACGGCGCGCCAACAGCTCAAAGGACGCGTCGGCCGCCTCATAGGCATAGCCTGCCGCCTCGCGTTCCTTCATTTCCCGCAACAGCCCTTCCAGCCGTGAATCCCCCTTGTCGATCGCCATGCCAAGCCGGGTGAGTTCGGCCACCAGATTGGCCTTGCCGGCCTGATCGGAGACCAGCAGGTGACGACGGTTGCCGACGCTGGCCGGTTCGACATGCTCGTAGGTGCGGGGGTCCTTGACGATCGCCGAGGCGTGGATCCCGGCCTTGGTGGTGAAGGCCGACGCTCCGACATAGGGCGCCTGGCGGTTGGGCGCGCGATTGACCAGTTCGTCGAAACGGTGGGAAACCGCAGTCAGTCCCGCCAGACCCTTGTCCGACACGCCGATGTCAAAGTGCTCGGCGTAGGCCGGCTTGAGCATCAGCGTGGGAATGATCGATATCAGGTTGGCATTGCCGCAACGTTCGCCGATGCCGTTCAGCGTCCCCTGGATCTGCCGGGCACCGGCCCGAACCGCCGCCAGGGAATTGGCCACTGCCTGCTCGGTGTCGTTATGGGCATGAATGCCGATCTGATCGCCCGGTATCTGCTGCGTCATGTGTGCGACGATCTCCTCGACCTCTGCCGGCAGGGTCCCGCCATTGGTGTCGCACAGCACCACCCAGCGCGCGCCTTCCGCATGGGCGGCCTTGGCGCAGGCGATCGCGTAGTCGCGGTTGGCCTTGTAACCGTCGAAAAAATGTTCGCAGTCAAGCAGCACCTCGCGCCCGGCGGCGATTGCGGCGGCGACCGATTGGCGGATGGAGTCGAGATTTTCTTCCTGGCTCGCTCCGAGCGCCACTTCGACCTGATAGTCCCAGGTCTTGGCGACAAAGCAGATCGCATCGGCCGCGGCGTCGAGAAGGCCCCTGAGGCCCGGGTCGTTGGAAACGCTGACGCCGGCACGTTTGGTCATCCCGAAGGCGGTGAACGTGGCGCGACTGGTGCGCTTGGCCTCGAACAGGGCGGTGTCGGTCGGGTTGGCGCCCGGGTATCCGCCCTCGACATAATCCACGCCGAGTTCGTCGAGCAGGCGGGCCACGACCAGCTTGTCCTCGAGAGAAAAGTCGACGCCGGTCGTCTGGGCGCCGTCCCTTAGCGTAGTATCAAAGAGATAGAGCCGTTCTTTCATGGTTTGATTCCAGCGCCGTTGTCTTCCGATGGAGCGGCCTCGGCAAAGGTCACCGCCTCTATGTTGTGTCCTTCCGGGTCGAGCACGAAAGCGGCGTAGTAGTCGGGGTGGTAGATCTCGCGGATACCGGGGGCGCCGTGGTCGGTGGCGCCGGCGGCCAGCGCCGCGGCGTGGAACGCCCTGACGGCGGCCCGGTTGTCGGCGCGAAAACAGATGTGGGTGTCCGGCGTTTGCTGGCCTTTTTCGGCCAGCCAGAACGTGCCCTTGCGGCCGATGCCGAAGCCGGCATAGGCGACGGTGCCGGTGACATCGGCGCTTACCTCTCTCACCGGGTCGAGCCCCAGCGGAGCCAGGGCCGCGGTGTAGAACCTCTTGGTGCGCGCAAGGTCGGCTACGCTCAGCGTCACGTGGTCGATGGTCAGATCCAGTTCCTCTGTCATCGCTTGGGCTCCCAGGTGGTGACGAGTTCGCCGCTGTCGGGTTCGCGCCCATCCTTAAGCGCCACGCCCATGGCGTCGAGTTCCTCGCGGATGCGATCGGCCTCGGCATAGTCCTTGACCCGTCTGGCTTCGGCGCGGGCGGCGATCAGGCGATCGATGCCGGCCGGATCGACCTCCATGCCGGCCGATCTGGTGGTGCGCCATTGTGTCGGTGATAGTTGCAAGAGGCCGAGCAGGCGGCCGGCCGCGATCAAATCCGCCCACGCCTCGCCATCGGCCAGGCGGTGCAGTTCGCCGATCGCCTCTGGCGTGTTGAGATCGTCGCACATCCTCGCCATGAACGCCGCCGCCGGCTCGCCCGGCGGCAAGTTTGCGGTGTCGATCCCGTGCTCGCCGATGCGGCCGTACCAGCGGTTCAGCGTCTTTTCCGCCTGCTTCAGCGCCTGAACCGTCCAGTCCATGGGCTGCCGGTAAAGGCTCATCAGCAGGGCCAGGCGAAGCACTTCTCCGGGCCAACGCTGGCCGCCGAAGGCGTTGCTTTCGAGCAGGTCGCCGATGGTGATGAAATTGCCTAGGGACTTGGCCATCTTCGCGCCCTCGACCCTGAGGAAACCGTTGTGCATCCACACCCGCGCCATCCGCTTGGTGCCGTGGGCGCTGCGCGACTGGGCGATTTCGTTCTCGTGGTGGGGAAAGACCAGATCGACCCCGCCGCCGTGGATGTCGAATTCCCGACCCAGATGCTTTTCCGCCATGGCAGAGCACTCCAGATGCCATCCGGGACGCCCCGGCGCGGCGATGCCGGCCGGCGACGGCCACGCCGGCTCGCCCTCTTTCGATGGCTTCCACAGGACGAAATCCATTGGGTCCTGTTTGTAGGGAGCGACTTCGACACGGGCGCCAGCGATCATGTCGTCGACCGAGCGGCCCGACAATTGGCCGTATTCATCCATCGCGGCGACGCGAAACAAGACGTGGTCCTGTGCCGCATAGGCGAACCCGCGCTCGATCAGCTTCTCGATCATGGCGCTCATTTCGGTGATGTGGTCGGTCGCCCGCGGCTCGATCGTCGGCGGCAGGCAGCCCAGGGCCTCGACGTCCTGGTGAAATCGGGCCTCGGTCGCCTCGGTGACCCGGCCGATCGACTGGTTCAGCGGCAGGTCCGGAAACTCCTCGGCCGCGCGGGCGATGATCTTGTCGTCAATGTCGGTGATGTTGCGCACATAAGTGACGTGGTCGGCGCCGTAGAGCTGGCGCAGCAGACGGAACAGAACATCAAAGACGATGACCGAGCGCGCATTGCCGATATGGGCCAAGTCGTACACCGTCGGCCCGCAGACATAGACGCGGATATTGGCGGGATCGATCGGATCGAAGTCCTCTTTCGATCGCGTCAGCGTGTTGTAAAGTCGCAACACCATGCCAATCGTCCCTCGCCCGCCGGCCGGGCGATCGTCTCGATTTGGGTGTCAAAAAGAGGACGGCCACAGCCAGCGCGTTGCTAGCGCTGATAATGATCCCGAAAATGCAAATTGCGCGTGAACGCCGGGCAACCGTCATGTTGGGTCCCATCGCCCATCCGGCCGGAAAGGTCAAGCTTCGCGACGGTGCGTTGGAAGCGTACGGGGACCGGCCGCGTGGTTGAACGCGCCGCCCCGGCATGACAAGACTCCGCCAACTGAATTTGGTTGGGGCGGGGATCATCTGACCCATGCGTTTTCTGATCGCACTGCTCGGTGCTGCCATTGTGGCGGCAACCGCACAGGCCGGGCAATCGGCTTATCGCCAACGGGTCGAGGCCGACTTTCAGGCCTGGCTGACGGCCGAGGTTCTGATCGCGGCCGAAAAGGCGGGCGTGAGTCGGCGGACCTTTCAGACCACACTGTCCGGCGTCACCCTCGATTGGGACCTGCCCGATCTCAGGCCGCCGGGGGTCGAACGGAAAGCCGGTGAAATCGCCTGGCAGTCGGAGTTCGGCAATCCGGCGGCCTATTTCCGCGAACGGCGGCTGAAAAATCTCGCCGTTCACGGGCGGCGACGGCTCGGCACCTGGCGGACAACGCTTGCCGCGGTCGAGGCCCGCTACGGTGTCCCGGCCGAAATCATCGTCGCGGTGTGGGGGCGCGAATCCAGTTTCGGCGACATCAAGCAGCCCGAAAACGCCATCCGGGCGATCGCCACCCAGGCCTTTATGGGGCGGCGCAAGTCGATGTACGTGCATGAGCTCGTTGCCGCCCTTGGCATTATCGAGGATGGCGACATCACGGCGGCGGCAATGGGCAGCTCATGGGCCGGCGCCATGGGGCAACCCCAGTTTCTGCCGACCCTGTTTCACCACTACGCGGTCGATTTCGATGGCGACGGCCGGCGTGACATCTGGAACTCGGTCCCCGACAGCCTGGCCTCGATCGCCAATTTCCTGCGCCAGGAGGGATGGCTGCCGGAACGGGGCTGGGGGCTGGAGGTGGCGGTACCGGAATCGATTTCCTGCACTTCTGCCGGTTCGGACCAGGGACGACCGATGGCGGAATGGGCGGGCCTCGGTATCAAGGCAATCGACGGATCGCCGCTACCGGTGCGCCGGGGACGCGACGGCTTCCTGTTCATGCCGGCCGGCCTCGGCGGCCCGGCTTTCATCGTGACGGAGAACTTCCAGACGCTGAAGCACTACAATTTCTCCGACAATTACGCCCTCTATGTCGGTCATCTCGCCGATCGGATGGCCGACAATCGTCCCTTTGCCGGGTCGTGGACGAGCACGTCCGGCGTCAGTCGCGGAGACGTTCGCCGGCTTCAGGAGCACTTGGAGGCGCAGGGCTACGACGTCGGCGGCGCCGACGGGCTGGTGGGGTTTCGCACCCGCGCCGCCGTCGGACGATGGCAGTCCAGCATGGGGCGGCCGGTGACGTGCTTTCCCGACCGCGATCTCATCGCCAGCCTGCCCTAGTGGTTCGAATCTATCGTTTCGAACCACTCGATTCTTTGCTGATGGATCAACTTATCGAGACATTAGAATGCTTTATGAGCCAGTCATCGACAAGCTTGTTTGGACTCAAATGTCTCGGTTGATCCACTAGTACGGTAACCGCACCTTCCATGGTTGCCGCCTGCCGGGGCCGCGGATCCATTGGGTTTACTTGGACGTCGATCGGTTCTTGGCGCCGAGCTCCCTCAGGAAAAACTCATAAATCGCTTGCACCTTAGGGGTGCGGTGATTGTCGCGGTGGGTGACCAGCCACAACGGCGCGATCCAATCGTCGGGGGGCGGGAGGAGCGCAACCAGTCCCGGTTCCCGCGACAGCTCCCAAGTGATCAAAGGGGCGATTCCCATTCCCGCCTTTGCGGCCGCGCGGATGGCCTGGATGGTGCCGCCGCGGAAGACGATTTGTTCCTGGGGGACCGTCTCTTCGACCCAGACGAACGGTCGATAGCGTGGGTCAACGCGCAGAAGGGAGATGTAACGGTGGCCCCGGGTATCCTCGTGCATGGCAGGTTTGCCAAAACGGGCGATGTAGTCAGCACTCGCGAAGAGCGCGATCGAAGCCTGCCCGAGCGGCCGGGAGATATTGTCGGGCTCGGTCGGCGCGGGGCCAGCACGGATGGATATATGTGCCTCGCCGTATTCGAGCCGGAGACGGCGATTGTCGGCGAGGAGTTCGATCTGGGTACCGGGGTGGTCGCGGTGGAAGCTCGCGATAAGCGGGACCAAACTGTCGGCGAATTCCGGCAGGGTGGTGACGATCAGCTTTCCGGTGATCGCCGCATCCGGGCTGCGCACTCGGTAGCGCAGGAGATCGAACTGCTCTGCGGTGGTCGTGGCAACCTGGAGGAGCGTCTGGCCTGCATCGGTGGGTGTGTAACCGCGCGAATGGCGCTGGAACAGGCGGACCCCCAGACGGTCTTCGAGCGCATTGACGTGGCGCAGGACCGTAGCGTGGTGCACGCCCAGGGCTGCGGCCGCCGCGCTCAGCGAACCGTGGCGGGCCACCATCCACGCGGTGCGGATTTCGTTCCAATTGTCGATATGTGCATCCATGCACAGTTACTGTGCACGATCTGACATTGTGTGCAAGGATGAACAATTCCATATCCCCGCCATCGACATCAAAGGGGACCTCCCATGGAACACGGTACGATCAAGAAATACGGCCTGTTGACGTTGAAAATCCTTGCAGGTTTCGCCTTCCTCGCGGCCGGCTTCGCCAAGCTTTCCGGCGCCGAGATGATGGTTGACCTTTTCGAGGGCATCGGTGCGGGACAGTGGTTCCGCTATCTGACCGGCGTCATCGAAGTGGGCGGCGCAATTCTGCTGTTTGTGCCCGGCATACAGGTCTTGGGTGCCGCGTTGCTGGCCGCCACGGTGATCGGGGCAACGCTCTCTCATTTCTTCCTGATCGGCGGAAGCCCGGTCCCGGCGTTGGTGTTGTTGATCATCACCGCAACCATCGCATGGGCGCATCGTGACCAACTGCCGGTTGGCGGCATCGCCGCCAGAACGTGATCGCGGCTATTCATCATCAAGCCGCTGGAATATCCTCAGTGCGGCCGTCGACCCGCGTCATGGCAGGGTCGACGGCCGCAGTCCGCAAGATCGGGGCCGGTGGGCCGGTGGTGGGCAAGAACGACCACATAGGCGACACCCTCGCCCCACGAAATCCGATCGCCACGTCACCAACGGCCGGCCGGTTTGACCCGAAGGCGCCGAGTCCGCATACTTGCGCACGGCGGAAGGCTGTCCGGATTCGGTCCGGAACCGGTCCGTCATGGGGGGTCCAGCGAGCGGCGCCAGTCTATTCGGGCGGGGGCTGCGGACCGAGGACCTGATGACACTGGTGTTCCGGTTTGCCCTGACAGCATGCTGCGTCGCGGTTCTGGCCACGGTGCCGGGTCCCGGCCACGCGCAGTCTCCGATCTGCACCCAGCTTGAGGCGCGGCTGATATCGCTGGAGCGGGGCGTCGGCAACCGGTCTCGGCAGGACTACCGCGAGTACGACCACGCCATCCGCCGGCAGCAGACCGAAATCGACAGGGCATCGGCCGAGGCGCGCCGGTCGCATTGCCGTGGCGGCTTCTTCCTGCAGCCTGGCAAACCAGCGCCGAAATGCGGAAGGTTGATGGCCACCATCGATCAGATGAAGGCCAATCTTCGCCGACTGAGAGAAGCGCAAAACCGGCACCGAACCGATCCGTTCTCGATTTCGCGGGAGCGCAACGGGATCCTTCGATCGATGAGTGCCAATCGCTGTCGCAGCTCACAGGCGAGGATTCGTACCGCACCCCACGGAACCGGGCTGTTCGCCGCGCTGTTCGGGGCGACACGGACGCGAACGTTCGGTGAGGACACGTTTTTCCGCGATACCGGCTTTGGTACCTACCGCACATTGTGTGTGCGCACCTGCGACGGTTATTATTTTCCCATCAGCTTTTCGACCGTGCCGGGCCAGTTCACAAACGACGAGCACACCTGCCGCGCCCGTTGCCCCGGAACCGACGTGGCGCTGTTCACCCACAGAAACCCCGGCCAGGAGAGCGATGCGATGGTTTCGCTCGCCGGCCAGCCTTATTCCACTCTGCCGACCGCCTTCAAATACCGCAGCGAGTACAATCCCTCCTGCGGCTGCGGTTCGGGTCAAACGGTAACCGCGAGCCTGGGCGCGGCCTTCGATCTCCGCCAACATCGCCTGGCTGAGCCGCTGATCGCGTTGCCGAAGGCACGGCCGATCCTCAGTGAGGATCCGGAAACCTTGGCCAACCGCGCCGGCGGCTTCGCGATCCTGCGCTCGCGGCAGGAACCGACGGCGATCCTGGCCGAACTGCCTGCGGCGCGGGAGGTCAGGATCGTCGGTCCGTCGTTCTACTACGGGCAGCAGACGGAAATCGGCATGCTGATCCCGAGCAAAAAACCGGCGTTGCGGGAGGAAGCGCTGAGTGCTTCGGAGACGCCGGTGAAGCCCTGAGCGACCCGCGACCAGGGTCTTGCGGTTCAATAACACCCCCGTGATCAGCCCTTGTTTGGTCTTTTCCTGTCGCCCGGCGTCTGACGGATTTACATCCGTCGACTGATGGACGAACATCGAAATTGTCGGCAAGGCGGCGATAACGCTGCCCGACGGGAGGCAATATGTATCGAGTTGTTGTCGGCGCGGGCAGTGCACGGTCGGCCAAATTTGCTTTTCTGGCGGCAGCGGCGGTTGTTGTGGCCGGCTGCTCGGTTTCCAGTGACCTCCTGCGGACGCCAACCGTCGAGCGTGGGCCGGCCATGTACGGCGCGCTCGTCGATAACAGCATCAAGATACCGGCCGTCCCCACCGGCCGGGTGGCGGCGCAATACCAGCGCCAGATCGTAACGACGCCGTCAAGAATCGTCGAATACAAGCCGGGCACCGTCGTCGTCGATACCGGCCGGCGCTTCCTCTATTTGGTCAAGGCCGACGGCAAGTCGATGCGCTACGGTATCGGCGTGGGACGGGCCGGATTCGCCTGGGCGGGCGAAGCCACCATCAAGGCCAAGCGAAGATGGCCGAGCTGGTATCCGCCCAAGGAAATGATCGCGCGCGACCCGCTGGCGGCCGAATGGGCCAACGGCATGCCCGGCGGTCTGGACAACCCGCTGGGATCGCGGGCGCTTTATCTCTTCGAGGGCAACCGCGATACGCTCTATCGGCTGCACGGCACCAACGATCCACGCAGCATCGGCAAGGCGATATCGAGCGGCTGCGTCCGCCTGGTCAACCAGGACATCATGGACCTTTACAAACGGGTTTCGGTCGGCACCCGGGTGGTGGTGCTTGGTCAGCCGAGCCTGAACCTGCCGGACATCGCCAAGTTCTTCACCTCCCTGCTCGACGTCTACACCCTTTAGGGCACATCTAAAAATCCCTGTTCCGAGCCTTCATCAGGTTGTAATCCGGACGGTTCAGGCGCGAGATGTGGGGAACTGATTGGTGTTTGTCGATTGGGCTGGACATCGGGAATCGGTATGCCGGTTGTACGCGGTGAACGATGCCATTTCGGCAGGATCGACTTTTCGGTGGTCTGAGTTGTGAGAATTTCGGTGCCCGTAGGCCCATTCTGGCGCAAGCATTGCCTGGATGGAAGTCGCCGGCGGGGCGAAAGCCGTTGGTCGCGGTGGCGATGTTCAAGGCGATCGTTCTCTGCGAGATATACTTGATCGTGACGACCAAGTCGAGCCAGGCATCGCGGAAGGCCTCTCGATCTGTAGCATGATCGTATTGTTCGGTCATGAGGCGGGTCCCCGTACGCCAAGACGGTGTGGCTCTACCGGGAAGTAGGTTACGCGGCTTCGAGGAATGGCCGACGGCGCTGTTCCTTTTTCGACGTATCTGGAGAAGCATGTCGGCAACCTGGCGATGGGCGGCCAGATCATCGACGCGTCGATCGTACCGGTCCCCAAGCAGCGCACCGTGACGACAACGCGCGGATCAAGGATGGCGGACGCCGTTATGGCGCTGGAAGGACCAGCTCTGGCGCCTGCGATCGCAGGTACACGGCGATGGACAAAGACAGCGATTGCAAGCGACCGAGCTTCTTGAACCATGTCCATATGTGATGATTTCGCCGGCGTTTCGCGCTCATGCGCGGGCGTGGCCAGGTGACCGACGCGGCGGTGCACGACAGCTGAGGAGCCCTTGAGAATACGGCAACACGGCCTCGGACGTGTGGCCGAGTTCCTGCGGCGATGTGGTCCTGCGTGCAGATCGAGCCCGGCGCAAGACCTCGAAGGAGAAGGGCCGAACAGCCGCATCCACCGCCCAAGGCGTTTGGCTTGGCGACAAATGCCGGAGGACCGGTCGAGCAAGCCCGGCAATGCCCGTTCGCGCGCGCGTCGAAACCGGCCCAACCACTTGGGCGGGACGCTGGTGCGTATCGGGCTTGTAACGGGCGAGCGGCCGGAGCGGGCTGAAGTCATGGCCTACATCCATGCGCCGCCTGAACCATGGCCGTCTCGACGCTTTCGGCGCCAACGATGGGCATTCTGGTGAGAAGTCTGCCTGGAGCCCCCATTGACGGGAAACAGACTCGCGGAGAATCACTGACGAAGGCTGAAAACCCAGACGCCAACCCCGCTTCTCTCGACGAGGACCGCAAACCTGTCGAGTTTCACGTCAGTCGCATGATTTTTCGAGGTGCCCTTTAGATCACATCTAGCGGACGATCGTCAGGCGCCGGGCGGCGCGGGTGATACCGGTGTAGAGCCAGCGATCGCGGTGCTCGCGGAAGGCATAGCTTTCGTCGAACAGATAGACCGCGTCCCACTGGGAGCCCTGGGCCTTGTGGACGGTCAGGACATAGCCGAAATCGAACGCGTCCGACCGCTTGCGCTGGGCCGGGGTGAGCGCCTCGACGGCGTTGCCGCCATCGGCGAAAAATGCCGGATGGATCGACACCAATGGCTGGCGTCGGCCGCCTGCGTCCTCCTGCGGTTCCAGGCGGTAGCGCAGAAGTCCCCGGCGCGGACGCATGGCCTCGGCAACGGTCCACAGGCTGCCATTGAGCAAGCCCCGGCGGCGATTGTTGCGCAGGCAGACCAGGGTGTCGTCGGCGATCGGCTGCGCGCCCTGGCGTCCGAGAAGCTCGCGGATCCGTTCGTTGTAGCCCCGGCGTGTCGCGTTGAGCCCGACCAGCACGACGCCGGCGTTGACCACGTCGTCCGGGTCGACATCGTCGCGACCGATGATCCGGCTCTCACCAAAGGAACCGGTTTCCAGCCGTCCGCCCTGACGAACCACCATCGACATGCGGATGATCGGATCGTCAGCGGCCTGCCGATGTACCTCCGTCAGCATCACGTCCGGCTCCGCCGTGGTGAAAAATCCACCACCGGCTATGGGCGGCAGTTGCGCCGGATCGCCCAGGACCAGCACCGGCGTGCCAAACGAGAGAAGGTCGCGCCCGATCTCTTCATCGATCATCGAGCACTCGTCGATGATGATCAGCGCCGCCCGGCTCGCCGCGCTATCGTGATTCAGAACAAAAGTCGGTCCGTTCTCATCCTCGCCCCGGTTGCGGTAGATCAGGCTGTGCACGGTGCTCGCCCCGCGGCACCCGCGCGAGCGCATGACATGGGCCGCCTTGCCGGTATAGGCGGCAAACAGCACCTCGCCGGCGGCGGTGTCGGCGAGGTGCCGGGCAAGCGTGGTCTTGCCCGTGCCGGCGTAGCCGAACAGGCGAAAGACCTGCCCATCACCACCGGCCAGCCATGTCTTGACCGCCTTCAGCGCGGTGTCCTGCTGTGGTGACCATCTCATCGATGTACGCGTCCTCGCCTCCCTGCCCGCTGCCGGTGACCGCGGTCGCACCACGATTGGATGGCGTCTGGCATTTGTTTAATGCAATTCGCGAGAGGCTGCGCGGGGCGGCACAATTGTCAGACGGGGGAACACTCCGTCGAGCTATCCCACTGAAGCCATCGAAGGCATCGGTTGCGTACTGCCGCCCAAGCCACTGGGCGACCGTCGCCTGGTTCGCCCTTACGCACGTCCCGGCACACGACGACGCCAGGTTTGACGACGGCTCGTGCACAGAGTGGGGCCGCATTGTCGGATTTCCCGTTGAAAAATGACGGATCCGTCGGGCCGGCCCCATCGGATCACCCGGCAAAATCTACTTTTTTGAGACAATGTACAGATCACTGCCCACCGTACCGCGGCAATCGGCGCAGATGAAAGCGATGGCGGTTCCGTCAGGGGACCAAACCGGCTTTGCTTCGTCCCCCTGTAATCGCGTGACGCGACGTTTGTCACCGCCCTCGGCATTCATGCTCCAAATATCGAAGTCACCAAGTTTTCTCGATGAATAGGCAATTCCCCTCCCGTCGAAACTCCAGCTCGCCTGGCGCGAGATTCCGTCCTCGCCGGGATTGGTCAGCGCGATACTTTCACTCCCATCGCTGTCCATAACCCAAATCTGCGGTTTGACGCCTTTGCCCACCGAGAAGTACGAGATTTTGGACCCGTCATGACTCTGGCGAGGATGGCGGAAAGCCATGTCTGTTTCCGTGCGCAGGTTGCGCTTGTTTCGCCCATCGGGGTTCATGATCCATATCCCATAGATACCCTGAGCATCATCGATCGTCACAAAAGTTATGCTCTCCCCATCGGGCGTGAACGAGATCGCGAACTCGAACAGATCGGGGTCGTCGGCGATCGGCCTCACGCCGCTGCCGTCCCGGTTCGCGACGAAGATATCCAGGTCGTCGTCAAGGACGATCATTTGACCATCCGGGCTCATGTTGGCGCGCCGCGTGCCCTCCTGTTCGAAAAGCGTGCGCGAGCCGGTCCCGTCTGGGTCTATCAAGTGAATGCCGTCTCCCGCGGCGATAAAGAGCATACCGTTTTGAAGAAACTGGACCGTGCTGACTTCGATGCCCTTCGTAATCTGCACGGGCTCACCCCATTGAGGCTGGGCCACGGCAGGTATCGCGCAGCATACGAGCAGTCCAACGGCCGCCAAACCTGCCGAGCAGCCGGCCGACGCGAGGAAGCGTTGATTCATTCCACAACCCTCAGAATGCCGGTGAAACCGTGGCCAATGTTGCGAATTTCGAAGTCGCCGGATTGATCGGGCGTAAATTCGACGACCGTCGTTTTCCCCGGCGACAGCCTGTCGGACCGGGTGACCCATGGAAGAATGCTTATTCGGTTGACGTGTTCTCGCACCCGGGTGGTTATCAGGATCGTCAAGGGCTCACCCTTCCTCACGATCAACGGGTCAGGCGAGTACTCCCCCGGATAAATAGTGACCTGCTCGAGCCTGACTTCCGCGGCATCCACCGGCCAGCCAAACCCGATCAGACCAACCAAGGTACCCAGAAACGCGGTGGTGCGTGTCAACATGTTCCCGTGAGCCCCGTTGCAGGAGTGGTCGCACCCCAAATACTCGACATCCCCGATGAACCGTCAATGAGGAGCAAAATAAGCGTAGCGGTTGGGATTTCCGCAGCAAGGCGTCCGGCCTCGACCATCTGTCCGTGGCGCTGACTCCGGCGTTGGCACACATGTATGGACCGGCTGCTGTTCGCAAGTGAGGTTGCGCTAGATAGCGGACGTCGCTGTTACGGATAGTCGCGATCGATCTGTTGGCGAGAAAGGCGGGCTCGATTGCGCGTTGCCATGAAGGCGGCCAAGTTGGCCGCCGGAAGCTGCCTCAGTTCGACAATAGCTCATGACACGCTCGGGCGGACATAGCTGTCCCGACCCATTGAAGACTAACGGCGCCGTTCACCTGTTGACGCTCCACTGCGTTGGCCGGATCGCCCGCTTCGCCGCCACCTTTCCAACCATGCCGGTTCCTTGCGAGATCACTCGTGCGCGCCAGGCTGATTAGCCGACATTCCCCAGATGACATCCAAATTCGTGGAAATCGTACCACTGGTCCACCGCCAAGGGAACGGCATCTCCTTTTGCAGCCATCCGATGGCCTGATTTTAGTGAGCGGCCTCCGTTTGGAGGGCCATTCGGTCATTTTTCTCGCCATCCAGACGCACCTCTCCTGTCGCTTTCTCCTCACCGTCGATTTCCTCGGCCCTACGCCGGAGCGGGTCTTGGCCGCAGATCATCGATCAGCCGTAGGATTTTCCGAAACAGGTCGCGGGTCACCGCCACCTCCGCCAATTGGAACGTGACATAGCGGCCATGGCTGACCACCTTGGCACCGATCTTCACCAGCTTCTCGCGCAGCGTGGTCAACGACCAGTGCTCCACCTCCTTCGGCAAGGCCAGTGTCCGCATGAAGTTACCGAGATTGTAGGCCAGGGCGTGAAGCTGCAGCCGGACCTCGTTGTTGCGGAACTTCCGGCATGACAGCCGGGTCCATCTGATGGCGTTCTTGCCTTCCTTGATGTGCTGCTCCGCCGTACCGCGCTGATTGTAGAAGGCGACCACGCGCTCGGCCGGGCGGGACAGGTTAGTGACGATGAAGCCGACACGGGGAACCAGTTCGCCGGGGTGCCATTCCACCTTGGCGACCACGCGCCGCTTCCTGTCCCAGCTTCCAGCCCGATAGCTGAAGCTGGCGTAATAGCGCCGCACATGGTTCGGCGGCCGGCCGAGGGGGCGCGTGAGCAGATGGCCAATGCTTTCCTGAAGAACATGGTTCCTTGGCAAGCGGATCGCGTACTTGTAGCTCTCGGCTTCCAGGAACTCATAGAGGTCCGGTGAGGCGAAGGCGGCGTCGCCTCGGAAATACAGTCGCACCTTCCGACCCTTGTAGCGAACGACAACCGGCTTCAGCACGCTTGCCCAGTTATCGGCGCTGTGAACGTTGCCAGGGCGCAGCGAACACCGTTCCAGATCGCCAAACTGGTTGAACAGGAACAGGGGGTGATAGCAGGTGGAGCCGAAGTGGCCGTTGTAGGCCGTACCCTCTTGGTCGCCATGGGTCGGGCTGACGCTTGAGTCCATGTCGAGAATGATCATCTTCGGTGGGTGCTGGTCATGAACCCGGTCGATCCACATTCCGTTGATGTCGGCCAAGGCTTCCGTGTTCTCGTCGGTGGCCAGAAACTCCGTCTCGAACCGAGCCATCTGGCTGGTCGAGGCAGCCTGTCTTTCGATCGCCCTGCCACCGACAATCCACCGCATGGCGGGATCGCGAGCCAGACGATCGGCATCGTTGACATCATCATATCCGCCGAGCCGGCCAAACACCGACTGACGGAACTGCCCCGTCATGCCATGCCGCCCGTTCTTGCCGGTACGACTGTCTTGGAAAAGACCGCCGCCAACCTCGGTCAGGCCAAGGGCATCGTCAAGCTCCCGGTAGGCGAGCAATCCAGCGTCTGACGTAACCTTGGAACCATGGAATTCAAGCTTGAGGCGACGGTCGAAATCGACCCGTAAATGGGGGGTCCTGGGTTCACCCGCCGGGTGACACGGGCCTCGCCCGGTGTGATGATGATAATGCATTGATTCTTATAGCAGAATCGACCATGCGCGTCATCAAATTGCAATTCATTTGGGAAATCCGGGATTAGCTTTGTGGTTGCAAAAACGGATTGCCCCGCGGCAACGGCGCGTCGGTGTGAACAAGGTCTACCTGGCGCAGATCGGCCCAGAATTCCGGTGGGATATCCTCGCCCGCCCACTTCAGAATTCCGGTGAAGTGCGCCGCCGAGCCAGAGCCGGGGATGACGCTGGAAACCAGTCGATGCGCCAGCGGGAATTGCAAGGCCGCAGCCGGCAGGGAGACGTCGTGGCCGACCGCGACCGATTTCAATTTTTCCACCCGCGAGACGACATCCTCCGGAGCCTTGGCGTAGTTCCATGTGTCGCGGCCGACCAGCACGCCGGAATTGAACGGCCCGCCGCAAATGATGGTGGTTCCTGCTGCCTGGCAGGCAGGAAAAAGAGCGTCGAGCGGCGTCTGTTCCAGGAGGGTGTAGCGCCCGGCCAGCAGAAAAACGTCCCACTGACCGATTTCGAGGGCGTGCAAGCAAATCTCGTTTTCGTTGACGCCCAATCCGATGGCGCTGACCCGCCCCGAAGCCCTGAGCTCTTCGAGCGCGCGATAACCGCCCCTGGTCAGGTCGGCGAAGTGGCGGGCATTGTCCCGCGCGCCATGCTGAAACTCACCGATATCGTGGACGAGAAGCGCGTCAATGCGATCCAGCCCGAGCCGCTGCAGGCTCTCATCGAACGAACGCATCACCCCGTCATAGGAATAGTCATAGACCGGGTGAAACGGCAGCGGCTCGATCATGCCGAAACTCATTGGATCCGGGGCGGAACCGGGAACCAGCAGGCGCCCGACCTTGGTCGACAGAACGTAGGACCGTCCGCGCACGACGTCGCCGACCACCCGCTCCGATCGCCCGAACCCGTAAAACGGGGCGGTATCGACATAGGACAGCCCCGCGGCAAAAGCCGTTTCCAGAATGCCGGCGGCGTCAGTTCGATCGAGCGTAGCGAAATTACCGCCAAGGGGAGCGCAACCGACGCCGAGCACGGTCACTTCAATGCTCGTTTGGCCGAGATTTCTTTTCTGCATATTCATCCCCTGCTCGACCGAACCGAGCCCATCTCCGTTTGCGACCGTCCGGTTCACCGGACCGTACGCCTCTTCCGGTCCGACGGCGGGTAAGTTCATCGCCGGTTGAACGAACAGGCCGAATTTTTTCTCACACATGCGGTGCGCGGGTTGTCTAACTGATGTCGTACCAACACAACAACGGAGGCGGTGAATCGTGAGCGAGGATCCAGTCGTGCTGGTGCGCGCGTCCCAGCAGGGAGCAGCAACAAACTCCCCCTTCGAGGTCGGACTTGTTAGACTCATGGCGGGGCGCTCCTGCTTGCGCCGACAATCCGTGGCCGTGCGGCCGGGCCGGTTGGAGGAGCCATTATGAGAAAATATCTGCTCGTCGCCTTGGTCTCGGGCTTTGTCGGATTCCTGCTCGGCAACGCATTCTGGTATCTGGCCTCGCCATTGTGGATCGACATGGTGGTGTCGGAGACCCGGCCATCGGTGGCCACCAGCACGGTCCTGGCCAGCGGCGAGATCACCGGTGTCGATTTCGTTCACAAGGGACGGGGCGAAGCGACCGTGATCCGGAATGCAGAAGGGACGATCGTCCGCCTTACCGATTTCGAGGTCACCAACGGGCCGGGCCTGCGGGTGTGGCTGGTCAAGCACGACAATCCGAGACGGGCGAGCGACGTGACGGGCAATGAATGGGCCTCGCTGGGTGAGCTGAAGGGCAATATCGGCGACCAGAATTATCTCGTGCCGCCCGAAATCGACGTTTCCCAGTATGGATCGGTGGTGATCTGGTGCGAGCCGTTCAGCGTGCTGTTCGCGGGCGCCACGCTGACCCGGGTTCCGTGAGACTTGGGCATGGCGCAGTCGTTGTGGCCCAGGCAATGAGCAAGCCTTGTCCGCTCGATCATGGCTGGCGGGCCGGCAGCCACAGGGCGGCTGCTCGTTCATGAGGCGGTTCCTGCGCGCGGCAGCGGTCGCCTTTGTCGCGCTCACCATCGCCGCGGTCGCGGCCAGCTGGTACTACGCCGGCGAAATCGGGTCCGAGGCTCTCGAAATCGATCACAGCGACCCCGAACCGAACCTGGTGGTAGCCGGGATCGGCGATCACACCATCACGCTCCAGGTCACCGCGGCGACCGACCTCGAACATGGCGACTGGCGCCGCGCCGGCCGGTTCGGGCTGGAATGGTCCGACGGCTACGGCACGGTCGGCGAGATTGTCGAACTCTCCGACCGGGAGGTCGTGCGCGACTTCACACCGGTCAACGGACACCCCAAGGCCGGCGATGCGGTGCGTCTCGATGAGGCCGCCTTCCAGGGTGATCCGCTCGTCGCTCGTGGCCTTCCGTTCCAACAGGTGAGTTTCGAGTCCGACATCGGGACCCTTGGTGCGTGGCGACTGAATGGATCCTCCGGCAGGTGGGCGATCATCGTCCACGGCCGGGCGGCCAGCCGCGAGACGGCGCTGCGTGCCCTGCCCGCATTCGCCGGTTCGGGGCTTTCGTCCCTGGTGATCGACTACCGCAATGATCAGGGCGCCCCGTCGTCGGCCAGTGGCCTTTACGACCATGGCCAGAGCGAGTGGAAAGACCTCGAGGCGGCGGTGGGCTATGCGCTGGACCAAGGCGCCCGGCATATCGTGCTGGTCGGGTACAGCATGGGCGGCGCGATCGTGGCCAAT
The DNA here is from genome assembly GCA_963663975.2 of uncultured Bauldia sp. Classification (GTDB taxonomy): domain Bacteria; phylum Pseudomonadota; class Alphaproteobacteria; order Rhizobiales; family Kaistiaceae; genus JANQRX01. Next base: position 208,935 of record CAXXRA010000015.1, on the reverse strand, counting down.
TTCCTTTACCGCTCGGAAGTCGCGGCGAACGTTCGCGGCGTCGTTTTGGATTCGCCGATGCTGGATTTCGGCGACGTTGTCGATTTCGGCGCCGCAAGGCGCAAGCTCCCTGGCCTGCTGACCTGGCTGGGTAAAACCGCTGCCAGCCTGCGCTACGGCGTCTCCTGGAGCGATCTCGACTACCTCGGTCGGGCCGACGAGCTGGCGCCGTCGATTCTGTTGATACACGGCGACGCGGATCGCACCGTCCATATTCGCACCAGTGACGCTCTCGCGGCCGCCCGCCCCGACCTAGTCACCTATTTGCGGGTCGCCGGCGCCGGACACGCCCAGTCATGGAACGCCAATCCGCAAGCCTACCAGCGCGCGATCGTGGAGTTTCTGGCCGAACTGGGCGGCTGAGCAGGTCCCGATACAAGCCGGCCGGCGCTCACATGCCACCGCGCGGTGGCGCCACGCGGTCCCGGCGATCACCGAGTTCAAAAACCAGTCGCGGCAGAATCCGGCCGGGTATCGAGCCCGACGGCGCCGTTCCGGCATCGCGTGCGCCCATCGCCCGATAGAAACCGGCCGCATCGGGATCGGACTCGATCACCATCTGCGCCGCTCCGGCGGAGGCAGCGGTGTCGACCGCCCACTGAAACAGCTGCCGACCAGCACCGCGGTTCAGATGATCCGGGTCAACGAACAGTTTGAACAGGTCCGCACGGTTTCCGGTAACCTCGATCTGGGCCATGCCGATCAGGACATCGTTGCTTTCCGCGACCACGATGGTCGATCGCCGCAAATCATCCGCGGTCAGCGTGAATTCGGCGCGGCATGCGTCGAGGAACGCAAGGTCGTATCCCCAAGCCGCCTTTGAACGCAGGCAGAGTTCGGTCAGCGAGTTCAATTCCTGCTGCAGCGCCGGTCGGAGCTTCATCGAGGGACCTCAACTCTTGCCAGCCGCGAGATTCATTCTGCCGGTCGGGCGGCCGGTGCCTCGTCGCCGAACCGGCTCAGCCGCGATCGCGGAAGCGATTGGTGATCGGATAGCGTCGGTCGCGGCCAAGATTGCGGCGCGTGATCTTGACCCCCGGCGGGGCCTGGCGGCGCTTGTACTCGGCGACATAAAGCAGGTGCTCGACCCGGCGAACGATTTCGATGTCGTGGCCGCGCGCGGCAATGTCGGCCACCCTCATATCGTCCTCGACCAGGCGTTCCAGGATGTCGTCGAGGACCTCATAGGGCGGCAGCGAGTCCTGGTCGCTCTGATCCTCCTTCAACTCCGCCGAGGGCGCACGGGTGATGATGTTGGGGGGAATGACGATGCCCTCCGGCCCCAAAACCCCGTCCGGACGCCTTTGGTTGCGCCATTTCGCAAGCCGATACAGTTCGGTCTTGTAGAGATCCTTGACCGGGTTGAAGCCGCCGTTCATGTCGCCGTAGAGCGTGGCGTAGCCGACCGACACCTCCGACTTGTTGCCGGTGGTCACCACCATCGATCCGAATTTGTTGGAAATCGCCATCAGCACCGTGCCACGCGCCCGCGATTGCAGGTTTTCTTCCGTTGCGTCGCGCGGGCGACCGGCGAACAGTGCCGCCAGGCCGTCCTGGAAGGCCTCGACCGGCCCGCCGATCGGGATCGTGTCGTAGCGGACGCCGAGCCCGGTCGCCAGTTCGGACGCGTCATTCAGGCTCTCATCGGACGTGTAGCGATAGGGCATCATCACGCAATGAACCCGCTCGGCCCCGAGCGCGTCGACGGCCATGACCGCACACACCGCCGAGTCGATGCCGCCGGAAAGTCCGAGCACCACGCCCGGAAATCCGTTCTTGTCGACGTAGTCGCGCAGCCCGAGCACGGCGGCACGCCAGTTCGCTTCGGTAACATCGGGAAGGGATGCCGCCGCACCGTCGGCGCAGCGCCAGCCATCCTCGCCGCGGCGCCATTCGCTCATGCCCACCATCGGCTCGAATTGAGGAAGCTGGAAGGCCAGCGTGCGGTCGCCGTTGAGACCGAAGGAACCGCCGTCGAACACCAGTTCGTCCTGGGCGCCGCATTGGTTGACGTAGACCATCGGCAAGCCCGATTCGACGATGCGGGCGACCGCCACCTGCTGGCGCTTGTCGGCCTTCTCCTGCCAATAGGGTGAGCCGTTGGGAACGATCAGGAGCTCCGCCCCGGTTTCGGCCAGGCACTCGCAAACCTGCTCGAACCAGATGTCCTCGCAGATCGGGAGACCGATCCTGACGCCGCGAAAACCGATCGGCCCGGGCAGCGGCCCCGGCTCGAACACACGCAATTCGTCGAAGACGCCGTAATTGGGGAGTTCGACCTTGTAGCGCAGGCCGGCGATCGCTCCGTCGTCGAGCAGGGCCGCCGCGTTGTAAAGCTTGCCGTTGTCGTCCGGCCACGGCGTGCCGATGACCACGCCCGGACCTCGATCGGCGGTATCGGCGGCCAGATCCTCGACCGCCGATCGGCAGGCGGCCTGGAAGGCCGGCTTCAGCATCAGGTCCTCGGGCGGATAGCCGGCGATGAACAATTCGGACAAGACGACCAGATCGGCACCATCGCCGGCGGCAATGGCGCGGGCTTCGCGCGCCGTTTTCAGATTGCCGCCGATATCGCCGACAACCGAGTCGAGCTGGGCAACCGAAATGCGCAGCGTGTCGGTCATCGGCGTAAGGGCCTCGCCTCGATATCAGCCCGAGGTCCCGACGGTCACCGCCGGGCCGCGACGCTTTTTTGATCGACTGCGGCCGGCGGCGGATCAGCTGGCGATCGCCGCGTCCCGTCCGTTCTGAGCCAAACGATCCCGCTTCAGCAATTCGGCGACCAGAAACGACAGTTCCAGCGACTGGTCGGCGTTGAGGCGCGGATCGCAATGGGTGTGGTAGCGGTCACGCAGATTCTCTTCGGTGATCGCGTGGGCGCCGCCGGTACATTCGGTAACGTTCTTTCCCGTCATCTCGATGTGGATGCCGCCCGGATGAGTGCCCTCGGCCCGGTGAACGGCAAAGAAGTCCTCGACCTCCGACAGGATCATGTCGAACGGACGCGTCTTGTAGCCGTTGGTCGCCTTGATGGTGTTGCCGTGCATGGGATCGCACGACCACACCACCGAGCGCCCTTCCCGCTCGATCGCCCGGATCAGGCCCGGCAGATGGTCGCCGACCTTCTTGTCACCGAACCGACAGATCAGCGTCAGCCGGCCAGGATCGTTTTCGGGATCAAGGATTTCGGCCAACCGCAGGAGATCGTCGGCCTCCAGCGACGGGCCGCATTTGAGGCCGATCGGGTTCTCGATGCCGCGACAGAACTCGACATGGGCGTGATCGGCCTGACGGGTGCGGTCGCCGACCCACACCATATGGCCGGAGGTGGCGTACCAGTCGCCGGAGGTCGAATCGACGCGCGTCATCGCCTGCTCGTAGCCGAGCAGCAACGCCTCGTGGCTGGTGAAGAATTCGGTGCTGCGCAACTGGGGTACCGTCTCGGAATCGATCCCGCAGGCGCGCATGAAGGAGATCGATTCCGAAATCTGGTCGGCGACCTCCTGATAGTGATGGCCCTGCGGGCTGTCCTTCACGAAGCCCAACATCCACTGGTGGACGTGTTCCAGATTGGCGTAGCCGCCCTGGGCGAAGGCGCGCAGGAGGTTGAGCGTGGCCGCCGACTGCCGGTAGGCCATCACGATCCGTTCCGGATCCGGGCTGCGGGTGGCCGCGTCGAACTCGATGCCGTTGACGATGTCGCCGCGATAGCTCGGCAGCTCGCGGTCGGCCTGCTTCTCGGTCGGCGCCGAACGCGGCTTGGCAAACTGGCCGGCTATGCGCCCGACCTTGACCACCGGCATGGCTCCGGCATAGGTGAGCACGACTGCCATCTGCAGGAAGACGCGGAAAAAGTCGCGGATGTTGTCGGCGGAGTGTTCGGCGAAGCTCTCGGCGCAGTCACCGCCCTGGAGGAGGAAACTGCGGCCGGCCGCGACCTTGGCCAGTTGACTGCGCAGCTTACGGGCTTCGCCGGCGAAAACCAGCGGCGGAAATGTGGCGATCCGCCGTTCGACCGCGTCCAGCTTGGCCTGATCGTCGTACTCGGGAACCTGCTTGATCGGTTTCGTGCGCCAGCTTTCGGGCAACCAGATATTGTTCATCACGCTAGAGCCCTTTCAACCAACTCTGGGTCAATTCTGTTTCGCGATCGGCGAGGCGTTGGGCGCCCGCCAATCAACAAACCCGAAGGGACGGGCGATTTTACGCCAATTCCTGCGCCAAGTCCCTCGACCGTATCCAGATACGCTCTTCGAGCCTTCACTTGATCTTGTCACAAAATCGCTCCGTCAGAATGGCTCAGAGTTGGTCGAAAGGGCTCTCGCACTCCCCCGCCGGAATGACCCCAAAGGCCTCCGGCGGCGCGGGTTATACATGGACCGGTGGCGCAATTCCATCCCATTGGCAGGGCCCGCTCCCGTGCCCCGCGGCGAACGGTTACTCGGCCGCCTCGCGACGGATGGTTTCGCTCGGACGGGACAACAGAACGATCTCTTCGGCGAGCGTTGGATGTAGCGCCACGGTCGCGTCGATGTCGGCCTTGGTCGCGCCCATCTTGATGGCGATCGCCATGAGCTGGACCATTTCGCCCGCCTCGGGCCCGACCAGATGACACGCCAGCACGCGGTCGGTTTCGCCATCGACGATCAACTTGATGAGCATGCGGTCGTCGCGGCCGGCGACGCGATTGGGAAGCGGTTTGACCGAGGCCTTGTAGATGTCGAGCGAGGCATAGCGTTCGCGCGCCTCTTCCTCGGTCAGGCCGACGACGCCAACCTCGGGATTGCCGAACACCGCCACCGGCACGTTGTCGTAATCAACGGCGGTCGGCTTGCCGCCGAAAACCGTCTCCACGAATGCCGTGCCCTCGCGGATGGCGACGGGCGTGAACTGCATGCGGTTGGTGACATCACCGACCGCGTAGATATTTTGCGCGTTGGTTCGGGAATATTCGTCGACAATGACGGCTCCGGTGGGATCGAGCTCGACGCCGGCCGTTTCAAGACCGAGGCCGTTGGTGTTCGGCCTTCGGCCGATCGCCAGAAGGACCTGGTCGGCCTCGATCCGGGCGCCCGAATGGGTCACGGCCAGCAGATTGCCGGGTTCGCCCTCGATCCTGGTCAATTGCTCCTCGGTCATGACGGTCACGCCGCGGCGCTCGATGCCGGCGCACAGCGTATGGCGCACCTCGCCGTCGAAACCCCTGAGGATCTGGTTGCCGCGGTAGATCAGCGTCGTTTCCGTCCCCAGAGCGGCGAAAATCGATGCCAGTTCGACGGCAATGAAGCCACCACCGACGATCACCACCCGCCGCGGCTGCTTTTCCAGGTGAAAGAATTCGTTCGAGGTGATGGTGTGCCCGACGCCCGGAATATTGAGGTCGCGGCGGGGCTCGCCGCCGGTGGATATCAGAATGGTTTCGGCAGTGACCGAGCGGTTCTCGGCCAGCAGAGCCACGGTGTGGGGATCCTCCAGCACCGCCCGGCTGTGGATGATCTGGGCGCCGGCTTTCTCGAGATTGCGAATGTAGATTCCACTCAGCCAGGCGACATCGCCGGCGACGTTGTTGACCAGCGTCGGCCAGTCGAAATGGAGCCCTTCGCTGCGCCAGCCGAACCCCACCGCATCCTCGAAAGCCTCGGTGAAGTGCGCCGCGTAGACGAACAGCTTCTTGGGAATGCAGCCCCTCATGACGCAGGTGCCGCCGACGCTGTCCTCTTCGGCCACCACCACCCGTTTGCCGCGTTCGGCAGCGACGCGGGCCGCCCTGACCCCGGCCGAGCCGCCGCCGATGACGAACAGATCATAATCGAATTTTTTCACGCCGAACCCTCCCAATCAGAATTCGTGGCCCTGTCGTTCCATGTCTTCCAGCGAGAGTTCGTAGAGCTCGTCACCGATGCGCGACGTCCACCGGCGGCCGGCCGCGATCAGCTCCTCGCCGATTTGAGGCAGCATCTGCTTGTACTTGGCGCCGAGTTCGCTGTCGAAGAATTCGGCAACCGTCTCCAGTTCGGACTCGGTGAACCGGCGGGCCCAGATGCGGGCGACTTCGCTGTCGAGCTCGCCGCGTCGGGCGGTGAGCTCAAGCGCCTGCGTTTCGACCGTATCGGCGATTTCCCTGAACAGGTCCGGGCGGCTGAGGATCAGACGATTCTGCACCTGCTCCGACAGGAACGGCAAAATCGCATCGAAGTCGCCGGGATTGGGCGCCGCGCGCGAAACCACCAGGGCGGCCCGCAGGTGCGACTGGGTGAATTCCTGGGCCATGGCGCCGCCGACGAGCGCGAGCGACAGGCCAACAGCCATCAGCGCTGCCGTTATGCGGCTGCGGGTCGGGGGCATGTTTCAAATCTCCATCTCAATAGAGGGCTCAAAGCCATTCAATGCCGTCGGCGTCACCGATGACCGCTCGCGTGGCCAGATTGACGAACAGGCCGTGTTCGACAACTCCGGGGATCCGGGCGAGCTCGGTCGCCAACCGTTCGGGGTCAGATATACCCCCGAACGAAGCGTCGACAATGTGGTTTCCGTTGTCGGTGACGAAGGACCGCTCGCCGGCGGCGCGCACCTCAAGGCGTCCGGCCAGCCCGACAGCCGAGGCAACCTGCTCGATATGCCCGATCGTGGCCGCCATACCGAAAGGCACGATTTCAATCGGCAGCGGAAAGGCGCCGAGTCGGGCGACATATTTGCTCCGGTCGGCGACCACCAGCATCTCGCGTGAGGCCGCCGCAACTATTTTCTCCCGCAGCAGCGCGCCGCCGCCGCCCTTGATCAGGCGCAGCTTGGCATCGATCTCGTCCGCTCCGTCAACGGTCAGATCGAGGGCCGGGTGGCGCTCGAGGTCGGTCAGGGGAATGCCCAGGCGCCCGGCAGCCTCGGCGGTGCGCCGCGAGGTCGGCACCCCGACAAGGTCAAGCCCGTCGGCGATCCTGGCGGCAACGCGCTCCAGAAACGCTTCCGCGGTGCGGCCGGTGCCGAGCCCCAGCACCATCCCGGTGACGAGTTCGCCCGCTGCCGCCGCGGCCGCCCTTGCCCGCCCGGCATCATCCGCCACTATGGTCTGCGCCATGATCCCTGCATGCCGTCCCAAGGCCGTGCCGATACCGGCCGAACACCTATCGGGCCGAGGCCGGAAGAACAAGGGATCGTGCCGGCTCTTCGGTGGCAACGGTTACCGACCGGCGTTATGTTCCGCCTGATTTTTTTCGTTGCAGGACTCAACCCATGCTCCTCGACCTCGCGCTTGCCGTCGTCCATCACCTGACCATGTTCGGCCTGGCCAGCGTGCTGGTGGTCGAGATGATGATGCTCCGGCTGAATATGATGCTGTGGACGGCTCCTCCACCGGCATCTGAAGGTGCCACAGTGCGGTGTTTAAGGAACCGCGAGGAAGGAGCCATCCATGAAAGACGTTACCACCATCGGAATTGATCTGGCGAAGAGTGTTTTCCAGGTCCACGGCATCGATGCAACAGGTGAGCCTGTGGTCCGCCGGCAATTGAGACGCCGGTCTGTTCTGCCGTTCTTTGAGAAGTTGCCGCGCTGCCTGGTAGGGATGGAGGCGTGTGCAACGTCACACCACTGGGCGCGGGAGCTTGAGCAACTGGGCCATGAGGTGCGGATGATGCCGCCACGCTATGTGAAGCCCTACGTGAAGCGGAACAAGAACGATGCGGCTGATGCTGAAGCCATCTGCGAGGCGGTCCAACGCCCGACCATGCGCTTCGTGCCGATCAAGACCCCCGAGCAGCAATCGGTCTTGATGCTTCACCGGACCCGGCACTTGTTCGTTCGCCAGCGCACGACACTGATCAACGCAATCCGCGCCCACCTGGCCGAGTTCGGTATTGTTGCCGGTGTCGGGCGCCATGGTGTTGAGCAATTGCTGGCTCTCATCGCCAAGGGGGAGGATGACCGCCTTCCATCGGCAGCACGCGACTGCCTGATGGCCCTGGCGGCACAGCTTGAGCTGGTGAAGCGGCAGATCCGAGATGCGGATCGGCGCATTCTCGTCTCCCACCGGAGCAGCAAGACCAGCAAGCGCCTTGAAGCCATTCCCGGTGTTGGCCCGCTCATCGCTACGGCCCTTGTTGCCAGCATCCCCGATCCCCACGTCTTCCGTTCAGGGCGTGATCTGAGTGCCTGGATCGGGCTGGTGCCAAAGCATCCCCGATCCCCACGTCTTCCGTTCAGGGCGTGATCTGAGTGCCTGGATCGGGCTGGTGCCAAAGCAATCCTCCACCGGCGGCAAGGAGCGTCTCGGCTCGATCTCGAAGGCGGGCAATCGCTACCTGCGGCGACTACTATTCGTTGGGGCACTATCCGTGATCAAGCGAGCCAAACAGTTAGGCTACACCCGCCACCCCTGGCTGGTCCGGCTCATGGAGCGGCGATCAATCAAGGTCGCTGCCATCGCCTTGGCCAACAAGATTGCCCGGATCGCCTGGGCGATGATGGCGCGCAATGAGAAATATCGGGCCCCACAGCCTGTAGCTACGTAGGAGCAATCGAGACGCGCAGGAGACGATGTCCAGTGAACAGATAACGCACCCAAGCCAGTGGCCCATGAGATCGGGACAACCCACAAGTGCCACGGCGCCTAAAGAGCGAGTGCTTATGAAAGGGACCCGATCTCGCGGAGAGCATTATGGCAGATAACGCACCCAAGCCAGTCGGCCCATGGAGATCGGGACAACCCACAAGTGCCACGGCGCCTAAAGAGCGCGTGCTTATGACCGGGACCCGATCTCGCGGAGAGCATTATGGCCAGCGGCCATTTGAAGACGCCGCATCAACAGGCCGAACACATGGCAGCTCCGACCAGCCCGTGCGATATCGTTCAGAAAACCCTTGCCAACTCGGAGCCGTCCACACATGAGATCGGGACAACCCACAAGTGCCACGGCGCCTAAAGAGCGCGTGCTTATGACCGGGACCCGATCTCGCGGAGAGCATTATGGCCAGCGGCCATTTGAAGACGCCGCATCAACAGGCCGAACACATGGCAGCTCCGACCAGCCCGTGCGATATCGTTCAGAAAACCCTTGCCAACTCGGAGCCGTCCACACATGGCACCGGCCCGGATCGCCACGCTCGCCAGGATCGATACCGCCTTTGGCGGCCTGGCGGCGTTGATGTTGGCGGCCGGTTTCGGGCGGGTCTTCTTCGGCCTCAAGGGCTCCGAATTCTATCTCGCCAACCCGGTCTTCTGGGCCAAGATCGCCGCCTTTGTCGTGGTCGGGGCGCTGTCGGCGGTGCCGACGGTCAAGTTCATCGGCTGGGCCAGGGCCGCGGCGGCCGATGGCGAGTTCCGGCCCGAGGCCGACGATGTCCGATTCGCCCGCCGATTCATGCATTTGGAGGCCTTGGTTTTCATCCTGATTCCGATTCTGGCGGCGATGATGGCGCGCGGCTACGGTGTCTGAGGCGGCGTCGGTCCGACCGCCGCCGGTGCTGGTGCTCGACCTCGACGGCACCCTGGTCGATACCGCCGACGATCTGGTGGCGACGCTGAACGTCGTCCTCGGCCGGCGCGGCTTCGACCCGCAGCCATACGAAGCGGCGCGGCTGATGGTCGGGTTCGGTGCCCGCCACATGATCAAGAGGGCGCTGGCAGCGGCCGACCGGTCGGTCGAGGAGGCCGAATTGGCGGCCATGACGGACGATTTCTTCGCCCATTATGGCGGGCGCATCGCCGAGGCGAGCCGCCCTTTCCCCGGTGCGCTGGCGGCGCTCGACCGGTTTGCCGCGGCCGGCTGGCGGCTGGCGATCTGCACCAACAAGCAGGAGGCGCTGGCCCGCCGGCTGCTTGGCGAGCTCGACCTCGAGGGTCGGTTCGCGGCGATCTCGGGCCAGGACACCTTTGCCTTCATGAAGCCCGACCCGCGCCATTTGACCGAAACGGTGCGCCTGGCCGGCGGCGACCCCGGCCAGGCGATCATGGTCGGCGATTCGGCGACCGACATCGATACCGCTCACGCGGCCGGGGTTCCGGTGGTGGCGGTGAGTTTCGGCTACAGTGCACCGCCGGTGCGCGAACTCGGCCCCGACCGGGTGATCGATCATTTCGACGAGTTGTGGGACGCGGTCGCGGCGCTGATGCCGGCGACGGCGGCTTGACAGGGATTCGGCCGCTCCCTTAAATCGGCACCCTTCCGAGGAACTCGGAAACGGGCGCGTAGCTCAGCGGGAGAGCACTCCCTTCACACGGGAGGGGTCACTGGTTCAATCCCAGTCGTGCCCACCACTAACTGAAGATACAAGACTGGCCGAAGACGGCGGATTCTGAGGGTGTTCGAACCTCGAAATTGGACTAGATTCCGGGATGTTTTGAGGCACCCAAAATGCCCGCGGTTACCGTGTGGTTACAGGTTCGGCGACGACAGGCCGATTGAAGGCGTGGCGTTCGTGGGGTGCGCAGTAGTGCCGGGAAGTGCGCTGAAAATGTGAGTGACTTGTCGGAGGGTAACCGACTCTTAAGACCCGGTAGCCGTCCGATTTCGAGGCCACGATTCGTTCTCCCAGAACATGCGCGGAGCGTGAAGGCCGGTGCTGTTAGGGCGGTCCCGCCTCCGCGGGCCATGGAATTTCGGACAGTACGTCAGGATGCCGGGTGTCGTTCGCCACAATGCCGTACTCATCCCGCAGCTCGTCGATCGCGGTGAGGCATCTTTCGGCAAGCGTTGCCTTCCATGGGGTGCCCCGAAGCAAGTCGAATAGTAACTTTCGTATGTGCGCTACTGAGGCCGGGTAAATGTAGAAGGAATTTGAGCCGTCTTTCACCGGCTCGCGTGATAATGCGACCGCGCGAACGACTTCGGCCATGCGGCCATCGTACGTTTGCTCGTTCGCAGCGTATTTATTAATCATCGCAATAAGATTTTCATCGTCGCCGACTTCGCCAATGAAATGCTCAAGCATGCGGCGTGTGCGGCCCTCAGCAGTGGCCTCGTACCGCCTTTTCAGTTCGGCCTTGAGCTGCGGAAACTTTTGAACATATTCGACTAGTTCGCGGCTGACGTGCCACGGGTCGACTGCGTGGTGTCCCCGTCCGAATACCCCTTCAATGTAAAGTTCGACATATAGAAGTACAGCGACGAGTGAGTCCCTGCCTAAAATGGCACGCATCCACTCAAAATCGCCGGCAATGTCCCGGTGGCTCCGAGCAAGAGCCGCTAACAGCGTTTCGCCTTCTGAGCCCGGTATGGCGGCGACTGAGCTAAGAACGCGCTCCCATCGCTTCACCCATCGAGTACCATAGAAGGCTTTTACCTTCGTCAGCCCTTCGATCACCGAATCGGGGCGATTGGTAAATGGTAGAAGTTCAAGCCAAGGTTCGATTTCCCATGTTTGTTGCCGTTTCTGCCATGCGTCGTTGGGCGCCTCTTCCAGCCATCCGTCCACACCTTGCATTACGACTGCAACATCAAGCACTTGGCCGTCTAGCGCGATCGCAGCGACTAATTCTTGCTTCGATTTGAGAGGCTGCGGCAGAGCCATCACTCGTGCGATCAGGGCGTCCTGGTCGGAATGCGGCATTGCCAGCGCAACCCGAGCGAGTTGGATGGCGAGGAGTTGGCTCCCCTTGTCGGTCTTGGGCTTTGCCAACCGGTCGATTGCCGCGAAAATTGGTGTCGCAAAAGCGTTCGCCGGTTCGGGCTTGGGCGAAGCGGCGCGGGCGGCGCGGGCGGCTGCAACTTCATCGAGCCAAGGCCATCGTCGGTGGAAGCTAAGTTCAGGCAAGTTTAGTTGCTTATCCGAGATCGCCTTTAGGACCAGCGAGGCATCGAAACCAAACACGCGATCCTCGAGATATCCCGCCATAACTGCTGCGGCTTCATCACCGCCCAAGCGCGAGAACGCTCTTCCGTACTGATTGCCATAGCGCATGCGCGCGTCGGACGAGGCTTCAATGTCACCGCGTCGCCCTGCCTTTGCGTTGCCAGCGATGGCTTTCTTCAGACGCGTGAGGTCTTCGTCGAGAAGCCGTTTTAGGTCGGGAAGAAGTTCCCGAAAGCCAAAGCGGCCAATCGCGTTTGAAACTTCGCTAAGGTCGTACCTCTTGCTGTTGGATGACGAAATCACCGTCTCAACCCAACCGCGCAGAATTCCGATCAGTTGCCTTCTGACGGCGGGGTCTACCGGTAAGTGCGATTTCCGGGCATTGTCGTCGCCGTGCAAGAAGATGAGTGAGGCGAGGGAGGAAATCTGGTCGGGGTCCTCGGTGCCGGCGTGCGCTATGACAGCTGCCACAAAGTAGGGTGCGCGGGTTGCCGCAATCCGGTCGCGGATGTGGTAGTATTCGTCACCCAACGCCGTGTTGTTGCGGTCGGTTTTGAGCGCTTTTGCACACGTCAGGTATTTGTCGACTAATGCACCCACGGTCTTAGGCCCGGCCATGACCGAGAGCGCATTTGGTTTGCTCTTGTTGCTGCTGATATCGAGGATTGCAGCTGCAATCGGCCCTTCGTCGGTGACCTCCAGTTGGTTCAAGAATTCCTCTGCGTGATACGGCAGATCGAGTCCTGCCTCCAGGCGCTGGCGCAATCCTCTCAGAACGGCCGCCGGTGCGCGCTTCTGGGCGTGATACAATGATGAACCACCACGCTGATCTCTGACGGGGAAAGCTGCGTCGGAGATTGCAGCAGTAATGCCAGCGTCCCGCTCCGCATAGTCAGGCGATTGTTCAAGTAACAGGCTGAGCCGTTCGAGCGGATTTGTCACTGCGGCGAGTGCTTTGTCGCGCTCAACACGCAGCCGTTCAACCGCTATCGGGTCACGGATTTCTTCGGCGTAGCCGCGCCTTGCTATCAGTGCCCATGTTTCGTCATGCGCTTCCGCCAATAGCCTTGCAACATGTCGATCAGCGCGACGAAATTGGAGGTACTGCGCGACTTCCGCCTGGACCTTTGGGCTAGGGTCGGCAATAGCAAGTTCAGTGGCCAAATCCATTCCGTCAATACCGCTTTCGGACGCGATCAGCGCGAGCAAATGCTCGCGAGTCGCTTGTTCAAGCGATGCGATCTTCGAAGGGATGTCAGGGCCGAGCACCGATGGCCGGAAGCGTGGCGCTGTGCGCAAGGTCGGCAGCTGGATCTGCGAGTTCGTGCTCGATGCCAACGGCCAAACGCGCGATGCGAACTCAGGCCGACCCGTTATGATCATGAAGCGCACAGCACGATCGACGGTTCCTGAACGGTGCCAGCGGTCAACAAAAGCGACGAAGTCGGCTTTTGTAATCTCCCAAACCGCGAGCGATGACCGATAGATCATCTCGGCCACAAGCATGGGATCGATCGGAAGTGCCAGACGCACCGCGTGAGCGACAACCGCTGCGCCACCATCCTCGCGTGACACTCGCTCGACCGCGAAGACGATGGATTCTTCCCACGCGGGTTGATCAAAAATGGCCGTGCGCAACCGGACCCGCGCGCTGGTATCGCCCTTGGCGCTTGCGCGCATCAGTTGGGCAACCCGTGACTGCCGTACCACTCTTGGAATTGGTGGTGCTGAAAGGCGATAGCGCCATTGCCAGCCTCCGAACGAATTAGCGTGTGGTGACTCGTCAGCACCTCCAGAACCGCAAGCGGTTCGGGCCGTGCAGCAATCTGACCTTGCTGGCGCAACTGCTCAATCGTCGTCGTCGCAATCCGGCGTGCGTCGGCCTCCGTCATCGTGGTCGAGCCGGTGGCATTAAAATGAGACGCCAAAGCGATCAGGACCTCGGAGTGGCATCCGAACAGTGTTGCTTGCAGAGCTTCAGCGTGGTCACCTGCGCGCTCGTGCTGTTGAACGAACAAGCGAAGCACTTCTTCCTTAGTGGTCGGGCTGGAGCCCTGCGAACCGCTTACTAGGAGCGAGGACAAATAGAGGGGTATCGAGATAAGGGTACACCTCGAAAAATAATGCGACTGACGTGAAACTCGACAGGTTGTGCGGTTCTCGCGGGTCATGCAAACGGGGTTGGATCACCATGGGTTTTCGGCCTTTCCAATGCGTCCCCGAAAGCGAGGTCTGTTTCCCTCGAGTTCAATGGGGGCGGACCATGGCAGACTTCTCCCCTGATGGATCACGTTGGCGCCGCCGCGGTCGAGACGCTCCAGCTGCACCAGGCGGCGCATGTTGTAGTGCGAGGTTCTTCAGCCCGATCCGCGCCCTCGCCCGTTGACGCTGCAAGTCGTCCGATACTGATCGCACCAGCGTGAAGGTGGCCCGCCCACGTTCGTGCTCTGGGCCCCGAACACGTGAGCTTGAGAGCAGCGCCCGCAACCTTCGAGTGGGCCTTGTTGCCCCGCTTCTCCCGCTCGCTCCAGCGGCTTGTCGCGATGCCCCTTGCGGTGGATGCGGCTGTGGCAGGCCCTTCTCCTTCAGCTTCGGCTCGATCTCCGCCGACCGATAGGCGCTGTCCGCCCAGACGATCCGAGGCCGTGTTGTCCGGATCGGATGTCCTCCACGACCTGGCTGTCGTGCACCGCCGCGTCGGTCACCTGGTAACGGCGCACCAGCTTGTGCCGGCGGTCGGCGTCGACATGGTTCTTGTAACCGACAGTGGCTCTTGCCATGCTTCTTTGTCCACCGTGCGTCCGTGCCTTCTGCGACAATCTCCTGGCCGGCTGGTCCTTCCAGCCCTCCGGCGTCTCGCCATCGTTGATCCGCGCGTTGTCGTCACGGCTGTTGCGCTGCTTGGGGACCGGTACGCCATCGACGCGTCGGCTCCATCTGGCCGCCCATCGCCAGGTAGCCCTGCTTCTCCAGATAGCCGTCGAAGTCGTCGAACAAGGCCTCGACCATGCCTGGGACCAGCGCCAACTGTTCCCGGCTAGAGCCACACCGTCTTGGCGTCGGGGACCTTGTCCTCAAGACCGAACCCTACGAACCGCATGAACGAGAGGCGGTCGCGAAGCTGGTACTCCACTTGGTCGTCCGAGAGATTGTAAAGCTCGCAGAGAACGATCGCCTTGAACATCGCCAGAACGCGTCCCAGGGCTTTCGGTCCGCCGGCGACTTCAAACGTTCCTCGGCCGGCTTGCGCCAGATGGACCGCCGCCAGGCGGGCACGGAAGATTCCAGTCGCCACGGAACCATCGCGTCGATCCTCGCCAAAGGACGTTCTTGGCGTCCAGGCCGCATACCGATTCGCGATGTCGAAAAAGCCCATTTGAAACCCATGAAGTCGGCATCCCCACATCTACGCAGCCAAACCGCCCGGATTATAACCGATCAAGGCTCGGAACAGGGATTTTTAGAGGGGCCCATAAGTTCGCGTACACCTGCTGTCCGCCAAGCATCGTCGACGATCTTCTCGTCGGCCCCGCCGAACTGCGCGCGCGCGATCTCCATTGCTGGTCTTCGGACAGGGGCTCGATTGCAATGCGTGGGCCCGAGGTCGGGACATCGAGTATCTGTCGGCGACTCGTGGCGACGATGCGAATGTAGGGGCAGTCATGCCTGATGCGGTTGAGTTCGACCCTCAACTTCCTGCGCGCGTCAGGGTCGAGTTCATTCCAGCCATCGAGTAGTAGCAATACTCGGCCGCGTTGAGCGAGTCGCTGCAAGTCGTCCTGACTGATGTCAGTGAGGGCAGTACGTTCGTGCAGGCTTGCTAACAAGCTCAAAGAGCTTGCAGACCAGTCGCCTAGCCGGAAGTACAGCGGAACTATGGAGTTGGCCGCCAACATATGCCCCGCAAGTTGCAGGAGCGTGGTCGTCTTGCCTGTTCCGGGCGGCGCCAAGATGGTGACTTCCGGCGCAACCTCAAGGGCTGAAGGCAGCTTGCTGATGCTAAACGGCGGTGCGCTCGGGTCGTCGTAGAGCATCAAGGTCAATTCTACGGAGACGCCCGACCAAATCGGTGATCGCTTGTAAGCCGCCAAGTCGGCGCCCGCCGCAGTGCGGACCTTTGTGAAGAGCTTATCGAAATCAGCATCGGCGGAGCTGGTGTTGTCAGCGGCGATAATCGAGCCGACGCGCTCGACTTCTTCAGTTGGCGCGAGCATCCCCGGAGCGACGAGTTCGCGGAAAGCACGCTCCTGCGCGTCACGCTTCCATCGGGTTAACCCCTCGACGGTGAATTTTTGTGTGTCGGCGTCAACCAGCCTTCCGCAGTTCTGGCACAACCAAATGCCGTTATCTTTCCCTCGCCGTGCTTCACGAGTTTGAGAGGCGTTGTAACGGGGCCGCCTGGCGAAGCGGCACTAATATGCGCCGCGACGCCGATTGTAATTGTTCTATCTTGCGCGGCATTCGCGCCGACAGTAGGCCTACCGCACTCGGGGTTCGAGCAGCGGTAGCCAACACCCTTAGCGATCTCCGCAATGGTCTGCTTTGGGAAGTCGTCTCGCATTTGGCGTCCAAAAGAAGCGTAGTCTCGCCGCCCGTTTAAGTTAGTTGAGCAGGGGCGAATCCTCCAGAAGCCAAATATTGTCCGAAATTGTGCCCCGCGCGCACTGCTCCGCAAGCTAATTCTTATTTTCACATTGACCGCGTCTCCGGTCCGATATGTGGGCTCCGGCTGGCGAGCTCCCCTAGTCCGAGCTATTCGATCGCCCAGGCGCAAGGGGTGCTGGGATACGCGCCGCCTTATTCGGGTGGAAATTTCGCTTGAGGAAGCCTAAATGCTTCTGGACTCAATGCGGTTGTCTCTTGGCGCCGACAACCTTCGGCATTCGAGCACGAACATAGACGGAGGTCGGTAACGCGGCTCCTCAATTATCTTGTTGCCTAGGGGGCCGTGCATTGATGTGCGTGCCGACAGATCTCGCTAGAGCTGAAACCTCGTGACTATGGGTCAACCGGTTTCGAACACTGTCGTGCCTCTCCAAAGGAAAAACTTGCGTCTTATCGCCAAGCCGTCGCGTCGGGGTGGAGTAAAGGATTCGGTCGAAGTCTCTCTCGGAATCGAGCCGGTTCGTGAGGAGCCAAACCGGCGGCGTAACGCCGTTACCTCGGCCCCCGATGGAGCTGCAAAGGCGGCGAGTACTTAGCAAGTTGTCCCAGTTTAGCCGAGTCATCCTTAGCCCACGGGCTGTTTAGAACCGGATAGCCGCAGAAGCTAGCACAACCAGCACTAGTGGTCACAGACGCTGACAAAGCTGACCATCAGCAGGTCTGCAGGAAGATTCGCTCTCGTTCGGAACCCGCCCTCGAGCGGCCTGGCGGTCGAGGGACGCTCAAACGGATTTATGACGTGATGTACGCTATTCGCCGCAAAGACGGGCGACCATTTCCAGTGTCTTTTTGAAGAGACCGACCGCCAGACGCTTCAAGCGCACTGCGCCGAGATGAAGCAGTATCGCGGAGGGTCGGACCTGTTCGTCTGGATCGAGCCTGGATATTGGGGAGGGGAAAAAACGATCTTCAGTCGCTGAGGGATCGCGCGACCCATAAAGGCTCCCAATGTTGATACCGGAGAGACTGAGAGTCCGGCAGATGGCTTATGGTGCCCTACGTTGTGTACCCCAATGCGCGAAGAAGTGCGAGAAGGGCGACTATGATGTGCAGCAAAAATTCAATCCAGTGCATGTCAAAATCCATCTTCTGTTGAGACGTGCCCTGCGCAGAGCGTCATTATCGGACCACATCAGGCAGCAAACTTCATTGACCAAATGTCACCGTCTTTTTGCTTGGATTTAGTTCTCAGCGGGTGCTGAGAACTGCGTAAGAGCCGGCGAGCGGTGGTTCGTTCGGTTGGCGCATCGGTGCTATGTTGGTGTTATTTCGTTAGTGCGGCTGCAGGTGTATTTCGCTAGTGACGACGTCACTGGCTGCGACGGCACCAGTACTTGGAGGTGTTTCCTTGGCGACCAAAGGAACGGAAGTCTTTCAGCTCGACGAAAAACTGCGAGTAATGGCCGAGACGCTTCACTCCGCTGGAGCGATATCGAGCTCCTCCCGCAGGGCGCTGACGGATTATCTTGGCCTCGATTACAATCGTCTAAAGGCGGCCTGGAACACGGGGCGAGCATCGAGTGAATTGAACAAAGTGATCGCGATCGGTGTCGGCTTTGAAGTTGATGACCCCACCTGGATCGACCTGTCGACCTCGCCAAGTCAGCGCCGAGATATTGATCCCTCGAACCATTCTAGGCGTGATTCTGCGCGGTCATTCGAAAGCATGCTCCGGAAACGACCCGGCGTTGACGGGGCTCCATCAGCAGGTCTGCAAGATGAACGGCCGACCTTGTTGGATGACAATTTGGCGATCTTGTCCGCTGAAGGCTCTGGCCAAGCAATTGAACACGGTCAACCATTGCCATTGTTCGTGACATTGGCGCTTTATGCCGGTCATCATGACAATGGCCTGATCTTTGGGTTCCGAAAGGTGCGCTTCAAACTACGTTTTTCTTCGAGCAGCAAAGCCAGGATGACAAATCGCCTCGCCGCTGGCGGAAAGATCGACTTGGGAGGGGCTCGGCTAACTGTGGTGGGTGGAGCACACGACGCTCACTGGTTCATTGAGGTTGAAAGCGGATTTCTTGAAGGTGAATATAGGACCAGCGAAGAGCCTCTGTGCGACCTAATTGGCTACGAGTTTGAAGAGTCGTTCGAAGCAGAGATGTCTGTCCGTATGCTTGACGGATCATTGGTGAATTCCGATGGGGCCCCACTTCTTGGTGCGAACAAAAGGGCCATTGTCGAGCGCCTATACGAGAAGAGCCTCGGAGCCCCCACCGACAGCCAAGGCTGGATCGCGTTGGGGCTCCAACGATTAAGCGTCGTGCGAAGAGATATTCCCTGATGATGGTCCGAACAAACATCGAATTGCGTATCTTGTCTATAGTAAATGCTGATACTGATGACTTTTTAGAACTTGTAAAGATTGCCGAACTTGATCCGTCGAAGGATTTTCGTTTCGCCAACCTTAGCGGAGTCAATTTTTCGGACTTGGATTTGACCGGTTTCGATTTTACCGGAACATGTATTGAAGGTTGTCGCTTCAGAGATGCAAAAATATCCGATGCTGTTTTTACAAATGCATTTGGTGAAAAATCACGCCTAGAAACCGCCGCTGACTGGGCGGTATTTTCGAAACGAGTTCGCATTTCTCGTGGAACCGGCAAAGTTGTGCTCAGACACAGCAAGGCGCGCCGGGATGAGAGCTGGGGGCGGCTGGAGAAATCGTTCGAGAAGGGCGAGAGGGTCTCTGGCCACATCTTCAATCAGGTCAAGGGCGGGTTTACCGTCGATCTCGACGGGGCGGTCGCGTTTCTGCCGCGCAGCCAGGTCGACATTCGGCCGGTGCGCGACGTCACGCCGCTGATGCATACACCCCAACCCTTCCAGATCCTGAAGATGGACAAGCGACGCGGGAACATCGTCGTGTCCCGCCGCACCGTCCTGGAAGAAACGCGGGCCGAACAGCGGTCGGAGCTGGTGCAGAGCCTTGAGGAAGGCCAGATCATCGACGGTGTGGTGAAGAACATCACCGACTATGGCGCGTTCGTTGATCTCGGCGGCATAGACGGTCTGCTGCACGTCACCGACATCGCCTGGCGGCGGATCAATCATCCCACAGAGGTCCTGTCGATCGGGCAGACGGTCAAGGTGCAGATCATCCGCGTCAACCACGAAACCCATCGCATCAGCCTCGGCATGAAGCAGCTTGAGGCCGATCCCTGGGACGGCATCGAGGCCAAATATCCGGTCGATGTGAGATACAAGGGCCGGGTCACCAACATCACCGACTACGGCGCCTTCGTCGAACTGGAGCCCGGCATCGAGGGGCTGATCCACGTGTCCGAAATGTCGTGGACCAAGAAGAACGTCCATCCCGGCAAGATCGTGTCGACCAGTCAGGAAGTCGAAGTGATGATCCTCGAGGTCGATCCGGTGAAGCGCCGGATTTCGCTCGGCCTCAAGCAGACCGTTGACAATCCCTGGGACAGCTTCGCCGAATCTTATCCGAAGGATTCGATCGTCGAGGGCAAGATCAAGAACAAGACCCAGTTCGGCCTTTTCATCGGACTGGAAGGCGACGTCGACGGCATGGTTCACCTGTCGGATCTGGACTGGAACGAAGCCGGCGAGCAGGCCATCGAGCAGTATTCGCGCGGCGACATGGTCAAGGCCGTGGTGCTCGATGTCGATGTCGAGATGGAGCGCATCTCGCTTGGCATCAAGCAGGCCGGCGTCGACCGATTCGCCGCGTTCATCCGCAAGGGTTCAGTGGTGACCTGCGAAGTCATCGACGTTCGTGCCGGCGGCATCGACGCCAAGATCGCCAATACCGATCTGACTACTTTCATCCGGCGTTCTGATTTATCCCACGATCCGACAAAACGGCGGCTGGAGCGGTTTGCAAAGGGCGACCGGGTGTACGCCCGGATCACATACTACGACATCAAGAACCAACGCGTGGCCGTTTCGGTCAAAGCGCTTGAAAAGGAGAAGGAGGCGGTTGCCGAGCATGTATCCTATTACGGCGCCTCGCTGGGCGATATTCTCGGAGCTGCGTTGGCGCTTAAAAAGAAGAAGGCGACCGTTGCCGAGCATGTATCCTATTCCGGCGCCTCGCTGGGCGATATTCTCGGACCTGCGTTGAAGGCGCGCGACGAAGGCGATGCCGCGAGGCGGAGCCAGAACCGCGGACGGCAAGGACAAGGTTCCAGAAGTCGCAAGCACTAGCTTTGCCGCGATGCCAAAGAGCAATGGAGTTGCCCCAGTTACACCGCGGTTACAGTTTCTTGCCTCCACCCCACTCCCGTGAATTTCACTTCAGTTCGCTGTAGTTCAATTTTTACATCCCACGAGGCCGCGTCGTCCCGCGCCTCACAGCGTATTGAAGCGCACTGAGCGACAATCCGGCGCACTGGCCGAACGTGGCAAATTCTCGATTCACACGGGAGGGGTCACTGGTTCAATCCCAGTCGTGCCCACCACTCAAAGGGCGGGGCCTCCACCGCACGTTCCCGGCGGCTCGGCCATAAGCCAGTTCTTCGGCATGTTCCGGACTTCAAGGGGTGGGGTCGAGAAACGCCGCCGGGCCGGCAAGATCATCGGTGTTGATGAAATCGACTCCGGCCTCGCGCAGGACCCGCCATATGGCAGTGCGGCGCTGGCCCGGTTCGTCCGGCGTTGCCCAGAAGCGCACGCGCTGCCCGGCGGCGTGAGCCTCAGCGACAATACGATCGAGTTTGGCCCGCTCTGCCGGCGGCATGGTGCCGTCACCACGCCATGTGAAATGCGTGGTCCAGCGATCACTGATCAGGGGTATCAACGCGGCCGGGGCGCCAGACCCGAGGTCCGTCAGGCGTCCGTCAAGGGCGGCGTATCGCACCTCCTGAGCCTCCATCAATCGGCGAGCGCGTTTGCCGGACACGATGGCAACGACCGCCCCTTCGCGGATTTCCCGGGCACCGAATACCGTCAGAATGTTGCGAAAACGCTGCAGGATTTCATCGAGCACCTGATAGGTGTCCTCAGCATCCGTTTTGATGTCGATGAGCAGGGTGAGCGGTCTGCCGTCGCCATAAACCGAGCCGCCATTTTCCCGGATCCGGGTGACCAACGGGTCCAGATAAAGCGATTGCAGCGTCCGGTCGGGCACGATGTCCCTGGCATCATGAGCAACGAAGAGACGACCGTCGCGCAGGTGTATGTCCACTTCCACACTCGAAAAGCGGTGGGACAGGGCGTCGAAAAGCGGCCTTGAATGGAGAAAATCGTTGTGGGCATGTCCGGCCGGCAGGTCGCCGGCGAGAGCCTGAGACGCACCCAGCGCGATGGCAGCGGCGGGCGGCAAGATTCGTGGCCAGCTCCACATGAATGGTTTTTCAGCGGTTGGCACATTGGCCTCCTGAGCTGAGTGGACGGGCGCGCCGGCCTCGGCGGAGCGCGCCCGCTATTCTAACCGACCTCCGCTCACCACCCCGCAACCCCTCGGCAGAAACAGGTTGCCGACAAAACGCTAAACCGGCACACTTGCCGCCGAACCCGCGTTTCAACCGGGACAAGGCCGACAAGCGCGCCACGCTCGAACACTTCGGCGTGCGGCGCGGCCGGTAGGGAGGTTGTCGTGATTCCAGGCCCGTTCGCCTATCATCGCCCGAAATCCGTCCAGGAGGCCATCGCGCTTCTCGGCAGGCTTGGCGAGGACGCCCTACCGCTGGCCGGTGGCCACAGCCTCATTCCGCTGATGAAGCTGCGTTTCGCCGCGCCGAGCGACCTGGTCGACCTGGCCGGTATCGACGATCTCAAAGGCATCAGCGAAGACGGTGCGGAGATCGTCATCGCCGCCATGACCACCCAGCAGGAGGTCATCGCCTCCGACCTGTTGGCGGATAAGGTGCCGATCCTGGAAGAGACCGCACTTGTGATCGCCGACCCGCAGGTTCGCTCCCTCGGCACCATGGGCGGCAACGCCGCCAACGGCGATCCCGGCAACGACATGCCGGCGGTGATGATCGCGCTCGACGCGGTGTATGATGTGGCCGGTACCGACGGCGCCCGCCGGATCGCCGCGCGTGACTTCTATCGCGGCATCTACAACACCGCCCTGGAAGCGGGCGAAGTGCTGACGGCGATCCGCATCCCGACACCGCCGGCCGGCCATGGCTATGCCTATGAGAAACTGAAACGGAAGGTTGGCGACTACGCCACCGCGGCGGCCGCGGTCGTGCTCACCATGGAGGGCGGCACGGTTGCCGGTTGCGCCATCGGCCTCACCAACCTGGCCGAGAAGGCGCTGTTCGCCGAGGAGGCGAGCAACACGGGCTCGAGCCTCGACGAGGCGGTTCGAAAAAGGCGGTGCGCCATCACCTCGGCCTCACCAACCTGGCCGATGAAGGCGCTGTTCGCCGAGGAGGCGAGCAACATCGTCACCGGCTCGAGCCTCGCACGAGGCGAGGCCGTGAAAATCGCGCCTTGGTCGCGGTCGGCATGACGAGAAAATCACCACGGCGCTTTCGCCGGCCTCCGACGACGGCACGGCACGCCGCAGTACCGCACCAAGGTGTCGCGGGCGGTGATGGTCGCCCGCGCACTCGCCAGAGCGCAAGAACGCGCCGCCGGCCTAGAGCCCTTTCGACCAACTCTGAGCCATTCTGACGGAGAGATTTTGTGACAAGATCAAGTGAGGGTTCGAAGAGCGTATCTGGATACGGTCGAGGGACATCGGTCGGAGGAATTGGCGAAAAATAGCCCGTCCCTTCGGGTTTCCGATTGGCGGGCGCCCAATGCCGAACCAATCTCGAACGATGCGGAGACATCGCCCGTCGATCGTTTCGACGATGGATCGCCTCGCCAATCGCGAAACAGAATTGACCCAGAGTTGGTCGAAAGGGCTCTAGACCCCCGGGGGATAGTTTCATGGCCAAGGCGCAGATTTCGCTGACAGTCAACGGCAAGGCGGTTGAGGAGCTGGTCGAGCCGCGGACCCTGCTGATCCATTTCCTGCGCGAACAGCTCAGCCTCACCGGCCCGCATATCGGCTGCGATACCAGCCATTGCGGCGCCTGCACGGTCGATCTCGACGGCAAATCGGTGAAATCGTGCACCATGTTCGCCGTCCAGGCGCACGGCGCCGAAGTGACCACGATCGAGGGCATCGCGGCGGCGGACGGCAGCCTTCACGCGCTGCAGGAGGGCTTCCGCGAGATGCACGGGCTGCAATGCGGCTTCTGCACGCCGGGCATGATCACCCGCGCTTTCCGGTTGCTGCAGGAGAACCCGAACCCGAGCGAAGCGGAAATCCGCGCCGGTATCTCGGGCAATCTCTGCCGCTGCACCGGCTACCAGAACATCGTCAAGGCGATCGAATACGCCGCCGCCAAGATCGCCGAAACACCCGCCCAGGAGGCCGCAGAATGAACGACACGGTTCTCTCGCCGGAAGAGCGCGCCGACAAGCTGGAAGGCATCGGCTGCAAACGCAAACGCGTCGAGGATGTCCGCTTCGTGCAGGGCAGGGGCAACTATGTCGACGACATCAAGCTGCCCAATATGCTGTACGGGGATTTCGTCCGCTCGCCCTACGCCCATGCCAGGGTCAAGGGGATCGACGCTTCCAAGGCGACGGCGCTTCCCGGTGTGGTCGCGGTGCTGACCGCGGAAGATCTGAAGGGCGTGAACCTTGCCTGGATGCCGACGCTGGCCGGGGACGTGCAGATGGTGCTCGCCGACGGCAAGGTGCTTTTCCAGAACCAGGAGGTCGCGTTCGTGGTCGCCGACGATCGCTACGTCGCCGCCGACGCGGTCGAACTGGTCGAGGTCGACTACGAGCCGCTGCCGGTGCTGGTCGATCCGCTCAAGGCGATGGAACCCGACGCGCCGGTGCTGCGCGAGGACCTCAAGGACAAGACCGAAGGCGCCCACGGGCCGCGCAAACACCACAACCACGTCTTCGCCTGGGAGATGGGTGATCGCGAGGCGGCCGACGCGGCCTTCGACAAGGCCGATGTCACCATCAAGGAGATGATCTCCTATCCGCGCTGTCACCCGGCGCCGTTGGAGACCTGCCAGTGCATCGCCTCCTTCGACAAGGTCAAGGGCGAACTGACGCTGTGGGGCACCTTCCAGGCGCCGCACGTCATCCGTACCGTTGCTTCGCTGATCTCGCCGCTGCCGGAACACAAGATCCGTGTCATCGCGCCCGATATCGGCGGCGGCTTCGGCAACAAGGTCGGCGCCTATCCCGGCTATATCTGCGCCATCGTGGCATCGATCGTCACCGGCCAGCCGATCAAATGGGTCGAGGACCGGATCGAGAACCTGACCTCGACGGCGTTCGCCCGCGACTATCACATGATGACCGAAATCGCCGCCAACAGCGACGGCACGGTCACCGGCCTGCGCGTTTACACCGTCGCCAATCAGGGTGCCTTTGATGCCTGCGCCGACCCGTCCAAATGGCCGGCCGGCTTCTTCAACATCGTCACCGGCTCCTACGATTTCCCGGCCGCCTATTGCATGGTCGACGGCGTCTACACCAACAAGGCACCGGGCGGTGTGGCCTATCGGTGCTCGTTCCGCGTCACCGAGGCGGCCTATGCCATCGAGCGCGGCATGGACATCCTGGCGCACAAGCTCGACATGGACCCGGCCGAACTCAGAAAGAAGAACCTGATCAAGCGCGAGCAGTTCCCCTACACCTCGGCGCTCGGCTGGGAATACGATTCGGGCGACTATCACACCGCCCTCGACAAGGCGATGGAGGCGGTTGGCTACGCCGAATTGCGCCAGGAGCAGAAGGAGAAGCAGGAGGCCTTCAAGCGCGGCCAGACCCGCGAATTGATGGGCGTCGGGGTCGCCTTCTTCACCGAGATCGTCGGCGCCGGACCGTCGAAGAATTGCGACATCCTCGGCCTGGCGATGTTCGATTCGGCCGAGATCCGCATCCACCCGACCGGCGTGGCGACCGCCCGCATGGGCACCAAATCGCAGGGTCAGGGCCACGAGACCACCTACGCCCAGATCATCGCGACCGAGACCGGCATCGCCGCGGAAAACATCACCGTCGAAGAGGGCGACACCGATACCGCTCCCTACGGCCTGGGCACCTATGGCAGCCGCTCGACGCCGGTCGCCGGCGCCGCCGTCGCCATGGCGGCGCGCAAGATCAAGGCCAAGGCGCAGATGATTGCCGCCTTCATGCTCGAAGTGCATGACGACGACGTGGAGTTCGACATCGACGGCTTCCGCGTCAAGGGCAATCCCGAGCGCTTCAAGTCGATGACCGAGATCGCCTGGGCCGCCTACAACCAGGTGCCGCCCGGCATGGAGCCGGGGCTCGAGGCGGTCAGCTACTACGACCCGCCCAACATGACCTATCCGTTCGGCGCCTATATCTGCGTGGTCGATGTCGACGTCGACACCGGCGAGACCAAAATCCGGCGCTTCTATGCCCTCGACGATTGCGGCACGCGGATCAACCCGATGGTGATCGAAGGACAGATCCACGGCGGCCTGACCGAGGCCTACGCCATCGCCATGGGCCAGGAGATGGACTACGACGAGGACGGCAACGTGACCACCGCCTCCTTCCTCGACTATTTCATGCCGACCGCGGTCGAGACGCCGAAATGGGAGACGGACTGGACCACGACCCCCTCGCCCCATCACCCGATCGGCGCCAAGGGTGTCGGCGAGAGCCCCAATGTCGGCGGCGTGCCCTGCTTCGCCAACGCCGTCAACGACGCTTTCCGGTTTCTCGGATCGACCCATATACCTATGCCGCACGACCATTGGCGCACCTGGGAGGCGGCCGAGAAGCTGGGGCTCCACACCTAGAGTGATGAATCTCTCCATGCCCCGCGGTTGAAACGGTCGATGGACTTCGATCGAATTCGATGGACGTGACCCGCGACACCATTGCCGGGCGACTGGCCGAGGTCGGTTACGTTGCCGACCGGGACCTGGCCACCGCGCTGTGGCTGATGGACTTTCTCAAGCGGCCGCTGCTGCTCGAGGGCGAGGCCGGGGTCGGCAAGACCGAGGTGGCCAAGGCGCTTGCCGCCCTCCACGACAGCGAACTCATCCGCCTGCAATGCTACGAGGGGCTCGACCAGAACGCCGCCCTTTATGAATGGAACTATCAGCGCCAGCTGCTGGCCATCAAGGCGCGCGAGGGCGAGGACGCCGAAGCGATCGAGGAGCATATCTTCTCCGAGCAGTACCTGCTCGAGCGACCGCTGCTTGCCGCCATTCGCCGGGACGATCCGCCGGTTCTGCTGATCGACGAGGTCGACCGCGCCGACGAGGAGTTTGAGGCCTTCCTGCTGGAGCTGCTGTCCGATTTCCAGGTCAGCATTCCCGAACTCGGCACCATCACGGCAACCTCGATTCCCCGCGTCGTGCTGACCTCGAACGGCACGCGGGAATTGTCGGACGCGCTGCGCCGCCGCTGTCTCTACCACTACGTCGATTTCCCCGACGTCGACCGTGAGGCGCGGATCATCCTCGCCCGCCGGCCCGACATCGATACCGCGCTTGCCCTGCAGGTCGCCAACATGGTGGCGGCCATCCGCAAGGAGGATCTCGGCAAGGCGCCCGGCGTCGCCGAGACGCTCGATTGGGCAGCGACAATTGCCGGCCTCGGCATCCACGATCTCAAGCGCGAGCCGGAAGCGGTCCACGACACCTTGATCTGCCTGTTAAAGACCCACGAGGACCGCGCCCAGGTGACGCGCGAGGTCAGCGACCGCTTGCTGGGCAAGGTGGCGTGAGGGAGGCGGGGTGGCCGCGAGTGTGATCGGGAACGGCCGGACAATCGGTGAGACGCTCGGCGAGACGATGCGCCGCCGCCTCGCCGGCTTCGTCCGCACCCTGCGCGACAACGGTTTCGCGGTCGGACTGGCCGAGACCCGCGACGCCCTGTCGATTCTGGCCTCGCCGGCGGCCGGGCGGGTCTCCTCGCTGCGACCCGCACTACGTGGACTGCTCTCGGCCACGCGGTCCGATTGGGAGCGTTTCGACGCGATCTTCGCCGCCTATTGGAGCGGTCGCGGCGTGCGCAATATGCAGGCGGTGTCGACCTCGGCCGGCGCCGGGCGGGCGCTCGGCCGGCCTCGGGCCGAAGCCCGGCCCCGTTCCGACGGGCCCCCGGGCATGCCCGATCGCACCCAGCGCGGGGACGGGCCGGAAAGCGAGATCGACGCCGACGGCCGCGGTCGCAGCCAGGGCGCTTCGCGGACCGAGGCTCTGACCTCGGCCGATTTGCGCCACATCGTCGACCCGGAGGAGGTGGAAAAGGCCCACGCCCTGGCCGGAAGGCTCGCCAAACGCATGCGCGCGCGCCTCGTCCGCCGCCAGCAGGCCCGCCGCCGCGGCCGGCGTCTCGATCTCCGCCGCACGATTCATCGCAGCATTTCCCACGGCGGCACGCCGATCGATCTCGTCTGGCGGCGCCGCAAGCGCAAACCCCTGCGGCTGGTGGTGCTGCTCGACGCATCCGGCTCGATGAGCATGTACACCGCCTTCTTCGTCCGTTTTCTGCACGGCGTGGTCGATGCCTTCCGCGAGGCGGAAGCCTTCGTCTTCCACACCCGTCTGGTCCATGTCTCGCCTTCGCTTCGCGACCGCAATGTGGCGCGCGCCGTCGACCGCCTGTCGCTGCTGGCCGAGGGCGTCGGCGGCGGCACCAGGATCGGCGAGAGCCTGGCCACCTTCAATCGCTGGCATGCCAAGCGCGTCATCAACTCGCGCACGGCGGTGATCATCGTCTCGGACGGCTACGACACCGGCGAGCCGGCTCACCTGGCGGCCGAGATGCGACGGCTGCGCCGCCGCTGCCGGCGGATCGTCTGGCTCAACCCGTTGATCGGATGGAAAGACTACTCACCCGAGGCGCGCAGCATGAAAGCGGCGCTGCCCCTTGTCGATCTCTTCGCGCCCGCCCATAATTTGGAGAGCCTGGCGGCAATCGAACCCTATCTGGCGAGGATCTGAGCTAGAGCATCTTCCGACCAATTTGACCCATTCTGACGGAGCGATTTTGTGACAAGATCAAGTAAGGGATCGATGAGCGTATCTGGATACGGTCGAGTGACCTTGCGCAGGAGTTGGCGCAAAATAACTCGTCCCTTCGGGTTTCCGATTGGCGGGCGCCCAATGCCGAACCAATCTCGAACGATGCGGGGGCATCGCCCTTCGATCGTTTCGACACTGGATCGCCTCCCCAATCGTGAAACAGAATTGTGTCACATTGGTCGGAAAATGCTCTCGTGAACCGCGCGCCCGATATCCATGATCTGATCTCGTCCATGAAGGCCGAGGGCGAGCCCTTCGTGCTGGCGACCGTGGTCAGAACCGTCTCGGCCACCGCCGCCAAGGCCGGCGCCAAGGCTGTGATCCGCGCCGACGGCGCCGTTTCGGAGGGCTGGATCGGCGGCAGCTGCGCCCGCTCTGCGGTGTTGAAGGCGGCCAAGGAATCGCTCGCCGACGGCCAGGCAAGGCTGATCTCCATCCAGCCCGGCGATCTCCTCGAGGAAGCCGGCGTGGCGGCCGGCGAGGAGCGTGAGGGCGTTCGCTTCGCCAAGAATTCCTGCCCGAGCCAGGGCACCATGGACATCTTCGTCGAGCCGGTGCTGCCGCGTCCGGAGATCATCGTGTGCGGATCGAGCCCGGTCGCGATCGCCCTGGCCGATCTCGGCCGGCGGATCGGTTTCGCCATCACCGCCTGCGCACCCGCCGCCGAGCAGGACGTCTTCACCGACGTCGAACGACGCATCGAAGGCTACGATCTGCCGGTGACCGATGCCGGCCCCCGCTACATCGTCGTGTCGACCCAGAGCCGCGGCGACGAAGCCGCGCTGCAGGCCGCGCTCTCCGTCAACGCCGACTACGTCGCCTTCGTCGGCAGCCGCCGCAAGGCAGCTACGCTCAAGGCCAGGATGGCCGAGAACGGCGTCGATCAACAGCGGATTGCCGGGCTCAAGGCGCCGGCCGGCCTCGATCTGGGAGCCATCACTCCCGAGGAGATCGCCTTGTCGATCCTGTCGGAGATCGTCGCGCTCCGCCGCCAGGGGCAACGCGCCAAGGGGTGAGGATGACCGACCGGTTCGATCTCGATCCCGGACGAACCGCTGATGGGGCCAAAGCGGCGACCCGCATCTCGGCCGTAATCCTTGCCGCCGGGATGTCGAAGCGGATGGGCGAGAGGCCCAAACTGCTGCTCGATATCGGCGGCGAGCCGATGATCCACCGCACCCTCGCCAACATCCTTGCCATTGCGCCGGTGGAAACGATTGTCGTCACCGGCTATCGGGCCGCCGAGATCGAGGCGACGCTCGCCGGACTGCCGGTTCGTTGCGTCCGCAACCAGGATTATGAGCGCGGCCAGCCGATTTCGGTTGCCGTCGGCGTGGCGGCGCTTGCCGCCGATTGTGACGCCGTGATGGTGGTTCTGGGCGACCAACCGCTGGTCACCGCCGGTCATTTGCGGGCGCTGGTCACCGCCTATGAGGGGCTGGAGAACGCCACGATCCTGGTGCCCCATCACGCCGGCAGGCGCGGCAATCCCATCCTGTTCGCCGCCCGTCACATCCCGGCGGTCATCGGCCGCGGCATCAAGATCGGTTGCCGCCGGCTGATCGAAGCTCATGACGCGGACGTCGCCCGAACCGAGTTCGACAGCGACGCCTATACGTTTGATTGCGACACCCCCGAGGATTACCAGGCGCTGCTCGGCCGCCTCGAAGCGGTCGCCTGAGCGGCGGCGCAAACTGCCCCGGTCCGGGCAACCCGGCCGCGGTTTCAGTTCGGCAAACCCGCCCTGGTCAGGCCCTCGGTGATCTTGTCGGCGTCAGCTTGAACGCTGAACGGCAGGCGGCCGAGGTGCTCGGCGAACGAATAGTCCGAATTGATCTCCTTGAGCTCGCGCCATACCCCTTGCGCGGCTTGCTTCTCGCCAAGATGGCCGAGGGCCGCGGCCAGGAAGGCCCGCGTCAGATCGGTCTCCGGGACCAGCAGGATCCGCTGCTTGAAAAGGACCGATGCGGTCTCGTATTTGCCGGCGATAAAATATGCGATGCCGAGAAAATGAAGGGACTGATGAGCGTAAGCCGGGTCGAGGCGCATCGCTCGTTCGAGCTGCGGGATCGCCGCCTGGGGCTGTCCGGCATAAATCTGGATACCGCCAAGGGTGTAGTACCCCAGGGCGTAGTTCGGATTGATCGACAAGGCCACGCCGGCCTCGGCCGTCGCCCGCTCCAGATCTTTTCCAAACATGGCCGCTCTTGCCGCGACCAGATGCCCGAACGGTTCGTGCGGGTCCCTTTCGATCGCCTGATCGGCGTACTTGCCGGCCTTTTCCAACGATCGATCGGCATCGTCGCTCCAGCGATTGAAGAAATCGAAGATGTAGGCCAGGCCGAGCCCGGCAAGGGCCTCGCCATAGCCCGGATCAAGCTCGATCGCCCGGTTCAACTGGTTGATCGCCTGTTCGAAATTCTCCCGGTTCTTGGTCGCCCCGAACAGGAACTCGCGCGCCCGCAGATAACAATCGTGCGCGTCGATATTGGTGGTGCCGGTGTCGGCGATGCGTGCCATTTCGCTCGGGCTCAGCGTCACTTTGAGGGCGTCGACGATCTGCCGGGTCACGTCGTCCTGAACGGCGAAGATGTCGGTGAGGTCGCGGTCGTAGCGCTCGGCCCACAGATGCCCGCCGGTCGCCACGTCGATCAACTGGGCAGTGATGCGGACGCGCTGCCCGGCGCGCCGGATGCTGCCTTCCAGCACCGACGTCACGCCCAATTCGCTCCCGACCGTACGCAGATCGACCGATTTGCCCTTGTAGGCAAAGCTCGAATTGCGGGCGATGACCAGCAATCCGCCGACCTTGGACAGATCGGTGATGATGTCCTCGGTGATACCGTCGGAGAAGTATTCCTGTTCGGGATCGCCGGACATGTTGTTGAACGGCAGCACCGCAATCGAGGGGGAAGCGTCCGGCTGCGACTCGGGCTCGGCACCTCGCGCAGTCGACGCGGCGGCCGGAGTCACACCCGGATGCCATTTCCACACCCGTATCGGGCGATCGATGTTCTTGACCCTGACCTCGCCGCCGTCCTGGAAGGATGCGTCGACGCGGCTGCCGACGCTTTCGTTGACGATCGAAGCGACGCAGATGCCGCCGGGCTCGGCCAGCGGCTCGAGCCGTGCGGCAACGTTGACGCCATCACCGTAGATGTCGTCGCCCTCGATGATGACGTCGCCGAGGTTGATGCCGATCCTCAGAACGATGCCGGGGCCGCCGGCTCCGTTGTCCGCCTGCGCGGCCTGTTGAATGGCCAGCGCGCACGTGACCGCGTCGACGACGCTGGCGAACTCGACCAGCGTGCCGTCGCCGATCAGTTTGACGATGCGGCCGTGATGGCGGGCAACCGCCGGGTCGAACGCGGTCTCGCGGTGAGCCTTGAGGGCGGCAAGCGTGCCGGCCTCGTCGGCCGCCATCATGCGCGAGTAACCGACGACATCGGCTGCCAGGATCGCCGCAAGCCGGCGGTTGGTGTGTTCCTCATCCATCGCGTGATTGGTATTGGATATTCCCCGGCGGCGCCAGCAAAGGTCCGCGATGCGTGATGTGACAACCCAACCGTCTGCCTTTTCGTGCCTTACCCCACGCGGGCGCCCCTACTCGACCGCGACGGTCTCGTGGCGCAGCCTGATCCCGCGGTCCCCGAGATGGCCAATGATTCGATCGAAAGCGGCCTGATCGCGGCCGACGATCTCGCCCGGCGACACGCCTTGCTTTGTCCAGGTTCCATCGAGGATGGCTTCGGCGACGCCGGTACAGGTGGTGCCGGTGGTGCGGGCCATCGACGAGATTCCGGTCACCGGATCGTAGGCGTGGTGGAGGTGCCAGACGTGGCGCACCTGCCTGCCGTCGGCCAGCCCCTCCACCGTCACCCGCATGACGGTGAACTCCTCCTCGCCGGGCCGGAGTTGCCACTGATCGAACAGGATGGCCGAGGTCACCGCACGCGGAACGATTTCACTCCCGGATTTCCCAAATGAATTGCAATTTGATGACGCGCATGGTCGATTCTGCTATAAGAATCAATGCATTATCATCATCACACCGGGCGAGGCCCGTGTCACCCGGCGGGTGAACCCAGGACCCCCCATTTACGGGTCGATTTCGACCGTCGCCTCAAGCTTGAATTCCATGGTTCCAAGGTTACGTCAGACGCTGGATTGCTCGCCTACCGGGAGCTTGACGATGCCCTTGGCCTGACCGAGGTTGGCGGCGGTCTTTTCCAAGACAGTCGTACCGGCAAGAACGGGCGGCATGGCATGACGGGGCAGTTCCGTCAGTCGGTGTTTGGCCGGCTCGGCGGATATGATGATGTCAACGATGCCGATCGTCTGGCTCGCGATCCCGCCATGCGGTGGATTGTCGGTGGCAGGGCGATCGAAAGACAGGCTGCCTCGACCAGCCAGATGGCTCGGTTCGAGACGGAGTTTCTGGCCACCGACGAGAACACGGAAGCCTTGGCCGACATCAACGGAATGTGGATCGACCGGGTTCATGACCAGCACCCACCGAAGATGATCATTCTCGACATGGACTCAAGCGTCAGCCCGACCCATGGCGACCAAGAGGGTACGGCCTACAACGGCCACTTCGGCTCCACCTGCTATCACCCCCTGTTCCTGTTCAACCAGTTTGGCGATCTGGAACGGTGTTCGCTGCGCCCTGGCAACGTTCACAGCGCCGATAACTGGGCAAGCGTGCTGAAGCCGGTTGTCGTTCGCTACAAGGGTCGGAAGGTGCGACTGTATTTCCGAGGCGACGCCGCCTTCGCCTCACCGGACCTCTATGAGTTCCTGGAAGCCGAGAGCTACAAGTACGCGATCCGCTTGCCAAGGAACCATGTTCTTCAGGAAAGCGGTTGGCCATCTGCTCACGCGCCCCCTCGGCCGGCCGCCGAACCATGTGCGGCGCTATTACGCCAGCTTCAGCTATCGGGCTGGAAGCTGGGACAGGAAGCGGCGCGTGGTCGCCAAGGTGGAATGGCACCCCGGCGAACTGGTTCCCCGTGTCGGCTTCATCGTCACTAACCTGTCCCGCCCGGCCGAGCGCGTGGTCGCCTTCTACAATCAGCGCGGTACGGCGGAGCAGCACATCAAGGAAGGCAAGAACGCCATCAGATGGACCCGGCTGTCATGCCGGAAGTTCCGCAACAACGAGGTCCGGCTGCAGCTTCACGCCCTGGCCTACAATCTCGGTAACTTCATGCGGACACTGGCCTTGCCGAAGGAGGTGGAGCACTGGTCGTTGACCACGCTGCGCGAGAAGCTGGTGAAGATCGGTGCCAAGGTGGTCAGCCATGGCCGCTATGTCACGTTCCAATTGGCGGAGGTGGCGGTGACCCGCGACCTGTTTCGGAAAATCCTACGGCTGATCGATGATCTGCGGCCAAGACCCGCTCCGGCGTAGGGCCGAGGAAATCGACGGTGAGGAGAAAGCGACAGGAGAGGTGCGTCTGGATGGCGAGAAAAATGACCGAATGGCCCTCCAAACGGAGGCCGCTCACTAAAATCAGGCCATCGGATGGCTGCAAAAGGAGATGCCGTTCCCTTGGCGGTGGACCAGTGGTACGATTTCCACGAATTTGGATGTCATCTGGGGAATGTCGGTCACTGCCGTCGACCGTCACCGGCTCGCCGGACAGGAACCCGCTTTCGCGAAGGGCCAGGACCAGGTCGCGATGGCCGGGATAGCGCAACGTCTTCTCGCGCATATCGGGTACATGGCCCATCGTCCGGATGAGCGAGCGCAGCCCGTCGGTGTTGAAGGCCTCGAGCCGGCCGACGCCGTCAAAATCCACCAGTTCCGGTTCGGACAGCGCCGGCATCACCACCACGCGCCCGGCCTCGACCTTGCGCGCCGGCCGCACATACTCCTCGATCACGTCCATCGGCGAGAATGGCGCCTTGTACTGCCATGGGAAGGTGCGCTCCTTGGGCAGGCCGCCGACCAGACACTCGAAGCGGCGCACCTGCATGTGGGCGTCGTGGTGCCCGAGGATCAGGTGGTCCAGGCCGGGCGCCACGCCGACATCGGTGACCACGACCACGCCTCTGTCCCGGGCCAAGTCGTCCAGCTTGAGTGCGTCCTCGGGCATGAAACTGATGTCGGCGACGTTGCTGCCCGCCTCGATCAGGGTCTTGAGGGTGCGGAAGCCGAGGAACCCCGGCAGCGCACAGATCACCAGATCGATCTCGGCGGCGGCGGCACGCAGCGCCGCATCGTCGCTGGCGTCCAGTTGTTTTGTATCGATCCCGCCGATGTCTGAAAGACGTGCCAGGGCCGCACTATAGCGGTCGGTTGCGACCACCTGGTGACGAGGCGCCAGATCCCGCGCCATCGCGCTGCCGACCATGCCCGCACCGAGGACCAGAATCTTCGCCATGGCGGCCAAGTGTAGCAGGCGGGTCGCGGTTTGCTTCGACCGACGGACGCATCCGGGGCTAGCCGCCGGTCAGTTTCGGCGGGCCATTGCGGTAGGGCGCCAGCGCAGCCCAGACGGCCGAGTTCGCCGGCGTAGCGACGGAGAGCTCCTTGCCGAGTTGATGCACGCGGCCGGAAAGCCATTCCAGCTCAAGCGGTTTTCCAGCCTCCAGATCCACCTGCATCGAGGATTTCTGCTCGAAGGGCTGGTTGCCGAACAAATCCATCGTCATCTCGGCGTGCGAGGCGTCGAAGTCCAGTCCGGAGGCCCGTGCAACGGCAATGTTCTCGTCCACCAGCTGGCGCATGAAGACAAGCGTTTCAGGGTGCTCATAGACGGCGCCGATCGGCAGGCGGGATAGGCTCGTCACTCCGGCAAGCGCCACCACGGAAATGAACTTGCCCCAAATGGTATGTTCGGGCTGGTCGGTCGGCGAAGCATCGATGGCGACGGCCCGCCCGCAGGTTTCAAAGAAATCGGCCATGACGGAACCGCCGTCAAGCCCGTCAACGACCAGTTTGTGGACGCCGCCGGGATTGGTGATGACCCCGGGCTCGGTAATGTAGGCGGCAATGTAGATGATCCCCGCGGCAATTCGGCTGGGGTCGACATACTTGCCGATAAGCGACTTTGCGTCGATGCCGTTTTGAAGCGAGACGATCTTCGTCTGCTCTCCGATCATCGGTTTGAGCGATCGGGCCGCGGCGTCGGTGTCGCCGAGCTTCACGGTAAACAGAACCAGGTCCGCGATACCGATGTCCGATGGATTATCTGTGGCATGGACGTCATCGATATGGGCGTCGCCATGGGGGCTCTTGATCTGCAGCCCAGTGTGCCGGAGTGCCTCCAGGTGAGCGCCGCGCGCAATGAAATGAACGTCTTCGCCGGCCTCCGCCAGACGCCCGCCGACATAGCCTCCGATCCCGCCGGCACCCATGACCGCAATCTTCATTGGCGCATTCCTTCAACCCACGAATCGATTCCGCTGCCATCACCAACTGATGGAGGATACTCCAGACGACAGGTTGGCTCATATGAAAAGCGTCAAAATCGTTGGGTTTAGAGACGCTCGCGGGTACCCTTACGGGGATGGTCGGGCATGCCCGGCAGAACCGGCGAGCAATTACCGTGGCGGGAAAATTGCCGACATGAAATCGTCGGCGACATCGGAAAGCTCCTTGCGGCTGGCGCCGGCGCGCGCGCGCGCTGCGATGCTGTGGGTGACCGAAACCACCATGCGCGCCATTGATTCCGTGTC
Organism: uncultured Bauldia sp.; assembly: GCA_963663975.2. GTDB lineage: Bacteria > Pseudomonadota > Alphaproteobacteria > Rhizobiales > Kaistiaceae > JANQRX01. Next base: position 172,744 of record CAXXRA010000015.1, on the reverse strand, counting down.
CTGATCGTCCGTTAGATGGCCTTGGGCCTGATCGGCTCGGAAACGGTTGGCGATGGCGGCATCGGTCTCGGCAAACATCCCTGCCAGTTTGTTGCGAACACTTGCGTCATGTTGCGCCGTCTCGGTCACCACGTTGGCGATCAGACATCCTCGCGGTTTGCCCCTCAATGTGGTGCACAGAATGCTGGTCTCAAAAAACGCCGCCACCGCTTTTCTCGTGTCCGGTTCACTCTGGAAGGCGCGAAAGGCTCGGCTGCCATGGGTGGCGGCATAGCGGTCGATCGCCGCCATGAACAAACCATGCTTGCTGCCGAAAGCTCCATAAAGGCTCGGCCGGGCGATACCCATGGCCCGGGTGAGATCGTCGATCGAAGCACCGTCATAGCCCTTGGCCCAGAAGACGGTGATCGCGGAATCCAGAACCTGGTCGCGGTCGAACGACCGCGGGCGACCGCGTTGGCGAGGTTCGATCTTTTTCATACCATTCAGTACACAAGTATCTTGACAGGCTTCGATTCGTCCGTATTATTGTACCGAACGGTTGGAAATTCAAGCGTGTTCACCGGCACCAAGAACTGAGGTTCCGGAGACAATTTCGATCGTCCACCATCGATCACACACAGGGAGAGCAGGAACGATGAACCCTCGCACCACCGCGTTGGCGCTCGCTGCAGGCATTGCGGCGCTCACGTTCAGCGCCACGGCCCAGGCCGCCAAACATCTGGTCAACGAACAAGTCCTCGAGGTCGCCGACGGCGTCTATGCGTTTGATCCGCAGGATGGCTACAATTCGCTGTTCGTTGTCACCGATGACGGCGTCATCGCCATCGAGCCGGTCAACTCACAGCATGCCACCGGGTTTCTGGAAGCGATCAGGAGCGTGACCGATCAGCCCGTCAAATTCCTTCTACCGAGCCACAATCACTGGGACCACGCCAGCGGCGGCGCCGTGTTCCGCGAAGCCGGCGCCAAGATCATCGCCCACCAAACGGCGTTTGAATGGATGGAAGCCAACCCCGGTCAGGATACGGTCCTGCCCGATGAATCATGGAGCGGCAGCAGGAAAGACATCACGCTCGGGGGCACGACCGTCGAACTGCATTATCTGGGCATGAATCATGGGTTGGGAATGACGGTCTTCCTGCTCCCCGAGGAGAAAGTCGTCTACATCGCCGATCTGGTGACGCCCAACCGGATTCTGTTCGCGATCGTGCCCGATTTCAACATCGGCGAATGGGTGCGGTCGCTCAACGAGATCGAAGCGCTCGATTTCGACACGGCGGTGTTCTCGCACTCCAATAGCGGCAGCCCGGTCGGCACCAAACAGGACGTGACCGCCAACCGTGAGTTCATCACCGATCTGCAGGCCGCGATCATGGCGGAATTCCAGAAGGGAACGAACCCGTTTGCCGTCGCTTCGACCGTCAAGCTTCCCAAATATGAAGACTGGGTCGGCTATGACCAATGGCTTGAGATGAACGCTTGGCGCGTCATGTTGGATATGTGGATGGGTCCCTTCCCCTGGCAACCATGACCGTCGATCTGACGCCGGATTGAACCGGCAACCGACAAGCGCCGGCCCCGCCCGCGAGGCGGAGCCGGCGTCAGAGTACGAGGACGTCTTTCCGTAGAAACTTGAAGATGAAACTGGGCGGCCGTCGGAGGGACGAAACGATCTTCCGCCGGCCACACAAACCACTTCGGAGGTAATCATGAAAACTTCAATGTTTGCGGCGCTGCCGCTGTTGTTCGGTGCTGTCGCCATGAGCGGATTTGCTCACGCACAGGAATCCACCATGTTCGCGCCACTGCCGGAAGCCGCCGGCGGGCCGGCGATCGACCAGAACCAGGGCTTCCTGGTCGAGGAATTGGGCCGCGGGCTCTACCATCTCAATGACGGCGTCTACCAGACGATGTTCCTGACCACCGGCGAGGGCGTCGTCATCGTCGACGCGCCGCCCAACACCGGCGAGAAGATTCTGGCGGCCGTCGCCAGCGTGACCGACGAGCCGATTACCCATGTGATTTATAGCCACACACACAAGGATCACATCGGCGCCGCGAGCCTCTACCCCAACGGCGTCACCATCATCGCCCACGAAGAAGTCGCCGCCCATCTGGCGGCCAAGAACGATCCCGATCGCCCGGTCCCCACCCAGACCTTCTCCGACTCCATGACGCTTGAGGTCGGCAGTCAGACCCTCCAGCTCGACTATCACGGCGTCAACCACGAACCGGGCAACATCTTCATCTACGCCCCGGAGCAGAAGGTGCTGATGGTCGTCGACATCGTGTTTCCGGGCTGGACGCCGTTTCCGGATCTGGCGCTGGCGGAGAGCGTGGACGGGTTTCTCGCCGCCCACGACCAGATCCTGAGCTACGACTTCGATCGTTACATCGGCGGCCACATCAACCGGTTTGGGACGCGTGAGGACGTCGAGATCCAAAAGGAATATTTCGCCGACATCGTCCAGGCCGCCGGTAAGGCGAACGGCGCCATGGACTTCGGCGCCGCCTTCGGCGAGGCGGCGGAACGTGGCGGCGCCGGGAATATCTGGGCCGTTATCAAGATCGTCTTCGACAACGTTGCCCAGCAGTGCGCCGACGAGGTCGAGGCCAAATGGGGCGATCGCCTGGGCGCGGTCGACGTCTTCACCTTCGACCATTGCTGGGAAATCTCCGAGTGGCAGCGGATCGACTGAGCGAAGGTTTGGCACCGGCTGCCTCAGCCCAGCACGGCAATGCAAAAGAAGCCCCCGGCGCCGTCTTCACGCGGTGCCGGGGAGTTGAATTGCGGTAACTCAGTCCGGCCTGCTGCCATTATCGGTACATCCGAAGTCATCATGCCCGCCGCCGTCTTGTCACCCGTCCGTTCGACCTTGGCGGATCGCTAAAACAGCCCCACCCGGGAACACGGGAGCGCCGCCATGAACTCAATTGCCGATCCTCACGTCGCGAGCGTCCTGGAACGCCTCCATCGCGAGGCCGAGGCGCAGATGCCGGAACTCCGCCAAAAGATGGAGGACATTCGCGCCCGTGACGGCGAGATCGGCGAGGATTGGGCGGAGCAACTCGGCAGCTTCCATCTTTCGGTCAGCCGCGAACAGGGACGCTTCCTCTACCAGACGGTTCGCGCCGTGCGCGCCCAGCGCGTGGTCGAGTTTGGCTCGTCCTTCGGGATATCAGCGATCTATCTCGCCGCGGGCCTGCGCGACAATGGCGGCGGGAGACTGATCGGCTCCGAACTGGTGGAGGACAAGGCCAGAACAGCCCGCCAAAACATCGCCGATGCCGGGCTTTCCGACCATGCCGAGATACGTTCGGGCGACGCCCGCACAACGCTCGTCGATCCTGACGGCCCGGTCGACGTCTTGCTCCTCGACGGCGGCCCGGCCATGTACACCGAGATCGTCCAGCTGCTGCAGCCACATCTCCGCGATGGGGCGGTCGTGCTGGCCGACAATGTCAAAGACGGCGAGGAGGACGAGCAACCCTACGCCAAATGGGTCCGCGATCCCGCCAACGGTTTTGTCTCCTCGTCGATCGCCATGAAGGGCGGTACCGAGTATTCGATCTGGGTTGGGACCACCTGACCTCGACTCGAGACCTTCGGGACGGCCGATCCAATCCGATCATCCCGGCGGCAATCCCAGTCCTGCCTTGACACGTGCCAGGTTGCCACTTGAGGAACAGGCCGGTGTCCCAATCCGCCGATTGGGTGAAGTGCTGGGCGGCGTTCCCCTAGACTCCCCTTCCCGATGCACCAATAATCGCCGCCCCACCGGGCGAGCGTGAAGCGTCGTGTTTCGGGAGCCGTTCGACCATGCCGTTTGCGACCACGCAGCGTCTGACGTCAACCGGCGCAAAGACCATGTTGGCGGCCGCCATCGCCAAGGCCGACGAATTCGCCATCGCGGTTACGGTCGCCATCGTCGATGCCGGCGGACATTTGCTTTCACTGGAACGCATGGATGGTGGCCGGTTTCACACCGTGCATTCCTCGACCACCAAGGCGGTGACCGCGGCCTCCAACAAACGGCCGACGACCACCCGCGGGGCGCAGGGTCAGGACCTCGATACGCTGCACGCGATCGGCCTGTCGCTGGCCGCCGGACCGGCGCGCTGGACGGCCATGGAGGGCGGTTTTCCGATCGTCATCGATGGCCAGTGCGTCGGCGGCAACACCGGCATCGGCGTTCCCGGACGGACCGATAATGATACGTCACTGAAAAAGGGGGAATCGAGATGAACATTCTACGTCATGCACTGCTCGGCGCGGCGGCCATCGCAATGGCGGCGGCAACACCGGCATCGGCGTTCCCGGACGGACCGATCGAGTTCGTGATTCCGTTCGGCGCCGGCGGCAGTGCCGACATCTGAGGGCGGCTGCTGGCCGACGAGATGAGCAAGGTGCTCGGCGTGCCCCTCACCGTCGTCAACCGGCCGGGCGGCGGCGGCGCGGTCACCTACACCTATCTCACCACCGCCGCACCCGACGGGCATACCGTGGCATGGAACTCGACCTCGGTGCTGACCACCACCAATCTCGGCAACACCGAGTTCGACTACACTGCCATGGACCATATCGGCCGGGTCGAGTTCCAGCCCCAGCCCTTCGTCGTCAGGGCCGATGCGTCGTGGCAGACCTTCGAAGAGTTCGTCGAGGCCTGCAGGGCCGCGCCGGAAACTCTGAAGGTGGCCAATTCCGGCACCGGCAGTTCCACCCATACCGCCGCCATCGTGCTGATGGATGCGGCCGGCTGCGAAGTGATCCACCTGCCCAAGGGCGTTCGCGAGCGCAACACCTCGGTCCTCAACGGCGAAGCCGATGCGATGATCGCACCGCTGACCGGCGCCGCGCGGCTGACCCGGGCCGGCGAATTGCGGATGTTGCTGATGCCGACGGACGAGCGCAACGCGGCCTTCCCGGACATTCCGACGGCCAAAGAGCGTGGATTCGACGCCACGCTCGACCTCTTCCGCGGCCTGTCGGTGCCGCCGGGCACGCCGGACGACATCAAGGCCCAGCTCGCCGACGCGATGACCCAGGCGGCGAATTCGGCCGCCTTCCAGGAGCTTGCGGCCAACAACGGCTTTACCATAGCGCCGCTCGGCCATGTCGAGTTCACCCAGTACCTGGCCGAGGAAAACGCCAAGGTCGAGGCGATCTTCAAGGGCGCCGGACTGTTCCGGTCCAAATAGACTGAGCCAGGACCGTCCGCTCCAAAGCCGGACGGACGGTCCCGACCCGGGCGGGCGAAGGGGCATGCGACGAACCAACATCGTTGCCGCGACGGTGTTGATCGTCTGCGGCCTGATCTACGGCTATCTGACCTCACGCCTGCCGGCCCGTTCGCTGCCCCATACGCCGGACCCGTCCTTCTTCCCGTGGATCGTCACGGTGGTCGTGCTGGCGCTGTCGACGGTCCTGTTGATCCAGGGGCTGACGGCTGAACGCGAGGCGCCGGCCCCCGCGTCCGCCCCCGCCCCGGACCTCACCGAACGTCGCCGCGCCGTTATGCCCGGTGTGTGGGCGCTGGCCGCGTTCGTCGTCTATCTCGCGGCCCTGCCGGGGCTCGGCTTCCTCATTGCCACCGCGCCGTTTTTTACCGCCCTGATGGTGCTCTACGGCGAACGACGCCCGTTGCGGGTCGGCCTCGGCGCCATCGCCATGACCGCCCTCCTGTACGTGCTGTTTCGCCACGGCTTCAGCGTCTTTCTGCCGCGCGGCTTGCTGGCGGGGATTGTCGCGTGAGCCCGGAAGTCCTGAGCGGGCTCGTCCAGGCGAGCAGCCTCACCACCCTGGTTGCAACCGCTATCGGCGTCCTGATGGGTCTGATCGTCGGCATGATCCCGGGATTGACGATCAGCACCGGCATCATCATTCTGTTGCCGGTCACCTTCGTCCTGCTGGCGGATATCTCCATCGCCCTCTTGCTTGGGCTCTATGTCGGCGGCATGACGGGCGGCAGCTTCTCCGCCGTTCTGATCAACATTCCCGGCACCCCCTCGGCCTCGGCCACCGCGCTCGACGGCTATCCGATGGCGGCTCGGGGCGAGGCCGGGCGCGCGCTCGGCATCGCCATCACCGCCAGTTTCGTCGGCGGGCTGTTCAGTTTTCTCTGTCTCTATTTCATCGCCCCGCTGCTGGCCGACGTGGCCCTCCTGTTCCGTACCCAGGATATGTTCGCGCTGGTCTTTTTCGGGCTGACCGTGATCTGCAGCTTCGCCACCAAATCTCTGGTCAAGGGCCTGCTGTCCGGCGTCATCGGACTGGCCATCGTCACCATCGGCCAGGACCCGGTGATGGGAACCCATCGGTTTACCTTCGGCCAGGTCAATCTGCTCGGCGGAATTCACTTTCTGACCGCGCTGATCGGGCTGTTCGCCATTCCCCAGCTGGTCAGCAACCTCACCTACACGGCCGAGGGCATGCCCGGCGGGGTGATGCTGCAGATCGGCCTGCACTATGTCGACGTGCTGATGATGCTGATGGGCCCGGTCAAAAGGGTCTCCGGCATGGCCTCGCAGCTGGTCCTGCCGGGTGACAATCCCGATGTCGGAACGCTGCTGATGACCCACGAAAACGGCGCCGTGTCGTCGCTGTCGACGAGCTATGCATCGGCATCGGACTACTATCTCGTCAACGTCTACGGCAAGAAGATGAGCGCCTACTACAATTTCTTCGACGGGTTGCGTTGTCTGAAACAGGGGGACGGCGAGCAGACCCCGATAGCGATCGAACCGACCGACACGCTGGCCGAGGAACTGATCGAATGGGCCGACGCGGTCCGTGGCGGCCAGCCGCCCGAGGTCGGCGGAGAAGGCGCCACCGACTCCCTCGCCGTGGTTCTGGCCGGGGTCAAATCGGTCGCCGAGGGCCGCCACGTCGCGGTGGCGGAGTTGTTGGAGGGGTAGGCACCGGCAAGCCGACGCACAAGGCGCCGAAGGGATCAGCGAATTGTCACCTCGAACGAAACCACTTCCTGGGGCGCGGCAGCGGCAGCGGCGTCACGTCGCGCCAACCGTCGCAGGCGTTGATTCCGGCTGCCGCGCTCGTCTGATTAGACTTTTCGGGCGACGGGCTCACCGAACATAAAAACCCTTCAATTTTAGGACCAATCGACCGGCTTCAGGAATGATTCGGTGATGTCATCGGGTTATGATTTTGGCACTCTGGTGAAGTAGGCTGGACGAGGAGATATTCGATGGGAAATACCGATGGCTTGGATCGTCGCCTTCTTCTGAAGCGGCTCGGAATTGGTGCTGGGGCGGTCTACATCGCGCCTCTTTTGATGAACATCAGTGATGCGCACGCCAGTACAGCCTCGGCCACCAGCACAGCCTCGGCCTCGTCCGCGGTCAGCGCGGTTAGTACCCCGAGCCCGGCGGAAGAGGCTTGCGCGGGCGGAGGACAGCCGCCCTGTCCTCCTTTGTGAGCGCCGATCCCGACCGGACCACGCAGTGCATTGATGGATAGTTGGCCAGCAACGATCTTTTTGGCGGCAACAGCGGCGAACTCAAGGAGTTCACCGCTTTTCCGTCCTCGGTGCGCGCACGCATCAATCCGCAGATTCAACTGCTGAGCGACAACCTGCTCAAGGGGTGGCGCGTAGAGGACGCGGCCGACCCTGCCGCGAAACCGGATCTTGAGATGCTGACCGGGCGCGACGAGCGTATCGTCGTCCGCGGACGGTGGGTGGGCCCGACCTACACCGTTGAAGATCCAGCTGACGTCGCCTGCAGCTTTATTGCGGAAGTCCTGAAGGCGCAGGCGAACGAACTCACCGAGGGCCTTCTCTGCGTACATTCTGCGGCAGTCGTGATGCACCGCCGCGCCGTGCTCCTGCTGGGCGGATTTCGCACGGGCAAGAGCACCCTGGGCGCTGTCTTGGCGTCGCGAGGGTTTGCCATCATTGGCGATGATGCGGTCTTCATTTCTCCACGGCACGCCACCGTGGCGAGCCCCGGCATAGCGCCACGACTACGTTTACCATTGCCCCCCACTCTGGCACCTGACACGCGCAAATTTCTCCAAAAGACGGCGGGCCTGACGGGAGGGAGATATCAGTATCTTTCGCTGCCCGGGGACAGCCTGCTGGCCAATGGCGAGGAAACAGCCGTCGGCGCGCTGGTCTTCCTGAAGCGCGTCCCCGAACAGGTCGCGGCGCTCACCGTATTGCCGAAGTCGGAAGCCCTCAAAGCGTTGGTTTGGCAGAACTTCGCGCGACAGACTCCCGCTGGCCGCATCCTCAGCTCGCTGTCCGAACTTGTGATGTCCCGCCCCACGTTTGCGCTTGCATATGGCGAGGCGGAAGAAGCAGCAGACACACTGCAAGAGACTTTCGCGGAATGGCCGAGCACGAAAAGCTCGCAATTCAACGGGAAATTTGGCGACCTTCGACGTCCACAGACCTTTCGCAAGCCGCACTGGCGGCGTAGTCTCAATGTTGAAGAACAGCAAATCGATCGTGGCTTGTTCATTGCCGACAACAACACCGGCCGGATTTTTCATCTCAACGTCACCGCCGCCGCGATCTGGAAAATGCTATCGGCCGGACACAAAAGCAAAGATGTTCTCTCGACCATTTCCGACGCATTCCCGGATACAAACCCGTCCCGCATTGGCCAAGACGTCGAAGAGATGGTCATGAGTTTTCGAGAGCATGGCCTGCTCCTTCGAGCAGATGAATGTGCTGCGGCTGCGGAGTCGTAACCCCCAATAAAAATGAGATCCGACCGCCTCGCCTACCTTGCCCTGACCCTGGCTGCGCTGTTCTGGTCCGGCAACTACGTCGCCGGCCGCGCGCTCAGAAACGATATCGATCCGCTGAGCCTCAACACGCTGCGCTGGGGTATTTGCCTGGTCCTGCTGTTGCCGCTGGCGGGGCGGCCGATGTTCCGGAGCCGCCGAATCATCCTGCGCGAGTGGCGACTGATCGTGGTGCTCGGGGCGACCGGCATCGCCGGGTTCCACTCCTTCATCTACTACGGGCTGGCCAACACCACGGCGATCAACGCCCTCCTCATCAGCGCCCTGGTACCGGTGGCGATCCTGATCGGCGTCCTCCTGACTGGGTCAAGCCGGCCTTCGCCGGCGCAATGGACCGGGGTGGCGATTTCCCTGGTCGGCATCGCCGTGTTCATCACCCGTGGCGATTTTGGCGTCCTGATCGGCCTGCAATTCAATCGTGGTGACGCCTGGGTGCTGGCCGCGGTGGTCATGTGGGCGATCTATTCGCTGGGACTGCGCCGGCGGCCGGACGACCTGCCGCCGGACGCGCTGCTTGGCAGCATCATCGCGGCAGCTCTGGTCGTTCTCCTCCCGGTGGCGATCCTGTTGACCGGATTCCCTGCCGTCGATCTGACACCCGGCGCCTGGGCGGCTGTCCTTTACATCGCGGTGTTTGCTTCGCTGCTCGCCTATCGCTTCTGGTCGTACGGGGTCGGCGAAATCGGGCCGGAGCGCGCCGGCCAGTTCGTCCAGCTGATGCCGATCTTCGGCGCCGTACTTTCGATCACCATTCTCGGTGAGACCATCGACGCGGTGCAGATCGCCGGCGCAGTGCTGGTGCTGTTGGGTATCCTGCTGGTGAACCGGCAAAGGCAGGGATCGTAAACGGCACTGGCGCGCGTGCCGGGCAATGCCGGCCCGCGGACGGGACGAGGCCGGTCCGGCAATCGCCTGCGAACCGCCACGCTGGTGCCATCAACGAGCTTGAAATTGCCATTGAAGTCTGCTTTGCCGCGCGGGTCGGCCGGTTGCGGCGCTACCATGCGAGACGCGCGGCACGGGCGAATCGAAACGCGAGGGCCACCACATGCGGATCGCAATGATCGGAAGCGGCTATGTCGGTCTGGTTTCCGGCGCGTGCTTTGCCGATTTTGGTCATCAGGTGACCTGCGTCGACAAGGACGCGGCGCTAATCGCTGCCCTCGAACGGCTGGAAATGCCGATCTTCGAACCCGGCCTTCCCGAGCTGGTGGCAACGAACGTTCGCAGCGGCAGGCTTTCCTTCACCACCGACCTTTCGCGGCCGGTGGCCGACGCCGATGTGGTTTTCATCGCCGTCGGCACGCCGTCGCGGCGCGGCGACGGTTACGCCGACCTGACCCACGTCTATGCCGCCGCGCGCGAGATCGCGCGCGAGCTGGTCGGCTTCACCGCCATCGTTGTCAAATCGACGGTGCCGGTCGGCACATGTGACGAGGTCGAGCGCATCGTCCGCGAAGCCCGCCCCGACGTCGACGCGGTGGTGGTTTCCAATCCGGAGTTTCTGCGCGAAGGGGCGGCAATCGCCGACTTCAAACAGCCCGACCGGGTGGTTGTCGGTACCGCCGACGATCGCGCCGTAGAAACGATGACCGAGGTCTACCGACCCCTCCAGATCAATCGCACGACGCTGCTGGTCACCGGCCGCCGAACATCCGAATTGATCAAATATGCCGCCAACGCGTTTCTCGCCATGAAGGTGTCGTTCGTCAACGAAATGGCCGATATTTGCGAATTGGTGGGGGCGGACGTTCACGACCTTGCCAACGGCATTGGTCTCGATCGCCGGATTGGACCGGATTTCCTGCAAGCCGGACCGGGCTATGGCGGGTCGTGTTTTCCGAAGGATATGCGGGCGCTTCTCAAGATCGCCCAGGATGCCGGAGCCCATGCACGGCTCGTCGAGGCCACCATTTCCGTCAACGAGTCCCGCAAGCGGAGTCAGGCCCGCAAGATCATCAATGCGCTCGGCGGCAAGGTCCACAATCGACGCATCGCCATTCTCGGTTTGACGTTCAAGCCCGATACCGACGATGTGCGCGAATCCCCTGCCCTGACCATCATCCCTGCCCTGCAGGACGCCGGCGCGGTGGTGGTGGCGCATGATCCGGAAGGGATCGAGCAGGCCAGGCCTCATCTCACCGATGTCGATTTCCTCGCCGACCCCTATGAATGTGCGGCGGGCGCCGAGGCGCTGGTCATCTTGACCGAATGGGATTCGTTTCGGGCACTCGATTTCAGGCGCCTCAAAAGCATCATGAAATCGCCGCTTCTGGTGGATTTGCGAAACGTCTATCGCGGCCAGGAAATCGCCCGCCAGGGCTTCCGCTATGTCTGCGTGGGCCGGCCGGATAAAGGCGGCGAACCGGCTTTCGACGCCGCCGCCGAATGAAGTTTCTGGTTACCGGCAGCGCCGGATTCATTGGATTTCACGTTGCCCGACGCCTTCTCGACGACGGTCATTCGGTGGTCGGGTTTGACGGGCTGACGCCCTACTACGACGTGGCGTTGAAAAAGCGGCGTCACGCCATGCTCGAGCAGTCTGCCGGATTTACCCCGATCGTCGGACAACTCGCCGACACTGGGGCCCTGGCGCGCGCGGGCGAGCTTGCCCGGCCGGACGTTATCGTCCATCTGGCCGCGCAGGCCGGCGTCCGCCACAGCTTTGAGAATCCCGGCGCCTATATCGAATCCAACGTCACCGGCTCATGGAACGTGCTGGCGCTCGCGACAAGGCTGCAGCCCGGGCACCTTCTGCTCGCCTCGACCAGCTCGGTTTACGGCGCCAGCGACCTGGTGCCGTTCGCCGAAAGCGATCCGGCCGACCATCCGCTGTCGATCTACGCCGCAACCAAGAAAGCGATGGAAGCGATGGGCCATGCGCACGCCCATCTCCACGCCATTCCCACCACCGTTTTTCGATTATTCACCGTCTACGGCCCGTGGGGCCGTCCCGACATGGCGCTGTTCAAGTTCACCTCGGCGATCCTGGCGAACCGGCCGATCGAGGTCTACGGCCAGGGCCGCATGGAGCGCGACCTCACCTATATCGACGATCTTGTCGAGGCGGTCATCCGCCTGATCGACAAACCGCCGACCCCGGGCAAACCGGTCAGCACGCCAGGCGCACAGGATACACTCTCGCCTGCCGCTCCGTACCGGATCGTCAACATCGGCAGCGGTCGACCGGTCGACCTGCCGGCACTGATTGCCGAACTCGAAAACGCGTTGGGTGTGCAGGCGGTGCGCAACCTCCTGCCACTCCAGCCGGGCGACATGCGTGCAACCCACGCCAGCCCGGCGCTGCTGGAGGCATTGACCGGCTTCCGCCCGAAGACATCGCTGACCGATGGCGTGCGCGCCTTCGTCGAATGGTATCATGAGACCTACCCGGTGTAGGCCCGACATCAGCTACCCCTACGGCTTGCCGCGTTCGGCGATCTCCTCGGCGAAATGGCACGCCACCGTGCGCTGATCAAATCTTCTGAGCTCGGGGCGACTCTCGGCGCAACGGTCGCGGGCAAATTGGCATCGCGTCCGGAAAGCGCACCCGGACGGCGGATTGATCGGTGAGGGCACCTCACCTTCCAGCGGCGACAGCGTCTGGGTGCGGGCAATGGCCGGATCGGGAACAAGGGCGGCGGACAGCAGCGCCCTGGTATAGGGATGGCGCGGCCGCGTGAATATGACACCGGTCTCCCCGGTCTCAACCGTTCGGCCAAGGTAAAGAACGAGAATGCGGTCCGAGATGTGGCGGACGATGGACAGATCGTGGCTGATGAAAATCAACGTCAGCCCGAGGCCGCGCTTCAATTCGATCAGAAGATTGATGATCTGTGCCTGGATAGACACATCGAGCGCCGAGACCGGCTCGTCGCAAATGATGATCTTGGGCTTCTGCACAATCGCTCTGGCGATGCCGATGCGCTGAGCCTGCCCGCCCGAAAACTCGTGGGCGTAGCGATTGATCATGTCCGGCATCAGCCCGACCCGCCGCATCATGTCGAGTACTTTTTGCCGCCGCTCGACTTTTGTCAGAGCCGGTTCGTAGGCTGTTAGCGGTTCGGCGATGATGTCGCCCACCGTCATACGCGGATCGAGCGAGGCGATGGGGTCCTGAAAAATGATCTGCATGTCGCGGCGTGAGCGACGCAACGCAGCGGCGTCGAGACCGGTGATATTTTCGCCGGAGAGAAATACCCGGCCGCTGGTCGGCTCGATCAGCCTCAGAATCGACCGGCCAAGCGTGGATTTTCCGCACCCGGATTCCCCGACGATTCCAATCGTTTTACCCTTGTCAAGTTCGAAACTGACGTCGGCAACGGCGCGAATACGGTGCGAGGTGCCAAACGGCCATATCCAACCGGAATGGATGTGGAAGTCGGTCGACAGACCCTCGACGCTGAGAAGGGGGGCGCCGGTCATCACGGTCAATTTCCGACCGGCGGCCTGGCGGGATGGCCGTCGCGAAAGCATGCGCTGCCCTGCACACCTTGGACCTCGAACGATGGTACCTCCGCCTTGCAGCGTTCGACAAGCTCGGGACAACGCGGATGAAACGCACACCCGCGGGGCAATCTCTGCAGATTGGGCGGATAGCCGGCAATGGGCGCCAGCGGCGCGTCGGAGCGATCGGGGCGCGGCGTGGATTTGAGCAAGGCGCGGGTATAGGGATGCCGCGGCGCGCCGAAAATGTCGTCCACCAGTCCGATCTCGACGATGCGGCCGGCATACATCACCGCAACCCGCTCGGCCAACGCCGCCACGACGCCGAGATCGTGGGTGATCAGAACGACGGCCGAACCGAATTCGCGCTTCAATTCGAGGAAGAGCGCCAGAATCTGGGCCTACAAGGTCACGTCAAGCGCTGTGGTCGGCTCGTCGGCGATGAGAATCTGGGGCTGGCACATCAGCGCCATGGCAATCATCACCCGCTGCCGCATGCCACCCGACAATTGATGAGGATAGTTGTCGATGCGGTGATCGGCATCGGGAATTCCCACCCTGGTCAGCATCTCCACCGACACCGTCCGGGCAGCGGCCGAATCGTGGTTGCGGTGTTGCTCCAGGACCTCCGTCAATTGCCGGGCGATCGTCAGCGACGGGTTCAGGGCCGTCATCGGGTCCTGGAAAATGAACGAAATCTCGCTGCCGCGGATCTCGTCCAATTCGCTCCGGCTCATGGCGAGCAGGTTTCGTCTGCCAAAAAGGGCCGCGCCGGTGGTGCTGCCATTGCGTGCCAACAGGCCGAGTGTGGCCAGAAACGCCTGCGATTTTCCGGCGCCCGACTCGCCCACGACGGCCAGCGTCTCGCCGGCCGACAAGGTCAGGTTGAGCTTCTCGACGGCCTTCACCTCGCCATCGGCGGTGGCAAAGCGGACCGACAGATCGTCGAGTTCAAGCAGCGCCGTCACCTCAGCGGTCCTTCGGGTCGAAGGCATCACGCAACCCGTCGCCGATGAAGCTCAGCGACAACAGCAGCACGACCAGAAATCCGGCCGGGAACAGAAGCAGCCACGGCAGAACCTCGAGAACCTTGGCGCCTTCGGCGATCAGCGTGCCGAGCGAGGTCAGCGGCTCCTGAACGCCGAAGCCAAGGTAGGAGAGGAAGCTCTCAGTCACGATGATCTCCGGCACGGTCAGGGTTGCGTAAATAATGACCGGACCGGCAAGGTTCGGCACCACGTGCCGGGCGATGATCTTGAACGGCCGCTGGCCGCTGGCGCGCGCCGCTTCAATGAATTCCTTGTGCTTGATCGACAGGGTCTGTCCTCGAACGATCCTGGCCATGGTCAGCCATTCGACCGCCCCAATGCCGGCGAACAGCAAAACCACATTGCGGCCGAACACCACCATCAGCAGTATGACGAACAGGATGTAGGGGAGTGCGAACATGATATCGACGAACCGCATCATCACTGCGTCGACGCGGCCGCCGAGATATCCAGCGACCGATCCATAGACGACTCCGATGACGATCGAAACCAGCGTCGCCACGACGGCGACCAGGAGCGAAATCTGGGTGCCGTAAAGCGTACGGGCCAGGAGGTCGCGACCGTTTTGATCGGTCCCGAAATAGTGCCCGGAGGCCAGCCCCGGAGGAGCGCGGAAGGCGGCCCAGTCCGGATCCTCATAGTTGAACGGGATGAAGAACGGACCAAGCAGCGCCGCCACGACGAGCAGTACCAGCAACCCGATCGAGACAACGGCGGCCTTGTTGCGGGCGAGCCGGAGAAGCGCGTCACGGCCCAGGCTGCGTCCGCGCGGCGCACCCTCGCCGTCGGCAAAATCTTCGGCAAGCTCGTCGCGGCTGGTGAGGCGGAACATCATCGGTAGCGCACCCTGGGATCGAGCCAGGCGTAGATGAGGTCGACCAGCAAATTCAGCCCAACGATCAGGATCATGTAAAAAATGACCGTCCCCAGCACCATACCGTAGTCGCGGTTGAGGGCGGCCTGGATAAAGTATTGCCCGATCCCGGGCACCCCGAAGATCGTCTCGACCACCAAGGATCCGGTCAGCAGGAACCCGGCCGCCGGTCCCAGATAGGAAACCACCGGAATCAACGCCGGCTTGATGGCGTGGCGTACGACCACAAGGCGCGCTCCAAGTCCCTTGGCTTCGGCCGCCTTGACGAAATTGGCGTTCAGCGTCTCGATCATGCTGCCCCGCATGAGCCGCGAAATTCGGGCGATGTGGGGCAGTGCCAACACGGTCACCGGCAGCACCAGGTTGGCCGGGCTGCCGTCACCCCAGCCACCGACGGGAAACCAATCGAGCGCGATGCCGAAAACCAGCTGCAGGATCGGTGCCATGAGAAAGTTTGGAATGATCAGACCGATCATGACCACGACGACCAGGATGTAGTCGACATTTCGGTTCTGGTAGAGCGCGGCAAGGACGCCGGTGACGATGCCCAGGCTGATCGCGGCTGCAAACGCCAGCCCGCCAAGCACGAAGGTGAACGGCATTCCCAGCGAAATCAGCTCGCCGACAGTAAAATCATCGGTGGTGAATGACGGCCCGAGGTCGCCCTGCACGACCTGCCACAGATAGGTCAGATACTGCTCGATCAGCGGGCGATCGAGCTCGTAGTGAGCACGGAGGTTTTCGAGGATCTTGGCCGGCAGCGGCCGCTCGCCGTCAAATGGCCCGCCGGGCGCCAGGCGCAGCAGAAAGAACGCTCCCGTCAAAGCGATCCACAGGACGGGAATCGTCGACAGCAGTCGCCTGATGGCGAAGCCAAGCATTCGGTCAACCGACCATTATGGCAAGTCGGGTGGGCCCGATGACGGGCGCACCCGACCGTGCCCGGTTTATTCCGCCTTGGTCAGCCAGCGCGTGCGATGGATGTCGAACGCGTTGTCCTCAAAGCCGGTGATCTTCGGCGAGACCACGTTCTCCGACAAATAGTAGTAGATCGGGATCGCGGCAGCCTCATCCATGGCGATGCGTTCCGCCCGTTTGAGCAGTTCGGCGCGCGCCGTCAGGTCCGTCTCACCGGCCGCCTGATCGAGCAGGCCGTTGAACTCGGCATTGTTGAACCGGCCGTAATTATACGGCACGCCGTCCTTCAACAGTTCCAGGAAGTTGACCGGATCGTTGTAGTCGGCCAGCCATCCGGCACGGGCGACTTCAAGCTGGTTCTCCTGCAGTTCGGCATAGTGGACCTTGGTCTCGGTGTTGTAGAGCTCAACCTCGATTCCCAGCGCCTTCCACATGGCCGACACCGCCACGGCGATGCGTTTGTGGTTTTCGTTGGTGTTGTAGCGAAGCTGCAGCTTCAACGGATTGTCGGTGCCATATCCGGCCGCCGCGATCAGATCCTTGGCCTCGGCGACCTTGTCCTCATAGGAGAGGTCCTTCCAAGTCACGTAGGCCGGTTCTTCGGTGTAGTTGGCATACCCGGCGGAACCCACGAATAGGCCGGCAGTTCACCGGTGCCCAGGACTTGCGGGCCGATCACCTCGCGGTTGAGCGCCATCGACAAGGCGGTTCGCACGCGTACGTCGTCGAACGGCGCCTGGTTGTGGTTCATCACATAGTAGTAGAGCCCAGCGAATGGCGCCACGTGAGCCTGGCCCGGCAGATTCTCCTGGATCCAGTCGAACTGGTCCTTGGGGAATCCGGTCAGAATGTCAAACTCGCCGGCGCGATAGCGCTTCAAGGCCGCCGACTGGTCCTCCAATTTGTAGAAGACGACCTCGTCGATCTTGAGCGAAGCGGTGTCGTACCAGCTGTCGTTGACCACGGTCTTGACGTGGCTCCCAGGCACCCACTCGACCGGGCGATAGGGGCCGTTGACGACGATTTTATCGACCTTGACCCAATCGTCGCCGTGTTGCTCGATGACGTGTTTGGGAACTGGAAATGCGGTGTAATGGGTGAGTGCGCCGAGGAAGAAGGGCGCAGGATTTTCCAGGGTGATTTCAAGGGTCTTGTCGTCAATCGCCCTTGCGCCGAGCGCGCCCAGATCGGTGATATCACCGCCATTGATCGCCTCGGCATTCTTGATCGTGTACTGGAGATAGGCGTAGTTCGCCGCCGTCTCGGGATTCATCAGCCGCTGAAAGGCAAACACGAAATCGGCCGCCGTCACCGGCTCGCCATCCGACCACACCGCGCCCTCGCGCAACTTGAAGGTGTAGACCAGCCCGTCGTCGGAAATGTCCCAACTGGTCGCCATGCCCGGCATGGGCAGCGCGCCCGGGTCCTCGGTTACCAACCCCTCGAAGATGTCGCCGACAATGCGGTTTTCCCAATCGCCCGAGACCTTGTGAGGATCCAGTGAGGTCGGATCGCCGCCATTTTGCACATGTAGCGTGACGGCCGCCGCCTGCGCGGCGAACAGCACCGACGCCACGACGGTCGCGGCAGTGCGCATGAGGCCCCTTACGTTGATCATCGTTGTCGTTCCTCCCTCTGGTTGCCGGGTTCCCGACCTTGAGGACGAGCAGAAGCGCTCGCGGGTCCGGCGCTGGCCAAAGTCTAGTGAGAAAAACAGGGGCTTGCCAAGGAAAACCACCGGCCTCGGTCGCCCCACCGCCCACGATGACAGAGGAGGGCTTTGTTGGGCTGATTCTTCCGGCGCTCGGGCGGCCGCAAAAACCTACTGAATGGTCAGGTAGGGCAACGCCATCACGACCGACGACAGAGCGCTCAAACCGACAAAAAGAACAAAACGAAACAGCAAATCATGCATGGTTAATCCCCATCCCGGCCCGGCACATACATTGAACCCATTAACGACTGGTTGCTGTGGCCTTGTTCACACCGGCATAAAATGACGTGGTGATGACAAAACTGGTGCAATGACGTCGGTGCTCCGGTATATGCTGCCGCCGCTCAAAGCAACCGAGACTTCGTGCGGCAAATCGCGGCGTCCGCTGAACCCGCCCGACTTTCCATCAAGACAAACGCATCCGGGGTTCCGAAATGTCCGTTCGTGCCGTTGTGTGGGGCGAAAACGTCCACGATCGCGAGAATCACCTCGTCCGAAGGATCTATCCCGACGGCATGCACAGCTACATCGCTGATGCACTCAATATCGATCCCACGATTTCGGCCACCACAGCCACTCTCGAGCAGGTCGACCACGGGCTGAGTGAGGAGCGTCTGGCCGACACCGATGTGCTCTTTTGGTGGGGCCACGCGGCGCACGGGTCGGTCGACGATGCCGTGGTTGACAGGGTGATCGAGCGGGTGTGGCAAGGTATGGGCCTTGTAGTCCTGCATTCTGGCCACTTTTCAAAGGTTTTTCGCAGGCTGATGGGAACACCGTGCTCACTTTCGTGGCGCGAGGCGGGCGAGAGGGAGCGCGTCTGGGTGGTCAATGGCAATCACCCCATCGCACGCGGCGTGGGACCATTCTTTGAAATCGAGCGGTCGGAGATGTACGGCGAGCCGTTCACCATCCCAGAACCGCTGGAGACGGTGTTCATCAGCTGGTATCAGGGCGGTGAGGTATTTCGTTCAGGCGTAACCTTCCGCCGTGGCGGCGGTCGGATCTTCTATTTCGGCGCCGGACACGAGGTCTATCCCATCTACCACGACACCAGCGTCCAGCAGGTGCTGCGCAACGCGGCCAAATGGGCCGCCGACCCGGCCGGGGGCTGGCCCGAGGTCGGGGTCGCCAAGCACACGCCTGCTGCTGAGGCTCCCGAACCGCTGAGCGAACGCGGTGACCGGCTTCACGGCGGCACTGAAAAAGCGTCGGGGTGATCCCTTGACCCGAATCCTTATTCTGGGAACCGGCGACATGGCCCGGCGGCATGCGCGGGCGTTTCGCAAGATGGACGGCGTCACGCTGGCCGGCGCGGTTGAGCCGGTCGCCGATCGCCTTGCCGAATTTGCCGCTGAGTTCGACATCCCGGACACCTTCGCCGAGTTGGACCAGGCGATCGCCTGGGGCAATTTCGACGCCGCCTCCAACGTCACCCCCGATGCCGTCCATCATCCCACGACGATGACCCTGGTCGCAGCCGGCAAACACGTTCTGTGCGAGAAGCCGCTGTCGACCAGCTACCCTCTGGCATTGGAGATGACCGAGGCGGCCGAGGCGGCCGGCATCGTCAACATGGTCAACCTGACTTACCGTTCATCGCCGGCCGCGATCAAGGCGCGCGAGTTGGTGGCGGCCGGCGAAATCGGCAATCTACGCCACTTCGACGCCGCCTATCTGCAAAGTTGGCTGGTCAGCCGCGGCTGGGGCGATTGGCACACCGAAGGGCGGTGGCTGTGGCGCCTTTCCCAAGGCCACGGAAGCCAGGGTGTGGTCGGCGACATCGGCGTTCACCTCATCGATCTGGCAACGTTCGTCTTCGGCCGGGAGATCGTGCGGATGCAGAGCCGGACCGCAAACTTCCACAAAGCCGAAGGGGATCGCATCGGCGGCTACGTGCTGGACGCCAACGACACCTTCACGATTGGCGCGGAATTGGCGGGGGGTGCGGTCGGCGTCATCCATGCCACCCGCTGGGCGCCTGGCCACGTCAACGACCTGCGCCTCGACCTGTTCGGCGATCGCGGAGGAATTCGATTGCGCGCCGACGGGGACGAATCGAGCCTGGCCATCTGTGCCGGTGCCGATGTGGATCCGGGGACCTGGCGGGACGTGGCGTGCCCGCCCGTACCGTCCTTGTACGAGGCATTTGCCGCAGCCATTCGCACTGGCGAATCAACCGGACCGTCGTTTCGAGAGGCCGCCCGAGTTCAGCGCTTGCTCGATCTGTGTTTGGAAGCCGGTGAGACCGGTTCAGGGTTGGTGGAGGTCCGGTGAGCGTACCAAGCGTTGCTTTTGCACAACACCCCGGATGAAATATGGTCACGATTGCGTGCAGAATCCGCCAAGCCATTGCGGATGCGGATCATTCTGTTGCAAAACTACCGGAAGGCGGCGCAATGCCGCCGGCGAAGGGATTGCTCGATCAACGGATGGGGTCATGAAAACACTGGCAAAGTTGGTGATCGGAGTGTTTGCGGTGATGGTTTGGTCGGCGCCGTTGGTGGCGCAGGCCCAAACGCTCCGCGTCTGGGACCCGGAGAAGTGGGACTTCGTCGAGGTCGACCAGGGCGCCTTGGCACGCGTCGGCGCCAGGGCCGGCGTACGGCGCAATTATTCGCCGATCAGGCGCCAGCTCATCCGCTATGACGGGCCACACGGAGCCAACACGATCATCGTCAACACCGACGAGCGCCGGCTGTACTTCGTCGTCGACGGCGGCAAGGCCTGGAAGTACGGCGTCGGCGTCGGGCGCGAGGGTTTTCAGTGGTCGGGCAGGAACCGGGTATCGCGCGAGGCGGAATGGCCGGGTTGGACGCCGCCCCCGCGGATGATTGCCCGTGAGCGCGCAAAAGGGGTCATCC
The DNA here is from genome assembly GCA_963663975.2 of uncultured Bauldia sp. Taxonomy (GTDB): domain Bacteria; phylum Pseudomonadota; class Alphaproteobacteria; order Rhizobiales; family Kaistiaceae; genus JANQRX01. Next base: position 152,106 of record CAXXRA010000015.1, on the reverse strand, counting down.
TGCCCGCGCATATGAAGGGCGGGATCGACAACCCGCTTGGCGCGCGGGCGCTCTACATCGGGTCGACGTTGTACCGCATCCATGGCTCCAACCAGCCCTGGACCATCGGCCAGGCCGTTTCGTCGGGCTGCATCCGGATGATCAATGACGACGTCATCCACCTCTACGAGCAGGTCAACGTCGGCACCCGGGTCGTCGTCCTCTGACACGTGACATCAACCGCGGTGTGAGGCCCAAAGCCGGCGGCGACGCCGGCTTTTTTTTGGGGATTATATACGTCGGGCTGCATCCGGATGATCAATGACGACGTCATCCACCTCTACGAGCAGGTCAACGTCGGCACCCGGGTCGTCGTCCTCTGACACGTGACATCAACCGCGGTGTGAGGCCCAAAGCCGGCGGCGACGCCGGCTTTTTTTTGAGGGCTGCGCCGATTGTCCTTATGCTCCGCGGTGCTGTCCGGCGCGCCTGAGGTCGGCAAGGTAGGTGGCCCAGTTCCGCTCGTGATTGACGCCCAACTCCAGCAGGTACCGCCAGCTGAACAGCCCGGTGTTGTGCCCGTCGTCGAAGGTCAGACGTACGGCGTAGTTGCCGATTGGGTCGATGGCGCTGATGAGGACGTCTTTCTTGCCGCCGACGATCTTGCGCTGCTCTGGACTGTGGCCCTGAACCTCGGCCGAAGGGCTCAGTACCCGAAGATATTCGGCCGCCAACTCGAAGCGCCGGCCGTCGTCAAAACCGACCACAAGCAATCTGCGATCGGAGCGAAGCCGGATTTCGGTTGGCCAGGGTGAGTTGTCCGCTTCGGTCATGGCCGTGTGCTCAAGTTTCCTGCCGTAAGGGCCGGCGAGCCTCCGATTCGGCCCTCGACAAACTGCCGTTCAGGTTTCATCATGGGCTGCTGCGTTCGCAGCCGCAATGACGCAACCAGACAGTTCCGATCCTCGAAGCACGGAAAAATCTCCGCGCGCCCGGCTTAGTCGGCGGAATGAAGACTTGCGGCCGCCGAAGAGCCATGCCGATGACCGCGGGCGCGGCCTCTGAAAGTTGAAAATGAGTGTCATGCAACCCGCAACAGATTGTGCATTTGTGACCTGTGCTTCGATCGAGACCAACAGCTAGTCCATGAACCATACCGTGCGCCACGTCGAGATTTCCGGACTCACGCTGGTTGCGGTTCTGGTCGCCGTCGCCTCCCTCAATCCGCTCGCCATCAGCGTTATCGTACCGTCTTTGCCGTCGATCAGAACCGATATCGCGACAGACCTTGTCACCGTGCAGCTCGTCCTTTCGGGCTATCTTGTGGCAACCGCGGTCGGCCAGCTCTTTGTTGGACCGCTGTCGGACCGTTTCGGCCGGCGACCGGTGTTGTTCACCGGTTTCATCGTGTTCATCGTCGCCGGAATCGGGTGCGCGCTTGCCTCCTCGATCGGCGCGCTGATCATTGCCCGTATTGTCCAGGGTCTGGGCGGTTGTGCCGGTATCGTAATCAGCCGGGCCGTCGTGCGGGACCTGTTCGAGCGAGACCGGGCGGCAAGCGTGCTGGGCTACGTGACCATGGGCATGGCCCTGGCGCCGATGGTCGGGCCGATACTGGGTGGTGCAATCGACGATGTATTCGGGTGGCGGGCGGTCTTCTTGCTGATCGCCGGCGCTTCCGTCCTGATTCTCCTATTGGCGTGGATCGTGCTCCCCGAGACCAAGGTCGCTGCCGTCCGCCAGCCGGATGCCTCCCCGTTCGCCAATGTCGCGATTCTGATGACGATCCCGTCGTTCTGGGCTTACGCACTGACCGCCGCGCTGACGTCGGGCGTCTTTTTCTCGTTTCTTGCCGGCGCGCCGTTCATCGCCACCGAACTGCTCGATCTCAGCGCGGTTGATGTCGGCCTGGGGCTGCTGTTCGTGTCACTGGGCTATTTCGCCGGCAATTTCCTGTCCGGTCGGTTTTCGCAGCGGCTCGGCGTGCCGTTCATGATCCTCAGCGGAAATATCCTCCTGTTGGCAACGGTCATGATCATGGTGATCCTGTTCGCGGCCGGCTGGCTGAGCGCCTGGACACTCTTCGCGCCGGTCGCCTTTGTCGGCCTGGCCAACGGAATTTCGTTGCCGAGCGCCATCGCCGGCAGCATTTCGGTCAGGCCCGAGCTTGCCGGAACAGCATCGGGACTTGGCGGCAGCCTGCAATTCGGGGTCGGTGCCAGCGGCGCCCTGGTGGCCGGCGCCAGCCTCGGAGCTTCGCCATCGGCGCTGACGCTGGCCGCAGTGATGGCGATATTTGCCGTGTCGGGAGCCGCTGCCGGCCTGTGGAGCCGGTACGCCCGGGGCGGCGGCGACTAGACCCTTTCGACCTCAGTCCTCGATCACGATCTTCGGCGGCGACCGGGCGTTGTCGGAACCGGACTTCTGAATGCCGTCCCAGGCCGCGCGGGCAATCCCCTGATAGATCTTGGCCAGATCGCCGTCGGGCTCGGCCACAACGATTGGCCGGCCGGCGTCGGACGTTTCACGGATGCTCATCGCCAACGGCACCTCGCCAAGCAGCGGCACGCCCAGCCGTTCGGCTTCGCGCCGGGCGCCGCCATGGGAAAATATCTCGCTGCGTTCGCCGCAATGGGGACACTGGAAGTAGCTCATATTCTCGACCAGGCCGAGCACCGGAACGTCGACGCGGCGAAACATGTTGAGCCCCTTGCGGGCGTCGATCAGGGCGAGATCCTGAGGGGTGGAGACGATGATGGCGCCCGCCAGCGGCACTTGCTGCGCCATCGTCAATTGCGCGTCACCGGTGCCGGGAGGCATGTCGACGACCATCACATCGAGTTCGCCCCAAGCGACTTCACGCAGCATCTGGGTCAGCGCCGAAACCACCATCGGCCCGCGCCACACCATCGGTGTGTCTTCGTCGACCAGAAAGCCCATCGACATGACCTGGACGCCGAAGCCGTCAAGCGGCTTCAGCATCCTCTCGCCGGTGGCCTCCGGGCGGCCGGAGAGGCCGAGCAGGCGGGGCAGCGACGGGCCGTAAATGTCGGCATCGAGAATCCCGACGCGGAGCCCGCTGGCCTTCATCGCCAGGGCGAGATTGACCGCCGTTGTCGATTTGCCGACGCCGCCCTTGCCGCTGGCCACCGCCACGATCGACGAAACGCCGGGAACACCGGGCTTGCCTGATTGCGCCGTGGATCGCGGGCCGTTCCCTGCCCGCCTGGGAGCGGGACCGGTACCGGGCCCGGGCGATGGGGCCGGACCGGCACCCGTCGATCCGGCGGGCTTTTTCTCGGCCGTCAGCGCAACCATGACGCCGGTGACACCGTCCATGGCGGCGACGGCCGTTTCAGCAGCCTTGCGCATGGGCTCGAAGGCATCCGCCCGCTCCGCCGGAACCGTGATGGAGAACATCACCTTGCCGCCTGCAATGACGATATCGGACACCATGCCGCGGCGAATGATGTCGCGATCGTCATCCGGGCCGCGGATGCCGCCAAGGCGGGCGAAAACTGCTTGCTTGTCTATGGTGGCCATCTGTACGAGAATCTTGATCGCGTGGGGTGGGCCGGAACTTAGTCGTCCGGCAGGGCCGGTCAACCGATATGCTGGAGGCGCATCGTTGGCTGAGGAGCGATTTCGACGATCGGTCGGACCGGCCGGCACCTCGAAACTGCTCGGCCTTGCGGCGTTCGTGGCGTCCGCACTGGTCGCCGGCTGGCTGGGGTCGATCGCCATCAGCGCCGCGGCACCGACCTGGTACAGCGCGTTGGCGAAGCCCGGCTTCATGCCACCTGATGCGGTCTTCGGCGTGGTGTGGACGGTGCTCTACGTCGTGATGGGCGTGGCCGCCTGGCTGGTCTGGCTCGAGCCGGGATCGGTCGGGCGGAATGCGGCGCTGACGGCGTATTTCGTGCAATTGGCGCTCAACGCGGTATGGGTTTGGGCGTTTTTCGGCGCCCAAAGTACCGGCTTGGGGCTGACGGCGATCGTGGCGCTGTTCCTTGCCGTCGCCTGGACGGTCATTGCTTCACTCGCGGTCAGCTGACCGGCGGCGATATTGTACCTGCCCTACCTCGTTTGGGTCGGCTTGGCGGTCGCGCTGAACACAGCCTTGTTCCTCCTCAACTAGAACAGGACGCGATCCTTGATCTCGGCGACCAGCGGGCAGACCTGGCCGTCGATCTCCCCTCGGATCGACCGCGGCAGGGGGCCATGGCGAGCCAAGATATCGTCTCGCCAAAGACACCACGCTTTCCTCGCCACAATCCACTGAACTCGATTTTTCGCATCCCCGAGTTTTTCATTGGCTTGGGGTGACGAGTTGGACGCTTCCTTCGCCAACCTCGACTGCGTTTTAGTCGCTGGCGTCATACGAGAAGACGTCCTGAAGCGGTCGTTCGAAGGCGTGGGCGATCAGGAAGGCCAATTGCAGGGATGGAGAGTATTTGGCCCTTTCAATGGCAACGATTGTTTGCCGGGACACGCCCGTCTCCTCCGCCAACTGCTTTTGGGTCATTTCGTCATGCTCAAAGCGCAGTTTGCGGATATTGTTGCTGATCCGGCCTTTGCCCATCTCAAAATCCCCTCCGGTAAAGGAAGAGCTTTGCGAGATCCCCAATAATGTTTGCCACAAACATCGAAAGGATGATGAGAAGGAAAACCATATAGGGAAGCAGCATCTCCAGAGCCAACACGCCCATCGATGCCAGAAAGCCGACGCTGAAAGTGATCAAAATGATTTGCATGGCTTTGAGCTCAATCAGCTTGTCGCGCTCGTCGCTCGTAAAACGCTCGTTTTCCCTGGTCGCGATTGCATGGATGATCGCGAAGACGATTTGCACCACGATGCTCACCACAATGCTCGCACCGATCAGCACAAAGGAACTCTTGCCTACAAGGCTGCTGGCTTCAGGGCCGTCGAAACGCCCCTCCTGGAACATGCCAAACATGTAGAAGGCATAGAGCGCGAACACGATCAGGGCGCTGATGAGGGACACGGCGACCTTCTTTTCTTGATAGGACATATTTTTGACACCTCGTGTCTGCTTGCATTTACACATGGTCGTGTTTGCTGGACTTCATGTATGAAATATCAGACTAAGTGTCAAGTATATTTAACGCGACGGCGTGCGGTCGCGAATATCGGCCGCCGGCTGGCTCCGTCGGACGCGACCGGCCCATCGGCACGGCGCGGTCGATCGCGCAGACGCGGCCATGCGCACTCGGCTAGAAGAGATCGGGTGTGGAAAGGGCCGCGCGGGATTCTTCATAGAGACGGGAGCAGGTCGGATATGGCGAAAATTGCCTTCATTGGTTTGGGCGTGATGGGGTTCCCCATGGCCGGCCATTTGTCGGGGCGCGGAGGTCACGACGTCACGGTGTACAATCGCACTCAGGCCAAAGCCGAACGGTGGGTCGAGAGCCACGGCGGGGCCCACGCCCCGACGCCCCGGCAGGCCGCCGATGGCGCCGAGTTCGTCTTTTCCTGCGTCGGCAATGACGACGATCTTCGCTCGGTGGCGATCGGCCCCGACGGGGTGCTCGCCGGCATGGCGCCAGGTTCGGTGCTGGTCGACAACACCACGGCATCGGCCGTGGTTGCGCGCGAACTTCACGCGCTGGCCGCCGACAGGGACATCGGCTTCCTCGATGCGCCGGTCTCCGGCGGACAGGCGGGGGCTGAGAACGGCGCCCTGACGGTCATGGTGGGGGGCGACCAGGCGGTCTTTCGCCGGGCCCAACCGGTGATCGAAGCCTACGCCAAAATGGTCGGCCTGATGGGTCCGGTCGGCGCCGGCCAATTGACCAAGATGGTCAACCAGATCTGCATCGCCGGATTGGTCCAGGGCCTCTCGGAAGGCCTCCACTTCGCCAAGCGCGCGGGCCTCGATGTGGAAGAGGTCGTCGAGGTCATCTCCAAGGGCGCGGCCCAGTCCTGGCAGATGGACAACCGCCACAAAACAATGAGTGCCGGCACGTTTGAATTCGGTTTTGCGGTCGACTGGATGCGCAAGGACCTCTCCATCAGTCTGCAGGAGGCGCGCAACAATGGTGCCAGGCTGCCGGTGGCCGCGTTGGTCGATCAATTCTATGCCGAGGTGCAGTCGATGGGCGGGAAGCGGTGGGACACTTCGAGCCTGATTGCCCGTCTGGAGCGGCCGTGAGCGAGGCCGATGCCAACATCGATGCCGTTGTGGCCGAGCTGAAATCACTCGGTTCGGCGGAGAATCGTGCCGGCATGGGGCGCTTCGGTATCGAAACGAGCAAGGCGTTCGGCGTGTCCATGGCCCAATTGCGGCCGATCGCCAAACGACTTGGCCGCAATCAGCCGCTATCGCTGGCGTTGTGGTCGACCGGATTTCACGAGCGCGCCTTCTCGCCACCCTGATCGGCGAGCCCAAGAGGGTCACGCGCTCGCAAATGGACGCCTGGGCGGTCGATTTCGACTCATGGGATGAGTGCGACCAGGCTTGCATGAAACTGTTCGTCAAGACCGAGCATGTCGACGATGCCATTCGTTCCTGGGTCGACGAGAAGCCGGAATTCGTGCGCAGGGCGGGCTTTGCGCTGCTGGCCGCCAAGGCGGTTCATCACAAAGGTGCGCCGGACCGCGAGTTCCTCCCCCTGCTCGGCCTGATCGAGGCCCGCGCCAGCGACCCCAGACACTACGTGAAGAAGGCCGCCAACTGGGCCCTGCGCCAGATCGGCAAGCGCTCGATGGTCTTGCACGGCCCGGCTTTGGCGCTGGCCGAGAAGCTGGCGGCAAGCGCCGAGCGGACTGCGCGCTGGATCGGTCGCGACGCCGTCCGGGAACTGACCGATCCGGTGCAGATCGATCGGCTCCGCCAGCGGTCGGCCAAGGCCAAAAAAAGCGCCGTGGGCTAGGCGGCGCTGACGGCGCGCTGCCGTGCCTTGTCGATCTGGAGGTAGTTCAGCGGCAGCGAGGTGGTGTACTTGATCTGCTCCATGGCGAAGGTCGTCGAGACATCCGAAATGTCGATCTTCGAGATCAGCCGCTGGTACAGATTGTCGTAAGCGGCAATGTCGGGCACCACCACGCGCAGAAGGTAGTCGACCTGGCCGGCCATGCGGTAGAATTCTACCACCTCCGGCAATTCGCGGATCACTTCGGCAAACCGTTTCAACCATTCTTCGTTGTGCTGGCTGGTGGTGATGGCGACGAACGCGGTCACGCTGGTGTTGACCTTGGCGGGATTGAGCAGCGCGACCCTGCCGGTGATCACGCCATCCTCTTCAAGCTTCTGGATGCGCCGCCAGCAAGGGGTCGTCGAAAGCCCGACGCGGCGGCCGATCTCGGCAACCGGGACCGTGGCGTCTTCCTGCAGTATTTTGAGGATCTTGCGATCCAGACGGTCGACCATCTTCCGACTCCATGTTTTCAGTAGTTTTTCCTACTTTCGAATGAAATAAGTACTCCAAATAGAATTTTATTTCAATCCGTCAAGTCCGGCCCAAACGGCGAGCCACCCGACGCCTCAAGTCCGGCAGCAGCTCCAGTTCGAACCACGGATTTCGTTTGAGCCAGGAATTGTTTCGCCAGGAGGGATGAGGCAGAGCATGATTTGCGGCGCTTCGGCGCCCTCGACGATGTCCTGCCATGCCGCGACGGTCTCGGTCAGCGTCTGGCGGCGACGCTCGCCGAGGTGCCATTTATGGGCGTAGGCGCCCACCGCGATGATCAGGTCGACACCGGGCATCCGGTCGAACAGGGACTTGCGCCATGCCGGCGCGCACTCGGCGCGTGGCGGCAAGTCGCTGCCCCGCCGGTCCAGACCGGGAAAGCAGAAGCCCATCGGCACGATCGCGATACGATCGGCATCGTAGAATGTGGCCTCCTCGACGCCCATCCAGGCACGCAACCGATCGCCGGAAGGGTCGGTGAAGGGCACGCCCGAGGCGTGCACGCGGGTACCAGGCGCTTGCCCGGCCACGCATATCGAGGCGCTTGAGCTGACCCGCAACACCGGCCGCGGCTCGTGCGCGAGCGCCCGTCCGCGGGGATGGTCGCGACAGATCCGGCACGCCCGAATCCGGGTCACGAGATCATCCAGATCGTTCACATGACCGCTCGGTTGAGTTCGCTGATTTTTCGGTTCGGGCATCGTGCCTCATTAACCACGTTGCTGATCGGCGCGTTAAGCCTTTTGCTCCATGATTTCGTCGCCAAGGCGCCAGTTTTCCAACAAACTCAATGCCATCCGGACCGACCCCCGTGACGACCACCGACCATGCGACCACACAACGGCAGACGTCGATGAATCGTCGCCGGGCGGACCGTCGTCGATCGGTGCTGCGGACCGTTCAGGAGCAGCGCGAGCGTCTCAACGCGGGCTCGGGCGGCCCGATTGCGTTCGACTATGAGCTGGCACTGACCTTTGCCAAAACCCGGATCAGCGCGACCTATTCCGTTCCCCTGCTCATCGTTCTGGTCGCCGGTGCTTCGAGTCCATGGTCGGATCCGGTCGTTGTGGTTTCCTGGGCCATAGCCGTCCTGACGCTGCATGCCCTGGTGATCGTGCTGTGCAGGCGATTCAGAGGGCTGCGGGCCGCGCCGGTCAACCTCCGAACTTGGCGCAACCGGTTTGTCGCTGCCGACTTCATGAGTGGCTTGGCGTGGGCGGCATTGTTTGCCGGATTGCAATTCAAGCAAAGTTCCTTGGGATTGGATTTGTTCCAGTTCGCGGTCATGCTGGTCATGGTCGCGGTGACGACGTCACTGGCCTCCGCCATCCCGCTCGCCGGTATCGCCGGCACGGTCCCGGTCACGCTGACGCTGATCGCCGTCTTCATGACCCGCGGCGGGCTCCTCCATCTGTCGCTGTCGCTTTTGGCTGCCTCAGCGTTGGTCTTCCTTATCCTGCTGTCCTGGCGACTCTACTCGGCGACACTGGCGATGCTGGAACATCGGGCCGAAAAAGACCTGCTCATTGCCGAGTTGGGCACGGCCAAGGCGATTTCCGATGAGTCGCGGCGGCGAGCCGAAGCGGCCAATCTGGCCAAATCGCGGTTCCTCGCCACCATGAGTCACGAGCTGCGAACGCCCCTGAACGCCATTCTCGGATTTTCCCAGATCATCAAGAACGAGGTGCTTGGTCCGATCGGCAACGATTCCTACAAGGACTATGTCGGCGATATTCATGACAGCGGTCGGCATCTTCTGAACCTCATCAACGAGATTCTCGACCTGTCGAGGATTGAAGCCGGCCGCCATGAGCTGAACGAGGAACCGGTGGACCTGGCAGCCGTCGTCGCCGACTGCCACCGCCTGATGCAACTCAAGGCGAAAGCCAAGCAGATCACCGTCCGGGAGGATTTTGATGCCGATCTGCCACGATTGTGGGGCGACCAGCGCGCCATCCGACAGATCGTCCTCAATCTTCTTTCCAATGCGCTCAAATTCACCCCCAGCGGCGGCAAGATCGAGTTGAAGGTTCAACGGACGGTGGATGGCGGCCAGTATCTCGCCGTCACCGACAACGGCCCGGGCATCCCGGAGGATGAAATTCCGATCGTTCTGTCGTCGTTTGGACAGGGATCGATTGCCATCGATACCGCCGAGCGCGGTGCCGGACTTGGCCTGTCCATCGTGCAGGCTCTGATGACGACCCATGATGGGGCCTTCGAGCTGACCTCGAAGCTGCGGCAGGGCACCAAAGTCGTCGCCACCTTCCCGCGGTCGCGGGTGATGGAAACCTTGCCGTCGCTTCAGGAAGAGGCAGCGCAAGGCGGCCTGAAACGCGCCGGCTAGATGTGAATTTTCAGGACGTTGTCCATTCGGTCCTGTCGAGAGAAGCTGATGTCAGCCAACGTCAGTGATTCTCCGGAGGACCGAATGGACGTTCACCAGAATGCCCATCTTACGCCGAAAGGTCGAGAGGCCATGGTTCGCGCCGTCATGGATGAGGCCATGACGAAGGCTCAGGCCGCACGCCGTTTCAAGACAACGGCCAAGACCGTCGCCAAGTGGTTGGGCCGGTTCCGCGCGGAGGGCATTGCCGGGCTTGCCGACCGGTCCTCCAGGCCCCATTCCTCGCCAAGCCAAACGCCTTGGGCCACCGGCGAAGCGGTCGAGGTCTTGCGCCGGGCTCGTTGCACGCAGGACCACATCGCCCAGGAACTCGGCCTCAGCCGGGCGACCGTCAGCCGTATTCTCAAGCGGCGTGGCCTCAGCCTGTTGTCCGCCCTCGAGCCCAACCAGCCACGCCCGCGCTATGAGCGCGAAACGCCAGGCGAAATCATCCATATGGACATCAAGAAGCTCGGTCGCTTCAATCGTGTCGGCCATCGCATCACCGGCGATCGCAGGCGCCAGAGCAACCAGCGCCATAACGGCACCGCGCCCGGTTGGGAGTATGTCCACGTCGCCATCGACGACCATTCCCGCATCGGCTTTGCCGACATCTTCCCGAACGAGAAAAAGGAAAGCGCCGTGGCCTTCCTCGAAGCCGCCGTAACCTACTTTGCCACCCTCGGCGTTACCATCACCCGCGTCATGACCGACAATGGATCATGCTACAGATCCAAGGCCTTCCGCGATGCCTGCCGAAGGCTCACCATCAAGCATATCCGCACCAAACCCTACACGCCTCAGACCAACGGCAAGGCCGAACGCTTCATCCAGACAATGTTGCGAGAATGGGCCTACGCAACCGAATTCCACAACTCAGACCAGCGAAAAGCAGATCTGCCGAAATGGCAGCACCGCTACAACTGGCATCGACCCCATGCCAGCCTCAATCGACAAACACCAATCAGCCGACTCGGCCTGAACCGGGACAACCTGTTGAAGCTTCACAGCTAGAGCCCTTTCAACCAACTCTGGGTCAATTCTGTTTCGCGATTGGCGGCGTTGGGCGCCCGCCAATCAACAAACCCGAAGGGACGGGACTCAGAGTTGGTCGAAAGGGCCTAACCGTCCTTGTCTGTCACTCCGGCCTCGGAAAAGGTTGCCATGCCGGTGTGGATGCGAGCCGCGGTGCGCACCAGCACCGCTGCCAGAGCGGCACCCGTGCCTTCGCCAAGCCGCATGCCGAAATCGAGCAGCGCTTCCCCATCCATGTGTTTCAGTGCGCGCCGGTGAGCCGGTTCGGCCGAAACATGGCCGAACAGGCAGTGCTCGATCGACGCCGGTTCCAGGGCGAACAGGGTCGCCGCCGCCGCGCTGGCCACGAATCCATCGACGATGACGGGAACCCGGTTCATCCGCGCAGCCACAATCGCACCCGCCATGGCGGCGATCTCACGGCCGCCGAGCCGGCGGAGCACCTCCAGCGGATCGTCCAGCCGCCCGGCATGTCGCACGAGTGCGGCGGCCACGATCTCGACCTTGCGCGCCACACCGTCGTCATCCAGTCCGGTTCCCGGACCCACCCAGACGGCCGGCTCGCCGCCGAACAAAGCTGCGTACATCGCCGCAGCCGTAGTGGTGTTGCCGATCCCCATCTCGCCGAGGCAGAGCAGGTCGACGCCGCCGGCGATCGCCTCCATTCCGTAGGCCATCGTGGCGGCGCAAACATCCTCTTCGAGAGCCGCCTCGCTGGTGATGTCGCCGGTCGGGATCTCCAGCGCCAGATCGAAGACCTTGAGGGCAAGGTCATTGGCGGCGCAGATCTGGTTGATGGCCGCCCCGCCGGCGGCGAAATTGTCGACCATCTGGCGGGTGACTTCGGGCGGATAGGCCGACACACCGTGTGTCGCAACGCCATGATTGCCGGCAAAGACGGCGACCAGCGGCCGATCCACCGCCGGCGAAGGGCGTCCCTGCCAGCCGGCAAGCCAGGCGGCCAGATCTTCCAGCCGGCCCAGCGATCCCGCCGGCTTGGTCAGCCGCCCATCGCGCTGGCGCACGGCGGCCACCGCCGCTTCGTCGGCCGCCGGCATCTTGGCGACCAGATCGCGGATATCGTCGAATGGCAGCCCTGTCGAAGAGGGTATCAACAAGCTTCTCCGGCCAGGAGTTCAGGCAGATCCCGCCGACTCCCGTTTGGCGGTGTGTGGACTGGGGTTCTATAACCGCCCTCTTCCGGCTTGCAAGCTCGGTGAAGACAACATGGCCGATGACGGCTTTTCACGAACCCGAAGGAGGGATCCGATCCGCGATATCGGCGACGCGGTCAGCTTTTTGACCCGCTTGCCGCTGCCGGGCAGCGGCCGGCGAGAGGGTATCGCCGACAGCGCCTGGGCGTTCCCTCTGGCAGGCGTGCTGATCGGGGGCGGTGGCGGCCTTGTCCTGATCGGCTGCGACATGATCGGCGCGCCGGCGCCGGTGGCCGCGGCGCTCGCCGTTGCGACGATTGCGGTGGCAACCGGAGCGCTGCACGAGGACGGGCTCGCCGACACGTTCGACGGCTTTGGTGGATCGACCCGGTCACGCCGCCTCGAGATCATGCGGGACAGCCGGATCGGCAGCTTCGGCGTCATCGCGCTGGTGCTGACGCTGGCGATCAGAATCGCGGCGCTCGCAGCCGTGACGTCGCACTCGGCGATGGCGGGCGCTTGGGCGCTGATCGCCGCGGAATCGCTGTCGCGGGCGATCATGGTGGCGATCTGGCACACCGCTCCGGCGGCAAAATCGGGCGGCCTGTCGGTCGCCTCCGGCGCGCCCGGCCTTGTCGCCGTCCTCGCCGCCGGCGCCATCGCCACAATCGCGCTCATCGTCGCAGCCATCATCGCTCTGGGGCCGGCGGTCGCGGTGCTGGGTTTGGCTCTTGCGCTCGCGGCCGCCTATGTCTTTTCAAGGATCACGGTGCGCACGCTCGGTGGCAGGACCGGAGATACTTTGGGGGCGTGTCAACAAATCGCCTTGGTTGCCTTCTTGGCTGGAGTCAGCATCGCTTGAGCAGCAGGTTCCAGCTTCCCATGATTCAGCTCCCGGTCCACATCGAAGGCAGCCACCATCGGCTGGCACCCCCTCCCGGTTGCAATGGCGACATCGGTTTGGCGCTGTGAGGCAGAGGAAGCGCAGACCGCAAATCGTGCTGTGGGCGCTGCTGGCGTTCATCGCCGTGGTGGTGATTGCCCTGATGGCAAGCGACGGGCGCGGTGAGCTTCTCGGCCTGCCCAACCGTGAATTCGGTCAACTTGCCTTTCTTGTCGCCGTCCTCGTTTTTGTCGGCTCGGCCCTGGTCGGTCGCGCGCTCGGACCCGGCGACGTCTTTCGAGCAATCGTCTTCTGGTCGGTTCTGGCCGCGGTGCTGGTTGGGGCTTACGCCTATCGCGACGAACTTGCCGGTGTCGGCGGGCGGGTGCTCGGCGTACTGGCGCCCGGCGTCCCGATCAGCGGGCGGCTGGTGGGCGCGACGGAAGACGACGCCGTCGTCATCACCAGGGCGGATCGCGGGCACTTCTCCGTCTGGGGTGCCGTCAACGGCGAGCCGGTCAACTTCCTCGTCGACACCGGAGCGAGTTTTGTGACGCTGACGACGGGCGATGCCGCCAGGCTCGGCATCCAGACCAAGACGCTGCGTTTCAACATTCCCATTCGGACCGCCAACGGCGTCATCAGCGCGGCGGCGATCACGATCGACGCGTTGACCGTGGGAGCGATCGAGCGGGACCGCGTGCGCGCACTGGTAGCGCCGCCGGCCACGCTGTCGCAGAGCCTCCTGGGCCTCAGCTTTCTGGATACGCTCGAGGCCTATACCGTGTCCGGCGACCGGCTGGTGCTGGCGCCCTAACGGTTAGACCAGCGACACCACAAAACGCGATGCGACCAGCAGCAGGAAAATGCCGAAGCCGATTTCCAGTCGGCGTGGCGACAATCGATGCGCCAGTCGCGCTCCCAGAGGTGAGGTTGCGACACTGACCGGGACCACCAGCGCCAGCGCCGGCAGGCTGAGATAGCCCAAGGAAGCCGGCGGCAACCCGGCCACGCCCCAGCCGGCCCATATGAAGCCGACCACCGCGGGAACCGAAATCAGAACGCCAACCCCGGCGGAGGTGGCCACCGCCTGATGAATCGGACGGCCGAACAGCGTCATGAAGGTGCTGGTCAGGATACCGCCGCCGATGCCCATCAGCGCGGAGGTGAAGCCGACCACGCCGCCGGCGAGCGCGCGCACCGGATTGCCGGGAAGGGTTTGGCCAAGTCGCCAATCATCACGGTTCAGGATCAGCCGAAGGCCGACGACGAGGGTCAGTGTGGCAAACACCCCCCGCAGGGCCTCCCCCGACATGACGGCGGCCACCAGCGCCGCGACGACCGTGCCCAGCGGCACGACCAATCGCCAGTCCCTCAGGAAGTCGGCATCGACGGTGCCGCGGCCGCGATGGGCAAGGTAGGACCGGATCGAGGTGGGCACGATGATCCCGGCCGAAGAGCCGATCGCGATGTGCATGCGCACCGCTTCCTCGACGCCCAGAACCGTGAACGCCTGATAGAGAACCGGGACGATGACCGCCCCGCCGCCGACCCCGAACATCCCCGCCAGCAAGCCTGACAGGGCGCCGGCGGCAACCACCGCCGCGCCGATTTGAAAGAGCTCCGCCGTCTCCACCGTCGTGTCGCCCCGGCCCGATCCCTCAGGCCGTTTCCAGCGCGGTCATCACCGCCCCTTGGCTGGGCGGGTAAGCGTGCGGGCCGACCGCCGCCAGGGCCTGGCGAATGACGTCGACGCCGGCACCGGGGGAGGCCGAACCGGCGCTCAGGATGCGCCGCCACCGGCGGGCGCCGGGCCGGCCGTGAAACAGCCCCAGCATGTGCCGGGTGATGTGGTGCAGGCGGACCCCGTCGGCGAGCTGTCGCTCGACATAGGGCAGGTAGGCATGGACCACCTCGATCAGATCGAGATCGACCCGCGGATCGCCAAAAAACCGGTGATCGACGTCGGCCAGCAGGCCGGGATCGTGGTAGACGGCCCGGCCCATCATCACCCCATCGACCAGGCTCAAATGACCGGCGGCCGCGTCGAGGTCGTCGATGCCGCCATTGACGCCGACGAAACGGTGCGGCCAGGCCTTCTTCAGGCACCAAACGCGGTCGTGATCGAGCGGCGGCACATCGCGGTTTTCCTTCGGGCTTAGCCCCGAAAGCCAGGCCTTGCGCGCGTGCACCCATAAGCCGTCGGCAGCGGCCGCAAAGCAGGCGCCGGCCAACTCGTCGAGGGCGGTCTGGCTATCCTGATCATCCACCCCGATGCGACATTTGACCGTCACCCGGATATCGACCGCAGACTTGGCGGCCGCCACGATCTCGCCGACCAGACGCGGTTCGTGCATCAGGCAGGCGCCGAACCTGCCGTCGCGGACCCGATCGGAGGGACAGCCGACATTGAGATTGATTTCGTCATAACCGAAATCGGCGGCGATGGCGGCGGCGGCGGCAAAGCGGTCGGGGTCGGAACCGCCCAGCTGAGCTGCCACCGGATGCTCGGCCTCTGAAAACGCCAGAAGCCTGTCCCGGTCACCGCGCAGCACTGCCTCGGCGACCACCATCTCGGTGTACAACAGCGCGCGCCTGGTCAAGAACCGGTAGAACATCCGGCAATGGCGGTCGGTCCACTCCATCATCGGCGCGATGGCAAAGATTTTCTGGTGTGTTGTCAAAGTGTTGTCCGGCGCTTCTCAAATATCGATTCCGACGCCGCCGTTCAGCCGGTGGCCCGCGGCGTCTATACAGCAAACCGCTGAGGTAGCCTAAGCACCTTCTGCCTTCGATGCCGTGCCGATCGAGTTGGCTTGTGTTGCGACCGCCCCGGCCCGTCGGTTCGTCAGGCCGTCGTCGGCCCTATCCTCAAACCTTGACCCAGACCCCACCCTTCTTGCTCGATTTGACCGCGGCCTCGATGAACTCCATGCCGACCAGCCCGTCTTCCACGGTTGGAAAATAGATGTCGGGATCACGCCTGGTGCGGGTCCGCGCGGCGCGGATGGCCCGGGCGATCTCGGCATAGATATTGGCGAAGCCTTCCAGATAACCCTCGGGATGGCCGGCCGGCACCCGGGTGAGGCGGCCCGCCACATCGCCGGCGCCGGCGCCGGCCCGGGTCAGCAGTCGTTTGGGCTCACCGAACGGCGCATACCACAGATAGTTCGGGTCTTCCTGGGCCCACTCCAGACCGCCTTTTTCTCCGTAAATCCGAAGCTTCAGCGCGTTCTCATTGCCGACCGCCACCTGGCTCGCCCACAGCATGCCGCGCGCCCCGCCGCGGAAGCGCAGAAGGATGTTGTCGTTGTCGTCGAGCCTGCGGCCCTTCACCATCCTGGAAAGATCGGCGCACAGCGACAAAAGCTTCAGACCGGATACGAAGCAGGCGAGATTGTAGGCGTGGGTGCCGATATCGCCGATCGCGCCGCCGGCGCCCGACTGTTGGGGATCGGTGCGCCATGCCGCCTGCTTGTGGCCGGTCTCCTCGAGGGGCTCGGTCAGCCAGTCCTGGGCGTACTCGGCCTGGACCACGCGTATCCTGCCAAGTTCGCCCTCGGCGATCATCTGGCGGGCATGCCGGACCATCGGATAGCCGGTGTAGTTGTAGGTGAGCGCGAAGATGCGCCGGCTCTTCCTGGCCAGTCTGACCAACTCCTTGGCTTCGGCAACGCTGGTGGTCAGCGGCTTGTCGCAGATGACATG
Organism: uncultured Bauldia sp.; assembly: GCA_963663975.2. Classification (GTDB taxonomy): domain Bacteria; phylum Pseudomonadota; class Alphaproteobacteria; order Rhizobiales; family Kaistiaceae; genus JANQRX01. Next base: position 135,530 of record CAXXRA010000015.1, on the reverse strand, counting down.
GATACCGGCCTCCAGGAAGGCCTTGGCCGGACCGGCGTGCATGTGGTTCGGGGTGACGATCGCCACCGCCTCGATGCCGTCATCGCGCGCGGCCTCCTCCGCCGCCATATGCTCGTAGCTGCCATAGGCGCGGTCGCGGGCGATGCCCAGTTCCAGCGCCGAGGCGAGCGCCCGTCTTTTCTGCGACGACAGCGCGCCGGCGACCAGTTCGTAATGATCGTCGATGCGCGAGGCGATGCGGTGGACGGCACCGATAAAAGCGCCCTGCCCGCCGCCGACCATGCCGAGGCGAATGCGACCTCCGGCGGAGGTGTCGCTGCGTCCTTCAACCATTGCCTCTCTCCTAGCTGATGCCGAGCATGCGCCGGTTGGCGTCGCGATCCGCACCGGCATCGGCGAAATCGTCAAAGGCCCTCTCGGTCACGCGAATGACATGATGGCGGATGAACTCCGCACCCTCACGGGCGCCGTCTTCGGGATGCTTGAGGCAGCATTCCCATTCGAGCACCGGCCAGCTGTCGTAGTCGTACTGGGCCAGTTTGGAGAAGATGCCGCCAAAATCGACCTGGCCGTCACCCAGCGAGCGGAACCGGCCGGCACGATCCACCCAACTCTGGAAGCCGCCGTACACGCCCTGCCGTCCGGTCGGATTGAGTTCGGCGTCCTTGACGTGAAAGGCGTAGATGCGGTCGTGATAGATGTCGATGAAATCGAGATAGTCGAGCGCCTGCAGGACGAAGTGCGAGGGATCGTAATTGATGCCGCAGGCTTCGTGGTTGCCGACCCGCTCGAGCAGCATCTCGAACGTCACCCCGTCATGGACGTCCTCGCCGGGGTGCAGTTCGAAACCGATCCGGTTGCCTTGCTCGCTGCAGGCTTCGAAGATCGGCTCCCATCTTTTGGCCAGTTCGCCGAAGGCGTCCTCGACCAGCCCAGCCGGTCGCTGCGGCCACGGATAAACGAACGGCCAGACGAACGCGCCGGTGAAAGAGACCTGGGTGTCGAGGCCGAGATTGCGACTGGCTGTGGCGGCGAGCTTCACCTGGTCGACCGCCCATGCAGTGCGGGCGGCCGGATTGCCGCGCACGTTTGGGTCGGCGAAACCGTCGAAGGCAGCGTCATAGACCGGATTGACGGCCACCAGCTGCCCCTGCAGATGGGTCGACAGTTCGGTGATCTCGATCCCGTGCCCGCCGACAATCCCTTTGATCTCGTCGCAATAATCCTTGCTCGAGGCGGCCTTGGCGAGGTCGAACAGGCGGCCGTCCCAACTGGGGACCTGGACCCCTTCATAGCCAAGCGAGGCCGCCCATTCGGCCATCGCGGCAAGCGAGTCGAACGGCGCTTCCTCGCCGGCAAACTGGGCGAGGAATATCGCCGGGCCCTTCATGGTTTTCATGGTTCTTTTATCTTCCCCTCAAAGTGCTCGACCGCTGGACCTGATGGCGCGGTTCACAAATAGCTGTTGATCAAACGTTCAAGCTGTTCCTGCCGGCCGCTCCTGGGCTGCGGTTCCAGATCGCTCGACGCCACCTGTCCGGCCAGATCCTCAAGCGTACGCCGACCGCCAAGGATCGCCCGGCCCTCCTTGCCTTCCCAGCCCGCGTAACGGTCCGCAAGAAACGCGTCGAGCCTGCCGTCGTCGACCATCCGCTCGGCCGCCAAAAGCGCTCGGGCGCAGGCATCGATGGAGCCGACATGGGCCTCGAGCAGATCATCCGGATCGATCGACTGGCGCCTGATCTTGGCGTCGAAATTGAACCCGCCGGTGGTGAAGCCGCCCGCCTTGAGGATGTAGTAGCAGGCCAGCGCAAGCTCGGGGACGTTCATGGCGAACTGGTCGGTGTCCCAGCCCGACTGATGGTCGCCGCGGTTGAGATCGACCGAACCGAAGATGCCGAGCGCGGTGGCCAGCGCCAGTTCGTGCTCGAAGGAATGGCCGGCGAGGATCGCGTGGTTCTGCTCGATATTGACCGCCACCTCGTTTTCCAGGCCATGGACCTTCAGCAGCGCATAGACCGAGGCGACGTCGTAATCGTACTGGTGCTTGGTCGGCTCCTGCGGTTTTGGCTCGATCAGGATCAGCCCCTTGAAGCCTATTCTGTGTTTGTGCTCGACCACCATCGAAAGAAACCGCCCGAGCTGGTCGAACTCACGTTTGAGGTCGGTGTTGAGGAGGGTCTCATAGCCCTCGCGGCCGCCCCATAAAACGTAGTTGGCTCCTCCCAATTGGTGGGTGAGATCGAGCACGTTCTTGACCTGGGCGGCGGCGTAGGTGAACACGTCCGGATCGGGATTGGTGGCCGCACCGGCCATGTAGCGGCGGTTGGAGAACAGGTTCGCCGTCCCCCACAGCAGCCGCACTTTGTCCGTTTCCATCTTGCGGGCGAAGAGCTCGCCTATCACGCCGACATTGCGGTTCGATTCGGCCAGCGTGGCGCCTTCCGGGGCAATGTCGCGATCGTGGAAGGTGAAGAAGGGCACGCCCAGCAGGCGGAACATCTCGAAGGCGATATCGGCCTTGTGACGCGCCTGCTCCATGACCTCGCCCGCACCCTGCCACGGCCGCAGGAAGGTGTCGCCGCCGAACGGGTCGGTGCCCGTCCACCCGAAGGAATGCCAGTAACACACGGCGAAACGCAGCTGGTCCTCCATGCGCTTGCCGAGGACCACGCGGTCGGGATCGTACCAGCGGTAGGCGAGACCGTCGGCGGCGTTTTCGCCGGCATGAACGATCGGTTGATTGTGGCGGAAGAAATCGGCGCTCATGGTGAAGCTAGAGTCCTTTCGACCAACTCTGAGTCAATTCTGTTTCGCGATTGGGGAGGCGAACCATCGTCGAAACGATCGACGAACGATGCCACCATCGTTCTAGATTGGTTCGGGGTTGGGCGCCAGCCAATCGCAAACCCAAGGGGACGGGCTATTTTGCGCCAACTCCTACGCCAAGTCTCTGGAGCGTATCCAGATACGCTCATCGAACCTCGACTTGATCTTGTCGCAAAATCGCTCCGTCAGAATGGCTCAGAGTTGGTCGAAAGGGCTCCAGCCTCGCTGAGGGCCGGGTAGAGCCGGCGGTAATGGTCATGGGCGGCGGCGTAATCGGTTGCCAATCCGGCGTCCGGTTCGATCGTCTCGCGGATGGCCGGTGGCGCGCAGACCTCGAACGGATCGGCGTTCTCGGCCGCGATCAGGCCGAGCCGGGCGGCGCCGAAGGCAGCACCGAAATCGCCGTCTTCGGGCACCGCAATCGGCGTTCCAAGAACGGTGGCGATGACGCTCAGCCAATAGCGGGACCGTGATCCTCCGCCGACCGCGATCAGGCGGCGTGGTTCGGCGAGCGGTGCGGTCAGCACATCCAGGCAGTCGCGAAAGGAGAACGCCACGCCTTCCAGCACCGCCCGCGTCAAATCGGGCAGCTCGTGACCCTGGTCGAGGCCGACGAAGGCGCCGCGGATGGCGACATCATTGTGGGGCGTGCGCTCGCCCGACAGATAGGGCAGAAAACGCAGTGACGACGGCCCTTCGGGCGTGGTTCCGAGCGCATCGACCAAGTCACCGGCCGGCTTGCCGACGGTCCGCGACAGCCAGTCGAGCGAGCCCGCCGCCGACAACGCCACCCCCATCTGGTGCCAGGTCCCGGGCAGGGCGTGGCAGAAGGTGTGGACGGCTCCGGCCGGGTTGGGGCGGTAACTGTCGGCGGCGAGGAAGATGACGCCGGAGGTTCCGATCGAAATGAAACCGGTACCGGGAGCGACCACCCCCACGCCGCAGGCCGAGGCCGCATTGTCGCCGCCGCCACCGGCAACCGCCACGCCGGCACCCATCCCCCACCGTTCGGCAAGCTCGCCGCGTAACGTTCCGGTGGCCTGGCTGCCCTCGAACAGGCGCGGCATGTGGGAGCGGGTGAGGTCGCTCAGGTCGAGCATCTCGTCGGACCAGTCGCGCTCGCCGGTCGCCAGCCACAGTGTGCCGGCCGAATCCGACATCTCGCTCGCCTTGTCGCCGGTCAAGAGCAGCCTGATGTAATCCTTGGGCAACAGCACGCTCGCAACCTTGGCGAAGATATCCGGCTCGTGGCGTTGCACCCATGCCAGTTTGGGCGCGGTGAACCCCGGCATGGCGATGTTGCCGGTGATGCGCTCGGCGGCCGCGCTCAGCGACCGCGCCTCCTCGTCCGATCGACCGTCATTCCACAGAATGCACCGGCGCAGCGGATGATCGGCGGCGTCGAGAAGGGTCGCGCCGTGCATGTGGCCGGACAGGCCGATGCCGCGGACCGCGGCCACCGCACCGGAATGGGCCGACGCCAGCCGGTCGACGACCGAGCGCAGCTCCACCCACCATTCGGCCGGGTCCTGTTCCGACCAGCCGGGATGGGCGCGGAACACCTCGAGCGGTGCGGTCTGGCTGGCGAGCATCGTCTGATCCTCACTCATCAGCACCGCCTTGACCGACGAGGTACCCAGATCAATGCCGAGATACATGCCGCTCTGTTCTCCCCCCAAACGCCGACGGCCGGCAAAGACGCACATCCGGATTAGACCGTTTCCTTCGGTCATGGCAATGCGGCGATCCGCCGGGCACCGCCCACGCTGCTCTTGTGAGGAACAACGCGTTGCAGCGGTTCTTCAAAAGCGACTACAACGGCGCCAGCACCCACCGACCCGGCGAGCCCCATGAAAACCGAAGATACCCAGATCCGCCTCAAGGATTATCGACCACCCGATTTCGCCATCGACACCGTCCACCTGGATTTCAGGCTGGCGCCGCGGGCCACCGCCGTGACGGCCACGCTCGCGCTCCGGCCCACCGGCGGATCGTCCGAATTGAAGCTCGACGGTGACGAATTGACCCTGGTGTCGATCGCCATCGACGGCGAAAGCCTCGATCCCGCCCGTTACCAGGTGTCTGCCGACGGCCTGGTTATCAGCGAGGTTCCGGACCAGCCGTTTGAACTGAAGATCACCACCGAGATCGATCCCACCGGCAACACCAAGCTGATGGGGCTCTTTCGCTCCGGCGGCACCTACTGCACCCAATGCGAGGCAGAGGGTTTTCGTCGGATCACCTATTTCCTCGATCGGCCGGACGTGCTGTCGGTCTACACAACCAGGATCGAGGCGCCGGTCAGCGAGGCGCCGGTGCTCTTGGCCAACGGCAACATGATCGACAGTGGCCAAGTCGAGGGCAGCGATCGGCATTTCGCGGTGTGGCACGACCCCTTCCCCAAGCCGGCCTATCTGTTCGCCGTGGTGGGCGGTGACCTCGGCCTGATCACCGACCGCTTCACAACCGCCTCCGGACGCGCAGTGGAGCTGCGCATTTATTGCGAGCACGGCAAACAGGACCAGTGCGCCTACGCCATGGACGCCCTCAAGCGCAGCATGCGCTGGGACGAACAGGCCTATGGCCGCGAATACGATCTCGACATCTTCATGATCGTCGCGGTGTCGGACTTCAACATGGGCGCGATGGAGAACAAGGGCCTCAATATCTTCAATGACCAGCTCGTGCTGGCAGACCCTGAGACCGCAACCGACCTCGATTTCGCCCGAGTCGAAGCGGTCATCGCGCACGAATATTTCCACAACTGGACCGGCAACCGGATCACCTGCCGCGACTGGTTCCAGCTCTGCCTCAAGGAAGGGCTGACGGTCTATCGCGACCAGGAATTCACCGCCGATATGCGTTCGCGACCGGTCAAGCGCATCGCCGATGTCCGGGCGCTCAGGGCGCGCCAGTTTCCCGAGGACGCCAGTCCGCTGGCCCATCCCGTCCGCCCGCAGACCTATTCCGAAATCAGCAATTTCTACACCCCCACGGTCTACGAGAAGGGGGCCGAAGTCATCCGCATGCTGCGGGCGATCGTCGGCCAGGACGGCTTTCGCGCCGGGATGGATCTGTACTTCGAGCGTCACGATGGTGAGGCGGTCACGATCGAGGACTTCGTGGCCGCGTTTTCCGATGCCTCGAATACCGACCTCGAACAATTCATGCTCTGGTACCGGCAGGCCGGCACCCCGGTGGTGGCGGCGCGCGGACGCTACGACCGCCGTGCCCGCACCTACACCCTGGACCTCGAGCAGTCGTGCCCGCCCACGCCCGGTCAGGCCGTCAAGCAGGCCATGCACATCCCGGTCCGCTTCGGCCTGATTGGCCCCAACGGCGAGGAGGCGAGTTTCGAGGCAGCGCGTGGGGCCAGTATCGACGGCGACATCATCCATCTGACCCAAGAGCGCCAGTCGATCGTGTTCGAGGGGGTCGCCTCGCGTCCCGTTCCTTCGCTCATGCGCGGTTTCTCGGCACCGGTGCGACTGATGTCCGACTTCACCGGTTCGGACCTCCTCTTTCTGCTGCGCGCCGATTCCGATCCGTTCAGCCGCTGGCAGGCGGCCCAGACAATCGGCACGGACACCCTCAAGCAAGGCGCGGTCCAGGCCGCCCGAGGTGAGCCGATCGATGTCGATCCGGAGTTTGTCGATGCCCTGGTCGAAATCGCCGAGAACGAGGACATCGAATCCGCCTTCCGCGCCCAGATCCTGCAATTGCCGGGCGAGGCCGACATCGCGCGTGAAATCGGACGCGACGTCGATCCCGATGCCATTGCCGCCTCGCGCAATCACTTGCGGGCGCGGATCGCCGATCGCGCCGGCGAACGTCTGTTGCGCATTCACCAGGCCCAGCCTGGCGGCGGACCGTACAGCCCCGATGCCGAGGCGGCCGGACGGCGAGCACTGGCCAACACCGCGCTTGACCTGGCCACGGCCAATGGCGAGGTTTCAGCACTGCGGCGAACCGTCGAGGCCTTCCATTCGGCCGACAACATGACCGCCCGCGCCGGGGCACTGGCAATCCTGGCCGGGGGGGCGTTCGCGGAGCGGGTCGCCGCGCTGGAGACCTTCTTCCAGCGCTATCAGGACAATCCGCTGGTTCTCGACAAATGGCTGATGTTTGAGGCGATGGTGCCGGCGCACGAAACCCTCGATCGTGTCCGTGCGCTCATCGATCATCCGGTGTTTTCGCTGACCAACCCCAATCGTGTGCGCGCGTTGATCGGTTCGTTTGCCAACGCCAACCAGACGCAGTTCAACCGCCGTGACGGTGCCGGTTACGATTTTCTGGCGGACTTCGTGATCGGCCTCGATGCGCGTAATCCGCAGACTGCGGCACGGCTGCTGGTCAGTTTCCGTTCGTGGCGAGCGCTGGAATCGGGTCGCCGCGGGCTGGCCGAACGGGCACTCAAACGGGTTGCCGAACGCGATGGTCTGTCGCCGGACGTGCGCGATATCATCACCCGCACGCTCGGCTGACGTCGGCGATTCACGGTCGCGAAATAAATTTTCGCATCCGTTGAGCCCTTTCAACCAACTCGGAGCCATTCTGACGGAGCGATTTTGTGACAAGGTCAAGTGAAGGCTCGAAGAGCGTATCTGGATACGGTCGAGGGGCTTTGCGTGGGAATTGGCGCAAAATAGCCCGTCCCTTCGGGTTTGTTAATTGGCGGGCGCCCAACGCCGAAGCGATCTCGGACGATCGGCAAGCATCGCCCGTCGATCGTTTCGACGCCGGATCGCCTCTCCAATCGCGAGACAGAATTGACTTCGAGTTGGTCGAAAGGACTCTAGACAAGCCGATTCGCCTCGATTCAAATGAAAGTGATTCGGGTGTGGCGTATCCGGATGTTGCAACAAACATTTGAGGGACCGGCAATGGCGCGGTCAGAGGTGGCTAGTCCATCCGTCGCGAAAGGCATCGGATTCAAGGGTGCGCCCCTCGCCTCGCGCACCGTCCTGACCGGTCATGCCAAACTGCTGGCGCAACCCGCTTACAAAAAACTCCTCTCCGCCGAACCATTCCTGCGGCGGCTCATTCCCATCCTGATTTTTGTTTTCCTGGCGATCGTCGGCGCGGTGCGATTCGTCGACCTCACCCAGTTCAGGAGCGATCGCGAGAGCGACGCGCGCTCGGCGATCACCATGATTGCGTCGGTCCTGTCGACATCGTTGTCGCGCGACGTGGCGGCGACCGCCGGGTCAGACGATATCCGCAACGCGCTTGCCGATGCGCTACCGGGCCGCGCGCTCGATCAAGGCCGTGAGATCTTCGTGACCGATAGCAGCGGTACCGTGGTGGCCACCGCACCGCGCGTGCCCGAACTCGAGGGTGTCCGGCTCACCGATATCATCGGCGAAGCACAACCGCTGACCACTTTCGGTGCCCGCGCCGGGGTGCTGAAGGTCACCATCGCCGGCGGCGAAACCGCGCTCGGCGCGGTTCATCATCTGGGCGACGGCCTCGGTGATGTGGCTGTGATCCAGGGCATGGAGCAGGTTTACAGCCAGTGGCGCGCCGAAGTTTCGCTCAACGTGGCGATCTTTGTCGCCACCAGTTCGATCCTGCTGGTTATTCTCTACGGCTATTTCACCCAGTCGGCGCGTGCCGCCGAAGCCGACCGCATCTACAGCGAGACCCAACAGCGGTTCGAGACCGCGCTGACCCGAGGCCGATGCGGTTTGTGGGATTGGGATCTGAGCCAGGCACGCATCTTCTGGTCGCGGTCGATGTTCGAGATTGCCGGCCTCACAGCCCGCGACACGCTGCTCGGCTTCGGTGAAGTCAATCGCCTCGTCCATCCCGATGACGGCGACCTGATGGCGCTGGTCGAATCCCTCTACGACGCCGGCGAAACGACGGTTGACCGGATCTTCCGCATCCGCCACGCCGACGGCCGCTGGATCTGGCTCAGGGCGCGGGCCGAACTCATCAATCGCGACACGCCCGAACCGCACCTGATCGGCATTGCAGTCGACGTGACCGAGCAGATGCAGTTGGTCGAGCGGTCGAAGACCGCCGACATCCGGCTTCGCGACGCCATCGAAACCATCTCGGAAGCGTTCGTGCTGTGGGACGCGGACAATCGCCTGGTGATGTGCAATTCCAAGTATCAGCAGCTTCACGGTATTCCCGATGCCGCGCTGAAATCCGGCACGCCCTATGCCGAGGTCATCGCCCAGGGCCGCAAACCGGTGGTGCGCTCGCAGATCGCAGCGAGCAAGTCGCCGGACGACGGGGCGCGCAGTTTTGAACTACAGCTTGAAGACGGAGCCTGGCTGCAGATCAACGAACGGCGGACGAAGGACGGCGGCTTCGTCTCGGTCGGCACCGATATCAGCCCGCTCAAGGCCCACGAAACCAAGCTCATCGAAGGCGAGCGACGGCTGATGGCGACCATCGCCGACCTTCGCCAGTCGCGCCAGAAGCTGGAGCGCCAGGCGCAGCAGATGGTCGACCTGGCGGAGAAATACGCCGAGGAAAAGAACCGCGCCGAGGAGGCCAACCGCACCAAGTCCGAATTCCTGGCCAATATCAGCCACGAACTCCGTACCCCGCTCAACGCCATCATCGGTTTTTCCGAGATCATGCAGTCCGGCATGTTCGGCGACCTCGGATCGCCGAAATACGGCGAGTACTGTCAGGACATCCATCACAGCGGCACCTATCTGCTCGGCGTGATCAACGACATTCTCGACATGTCGCGGATTGAGGCCGGCAGATTGTCGCTGGAACATGAGGATCTGCTGCTTGACGATTTGATCCAGGAATCGATCCGCATCGTCGGCCAGCAGGCTGCCGACCGGGAGATCGAGGTGTCGTCGCAGGTCGGTCGAAATCTCAGAATGCACGGCGATCGCCGGGCGCTCAAACAGATCATGCTCAACCTGCTGTCGAACGCGGTGAAATTTACCCCGCCGGGCGGCACCATCCGGGTCAAGGCGCGGCAGGCCGGCGACGCGATCACCTTCACCGTCGCCGATTCCGGCATCGGCATCCCGGCCGAAGCGGTACGAAAGCTCGGCCGGCCGTTCGAGCAGGTCAGCAACCAGTTCACCAAAAGCCACCGCGGCTCCGGCCTCGGCCTGGCGATCACCAGTTCGCTGGTCCGCCTGCACGGCGGCACCATGCGCATTCGCTCCATCGTCGAGCGCGGCACGACGGTTTCGGTACGCCTGCCGATCGCGCCCGCGGTCAGTGACGACGACTCCGCCGCGGCGTGAGCACGATTTCCGCGCGGACTTCGGGCCAAGCTTCTGATGGCCGCCTTACATACAAGACCCGCCATCCAATTCATGGCCTGTGACGGCAGAAATGTGCTTGCTGGCATTTGGCACGCGATCGAATGACTGTTTGGACCCGGCACGCCGGGCGCCCTTGGAGATTTTGCTTGCTAATTAGCGCCTCAATGACAACTCCTTCGCGCACGGCCATCGTCAGTCGTTGCTCTGATCTGTCGCCCATCAGTGAAGCGGCGGTATAGATCTCGCGATTGGCGGTTCCATCAATATGAGCCTCAACTTGCCCTGCTTCCCACCAGGGAAGGTTGGACTCTAAAACAAGGGCTGTGAATGATCGCGATACGGTGCCGGGCGTGCGAACGATTTCCAGCTTATAGAAAATTCGGTCAGTGGTCCTCCGTGCCCTATTTGAAGCGCGCAAGACGGTTTCTCGGGATGGGCAGGAACTGACCGGGGCGATGAATCGCGTCCGGACCGTAAAAAAAAATTGGAAGGTGAATGCCGATCGGAGTCCCCCACAAGCGGGTGTCTTCGAAAACGTTTGTCGGATCAGCGGCAGGCGCCGGAGACCCGGCCAGGATAAGCTACAGGACCGCCAGGCCCGCAAGCCTCAATGCAGACACCGCTTGGCGAGGGACGACCCCGATCAATCCATTGCCAACCATACATTTCGCACGCACCGCCCGGACGCCGCCGGCTGCCATCGGGTCGAGCCAGGTCCCACCCAAGGCGTTTGACCGGGTCGAATCCATGGCCCCGATCGCCTCCGTCCGCCTTCACCTCTTTCCGGCAGGAATTTATCTCCCTCGGCAGTTCTTTTGAAGAGACAACGTCCCGACAAATTAGCGACGCGGCTGGCGGCATTCGCAAAGATGTCACCTGAGGACGGCTGCCGCTCTCCTCTTTTCCCGCTCGCGAAAGTGCACGTAGATGGCCGCGAAGACGATGGTCAGTACAATGAAGATCATGCCGATCACGTTAATCGAGGGGCTGAGCCCGAAACGCATCCGCGAACCGATCTCGGTCACCAGGGTATGGGAACCACCGATCGAGAAGATGGTGGTGTTGTAGTTTTCGAAGGATTGGAGAAAGGCGATGACGCCGGCGGTCAGGATGGTGGGCCTGAGGAAGGGTATCGTGATGCGCCGGAACGCCCGCGCATGAGTGGCGCCGAGGTCCATTGCCGCCTCCTCCAGCGTCACGTCCTGACGTTGAAGCCGGGCCATGAACATCAACATGGCGTAGGAGGCGATGAACGTCGCCTGAGCCATCGCAGCGGTGAACAGGCCGCCGGAGACGCCCAGATCGCGCCAAAAGACCAGCGTGGAGATGCCCAGGATGATGCCCGGCGTCAGCAGAGGTGACACCATGACGCCGTAGATAAGGCCGTTGAAGCGGGATTGCAGCCGCGTCACCAGGAAGGCGCCGGCGAGACCGAGCGGCAACGCGATGACGATGACCAGGCTGGCGATCACAATAGAGTTCAGGAGACCGGTCCACATGCGCGTATCGGTCGCCAGTTCGCCGAACCATCTGAACGTTAAACCCTTCCACACGGTGATCGAAGGCGGCGAGAAGTCGTTGAACCCGGCCAGCACCATGAGGATCAGGGGCATGAACATGTAGAGGAAGAAGAACGCCAAATAGAGGTTGAGGACAGTCTGACTCGCCCGCCCCCTGATCGCCGGCGAAACGTGGCTCATCGCGCGATATCCTTGATCCCGACCCTGAAAATTCGCATCAGCAGGAAGATGAACAGCGTGCAGGTAATCAGCAGGGTGAACGCATAGGCGGCGCCGGCGTTCCAGTTGTTCGATTCGAAAAACCTGTTGTAGATCAGCTGGGTGAACCACGGAGCCGCTATGCCGCGGGTCATGATGTAGGGCACCGAGTAGGAGCCGACGGACAGCATGAAGGTCATGATGGCGCCGACCGCGATGCCTGGCTTGGCATGCGGCAGGATCACCCGCCAATGGATCTTCCACATGGGTGCGCCGAGATCGCGGGCCGCCTCGATTTGCGCCACGTCTAGGGTTTCCACGGTGTTGTAAATGGGGAACACCATGAACAGCACGTAGGCGTAAACCATGGCAATGAAGACACCGGAGCCGCTTTCCAGGAATGCCACCGGCTCAAGGCCCATGAAAGCCAGCAAGGTGTTGACGACGCCATTGGTGTTGAGGATCATCAGCCAGGAGAAAATCCGCAGAAGTTCGTTGATGGCGTAAGGCACGATCAGACCGAGCATGATGATCGCGGCCTTGCCGGGCGGGGCCAATTTGGCGACCGTATAGGCGATCGGATAGCAGACAATGAAGGCAATAAGTGTGACCGCCAGTGCCGCCAGGATGGTCTTCACGAAGATGGCGAAATGCGCCGCGCTGATAAGGGTGTAATTGGTGAAGGAGTAGACCTTTCGCGGCTTGATTTCGCGAGTTTCGAGTTCGGCGATCTCCGCCTTCGTCGCGGCGACCTGCCGCCCGATGTCGTCCAGCTTCAGATCGCGCTCCGCCGAGGGCTCCAGGGCTTCGGCGTCCAGCTTGTCAAAACCCAAGAGATCGACGGCGTTGTAGAGACCGTCGATACGGACCGTGAGCGCGCCCGCATCGCCACCGCGATCCAGATACCAGAAGGACTTCTCCACCATGATCAGTTGCGGCGCCACGATCATGCCGACGATCCAGAATCCGGTCAGCAGCAGGATCGCCGCGGTCAGCGAGGGGCCGAAGGAGCGGACCAGGCTAGTCATCGGCCAGCTCGCCCGCGGCCAGGATCAAGCCATCCTCGGGCGCGAAGGCAATCGTGATCTCGCCGGACACGTCCTGACCAGCCGTCTTGGTGTTGGTGAGATGAATCGTGAAGACGTCGCCGTTTCGTGTGAAGAACAAATTGACGAACGGTCCTTCCAGGTCGCGGCGCAGGAAATCGACGTCGATGGCGTTCTCGCTGCGCTCCCCGCGCGCCGGGAACGTCATCTTTTCCGGTCTGACAAACAGAATGGCCTCATCGCCGACGGCCAGCCCGCCGGGATTGAGGGCGCGGAAGCTGCCATGCGGCGAATCCAGCGCAGCGAAGCCGTCGGCGACGGCGTTCACGCGACCGTGGATGACGTTGCTCTCACCCACGAAGCTGGCGACGAAGGCCGTTGCCGGCGTATCGTAAATACGGTCCGTGGTGTCGACCTGTTCGACCACGCCGTTTCGCATCACCGCGGTGCGGTCCGACATCGTCAGAGCCTCGCCCTGATCGTGGGTGATGTAGATGAAGGTCACGCCGGTCTTGCGCTGGATGGCCTTGAGTTCGGCTCGCATGTGCTGGCGGAGCTTCAGGTCCAGGGCCGATAATGGCTCGTCGAGCAGCAACACGGCCGGTTCCACCGCCAGCGCCCGGGCGATGGCCACTCTCTGGCGCTGACCGCCGGAAAGCTCGGTCGGCCTTTTTTCCGCCTGGTCGGTCAGGGCCGTCATCTCGAGAAGCTCGTGGGCTCTGTCCCGGCGCTTGGCCTTGGGCCAATCGTGCATCTCCAGGCCGAAGGCGACATTCTCCCAAACCGACATCAGCGGAAAGAGGGCGAGGCTCTGGAAAATAAGCGCCGTCGGTCGCTTATGGGCCCCGACACCACGCATGGACTCTTCGCCGATCAGAATGTCTCCGCCGCTCGGAACCAGGAAGCCCGAGATCATCCGAAGGATCGTAGTTTTGCCGCAGCCCGACGGGCCGAGGATGGAGAAGAACTCGCCTGCCTTGATCACAAGGTTGGTGGGCTGGACGGCGGTAAAGTCCCCGAACCGCATCGAAACGTTGTTGAGAACGACATCCTTCCCGTGCATAGGCAGAGCAAGCTTTCAGAGTTATTCCAAGCCTTAGCAGGCTCGGGGGCCAGTCAAAGCGGCGTCGCCGGAGTCTCCGGCGACGCCGCGCGACAATGGGTCAGGCGGAGGTCAGTTTTTCGACGAACTCCGACCGCACGCTTGAGAACCATGGCGTGAAGACCGGCCACCACCAGAAATTCTCGATCGCGCCTTCGGGATAGGCCGTGGCGAAGGACGCCTTGCTGGCCGTTGTAAGATGGCCGTCGGCGCCAACCGCGGCGGAGTTGTAGCCGGTGTTGTTGGCGAACATGCCGCCGGCCTCCGGCGTCATAAGGAAGTTCATGAACTCGTAGGCATGCTCCACATTGGTTGCGCCGGAGGGAATGGCCATGGTGTCCATCCAGGCCAAGGCGCCCTCCTTGGGCGAGGTGTAGGTCCACTTCTCGTCCACATCGTCATGAAGCTTGATGCCGGTGGTGTCCCATGTCTGGCCGATGGTGCAGCCCGCATCGGTGAAAGCTGCCGTCGCTTCGGTGGCGTCGTTCCAGAACGCGCCGATGTTCTTCTTGCGCGCCGCGACGAATTCGACGCACTTGGCAAAGATGCGACGAGTATCGGCCTCGGTTTTGTAAAGGTCCATGCCTCGGTTGGAGGGGAGTTCGCCGGTCGCATCGAGATAGATGGCGACGGTGATGAGCAGGGATTTCTGACGCCCCGCCACCTTGCCGTCCAGGCCGTCTTTCCACAGGTCGCCGTAGGAGACCTCGCCCGGGTCGAAGTTGTGAATCGAGCTGTCGTAGGTCATTCCCTCGGTTCCCCAATCGAACGGGACCAGGAACCGAGTGCCCCGCCTGACGGCGCCCAGTCCCACCGAGCTGCGCCATATCGCGGGTTGAATCTGGTCAAGCTTGAGTTTCGACTCGTCGATCGCCTGAAGAAGGTCGCCGTCGTCGTAGTCCGGGCGCGTATCGACGGAGGGGAAAATCAGGTCGAAGCCCTTGCCGCCAGCCGCGCGCAGCTTGTTCTGCGCTTCCTCGTTCGAGCCAAAGGTCGAAACATCCACCTTGATGCCGGTGGCTTTTTCGAAGGCCTCGACGATGTTGGGCTGAAGGTAGTCGCCCCAGGCGAATGCCTTGACCACCCCGGACGATGCCAGGGAAGAACGGATGATGAAGGGGCCGGCGGCGGCCAGTGCGCCAACGGCAGCGCCTTTCTTCAAGAGCGACCGCCGCGTGAAATCGCGGGCGGCCAGAAGTGTTGAATTGGTCGGTTTCTTTGTCGCAGTCGTCATCGGCTTAGCTCCCTTTTGATGAATCAGCAGCGCACTTGTCGAAGCCACGAGGTCCGAAGAAAAGGGCCACGCGGCCGCTGACCAACTTTCCCGTCCTTCCGAAGGAGCGTCTTACCACCATGTTCGTGCTTGGACGGGAAGGATTGGCCAGATTTTCATGTTAGCACATCCAATTTTGCACCGACTGACATCAAGCTCGATGACGACAGAAAAGTGCCGACAGTGGAAGTTTCCGCATTTCGGGCAGTAATGTTCACCGACATTGTCGATTCCACGGGAATGACCGCCCGTCTGGGCGACATCCGGTCTGTCGAGATGGTGCGCACCCATGATTCGATGGTCCGGCGAGCGCTGAGTGATGCCGGCGGGCATGAAATCAAACACACCGGAGACGGCATCATGGCGTCCTTCGACGAGGTCGTTGCAGCTGTAACAAGCACCCGCGCCATCCAGCGGTCCTTCGAGAGCTTCAATCGTCAGGAACTGCCGTCGCAGGCTGGTGTGGCGATGTCGCCTATACCCCCGAAACTGGTCATCGAGGCCCGAAATCGCGACGACTGGCACCCTCAGATGCCGGTTGAGGAGCCGTCCACAGTATCAGAAGCCGCCATCGGCGAGACTTTAAGGCGAAGTCTGAGCCGCCAGCAAAATCCAGGTCGCCTTTGACCGCGCGATGTGCTTTGCTCGACTGTGCAAAAACGGTGGGTAGGAATAATTATGCGCATTCTCAGCAGATTGATACGTCTTCTAGCCGTGCTCGTGTTGGCGTTTTTCCCGGGCAGCACCTTCGCCAAATGGGTCACGGGAGATGACCCGGCCGCCGTTATAGTACGCGACGGCCCGGTAACTATCATCGTTGCCGAGAATGACGACGACGACGACGATGACGATGACGACGACGACGATTGACGACGACAGAAAATGACGACGACGACGACGAGGGCCCCACGCCTTAGGCGCTGTTGACAGTTAACGGTTTATTAATGGCGGTTGTGATTCAAGCAAGACCTGGGTGTGGAGGAGGAACCGGTCATGCTTCGCAGGGAATTGACGGACGTTCAATGGGAACGGATATCGGATTTGGTACCCGGCAAGGCGTCGGATTGCGGATCCACGGGACGGGACAATCGTCTGTTCGTGGATGCGGTATTGTGGATTGCACGCACGAGTTCGCCATGGCGCGACCTGCCGGACGCGTTCGGCAATTGGAACAGCGTGTACGTGCGCTTTTCCCGGTGGGCCAAACAAGGGGCATGGGAGAGTCTTTTCAAGGCCTTGGTGGACGATCCGGACTTCGAATACCTGATCATCGATTCAACCATTGTGCGGGCACATCAACATGCGTCGGGCGCAAAAGGGGGACTCAAAATCAGGCCATCGGACGTTCGCGCGGCGGCTTGACGAGCAAGGTTCACATCGCTGTCGATGGGCTCGGCAATCCATTACGGTTCATCCTCACCGGCGGTCAGGTTGGCGATGTCACCCAGGCTGAAGAGTTGATCGCCGACGTGGCCGGCGCAAACCTCATCGCCGACACGGCCTATGATGCCGATCATCTCCGCGCTCGTCTCAACGATGCCGGAATAGTGGCGGTGATTCCATCCAACCCGTCACGGGCGCAAGCCATCCCCTACGATGCCGAACTCTACAAAGAAAGACATCTCGTCGAATGTTACATAAACAAAATCAAACACTTCCGGCGCATCGCCACGCGCTATGAAAAAACCGCAACGGCCTACATGGCCATGCTGTTTCTTGTCGGTGCCATCATCTGGCTCCGATAACTGTCAACAGGACCTAGTAGAGCCATCAGTTCAAAGGCGGAGGAGCAACCGCCCTTCCGAGAAAAGGGCCCGGCGGTGGGCTTCGTCTTACGGCCGGGCAAAAAAGGCGACCTTCCACCGCCGAGGCTCACCGCAGCCTTGCTTGTCATACGGCGTGTTGCGTAATCGAGACCCCGCTTAAGAACAGCCGTAACCTATGACGGACGCCTCGTCCCACAACAGGTCACTCACAACTCCGGCGCTCGATTCAATCCGAAAGCTGGCGCGGGCAAGCGCACGCGCCTTTGGATTGTCGACGCATGGCCACGCGGCGCCAGCACCGACCATGCCGACGTCCATCGATCGGAGTGAAATGAAGACCGCGGCGGATCTCGCCGCGAATTTTCTACTGTCTATGGCACTCGGCAATGGCTCATTTGTTTACCGGATCAATATCGATCCGACGATCACGGTCAGGCCGCGATACAACTGGCTGCGCCACGCCGGCACGCTCTACGCCCTGGCAGCGTACTATGAACTCACCAAGAGGCCTGAAATCGTCCCAGTCATCGAGAAGGCGGTCGACCGCATGCGAAGCCGAAGTATGGCGTTGGTGGATGGAGTCCCCGGTGCTCTTGCGATCTGGTCCGATGGTCGAGTAACGGGCGCCAAAGACCCGCGGACCGCCAAACTGGGCGCGTCCGGCCTTGGCCTGGTCGCCTTGACGGCCCTGCACGGCATCCAGTCGAGTTCAGTTAGGACCGACGAAATGGATGGGCTTGCCCGTTTCATGATGTCGATGCAGCTGCCAGACGGCGCCTTTTATTCCAAATTCATACCGAGCAAGGGCGGTCGCCAGGACGAATGGGTTTCGCTCTACTACCCCGGCGAGGCGGCATTGGGACTGACGAAGCTTTACGATATCGATTCGAATGCCGATTGGCTTGAGGGGGCGCGAAAGACACTCCGATATCTCTCGGAGAGTCGACGGGATCAATCCCAGGTTCCGGCTGATCACTGGGCGCTGATCGCCACCGGGCAGATGTGGCCGTACCTTGATGACAATGATCGGTCGGTCTTCAAACGACATGCTCGGCAAGTCGTCAAATCAATGCTTTCCGAGCAAATTTGGGGCGATAATCCCGCGGTCAGAGGTGGTTTCGCGCCCGATGGAAGAACGACACCAACCGCAACCCGCCTCGAGGGATTGTTGGCGACCGAGTCTTTGTTTCGGGACGAGCCCGACCTCCACCGCAAGCTGTCAATCGGTGTCAGTTGGGGAATCCGCTTTTTGTTGAACGCGCAAATCAAGACAGGCCAATATAAAGGAGCGTTCACACGCGCAACTGCACGTATCGCCTCGTCACATCCAAACGCTCAATCCTTCAACCGGCGCACGACGGAGGTTAGGATCGACTATGTCCAGCACGCGCTGAGCGCCTTCATTCAATACCAGGGATTCCAAGAGTCGATGCGCTAAGAAATAGGACGTTCAGGGTTCAGCAGGACGCAACTCAACCGCCATTGACCTACTTAGTCTAACATCTGACGGCGACTTCGGGGTCATTAGCTGCCGTCGGGGGGGTGACGATGTCTGCCTTGCCCCCGATTGTGTTGCAAAACTCATCGCAAGCCGAAACTTGGCCAATCTCGTAGAATCGGATTCTAACGAGGTCGCCCCGGTGGAATCCGATTTCGATTTCTGGAGATATCTGAATCCAGATTTTACGGAACCGCTGTTCCCAACCATCGAAAATAGTTTTGCAACACTATCCGCCCGAAAGCGGTCATCCACTCCCGCCTCGACAGGATGGCCAATGGCCGAGGTCGGTATGGCTTCACCACAAAGCGGTTGAGCCATATCTACTTCGGCCTGCGCGATGCTGATGATACGGCCTCGTTCAACGTCACAATGACTCGGCTCGGTAGCCTCTCATCCTTCAGGCCGTGAGTGCGATCGCCCTCCACGAACTTCTCGACGATGGCGGTATCGCCCGCCCTGTGTAGCTTCTCGTACGCGTCCTTTACGCCTTGCTTGTCGCTGATGCCTATTGTTACCAAACGACCCAAACCGCCGCTCAACGGCTTCACCACCACGGGGTACCCAAGGCGTTTGGCCGCGCTGACGGCTTGCCGCGAACTACGCGCCGTGCGTTGATCGGTAACCGGTAGTCCAATCTCGCCGAGGACTCGATTGGTCCGCGACTTATTTTGGCAATTTTTTGCCCGATCACATTCGTCATGCTTGTATATGTAGCAATCAGTCGTTCCTGGAAGCGACCCTGTCCGAGTTGGATAATCCTCCCGTCGTCGATCCGGGTCCAGGGAATGCCGCGGGCTTCCGCGGCGCGCACCAGAGCAGCCGCGTTGGTAGTTAGCGGTTTATTTCGGCTCATTTCTCCGAGGCCGCCTTCTCGTAAACGCAGCCATAAAGCTCACGGACTTTCACCGACGTTTCCCAGATAACCCCAGATTCAGGGAAATCGTACCGCCGTTCCACCGTCAAGGGAACTGCATTCCTTACGCAGCCAAGAACCACTGAGACGGCTGGCGCAATAACCCCCCACTGAAGCGGCCGGCTTGGCCGGAGCGATATTCCACCAATGATAGGCTTTTTGCCTTTGGCAGAGGGCGGGGGATGAAGGGTGTGGAGCAGCGATTCAGCATGGCGATAGCACGAGAATTGCGTGCCGGTAATTTGTGCGGCATCGTAAAACCCCGTTATCTAAGCTCGCGTTTAAGCTTAAACTTGCCCCTCCACTCGCGATCACCGCCTTCGCTGGTGTGCCGCGCCCCGAAGCCAACGCTGGTGCTATCGTCTCCAGTGATTTGGGAATCGCCTGAATGAATCAAAGCAATAGTGCGTGCCGGTAATTTGTGCGGCATCGTAAAACCCCGTTATCTAAGCTCGCGTTTAAGCTTAAACTTGCCCCTCCACTCGCGATCACCGCCTTCGCTGGTGTGCCGCGCCCCGAAGCCAACGCTGGTGCTATCGCGTCCCTTCCACACCAGATTGCCGGCGACGGAGTATGAGTCGGGATCGGAACCATGGTCGTTAAACGCGTAAGTAATTGCTGACGATAGAGCTGAGGTCCAGTAGTGTCGCAATGACGCCATGGCGTAGGTGCAAACGCCCCCGCCATCGCACCCAAGGAAGGCATTGCCGGTCCCCGCCGGCGCACCTCCCGCGCCCACCTTAAACCGAAATTTGTCGTCTTCAGCGATCGCCTTGAGATCGAACGTGGCGCCAGCCTGAACCGCCCAGGCGGTCCCGTCCGATAGATCGGCGAAACCGGCCGAGAATTTGGCATCCCAACCAACTTGTTTCAACTTCCACGCACCGATAATGTCCGGCGTGTTGAAGCTGGAGTCCGAACCCCAGCGATCGACGGGATCCTCAATGCTGAGCATGAGCCCGAAACCGTCCTTGGCCCAGGTCAGACGCACCTGGTCGACATCATCGGTCACCGTCCAACGAACGGCCAAAAAAGGCGCCACCATAGCCGAACGTTGTTTCAGTGTGGCCGGCAAGGAACCCGCCGAGCCGGATATACGCATGGTCAAGCTTGACAGCTAGCTCGCCGCCGTTTCCGTCGAACTCAACCTCGAACTTGGAATAACTGGTGAGCACGCCGTACTTGGTCTTCGACCTGGTTCTATACGCTTGGTCAAGTGTGACAGCTAGCTCGCCGTCGTCTCCCTTGAACTCGACCTCGAACTTGGAATAACTGGTGAGCACGCCGTACTCGGTTTTCGACTGGGTTCTAAACTTGACCTTTTTTTCGTGGAGTCTGATGCACCCGTCCGTTGCCGGGAGGGACCAGTAGCCGGTCCCAAATGCGTCACATACGCGAACGTAATCGACGGACTCCGCGATCGGCAGGCCCGACGCCTGAGCCCCCGTCACCGCGAGCGCAGCGGCAGAGCCCAGAACGATTGCTTTGACGGCCACCTTTCGACCCGGCAGCCTCCAGTTCTGAGCTTGTTTCATATTGCGGCCCGCCCAGCGCAGTCTTGGTACCATGACGGGCATTTTTACGTCCTCAACGTAAATGTCAAACCACGTTTCTTTGCACGGGCAATGCGGGATGCCGGTGAGGGCGATGCAGATGCGCACTTCGTCGTCGCCGCCCAGTGCGGCCCGATGAACTGCGTGGCTGCCGTAAAGCCGGGCCCCGAAGTTGTCCAGAAACCGTCCGAAGTTTTTTCTCTGGCTTGCACCGTGCGCTTTTGATCAGAATAAATGCGCTTGTTCTCGCGGGGACTTGGCCCGCAAACTGCTCGCCGCGCCGACGCCCGCCAAAGAGGCAGCGCAAGATCAGCAACCGAGCCGGATGAGCCCTGCGTTACCCCACAGCCTTGCCCATGCTGCGGCGGGCGCATGATCGTTATCGAGGTCTTCGAGGCCGGCACAACACCGCCGAACAGCCCAACGCCGGAGGGGTCTCGATAAGTCTTCTTGTGGCGTTCCTGCGCGGCCTGATGCAAGCCGGCAGCTTCCCGTCATATCTGCGCCTGCGGCGACAAGCAACTCGACCAGCGTTGGAGAGGGCTTTGTGCACGGTCAATGTCAATGCGGGGATGCCGGTGAGGGCGATGCAGATGCGCACTTCGTCGTCGCCGCCCAGTGCGGCCCGATGAACTGCGTGGCTGCCGTAAAGCCGGGCCCCGAAGTTGTCCAGAAACCGTCCGAAGTTTTTTCTCTGGCTTGCACCGTGCGCTTTTGATCAGAATAAATGCGCTTGTTCTCGCGGGGACTTGGCCCGCAAACTGCTCGCCGCGCCGACGCCCGCCAAAGAGGCAGCGCAAGATCAGCAACCGAGCCGGATGAGCCCTGCGTTACCCCACAGCCTTGCCCATGCTGCGGCGGGCGCATGATCGTTATCGAGGTCTTCGAGGCCGGCACAACACCGCCGAACAGCCCAACGCCGGAGGGGTCGGTGCCGGGCGCCCCGTTCACATCGGCCCCCTAGTTCGATAAGTCTTCTTGTGGCGTCAGCGCGGCCTTCCTGCGCGGCCTGATGCAATGCTGTCCGGCCAGCCGGCAGCTTCCCGTCGATATCTGCGCCTGCGGCGACAAGCAACTCGATTGCTCCGACAGCGTTGGAGAGGGCGGCTCTAATCAAAGGAGTTCCTCCCCTACGTGCACGAGCGTCAATGTCAACACGTGCACGAGCGTCAATGTCAACGCCCGCCTCGATGAGCAGATTCGCGACGTTAACGTGATCCGTGCTGGCGGCCATGTACAGTGCCGTGCCTCCATCGTCGGTCCGAGCCTCAAGGTCAGCGCCTGCCTCAATCAGGAGCGCCGCCACTCCGACGCTGCCCTGCTGGGCGGCGATGTGCAGTGCGGTTTCTGGATTGGCGATCCTTGGCAGGTTCACATCGGCCCCTGACGATCAGAAAACGCGCCGCATCGACGTTGTCCTTGAGCGCTGCCCAGTGCACGGTGGCTTGAAGCAATGCCGTCTGGCCCGACGATGTCTTTGCGTCGATATCTGCGCCTTCCGCGAAAAGCAACTCGACGGCGCTGGGAGCATTGGCCGCCGCGGCACTTATCAGCGGTGTATACCCATTACGACCTGTGCGAGCCTCACCTTGCGAGAGTCGCCCGGCTTCTACCCGATGAGAATTTGCAGGATCATCACGCGGTAAGGGTCGCCGAGATGTTTGAGCGGCGCCAGTATGGCTACAGGCGCGCTGCTATTAGACTGGCGTACCGGGCAACTCAGATTGTGGCAGCTAACGAGCAGCGTCGTGCGATGATGCAAAAACTCTAGAACGCCTCGTCGGGCTTCTTTGAGTATCTTGTTAACCATGGGTGCTGGCGAAAGAAAGTGGCGCGGGGTCCCCTAGCCTTGGCCAAATGGGGAGCGACGATGGCTTAGTGCTTTCTTGTCGGACGACCCGTGCAGAAAACTGACTGCTCGGCGGTTGTCCGCTTGGTGCTTTCCAATGACATTACGTCCGAAACCTTCCCGCGTGGCGGTTCGTGCAGAGCGTCCAGAGGCCAATTACCGCGACGTTCGTCGTCGAGGCAATCGCCCTTTTGCTTCAACGCTGGTTCAACCGGCCGGTCGGTTTCTCCGGCTGCGAATTGGATGCCGCGTTGCGCGGTGCGGCCGCCATCTTCGAAACCCGAAATGCCGAAGCGGGGCTCCGGGCCGGCGAAGTCGCGATCGGCTTGCTCGACTCGCTACGATGCGAGCACCTGACCGTCTGCGCGTGACCTTTCGGGAACCGCGCCAGCCAAGACGCTGCCTCCGAGCTTGCCAACGCTCTTCAGCCGCGTCAAACTCAACTCAACCAGCCGGTTACCGCCTGGATGTCGGCGTATATCGACATATTTCAGGGGCGGCAAGCCTTACCTCGGTCCTCACCAATGAAAACTCCCCATCTTCTGATTCATCGTTCACCTGAAAAACGTGATTTCTACAAGACCGCACCGGCCTTGTTGTGGTCGAATGAACTTGACTGCTGGATGACATTCTCTAACGATGTCATTCTTTCCGCCCTTAAAGACAGGAACTTTGAGGTGGTCGACTATAAGAGCGAGACCACAAAGTTATCTCGGGGACTTGGCGTGGATCTGATCGAGACGGAGAAATTATTTGACAATGTTCCTTTGGCGCTGGAAGGATCGAATCACGCGACCGTAAGAAGGAAAATGGCCATTGATATTAGGCAACATTCAAATCTGTCGCTGCAGAAATTCAAAGATTTCTCACGAGAAAACATCACGACGTCATTCGCCCTCAAAAATACCTTTAACATTGTTTCAGAGGTATTTTCTCCATGCGTTTTACGCCTCATGGCTGATTTAAGTCAAGTATGTTTGCCTCCCTATTCCAGTGAGGCATCCCCCTCGCAACTTTTTGACAAGACACTCAGCGTTAACCGACGCAAAATGGTAAATGAGAAGATAAAGGCAATTCGCGAGAACGCGAAAATAGATCTTCCGGACGATAGCGCGGAAATGCGCGCCGCTATGGCGGTTATAGGCACAGACTCCCTATTAGCGTCGATTACGGGGTCTTTTGTTTACGAGATTGAACGAAATGCCAGAAGGCGAATGAGTGAGATCGTTTGGAGCCAAAAGATCCCGATTACCGCCGTGCCATATGTCGAAAGAGTCGCGAAGAGATCCATTCGTCTCTGCGACGCGCACATAAAAAAGGATCAACGAGTACGCCTTTATTTGGATTCCTTTGAATCTGGCGGAGATGACGGTTACGACCATTATTTCGGTTCGGGGAGACATGTTTGCCTTGGTAAAGCAATATCTCAACAAGTGTGGCGGGAGTTAACAACAGCACTTAGTGCAACCGGCAAACGGGCAGCGATTAAGGCGGTGAGTTATCGAAGCTCTGATTATGTATTCAATTTCCCCAACATTGTTGAGGTCGCTGTAACCGATGACTGACACAAAGCTCGAAACAATTAGGATGTTTCGCGATCTTATTGAAGCAAACGCGGACGGTGGCGATCCATCTTCGGATAACGAGATTATGGATTTGCGGGTTTCAGAATTAAATATAGATAGCTTGGATCGAATGGAGTTGATAATGAATATCGAAAATGCATTTGATGTATTATTAAATGAGGATGACGTCCTAAAATGTGACAGGGTTTCTGATATTGTGGATCTGGTCAAGCGGACGGTGTAGTCCCGAATTTCCCAGATGAATCACCAATCAGGTGTCGTGCTTACCTGGCCGTCGGGTGGATGTCGACTAGTTGGTGTCCGACTGCATGGCGGCGGATGCCGCATTGGTTGAGATAGTCTGGAATGAAGATCGTCAGTGCACGGATACTCGCGGCAGGGAATATCTATAGCCGCTCGACGGTTGTCCGCTTGGTGCTTTCGAACGACATTACGCCCGAAACGGATTTGCCACCGGCAATCGGACAATTGGTCGCGGATGTGATTCCGCCAATCAGTAGGCTCCGTCCGGAGATATTGGATTTTCCCGCTTGGCGGTTCGTGCAGAGCGTCCAGAGGCCAATTACCGCGACGTTCGTCGTCGAGGCGCTCGCCCTTTTGCTTCAACGCTGGTTCAACTGGCCGGTCGGTTTCTCCGGCTGCGAATTGGATGCCGCGTTGCGCGGTGCGGCCGCCATCTTCGAAACCCGAAACGCCGAAGCGGGGCTCCGGGCCGGCGAAGTCGCGATCGGCTTGCTCGACTCGCTAAGATGCGAGGCACCTGACCGTCTGCGCGTGATCTTTCAGGAAAGGTTTGAAGCATACTCAAAGGAGAACCTCTCGCTGGGGGCCAGTACGGCTGCGATCGCAAGAAGTGCCCAACTGAGAGGAATTCCGTGGTCGACCGTTCGAGACATTAACTTCCTTCGGTTGGGACACGGTCAATACTCCAATGTCTTTTCGGGATCGGAATCGACCAGGGAATCCTCGATCGGGGCGAAGTTGGCCAAGTCCAAGCCATGGACAAACGCCGTGCTTGCCGCGGCGGGTTTGCCGGTGGCCGCCCAGCAAGCGGTTCGCGGAGTCAAGGAAGCGCTGGGTGCCGCGCGATGGATCGGATTTCCAGTTGTCGTCAAACCTGCTGCGGGCAACCTCGGTCGGAGCATCACCGTAGGCGTTGCCAACGAAAAGCAACTAGGCGAGGCCTTCGAGCAAGCACGGACGGTATCGCGCGAGGTCGTGATAGAATCGGTCATCGAGGGAAATGAACATCGACTGCTGGTCATCGGTGGAAAATTCTTTGCCGCAACGTGGCGCCAGCCGGCGCAGGTTAAGGGCGATGGCGTAAGTACGGTTCACCAGCTCGTTGACCGCGAGAATCTGGATCCCGACCGGCAACCGGGCGCACATTCAAGTCTCAAGCCAATATTAATCGATGGGGTGGCGCATACCTGTCTGACTGAACAGGGGCTGTCGCCCGAGGCGGTGCCGCAGAGCGATCAAGTCGTATTTCTGCGCCGGGTTTCGAATGTTTCACAGGGTGGCACGACCGCTGATGTAACCGATATGGTTCATCCATCCATCCGCGAAATTGCCGAGCGCGCAGCCGCGGCGCTCGGAATCGATGTCTGTGGCGTGGATTTCATCACCAGCGACATTGGGCGCCCCTATTGGGAGACAGGCGGCGCGATCTGCGAAGTGAATACCCGTCCATTGCTTAGGACATATCTGGCCGCCTTCGACGTGACGCCGCGCGATGCGGCTGATGCGATCGTCAGGCGGCTCTATCCGGAGGGATCGCCCAGTCGAAATCCGGTGGTCACGATCCTGACGGGTTCCAGCAAAACCGTTCTTCAGGATGCGATCCACACTGCCGCCGTCAAGGCCGGCCGGCAAATCGGCCTGGCCTCGTCGAAGGGCACCATCATCGGCACACAAGGCTATCCTATTCGTTCTTTGCATCATCTCGACGCCGTCGAGGCGATCACCGTGGATGGAACGGTCGATACCGGGATCGTGGTGGTGACACCACACGAAGTCGTTCATTCCGGAGTCGGGCTCGATCGAATTGATCTGGCGATATTGCCGTCAGGGGATCGCTCGGCATTGGCGGGGCAGGCGTGTGAGGTTCTGGCGCGCATCGCGGATGGCCATGTGATCGACGAAGACGATCCCGCCGTTCTCGACCGGGCGCTTGAATGTCTGGGCGTGACACGGGGCGAGAAGTCCCAATACCCGGCCGATTTGCCGCGTGCATCGGGAACAAGCGCTGCAATATTGCCTCTTTCGTCAATCGAGCAGCCGAATGACAGTGACAGGTCCGATTTCACCCTTTTGCTTCTCGGCGACATCGGCTTCGGCGAATCCTACGTGGCTTCCCCGCGCATGGCGCGGTTGCGCCGGATGTTGGCCATCAAGGGGCATCGCTTCTCGCTGGCGCGCGTGATCGACTTGCTCAAAGACGCCGATCTGACCGTCGGAAACCTCAAAGTGCCGCTGGCGACAACGCCGAATCCGGACTTGCAGGACCGCAAGAAATTTCTTGGCTGGTCGGACCCCGATGAAACCGTTGCCGCATTGGTTGAAGCCGGCTTCGATGCGGTATCGCTTGCCAACAACCATAGCCTTGACTGCGGTGCAGCCGGCCTTGGCGAGACAATCCGCAGGGTCCACGACTCAGGCATTGCCGCATTCGGTGCGGGAGCTGACCTATCGGCCGCGGGGCGTGCGCTTGTCAGGACTGTCAGAGTTGGTCCGGTCGAGCGGACGATTGTCGTGTTTGCCTGCTTTGAGTTTCGCAAGAAATACGACGAGCAATTCACTTGGTATGCCAGCACCGAGCGGCCGGGAATCAATCCCATACAGCCCGACGCGATCGCTGGTCAGATCGCCGATCTGCGCAAGACCGTACCGACACCGTTGTTCATCGCCTATCCCCACTGGGGTATCGACTACCGCGACACGCAGCAATATCAGCGGGAGTTGGCGAAGCGTTTGATCGCCGCTGGCGTGGATCTGATTGTTGGCCACGGCACTCACACCTTGCAGGGCATCGAAACAGTGTCCGGTCGACCGGTAGTGTATGGGATTGGCAATTTCGTGTGGAATACGCCGGGGCGGTTCTCGAAAAGCGGAGCACCGCCTTACGGTTTGGCTGCGACCGTGCGATTTCGCCATCTAAAAGGTGGCGTCTCAGTGTTCCTGCGTCTCTATCCTCTGTTGACGGACAACCGCATCTCAAACTTTCAAAACAGGCCGGTCAGCGCCCAGGAGTTCCCCGCGGCGCTCGCTGCTCTGTCGAAGAATTTCGATGGATCAAGTCAGGATCTTGCGACTGGCGCCGACAGGCTGGGGCATTACGTCGAGATCCCGATCGAGAGGTCCGGGTCGTCCATGTGAAGAACGTTTAATTTAGTCGCCGCGGCCGAGGTTCTGCCGCACGCGACCACGGCATCCAGGCTCAACGTAAGGCTGGCGACGAAGGCAGGCGGGCAAGGGCCAAAAAATGTTCCCCCCCAGTCCTTGATATCCAATCTAAAATCTGGGCATCGACCTGTCTCGTCTGTGACGTGAATGTCGCATGTGGGTCACGAACAGAAGTCGCGGTGCCCGGTCACGATGTCGCCTGTTCCCCTAAAAGCCGACATCCGGCCGTAGATCAAGGATGTCGGCGAAGTGCCGATTGTGTTGATAAAGTATTTTTGGCGCCGGCATTCATCACTCCGATAGAAAACAATCCCGCTAACGCAAACATCACGAAATCCGGATTCAGAAGAGCGGTCTAAGGCGAAGAAGATTCTACAGAATTTAGTCGTTTTCAGATCTCGGCGACTTTATCAACACAATCTGCCATGACCGGACGTCATCAGTCCGCTTGCTAGCAGACACACCGCATATCCAATACGATCGTCGGTGATGGACGATGAGCAAACGAACCGGCGGCTTGCTGCGATCCTGGCCGCCGATGTTGTCGGTTACTCGCGCATGATGGCGGCTGATGAGGACGGCACACTTGCCGCCCTCAAACGTCACCGCGAAACCGCGTTTGACCCGGCCGTCGAACGCCACCACGGCCGCATCGTCAAGCTGATCGGCGATGGCACACTGGTGGAGTTCGCGAGCGTCGTCGACGCGCTCAAATGCGCGCTGGCCATTCAACAGGCCGCACACGGCGAGGAAAAAAACTCTGCCTCCGGAATCGTTCTTAGGATCGGCGTGAACCTCGGCGATGTCATCGTCGACGGTGACGACATCTACGGCGACGGGGTCAACGTTGCCGCGCGGCTTGAGCCTCTAGCGGAGCCCGGCGGCATCTGCATCGCCTCAATCGTCAACGAGAGCGTTGGTACTCGTATCGATGCGACCTTCAGGGACGGCGGCGAGGTCAGGGTCAAGAACATCGATCGGCCCATTCGGGTGTGGAAATGGCATCCTAGCGCCGATGCCGCTCGCACGGCCGCGCCCCGTCCCCAAACGAGTGATCCCGGCGAACAGCCGGCCGAGTCGCCTTCGATCGCCGTGCTGCCGTTCGACAACATGTCCGGCGATCCCGAGCAAGAGTATTTCTCCAACGGTATCACCGAGGATATCATCACCGATCTGTCCAAGGTCGGCGGGTTGCTGGTCATCGCCCGTAACTCAAGCTTCACCTACAAGGGTAAATCGGTCGATGTTCGCACCGTGGGGCGGGAGCTTGGCGTGACTTCTGTGCTGGAGGGCAGCGTCCGGCGTGCCGGCGATCGCGTGCGCATCACCGCCCAGTTGATCGACACCACGACGGCGGGGCATTTGTGGGCCGAGCGTTATGACCGCGACCTCACCGACATCTTCGCCGTCCAGGACGACGTCACCCGGCAGATCGTCGACGCGCTCAAGGTGACGCTCACGCCGAGCGAAATGGCGCGCATCGCCGACACCGGCACGACAAATGTCGAAGCGCACGACTACTTCCTGCGCGGGCGTGAATTGATGTTCGGACTCATCAGGGATCGCGAGATATTCGATCACGCGACGGCCTGTTTCCGACGCGCCATCGAGCTCGATCCGAACTATGGCGCCCCTTATGCCGGCTTGGCCATGGCCTATATGCTGGATCATCAGAATCGCTGGAGCGAATCCCCCGAGACCTCGCTTGACCGGGCCGACCGCTTCGTTCGCGACGCAATTGAGCGGGAAGACAAAGATCCCTTCGCCCATTACGTCGCCGCGGTGGTCGCCATGTTCCAGAAGGACTACGACCGATGGGCTGATGAGGTCGATCGAGCTCTGGCGCTCAATCCTAACCACGCGCTGGCGCTCAATGCCCGCGGCATCCTGCTCCTCTATACGGGCGAGCCTGCCAAGGCGATCCCCTACATCGAACGGGCGATGCGCCTCGACCCGGCCTTCCAGTCGCAATTCATCCATTTCCTTGGCACGGCCCATTTCGTGGGCGGCGATTACGAGGCGGCGGCGGCTTCGTTTAGGGACCGAATCGCCAAGACTCCGTCGACGGATTTGTCGCGCGCCTTCCTCGCCTCGGCGCTGGGACATCTGAACCGTCCGGAAGAGGCCCGCCGGATCTGGCGTGAACTCAAGGACATCAATCCCGAATACTCCCATCCGGAGCATGTCGACCGGCTGCCATTCAGAGACCCCGCCGACGCCGAGAAGTTCACTGATGGTCTCCGCAAAGTGGGCTTGCCAGACTGAGCGTTGGTGAGCTGGTCATCACCTCCGGAAGATATCGTGACCGCTGAGCTCTCACTGTCATCTCGGCCACATAGGCGGTGGCGAGCACGAGATGGTAGTCGCCGCCATAACCGTTGTGGGTTCACTAGCTGCCGTCGGATCGCCGAGAATCCACGACCGCTCTACTCCTAGAAGCAGACGTCAGTTGGAGTTCCCCCGGTTTGATGGACACTTTTTGATCTTGAGAGGAGAGTGTCATCATGCCGAGAACGAGAACGCCGTACCCTGCGGATTTCAGGGACCAGATTGTTGCCCTGGCCCGTACCGGGCGCAGCATTGAAGACCTGGCCAGAGAATTCGAGCCGTCCTGGGTCAAGCAGGCCGACCGTGATGGTGGCCGCCGCACGGACGGCTTGACGAGCGAGGAGCGCGCGAACTCCGCCGTCTTCGCCGGGAGAACCGCCAGCTACGCCAGGAGAGAGATATCCTGGCAAAGGCCGCGGCCTGGTTTGCTCAGAGCGACGCGATGTCGTCTCGGTCTTCGAATTGATGACGGCAAACCAGGCCATCCCAACCAAGACCATGAGCAGAATCCTCGGCGTATCAAGGTCCGGCTAGCTTGGCGCGACCGATCGCCGTCTGCCCGATCCATCGCCGACGCGGCTCTGACGGACCGGATCAAGGCGATCCATGCGGACTCCCGAGCAACCTATGGAGCGATCCACGCTGAACTTGTCGATGAAGGCGTCCAGGTGGGCCGCAAGCGGATCGAGCGCCTGATGAAAGCGACCGCTGTTAGTCGCCGTAAAGCCGCCCGCACGACCTTCCGGGACGAGAGGGTTCGGCCGGCGTGCGATCTGGTCGATCGGAACTTCTATCTGGGTCGCTGATATTACCTACATCCCGACCTGGGCCGGGTTCCTCTATCTGGCCGTTGTGCTGGATGCCTTCTCACGACGCATCGTCGGCTGGGCCATGGGCCACAGCCTGAAGGCCCAACTCGTCCTCGATGCCCTGAACATGGCGCTGACGCAAAGACGACCCGCCGACGTGATCCATCACTCCGACCAGGGATCTCAATACACCTCCGTCGCCTTCGGCTTCAGATGCAAGGAAGCCGGCGTCCGGCCGTCCATGGGGTCAGTTGGCGACGCGTACGACAATGCGATGTGCGAGAGCTTCTTTGCCACCCTCGAATGCGAGCTGCTCGACCGGCGGAAGTTCCAGACCAAGGCCGCAGCACGCATGGCCATCTTCCAGTTCATCGAGGGCTGGTACAATCCCGGCCGACGCCATTCGGCCCTCGGTTACCAATCACCCGTCAACTATGAAAGGAGCGCACAAGATAGGCTAGAGTCGCTTCGGGCCAACCGACCGGGGATGTAACTCCAACCCGACGGCGAAGCTTCGATGCTAGTCACTCGCGTAGGGATGATAGTAGAACCCTGACCAGCAACCTCCACCGGTTCGTTGAAGACCAGACCTTCGACCGGACATGGCAATCCTGTGAGCATCCGATTTCTTCGCATCGGCTCGGCGTTGAAATCACCGCAAACAATTCGGGCCAAACTCGACGAGCGCATGTCAACCCGATCGGCCGAGCTCGATGCCAGTCCTCGCGTAGGGATTGGTGTTGTCCCTAGTCGTGCCAGTAGAACCCTGACCAGCAACCTTCCACGCATCGAGGAAGACCAGACCTTCGACCGGACATGTGGTCAATCCTGTGAGCATCCGCATTTCTTCGGACATCGGCTCGGCGTTGAAATCACCGCAAACAATTGGGGGGAAACTCCACGGGCGCATGCCATCCACAAATCGGGCAAGGTCGGCCACCTGGCGCTGACGTATGTGGCTGTGCTCGAACCGCCAATTCAGATGGGTGCTGAAGACCGGCAACTGACCACGGGGCCCGTCGATTGCTGCGTACAGGGCAAGCCTGCGCTCTTCGTCCCCCTCCTTGCCGTGCAGCATCGCCGACTCAGATAGCTGGATTGGCCAACGCGACAGCACCGCATTTCCAACGTCGATGCCCTTCCAATCGACTGCATCTTCAACGCCTATGCCCTTCCAATCCATGCTGGACGCAAACGCGTGGTGGAAGCCCAACTCGGATGCAAGTTCAGCGGCAAGATTCGTTGTGTCATCGCTCCAGACCTCCTGCAGCGCTATGACGTCAACGTCGAGTTTCCTCAAAGTGGCTGCGATGGCGGGTTGGCGACGTTTCCAGGGTCCAAACCGCCACCAGAGGTTCCAGGTTAAAACACAGAGCCGCGATTCTATCGTGCCGCTTTCTCCGTCGTCAGCCATCGCCCCGACTCTTCATTCGCGACTGTGAGCGGTCACGTTAACATGCACGCCGGTCCGGAGAGGAACCACGATGCGTGAAAAGATCATCGAGGCCCTCAATGACGCCTATGGGTCACGAACTGGCGTCGGCCCCGACGGCGGATGACTGCTTCGCTCTGAAACCGGACATCAACAGTCCATGTTCACGACTTCCATTGAGGGAGGAAGAAAATGGACATGATCCGCATCTACCATCAGAGACTCCGCCAGCCGCACGCGCCCTGGAATAAGGGTAGGTTGACCGGTTCCAAGCCGCCACTTCAGCCAAAAAACGTATGGGCGATACGAACACGGCTGCAGATCTCGGGTCGAAAACGTGATCTGGCGCTGTTCAACGTGGCCATCGACAGCAAACTACGCGGATGCGATGTCGTGAGATTGAGAACCGAAGATGTCGCACCGCATGGCTATGCGGTTGATCGAGCCACGGTTCGGCAACAGAAAACCGGACGGCCGGTCAAATTCGAGATCACCGAGCAGACCAGACAAGCCATCGACGAGCACCTGAGCGGCCTGCCTAGAGGTGCGGATCGATACCTGTTCCGGGGAAAGCCTGATGGCTCACATCTCAGTACCCGGCAGTATGCTCGTCTTTTCGATGAATGGTTGTCGCTGATCGACTTGATCCCTCGGTATTTGGGACGCACTCCCTGCGAAGAACGAAGGCCACACTCATCTACTGAAAAACAGGCAATCTCCGTGCCGTCCAGATCTTGCTCGGCCATACCAAGATCGAGAGCACTGTCAGATATCTCGGCATCGAGGTCGATGACGCCCTCGCAATCGCCGAGACAATCGACGTCTGAAAGTTGGGGTAGAGCGGACATGCTCTACCTCTCTCTTCACGGCGGAAAGTGCCGATTCCGGAAGTCAACGCCTGCGGCAGATAGTCAAGGCCGGACGCCTTGGGAAACCAGAACCGTTACCCGAGCCGACCTCAGCCAAAGCATCAAAGACAGTGAAAACTTGGAAGCTACGCCGACGCCGGGTGACGTTCCTACGTTACCCCCTCACCTTAGGCAGCACCTTCTCTGCCAGAAGCTCGATCGTCCTCGCCACCATCGCGAAGGGCTGGCCGCCGATGTCGATGTGGGCGAGATAACGCTGGTGGCCAAAGAGCTCTCGCTCCCAGAGTATCTTGTCGACGATCTGCTCGGGGCTGCCGACAAACAGCGGCCCGTTGGCAGCTGCGCGGCGGTCGTATTCTTCGCGCGGCACTTCCGCCGCATAGCTCGCTCGTGGGGCGTGGTAGCGGAAGTAACTTGAATAGTACGGGTAGAACCCGTCGAGCGCCGCTTGCGAGGTCTTGGCGATGTGCATGTGACCGGCCAGGCCGACCTTGAGGCGCGCGGGCTTAAAGCCGCTTTCCTCGCCGATCCGTCGGTAGTCGGCGACCTGGGGCGCCAGTTCGGCCGGCGGCTTGGTGATGTTGGCGAGCATCAGTGGCAGGCCGCGCCGCGCTGTGTTGAACGCGCTGTCGGGGTTGCCGCCGGTGCCGGCCCAGATGGGCAACTCCTCCTGCATCGGCCGCGGCGAGATCGCCGCGTCGGCGAGCGGCGGGCGGAAGCGCCCCTGCCAGGTCACCCGCTCGCTCCTGTTCAGTTCCCTCAGCAGGTCGAGCTTCTCGTAGAACAGCGCGTCGTAGTCGGCGAGGTCGTGGCCGAAAAGCGGAAACGACTCGACGAACGCGCCACGGCCGGCGATCAGTTCCGCCCGCCCGCCGGAGATAAGGTCGTTGCGAAATCCTGAAACACCCGCACCGGATCAAGCGTCGACAGGACGTGACGGCGCTGGTCATGGATTTGTTTCGTCCGGGCCGCGATCGTGGCCGCCGGCGAGGAAATGGCGATGTCGAGCCGGTGATGCTCGCCGAGCCGAACTTGGCCAGAAACCTCCGCGTATCGCGACTCGGGCGTGATGTCGGCGAATGAATATATGGGCGAGCCTTGATCGGTTATAATCCGGACGGTTTGGCGCGTAGATGTGGGGAACCACCATGGGCCCTTTTTCGACATCGCGAATCAGTTCCCGCCCGCCGGAGATAAGGTCCACCGTTGCGAAATCCTGAAACACCCGCACCGGATCAAGCGTCGACAGGACGGTGACGGCGCTGGTCATACGGATTTGTTTCGTCCGGGCCGCGATCGCCGCCATGACCGCCGCCGGCGAGGAAATGGCGATGTCGAGCCGGTGATGCTCGCCGACGCCGAACACGTCAAGGCCGGCTTCATCGGCCAGTTTCGCCGCCGCCAGAACCTCCGCGTATCGCTTGGTGACGCTGATCGCCCGGCCGGTCTTCCAATCGGGCGTGATGTCGGCGAATGAATATATGCCGATCTCCACTATTTCATTCCGATTTCTTTCGTGGAACATGAACCCGGAGCGCTACCAGCGCGAACTGGTCGAATTCCTGGATCGAACAAAGAGCAGCGTCAATCGGACTGCTGATGGTGTTGAATGTGAATATTGCGGGACTTGTTTATACTGCCTCCACCTGGGTTATTCCCGTCTTGCTTGCGATTACGCTATTACGCATGAAGCGGCTCATGCGTTCGCCGCCTGGAAGCTCGGCGATGATACCGCTTTCAGTCAAGGCCGGGTGACGTTCAACCCGCTAAAACACGTGGACCCGGTCGGTACTGTCCTGTTGCCGGCCCTGCTTCTGATTACGCGAGCGCCGTTCCTGTTCGGTTGGGCCAAACCGGTTCCAGTTGCTTTCGCGAGACTGCGCCGTCCCCGGAGGGACATGGTGATAGTGGCGGCAGCGGGACCTGGGACCAATCTTATCCTCGCCACGGTCTCGGCGGTTCTGTTTCGTGCCCTTTGGCTGCTGCCGGAGGCAGCTGTGCAGTGGTCGGGGCAGATGCTTTACAATTCGATCCTCCTGAACCTCGTGCTGGCGATCTTCAACATGCTGCCGTTACCACCGCTGGACGGCGGCCGTGTTGCCGTGGGTCTGTTGCCCAGTGTTTTGGCACAACCGCTGGCGCGGTTGGAGCGGTACGGCATGCTGATTCTGATCGGGGTCATCTTCATTTTGCCCATGGCCGGTGATCAGCTTGGCATCAGTCTGGATATTTTCAGTTGGGCGGTTTGGACGCCGGTCGCCTGGCTACTGCCCTTCTTCAGGGGGATAGCCGGAATTGGCTAGGCCATGAGCTTTCGAGAATGGGCCGCCCTTGGGTCTTGGGCGTGTAGAAACGGCTGACGTTTTTCGATCGGATCTCCGAGCCGCCGATATTTGGGCAATGAGAAGCGGCGGGCGAGTTTGGGCTCGGATCGGCGCCGAGCAGGCCGCTATTGGGGTCTGGGATGCGCGAGCGAGGTCAAACTGCCGGTGTGACGGCCCTCACGCCCGGATCGCCGCCATCAGCGGGCGGATGCCGATGATGTTCATGACCCGGGTGAGATTGTAGGCGAGCACATTCAGCGCCATCTCGGTGCGGACGTTTTTGAGTCGCTTCATCAAGAAGTGGGTCGCGCCCATCCACATCTTGATCGTGCCGAAGGGATGCTCGACCGTCTCGCGACGCTGGCGCATCTTGTCCGGGTTCTCATCAAGCCGCCGCTGAACAGCTTCGAGAAGATGTTCATGCTCCCAGCGAGCGACCCGGCGCTCCTTGCCGGTGGTGCACTTGTCCTTGATGGCGCATGTCTGACACACATTGGTCCAGTACCGGCGTAGGACCAACCCATTCTCCTCGGTCGTGTAGCGATAGGTCAGCCGTTCGCCGGCGGGGCAGATGTAGACGTCGTCCTCAACCACATAACGGAAGTCCTGCTTGCCATAGCGACCTTTGGCCTTGACGCCTGAGGTGATCGGTTTGGGCAACGTGACCGTGATGTCCGCCTCGTGGCAGGCCAGGATCTCCAGACTTGAGAAGTAGCCCCGATCGGCAACGACATCGAGTTCGTCCACCCCCAGGACGGCCTTGGTCTTCTTGGACATCGGTGACAGCTGCGCCCGATCGGTCCCGACGTTCGTCACATCATGGGCAACGATCAGATGGTGATCGATCTCAACGCTGGCCTGGACATTGTAGCCGACAACGCCCGATCCCCGGCCGCTGGTCGCCATGGAGCGCGCATCTGGATCGGTAAGCGAGATCTGCCTGTCGGGCGTTGCAAGCATCCGGGCTTTAAGGCCCTCAAGACGCACCATCTCTTGCTTGAGCCGTCCAATCTTCTCCTTCAGCTGTTCGGTCTTGGCCGCCAATGCCTCCGACGGTTCCTGCCGGTCGGCGGTGTCGAGCTGATGTAGATAGCGTGCGACGCTGTCCTCGATCTGCAGCAGGCGTCGCTGCATCTTAGCGCGAGTGAAGTTCCGGTCCCGGTTGTTGACTGCCTTGAACTTGGAACCGTCGATCGCGACGCTGGCCGCAGCAAGCAGGCCCAGCTGCCGGCACAGCTGCACGAACTGCGCGCAAACCCGGCGGATCGCACGGCCATTGTCCTTGCGGAAGTCGGCAATCGTTTTGTGATCAGGAGCCAGACGGCCCGTCAGCCACATCACTTCGACATTGCGACCGGCTTCACGCTCGAGACGGCGGCTCGACTGAACTCGGTTGAGATAACCGTAGATGTAAAGCTTCAGGAGAACCGATGGGTGGTACGACGGCCGACCGGTCGCCTTTGGATCGACACCGCCGAACCCGAGTTCGCCGAGATCGAGTTCGTCAACAAAAACGTCAATCACCCGAACCGGATTGTCTTCATCAATCCAGTCGTCCAGCAGCACCGGGAACAAAGTGCCTTGCTCGCGATCAACGCCTTCCACAAAACGCTTCATCAGACCCTCCCGCCGCACGGATCAGGAGAACCATAACACCCGCAGCGTTTTTACACAGCCAGGGTCATTAGTTGCCGTCAGCGGGCGCGGTGACGATGTCGCCTCTTCCCCCAACAGCGGACATCGCGCCGTTGGTCACCGATGTCGGCGATGTGCCGATTTTGTTGATTTAGTTGGGCTTGATCGGTGGCGGTTGGCGTGATTCGTCCTTTGAGCGATTTGCTCGTGGATGGATGCGATGATGGGACTGCAGGCGGCACCGGAACGGCTTTTCTACGACTTCTGCCTTGAGGATCACGTTCCGGAAGATCACCAGCTGAGGCAGATCGAAGGGTTTCTCGATCTGGGCGATCTGCGGGTCAAGCTGAAGCCGTTCTACAGTACCATTGGTCGGCCTTCGGTTGATCCAGAGCTGATGATCCGGATGCTGATTGTCGGCTACTGCTTCGCCATCCGCTCGGAGCGGCGGCTATGCGAGGAGGTCCATCTCAATCTTGCCTATCGCTGGTTCTGGCGCCTGGGTCTCGATGGCAGCGTGCCAGACCATTCGACCTTCTCGCTCAATCGCAATGGCCGCTTCCGGCAGAGTGGTCTTCTGCGTCATGTATTCGAGACGGTGGTGCGCCGCTGCATGTCGGAAGGCCTTGTCGGCGGGGAAGGCTTTGCCGTCGATGCCAGCCTGATCCAGGCCGATGCCAACAAGCAGCGCTCGGTGCCAGGCCAGGACATGGAGCTTGGAGAATATTCCTGCTGACGCCACACAGGCGGTCCGGGGATTATCTGGCCACGCTCAATGATGCCGCCTTCGGAGCAGCCAGCAGCGTGACACCGAAGTTCGTCTCCCCGTCCGACCCGGCAGCTCGAATGGACCGGCGCCCAGCGCGGTCCGGCCTTCTTTGCCTATGCCGACAACTATCTGGCCGATACCGACCATGGGATCATCGTCGATGTCGAGGCGACCCGTGCCATCCGGCAGGCCGAGGTGGGAGCAGCCCGCACCATGATCCGACCGAGTTGGAGCGCTTTGGCCTCAAGCCAAAACGGCTGGCCGGCGACAGGCCTATGGGGCGGCACCGATGCTGGCCTGGCTGGTCAAGGACTTAGGCATCGCGACGCACATCCCGGTGTTCGACAAATCAAAGCGCGACGATGGCACCTTCTCCAGAGCCGACTTCCAGTGGCAGGAGGATAATAATGTCTATGATGCCCGGCGGGAAAGACGCTTAAGTCATCGGGCCGCCTGAACAGTGACGACACCTACCGATATCTGGCCAGCACCTATGACTGCGGCCCTTGCCCGTTAAAAAAGCGGTGCTGCCCCAAGACGCCGCAGCGCAAGATTCCACGCGACATCAACGAGGATGCTCGCGATGTCGCCAGGGCGCTCTACGACACGCCCGCCTTCAACCAGTCGCGTCGCGACCGCAAAAAGGTCGAGATGCTGTTTGCCCACCTCAAGCGCATTCTGAAGCTCGGTCGATTGCGCTATGCGCGGGCACGGGAGGGAGCCCAGGATGAGTTCCGACCTCGCTGCTACGGCCCAGTACATCGAGAAGTGTTCTACAAACTCAGACCGATACCGACGCCGACGGTCCAACCAGCATGACAGGAACAATGCCCATCAGCCGATAAACGCGCATCCATGATCTTCCCGAAACGGGCGAACGTCCAGGCGGGATCGAAAAAGTCCGCTTCTGATACCGTGCGGACACTGAAGCGCAACGACGGCCGACTAAGATCAACAAAATCTGCCAATTCCGGACGTTAGCGACTTCTAACGGCCTCTAGGTCCTGTTGACAGTTATCGGAGCCAGATGATGGCACCGACAAGAAACAGCATGGCCATGTAGGCCGTTGCGGTTTTTTCATAGCGCGTGGCGATGCGCCGGAAGTGTTTGATTTTGTTTATGTAACATTCGACGAGATGTCTTTCTTTGTAGAGTTCGGCATCGTAGGGGATGGCTTGCGCCCGTGACGGGTTGGATGGGATCACCGCCACTATTCCGGCATCGTTGAGACGGGCGCGGAGATGATCGGCATCATAGGCCGTGTCGGCGATGAGGTTTGCGCCGGCCACGTCGGCGATTAACTCTTCAGCCTGGGTGACATCGCCAACCTGACCGCCGGTAAGGATGAACCGTAATGGATTGCCGAGCCCATCGACAGCGATGTGAACCTTGCTCGTCAAGCCGCCGCGCGAACGTCCGATGGCCTGATTTTGAGTCCCCCTTTTGCGCCCGACGCATGTTGATGTGCCCGCACAATGGTTGAATCGATGATCAGGTATTCGAAGTCCGGATCGTCCACCAAGGCCTTGAAAAGACTCTCCCATGCCCCTTGTTTGGCCCACCGGGAAAAGCGCACGTACACGCTGTTCCAATTGCCGAACGCGTCCGGCAGGTCGCGCCATGGCGAACTCGTGCGTGCAATCCACAATACCGCATCCACGAACAGACGATTGTCCCGTCCCGTGGATCCGCAATCCGACGCCTTGCCGGGTACCAAATCCGATATCCGTTCCCATTGAACGTCCGTCAATTCCCTGCGAAGCATGACCGGTTCCTCCTCCACACCCAGGTCTTGCTTGAATCACAACCGCCATTAATAAACCGTTAACTGTCAACAGCACCTAACGTCTGTTGGCTGTCTATCGGGCCTCACAGGGTAAATCGGGCGCCCTGTGGCTAGCCCACCGGGAGGGCATTCAAGGGATTTCTCAAATCCGGCCATCTCGTGGTCTATTGCCCACCGATCTGTTCGAGCCTCCAACCCCTCAGGGACGGTGCCGGGATCGGTATGGGCATCGTTTGCGGTGGCGGAAACGGCATAGAAGCTGGTAGCGGTGGGGGTATCGGCATTGTACTCCTGCGGTTCTCAATTCCGATCGGGGTTTCCCGAGCTTGCGGGTTCTGGGGAGGCTGATGGCCCGTAGGGCCGCAGGGATCACATTCCCCAGCAGAAACTGAAGTCGAAATTCCCATAACGAACGCGGCCGCGGCGCCCATCAAAAATGCCTTGTTCATGACATGCGTCTCCCTGTCGACGTGAAGCTGCCTTGGCGCTGTAGTATGATCGACGCGGAGAGTTGTGGATTTACGGTGGAGTTTTGGTGGTTTCTTCGCGGCCGCTCTCTTGAGAGCGTAACCGGCATACACCCATGCCCGGGCGGCCGGCGCTGCCGCCGGCCACTGGGCATGTGATGTTTTCTAACGGCTGGCGTCCTCGACGATCTCGGATTAGGCGGCGTGATCGAACGGTTGAACGTGAACGATCTTGCCGTCCTTCAGCGTTGCCGTCGACGACACTTTGATCACCGTGCCATTGGTCTCGGTGATGGTTGTGTAGTAATGGATTGTGCCGTCGTCATGGCTGTGCATGGTCAGGTCGGAAACCTTTGTACCGGCGGCCAACATCCCCTGAACAGCGTTGCCCCAGGCATCCCGGTCGAGTTCTCCATTGGCGGTTACCACGACCAGGGCGTCATGGAACAGATCGTCGAATAGCGGTTTGACACTGCTCCAGTCGGATGTCCCATTCATTGCGTCGAAATACGTCCTGAGCTTGTCCACCTTGCCTCCTTCGCGAACATTGGCACCGCCGAATTATCGTACGGTCCACGACAGAATAGTGCGCGAATTGGCGAACTCAAGCGCCCAATGGCCCTGCCGCACCCGGTCGAGATTTTCTGCCGACCAATGCCGCAGTGGTCTGCCTGTTGGACGACGAAAGGCTCAGCCCCGCAGGGTGTTCCATGGAGCCTCACCCGCCACTTCGACCAGTTCGTAGCCATTGTCGCCGATGCACGGTCCCAGAATCGCAACGATGCGGGCCGCTTCACGACGCGGCCAAGGACGGTGATCTAGCCCGGTTGCAAGAGTTGATAGCAGCGGGCGAAGACCTGACCGCGCAGGACAGGTTCGTGGGGACGGCGCTGCATTGGGCGGCGCTTAGTGACAACATCGATGCGGCGCGGCTTCTCATAGACGCAGGTGCCGATGTGAACTTGCCGAAGATCGGTGGTGGCCAACAAACCGCACTGCACGTTGCCGCCGAGCGCGGCAGTGTCGATGTGGCGATGCTTCTTTATTGAGGTCGGTGCTGACCTTGAGACTAGAACCGATTACCGAACCACACCACTGTCATCAGCCGTCGGCTCAGATCACGTCGATGTCGTGAAACTGCTCATCGAGGCGGGCGCTGACATTGAGGCCCGCGACCTTGGAGGAGGAACCCCTTTGATGGTGGCCGCCTTCGCCAACGCGGTCGGCGCTATCGAGTTGCTCGTCGCTGAAGGCGCAGATATCGACGCAAAGCAGTCGGCTGGCGAAACGGCATTGTATTGGGCCTCAGTGGAAGGCGCCGCTGAGGCCCTACGAAAACTTATCGAGTTGGGGGCCGATCTGAACGGGGCTCCCGAAACTGAACCCGTCTTTCCATCCACGCCTCTCGCCATGGCGATACAGCGTGGACTGGATGGGATTGCCGACATCCTGCGCGAGGCTGGTGCATCGGAGTAGGTGCGTGATGGGGTGGCCACGGGCGCTTCGCTTTGGCGAGGTGGTGATGGCATCCCAACCCCGGTGCCCTGTTCCCGTTCGCCCCTCCGCCATTTTCGGATATCATGCGCCAGGGTTCGTGGAGTCATCCCGGGATGTCGACTAAGTCCGGAGAACGCAGGGCGCTGAGGGCGCACCTTTGGTCGGCAAAGTTTTTCCGTTCCTGTCTGGCGACGGTCGTGCTGGCCGGGTTTCCGGCAGCGGCGTATGGGCAGCAAATGGCCGTCGATCTGGAGTTGGTTCTCGCCGTCGATGTATCCGCCAGCGTCGGCCCGGCCGCCTTCGCCCTGCAACGTGGTGGCCTTGCGGAGGCGTTCCGGGACCCGGAGGTGCACGCCGCGATCCAGACCGCCGGCGGCAATGGAATCGCGGCCGCCTTGCTGTTTTGGGCCGGCCCGCGGGATCAAAGTCTGGTGGTCGGCTGGTCGCTGGTTTCCGACGTCGCGTCGTCGGTGAAATTTGCGGGCAGGATCGAAGCGGCCAAGCGTGATTTCGCCGGGGTTACGGCCATCGGCGAAGCCATGCAGTTTGCCGCCCAGGCGACCTCCGCCAACGCCTATTCGGGCGACCGCGTCGTCATTGACGTCTCGGGTGACGGGCCGACCAATTTCGGTGGCGAAACCGGCTCCATCCGCGACGAAATCGTCGCCATCGGCATCACCGTGAACGGCCTTGCCATCGTCAACGGAGTCGAGGATCTGGCGGCCTATTATCGGGATCATGTGATCGGCGGCCCGGGCGCCTTCGTCGCCTCCGACTCCCAGGATTTCGTTCGGGCGATCCGCAGCAAGCTCATCAAAGAGATTTTGTGGCGCCCGTCCTCCTAGCTGCGCCGCAGGTCGCCTTGGGCGGGCTCCTCGTCGAGGCGATTGTACGCCGACATTATTCGCGATCGTGAAAATGGGTCCTGCGGGACTTCGACGGCATGCGCACTAGGTCCTGTTGACAGTTATCGGAGCCAGATGATGGCACCGACAAGAAACAGCATGGCCATGTAGGCCGTTGCGGTTTTTTCATAGCGCGTGGCGATGCGCCGGAAGTGTTTGATTTTGTTTATGTAACATTCGACGAGATGTCTTTCTTTGTAGAGTTCGGCATCGTAGGGGATGGCTTGCGCCCGTGACGGGTTGGATGGGATCACCGCCACTATTCCGGCATCGTTGAGACGGGCGCGGAGATGATCGGCATCATAGGCCGTGTCGGCGATGAGGTTTGCGCCGGCCACGTCGGCGATCAACTCTTCAGCCTGGGTGACATCGCCAACCTGACCGCCGGTGAGGATGAACCGTAATGGATTGCCGAGCCCATCGACAGCGATGTGAACCTTGCTCGTCAAGCCGCCGCGCGAACGTCCGATGGCCTGATTTTGAGTCCCCCTTTTGCGCCCGACGCATGTTGATGTGCCCGCACAATGGTTGAATCGATGATCAGGTATTCGAAGTCCGGATCGTCCACCAAGGCCTTGAAAAGACTCTCCCATGCCCCTTGTTTGGCCCACCGGGAAAAGCGCACGTACACGCTGTTCCAATTGCCGAACGCGTCCGGCAGGTCGCGCCATGGCGAACTCGTGCGTGCAATCCACAATACCGCATCCACGAACAGACGATTGTCCCGTCCCGTGGATCCGCAATCCGACGCCTTGCCGGGTACCAAATCCGATATCCGTTCCCATTGAACGTCCGTCAATTCCCTGCGAAGCATGACCGGTTCCTCCTCCACACCCAGGTCTTGCTTGAATCACAACCGCCATTAATAAACCGTTAACTGTCAACAGCACCTAGTGCCCGATGGGCAATCGGGGCTCTTGCTCGTCGGCATGATCTGGACTCTCCAGGGGGCGAACGTCATCGGCGGCAGCTTCATGAGTGGGCGATCGCAGTGGTTGTATATCGGCATCGCCATGTTGATCGGCGGCCTCGGCGCGCTCTGGTGGATCAATGTCAGGGGAGGGCATGAGCCCTGGTTCAATGGCTGCTCTGACAGTCGGAACTGGGGCTTATCCCGCGAATGTCGGCTGAGACGTCATGTCCGGGTTTGGCACACAACGGCCGTGACGAACTCGTCGCGCCAAGACCGCTTTCGGGGGAATAGGCGACATCAACGCCGGGGGCGCCGACGGCAGCTGATCGACCAAAGGCGGCCATGACTAACCCGTGGTTGGGCTATTTAGTTTAGGTGGAGTCGTCGTCGTTCAGGATACCCAGAAAGTCACCAACATCGAAATCTTCACAATCATTGCCGAATGCGAAGACATTGGTGATGTTCGGTAAGGGGGGTTTTTCGACTGTGATGACGTCATTGAGGCTGAATGTAGCGAATCCACAGACACCCTCGAAACCACCCGTGCCACTTCCTTCTACTATGGTCCAGTTACCCTCGAACATTATGGTGCCATTGATTTCCATCTGAGACAGATCACTTATTGACGAACCAAGAAATGCATAGGTTCCCAGCACTCCCCCAAACGAACCAGTAAAGAAGCCTCTGATCGAGGCAGTTCGAATTGGCCCATCAACGGTGATCATCTGCAACTCTCTAACGTGACCAGGCAAGTCCCCACTCTGAGTGA
Organism: uncultured Bauldia sp.; assembly: GCA_963663975.2. Classification (GTDB taxonomy): domain Bacteria; phylum Pseudomonadota; class Alphaproteobacteria; order Rhizobiales; family Kaistiaceae; genus JANQRX01. Next base: position 91,235 of record CAXXRA010000015.1, on the reverse strand, counting down.
TAAAGAAATCTCCTATGTAGATTGTTTTGCTACCATCTTCTACGGTCTGAATAGATACGCAGCCAGTGGTAACAAAGGGCGGGAAACAAGTAAGTGGAGTGTCTACAGAGAGTGTGCCGCGTGCTACGACTACATCTCTCTGATCCTCAATACCCAATATAATGTTTCCAACGCCGAACGAACTAACCAATCCCACAATTGCAATGACCAATGCTACGGATGCTATTATTGCGATGTTTCTGTTTGAAGTCATTTTTTTTCTCGCCTTCTTTATAGTCTGAATTCGTCACACGCAGCGTGAGAAAGCGTCGCGAAGAAAATCAATGATGCGGCTGTTCATCTCTTCGTGGAAGGCAGCGCGGCGATTCATCTCTTCGTCGAAAGCGGCGCGATCGAAGCCCTCAGGACCGGCCAGGCTCTTGCCGACGGATTCAGGGATGGGGGCAATGAAGCTGAAGTGGTTCGCCTTCGGTACGAGGATTTCCTGGGGGTCGGGAAAGTCATCGCGTTGTTTCAGCAGGCCGACCACTCGCGAAACGTGGAATCCCGCCTTGAGCATATCTTCCCTCTCCGGCCGCAAAAAAAGCAGCTTCGCCGGCGGCAGCGCCTTCAGGGTCGCATTGGAAAAGGGTGCGACGAAGGGATCGGCGATCACCGCCGCACATAACCTACCGTCATAAACTCGTTTCGCTGGTTCGGCATAGTCCCTGGCCCGCGCCGCACTCTCCTCGGCGCCGACGCTGTTGATGATGCGGCAGTAAGGATCGTCCTCGGCGTGGCGCTTACAGTGGTCGAGGATTCGCAAATACTCTGGCTCTGCACCCAGGGCTGCTAGGACCGCATAGCCGCCGGCCGAAAAGCCGAAGGCAGCAATCTTCTCAGTATCGATTCGGCTCGACCAGACCTGCTGTGCCAGCAGCGCATCGATGACGGCGGAGAGCTGACGTGGACGACCATCCAAGACGATACGCTGGTCGTCGCCCATGTCGCCGAGGCTGTTCCGGGGATGCAATGGTGCAGCGGCGATGAAGCCCGCCTCGGCCAAGGCGATGGCGGTATCCCGATGCCCCAGGTCGGAGCCGCCCGAGCCGTGGGACAGGATCACCAGTCCGAATTGACCAGCGGCCGGCTCAGCTGGGTGCCCGTAAATTCATAGGGACCCGATCTGACAACGCTATTCGGCACCTTGGTTGGGTACCAAAGCGAATACTGCATTTGCCCGCCCATTGGGTCCTCGGTAGACAACCTCGCATATCCGACACCGAAATTCTCACGGAACAACTGACCCAACATTCATGCTTTGGCGTTGATCGGATCGTGTGACGGTAGCATTCCGCAGTAACTGCAGCACTTGGTCACAGTGGCGGTTAATGATGCTGTCGACGGCTCCCCGGTGCCCGCCGCCAAAATCTAAGACGGAGCTGCCGTCGCAGGCTGGCCGCGCCTCAGGAAAAGCGCAATCCAAGAACCTAGGCCGATCACACCGGCGAGCACGGCAAGCACCCAGCCGAGGATCGGGATGAGTCCAAGGATTGCGAGCGCGACCAGTCCAACGATGATGGCGACGAACGTCGCAAGCCCTTCGGTGCCCAGTTTGATTGGCGTAAGGCTGAGCGCCAGCCTACCGAGCACGTAAGCGGTCGTGAGATAGCCGGCAATCAGCGCAATTGGGATCAGCACAACCACCACCGGTACCAGCGGGATGCCAACGATCGATACGCCGAGCACGGGAACCGATCCGATCAACGCAGAGATTGCCACAACGCCTAATAGAAGAGTCCACCATGGCCGCTCGCCCAAGCTCGCGCGGGCCCGCGCGAGCGGCTTGTTGAGTAGCCAGGCGAACAGGGCACATAGGGCAAGCACGACGAGGACGAACACGACTCCGCCCACGACATAGGCAATGACTCCGATTGGTGCGGCGCGTGCGACCACGTTGGCTGTGACTCGCTCCGGATCAATCACGCTCGCCGGCACCTCGACGGGGTCTTCGCTCCAATAGGCAAGCGTGCCGTCGATTCGAGCGCCTTCGCCAAAACGGATTTGTGACGCCCGGGTCTCAACCGAGCCTGAAATCGGTGCCGCGATCTCAACTGTTTCCCCACCAAGACTGGCATCACCAGTGATCGGACCGCGCACGAAGACGAGGCGACCGCCGAGGAGCGCATCATCACCGACGGAGCCATTAGAACTGATTTCGACCCGATAGCCGGCCGCAACCAACCTGCCGCTGACCGTTCCTCTCACATCGACGCTGTAGCCGGCACTATACAGATCATCGCCAACGTTGCCGCTGACCGTAATCTGCCGACCAATGACGTGCATACTCCCGCGAACATCGGTCTCGACCGTCACCGTCTCGCCGGCCGCAAAAACGTCGTCTACTTCCGCTTCCGTGATGCGCACGTCCATCCCGGCGGCATAAACGTCGTCCGAAAAGCGGTGGCGCTTCTCGTCCTCCTGGGCTGCGCCCGGCCCGGCGATGCAGGTCGCCAGCACAACCGCAAGCGCAATTCGCGTGAAACAACTGGCCATCTCACACCTCTTGGCAACCGTGACCACAAAATTCGTTTCGTGTGACCATACCCTGATCGCTCGTGCTGGCGTTGAAATTCCTCAACTCCATGGAAAAGGTCGGCCGCGATGTCCGAGCCAGACACATCCGGATCACTTGTGAGAAGGGCGCACTGGGCAAGGACGAAAGCCTGGATGCCGTAGCCCTAGCGGTGCACTACTGGACTGAGCGGATGGCTCAGGACACCCCCACCGCTGCCGACGAAGCACGGGCCGGCGCTCCATGTCGAGCTGACCAAGTTCATGGGCCATAAGTACACAGACACCGCTTCAAAAGTTTAAAATGCCACCCACTCATCAATGGAGGTGAGGAAAAATTGTCCATACCGTTAAAACTGGGTGCAGTGACCGCAATTGCGGGCCCGATATTTCTAATAGCGGGCACGATGCTCCATCCTTTAGGAGCCGACCCCAGTGATCCTGTCGCGGCGTTCACAGAGTACGCGGCGAATGACCTCTGGATAGGGTCTCATCTCAGCCAGTTCCTTGGCGTGGCCATAATGTTCGTTGGGCTCGTTGCGTTGAACGACTCTCTGAAGGGCGAGCGTTTTGCTTATTTGGCAATGCTAGGGGTATTTGTGGGTGTGGCCGCACTGGCGATATCCGCAGTGCTGCAAGCCGTTGATGGTGTCGCACTGAAGCTGATGGTCGATGATTGGGTGAGTGCTTCGGAGGGACAGAAGCAATCGGCCTTTCAGGCGACGTTGGCCGTGCGACGGATTGAAATTGGCCTTGCAGGTTTCATGGCGTTTTTGTTTGGGTCAGCTCTGGCACTTTTTGCCAGTGCGGTCGCATTCAGCACAATTTACCCAACCTGGCTTGGCTGGCTGGGGATGGTAGGCGGCATTGGTACTAGTGCCGGCGGCTTACTGATGATATTCTCGGGTTTCTCTCCGATCGCCATGACTGTCGCGATGCCCTTCAGTCTCATTCTTGTGGTTTGGATGATTGTGATTGGCGTTCTCATGTGGAGACGCGCCTGACAACTCATCGCGCACAAGCCCGCTTACGGGTGAACAGCGTTGATAGATTTTGGCCGACGCGACGGCAGCTAATGACCCTGGCTGTTCTCTAACCCGGGGTTGGATGTCAATCTCTCCATGCTGTACCTGCCGGGGTCACTGTTCTCTCCGCAGTAGGGCTGAACCCTCTGCATGATGGCGTTGGAGGACGTTGACGGATCAATGTGTGAATCGCGCTTGCCTCGTTTTGGCATCGCAAAGCCAGGGGCGATCTCGCCGACGCCACCGTCCCGACAGGGACATCTCATCCGCTCTCGCGGAATTCTTGGAGGGTGAACTGGCTCCCGTTTCGACCGGACAGTGGCGTAAGCAGGAGGGCTTGAGGCTATCCTCAAGCATAGGCTTATGTCTGACGAGTACCGACGGATCGAAGTGATCACGGGAACCGCACGCCGGCGGCCTCGAAGAGGTAGGATCTGAGCATTCGATCCCGCACTTGGAGATGCGACCGCTCCAATCGACCTCACCCGAGGCATAACGGCGCGGCGTCAATCCGACGTAGGCGCCTACAGACCTGGAGCGCCGGAAGCGGGTCGGCACGTCGATCGCCGAATGGAAGCCAGGGCGGTGATCGGCCCGATCCCGGGCACCGTCATGGAACGTCTGCTGTTCTCGTCGTTCCGTGCCAGGGCCAGGACCTTCCGATGGAGAGCGGCGATCTCCCGGCTGACCTTCTCGCGGACCTCCAGAAGGGGCCGAACGGCTTCCCCCAAAAGACCACGCCGGCCGAGCAGCTCTTCGATCCGGCGATGGAAGACATTGCCGCCCGCCTTGCCGACGATCAGACCGAGATTCTTCAGCAGGCCGCGGATCTGGTTCTCAAGATCGCGCTTGATCTTGACCAACTGGGCCCGGCTGTTCAGGACCGCCCGGATCTCATGACATGACACACTCTTGACTTGGACCTCCGTGTACCAACCGCACTGCATGATCCGGGCGAGGCCCACGGCATCGTTGCGGTCGCTTTTGTTGATTTGCATTGACAGCGCCGCCTTGGCGTGACGGGCATCGATGCAGATCACCGACAAGCCGAGCCTCCTGAGCTCATGCCAGAGCCAGGTCGTGATCGGACCGGTTTCGAGACCGATGCGTTTCGCACTCGCCGCATTCTTCTTGATGAACCGGGCAATGGCCTCCGGTTCCGAGATCACGGTGCCCTCACACCAGATCTCGCCGGCATCATCGACCACGCAGACCGAGGTCTCCTTGAGCGACACGTCCATTCCCACATAAAGTTCCACAGCTTCTCTCCTAATCATTCGTTGCGCTCAGACCGGTCTATGCCGGTCGCAACAACATTATGGAGAGCGGCGCCCGGCCCCGAGTTACGCCATGTGTGAAAACGCGCCGTTGGGGAAATCAGGTAGGAAAACGTTCCTCAGATTCGCTTTCGATAGATCGTCTTACTCACTCAAGTGGCAGTCTCTGCGCCTCCGAGAATCTACGTGCTGGACGTGGGAACGTGTTTTCACACAGGCTAGACCCTAAGCGGACACCAGCCTGCATCAAGGTCGTCGAACACGACCGCGTCACGCACGCCAAGTTGGCAAGCAATGGGAGAGAAAGCTCTCCAGGCCGCGAGGAGTTCTGGGATCGATCCCCTCGCCAGTATATTGCCTGGCGACTTTGTCATTCTCGCGTAGGAACTTCGGCCGATAACGAGGAACCCGCAGCGAGTAACTGGGCTAACAGTAAGTCGAGCCGCAGTCCCAACGTGCGAGCGGTCGTTGGCTGCAATCACAGGAGTGGTCGCTGGTTCAGTCCCAGTCGTGCCCAACATTCATACCAAGGCCTTGGCGGGGAATATTACGGTGCACCCTAAGTCAGTTGCACCTCTGCTCACCAGTGGTCCCGGTGACACTCTCCATCGTCCAGTTCAATTGTGTGCGGCAACGTAAAACCCGGTTATTTAAGCTTGCGTTTAAGCTTAAATTTGCCCCTCCACTCGCTATCGCCGCCTTCGCTGATGTACCGCCCCTCGAAGCGAACGCGGGTGCCATCGAGTCCCTTCCACGCCAGATTGCCGGCGACGGCGTATGAGTCGGGATCGGAACCATGGTCGTTAAGCGCGTAGGTAATTGCTGACGATAGAGTTGAGGTCCAGTAGTGTCGCAACGACACCATGGCGTACGCGCAGACGCCCCCGCCATCGCACCCAAGGAAGGCATTGCCGGTCCCCGCCGGCGCACCTCCCACGCCCACCTTAAGCCGAAATTCGTCGTCTTCAGCGATCGAATCGAGATCGAACGTGGCGCCAGCCGCAACCGCCCAGGCGCTCCCGTCCGATAGATCGGTGAAACCGGCCGAGAATTTGGCATCCCAACCGTCTTGTTTCAACTTCAACGCACCGATAATGTCCGGCATGTCGAAGCTGGAGCCCGAACCCCAGCGATCGACGGGGCCCTCAATCGCGAGCATGAGCCCGAAACCGTCCTTGGCCCAGGTCAGACGCACCTGGTCGACATCATCGTCACCGTCCAACGAACGGCCAAAAAAGGCGCCGCCATAGCCGAACGTTGTTGCAGTGTGGCCGGCAAGGAACCCGCCGAACTAGATATACGCTTGGTCAAGCGTGACCGCTAGCTCGCCGTCGTTTCCCTGGAACTCGAACGCGAACTTGGAATAACTGGTGAGCACGCCGTACCTGGTCTTCAACCGGGTTTTAAGCTTGCCCTTCTTTTTGAGTTGGCTGATGCACCCGTCCGTTGCCGGGAGGGACCAGTCGCCGGCCCCAAATGCGTCACATACGCGAACGTAATCGACGGTCTCCGCGATCGACAGGGTCGTCGCCTGAGCCCCCGTCACCGCGAGCGCAGCGGCATAACCTAGAACGATTGCTTTGACGGCTACCTTCCGACCCGGCAGCCCCCAGTTCTGAGCTTGTTTCACATTGCGGTCCGCCCAGGGCAGTCTTTGAGCAGAATCTAGCATGGACGACTGGCGATCTGTGTTGCCTTTTTGTCACGGTGTGGCAGATTCAACGGTCCGTTCGTGATGCTGTGGACAATCTCTCCCACCAGCATCAGATGGTAGCCATAAATGGCCGTGCCTTGAGGCCTGACGGCGGCTTTTGGGCACACAGCGGCCGTAGCAAGTTCGTGCGGCGACGTCCGGTGTTGGGGGTCAAGCGGACATCGGAGGGCTGCTTCTGAAGGCCGTTCGTGACCCGTCGCGAGCACTTTGATTCTGGCGGCGTTTACTGTTTTGTCAGGCAGAACCTGTTCGGGCCGCCAGCCGGCTGATGCCACCCGCCCATCGGAAGTTACCTGTCAAGCTGTGATAGACTTGTCGCCCGCGAGAAACGGGGCCTGATCGTCTTGCGCGCTGCCGCGAGCAGGAGCGCGGATGGAACCGGGAGACATTACTCGACGACGCGCATGGATTGCCGTCGCGTCGGTGATTTGTATGCTGTCGGCGACGATCCACCGCGCCGAGGCCGACGACACACATTTCTCACTGCCGGCCGATCTGGGTTCGCAGCCGTCTGCCGGGATCGCCGAGCGCGCAGAGAGCGCCGGCGCCACCATCGGCCGCGAGCATGACCTCGTCCGGGCGTATCTCGACGAGAAGGAGAAGATTGAGCCGGATCGGGTTCCGCTGCTGAAGCCGCGCTGGCAGTCCGATCCCGAGGCTGGGCATGGAGCCGACCCGACCACGATGCAAAGGGTGATGGCCCTATCCTTTGCCGTGCCAGGCGTCGCAAAAGGTTTCCCGTTCGAGGACCGCACCGACAATTCGCAGGGATCGCTCAGCGTGTCGGGCAAGGTGGCGCTGTTCTACCGAGTCACCAGTTCGCAAAGCGGGAACGCCAGCGTTCAAATCGACGTGGCGGAAGCCGAAGGCGGGCGTCCCATTGCGCGGTCGGCTGGTTGGCCGCGCACCTGGAAGCCGAGCGAGGCCGCCGGAGAGGATGGCGTCGCCGACGACTGGCACTATACCGGCTGGACGGCCTTCAGCTTCGTCGTTCCCGAACGTCGCGAAGTCGGTTCCTACCTTCTTATCCTTTCGGTCGGCGCCGGGGACGGTGTCGACCACGGGCTTGTGCTGTGGAAGGACATCGCCATAAGCGAACCGGCGCCCGAGACCCCCGTCGCTCAAACCCCACCGAAGCAGGAGCAGACAGCCCGGCCGGGAGTACCGCCCGTTCCGCCACTACCTCGCCCTCGGCCGCCGGTCGCCGTCGCTCAGCCGCCGCCTGTTACCGGGAATCCGCCCCGCGGCGGCCCCGTCATCGTAGGGCCAATGCCCACGCCGTTCGGGGGGTTGTTCGATGAAGAAGAATGGACCTCTCAGCCCCCCACACGGACCGCGCCGCGGCCACGCCGCTCTCGACCGCGGCCGAACGCAACACCGTCGGCCGCTGCGCCAAGGCCGGAGCCCGAGACGGAGTTTCCATGGCCACTACCGGACGTGCTGCAGGGGCCCTTGGGGGTGTTTGGGTTCGATCCCCGTCGGCCCTCCACCAAGTCCGTGCCGCGGCCACCCCGTTCCCAGCCGCCACCAGTGACGCAGCAGCCCGCGAGGCCACCGCAACTTGCCGACCGCCCGCCGGCCGCAGCAACACCCCGCCCCCGGCCGTCGCCACGCCGCCGCCGGTGCCCGTGGCACCACCGGGCGGAAGTTTCGTCCTCACGCGACACGATACCAACTGCATGCGCGAACTCGGGAGCGCGCTGGCGTGGGACCACCGCTACAAAGACAAGATCGGGCGTCAGCTCGTCACGCCGAACGCCGCCAAGATACTGCGCGACCTCCGGCTGTTCGCGGCGAGCGGCGAAGCCTGGGTCAGCCAAGGCATGCGCGCCTGTGCCAGGCGCATGGTGGCCATGCTCAACAACGCCCCGCTGTTGCCCGCGGACAGCCTGGGTCGGACAAGATGCGGTTCGCCAAAACGTGGCCCAGTCTCAGCCAAGCCAGAAAACTGGGGACGGTTACGACGTTCATTGACCGCTTCCCAAAGAACCATTCCTTCCGCATTGTCCGTGTCGTAAGTCTTGAAAGAAACTATGTTGCGGGACCAACTCGCTGGTATGCGAATCCATTCTCTTTCGCTAAAAAAGAAAGGCTGGGTCAGAATGCGGCAACCGATCTCAACGTCGCTTTGGTCACTCGGACCAGTCCTTCGGTAGCGAGCGATACGCGCGCATTTCACGCGCAGACCGTGCCCCGTTGACTCCCCAAACGCCTCCCAAGCAAGCGAGCAGGGAAGTGTATTGGCGAAGGCGAAGACACCGCCTCCGACTATCGCGTTGCGTGGTGCATGCGGTTTGAACAGAAACAACTCACCCGGCTGCAGCGCACGGAAATTTACGGCAGAAGGCGCCCAGAAATTGACCTCGCTCAGGTTCGGTTGCTTGCGGAGCACATCGAACCAGTCTCCGTCGGTGACCGCGATGACCAGTTTGATTCCCATTTTTCAAGCTCTGCGCCAGTTGGCTGCTCCGCCCCAGTCACGAATCCTCGGGGCAAAACGGGAACGGCTCGATCTGTTTGAGATACCGGTGGTGGGTCTGGCACACCTCGGCCGGATTGCGGGGGCTGCGGCTGCTCCAAAAGGCCTCCGCGCTGACAGCCCAGTACGCGTAGACGAGCAACCCGCCGATCACCGCCACCGAACCGAAACGCCCGAGCAGCAGCGTCCGGAACCGGGCCACCGCCACCGCCGTGGCCATGATCGTGAAGGGATCGGAGTAGATGTGGTACGCTCTTTGGTCGTAGCGCAGCAGAAAGACACTCTGCATCGCCCATGAAACCGACAAGAGCAGGCCGGCCTGGACGATCCAGCGGCGGCCGGGCGCCCACACGCCAACCAGTATGGACGCCACCACAAACAGTTCGATCCAGAACAGATTGTCACGGGTCGGGTTGGTGACGCGGGTGGTGATCAGTGACCATGCGCCCTCGGCAATCCTGCCGAACAGGGCCCCGCCCAGAACCGTCGACTGTTCGCCGAGCGCGGGGTTGGACCAGGTCGCAAATACGAACATATGCTCGACCGGGTGCGTGGCGGCGACAACGTTTTTCAAATCGTACTGGATCAGGAGCACGGCGAGGCCGAGACTGGTGCCGATGACCAGTGCACCAACAGCCGACAGTGCGTCCTCCAGCGGTACTTTCCAGATCACCGCGTAAGCGCCCACGCACGCCAGAATCCAGAGCGCGAAGATGCCCTGATAGAAGGCAAGCGGACCGCCGGCAAAGGGCTGATAGCTGTACGCCGCAGCGTCCGCCTGGGTGAGGCCGGTGATGACGATCATGGCCGCGGGAATGCCGGTGAGGATGGCGACGGCGATCACAATCACCGCCCGCCGGCGGCGCACCTGTTTCGTCTCCTCAGGCGTGCACGCCGTAGTGCCGAAGGCCACGGCGATGAGCGGCACCGCGGCGACGGGAAGGAGCGCGAAGACTTTGGCCAGAACCGCCAGCACACCGACAAAGGCCGCCAGGCCGAGCAGCAGGAAACGAACGGACGTCCATTTCCCGGCCGCGGCCATCGCCGCCAGAAGGGTCGCGGCAACAACAAAGAACGAGGAAAGCAGTTCGGTCCGCAACAGGCCGATCTGGCTGATGACCCCCAGGCTGGTCGCAAAAGCGAGGCCCGCGATGAAGCCGATACGCCGATCGTCGAACAGACGTGCGGTCAGCAGGGCGAACAGAACCGTGAAGGCGGCGGCGATGACCATGGACAGCAGCCGTCCAGCCTCGACGATCTGCTGCCAGGCGATCTCGAAGGCCGCCGGATCAGCCGTCGGAGGCAGCGCCGTCAGTGAATCGAGCGAAAGAAAACCGGTCGCGTGGAGGAGCTTGAACCATGGCGCAAGCAGTAGAAAATAGGTGTAGCCGGTGTGGTCGAAATATTCCTGTGGCTGTCCCGAATTCATCACCAGCGCGTTGTAGGCAAGGACGATATCCTGGTCGGGCGTCTGGTCGTAGGGCAGGTTCAGCCAGAAGAGAACGGACTGCAACGCCACCAGCAGCGCCAGCCAGAGCAGTGAAAGTATCCATAGCGGGGTCGATTGGTGCTGGGCCAGCGGCGCGCCGGGGAGCATCGCCGAGAGGGCGCCAGCCACATGGACCTCTGCTGTTGCCGTCGAACTCACTGTCACTCTGCCACAACCCCCTCGCCCATTCTGACCACTACCGTGCCCATGCCAGCATGGCCGATCGGAGCAGGTGATCGCCAGGCGGTCCCTTGGCAAACGACAGCACTGCTTTGCGTCCCGACGCCAGCGTCAGCACCAGCGAGATCTGACCGGCGCGGCGCAGCAGGCCGAGATTGGCCGCAACATCGGACCGATCGGACGACAGGGCAATCAGGAAGTAGCCGCCCGTGACCTTGGCCACCGCCGCATTCAGATAGGCTCGGGGCCCACGTTGCTGGATCAGCGGCACCGAAATGTCCTGAACCAGCCCCACGGCCGGTGCCGGCAGCGGCACCTACAGAAACTCCATGAGATGGCTGGCTGGCAGCCCATCATCAGAATTGGGGCGCAGCGACAAAGTCACGTCGAACCCGCGCGCGGGAACCACCACATGGGCCACAACGCCCAAGCCCTCCACGTCGTCCTCGTTGAGACTCCAGGTAACCGTACCTTCAATCGGCGGAGCCTCACCGCCGTCCGGCCGCTGCTCGATCAGCACCGCCCGCTGTGGAACGCTCAAATACCGGTCGCTCTGCCACCAGCCGAACCACGCGACGATGCACGACGTCATCACGATCAGGGAGACGATCTGGAAGGTCGGTGAGCGCGGAATCCCCATCAGCCCGCCTCAGCCGTCGCGATGGGATGCTGGCGACGAGAAACATGGACCGAGAAAGACAACGATCGGGCCCAGGGTTTGCAAACGGACGAACGCCACCTGCAACGGTTCTTGACAGGGGAAAGCGAAAATTACCGGCGATTGTAGTTCCCGGTTGTGTGGGTGGCATGATAGTAGCGTATGATCGCTGACGTGAGTCTCATGTTGGCGGCCGGAAAAAACGGCAGCCGCTTGGGCTGGTCAGTGTGGATCGGCGGTGAATTGCCGCCGAAATAGTCGGGTTCGCTCCAAGACCGTGTTGAGGAGGCTCGCGTCGTTTCTTGCCAGGCTTGCCATCACCGGCGGGTGCTTTTGGTACATCTCCCGCCGCCGCCGCGGTGCAACTGGCAAGCGAGGTGAACCTGGTTTGGGCGATCCTGGCGGTTGTGCTGCTGCCCTGCCAGATCCCTCTGGCGGGCGGACGCCTGCTCCTCATCTTCAACGCGTTGAACCACAAGGGTGCCCGCGGCCGGCCGGCGGACCTGATGGCGATAACGGCGATCGGTGCTTTTTTTGCCCAGACCGTGCCGAACGTCGCTGCCGACGCGATCCGCGTCTGGCTGCTCACACGCATTCACCCGTTGTGGCAGCGCGCTGGCGAGCGTGGTGATCGACCGAGCGGCAGGTGTCTTCATGCTGTTTGTACTGGCCTTCATCGCGCTTCTTTCGCGGTCGGCACTCTCCGCCCTTGGTGGATATCGCGGCATCCTGCTCGCGGCACTCGGAACAGGACTGGCGGCCGGGGTCCTGATCCTGATGGCCGCACCCTGGATCGCCCTCACCCTTCAGCGATGGCCGGCGACGGAGCCGATCGCGCCCTTCGCAACCGCCGCGCGTCGCGTGCTGGTTGGCCGCGTTGCATTTGCCATCTTCGGGATTGCGCTGGCGATTCATTTTCTGGCGATCCTGGCGATTTTGCTGCTCGGGAAGTCCCAGGGCCTGGTCTTGCCGCTTGGCGATGCAGCCGTGCTGTTCGCCCTGATGACGGCCGCCGCGATCGTGCCGATTTCGATCGGCGGTTGGGGATTGCGCGAGCTGGCGGTGACCGCACTCCTCCAGTCGCACGGATTTCCGCCTGAAAGAGCGCTGTTCTTTTCCGTTCTCTTTGGCCTGAGCCTAATCGTGGCGTCATTGCCGGGGGCGATCGTGTGGGCAGTCTACGTTCCGGCACCGGCAACTGCGGATCGGGCTGTCGATGAGCGAACTCCTTCCGATGGTTAGGCTCTGATCTGGACATGTCGGCTCGCAAAACTGAAATCATCCGGCAATCCGACCGGCTGGCCTCGGAACGCAACCAGTGGCTCAACCGCAACGCGTTTTTTCACCGCGAGGATCTGCTGTATTTCAAATTTCTTATCCCGGAAGGCCTACGCGTGCTGGAGCTCGGGTGCGGGACCGGACATCTCCTGGCCGCGCTCCGCCCCTCCCACGGTGTCGGCGTCGATATCAGCGAGGGCATGATCGCAGTGGCACGCGAAGTGCATCCGGATCTCTCCTTCGTGGTCGGTGACATTGACGACGAGGCAGTCGTGAAGTCCCTGCCGGGACCGTTCGATGTCATTCTGATCGTCGACAGCCTGGGCTCGAGCGATGATTGCCAGCGCCTGCTTGAGAGCGTGCATCATCTGTGCACCGCCGACACACGGATGATCGTGGGGTATTTCTCACATTTGTGGCATCCGGCCCTGAAGCTGGCCGAAGCACTGCGCCTGCGCATGCCGCAACTGCCCCAGAGCGTGCTGGCGCCGGCCGACATTCGTGCGCTGGCGGAACTGGCGGATTTCGAGGCGGTGAAGACCGAACGGCGGCTGCTGATGCCGTTTTCGCTGTTGGGGCTCGGACGCCTGGTCAACCGGTTTGTGGCGCCCATTCCACTCATCCGGCAATTATGTCTGAGGCACTACACGGTGTGCCGTTCATTGCGTCATCGCCATCGGGTCAAGTCGGCGACGGTGGTCATCCCGGCGCGTAACGAGAAGGGCAATATCGAGGCCGCGGTGCGGCGCATGCCGGACTTCGCCGATGATCTGGAGATTATTTTCGTCGAAGGGCACTCGCGTGACGGGACATGGGACGAAATACAGAAAGTGGTCGCGGCCTATCCCGGCTATGACATCAAGGCCATTCAACAGACCGGCAAGGGCAAAGCGGATGCCGTGTTCGCGGCTTTCGACATCGCGCGGGGCGACGTGCTGATGATACTGGACGCCGATCTGACCATGCCGCCTGAGGAACTGCCGAAATTCTGGCAGGCCCTGCAATCGGGACGCGGCGAGTTCATCAACGGCTCGCGCCTCATCTACCCGATGGAGGACCGCGCCATGCGTTTCCTCAATCTGATCGCCAACAAGCTCTTCTCCCTGGTTTTCACCTGGCTCCTGTCCCAACGGCTGACGGACACGCTGTGCGGCACCAAGGTGATCCGCCGCCAGGACTATGTTCGACTCAAGGAGGATCGCGCCTATTTCGGTGATTTCGACCCGTTCGGCGATTTCCAGCTGATCTTCGGAGCCTCGAAACTCGGCCTGAGGATCGTGGAGATTCCCATCCACTACGCCAACCGCACCTATGGTGAAACCCAGATATCCCGGATCCGGGAGGGCTTCATACTTATACGGATGGTGATGGTAGCCTTCATGCGTATCAAAGCGCTGTAGGTTCGCCTCGCCAATCTTCTGGAGATCATTCATCAATCGTCTCCTTCGATTGGATCGAATGAACGTTTAGCGCGGGTACCACCCGTTCGCGCAGCGTACCCCGTTTTTTCCCCTCGACGGCCGCCGAATGTCCAATCGCTGATGTCGGCGAATGGCACCTCGCCGACATCCGTGACCAACTGCGCGACGGCCGCTTCTGGGGGAAGAACGGACATCGCCATCGCGCCCGGTGGAGTGCACCCTTCAGAGCGGACAGATGGGGTCGCTTATTGAACCATCTGCCGGGCGTGCTCCTCCTCGAACTGAACGCTGCCGCTTCCCTTACCCCGGCCGACCCGAGAACCGCTTCGGCGGTTGCGGATTGTTGGCCGGATTGGTGTCATGCCTGGTCAAGGTTGTCACAATGGCCTCGCCCACCAACGGTGAGAGGTCCGCCTCCAGGAGATCTGCCGAGCGTTTGGCATAAACCTCCTCTCCGCCGACATGGAGCGTGAACGATCTGGTGTATTTCGCCTGTTTGACGGGGTCCTCGATCGTAGCCTTGGTCCACGCGTAAAGCGGATAAGCATCGACACCATTCTTCTCCGCTTCGGCCACGTATTCGGCGAACGCATCGAACTGGCATTTCAGGGCCGCATCGTGACGGCTCAAAATATCGGCAAGCGGCTTCAATGCCGGATCACCCGGATTGGACCTGGCTCGGACCGCATGCTCGTCCGCAAGGGTCAGCCGCAGCTGATATTTCCATGTCTCAACCATGTTGTGACTCGCGCGTGCACATCGGGGGAAAGCGCCGGGCTGCAGGAGTCCGGTGCCGTGCAACAGACCTCTCGGTGGACTCCTCTCACCTCACCCGGGGAAGTGCCCGCCGTACGCGACGGGCATCTCACATGTGAGTTTCCCGGTACCAGTCGTTGACCTCGTCTCCCGTCGTCAACCAGATGTCGTCGTGCTTGGCGATGTGTTCGAAAGCGCGCTTCAAGTGCTTGGCCTTGTTGGGCTGACCGACAAAGAACGTGTGCAGGCAGACCGGCATGATGCGGGCATTGGTCGACCCCTCCTCATAGAGGACGTCGAACTGGTCGATGATCATGTCACCGAAGTCGGCGGAACTCATGCCGACATTCATGAATATTGGAATGTCGTTCAGCTCCACGGTGTAGGGCACGGAAATCAGATTGCCGCCCTTGGTGTTGAACCTGAACGGATGGTCATCGGCCGTGTAGTCGCACAGGTATTCCACGCCCATCTCCTCCAGGACGTTGGGTGTGTTGTCGGTGTGGGTGAGAAACGGGCTCAGCCAGCCTTTGGTTTTGCGTCCAATCGCCTTCTCGATCGCCCCAACTACCGACCCGATGATCTCGCGCTCCTTGTCGATTTCGATGTTGCTGAGGAAGTTGGCGGGCGCGTTGTTGATGCCATGGCCGATCCATGCCCAGTTCCGCTTCTCGCCCTCTTCAATGATGCGTGGGTACTCCCGAATGATCTCGGAGTTGAGGCAGACCGTTCCGCGCAAGCCGAGCGGATCCATGATCTCCATCATACGCCACAGGCCAACGCGGTTGCCGTAGTCGCGCCAGCCATAGTTCAGGGGATCGGGCGTAAACTGCGCCGTGCCGGGGATCAGCGCCGTGCCCGCGATATCGGCCGGAAAATGCTCGATGTTGATATATGGTATCACGGCGACGCGGGCGCCGTTCGGCAACTTCAAGGGCTCGCGATCGATGATCGGCACATAGTCGTAATGGCGTGATTGCGTGAGTTGGGACATCGCGTGAACTTCTCCCTGTCGCATGCCAGTCTTGAGCCGCTTGGCCGAATGATCCGCCACGCCGTCAGGCACGACCGTTCAGGTATTCGATGACCTCGGCCTTGGTGACGACATCGCCGTACTTGGCGTTGATATCGAACAGATTGGCCTCGTGCGGTCCATCGTGCCGATCACCGACGCAGTCGCGCACGACGATGGTGCGAAAGCCATGCTGGACGGCATCCACGGCCGTCGCGCGAATGCAGCCGGACGTCGTGCAGCCAGCGATGATGAGTGTGTCGATTCCAGCGGCTGCGAGCGTGCCTACCAGCGAGGTACCGAAGAAGGCGCTGGCATACTGTTTGGTGATGACGATCTCACCGTCGCGCGGGCGCACCTGCGGGCAGAACTCGGCATAGGGATTGCCTTCGACAAGGCTCTTCAAGACCGGGGCCTTCTTGATCCACACGCCGCCATCCAGGAAATCGGGCGGCGTGTAGCGCACCTGCGTGTGGAGAATCGGAATCTCCTTGTGGCGCGCGACCTCGAGGAGTTCCGGTGTTTCTTCGACGGCATCGACGACACCGGGCGCAAACAGGGGGGCGTCCTCGGTGGTGTATCCCTGCAAGAAATCGATGACGATAACGGCGGGCCTGTCACCGAAGCCTACGCGGGAACCCCATACGCCCTGGTAGCTTGTCTGGGCAGTTTGAGACACGCTCTCCTCCCATTTTCTTCCGCAAGGACAATGTTGGGCACCTCGGCCACCGCTGATTCAGGTGCTCCGAAACGCCCTCCCGACTGCGCAGGGTCGGAACCTGCCGTCAGGGTTTACGAAATCAAAGGGCCTGGCCGGCTCGCTTGCCCAACCAGACGCCGCTGGCGTGGTCCGTCGGATGCCCGGTCGGACAAACGACAAAGTTGGCTTCAGCCGCCCACGCCGGCGCATTTGAAATTGATAACATCAGGAGCCGATGCTGGCGAATCGGGGGCGCGAGCAGCCGAACCATCGGCACGTTGGGTTGCGGCTGGCCGATGCCGTCATCCGGCCCCTGTTTTGTCGGCCTCGTTGGACGGCCGGCGAACGGCGCGGAGGCTGATGATCCGCCCCAAATTCCGCTTGAGGGAATTGCGGATCACTGAAACGGGTTTCAGCTGGCGCCTGAGCTCTTTTTCGCCGCTTCCTTGCCGGGCTTGCCTAGCAGCCGCTCGAAGACCGCTCGAACCTCGCCCTGGGTGTGGCGGAGATGGGCCCCGAGACTGGCGAAGTCCGGCAGTTCGCTGGCCCTGACGAGCCTGTCCCTGAGCCCCTTGGTGGCGCTGTCCTGGTCGAACGGGCCGTCCACGCACAGCCTTAATATCTGGATCAGCGCCTGACAAAGGTCCAACGCCCGCAGCAGCGTTTCAGCGTCGTCACGGCGCAGGACCCCGACCTAGTTGGCGGATTTCAACATCGTGGCGGTTTCGGTCGAGCGGATTTGAGGATGATCGATCGCGTGAATGAGCTGGAGGGCCTGGGCGACGAATTCAACATCAACGAGCCCGCCCGGCGCCTGTTTGACGTCCCAGGCGCCCTCGCCGCCCTTCGCGTCCTCGATCATGCTCCGCATCTCGACCACGGCGGCGGCGACTTCCTTTGGTTTGCGACGGCGGACGATGGCGGCGGCGATCTCCTCCCCGGCCCGCTTCTTCAGCTGGCGATCTCCTGCGATCGGCCGGGCACGGGTCAGCGCCATGTGCTCCCAGGTCCATGCGCCGCTTTGCTGGTAGGCGTGGAAGGCATCGATATGGGTGGCCAAAGGTCCCGATTGCCCCGACGGCCTGAGGCGGAAATCGACCGCATAGAGCGTGCCCTCCGCGGTCGGCGCCGACAGCGCGGCGACCAGCCGCTGGGTCAGGCGGCCGTAGTACTGGACGCCCGGCAGCGGGCGATCACCGTCGGAATCGGAGGCCCTGTCGTTGAAGGTGTACAGCATGATCAGATCGAGATCGGACGCCGCCGTCATTTCGCGCCCGCCGAGCCGCCCCAGGGCGAGCAGCGCGGTCCGCCCGCCCCGCATGCGGCCATGGACGGTCTCGAATTCCTCGCTGACCCTTTCGAAAAGAGCGGCCACAACAATGTCGGCAAGATCGCTATAGGCATGGCCCGCCCGGCGCACGCTGACCGTTCCGGCAAGCACGCGCACGCCGATGAGGAAGCTCTGTTCCTGATCAAAAATGCGGGCCCGATCAAGAACGTCCTCGAAGCTGTCGGCCTGCGACAGCGATTCCTCCAGCGCCTCGGCGAGCACCGCGCGGTCGGGCAGGCGACCGAAGAAGGCCGGTTCGGTCAGGGCGTCGAGCACGTGGGCCCGATGAACCACGGTTTCGGCGAGCCGTGGCGCGGAACTCAGGATCATCGATATGAGATCGAGCAGGCCGCGGTTCGACTGCAGCAGGGAGAACAGCTGCACGCCGGCAGGCATGCGGGAAAGAAACCTGTCGAACGCCACGAAGGCCGCGTCGGCATTTTCATGATGGGCCAGGGTTTCGACGAGCAGCGGTACGAATTCGGTCAAACGCTCGCGCGCCGATGCCGAGCGGGTTGCCGGATAACGGCCGAAGTGCCATCCGCGGACCGCAGAG
Organism: uncultured Bauldia sp.; assembly: GCA_963663975.2. Lineage (GTDB taxonomy): Bacteria > Pseudomonadota > Alphaproteobacteria > Rhizobiales > Kaistiaceae > JANQRX01. Next base: position 72,807 of record CAXXRA010000015.1, on the reverse strand, counting down.
ACGACCTCGGCGGGGCGTTCGAAGCCCAGTTGCGACAGTGTTGCCAGGGTATCGGGGTCATCGGTGTCGCCGGTGAAGACGAGACTACCGAGCCTGGAGGTCAGCGCCGGTGCAGCCTCGAACAGGGCAGCGTAGTGCCGGCGGACGGTCTCCAGCGTACGACACAGGCGGCGCTCGAATGCGCCGAGACTGGCGTGGCCGGCCATGCGCCCGATCGCTGCGAGCCCCTCGTCGTCCTCCGGCAGGGTGTGAGTCTGTTCGTCGGCGACCATCTGAATGCAGTGCTCGACGGTTCGCAGGTAACGGTAGGCCTGGCTCATCTCGCGGGCGTCGATCGCGCCGATCCAGCCGTCATCGGACAGAACGGAGAGCATCTGCTCGGTGCCGCGTCCTCTGAGTTCGGTATGTCGGCCGCCGGCGATCAATTGCTGGGTCTGAACGAAGAATTCGATCTCGCGGATACCGCCGCGGCCGAGCTTCACATTGTGACCGGCCACGGTGATGTCCTCAAAGCCGCGGTGGTGATGGATCTGGCGCTTGATCGAGTGAATGTCGGCAATCGCGGCAAAGTCGAGATAGCGGCGCCAGATGAAGGGCTGGAGCTCGGTCAGGAAGGCCTCGCCGGCGGCGATGTCGCCGGCCACCGGCCGGGCCTTGATCATCGCCGCCCGCTCCCAGTTCTGGCCGAAGTGCTCGTAGTACAACAGCGCCGCTTCGGTCGAGATCGCGATATTGGTCGAAGAGGGATCCGGCCGCAGGCGAAGATCGGTGCGGAAGACGTAGCCGTCCTCGGTGTGTTCAGCCAGAATCGCGGTCAGTTTCCTGGTCAAGCGGATGAAGAGGTCGGCTGCCGATCCTTCGTCAGCCAGTGGAGTTATGCTCTCGTCGAACAGCACGATCAGGTCGATGTCGCTGGAATAGTTCAATTCGCCGGCGCCGTATTTGCCCATGGCGAGAACGATCCAGCCCGATCTCAAATCCGGCCTGGCGGGGTCCTCGGGCGCAATCCGCGTGGCACTCGCCGCCGCGCGCAGAAGATGTCGGCAGGCGGCGTTGACCGCCGCATCGGCAAACGCGGTCAGTGCGTTGGTCACGGCGCCGATGTCCCACAAACCGCCGAGATCGGCCAATCCCGTCAGCAGCGCCATCTCCTGCCGGGCGCCGCGCAGCGACCGTTTGAGCACCTCTTCATCGACAGATTTGCTGGCCCGGCGCACCGGGAAGATGTCGCGCCAGGAGGTTCTTCCGCCGCAAATCAGGCGCCTGAGTCAGCACGCCCGCCAGGCGCTTGGGATCAAGCAGCATCAGATCGCGCAGGAACAGGCTGAATGGTTCATCACCGCTTGAGCATACGAAGCTGATCGGTCGCCCGGCGGTAGGCCGAGTTGCTTCGGCTATGAAGTCTCGGCGTGCGCCGAGCCTCGGCGCAAGACCTCGACTGCAGTTCGGCAAGTCCGGCCCAAGGCCGCCCGTGCGGTGGCGAGGCTTCAATCGCGGACTGGAGGATCGGTCGGTCAGTGACCGACGGTGCCCGGCACGCGCCGGTCATCCGGACCAACCACTTGGCCACGAGTCATGGCCGTTGTCGAAACGGCGTGCGGCCTGAGCCAATTCTGTTTCTTGTGCCTGGCGAGAAACCCGAAGGGACGGCGCGATCCATGCGCCAACTCGACCTTTCGCCGTAAGATGGGCATTCTCGAGAACGTCCATCCGGATACGCTCTTCGGAGAACCACTTGACGTTGATCTTGTCATCAAAATCGCTCGACAGGACAGAATGGCTCAGACGTTGGTCGGAAATTCACATCTAACTCACTTCATCGGCAGCCGAACCGTGACCACCAGGCCCGGTTCGCCATCGCCAAGCACGATCGAGCCCTGCATCAGGCGAACCAGTGCGGCGACCAGGCTGAGGCCGAGGCCGCTGCCCGGCTGCGACCTGCTTTTCTCCAGCCGGACGAAGCGCTGCAGCACCCGCGTCCGATCCGCCTCCGGAATACCGGGCCCGTCATCGGCGACCGTCAGGACCAGCTCGTCCTGTTCGGCCGCGACCGAGATCGCGAGCCGGCCCCCCTCGGCGCGATCGGTCCGGCCGGCGTGCTTGATGGCGTTGTCGATCAAGTTGGCCACGGCCTGGCTGATCAATTCGCGTCCGGCCCGTATGCAGACCGGCTCGCCGGCCCTGAGATCGATGGCCATGCCGGCCTCCTCGGCAACCGGCTCATACAGTTCCACCACGTCGCGAACGATCGCCGCAGCATCGATTTCGGTGTCTTCGCCGCCCGGCGAGCCGGCTTCGATACGGGCGATCATCAGCAACGCATCGAAGGTGCGGATGAGACGGTCGGACTCCTCGATCGTGGCCTCCAACGCCTCACGATAGGATTCGGGCTCGCCGTCACCCGCCAGCGCGGTCTCGACCCGGTTGCGCAGCCTGGTCAACGGCGTCTTGAGATCGTGGGCGATGTTGTTGGACACGTCCTTGAGGCCGTTGAGCAGATCCTCGATCCTCACCAGCATGGCGTTGAGACTTTCAGCCAGCCGATCGAACTCGTCGCCGGTGCCCGTCACCTCCAGCCGCCCCGACAAATCGCCGGTCATGATGCGGCGTCCGGTGGCGGAAATTGAATCGATCCGCTTCAGCACCCGGCGGCTGACGAAGAACCATGAGAGCAGTGCCAGCCCGATCATCAACGCCAGCGCCCAGGCCAGCGCACTGCCGATGATCGTTCGGAACTGTTCACGTTCGCCGATATCGCGACCGACCAGAATCCGATAGCCGCCGGCCAGCCGGACCACCTGCACCATGGCGGTCCGGTCGCCACGGTCGCCGGCGAAGCGCTCATAGGGAATGGTGACCGGGTCGACGCCGGACTGGCCGAGGAGTTCGACGGAAACCCTCGAAACGTTACCGGCGATGATGCGGCCGGAGACGTCGGTGACGAGATAGAGGCTGGCGCCGGGCTGGTAGGCGCGCTGATCGATCGCTTCGACGACCGCGACCAGGCCACCGGCGCGGTACTGATCGGCCAGGCCCAGGAGCTCGGTGCGGATGGTGTCGCGCACCTGGGAGTTGAGCACGACGTTGGCGGTGTAGGAAATGTAGAGGACGAAGAAGACCGAAAAGATCGAGAAGACCGCGATGTAGATCGCCGACAGCTTGAATGCGGTGGTGCGGACGATCTTACCCAGTGCCGTCACGGATCATGTACCCCGCGCCACGAACCGTATGCAGCAGCGGAGCCTCGAAACCCTTGTCGATCTTGGCCCGGAGCCGCGAAATGTGCACGTCGATGACATTGGTCTGGGGATCGAAATGATAATCCCAAACCTTCTCCAGCAGCATCGTTCGGGTGACGACCTGCCCGGCATGCTGCATGAGACACTCGAGCAGGCGGAATTCGCGCGGCTGCAATGTTATGGTCTGCCCGGCGCGCTGCACGGTGTGGCCGAGCCGATCGAGGTCGAGATCGCCCACCCGATAGGAGGTCTCCGCGGCTTGGGGAATTTTCCGCCGGGCCAACACCTCGACCCGCGCCAACAATTCGGAAAACGCATAAGGCTTGGGAAGGTAGTCGTCGCCGCCGGCGCGCAGGCCGGCGACACGGTCATCGACCTGCCCGAGCGCCGACAGGATCAGCGCCGGGGTCTGATCTCCGCTTTTTCTGAGATCGTCGATAATCAACAGCCCGTCACGCTTGGGCAGCATGCGGTCGACGACCAGAACGTCGTAGCCGCCATTGGCGGCCATCGCCGCACCGGACTCGCCGTCGCCGGCGTGGTCGGGGACATGGCCGGCCTCGCGCAGGGCTTTCATCAGAAATGCGGCCGCGTCGCCGTCATCCTCGATCAGCAAGATTCGCATGTCGTGACCATAGCTGCTTGGCGCGGCCGCTTCACCTGCCTAGAGCCCTTTCGACCAACTCGGAGCCATTCTGACGGAGCGATTTTGCGCCAATTCCTGCGCAAAGCCCTTCGACCGTATCCAGATACGCTCTTCGAGCCTTGACTTGATCCTGTCACAAAATCGCTCCGTCAGAATGGCTCCGAGTTGGTCGAAAGGGCTCTAGTTGTGAATTTTCAGGACGTTGTCCATTCGGTCCTATCGAGAGAAGCTGATGTCAGCCAACGTCAGTGATTCTCCGGAGGACCGAATGGACGTTCACCAGAATGCCCATCTTACGCCGAAAGGTCGAGAGGCCATGGTTCGCGCCGTCATGGATGAGGCCATGACGAAGGCTCAGGCCGCACGCCGTTTCAAGACAACGGCCAAGACCGTCGCCAAGTGGTTGGGCCGGTTCGCCAAGTTCGCGCGGAGGGCATTGCCGGGCTTGCCGACCGGTCCTCCAGGCCCCATTCCTCGCCAAGCCAAACGCCTTGGGCCACCGGCGAAGCGGTCGAGGTCTTGCGCCGGGCTCGTTGCACGCAGGACCACATCGCCCAGGAACTCGGCCTCAGCCGGGCGACCGTCAGCCGTATTCTCAAGCGGCGTGGCCTCAGCCTGTTGTCCGCCCTCGAGCCCAACCAGCCACGCCCGCGCTATGAGCGCGAAACGCCAGGCGAAATCATCCATATGGACATCAAGAAGCTCGGTCGCTTCAATCGTGTCGGCCATCGCATCACCGGCGATCGCAGGCGCCAGAGCAACCAGCGCCATAACGGCACCGCGCCCGGTTGGGAGTATGTCCACGTCGCCATCGACGACCATTCCCGCATCGGCTTTGCCGACATCTTCCCGAACGAGAAAAAGGAAAGCGCCGTGGCCTTCCTCGAAGCCGCCGTAACCTACTTTGCCACCCTCGGCGTTACCATCACCCGCGTCATGACCGACAATGGATCATGCTACAGATCCAAGGCCTTCCGCGATGCCTGCCGAAGGCTCACCATCAAGCATATCCGCACCAAACCCTACACGCCTCAGACCAACGGCAAGGCCGAACGCTTCATCCAGACAATGTTGCGAGAATGGGCCTACGCAACCGAATTCCACAACTCAGACCAGCGAAAAGCAGATCTGCCGAAATGGCAGCACCGCTACAACTGGCATCGACCCCATGCCAGCCTCAATCGACAAACACCAATCAGCCGACTCGGCCTGAACCGGGACAACCTGTTGAAGCTTCACATCTAGACAAGGCGAAACGGCAGACCGGCGAGGCCGGTCTGCCGTTCGCAGAAGCGGAAGGCTCCGGGCGACGGTAAAAGCTCTTCCGCCCTATGAGCGGGTCAGGAGCGCGCAACCAGCGTCAGAGCGACGAACTGTGTGCGGTCACCCGACTGGATTCGGAAGAGGACCGCCTTCAAGCCTTCGGTTTTCGCGTCGGCAATTCTCTGCTCCACCTCTTCGGGTGAGTTCACATCGCTATCGCCGACCGACAGGATGACATCACCGGGCTGCAGGCCACGGGCGGCGGCCTGGCTGTTGGGATCGACATCGGTGATCGTCACCCCGAGCCCGTCATCGCTGGGAGACAACGTCAGTCCGAAATCCTCCAGGGCTGTTAGCTGATCGGTGTCCTGGGGCGGATCATCCGAGCCGAGCGAGGCCAGCTGATCGGTGGTCGGCAGGATGCCCAGCTCCACGTCGATGTCCGTTTTCGACCCGTCCCGCCACAGCGTGACGGTCGCGGTGTCACCGGGGCTCATGCTCGAGATGCGAAGCGCGAGGTCGCGAGAGTCCTCGATGGCACGCCCGTTGATCTCGGTAATGGCATCGCCAACCTGCAGCCCCATATCGGCCGCCGGGCTTCCCTCGGTAACGTCTGCGACCAGCGCGCCGCCGGCCTGGTCCAGGCGCAAGCCATCGGCGATGTCCTGCGTGATCGTCTGAATCTGCACGCCCAGCCAACCGCGAACAACGGTGCCGTCTTGAGTCAAATCATTGATGATGCGCTGAGCGGTGGAGGCCGGAATGGCGAAGGCGATGCCGACATTTCCGCCGGACGGCGAGAAGATCGCCGTGTTCACGCCGATCACTTCGCCGCGGTAGTTGAACGCCGGCCCACCGGAATTGCCGCGGTTCACGGCCGCATCGATCTGCAGGAAGTCATCATACGGGCCGGCGCCAATCTGGCGTCCGCGGGCCGAAATGATACCGGCGGTGACGGTGCCGCCCAGTCCGAACGGGTTGCCGACAGCCACGACCCAGTCGCCGACACGGGGCTCGTCAGCGGAGAACCGCACGTAGTCGAAAACCCGGTCAGCGTCGATCTTGAGCAGGGCAAGATCGGTGCGGTCGTCGGTGCCGATGACCCTTGCGTCATACTCCGATCCGTCATCGAAAATCACCGTCACGGCCTCGTTGTCGTCGACGACATGGTTGTTGGTGACCACCAGGCCGTCGCCGGAAATCATGAACCCGGAACCGAGACTGGTCGAGGGACGCCGGCGCGGCAGCTGATCGCGTGGGATCTGCTGGCGGAACTGGCGAAAGAACCGTTCCATCGGCGAGCCCTCGGGAAGGTCGAAGAACGGCAGATCGTCATCGTCCAGGGAGACCTGGGCGCGCCCGTTCTTGACCCGCACGCTGACGACCGCGGGCCTGACCTGCTCAACGACATCGGCGAAGCTGAAGGGCGCGACGCCCTGGACGTTGACGGCGGCGGCGAGCGCCGGCGTCGAACGGACGAGGTCGAACGACCCACCAAACAGTGCGCCGCCGGCAACGAGCGCCAGCGCGGTACCGCCGAGGACCACGGCGCGGAAGGACCGTCCGAAACGGGACGGAGTTTGCTGACCGGTCATTTTATGTCTCCATCGAGGGTGCCAACGGCCGACGACGGGAGTGTCGCCACGAGTCGCCTAGCCAACAATATGGGTGGCGTGAGATTACGGTCGGCTTTCAGCAGGATTAAACTTTGGTAATGGAGTGCACCCGATCGGCGGGTTCCATGCTGGTCACGATGTCGACGTCACCCGTCAGGGTGCGATGGACCGGGCACTTGTTGGCAATTTCCAGAAGCTTGGCCTCAACCTCGGGGGTCACGCCGCCGTCAATCCTGATCCGTCGCTCGAACCGATCGATCCGCCGTGCCTTGCCGCCCATCGCATCCTGCTCGCTGTCGCGAAGGTGATCGGCCTCAACTTTGCCGTGGTCGACCTCCACCGAAATTCTGCCGATATCGAGTTTCTTGAAATTGGCATAGATCCTGAGCGTCATCGAGGTGCAGCCGCCCAGCGCAATGGCCATGTAGTCATAGGGTGACGGCCCGGATTCCTGGCCACCGACCGACGCCGGCTCGTCGATCAACAGGCGGTGAGGGCCCCGTGTCGCCAGGTTCTGGAATTTGCCCTGCAGCGTTTCCCTGACAGTCAGATGGGCCGCGCTCGCCTCTTCCAACGGCGCGATCTCGGTGTCGACATAGCGTGCGGCCCACGCCGCGATGACATCGGCCACATAAGCGGCATCATCCGGATTGGTCAGCAGGTGGTCTGCACGATCCAGCGAAATGAAACTCCGTGGATGCCGCGCGGCGGTGAAGATACCGAAGCATTCTCGATCCCGACGGTCTGGTCGATGGGCGAATGCAGGACCAGCAGCGGCTTCCTCAGGCGCTGTACCTGGCGGGTGACCTCATGGGCGTGGATATCCTCGAGGAACTGCCGTTTGATCGTGAAGGTCCGCCCGGCAAGATCGACCTCGGCCTCGCCTTCTTCATTGATCTGATCGAGCTGGGGCAGGAAGTTATGGGCGACGTGGGCGGCCTCGGCCGGTGCCCCGACCACCGCCACGGCCTCCAGATCGGGAACGTCGGGAGCGGCCGTCAGGACGGCCGCGCCACCGAGCGAATGGCCGATCATGACGGCTGGTGCCCGATAGTGCTGGCGAAGGTGATCGACCGCGAGCAGCAGGTCCTCCACGTTGAGGAGAAATAGTGCTGGAAATCGAACCGGTGCGCCGCCATCCGGCTGAAATCCGCAGCGAGAAATCCTTTGAGCAGGTAAAACAGTGGGCGAAGAGCGCGAAGGCGGCGATCGGCCCATCGGGAAGGTCGAGCCGGGCGGAGAGTTCGGCACCCGAACTGCCGGTAAACGTACCCTTTGCGACTTGGCCATGGGCGTGTCTTTCGTATTGAAAGGTTGGAGAAAAAAGCCGGGTGCCGAACCTCACCCGTCCTTGGACAGCATTCGCTTGAGCGCGGCTTCCTCGTCCGCGCTTAACCGCGGCGGCAATTGGGGCGCTGCGCGGCGTCTGAAATAGACCGCCGTCAGACCAAGTCCGGCAACCAGGGTCACCGCCGGCATCGACAAAAAACCTCGCAGGACGGCGAACCCCCCGCGCCGCCAGGCCGGCTGCAAAGAACCAGCGTGGTCCATTTGAACGGCGGCTTGAGGAGTATGTAATCGCCGTATCGATCGACCAGATAGACCACCACCTCGGTGTCCGAATCTCCGGCCACAAGACGCTCCCGTACCAGCAGCCTGAGATCGCGGGCGAGCGGTGCGTCGGAATCATCGATGGACTGATTCTGGCAAACCAGGCACCTGAGCCCGGCCGAAATCTCGCGGGCGCGGCTTTCCAGCGCGGCATCATCAAGTACTTCGTCCGGCTGAACCGCCATTGCGGTCCCGCCAATGATAAGCGCGGCAGCGACACCCAAGGCGACAAACAACCGGCGCATGGCATTTCACTCCGCAGCGGCAAGGTGACGGCGGCGCGAGGGTTTGGGGGCGCCCACTCTGAGGCGCCGGTCGCTCAAGGACAACAGTGCTCCGACCGCCATCACCAGCGCACCCAGCCACATCAACGTCACCAGGGGGCGCCAGAAAATCCTCACCGTGGTGCCGCCTTCGGCGTTGATATCGCCAAGTGACACGTACAGCTGCGAGAAGCCGCGGGTCTCTATCGCGGCTTCGGTGGTCGAGGAGTCGCGCGCCCTGTACCGGCGCCTGGAGGGTTCCATCGACGCGATCAGCCGGCCGCCGCGCCGCACCGCCAGCCGGGCCACGGTCTCGTCGAAATTCGAACCCGCCTGATCATGGAATCCCTCCAGCGTCATCTCATAGCCAGCGATTTCGGCCGTATCGCCCGGTTGCATCGATCGGATGTCCTCGGCCGACCAAATCGAGGCGCTGACGATTCCCAGAACCATCACCCCGACGCCGGCATGGGCAAGCGTCGTGCCGAACGCTGATCTCGGCAATCCGGCGGCGCGGCGCCAGCTCTCGCCAAGCGGGGCCGTTCCGAGCTTGATCCGGAAAGCCAGTTCCGCCAAGGCCCCGGCGACCATCCACAGGCCGAGCCAGATTCCCGCCACGGCCAGCACCTGTCCGGATCCCCGGAAGGCGAGCACGGCGACCATCACGGCAATGGAGGCGCCGAAACCCAACATCAGCCGCTCGGCCGCCGCGCTCAGATCACCGCGTTTCCACGCCAGCATCGGCCCGAACGGCACCGTCAGCAGCAGCGGCACCACCAGCGGCACGAAGGTGAGATTGTAGAACGGCGCGCCGACCGAGATGCGGTCCCCGGTCAGCGCCTCCAGCACCAGCGGATAGAGCGTGCCGACCACGACCGTGGCGACCGCCGCGGTCAGGAAGATGTTGTTGAGCACCAGGGCGCCCTCGCGGCTGATCGGTGCAAACACCCCGCCCGGTGCCAGAGTGCCGGCCCGCAAGGCAAACAACGCCAGCGCGCCGCCGATGAAGATGCACAGGATCACCAGGATGAAGACGCCGCGGGTCGGATCGGAGGCGAAGGTGTGCACCGATGTCAGTACCCCCGAGCGCACCAGGAAGGTGCCTAACAGGCTCAGGCTGAAGGCCAGAATGGCCAAGAAAACGGTCCAGATCTTGAGCGCGTCGCGGCGCTCCATGACCACGGCACTGTGAAGGAGCGCGGTCACCGCCAGCCACGGCATCAGAGAAGCGTTCTCGACCGGATCCCAGAACCAGAAGCCGCCCCAGCCGAGTTCGTAGTAGGCCCAATACGATCCCATCGCGATGCCGAGCGTCAGGAACATCCACGCCGCGAGCGTCCAGGGACGCGCCCAACGGGCCCAGGCGGCGTCGATGCGCCCGTCGATCAGTGCCGCCACCGCAAAGGAGAATGAAATCGAACACCCGACATAACCGAGGTAGAGCAGCGGCGGGTGAACGGCCAGGCCGATATCCTGGAGGATCGGATTGAGGTCGCGGCCTTCGATCGGTGCCGGATCAAGCCTGGTGAACGGATTGGAGGTGGCCAGGATGAAGAGCAGAAAAGCAGAAGATATCCAGCCCTGAACAACCAGCACCAAGGCCTTCAACCGGCTCGGCAGGTTGGTTCCGAACGCCGCCACCATGGCGCCGAACAGCGCCAGGATCAGCACCCACAGAAGCATCGAACCTTCATGGTTGCCCCACACGCTGGTGAACTTGAACAGCAGCGGCTGGGCCGAGTGGGAATTTTCGAACACGTTCAGGACGGAAAAGTCGGAGACGACGTAGGCGAATGTCAACGTCGAAAAAGCCAATCCGACCAACAGAAACTGGGTGATGGCCGCGGGTGAGCCGACCGCTTGCAGGCGCGGAACGGCGCGCCGCGCACCGGCGAGCGGTACCGACGACTGAACCAAGGCAACCATCAAAGCCAGGATGAGCGCAAAATGTCCGAGTTCGGCAATCACCGTGTTCCCTCCGCTGCCTCGGTTCCCTCCCAATAGCCCTGCTTCTTCAGCGCATCCACCACTTCGGCCGGCATGTAGGTCTCGTCATGTTTGGCCAGCACAGTGTCGGCGGCGAAGGTCCGATCGCCGGAGACCAGGCCCTCGGTCACCACCCCTTGCCCTTCGCGGAACAGATCAGGCAGGATCCCACGATACGAAACCTCGATTGTCGCCGCGCCGTCGGTCACCGCAAATCGCACCTGACCGTCCGCCGCCTTGGCCACGCTGCCGTCGACGACCAGGCCGCCGAGACGGATGCGGCTGCCGACCGGAATCGACCTGGCAACAACCTCGCTCGGCGAGTTGAAGAACACGATCCGGTCGGACAGTGCGAACAGGACCAGCCCGACCGCGGTTGCCAGCACCACGCCGGCCACCGCGATCAGGGTCAAACGCCGTCGCCGCCGGGTCATCGGACCTGCTCCGGCGCCGCGTCAAGGCCGAACTCCTGGGCCATTGCCTCTACCACTGCCAAACCTCCAGCATCGGCTTCCAATCCAGTGCGTGCACTTCGTAGCGCCCGGGCGGCGGAGTTTGGTTGATCGAGGACAATATAGGACCTGATCAGTCTCGCCCAACCTTCGGCATCATCGGGTTCATCTTCGAGGCGCGCGGCAAGCGAGGCTACCATGCCTTCAATCATTGTCCTGCGCTGCCGAGGGCTCAATTCGGCCGCAGCGGCGACATCGTTTGCCGCCGGTCCGGCGGCCGGATCGTCGAGCCGTGCGCTTGCCTCCTCCAACGCGGCAGCGGCAGCGATGACCCATGGCCGATCGGGCCGAGCGTCGGCGAGGAGCGCTTGCCACGCCGCCACCGCCTCATCGTCGCGCCCGTCCTGTTCAAGCGCGCGGGCGAGATAGAAACGTGATCTGGCGTGCCGGGGATCGAGGGCGGCGGCTCTCATGAAAGCGGCGCGAGCCTCTTGCCGAATCAGCCCGCCGCTCGCCCACATGATGGCCTCTCCAAGGTTCGCCTCGCGGGCAGCGGTCGGGCCCAGGATGGCGATCGCCCTGGCAAATGCGGCTGCCGCATCGTCGAAACGTCCGATGCGGGCATAGACCGGGGCGATGACCTCCCAACCGCGGCCGTCGCCAGGCGCCTCGCCAAGATGGGCCTCGACCCTTGCTATGAGCGCCGCAAGATCGGCTTCGGCCGGTGGCGCCGTCATCCGAGTCGACAGCGGCCGGTCCGGCAGCGAAGGCGAACCGATAGCCAGATACATACCGACCGCGGCCAAAGGTGCAACGATTGCGACTGCCGCAGCCAAGCGCCGCCATGGACCGGCATTGCCCGCTTCCGCTTCCCCGTCGGTGGCGGTCCCCAGCAGGCGCCGGGCGATCTCGACCCGTGCCGCTTCGGCTTCATCATCACCGATGAGCCCGCGCTCGGCCTCGCGGGTGAGTTCGCTCAACTGGTCGCGGTAGATTTCTCCGGCCGCGCGATCGGTGCCGGCGGCAGCGCGCGTTCTGTAAAGCGGCGCCAGACACGCCGCAGCCGCGGCCGCGGCAAGTACGGCCATTGCGATCCAAAGACCCATTTGATCCAAGCTCTATCTAGAGCCCTTTCAACCAACTCGGAGTCAATTCTGTCTCACGATTGGCGAGAAACCGAAAGGGATGCGCTATTTCGCCCCAATTCCTGCGCCAAGCCCCTCGATCATATCCAGATACGCTCATTGAGCCTTGACTTGATCCTGTCACAAAATCGCTCCGTCAGAATGGCTTCGAGTTGGTCGAAAGGGCTCTACGTCGCAGGCCGCCAGATGCCGTCCGGCTGGCGGCAGGCAGTGCCGCGTGCGACCGCGGCCTCCTCACCCTGGTAGATCGTGTGGCTGTAGTCACGGCAGCCGACCGTGTTGACGCGGTAGCTCGGCCCCGGAATCACACTGCCGCGGCGTCCGCTCCGCCCGCTCCATTGGACCGGCGCGCCGGTGGCGCCAAACTCCAGCGCCTGGTACTCGGTGCGGAGCGCCTTGGCGCGATCGAAAAATCCCAGCCCGCGGCCAATGTCGGCCGAAGCCAGACCACCCTTGATCGTCGCAGCAGATCGGCCGAGCGCGCCCGACTGACATGCCGACAGGGTCAACCCGGCAGCAAGACATCCGATGGCCAACGAGACGGCTTTCATGCGCTGCGGTGACCCCTGGTTGACTTCGGTGGCGGCTGAGCGAGACCTGCAATACTGCAAGTGGAGCGTGGCGGAAATGAGAAAATCACTCACAAAGCGGCGGGTAGCACAACTTGAGCACGCAATCCCCCGCTCGGCGCTTCGTGCAGATGAAATTCGCCGTCATAGAGCCCGACGAGATCGCTGACGATCGACAGGCCGAGCCCCGATCCGGGTTTGGATTCGTCGAGGCGCCGCCCGCGGGCGGTGACCTCAACGCGCTGTTGATCGGTAAGACCGGCGCCGTCATCGTCGATGGTGATCATCAGCCTCTGGTCGTCGACGCCGCGCGCCGGCGCCGACTCGGCGCACACGACCACCTCGCTGCGGGCCCATTTGCAGGCATTGTCGACCAGGTTGCCGACGATCTCTTCCAGGTCCTGTTGCTCTCCCCTGAAGCGGAGCGCCACGGGCACGCTTGATGTGATCTCAATGCCACGATCGATGTGCAGCCGGGTCATCGCCCGCACCATCCGCTCGACAACGGGCCTGACCTCGGTCAGTGCGCCGATCACGTCCGTCCGGGCGGCAATTTGGGCGCGATCGAGGTAGTGATCAATCTGGCGGCGCATCAGTTCGGCCTGTTCGACGATCTTTGACGCCGCCGCCGCATCGCCGGACCGGCTCTCGTTCAAGACCACGCTGAGCGGCGTTTTCAATGCGTGGGCGAGATTGCCGACCTGGGTCCGCGCCCTTTCGATCACTTGCTGATTTGATTCAATAACGGCGTTCAACTCCCTGGCAAGCGGTGCGATTTCGCTTGGGAAGGGTCCCTCGAACCGGCCTTCGCGACCGCTGCGAAGGTCGGCCAGCGCCCGCCTGACCTGATCCAGCGGCCGCAGCCCCCATCGGATCTGGATGGTCGTTGCGACAACCAGGCCGACTCCGAAGACCGCCAGGGTGAGGGCAACGCTGGTGCCGAACTCAGCCGTCTGAACGTCGAGTTCACCGGCGTCACCGGCGATCACGACGTCGAGCTGACGGTCGCCGGAAAACGTCACCGTGCGGGCGGTGATCCTCAATGCCTGACCGAGTGGGCCGCTCAACGACCCGGAGCGGATGCCCTCCGCCACCTTGATCCCGGTCGCTTCGCCGATATCGAGATATTCGGCAAACAGCGAGGCCGAGGTCAGCAGGATGGCACCATCGGCGGGGTCCTGAATCTGCCAGTACCAACCGGAAAACAGGAGTTCGAAGCGCTGCTCGCCAAGATTGCCGGGATCGGTCGGCTCAGCCGAATCCTGGGCGGCAAGCGCGCCAATCAGGGACTGAAGGTAAACATTGAGCCGCGCGTCAAAGGCGGTCTCGACGGTTTGCCGGTACAGGAAGGTGAGAATCAGGGCGGCCACGATGAGCGCAGCGGCGGTCCACAGCGAGGCCGCGACGATCAAACGGCTGGCGAGCGACCTAGCCCGCATGTCCAGGTTCAACCACCCGATATCCGAGTCCGCGCACCGTCTCGATCAAATCAACCGCCAGTTTCTTGCGCAAACGGCCAATGAACACCTCGATCGTGTTGGAATCGCGGTCGAAATCCTGATCGTACAGATGCTCGATCAATTCCGATCGCGATACGACCCGATCGCGATGATGCATCAGATACTCCAGAACGCGGTATTCGTGCGAGGTCAGCTTGACCGGATTGCCGTCGACCGACACGCGGCCGGAACGGCTGTCGAAACGAACCGGGCCACACTCGATTTCGTTGCTAGCATGGCCCGCGGCCCGGCGCACCAGCGCCCGCACACGGGCTAGAACCTCCTCGATGTGGAAAGGTTTCGCGACATAGTCGTCGGCCCCGGCGTCGATACCCTGAACCTTGTCACTCCACCGGTCGCGCGCGGTCAGGATCAGGACGGGCATGGTGCGCCCATCGCGGCGCCATTTTTCCAGTACGCTGATACCGTCCATCAGCGGCAATCCGATGTCCAGCACGACCGCGTCGTAGGGCTCGGTGTCGCCGAGAAAATGCCCTTCCTCGCCATCGTTGGCTCGATCCACCGCGTAACCGGCTTCCTGCAGCGCATCACCAAGCTGCCGGCCGAGATCGGCGTCGTCTTCAACTACCAGGACCCGCAATGTCTGCCTCCGTTGACCGTCAATAACCGAGGATACTACCGCTTGCCGCATCAACCGTCAGCGAGCGAACTTGATTGTCGGTCAGGACGTTGATCAGATAGACCAGCCGGCCGCCGGACGAGCACAATTGAGGCGGTGGGAGCACCTGGCCGCCGGTTGCGTTGCGGATACGTATGATCACCTGCGACAACGGAATTGCCAGGCCGGACTGGACGGCCGCGCGCGCCTGCTGCCCGGACAGGCAGCCCTGGGCCAGCATCACTCCATCATCGGCATTGGTATTGACCTCATGGGCCGACGCAGGGCCGGTTGCCGCCAGGCCCGCATATGCCGGCGCCGCGCCGGCCGCCACCATGCCGGCCAGCATCATCACCCAAAGGGCAAAAGAGGCCAGAAATCTGGACATCATGTGTGGTTTATTAGCGGGATCAACCTGAATACGTGCTGAATGCCGAAGGCTCAGCCCTTGCCGCCGGCCGGCAGATAGGGATCTTCGGTCGGCCAGGTAACGACGTGCTCGTCGTACAGGCTGACGGGAATTTGTTCTTCGCTGCGGGTGCGGCCACGGACCGAAATCCCGGCATAGTGCACGGTGTTCGGATCACCTGAGACCAGATGGTGCCACCAGTAGAGATCCCGCCCTTCGGCGACCAGTCGATAGGCGCAGGTTGGCGGCAACCATTTGATCGTCGTCACCGCGGTGGCGGTGAGCGCGACGCAATCGGGAACGCGATCGTGACGGTTGGCATAGTCTTTGCAGCGGCAGGTTTCGTCATCGAGGAGCCGACAGGCGATTTCAGTCCACTCGATTTCGCCGGTGTCCTCGTATTCCAGCTTGTTGAGACAGCAGCGGGCGCAACCGTCGCACAGCGACTCCCATTGCTGAGAGGTCATCTGCGCGAGCGAAAGTTCCCTCCAGAACGGTGTCTCGGTTACGGAATCGCTTTTCGCCGAAACCACTCTTGTCTATCCTTGCAACAGCGACAGGCGAACTGGTAGCACCATTTTCCACCTCAGTGGAGCCACATCGTTGGGCGATCCGTTTCAGAGCAACCAGAAGAAGCGCAGAGTTTGGCGGCTCATCGAAGTCGATGCGTGGATCGATTCGAGCCTGTTCGTCGCCGGGCGGTTTGTCGCCGGACGCGGCGAGGCGGTATCGCTTTTCATGCGGCGACGACTCAAGGCGACCGGGTTCTGGCGCGGGCTGACGGAAATCGTGGGCGATGGACTGAACATGGCCGTCGCTAGCGCCATACTGCTGCTCGCCCTCGCATTACCCGCCTTTGACGCAACGCGGATCGACTGGCGCAGCAAGGGTGACCTTGCGGTCACTTTCCTCGATCGTTACGGCAACGAAATCGGCACCCGGGGCATCAAGCTCGACAATTCGGTCGAACTTGAGGAGATGCCGGACCATCTGGTCAAGGCGGTGCTGGCCACCGAGGATCGTCGATTTTTCTTCCATTTCGGCATCGACGTGCTGGGTACGGCGCGAGCGCTGGTCGAGAACTTGCGGGCCAACGCCGTCGTCCAGGGCGGCTCCTCGATCAGCCAGCAATTGGCCAAGAACATCTTCCTGACCAACGAACGGACCATTGAGCGCAAGATCAAGGAAGCCTTCATCGCGTTGTGGCTGGAGGCCAACCTGACCAAGCGCGAGATCCTCAAGCTCTATCTCGACCGGGCTTACATGGGAGGTGGAACGTTCGGCGTGGAAGCCGCATCGGAGTTCTATTTCGACAAGTCGGTCAAGGATGTCGACCTCGCCGAGGCGGCGCTGCTGGCCGGCTTGTTCAAGGCCCCGACCCGGTTCGCGCCGCACATCAACCTGCCGGCGGCTAGGGCGCGGGCAAACGAAGTGCTGACCAATATGGTCCAGGCCGGGTTCCTGACCGAGGGCCAGGTCATCGGCGCCCGACGCCGGCCGGCCGATGTCGTCGAACTCGCCGACGCCTCGTCCTCGCCCGACTACTTCCTCGACTGGGCGTTTGAACAGGTCAAGAAACTGGACGGCGTCCGCGAGCGGGTGCTGACCGTGCGCACCACCATCGACATCGGCATGCAACGGGCGGCCGAGGAGGCGGTGGAAAGTTCACTGCTGCAGTTTGGCGACACTTACCGGGTCCGCCAGGCGGCACTTGCCTCGATGGAGCCCGATGGCGCCGTGCGCGCGATGGTTGGCGGCCGTGACTACGGTCAAAGCCAGTTCAACCGCGCCACGGGGGCGCTGCGGCAGCCCGGCTCGTCATTCAAACCATATGTTTACGCGACCGCAATGATGAACGGATTCAACCCGCAGAGTGTCGTCCGGGACGCGCCGATCTGCATTGGCAATTGGTGCCCGCGGAACTATTCGGGACGATACCGGGGTGCCGTCACGCTGACCACGGCGCTGGTGAAATCCATCAACACCATCCCGGTGCGGCTCGCCCAGGCGATCGGCCGCGAAAAGATCGTCGAAGTTGCGCACGCCATGGGCCTGACCAGCGAGCTCAGGATCACCCGATCGCTGCCCCTGGGAGCTTCCGAGGTCACCGTGCTCGATATGGCCAGTGGCTACTCGGTCTTCGCCAATGGCGGATACAGGGCCGAGCCCTATGCGTTTTCGCAGATTATCGGCCCCCGCGGCGAGGTTCTTTACGACCGCCGGGATGTGGATGAGCTGGCCCAGGTGCTCGACAACGACACGGTCGCGGCGATGAACGAAATCCTCGTGCAGGTGCCCGAATGGGGGACCGGCCGACGCGCCAAGCTCGACAATATCCGCACTGCGGGAAAAACCGGTACGACGTCGGCCTATCGTGACGCCTGGTTCATCGGATACACCGGCAATTACATTGCCGCGGTGTGGTTCGGCAACGACAACTATTCGCCGACCAGACGATTGACCGGCGGCCGTTTGCCTGCCCAGACCTGGAAGCAGTTCATGACCTACGCCCACCAAGGCGTCGAACTGAAGCCCATTCCGCTGATCGCCGACCCCGGGCTCCCGGTGGAGGGATCGCCCACATCAGTCGCCGCATCAGTCGCTGGAGATGGCGACGGCGGTCTGGCCAGACCGGCCAGCCTGTCGACGGCCACCACCGTCCGCCTGATCGTGCTGGAAGCGCTGCTGCGGCGGCACCGCCGCGATCGGCCGTCGGACGCCAAAGGTGATAGCGCGGCTGGGGTGACCGTCACCGGATACCTCGAACCCGCCGCAGCTACGGACGGCACAGGAATGCGGGCACCTTGAGCCGGCTGACCGGGCGGCGACCGCGGGGCCGTCCCGCTCCCCTGGACCACGGACGGTGGTGAGCCGATGCGATCGCTGCTCGGCCTGATTGTCGCCCTGGGGGTCGCCACCGTAACGGGCGTGGGAACCGCCTGGTACGCAATTGAGCAGGGACAATTGTTCGGCGCGGTGGCGGCCGGGAACTGGACCGCGTGGCCCGGCACCGGCCGCGAAGATCCTGATCCTTACTCACTGGCCATGCTGGCGCGCACCGGCGAGGTGCCGTTGGGAGCCAGTGAGGGCCTCGCCTTCTCAGCCACCCATGATGACGATGGAAATCCACTGACCAGCGCGTGCGTCTACCAGGTCTTCGGCGAGGCGCCTGCGGCGCGGCTGTGGACCCTGACCGCTTACGACGAGCGGGGTCTTTTGATGGCCAATGCCGCCCGTCGAGCCGGATTTCACTCGCGCGAGGTCGTGCGGGGGACGAGCGGTCTGTTCAGCATCACCGTATCGGCCGAGGTCGCGCCCGGTAACTGGCTGCCTGTCGGCACATCCGGAAATTTTGGCTTGGTGCTTCGCCTCTACGATACGCCACTGACCACCGGCAGCCAGATCGGCGATCTCGTGATGCCGGGTATCGGCAAGGTTGGCTGCCGATGAAAACCGTTCTCGGCGGTCTGATCGGTGGGCTGCTGCTTGGCGGCATCATTCACATAGCGATCGTGTTTCTGGTGCCGCTTTATGCCACCAACGGCGCGTGGTCACGCATTCAGGATTTCAACGCCCATCTCAAGTTTCACGTGTTGCCGCAATCAGCGCCCGATTCCGAGGTTCTGACCTTGCTCGATCCGCGCTTGATGCATGCCGTATGCAGGTTCGATCTCGAGTCCGGACCGGTGCGCATCAACGTCACATTCCCCCGGACATTCTGGTCGGCCGCGGTGTTCGATCGGCGGGGTCGCAATGTTTACAATCTCAACGACGGGTCGGCCGGCGGATCGGCTCTCGATCTGGCGTTGATCACCCCGATCCAGATGGCGCTCTTGCGTCAGAACCCGCCAGCATCGCTGGAGACCGCCATCATTGTCGAGCGTGCGATGAAGGAAGGTTTCGTGTTGTTGCGTGCCTTCGTGGGGGACGATTCTGCCTCCGACGGCATCAGCGCCGCGCTGTCCCGGGCATCCTGCCAACAGCGTCTGTAGGCAACAGCACCGGCCTCAGCCTGCTGGGCCGCCGACCGCCAAAGCCTGATAGTCATTTCTGCCGGCGGCGTCGGCAACCCGCGCCCCGAGATCGACATCGTCACGTCTTTCGATACGCACGCCGGGAAAGATGACAATTTTGGCCGATTGCCCGGTGACCTGGTCCTTGGGCGATCCTGGCCGCCGAGGCGGAAACGGTACCACGATGGGCATGGCCCCTCCGTCGAGTTCGCTGTTGCCACATGCCTACCGGCCGGATTCATCAGTCAGCAAGGTTAACAGTCCGCTAACGACTCGCGCCCATGATGCGGCGTGAGGGCAGTTGTCGATCATTGGGCAGCAAGACATGGCGGCCAGAACGTCCGACGGGTTCTCCGAACTCGTCAGAGCCAACCGCAAAACCAGAAACGCCGCGCTGCTGCGCGTTACAACTGAGCTTTATGCGCTTGACCGCGACCACAGCGCCGATCAGCGGCGGCGGTACGAGGAACTTGCAGCCCATCTCCTGCCCGAGGCTCCCCTCGCCGATCGCGTGTTCATCGCCGAAAGTCTGGCGGATATTGAAGACGCCCCGATTGCGATCCTGAGAATGCTTGCCCGAGACGTGCTCGAAGTGGCCACGCCAGTGATCACGCAATCACCCGCCTTGGGCTCGTTTGATCTGCTGACCGTTATTTCCGCCACCGGCCCGGAACATCACCGCTTGATCGCCGGCCGCCGGAATTTACCAGCCGAGGTCAAGAGCGCCCTGAACCAGGTGGGCGGCAAGGCCGACGGCGAACCGACTCCTTTGATGGATCAGGAGCGCAGCGAACTGTCCGCAGCCGCGGCCGCCCGCGAACCGCACGACCTCGCCTCGACCGGCAAAGCCACTGATACGGCCCACCGGGACGCCTGGAGCTTTCTTGCTCTGGACCGCAGCCAGCGGCTGCAACTGGTGGCCGAACTGGCCAGCCGGCCGATCACTGCCGGCGATCAACGCCAGGGTGCCGATGCGGCCTTCGAAACGATCGTCAACACCGCCCAGGTCGTAGGCCACGCCCGAAGCCGGCGCACGGCGGACATCATCGAGGCGATCGCCAAGGCTGTGAGCCTTCCGCCGGAATTCGTCGCAGCGAGCATCAACGACCAGACCGGCGAGCCGCTCGCCATCCTGCTCAAGGCGCTGCGCCTGGACGATGCCACGGCGCAACAGGTCTTTCTGATGATGAGCCCGGTGGGAAGGGACGTGGCGAGGTTCTTTCCATTGTCGGATTTCCACTCCGGCCTGGAGCCGGTGGTGGCCGAGACGATGGTGCGGCAGTGGCGAGGCGCGGATGCGCGGCGTGACGGGCACGCTCAGACCACACCGGACACCTCAGCTCGCCGTCGGGACCGCACTCGCGACCATGATCGCGATCCCGCCAGGCAGCGCCGCATCGACGATGCCGATCAGGTCCGATTCTCACGCCGGCAGGGCGGATAGCAGCTTCCGGGGCGCTAGAGCCGTTTCGACCAACTCGGAGCCAATTCCGTTTCACGATTGGCGGGCGCCCAACGCCGAACCAATCTAGAACGATGCGGAGGCATAGCCCGTCGATCGTTTCGACGCCGAAACAGAATTGACTCAGAGTTGGTTGAAAGGGCTCTAGGTGTGAAGCTTCAACAGGTTGTCCCGGTTCAGGCCGAGTCGGCTGATTGGTGTTTGTCGATTGAGGCTGGCATGGGGTCGATGCCAGTTGTAGCGGTGCTGCCATTTCGGCAGATCTGCTTTTCGCTGGTCTGAGTTGTGGAATTCGGTTGCGTAGGCCCATTCTCGCAACATTGTCTGGATGAAGCGTTCGGCCTTGCCGTTGGTCTGAGGCGTGTAGGGTTTGGTGCGGATATGCTTGATGGTGAGCCTTCGGCAGGCATCGCGGAAGGCCTTGGATCTGTAGCATGATCCATTGTCGGTCATGACGCGGGTGATGGTAACGCCGAGGGTGGCAAAGTAGGTTACGGCGGCTTCGAGGAAGGCCACGGCGCTTTCCTTTTTCTCGTTCGGGAAGATGTCGGCAAAGCCGATGCGGGAATGGTCGTCGATGGCGACGTGGACATACTCCCAACCGGGCGCGGTGCCGTTATGGCGCTGGTTGCTCTGGCGCCTGCGATCGCCGGTGATGCGATGGCCGACACGATTGAAGCGACCGAGCTTCTTGATGTCCATATGGATGATTTCGCCTGGCGTTTCGCGCTCATAGCGCGGGCGTGGCTGGTTGGGCTCGAGGGCGGACAACAGGCTGAGGCCACGCCGCTTGAGAATACGGCTGACGGTCGCCCGGCTGAGGCCGAGTTCCTGGGCGATGTGGTCCTGCGTGCAACGAGCCCGGCGCAAGACCTCGACCGCTTCGCCGGTGGCCCAAGGCGTTTGGCTTGGCGAGGAATGGGGCCTGGAGGACCGGTCGGCAAGCCCGGCAATGCCCTCCGCGCGAAACCGGCCCAACCACTTGGCGACGGTCTTGGCCGTTGTCTTGAAACGGCGTGCGGCCTGAGCCTTCGTCATGGCCTCATCCATGACGGCGCAAACCATGGCCTCTCGACCTTTCGGCGTAAGATGGGCATTCTGGTGAACGTCCATTCGGTCCTCCGGAGAATCACTGACGTTGGCTGACATCAGCTTCTCTCGACAGGACCGAATGGACAACGTCCTGAAAATTCACATCTAGGTGGGGAGGAGGAACGGCCGGCCTTCCCGGTCCTCGACCGTCACCACCCATAAATCGGAATCGAACCGCCGTTCTTTCTCGAGCCGGTCGCTCATGGCATCGGCGGTTGCCCTCTCGACGACCCGGTCAAACCGTCGGTCAGCCGGCCGGGCCTCGTCCCACATCGTCTGGGGAGCGGGCGCATAAAGGTCAAATTCGCCGCTCAAACGATCCACCACGATGAAGATGGCACCAGCTTCCGCCGCACCGCGTTGGGTCACGAAGGCAGCGGCGCCGGCACCGTAGCAGCGTCGAACAAGTGCACCGACCCAGAATGACGAGGTGACCCTCAACTGATCTTGTCAGGTCGAATCAAGTGCGCCGATCGCCACCAGCGTTGTCAGCACCCGGTCGCTGGCCGTGCCGCTGATATCGAGTCCATTGTCCAACTCGAAGCGGCGTATCGCGCTGATCGTCTCCGGGCCGACCTGGCCGTCGACGCCAAGGGGACCGTAGCCGATCTTGTTCAAAGCCACCTGAATGCGGCGATAACGATCACGCTCGCTCGCAACCGCATTGGCGCGTTCGATGGCAGCAATATCGAGCCCTTGATAGGTCGTTGTTGCTTCGGCGCCCGGCCTGACCGGCGCCCTCGGAGTGGGCGTGGCCAGCAGCTCAAGAAGTTGGGGGCTCGGCTCACCGGTAACCGGCAAACCACCTGCGGCCTGGTAGCGGGCAATGGCGGCCTTGGTGCGGGAGCCGGTTATGCCGTCGATGGAACCGCTGTAGAGGCCAAGCCGAGCAAGTTCGCGTTGGATAGCGGCCGCCCGCTGCCGGTAGGGGTCGGAGACGACCTGTGGCACCGGCGGTTGCGGCTGGGCCGCAGTCGCCTGTTCGACCGGCGCAGCAGCCGTTCTTGCATCGCGACCGCGCGGCAAGGGGACCTCGGCAATATCCGAGGAAGCGGGCTGCGCCCTGGGAGCAGGGGTCGGGGATGGGGTCCGCAGCGCCGCCAAGGCCGGCTCGGCCGCGCGGGTCTGGAAGAGCGGCTTGGGGTGGCTGGTCGGCTGCAAAAACATCGCGTTGGAGACGATTGCCATCAATGTCAGCGACAGGACGAACAGCCCGCCGGACATCGCCGGGTCCTGGAAGGCCCGATCGACCACTCGGGCTACAAGCCCGATTTTTCCCCGCGCACCACGCGCCATGTCTTTCTTCCCTTCGCCCGTATTCGCCCGCATCATCGGCTCGATGATTTCGGTTGGCGACAGGCTGCCATCAGGGCCTTAAGGAACGTTAAACCATGGGCCACAATGTGCCGCGTTTCTGCCTCACCAATTACGTACAATTTGATATGAATTGGCCGGATCAACTGAAGATCGCATTCAGCGGCCCGTGTTATCGTCCCGACAGATCTCGTCATGAGGACCAAGACGACCAAAAAAGGGGCAAGTCATGTTTTTGATCCGGGCAGCGTTCTGGCTGTCGCTTGTCATCCTGTTGATTCCCGGCAATCCGGAATCGGGTGAAGACGCACCCAGGGTGGGTGCGCTGCAGGCGCTATCCGCCGCTCAGGCTGCGGTTGCCGACATGACGTACTTTTGCGACCGAAATCCCGATGTGTGCACGACCGGCGGCGCCGCACTCAAGGTGTTCGCCGATAAGGCCAAAAACGGCGCACGGCTGATTTATGACTATTTCGGCGATGCGGAGGATGATCGCGGCACGCTCCAAAACCAGGATGTTCAACCGGATTGGCGCGGCACCGTGGAGCCCGACCAATCGGCCTGACGGCGTCTGTCGGCCCCACCGCCTGACGAAGCCGCCTTTCTTCACCAATGGCGTTTGCCCCGGCTGCCGCGTCGGCCTATATGGCAAGCCATGACCACCGACGAAATCATCGCGGATTTTGATCTTCTCGACGACTGGGAGGACCGCTACAGGTATGTGATCGAATTGGGCAAACGGCTGGCGCCGATGGCCGGAAGCGACCAGACCGAGGCCAATCGCGTTCGGGGCTGCGCAAGTCAGGTCTGGCTGACCAGCCGCGCCGACAGGGCTGACGGCCGGCTCGTGTTGCGTTTCACCGCCGACAGCGATGCCCTGATCGTGCGCGGTCTGATCGCGATCGCGCTTGCCCTTTTTGACGGCAAATCACCCCGCGACATCATGACGGCCGATGCGGAGCGCTTTTTCGATCGGCTGGAGCTGCGCGAGCACCTGACCGCACAAAGGTCAAACGGGCTCCACGCATTGGTCAGCCGCATCAGGTCGCACGCCCAAGCAGTGGCGATCGCCTGATCCTTCCAGCTCTTGCAGATTGCGGCCGGCGGGCCGACGCCCGCCGCTCGGTTACCGATCGAGACGCCGTCAGCGCTTCCGCCGCTTCTGGCCGAGGCCCATTTTCTTGGCCAACGCCGAGCGCGCGGCAGCGTAATTGGGCGCGACCATCGGATAATCGGCCGCCAATGACCACTTGTCGCGGTAGTCCTCGGGCGAAAGGTCGTAATGCGTCCGCAGGTGGCGCTTCAGCGATTTGAACTTCTTCCCGTCTTCAAGGCAGATGATAAAGTCCGGGAAGACCGATTTCTTCGGATTCACCGCCGGCTTCAAGGGCTCCGGCTCGGGCTCGAGCAGACCTGCCTGGGTCTCGTTCAGCGCGCGATGAACATTAGCAATCAACGCCGGAAGATCCGGAGCGGGGACCGTGTTGTTGCTGACATATGCCGAAACAATATCAGCTGAGAGGTCGATAAGTTCGACGTCTGGCATTTTATCATTCATGAGTCACCTGTAACCTTTGTACATTATCTCGATTGTTTTGGGCCGCTCTTCGCGAACAGGCTCAGGACATTGCGCCCAGAAATGTTTCACTGTTGTGCAAGTGTTGATTCTTTGGGGCCGGTGGTCAGGCACGGCTCGTATACAGGTGACAAGGGAACAAGACAAGTAGTCTTGTTGTTTCACCCTTATATCAGAAGTTCATTATCTATCCGAACTCGCTCATCTGGGCCAATCGAAAGCATCCTACCCGGTCGCGAATGCGACCGAAGGTTGCCAATAATTGGCCAATTGTGGCGTTTTGACGCCCTCAGGAGCCTGCCGACCGAATGCCTACACGAAAATAATAGAAGATCAGGATGGCTCCAAGCAACACGGTCGCCCAGAACGCCATGATCCCGGTCGGCCAGGTCCGGCCCAGGGTTCCGGCAGGCCCGTATTTGTGGTCCATCACTTGCCGAACCCGCTCGACGGCACGGTCGGTCAACGCGGCCGGCGAGAGTTCGATCCCGACCATCCACCGTGAAGCGATTTCGGGCCACCGCCGCCACAGCCAATCGAAATCCAGCGTAATCGTCTCGGTCCGGCGAAGCCAACCCAGCATCAGGAAAAACGCCAGTCCGGAGAACAGCAAAAGCTGAAGCTGCGAGATCACATGAGGCCCGGTATAGGGGACAAAGTCCACCGGAAAGGGCAGCATCGCATAGAGCGGACCGGGCAGCACGCCAAGGCCAATGCAGGCAGCGGACAACACCACCATTGCGGCCTGCATCGTCCACGGCGGGTCCGGCGGTCGCAGCCCGGAATCCTTCTGAAAGAAGACGAACCAGGGAAACTTGATCCCGGCATGAAGAAAAACGCCGGCCGAGGCAGCGGTCAGCAGGAACCAGACCAGCGCCATATGTTCACCGATCGCGCCCTCGGCGATCATCGATTTGGCGATAAAACCGGAGGTGAGCGGAAAGGCGGAAATCGAAAGGGCGCCGATGATGCCGCATATCGTTGTGACCGGCATGGTTCTGAACAGGCCACCGAGATCGGTACACTTGCTCTTGCCGGTCATGAACAGTACCGAGCCGGCCGACATCAGCAGCAGCGCCTTGTACAGGATGTGAACGAAGGCGTGAGAGGCGGTCCCGTTCAATGCCATCTCCGTGCCGATACCGATGCCGGTGAGCATGAATCCGACCTGATTGACGATCGAATAGGCCAGGATGCGGCGCATGTCGTTCTCCAGGATCGCATAGATGATCCCGTAGAAGACCATGTACAGGCCGATCCAGATCAGGATGCTCTCGCCGGCGAACCCCCGCAACAACACATAGACCGCGGTCTTGGTGGTAAAGGCGGACAGGAAAACCATGCCCGACCAGGATGACGACGGATAGGCATCGGGGAGCCAGGCCGACAGCGGCGGCGCCCCGACATTGAGCAGGAAGCCGGCAAGTATCAGCCACTTGGCGGGCGAAGCCGTCAGCAGGTCGAAAGCAACGCTGCCGGTGGCCGCGACATGCCAGGCAATTCCTGCCATCAGGACCACGCCGCCGAACAGATGAATGATGATGTATCGCTGTCCGGCCGCCCGAGCCCCCTCGCCGGCCAGCCAGATGACCATCGTCGAGGCGACCGCCATGATTTCCCAGAAGATGAACACCGACACCAGATCGCCGGCATAGACAACGCCGATCGCGGCACCGGCGTAGACGTAGGCTGCCGCCATCTCGGCGCGACGATCCTGCTTGAGCGCGAACAGGCCGCCGGCAAACGCCATGAAGGCGAAGACCGTGCCGAACACCCTGGCCAGGGGGTCGGAACGCAACAGGGTCAGGTCGTAGGACAGATAGGCAAAGCTCACCGATGGCTCATCGGGTACCATCCAGACCAGCGCCAGGACCAGCAAGGGGGCAGCCAGAACGATGGCGTGACGGACACGTCCGCGCGCGGCGGTCAGCAGCAGGCCGGCGGCAATCAGGACCAGGCCCGGCGGGACAGCGATACCATTGGCCGAGGCAGCAAGCTCAACTTCCATAGTAATCGTCCGACCGCTTGAGAATCATCCCGAGAAGACGCGGACCGATGATCAGAGCCACGCAACTCACAAGCCCGAACCAGGCGTAGAAGCTGATGGTTCCGTCGACGCCGAACTTACCTTTGGGCGGGAAGACGAAATCGCCGAGCACGGTCAGGGCGAGGATCACGATGAAGGCGATCCACAATCCTGTGATGGTGCGCGGCCGCACAAGCCAGTGATCGCGATCGTTGTCGTTGGGCGTCATTTTTTGCCTTTCACCCCGCGATGAGCATTTCGGCAAGCCGATAGGGCACGGTCGGATACAGGAACATGGCGACGGTGAGGACCGCCGTCACCACCAGCGCGACCACCTGCGGCCACGGCGCCTCGCGCATCTCGACCGGTTCCCGGCCGCGGGATCGGAAAGCGCTGTAGACGATGGGAAGAAAATAACCGGCGTTCAGCAGCGTCGACAGGATGATGACGGCGACGGCAAACCAATGGCCGATGCTCACCGCCCCCAGCAGGATGAACCATTTGCCGAGAAACCCGGCGGTCGGCGGCACCCCGATCATCGACAGCGCCCCCACCGAAAACGAACCCATCGTCCACGGCATGCGCCAACCGACGCCCTCCATCTCGCTGACGTATTCGACATGGGCGGCGGTGTGGACGGCGCCGGCCGAGAAGAACAGCGTGATCTTGGAGACCGCGTGGGCGGCGATGTGAACCGCTGCTCCCAGAACCGCCAAGGGGGTGAGCAGTGCCGCACCCAGGACGACGTAGGACAGCTGGCTGATCGTCGAATAGGCCAGCCGGCGCTTGAGATGATCCTGGCGCAAGGCGATGGTCGATGCCGCGATGATCGTGAAGCCGGCAACATAGGCCAGCCAGTCGCCGGACCCGGCCTCAGCCAGTACGTCGACACCGAAAATGTAGACGATGATCTTGAGGATCGCGAACACCCCGGCCTTGACCACCGCCACGGCGTGCAGCAATGCCGATACCGGAGTCGGCGCGACCATCGCGGCCGGCAGCCAGGCATGCACCGGCATGACCGCGGCCTTGGCGATGCCGAACACGAACAGCGCCAGCAGCAGCCCCATCGGCACGGCGGCCATCTTGCCGTCCAGGATGCCGCCCGGCTGAAAATCCAGCGTCCCGGCCGCCACGCCGGTCCACGCCACGGCCGGCAGGAAAAGCAGCGTCGAGGCACCCAGCAGCAGCAGCAGATACCGGCGGCCGGCGGCCTTGGCCTCTTCGCTGGCGCGGTGGGTCACCAACGGGTAGGTGACCAGCGTCAGCAGCTCGTAGAACAGGAACAATGTGAACAGATTGCCGGCCAGGGCAATGCCCATGGATGAAGCGATCGCCGCTGCGAAGGCGATGTAGAAGGTCGTCTGCCGCGGTTCCCGGTTGGCCCTCATATAGCCGATCGAGTAGAGCGAGTTGAGGATCCACAGGCCCGAGGCGATGGTCGCGAAGAGCATGCCGAGCGGCTCGATCGCGAACGCTATCGTCAGCCCCGGCAGGAGTTCCCAGATGGTCAGCGCAGGGCGCCCGCCGTCCAGAACCTGAGCCAGGAGCAAGACCACCGCGCCGAACAGCAGCACTGCACCGACGAGCGTGGTGCCCTCGCGCTGGTTGGGATAGCCGTCGAACAGCGGGATCAGGAGCGCGGTCGCGGCCGGCACGATCAACACCACCAGCAGGAGTGTTTGCCCGCTCATCTCAGCCCCATCAGCAAAATCTCGGCGGCTTGGTTGGCGACGCCGACGGTGAGCCGGGTATCGATACCGAAATAGACCGTGGCGCCGACCAGAATCCAGATCGGGATCAGCATGTCGACCGGTGCTTCCCGGACCTCGCTCAGCGCCGGCGCCGGTTCGCGAAACCAGCAGGCCTCGATCACCCGACCGACATAGACCATGGTCAGGAGCGAACTGCCGACGATGACGAACGCCAGCCACCACCAGCCGGCCTCCATCGCCGCGACCACCAGATACCATTTGGACACGAACCCGACCGTCCCGGGTACGCCGATCAGGCTCAGCCCGGCGACCGCGATCGCCGCGGCGGTCAACGGCATCTTGCGGCCGATCCCGGCAAATTCAGCGAAACTGAAAGCCTTGGCGCGAAAGACCAGCGCGCCGATGGCCATGAACAGCGCGGCCTTGATCAGCGCATGGTTGACCACATGCACCAGCCCGCCGGTGAGACCGGTGGTGGTGGCCAAGGCGATGCCCATGGTGATGTAGCCGATCTGGGCAACCGAGGAATAGGCGAACAGGCGCTTGATGTCGGTCTGGACCACCGCCACCGCGCCGGCGACGAAGACCGCGGCCACCGATAGCCCGGTGAGAATAAGCGTGGCCGGCAAATCGGAGAACACGAAGCCGGCTCCGAAAACGGAAAACAGGAACCGGGCGAACAGATAGATCGCAACCTTGGTGGCGGTGGCGGCAAGGAACACGCTGGCCATGGACGGCGCGTAGGCATAGGCGTTGGGAAGCCAGACATGGAGCGGGAACATCGCCAGTTTCAGCCCCAGCCCGACCATGATGAAAGCCAGTGCGGCAATGATCGGTTGCTGCGAATCCACCTGGCCAATTCTCTCGGCGATAAGTTGCAGGTTGAGCGTCCCCGTCATGGCGAAGATGAGGCCGACGCCGATGACGTAGAACGTGGCCCCGATGGTGCCGACGATGAGATATTGATAAGCCGCCATCAGCGCCCGGCGGTGAGAGCCCATGGCGACCAGCGCGTAGCTCGACAGCGACGAAATCTCCAGGAAGACGAAAGCGTTGAACGCGTCTCCGGTGATCGCCACGCCGAGCAGGCCGGTGAGCGCCAGATTGTACATGGTGTAGAACCATGCCACCCGATCCTCCGCCACCTCGGAGGCAACGCTTGAGCGGGCAAAGGGTGCGACAACCACCGCAACCGCCGAAATCAGCACGAGAACGAAGGCGTTGACCACGTCGACGCGGTACTCGATGCCGATGACCGGATCCCACCCGCCAAGCCGATAGGAGATCGGACCGGTCGCCAGCACCTGCTGCAGCAGCATGGCGGCGATCACCAGAACCAGCACCGAGACCACGGTGGTGACGATCCACGCCAGCAGGGCACGGCGGGTCAGCGCCACCAGCAGCGCACCGAGCAGCGGAACAACCACCTGAAGGGCGGGCAGATGCTCCCGCATCAGTCCCGATCATCTCCGGCGAAGATCTCGTCCTCTTCGATGGTTCCGTAGGCCTCGTTGATTCTGACCACCAGGGCCAGGCCCAGCGCCAGCGTCGCTATGCCGACGACGATCGCGGTCAGGATCAGGACGTGGGGCAGAGGCTGGGCGTAGACCGTAAAATCGGGATCGAGGATCGGCGGCGTCCCGCCGAGGATCTTGGCCGGGGAAATGTAGAGCAGATAGACCGAGGTCTGAAACAGCGAAAGCCCGACCAGCTTCTTCACCATGTTGCCGTGGGCGATCACGATGTAGAGGCCCGACACCATCAGGAAGACGATGATCCATTGATTGTAGTTGGCGATGAACTGCCCGAGGACGGTATTCATGGCCGCCTGCCCCGTCCGGCGAAGGCGTAGAAGATCGCCAGCATCACCGACGAGACCGTCACGAACACGCCAAGTTCCACCAGGAACACCCCCCATTCCTGGCCGTGCTTCTGGTCGTGGGCGAGATGCGAATAGTCGAGATAGTTTCCGTCGGTGAGGAAGCCCACTAGGCCGACCCCGGCATAGATCACCGCGCCCAGCGGTATGAGGGCCTCCACCACCGGAACCGGGATCAACTTCACGGTCGTTTCGAGCCCGTAAATGAGCGCAAACAAGATGATGGTCGCACCGGCGATCACGCCCGCCTGGAAGCCACCGCCGGGACCGAAATCACCGTGCAACTGAACGTAGATCGCGAACACCAGCATCAGTGGAATCAGAAGCTTGGTGGCGACCCGGAGAACGACGTCCATGCGCATCGGCCTACTCCTCGCCCCCCGGTTCCCTCGGCGAACGCTTCAGCAGCATCAGCACGGCGATACCGCCGGTGAAGATGACCATGACCTCACCAAGCGTATCGAAGCCGCGGTAGCTTGCCAGGACCGACGTCACCACATTGGGTATGCCGGTCTCGGCGAGCGATCGTTCGAGATAGTCGGGACCGGTGAGGTGAATCGGCGTCTCGGCGATGCCGAAATCGGGCAGCCCCGACATGCCCCACACCAGAACCCCGGCGGTGATCAAGGCGACAAAGAGCGGTAACGCCACCGAGTGGGCCGGCCGGTTCTCGTCGGTCTTGGTCAGCGACAGCGTGCCGAGCAGGAGCACGGTGGAAATGCCGGCACCGACGGTGGCCTCGGTCATGGCCACGTCGACCGCGTCCAGGACCAGAAGAACGCTCGCCATGAGGAAGCTGTACACGCTGGTCAGAATCACCACGGCGAAGAGGTTGCGCACCATGACCACGCCGATCGTGGTGGCCGCCAGCAGCGTCAGCACGACCATGATGATGAACGCTTCTATGGCGCCGCCTCCCCGGTGCGATCGTCGAGTTCCAGTTCGGTCCCATCCTCGTCGGCCACCGGTTTGACACCGGCGTGAAGCGCCGCCCGGGCGACGGCGTGGGTGGCCACGGGCGTCATCAATCCGAACACCATGATGAGGAACAGGAGCTTCACGCTGGGCAGGGTGAAACCGGCCAGGATGATCAGGCCGACGAAAATCAGCCACGCCCCGACCGTGTCGACGACCGAGGCGGCGTGGAGCCGGGTGAAGACATCGGGCATGCGTATCAGACCCAGCGCACCGATCACGGTGAACACGCTGCCCAGGACCGTGAGCCCGCCGCCAATCCACTCGCGCAGCAATTCGAACGTCATGACGCGGCGTCCTCCTCCTCTTCGCCGGCATGGCCGAGCGCGCCGAAGCGAAGGAATTTGAGGACGGCGAGGGTGCCGATGATGTTGAGCAGCGCGTAAGCCAGGCCGATGTCGAGGAACTCCGGTCTGTCGGTCAGGAAGCCGTAAAGCGCCAACAGCAGGATCGCCATATTGCCCATGGTGTTGGCCGCCACCAGCCGATCGAACACGGTCGGTCCAAGCAGGGCTCGCGCCAGCGTAAGGGCCGTCGCCACCAGGACAGCGATAATGGCGGCAGCAAGCATCACGACGTTCCGGTCATCTCGGTCACCCGTCGGTCCATCTCGCCTTTTGCCAGGTCATCGGCCGCCTCGGCGGTCAGCGCATGGACCAGGAAAGCGTGGTGCGGC
Organism: uncultured Bauldia sp.; assembly: GCA_963663975.2. GTDB lineage: Bacteria > Pseudomonadota > Alphaproteobacteria > Rhizobiales > Kaistiaceae > JANQRX01. The sequence goes on along the minus strand of CAXXRA010000015.1, from coordinate 40,762 downwards.
CGGTCGACGCGCACGGTGATGGTGCCGGGGGTGAGGGTGATCGAGTTGGCGTATGTGGTGACGCCGACCGATCCGTCCTGGGACGTCCTGATTCGAATAAGACGTGTGGAAATCGGCCGTGACGGGCGCAGGATCAGCCATGATACGCCAACGGCCGCCACGACAATTTCCTTGACCAGCCACGGCCAATAGGTGAGGCCCGCCAGTGTCAGTTCGATCGGGTGGCCCTCGCGGTCGGCGTAACCGAGAACCTTGCCGAACGCGGCCACGGCAAGCGCGGTCAAAGCGCCGGCGACCACGAGAAACGGCGTGTAGTGGCCGGACAGGAGTAGCCAAAACACGAACAGCATGGCCGCCAGGCTCAAGACCCGCATGGGTTTTGGGGATCTCCGACTCGGTCACCTCAGACCGGCCTGAAATATCACCTTGCCGGCAGCGATCAAACCGGCCGTTGGAGCACCCGCGGCGGCGGGGCTGGTATTCCGGGGCGCTTTGTCTAATTGATGAGGGCTGCCAGCAGCACGACAACCACGACTCCGATACCGGGGAGCACGACCATGTCAACAGATTCCAAGGCGCCAAAGGTGATCAAGACCGAGGCTGAATGGCGGCAACAACTGACGCCGGAGCAGTACCACATCACCCGCGAGGCCGGCACCGAGCGGCCGTTCACCGGTCCCTATTGGGACGACCATCGTGACGGCCTCTATCGTTGCATGTCGTGCGGGGCGCCGCTGTTCCGCTCCGAAACCAAATTCGATTCCGGCACCGGCTGGCCGAGTTTTTATGCTCCGGTCGATGCCGACGCCGTGCACGAGGATCGTGATACCTCACACGGCATGATCCGAACGGAGGTCCAGTGTGAGACGTGCCAGGCCCATCTCGGCCACCTCTTCGAGGATGGGCCGCAACCCACCGGCTTGCGCTACTGCCTGAACGGAGCGGCGCTCAAACTGGACGAAGATGACGCGGCCTCGTGAAGCCGGCCATCGCGGCTCAGGCGCAGCGGCGGCGCCTCGGCCTCCCGCTGCGCCCCGCAAGCCGGTCAAAACCATCCATCACGGGATCGAGCGGAACGACGACTACGCCTGGCTGAGGGCCGACAACTGGCAAGAGGTCATGCGCGACCCGTCCGTGCTCGATCCTGAAATCCGCGCCCATCTCGAAGCGGAAAACGCTTACGCGGCCCTGGTCATGGCCGACGTGGAGGGGCTCCGCCAGCAGCTGTTCGACGAGATGCGCGGGCGGATCAAGGAAGACGATTCTTCGGTTCCGGTACCCGATGGCGGCCATGCCTACGGAACGCGCTTTCGCACCGGCGCGGAGCATCCGCTGGTGGTCAGGACCGACCGCGACGGCGGCAGCGAAGAAATCCTGCTCGACACCGACGCCTTGGCCGACGGCTTGGCCTATTTCCGCCTCGGCGGCTTCGGCCATAGCCCCGATCATCGGCTCCTGGCCTATTCCGCCGATACCAGCGGTTCAGAATATTACGGCATCCGCATCCGCGACCTGTCGTCGGGTGCGGATCTCGATGACCGCATCGACAATGCCACGGGCGCCGTTGTGTGGTCCGGCAATGGCGAAGCGCTGTACTATGTGTGGGTCGACGACAACCATCGCCCGTCGCGGGTGATGCGCCACCTCATCGGCACCGATCCGGCGAGCGACACGGTGATCCATGACGGTGACGACCCGCGTTACTTCGTCGGTGCGAGCCGGACGCTTTCGCGGCGCTTCGTCGTGATTGATTCCCACGATCACGAAACCTCCGAAATCCGGGTGGTCGACGAGGAGGCCGCCGCCGGCGGGCCGATCCTGATCGCCGAACGCAGGCCGCGCGAGGAGTATCAGATCGCCCATCGGGGCGAGCAGTTCTTCATCCTGACCAACGCCGGAGGTGCCGAGGACTTCAAGATCGTCACCGCACCGGTCACCGCGCCGGGCCGTGGCAACTGGATGACGCTGGTCGGGCACCGGCCTGGCACGCTCATTCTGAGCATGTCGGTGTTCCGGCACCACATGGTGCGGTTGGAGCGTGCGTCGGGCCTGCCGCGGATCGTCATCCGGGACCTGAGTTCGGGCGCCGAGCATGCGATCAGCTTCGATGAGGAAGCCTATTCGCTGGGTCTGCTCGGCGGTTACGAATTCGACACCACGACGCTGAGATTTTCCTACTCGTCGATGACCATGCCGAACCACGTTTTCGACTACGACATGGAGACGCGGACGCGCGTCCTGCGCAAGATCGACGAGATCCCGTCCGGGCACGATCCCGACGATTACGTCACCCGGCGGCTGCAGGTTCCGAGCAAGGACGGGGAGACCATTCCGGTGTCGCTCCTCTACCGCAAGGATACGCCGCTCGACGGCAGCGCAAAGTGCCTGCTCTACGGCTATGGCGCCTACGGAATCGCCATTCCCGCGGCCTTCAACGGGTCGCGCCTGTCGCTGGTCGACCGCGGTTTCATCTACGCCATCGCCCATGTACGCGGCGGCAAGGATAAGGGCTATCGCTGGTACGCGGACGGGCGCCGCGAGAAAAAGATCAACACATTCAAAGACTTCATCGTTGTGGCTGAGCATCTGATTCAGTCCGGACTGACCAGCAGCGATCGCACTGTGGCATGGGGCGGATCGGCCGGCGGCCTCTTGATCGGTGCCGTCGCCAACATGGCACCGGACCTGTTCGCCGCGTTGATTGCCGAGGTGCCGTTTGTCGATACGCTGGCCACCATGCTCGACGACAGCCTGCCCCTGACCCCGCCCGAATGGCCGGAGTGGGGCAACCCGATCGACAGCGAGGCCGACTACCGCACGATCGCGGGCTATTCGCCGTTCGACAATGTCGCGCCGCGGCCCTACCCGGCGATCCTGGCGCTGGCCGGTTTGGCCGATCCGCGGGTGACCTATTGGGAGCCGGCCAAGTGGGTCGCCCGGCTGCGCACCGCGACCACCGGCGATCAGCCCGTGGTGTTGAAAACCAACATGGATGCCGGGCATGGCGGCGCGTCCGGCCGCTTCGCAAGGCTGCATGAGACCGCCTATGCGACGGCGTTTGCGATCAAGCTGACCGAGGCGGCCGGGCCGGCAACATAAAACCGCCCGAAATCAGCTGGAGCCCTTTCGACCAACTCGGATTCATTCTGACGGAGCGATTTTGTGACAGGATCAAGTCAAGGCTCGAAGACCATATCGGGGATACGGGTCAAGAGATTTGGCGCAGGAATGGGTGCAAAATAGCCCGTCCCTTCCGGTTTATCGATTGGCGGGCGCCCAACGGCGAACCAATTTAGCCCGGATTTCTCACACTGGACACGGGGCCCCGCGTTGCTGTTTCGGCGAGACAGATGCGAGAAGGGCGGCGAAAAGCGTATCTGGTGATACGGTTGAGCCGCCCGACACGGCAGATGTCGGCCGAAACGCAACCCGAAGGGCCGGCTGAGGCGCAGGTCATGTCCAGTGTGAGAAGTCCGGGCTAGAACGATGCACAGGCATCGCCCGTCGATCGTCTCGACGGTTGTTCGCCTCCCCAATCGCGATACGGAATTGACTCAGAGTTGGTCGACAGGGCTCTAGATACGGTGGCCGCACCATGAAGCGGGTCGAGGGGCATAAGTGGAAGCACATATCGCCGATCTGACCGGCATCGCCATCGTCACCACGGTTGCCGTGCTCCTTGGTTTCGCCTTCGTCGGGCTCCGCCAGCCACCCATCGTCGGCTACATTCTGGCCGGCGTCATCCTCGGACCGACCGGCGTCGGTATTGTTTCCAGCACCGGGGCGATAAGCCTGCTGGCCGAGCTCGGCGTCATCATGCTGCTTTTTCTGGTCGGCATGGAACTGTCGGTGCGCGCCTTCACGATGGTCGCCGGTTGGGCGGTGGCGGTCACCGGCGGCCAGATCGTCGCCGCGCTGGCGGTCAGCACGCTGTTCGGTCTGTTGCTCGGCTGGCCGGGCGAACAGATCGCCCTGCTCGGCTTCATCGTCGCCATTTCCTCGACCGCCGTCGCCATCCAGATGCTGGGCGAGATCGGCGAACTGCGCACGCCGGTCGGCCGGATTACGGTCGGGGTTCTGATCGCCCAGGACATCGCAGTGGTTCCCATGCTGATCATCATCGCCTCGCTCGGCGGCGGGGGCGATATCGGCACGATCGCGGCCAAGGTCGGCCTTGCAGCCGTCCTGATTTTCGGGTTTCTGCGCTTTCTGGGGACCCGGCGCGGCAAATACCGCCTCCCCTTCACCGACCGGATCAGCGGCCGCGTCGACCTCGTCGCGCTGGCCAGCATCGCCTTTTGTTTCGGAGCGGCTTCGATCACCGGGCTGGCCGGGCTGTCGGCCGCATTCGGCGCCTTTCTCGGCGGCCTGGTGATCGCCGGCTCGACCATGAGGTCGGAGGCCATCGCCGCCACCCACCCCATTCAGAGCGTGCTGCTCGTCGTCTTTTTCCTGTCGATCGGCCTTTTGATCGACCTCGACTTCATCGCCGCCAATCTGTTCACGGTGATCGCGTTCGTGCTCGCCGTCCTGGTGGTCAAGAGCGTGGTCAACGTCATCCTCCTCAGGCTGGTCGGCCAGCCGTGGGAGAATGCGTTTCCCGCGGGCCTGATCATGGCCCAGATCGGCGAGTTCTCGTTCGTCCTGGCGGCCACCGGGCTGGCCGCCAATGCGGTCAGTGACGACGCTCATCGGCTGGCAATCGCGGTGATCGCCATCTCGCTCCTGGTCAGCCCGCTGTGGATGGTATCACTGAGGCGCTTCCACGACGTGGCCCAGGGCGGGATCTCCGATTTCCGCGCTGCGCTGAGCGAGGTCTATGCCTCCGAAATCCATGAGTTCGAGCGCGGGTGGGCAGCGATCGGGCAGATCGTTGGCTATGCCGGGCGCCGCTACAAGGCCGCCCGGATCGTCATGCGGCGACGGCGGAGGCAGCGACGCTCCAGGCCGGCCGAGATCGCCGAGCCCGGCAATGCCGACGGCGAGGATCCCCCCCGCGACGAGGGATGATCCCCTTTCCGGTTGTCATGATCGGTGAGGGTCGGGCTGATGAAGCGTGGCGCTTGAGCGTTGTCGCGCGCCCCTCCCGGCTCAGGCCGCCGCCGCCTTCTCGTAGAGCTCCAGGACGTAGTCCCAATTGATCAGGCTGTCGACGAACGCCTCGAGGTATTTCGGCCGCGCGTTGCGATAGTCGATGTAGTAGGCGTGCTCCCACACATCACAGCCCAGAACCGGCACCGCGCCGTGCACGAGCGGGCTTTCACCGTTCGGTGTTTTCATCACGCTCAGCCTGCCGTCTCGTACCGCCAGCCAACACCATCCCGATCCGAACTGTGTCACGCCGGCCTGAATGAAGTCGGTGCGGAACTTGTCGTAGCCGCCGAGGTCGGACTCCACCGCCGAGGCCAGCGCCCCGGGCAGTTTGTCGCCGCCGCCATCTTTCTTCATCCACTTCCAGAAATGCATGTGGTTGTAGTGCTGACCGGCGTTGTTGAACAGGCCGGCATTCTTGGCGTAGCTCTGGCGTACGACCTCTTCCAGGCTCTTGTCTTCCAGGCCCGAACCGGACAGCAGATTGTTGCCGTTGGTGACGTAGGCCTGATGGTGTTTGTCGTGATGAAACTCCAGCGTTTCACGGGACATGTAAGGCTGAAGCGCCTCGTAATCGTAGGTCAGGTCTGGAAGTTCGAAAGACATGGCGAGACTCCTTCAAAGCCGGAACAGGCTGACGGCGATTTGAATTGCGCTCGGACCATAGGCGCGGTCCCTCGCCGGAGCAATATGACCGCACCATCATGACCGCACTATCGCGATCGGTCACCAGCGATTCGACGACCGGCGCAGGAGGCTGCCCAGGACGCAGCCCACGATGGCCCGTCCGATGCTGCCTGCCCGGGCCGAGGCGCGGGACAACCGTCCAGGGCCATCTCATCTCGTCCCATTCGCTTGCCTCGAGGGCCGGCAGGGTAAGGGCGACCGTCCCAAATCGGCACACGGCGTCGGCACGAAACTTGAAGCGTTTGACCGTGTCGACCGTTTGGGGAGGATTGATTGATGGATCGCAGGGCCTTTCTCACAGGCGCGCTGGGCGCGACAGTTGCCGCGCCGGCTGCCGCCGCGGTCGGCTCAGGCAACCTGTCCCGGCACAGCAGCATCGACAATCCGGAGCTCGGATTGCTGACCGGGAGCGTGCGCGATCGAAGCCATACGCTGCAGCGCCTGCTGGGCGCGGCTTCCAATGACGATCGCCAGATTTATCTGCCCGCCGGCAGTTATGTCGTGTCCGAACTCAGGCTTCCGGCACGAACGCGCCTGGCCGGCGTTCCCGGCGCCACGCGGCTGGTGTTCGGCGGCGGCGCCCACATGATCTCCTCCAGCCAGGCCGAGTTCGTGTCGCTGACCGGCCTGACCTTCGACGGCGCCGGCAAAACGATGGACGAATACGTGCCGGGGCTGGTTCATCTGGCCTCGACCAAAAATGTGGTCGTGGAGGACTGCATCATCGAGGGAAGCAGCCGGTCGGGCCTGGCCCTTGACCGGTGCGGGGGGCGGGTTACCCGCACGGTGATCGGCGGCGCCGCCAACGCCGGGATAAGGGCGGTCGAGTCGACCGGACTGTCGATCGCCGACAATGTGGTCAAGGATTGCGCCAATGGCGGTATCCTGGTCTATCGCTGGACCAAGGGCGAAGGCGGCACCATCGTCACCGGCAACCGCGTCGAGGGCATCGGCGCGCAGTCCGGGGGAACCGGACAGTACGGCAACGGCATCAACGTCTTCAGGGCCGACAGCGTCCTGGTCGCCAACAATCGCATTGCCGACTGCGCGTTCTTATCCGTACGCGCCAATTCGGCCAGCAATGTGCAGATCACCGGCAACAATTGCATGCGCAGCGGCGAAACGGCGATCTATGCCGAATTCAGCTTTGAAGGTGCGGTGATCGCCAACAACATCGTTGACGGCGCCGCCAACGGCATCAGCGTTGTCAACTTCAAGGAGGGCGGGCGGATTGCCGTGGTCAGTGGCAACATCGTGCGCAATCTCAAACGCGAGGGCCCCCACAAGAATGGTTTCGGTACCGGCATCGCCCTGGAAGCGGATATTTCGGCGACCGGCAATGTGGTCGAGAACGCCCCCCGTTTCGGCATGGCTCTGGGCTGGGGGCCGTTCCTTCGCGACGTGGCGGCCACCGGTAATGTCATCCGCAATGCAGGGGTGGGCATAGCGGTCACCGTCGTCGATGGCGCCGGGTCCGCCGTCATCAGCGACAATCTGATCTCAGGCTCTGAACGCGGCGCTATCGTCGGCATGCGTTGGCAGGAGCGCGCCTCCGGTGATCTGGCCCTCAGCGGCGCGGAGGAGTTCGAGCACCTGCAGATTGAGCGCAACCGGGTCAGCTGAGTGCCGGAAAAGCCGCTGCGGTCCAGGTCTTCAATCGTGCAATCGCCTCATCCAGAACCGCATCCCTCTTGGAGAAACAGAACCGGATCGCGGTTTGCGGCGCGCCCGAGTGGTAGAAGGCCGACAAGGGAAGCGCGGTGACCCGAGCCTCTTCGGTCATCTTGCGGCAGAAAGCCACGTCGTCCATCGCGGTCGTCAGCGACGCGAAATCGGCGGTCACGAAATAAGTTCCGGCGCACGGAGCCACCGGCAATCCAATCCCGGTCAGCCCCGCACCCAGGCGATCCCGTTTGAGCTGCAAATCGCCGGCGAGGCCATCGAAATACGCGTCCTCCTTGCCCAGTCCATAGGCGACCGCCCGCTGCAGATTGGGCGCGGTGGTGAACGTCGTGAACTGGTGCGCCTTGACGATCGGTTCGAGCAGGTCGGGTGCTGCGGTGACATAGCCGACCTTCCAGCCCGTCAGCGAGAACGTCTTGCCGGCTGAACCGATGCGGAGACAGCGCTCGCGCATGCCGTCCAGCAACATCAGTGGACGGTGACGGCGCCCGTCGAAGACGATGTGCTCGTAGACTTCGTCACAAATGACATAGGCGTCGTGCCGCCGGGCAAAGTCGGCAAGGATCGCCAATTCCGCGGCACTGAAGCATTTGGCGGCCGGGTTCATGGGATTGTTGAGGATGACGGCCTTGGTCCGTGGCCCGAAGGCACGCTCAAGGTCTTCGCCGGCCATCCGCCAATCGGGCGGGGTCAGGCGGACGAAGCGCGGCTCGGCCCCGGCGCGCAGCACCAGCGGCAGGTAACAATCATAGAGCGGTTCGAACAGGACCACCTCATCCCCCGGCTCGACCAGCGCCATGATGCTGTCCGACAGCGCCTCCGTTGCGCCGGAGGTGATCAGCACCTCACGCGCCCAATCGATGTCGAGCCCAAGGAATCGACGCTGCGAATCCGCTACCGCCTGGCGCAGTTCGGTCACGCCCATCATCGGCGGGTATTGGTTGGTGCCTTCCACAAGCGCCGTCGCCGCGGCCGCCCTGACGTCGCCCGGTCCGTCGACATCGGGAAAACCCTGCCCGAGATTGATGGCATCGTGCTCGTTGGCGAGCCGTGTCATCACCTCGAAAATCGTTGTTGGCTGGTCCGTATAGACCGGATTCGTGCTGCGCATGGCGGGCAATGGAAAAGAAGCGCCGGCCCGATCTCGTCCGGCGCCCGTCGGTTGGCGGAGAACCTCTCTAAAAGGATTTCATTTGCGAGACGATAAGTCGATATTCGCGCGGTTGAATCCGGGCGGCCGGCAGCCTCCGATCGACAATGGTGCCGCGGTGAGGCGTGTCAGTTTGCGTGGCGATGTCGACACCGAAATCACCGACCGCTAATCTGAAGTGTCAGGAAAACAAAATCCGCCGGTTCACAATCGCGCACGGCGGCCCCATATCCGCGACAGCGTGCGCACCACGGCGCAAATGAGATCAACAGCCTCGGATGACCGAAAATGGCCTCTGCAATTTTTAAGCCGAGCCGCATCGTTTCCGTCGCCCTGGTGATTGGAGCCACATTGTGGATCGCATCGGGACTGCTTGGACCGGAAGCCGAAGAAGGGTCGGTGGAAGGCGAAGCGGCGCCAGCGGACGTGCAGATCCCAGTACAGAGGGTCGCCGTCACCACGACCACAGCCCAGACCCATGACCGGCAAATTGTGCTGTCCTGCGTGACCAGGGCCGAGAATCGCGCCAAAGCGGTCGCCCGCGGCGCCGGCGTCATCATCGAGCTCAACATCAGCCGTGGCGACAGTGTCAGATCCGGCGACGTCGTGGCCAGGATTTCCGATGAGGGGCGTCAGGCCGCGGTCAGTCAGGCACTTGCGCTGCTCGATCAACGCATCGCCGAATTCGAGGCCAACAGGACGCTGATCGAACGTGGTGATGCGCCCCGTAATCGTCTGCCGGCGTTGGAGGCCGCGGTCGCCGCCGCGCGCGCCGCTGTGGCTTCGGCCAACGCCGGGGCCGACCGCTCATTGGTCAAATCCCCGATCGACGGGATCGTCGATTCGGTCCCCGCCCAGTTGGGACAGGCGGTCCAGGTCGGCCTCGAGATCGCCGAGATCGTCGATCCCGATCCGATGTTGGCGGTCGGCGCGGTCAGCGAGACCCGTCGCTCCGGTGTCCTGCCCGGGCAAGCGACCGAGATACGCTTCATCGACGGAACCAAGGTGCACGGCGCGGTGGATTTTGTCGGATTGAGCGCCGATACCGCCACCCGCACCTACCCGGTGGAGGCAACCATAGCCAATCCCGATGCCCGGATCGCCGATGGCGTGACCTGCGAAATGGTGGTGTCGCTTGCCCAGATCCAGGCCGCCGCCGTGCCGCGCTCGGCACTGGTATTTTCCGACGAGGGTCATCTCGGGGTCCGCGTCGCCGACGACAACAGCAAGGTCCGGTTCGTGCCCGTCGAGATCGTCGATGATGGCCGCCGCAACGTGTGGGTCACGGGAATTGAGGGCTCGGCACGGGTGATCGTGGTCGGTCAGGATTTCGTCAAGAGCGGCGACGTTGTCGAAGCGGTGTCCGCGGCTGAAACGGATGTCGGCGCGGAACCGCCGGCATGAGGTGGATCGTTGATCTGGCGGTCAGCCGGGCGCGACTGACGCTTTCCCTCCTGGTCTTCCTGCTGGTCGCGGGCGCCCTCTCCTACATCAATATTCCCAAGGAGGCGGAGCCGGACATCAACATTCCGATCATCTACGTCCAGCTCTCGCAACGCGGCATTTCGCCGGAAGACGCCGAAAGGCTGCTGCTGCGGCCGATGGAAACGGCGTTGGGGTCGGTCGAGAACGTCAAGGAGATGTCGTCGGCGGCATTTGAAGGCGGCGGATTCGTTCTGCTGGAATACGAGGCCGGTTTCGACGCCGACACCGCTCTGGCCGACGTTCGATCGAAGGTCGACGACGCCAAACCGGACCTGCCGGTCGACGCCGACGAGCCAACCGTCCAGGAAGTCAATCTCAGTCTTCTGCCGGTCGTCAACGTCGCCCTCGCCGGCGACGTTTCGGAGCGGACTCTGGGACGCATCGCACGAGACGCCGAGGACCGGATCGAGCAGGTCCCGGGCGTGCTCTCGGCGACGCTCCGGGGGGTGCGTGACGAGGTCGTCGAGATCATTGCCGAACCGATGCTGTTGAAGAGTCTCGGCGTTTCGCTCGATCAGTTCGCGTTCGCCGCCGCCCAGGGCAACAGCCTGGTCGCTGCCGGAGCGCTGGAAGGCCCACGGGGCCGGTTCGCGGTCAAGGTACCGGCGCTGATCGAGACGCCCGAGGACGTTCTCAACATTCCCGTCGCCGCCTCCAGTGCGGCCGCCATCACGCTCAGGGAAGTCGCCACCATCCTGCCGACCTTCAAGGATCCCGAAACGATCACCAGGGTCGACGGGCGGCCCGCCGTCGTGATCGAGGTCTCCAAGCGCGTCGGCGCCAATCTGATCGACACCGTCGACGGGGTGAAGGCAGCGGTTGCGGAAATGCAGCCAAATTGGCCGGGGGCGATTTCGGTCCGCTTCATCGGTGATTCGTCGAAGTTCATCCGGCAGATGCTTGCCGACCTGCAGAACAGCGTGACCACGGCACTCCTGCTGGTGGCGATGGTGATCCTGTTCATCCTCGGCGGGCGCGCCTTTATCTTCATCGGCATTGCGGTGCCGTTTGCCTTCCTGGTCGGCGTCCTCGGGCTCGACACTTTCGGCGCGACCATGAACATCGTCGTCCTGTTCAGCCTCATCCTGGCGGTCGGGATGCTAGTGGACGATGCGATCATCGTCTCGGAGTTTGCCGAACGGCGGATGAGCGAGGGCATGGAGCCGCCCGAGGCCTATGCTTTTGCCGCCGCCCGCATGTCGGGACCGGTGACGGCCGCCACCCTGACCCGCATTGCCGCTTTCCTGCCGCTGCTGTTCTGGCCCGGCATCGTCGGCGAATTCATGAAGTTCATGCCGATTACGCTGATTGCCACGCTGAGCGCTTCGCTGGTCGCCGCGCTGATCTTCACCCCGACGCTGGGCGCCCTAATCGGCAAGCCGCACGAGGTGAAGCGCGACGCGATACCCTCCGACGGACTGTACATGAAGACGGTCAGGCTGGCGGTGCGCCATTACATCATCACCATATTGCTGGCGTTCGGCCTCCTTGTCGGCGTCGTCACGCTTTACGGTCGGGTCGGCGCAGGGGTCGAGTTTTTTCCCAACGTGGAGCCGGACGCCGGGGTGGTGCTCGTACACGCCCGCGGTAATCTGTCGGTATCGGAGAAAGACCGGCTGGTGCGCACGGTCGAGAATCGCATCCTCGACATGGAAGAATTGTCTACCATCTACACCCGCTCGGGCGACATGGGCCAAGGATCCGATCAGATCACCGAGGACGTGATCGGCCAGATTCAGTTTGAGTTCATCGACTGGCAGGAGCGACGCAAGGCCGGCGTCATCATGGACGAGGTGCGCGAACGCACCGCCGACATTCCCGGCATCAGAGTGGAGGTCACCTCCCCCCAGGCCGGTCCGCCGACCGGCAAGCCGATCCAGGTCCAGCTCTCGAGCGTCTTCCCGGATGCGCTTGAGGCGGCGGCGCGCCAGGTCGCCACCGAACTCGCCAAGCGGCCGGAAATACGTGACCTCGACGACGGTCTGCCAATGCCGGGCATCGACTGGCGGCTCGAGATCGACAAGGCCGAGGCTGCCAAATACGGCATCGGCGTCGGGGCGGTGGGATCGGTCGTGCAGTTGGTCACCAACGGCATGAAAATCACCGATTACCGACCCGCCAGCACCGACAAGCCGGTCGACCTGATCCTGCGCGTACCGGAAGATCGCCGAACCCTCAATCAGATCGACGCCCTGGAAATACAGACTCCGGCCGGGTCGGTGCCGATCGGTAATTTCGTCAAGCGTGTGCCCTCGCGCCGGATCGGAATTATCAATCGGGTGGATGGTCGGCGGGTGGTGACGGTCACCGCCAATGTTGCCGAAGGGGTGCAGACCGCAATGGTGCAGCAAGCCGTCACCGAGCAACTCGAGGCGACCGACTTTGGCGGAGTGGTCAGTTGGAAGCTGTCGGGTGAGGACGAGGAGCGGGCAGCGGCCGAGGAATTCCTGCTCAGCGCCTTCGGCACCGCACTGTTCCTGATCTTTGCGGTGCTGTTGGCTCAGTTCAACAAATTGTCGAGCGTGGCGCTGATCCTGTCAGCGGTCGTCCTTTCGACCATCGGCGTCTTCATCGGCATGATCGTCATGGGCCAGGCGTTCGGCATTGTCATGTCCGGCCTTGGCATCATCGCCCTCGCCGGCATTGTCACCAACAACAATATCGTCCTGATCGATACCTATGACCGGCTGCGGCGCGAGGGCGTGCCCTATGAGGAGGCGGTGCTGCGCACCAGCCGCGAGCGTGCCCGTCCGGTGCTGCTCACAGCGGTCACCGCCATCCTTGGCGTGCTGCCGATTGCGTTCGGCCTCAACATCGACTTCATCAACCGCGAGATCAGCATCGGCGCGCCCTCCACCCAATGGTGGAGTCAATTGTCGACCGCCATCGTTTTCGGCCTCGGCTTCGCCACCGTGCTCACCCTGGTGGTCACGCCGGCCTCGCTGGCCGGTCTGGCGCGGCTGCGCATGTTTTACGACCGGGTGATGAAACGCGAGCCTCAGATCGCCGGATCGGGTGCTCCCGCCTACGCGCGTAAACCGGAAGAGCCGGCGGAGTAGTCGACCGGTCATCACAGGAATTCGTGCGTTCGGGGGCGTCGAGCGCCGGTATTGCGGCGATTTTCACCAGATCACGACCAGATGAAATCCACTTGGATTCTATGTGTTTGTTGGTTTATCATGGATCCCATGCCACGGATCTCTGTACTAGTACGTGGCAGGCCGCTCTTGCTTGATAAAAATACGGGAGTTGGGGGCGGCACAGGGGGCGTACGCCGGCTTCTGCCGGTCGGATCGCCTGACAGGGGGAGACCGGGTAACTGGATCGGCATGAGATCCGACTGCAGCGCTGGCCGTGATTTTCGCAGGCGTATAACTCGACGCAGGAGGATGTCGCCGGACAAGGGAGGCTGAAATGCCCGCCCTGTCTCCCCTTTTAAGCTCGGATTTCCATCACAACGCTTGACCGCACTGGGGCGAAGCTTCGTTTGCGGCCGCCCTCGGGTCAGGATGATCCGGCCTGATCCCGCTCGGCGGCTTGTAGTTCATCGGCCAGCCGCCGGCTCTCCGCCGCCCTGGGACGCGACAGAGGCGCCAGCAGACTGAACACCACCGGTGTCAGAAACAGCGTTGCCAGCGTTGCAAACCCAAGCCCGCCGACGATGATCCATCCGAGCGCCCGACGGGCCTCCGATCCGGCGCCGGCCAGAAGCAGCAGCGGCACCCCGCCGAATACCGTCGAAATCATCGTCATCACCACCGGCCTGAGCCGGATCATGGCGGCATTGCGGATCGCCTCGCGAACGGTCTGGCCGGCGTCGCGAAGCTGATTTGCGAACTCGACGATGAGGATGCCGTTCTTCGACATCAGCCCGACCAGAAGGACGAGGCCGATCTGGCTGTAGATGTTCAGCGACCCGCCGGTCAGTAGGATTGCGAACACCGCCGCGGCAACGCCGAAGGGCACCGTGGCGATCAGAATGATGGCGCTGGCAAAGCTTTCGAACTGCGCTGCAAGCACCAGCACCACCACCAGCAGGGCGAAGATGAAGGTCCGCCCGGCGCCACGGCCGGCAGTCTCGAGCTCCTTGGCCTCGCCGGTGAAAGCGAGACTGGTCCCTGACGGCCCGATATTGGCGGCCAGATCGCGGGCGATCGCCATGGCCTGCTGCAGATCGACACCATCGGCCAGACCCGCCGTCACCGGGACCGCACGCAGTTGATCCTGGCGCGGCAGGTTCGGGGCCACCGCGATCTCCTCGAACGTGACGATCGACGACAGCGGGATCATTTGGCCGCTGTCGGCGCGCAATTGGATGCCGTCCAGCGCGTTGGCGTCCTGGATCATGCCCGAGGGTACCCGCACACGGATCCGGATGGGATTGTCGCCGATAAAGAAATTGCCGAGGTCGCGACCGTCGAGCAACGTCTGCACGGCCGCCGCAATGCTTGCCAGCGGCAAACCGATTTCGGCGGCGCGGTCACGGTCGATACGGATCGACATCTGCGGCTGGGTGGTGTCGTAGCTGACTCGGACACGGGAGAATGACGGGTTGTCTTCGAGCGCCCGGGACATCTGCCCGGCCGCATCGGCCAGTGCTTCATAGTCGTCGCCGACGACGGCAAACTGCAGCCCCCGGCCGCCGCCGCGGATGCCCAGGCTGTTGGGCCGGCGGGCAAAAACCTGAACGCCGGGAATCTGTTGGAGCCGTGCGTTCAGATCGGAGGTTATCTCGGCTTGGCTGCGCTCCCGTTCGCTCCACGGGGCCAGCGTCAGGAACATGAAACCGCCGCCGCCGCGGCCAAAGGCGATCGCGAACATATTGGTTGCCTCGCCGCTCTCGAGAAACGGGCGTGCCGCGGCCTCGATCTGCCGGATCTGCCCGTCGGTATAGTCGACGGTGGTGGCCTGCGGTGCGCTGACGAAGATCGGAATGAACCCGCGATCCTCCAGCGGCGTGAGTTCGGCGGGAAGGAAGCGGAAGCCGACCACGGCGGCGGCCGCAAATCCCACCGCCACCACCACGACCACCAGCGGAGCGCCGAGGCAGGCATCGAGGATGCGGCCGTAGAGTTTGGCCAGGCCAGTGCCGAAACGGCCGATCAGGACGCTGGCGCGGCCCGGGCTGACGGTCCTGGCCAGCACCCGCGATGCCAGCATCGGCGCCAGCGTCAACGCCACAAACGAGGAGACCGTCACCGCGAAGGCAAGGACGAAGCCGAATTCGGCGAACAGGGACCCGGCGCGGCCGGGAAAGAAGGAGATCGGGACGAAAACCGCGGCCAGGGTGACGGTGGTGGCAATGACCGCGAAGAACACCTGGTCAGTGCCGATTTTGTTGATTTAGTTGGGCTTGATCGGTGGCGGTTGGCGTGATTCCGTCCTTTGAGTGATTTGCTCGTGGGATGGATGCGATGATGGGACTGCAGGCGGCACCGGAACGGCTTTTCTACGACTTCTGCCTTGAGGATCACGTTCCGGAAGATCACCAGCTGAGGCAGATCGATCGGTTTCTCGATCTGGGCGATCTGCGGGTCAAGCTGAAGCCGTTCTACAGTACCATTGGTCGGCCTTCGGTTGATCCAGAGCTGATGATCCGGATGCTGATTGTCGGCTACTGCTTCGCCATCCGCTCGGAGCGGCGGCTATGCGAGGAGGTCCATCTCAATCTTGCCTATCGCTGGTTCTGTCGCCTGGGTCTCGATGGCAGCGTGCCAGACCATTCGACCTTCTCGCTCAATCGCAATGGCCGCTTCCGGCAGAGTGGTCTTCTGCGTCATGTATTCGAGACGGTGGTGCGCCGCTGCATGTCGGAAGGCCTTGTCGGCGGGGAAGGCTTTGCCGTCGATGCCAGCCTGATCCAGGCCGATGCCAACAAGCAGCGCTCGGTGCCAGGCCAGGAATGGAGCTTGGAGAATATTCCTGCTGACGCCACACAGGCGGTCCGGGATTATCTGGCCACGCTCAATGATGCCGCCTTCGGAGCAGCCAGCAGCGTGACACCGAAGTTCGTCTCCCCGTCCGACCCGGCAGCTCAATGGACCGGCGCCCAGCGCGGTCCGGCCTTCTTTGCCTATGCCGACAATTATCTGGCCGATACCGACCATGGGATCATCGTCGATGTCGAGGCGACCCGTGCCATCCGGCAGGCCGAGGTGGGAGCAGCCCAGACCATGATCAACCGAACCGAAGAGCGCTTTGGCCTCAAGCCAAAACGGCTGGCCGGCGACAGTGCCTATGGGGCGGCACCGATGCTGGCCTGGCTGGTCAAGGACAGAGGCATCGCTCCGCACATCCCGGTGTTCGACAAATCAAAGCGCGACGATGGCACCTTCTCCAGAGCCGACTTCCAGTGGCAGGAGGATAATAATGTCTATGTATGCCCGGCGGGAAAGACGCTTAAGGGCACCTCGAAAAATAATGCGACTGACGTGAAACTCGACAGGTTGTGCGGTTCTCGCGGGTCATGAGCGGGGTTGGCGTCTGGGTTTTCGGCCTTCTCCGGCTCCCCGGCGGGTCTGTTTCCCTGTCAATGGGGGCTCCAGGCAGACTTCTCCCCTGATGACCATCACGTTGGCGCCGCCGCGGCGAGACGCTCCAGCTGCACCAGGCGGCGCATGTTGTAGGCGAGGTTCTTCAGCCCGATCCGCGCCCTCGCCCGTACCAGCCCGATACTGCGCACCAGCGTCCCGCCCATGTCGTTGCTCTGGGCCCCGAACACGTGCTCGACGCGCGCCCGCACCTTCGAACGGGCCTTGTTGCCCCGCTTCTCCCGCTCGCTCAGCGGCTTGTCGCGATGCCCCTTGCGGTGGATGCGGCTGTTCAGGCCCTTCTCCTTCAGCTTCGCCTCGATCTCCGCCGACCGATAGGCGCTGTCCGCCCACACGTCCGAGGCCGTGTTGTCCGGATCAAGGATGTCCTCCACGACCTGGCTGTCGTGCACCGCCGCGTCGGTCACCTGATAACGCCGCACCAGCTTGTGCCGGCGGTCCACGTTGACATGGTTCTTGTAACCGTAGTGGCTCTTGCCATGCTTCTTTGTCCACCGTGCGTCCGTGTCCTTCTGCGACCGCTTGCCGGCTGGTCCTTCCAGCCCTCCGGCGTCTCGCCATCCTTGATCCGCGCGTTGTCGTCACGGCTGTTGCGCTGCTTGGGGACCGGTACGATCGACGCGTCGATGATCTGGCCGCCCATCGCCAGGTAGCCCTGCTTCTCCAGATAGCCGTCGAAGTCCTCGAACAACGCCTCGACCATGCCCGCCCGCGCCAACTGTTCCCGGTAGAGCCACACCGTCTTGGCGTCGGGGACCTTGTCCTCAAGACCGAACCCTACGAACCGCATGAACGAGAGGCGGTCGCGAAGCTGGTACTCCACTTGGTCGTCCGAGAGATTGTAAAGCTCGCAGAGAACGATCGCCTTGAACATCGCCACCGCGTCCCAGGGCTTTCGCCCCGCCGGCGACTTCCGTTCCTCGGCCGGCTTGCGCCAGATCGCCTCCAGGCGGGCACGGAAATTCTCCCACGGAACCACCGCGTCGATCCTCGCCAAAGGATCGTTCTTGGCGTCCAGGCCGGCATACCGATTCGCGATGTCGAAAAAGCCCATTTGGCCCATGGTCGGTTCCCCACATCCACGCGCCAAACCGTCCGGATTATAACCGATCAAGGCTCGGAACAGGGATTTTTAGAGGTGCCCTTAAGTCATCGGGCCGCCTGAACAGTGACAACACCTACCGATATCTGGCCAGCACCTATGACTGCGGCCCTTGCCCGTTAAAAAAGCGGTGCTGCCCCAAGACGCCGCAGCGCAAGATTCCACGCGACATCAACGAGGATGCTCGCGATGTCGCCAGGGCGCTCTACGACACGCCCGCCTTCAACCAGTCGCGTCGCGACCGCAAAAAGGTCGAGATGCTGTTTGCCCACCTCAAGCGCATTCTGAAGCTCGGTCGATTGCGCTTGCGCGGGCCGCGCGGGGCCCAGGATGAGTTCCTCCTCGCTGCTACGGCCCAGAACCTGAGAAGGCTCGCCAAACTCAGACCGATACCGCCGCCGACCCTCCAACCAGCATGACAGGAACAATGCCCATCAGCCGATAAACGCGCATCCATGATCATCCCGCCACGGGCGAACGCCCAGGCGGGACCGAAAAAGTCCGCTTCTAATAAGTGCGGACACCGGAAGCGCAACGACGGCCGACTAAATCAACAAAATCTGCCCAATACGGCCGCCGCCCGCGATGCCAGCCCGAGACCCCGCCGTCGGGTGATGTTCTCGATGACGACGATCACATCGTCGACCACCAGCCCGGTCGCCAGGACCAGGGCGAGCAGCGTCAGGATGTTGACCGAGAAACCGACCAGTCACATCGCCGCCAGCGTTCCGGCGAGCGAGATCGGCACGGTGATGGCGGGGATGAGCGTGATCAAGGCCGAACGCAGGAACACGAAAATGATGGCGACCACGATCAGCGTCGCGATCGCCAGCGTGGCGGCAACCTCCCGTATCGCGCCGTTGATGAAGATCGCGTCATCGGAGGTGATGCGGAGATCGATATGGTCGGGGAGTGCCTCGTTCAGTTCCGCCACGACGTCGCGGACCCGGGCCGCGATTTTCAGCGTGTTGGAGCCCGCCTGGCGGACGAGACCGAGCCCCAGACCGGTCCGGCCGTTGATCCGAAGTGCGGTGGTGCGATCGGCGGGCCCGAAAACCACGTCGGCGACGTCACTGACACGGGTCGACGGATTGATCTGGATGTTACCGATCTCGGCCTCCGACCTGGCGCTGGCGTCGGCCCGCACCAGCAACGTCCGGTTGGCGTCGGACATCGAACCGGCCGGAGCGTCGAGCGTGACCGACGACAGGGCGGCATTGAGGTCGGCGATGGATAGGCGGCGGGCGGCGAGGCGATCGGGATCGATGATGATCTGAACCAGCGGATCGCGATCGCCGAAGATGTGGATATCGGCAATGCCCTCCACCGCGGCGAGCCGGTCGACGATGCGCTCATCGGCAAGCGCGGTGAGATCCTGAATGGTGAAATCCGTCGAGGTCACCGCGACCCGCATGATCGGGTCGGCGTCGGCGTCGGCCTTGACGATGGTCGGCGGATCGGCCTCGTCGGGCAGGTCACGCAGGTTTCCGATCGCATCGCGCAGATCGGCCGCCGCGACATTGATGTCCGTGTCCGGGCTGAACTCCACCGTGATACGGCTCGATCCGGCGCTTGAACGGGAGGAAATTGCGGCAACCCCCGGCGTACGGGCGATCGCCCCCTCGATGATGGCGGTGACCTCCTTGTCGATGGTTTCCGGGGTCGCGCCGCTATAGGCGGTGCGGACCGAAACCACCGGCCGATCGATATTGGGCAGCTCCCTGACTTCGATGGCCAGCAGCGCGGCAATGCCGGCGATGACGATCAGCAGGTTGACGACGATCGTCAGGACCGGTCGCCGCACCGACAGCGCCGCGATGCCGCTTCCGGCGTGCCGGAGGCTGAATCTCGAACCGGACTCCATGTTCGTCTTTATCCGCCCTGGGCCGGTGGCTGCGCACCGCCCTGGCGGCGACCTTGGCCACGGGGCTGCCTGGCACCGGGTCCACCCGGTCGCGGACGCCCGGCCGAAACCGCCTCACCACCGGGTCCGCCGGGCGATCCGGCTTCGCCGGGGCCGGGCCCGCCACCCCGGTTGACTGTTGCCGGCGCCGAGGCCGGCTCCGCCAGCGTGACGGCGCCGCCGTCGCGCAGGCGCTGCAGGCCTTCCACAACCACGAGATCGCCGAGAGCGATATCACCGACAACGCTGACCGACCCGCTGCGCCGGCCGATGATGTCGACCGCCGTTCTGACCGCCGTCGCCGCGACAATCTTCCACACATACGGCCCGTCGCGATCCCACTGAACGGCGAGCGAAGGAACCTCCGTGCGCGCCTCGCCCGCGAATCTGAGGACCACGGCGATCGCCATGCCCGGTTTCAGCGCGCCGTCGGAATTGGGAAGCGTGGCGCGAACGCGCAGCGACCGGGAGACCGGGTCAACGCGACTGTCGATCTCGGCGATCGCGCCGAGGAGACGGATTCCGGGCAAAGCTTGGGCGGTGGCGGTCAACTCCTGGTTGACCTTGACCAGCCCGGTGGCTCGCTCCGGCACGTCGAACTCGACCTTGATGCGGGACAAATCGTCGAGATTGGCCACCGCCTTCGACGAGGTCACCAGATCGCCGATGGTGAGATCAGTCATTCCGATCGTTCCGGAGAACGGTGCCGCGAGCGAACGTTTGGCGAGATCGACTTCGGCGTCACGGAGATCGATTTCGGCGCGCGCGACATCCGTACGGGCGTCGGCTAACGCGACCGAGGTGATGTTGTTGGACTGGGCCAACCGCTCTGCCCTGGCCAGCGCCGAGCGAGCGCTGTCGAGCATGACCCGAGCCAGATCGCGGGCGACCATCTGGTCGGCGGCATTCAACCGGATCAGAACATCGCCGGTCTCGACCCTGGCCCCGGAGGCAAAGGTGACCTCTTCCACCACGCCGGTGATCTCGGGAAAAATGGTGACGGCGCGGGCGGCCTGCGCCGTGCCGATGGCCCGAACTTCCAGACCGGAGGTGTCAATGCCGACCTCGGCCGTGATCACCAGCGTGGCCCCACGGCCAAAGCCTCCAGGACCGCGCCTGCCGCCGCCGGGTGGCCCTGACCTTCCCGCCTGCCCGGCGCGGTCACGTCCCTCGAGACGCCGACTGCCGGCGCCGGGGCCGCCAGCGGGCGGCTGCAAACCGGTGACCGCATCCGGGCCGGCGCCGGGACGGCGCGGCCCGCCGGCACCGGGCGGACCTGTCCGTCCCGCCTGACCCGGCTGTCTTCGTCCCTGAAAATCGCCACCCTGCGTTGTCGGCGTGCCGGATGGAGGGCCGGCCGAGGTCACTGCCCCATCGGAGGAGAAATAGCCCCGCTCAAACGCCCACCAGGCCGCAACACCGGCGACGACAAGGATTGCTGAGACAACAAGCTGTTTGGCAAGTGACATGTCGTACCTCGAGCCCGGACTCTCTCACGGCGGTCACGCCGGGAACACCTGTCACCCTATTGGCGTATGTGCAACTAGCCCAAACGATGGGATTTTCGAGCGAGCGTTCCCATGGAGACGGTCGAACCGGGGGTTGGTCGCCCGAAATCACAACAAATTTTTTGTTGCACGGCTCTTTATTTGCGGCCAGGACTCTGCAAGCATACTTTCGGTAAAAGGCGTGACGGCCCGGTAGAGGCAAGCCGTGACAATGGAACGGGAAGTCCCGGAGGACGGGGCCGAAACCGAGCCCGAGGGGCGACCTCATCCGGGAACGTCGGGCGTGCCGGCGACCAACGTCTCCGATCCCAATTATTTTCACAAGGTCGTGGATTGCCAGTGGGCGTGCCCGGCGCACACGCCGGTGCCGGAATACATCCGGCTGATCGCCGCCGGCGAATACTCCGACGCCTATATGGTCAACTGGCACTCCAACGTCTTCCCGGGAATTTTGGGCCGGACGTGCGATCGGCCATGTGAGCCGGCCTGCCGGCGCGGTCGGGTCGAGAAGGAACCGGTTGCGATCTGCCGGCTTAAACGGGTGGCGGCCGACAACAAGACCGATATCCGGGATCGCCTGCCCGTCGCGCCGCGTGAGGGTAACGGCAAGCGGATCGCCCTGGTCGGTGCCGGACCGGCCTCGCTGACGGTCGCGTGCGACCTGGCCCAGATTGGCTACGAGTTGGTGCTGATCGATTCCGACAGCCGCGCCGGCGGTATGATCCGTAGCCAAATCCCGCGCTTCCGCCTGCCGGAATCGGTGATCGACGAGGAAGTCGGATACATCATCGGCATCGGCGGCGTTGAGACCCGATTCGGGCACTATGTGGGCAGCCTGAAGGACCTGATGGAGGAGGGCTTCGACGCGATCTTCATCGGTACCGGCGCGCCGCGCGGACGCGACCTCGACCTGCCGGGGCGGCAGGAAACCACCGATCACACTCACATCGGCATCGACTGGCTTTCCAGCGTGTCGTTCGGACACATCGATTCAATCGGCAAGCGTGTGATCGTCCTGGGTGGCGGCAACACGGCGATCGATTGCTGCAGGACGGCGCGGCGCCTCGGCGCCGACGACGTCAAGGTCATCGTGCGCTCCGGCTTCGAGGAAATGAAGGCGTCTCCGTGGGAGAAGGAAGACGCCATGCAGGAAGGCATCCCGATCCTCAACTATCTGGTCCCCAAGGCGTTGACCCATGACGACGGCAAGCTGACGGGCGTGACGTCCGAAAAGGTCGAGGCGCATTACGGCGATGACGGCCGCCGCACTCTGGTGCCGACCGGCGAACCCGACATTCACCATGAATGCGATGATGTGCTGGTGGCGATCGGCCAGGAAAACGCCTTCCCGTGGATCGAGCGTGATATCGGCATGGAGTTCGACGACCACGATATGCCCAAGATCGACCCGGTCACCTATCAGAGCTCATTGCCTGCGGTGTTTTTCGGCGGCGATCCCGCCTTCGGCCCCAAAAACATCATCTGGGCGGTCGCCCATGGCCATGACGCGGCGGTGTCGATCGACAAGCTCTGCCGCGGCCGGGATGTTCACGACCGGCCTCCCCCTCGGGTCACGCTGGCGAGCCACAAGATGGGCATCCACGAATGGAGCTATGACAGCGACATCTCGCTCGAAATGCGCCGCCGGGTCAGGTGGCAGGACCAGCAGATCACCCTGGCCGACATCTCGGAAGAGGTCGAAGTGGGGTTCGACCAGCTGGAGGGATATGATGAGGCCCAGCGCTGCCTGAACTGCGACGTGCAGACCGTGTTCACGGATTCTTTGTGCATTGAATGCGATGCTTGCGTGGACATTTGTCCATTGGACTGCATCACGTTCACCACGAACGGCCCGGAAGATGATCTTCGCAAGCGGCTGCTGGTGCCGGCGACCAATACCGAGCAGGACATCTATGTTTCCGACACACTGAAGACAGGCCGGATCATGGCCAAGGACGAGGATCTGTGTCTCCATTGCGGCCTGTGCGCCGAACGGTGCCCGACGGGCGCCTGGGACATGCAGAAATTCCTGCTGGACATGGCCCATGCGGCGGGCCATTCGAGTTTCGACAGTACCGCCGAGGGACAATCCGGACGTGCCTATCAATGACTTCGTCGTAAAGTTCGCCAACGTCAACGGATCGGGTTCGGCCAGCGCCAACCGGCTGTTCGCCCGCTCGATCCTGCGCATGGGCGTGCCGGTGGCCTCCCGCAATATCTTTCCGTCCAACATCCAGGGCCTGCCGACCTGGTATGAGGTCCGGGTTTCGGAGGCCGGACACATCGGCCGGCGCGGCGGCGTCGACCTGATGGTCGCCATGAACCCGCAGACCTTTGAACAGGACATGTTCGAGCTCGATAGCGGGGGCCATCTGTTCTACGACTCCACAAGGGCCATACCGGCTGATCGTTTTCGCGACGACATCAAGATTGTCGGCATCCCGCTGACCAGGATCTGCGCGGAACGCTATACCGATCTGCGTCAGCGCCAGCTGTTCAAGAACATCGTCTATGTCGGCGCCCTGGCGGAGCTGCTCGGCATCGAGCACCAGGTGCTGAAGGATCTGATCCGTGAATTGTTCGCGCGTAAGGAAAAACTGATCGCGCCCAATATCGAGGCGCTTGGCCTCGGCCGCGACTACGCCGGTGAGGAACTGGCCGGCGCGATCGATATCGGCGTTAAACGCGCCGACGCGGTCGGCGAGCGCATCTTCCTGGAGGGCAACAATGCGGCCGGGCTCGGCTGCGTGTACGGCGGGGCGACCGTCGCCGCCTGGTACCCGATCACGCCATCGACGTCGCTGGCCGAGGCGTTCACCAACCACTGCCAGCGCTATCGGGTCGATCCCGACACGGGCAAGAACCGCTACGCCGTGGTGCAGGCGGAAGACGAGCTGGCCGCGCTCGGCATGGTCATCGGTGCGGCCTGGAACGGCGCCCGGGCCTTTACCGCCACGGCCGGCCCCGGCATCTCGCTGATGCAGGAATTCATCGGCCTGGCCTATTTCGCCGAGATCCCGGCGGTGATCTTCGACGTGCAGCGCGGCGGGCCCTCGACCGGCATGCCGACCCGGACCCAGCAGGCCGACATTCTCACCTGCGCCTACGCCTCCCATGGCGACACCAAGCACGTGCTGCTGATACCCGAAGACCCGAACGAGAGCTTCCACTTCGCCGCCGACGCCTTCGATCTTGCCGACCGCCTGCAAACGCCGGTCTTCGTCATGATGGACCTCGATATCGGCATGAACGAATGGCTGTGCGAGCCGCTGCGATGGGATGAGAACCGACGCTACGATCGCGGCAAGGTGCTGAGCGCTGAAGAACTCGACGCCGCGCAGGGCTTTGGCCGCTATGTCGACAGCGACGACGACGGGATCGGCCCCCGCACCTATCCCGGCACCCATCCGACCAAGGGCGCCTTCTTCACCCGCGGCACCTCGCACAACAGCCTGGCGCGCTACAGCGAGGAAGGCGGCGACTACGTCGAGAACGTCACCCGCCTTCTGAAGAAGTTCGACAAGGCCAAGGCGTTGCTGCCGAAGCCGGTGGTGACGACCGCCTCGCAGCCGGCGCGCCACGGCGCGGTTTTCTACGGCTCGACCTCGCCGGCCATGACCGAGGCGCTGGAGGCGCTGGAGGCCGACGGCATCTACCTCGACACGCTTCGGATCAGGGCGTTCCCGTTTCACGGCGAAATCGCCGATTTCGCCCTCAGGCACGAGAAGGTTTTCGTTATCGAACAGAACCGCGACGGACAGATGAGAACGCTCCTGATCAACGAAGCCGGCCTCGATCCGGCGCGGCTCGTCCCGGTGCTTCACTATGACGGCACCCCGATCACCGAACGCTACATCACCGCCGAAATCGCCAGCTGGTTCCACAAGAGAGGTAAAGTCACCCAGATGGACGCGGCCGAATGACCTACATCATCAAACCGAGATTTCATCACCCGGCGCTGCCCAAGAACGCGCTCGGGTTCACCCATCGCGACTATGAAGGCTCGATATCGACCCTGTGCGCCGGCTGCGGCCATGATTCCATATCCGGGGCGATCATCCAGGCCTGCTTTGAGCTTGATTTGCCGCCGCACCGGGTCGCCAAGATGTCGGGCATCGGCTGTTCCTCGAAGACCCCGACCTATTTCCTCGGCCAGAGCCACGGCTTCAACAGCGTCCATGGACGCATGCCCACGGTCGCCACCGGCGCCAGCCTGGCCAACCGCGACCTGATCTATCTCGGGGTGTCGGGCGACGGAGATTCGGCCTCGATCGGGCTCGGGCATCTCGCCCACTGCCTGCGCCGCGGCGTCAAGATGGTCTACATCGTCGAAGACAACGGCGTCTATGGCCTGACCAAGGGGCAGTTCTCGGCCACCGCCGACGCCGGTTCGGTCTCCAAGCGCGGCGTCAGCAACACCGATGAGCCGATCGATCTGGTGTCCCTGGCGATCCTTCTCGGCGCTACCTTCGTCGCGCGCGGTTTCTCCGGCGACAAGGACCAGTTGGTGCCTCTGATCAAGTCGGCGATCAATCACCGCGGCATCGCCTTCATCGACTGCATCAGCCCGTGTGTGGCCTTCAACAACCACCCCGGCTCCACCAAGAGCTTCGACTATGTCCGCGAGCACAACGATGCGGTGAACCGGCTCGACGTCATGGAGGCGCGCGAGGAAATCACCGCCGACTATGAGCCCGGCGCGGTGATTGACGTGGCCCAGCATGACGGTTCGGTGGTGAGGCTGAGGAAGGTCGACACCGACTACGACCCCACCGACCGCCTGAAGGCGATGGCCTACATCCAGAAGCATCAGGCCGCCGGCGAGGTGGTCACCGGCCTGCTCCATCTCAACGATCACCCGGGCGACCTCAACGACCGTATGGAGACCGTCGAGATGCCGCTGAATCTTCTCGGCGAAGAGGAACTTTGCCCCGGCGTGCCGGCGATCGAGGCGATCAACGCCGGTTTGCGCTAGAACGCCATGGACGCCTCGACGATAGACCGGCTGTCTGACGCTCGCGTTCTCGTCGTCGGCGACGTGATCCTGGACCGGTTCGTCCAGGGCCATGTTGCCAGGGTATCGCGCGAAGCGCCGGTGCCGGTGCTCACCCTCGGCCAAGCGCGTGCCCATCCCGGCGGGGCGTGCAATGTGGCGGCCAACATCCTGTCTTGCGGCGGCTTGACGACGCTGGTGGGGCTCACCGGCGAGGATGACGCGGCCCGCGAATTGGGCGCCCTGTGCGCAGGCTTTCCCGGCATGAGCGCCGAGCTGATCGGCGACCCCGACCGCCCGACAACGGTCAAGACGCGCTATCTCAGCGGTTGGCAGCAATTGCTGTGCGTCGATACCGAGGAGCGGCGGCCGGCCGCGCCGGCGGTGGCGGGACGTCTCGGCGATGCTGCCCGGCGGGCGCTGCCGGCGGCCGGTGCGCTGGTGCTGTCCGATTATGGCCGTGGGGCACTCGCCCCCGGGACGGTCGCCGATCTCATCGCACAGGCGCGCCGGGCCGAGACGCCGGTCGTGGTCGATCCGCGGCAGGATGACCCCGGCGTGTATGCCGGCGCCAGTGTGGTGACGCCCAACCTGGCCGAAATGGAGCGGTTTACCGGTATCCGCGCTGACAGCGACGACGATGCCGCGGCGGCATGTGCCAAGGTGCTTGAGAGCGCCGAACTTGACGCGGTACTGCTGACGCGGGGAGCGGCCGGCATGACGCTGGTCAGACGCGGGGCCGACGCGGGGCCGCTGCACGTGCGCGCCCGGACCCAACAGGTGTTCGACGTCACCGGTGCCGGCGATACGGTGGTTGCGGTGCTGGCCGCCGCACTGGCGAGCGGGGCGCCGATCGAGGACGCAGTGGAGCTTGCCAATGCGGCCGCCGGGGTCGTCGTAGCCACGCCGGGAACTGCGGTGGTTCACCCGCGCGAGTTGCGACAGGCGCTTGGAGCGGCCGGCAGCCGCGGTGTCGTCGAGGCGCGGGAAGCGGCTGAGATCGTTTCCCTGTGGCAGAGCCTCGGACTGAAAATCGCCTTCACCAACGGCATCTTCGATCTCCTCCATCGCGGCCATCTTTACTCGCTCGATAACGCTGCCGGGCGCGGCGACCGGCTCGTCGTCGGCGTCAACTCGGACGCCTCGACGGCCCGGATCAAGGGACCCGGCCGGCCGATCCAGGATGCCGAAACCCGCGCCGCGGTGTTGGCGGCGCTCGGCCATGTCGATCTGGTGGTGGTGTTCGACGAGGACACGCCAGAGGAGCTGATCCGCGCGGTCAAGCCCGACCTGCTGTTGAAGGGGGCGGACTATGAAGGCGTTGACATTCCTGGCGCCGCCTTCGTCGAGGAGAACGGTGGCGCGGTCGAACTGCTGCCGCTGTTGGAAGGGTTCAGCACGTCGGGCACCATCCGCCGGATCGAGGACGCGGCCGGGAAATAGCAGAGCGGCCCATCTCGGTAGATGTGTACTCCCTCCGAGCAAACACGCAACGCAGGTTGAATTGATCCGGGCACCGCGGTCCTTGATATTGGGCTGATGACGAATCCCTTCACCAGCGGCGCAAATGCCGCGCGATCTGTGGTCCAAACCTGGCAACCCACCACCCGGATGGTCTCATACGAGACCCCAACTCCCCGCTCGGCGAGTATGCGTTCCACATCACGGAAGCTTAATGTGAAGCCGTAATAGAGCCAAACCGCGAGCTCGATAACGTCTGGCGGGAAGCGGCAATAGCGATAGCTGACCGTCGTCATTTGATCAGGCTACCGGCGTTGCTCTCTCGGAGCACCTCAGATTCGTGACAAACCCGGTCGTGGAACCCCTTGTATCAATCCGGAAAAATCTTAGGAAAATCAATAGCGGCGAAATAGAAACTCGGCCTACAAACAAAGTATTCGACTTTTCTCTGACAATGCTTTGACTACGCCTATTACAAGTGATACTAAAATTTGAAATTTCAGGAAGCAGCACTTGGCGCACGTCGAGATTCAGGATGTGGCGAAGCGTTTCGTACGCGGGCGGAATCAGGAGCACGTCGACGCACTGTCGGATGTGAACCTCACCGTTGAGCATGGCGAGATCGTCTCGATCGTTGGTCCGTCCGGCTGTGGAAAGACGACGCTGCTCAACGTGATTGCCGGCCTGACGCCGCCCACGCGCGGTCGCACTTTCGTCGGCGGCAAAGCGGTCGACGGCCCGGGGAAGGACCGCGGCGTCGTCTTTCAACAGGACGCTCTTTTTTTGTGGCGGAACGTGCGTCGGAACGTCGAATACGGGTTGGAAATCCAGGGAATCCCGAGGGCAGACCGTCGAGCTACCGCTCTGCGATGGCTGCGCCTAGTCGGACTCGAGGCCTTTGCCGAGTTCTGGCCGAAGGAACTGTCGGGCGGCATGAAGAAGCGGTGCCAGATGGCCGTTGTGCTGGCCAACGACCCGGACGTGCTGCTCATGGACGAGCCGTTCGGGGCGCTTGACTACATGACCAAGTGCGAACTGCAGAACGAGCTGCTGCACATTCTGGACGGTCAGCCTAAGACAGTGGTCTTCGTCACCCATGACATCGAAGAGGCGGCGTTCCTGGCTGACCGGGTGATCGTGATGCGCCGCGGCCAGATCGCCGAGACCTGTCGGATCCCGTTCGAGCGACCCCGCACCGCAGCGCTCCGGCTGTCGCTGGACTTCGCACGCGTGCGGCAGGAGCTTATGGACGTGATCGAGTCGCCCGGAAGCCGCCTTGCGGGCGGGGGGGAGGCCGATGAGCGCCCATGATCCCGGCGTCGCGGCCGGCACAACCTCGAAGAAGCTCCCCGAAACGGCGGGAACCCCTCGCATCCGGATGGATAAGCTTTCGCTGCGCGCCGGTTCCGTCGTCGCGATCATCGTCATTTGGATCGTCTGCGCCTGGCTGGTGGCTCAGAACTTCAACCGTCCCGCATCGGTCCTCCCCTATCCCTGGGAGGTGCTCTCCGATCTTCGCGGCCTGGCTGTGTTCGTGGGACCTGGGGCAGACCTGACCCTCGAAAACGCGGTTGGCGTGATCGTCGACAATTCCCTCGACAGTGCAGTGCGGCTTGGCCTCGGGGTGATGATCGGGGCGATGCTCGGCGTCGGGACCGGATTGCTTCTAGGGATGAGCCGCATTGCCAGCATGACCTTACAGATCCCGCTGCTCCTCATCCGCACAATTCCCTTGTTCGCGCTGATTCCGCTCTTCCTGACGTGGTTCGGCGGGAGCGACACCGGCATCGTCGCCTACATCGCCTTCGGGGTCTTCTCGATGTTGCTGGTCAGCACGGTCGCGGCAATCGAAAACGTCCCGCCGGTTATCCTGGATTTCGCCCGGGCTCTCGGCGCCTCGCGCTGGCGAGTCTATCGCACGGTCGTCGTGCCGGCTATCATACCCGAAGTCGCCGGCGGGCTTCGCGTCGTTGTCGGTATCGCGTGGGCAATCCTGATAGGTGGAGAGTTGCTCGGCGCACAATCCGGCCTCGGTCGGATACTGAGCCTTGCAGAGCAATTCTCTTACACCGGCAGAATGATGCTTATTGTGGCGATCATCATGATCTACACAATTTCTGTCGATTACTTCGTGATGCTGCTGAGCAACTACCTCACGCGGTGGGCGCCCGACGATAGTCGCTCCCACTGAGTGTCTTACGGCGCGTGACAGCGCCACCCGTTAACAAAAAGGGGAAGCAAGATGAAGCAAGAAATGGACTATCTGGAGATTGCCGACGGCCGCAACGAGATGCACAGAGGAGTGGCAATTGCTGTCGCCGCCACGGCGCTACTCGCTAGTTCCTGGGCAACAGGGGCCGCTGCGCAGGACGCCGCGCCGGTCATCCCGGAGGTAGAAATCCGTGCGGTCATGCTGCCGTACTTCGATCACAGCCAGGCGAGCATCGGCCTTGCAAAGGGCTGGTTCGAGGAGGTGGGCATCACCTTCCTTCCCGACGGGAAGGGAACCATTCTCACCAGCGCGGACCAAGCCATGGGCATCGCAGCTGCCGGCAACCATGACATCATTAGCGGCCTGCCACAGCTCTTCATGCCCGGATTCAAAAACCTGCCGAAGATCCAGCTCTTCACGGTGGGCGACTACTTTAAGGGCTTTGCCATCATGGCCCAGCCGGAGGGCGGATATAAAAGCTATACCGAATTTCGTGCCGATGGACTTAGTTCCGCCGAAGCGTTCAAGAAGGCAGTTGGACAGATGAGGGGCAAGACCTTCGCCTTTCCGGCGGAGGCGGCCATCAAAGGCTTCATCGAACTCTCGCTGAGTCGCGGCGGCGTGACGCTCGAGGATATGAAGACGGTTGTCGCGCCTGACGCCAACACGGCCCGCCTCATGGAAGCCGGCCGCGCGGACTTCCAGGTCGGCGGGGTGCCGTCTCGGTTGACGCTGCAGGTCGCCGGCTTCAAGCCGATCCTGACCTCGGGCGATCTGGCTGCGGCCGCCACGCCCTCGGTCGATGCGACGGAGCTCCGCGCCGTTCTATACGGCGGGTGGACCGCGACGGAGGAGTGGCTGAAGACCAACCACGACACGGCGCTGCGTCTGCTCTCCGTAAGCTTCAGGATCAACCAGCTGATCAAGAGCAATCCGGACGAGGCGCTCGGGATCCACGTGCCTTTTCTGAATAGCGCGGCAGGTACCGACTTCGACGTCGCGACCGGCCGAATCGTCTATGAAGAACTCGATCCGTTTCTCACGTTCGACGAGCAGAAGCAGGTATTTGATGATCCCAACAACCCGCTCAACATCGAATACGTGACGGGCTCGGCGATCAAACTCTACGAAGAGCAGGGCGTGTTCCAGCCCGGCGAGTACACATGGAAGGACTTCGTCGTCGCCGACGATCTCTACCATGAGATGGAGAAGCTGAAGGCCGAAACCGATGCGGCCGTCGCCAAGGCCAAGGCTGCGCTTGCCGATGCCGATGCCGGGACGAAGGCGAGCGCCGAAGCCCTGCTGAGCCGGGCGGAAGAGCTGTACTCCGAGTTCAACTTCCTAGACTCCGCAGCGTTCGCGAAGGCTGCCGTAAACAAGCTTGGTGGCTGATCAGCGCCGCCTCGCCGTCGATGGCGGCACGTCTCTCGCGGACGTGCCGCCGGCACCTCTGCTCAGCATCCGCTGGGCGGCGGCTGCCGCAAGGATTGCGTGGGGGCTTCTCGGCTTCGTCGTGTTGTTGCTCGTCTGGAGGCAGCTCTCGACAATGCTGGGGCCGCGCCGGCTGCCATCACCGCAATCGCTTTGGCCCGCCATCTTCACCGATCTGTACACGAACAAGATCCTCGAGTTCCAAGGTGGTGGTAACCGGGGAATCTGGCCGCACCTCCTCTATACGATCCGCCAAACTGTCCTCGGCAGCGTCATCGGGACCGGCGTGGGCATCCTTCTCGGCATTGCCATGGCGCGTTGGCACAGTTTTTTTGTGTTCATGGAGGTTCCGGTTGGCGCCCTACGTACGATCCCACCGCTGGCGGCGATCCCCTTCATGGTCCTGTGGTTTGGCCCCTCGCAGGTCGCTCAACTAGCCATGGTCGGCTACTATGTCGGTGTCATGGTGACCGTCACGGCTACAACCGCCATCCGAAATCTCGACCCGCTTACGCAGAACTTCGCACGAACGCTGGGCGCCAGCGAAGACCGCGTCTTCAGCACCGTCGTGCTGCCGGCGATAATCCCCGAACTGGTCGGCGGCATCCGTGTCGCGGTGGGCGTCGCCTGGGGCATCGAGGTCATCAGTGAACTGGCCGGTGCTCCCGAGGGAATGGGCCAGGTGTTCAGCCGCATGGTGGCCTTCCAGGAACTGAGCGTGATCATTGTCGGGATCTTTTGGGTGACGGTGGCCGCGTTTATCGCCGACCTCTTCATCACTGGCACCTCCGATTACCTCACGCGCTGGGCGCCACGGCAGGAAAAACGAGGGTGAGCATCTGTGGCCTCACGACCGCCGACACCCTCCCGTCCAACACCAGTAATGCAGAACTCTTCCACCATCGGGACCCGGGCTCAGCGCCGAGGTGCCGACATCAAGGCAGGGAACCATGAGCGACGTGCAAATTGAGATCATCGATACGGCGAGCGCACCGCGGCTGGATTTGCCTCTTTCGCAGGCGATTCGCTACGGGGATCTGATCTTCACATCAGGTCAAATCCCGATCGATCCGGCGACTGGCGAGTTCGTCGGCGGTAGCATCGAGAATCAGACGCGCCGCGTACTGGACAATATCTCGGCGATCCTCGATGCATCAGGGAGTTCGTTGTCCCACGTGCTCAAGGTGACCGTCTTCCTAACCGACGTCGCCGATTTCCAAGCTTTCAACGGCGTTTACCGCGAGTATTTTGGGACCCATTTGCCGGCCCGTTCGACCTTCCGCGTGGAACTCGCAGGACCGTTCGGACTGGAGATCGAGGCTCTCGCGGCCATCAAGAAGAACGGAGGAAATGCGTGATGGTGTCGATCGATGAATTGCGCGTCGGTGTGCGCAAGAGCTTCCCCGAGCTCGACTTGATTTCCGACCCCGCGCTGCGGGACAAGGTGGTCGAAGCATGGGCGCTGGCGCTTTCCCAGAGCGAGTTCGCTTCCGTTGAGGAGATCCGTGGGTCCGGTGGGCCAAACACCTCACCCCTGCGTGACGGCACGCAGACGCAGCACATCCGCGGAGTGACGCAGATGGCGCTCGGCCTGGCGGAACGGCTGGAGAAGGTTACGGGTGATTGCGGCATCGATCGCGACCTGCTTCTCGCCTGCGCGATCTGCCATGACGTTGGGAAGCCGTTCGAGTTCAGCCTCGTCAATCAGAAGCAGTGGAAGGACAATCCTGCCGCCTCCGGCTATCCGGCTATCCGGCATTCGGTGTACGGCGTGCACATCTGCCTTACGGTTGGACTGCCTGAGGCTGTCGCTCACACTGCTGGAGCGCATTCGGGGGAAGGCGAGCTCATCGTAAGAAGCCTGGAAAACACCATCGTCTACTACGCCGACCACGCGTTCTGGGCGGTACTAGCCAAGGCCGGCAAGCTGGAGCCGATCGAGAACGGGAAGGTTGTCATTTGATGGAAGAGCGGAGGAAGCAATTGGCAGTTCGTCGTCGCAGGACGATGCGCGGCCGCTGCCGCTGGAACCCTTCGGCAAGCGCTATCGCGCCGCCCACCTCGATGTTCACCGGCTTAGGGTGGAGGCGAGCGGCAACCGGCGCCTGGCCGAACTCTACGAGATCGTCCTGGGACAAGCTCAGATCGTCTACGTCTATGTTCCAAGAAGCTTCGAGCATATCGCCGCCTCAATGGATGAGCACGCGAAGCTGTTGGGCCTCGCCGAGACCGGCGATCTCTCTGAACTGGGACGGGCAATAGACCAGCACTGGAAGAACCGCGTCAACTGGGCTTTGAGCCTTACCGAAAGTATCTGGAAAAGAGTACCGGGGCCGAAGGGGATGCCCCCACCTCCTACTTGGGAGATTGCGCATGAATGCGGCGGCACGAACCGCTTCCGGTGCCTCCCGCTTGGCTGGGCGCCGTGCGCTGCTCATCGGCGCCGCGACCGGCATCGGCCGAGCGATCGCCCAGCGCTTCGCGGAAGAAGGCGCGGCGATCGTGATCGCCGACCTGAACGAGGAAGGCGGCGCGGAATCGGCGCGGCTCTGCACCGCGGCAGGCGGCGAGGCCTCGTTCCTCCCCGTCGACGTGCGCAGCGACGCGAGCGTCCGCAACGCGACGGAACAAGCCGTGCGCCGGCTCGACGGGCTCGACGTTCTGGTGAACATCGCCGGGGTGATGCGGGTCGGCGCGATCGAGACGATCACGGATCCGGAATGGTCGCTCGTCTTCGACACCAACGTCAGATCCCAGTTCCTTTCGGTCCGGCATGCCCTACCGACACTCAAGGCAAGCGGCCGCGGATCGATCATCAACATGGCGTCCGCGGCGGGTTTCAAGGGCGGGCCCGGCCTGACGCTCTACGCCGCTTCAAAGGGCGCCTGCATCGCCTATTCGCGTACGCTCGCGGCAGAGTTGGGGCCTTCCGGCATACGCGTGAATGCCGTCTGTCCCGGCTTCGTCGACACGCCGTTCAACGATCCGGCCACGAACTACATGGGCGGCCGGAAGGCGGTCGACGAGCATGTCGGCCGCGCCATCCCGCTGAAGCGGCAGGCGACGGCGGAGGAGATCGCGCCCTGCGTTGCCTTCCTCGCGTCCGACGAAGCGTCCTACATGACCGGACAGGCGCTCC
The DNA here is from genome assembly GCA_963663975.2 of uncultured Bauldia sp. Lineage (GTDB taxonomy): Bacteria > Pseudomonadota > Alphaproteobacteria > Rhizobiales > Kaistiaceae > JANQRX01. The sequence goes on along the minus strand of CAXXRA010000015.1, from coordinate 6,366 downwards.
TGATCGACGGCGGGATGCTGTGAGTCCGCCGATCTCGGCGGCGCGATTCGAGCCGCTCGGTCCCACGAAACACTCGGGAGCTTGCGATGGCTGAAGACAGCTATGATTTCGTGGTCGTGGGAGCCGGCTCCGCGGGCGCCGTCGTGGCAGCCCGACTGAGTGAGAACCCGGCCTGGAAGGTACTTCTGCTTGAGGCCGGGCCGCCAAACAACAGCGTCTGGCTGCATGTCCCGATCGGTTTGGTAAAGTGCTTCCGTAATCCGAAGTTCAACTGGATGTATCAGGGAGAGCCGGAACCGAATCTCAATGGTCGCCGGATCTACGCGCCGCGCGGGAAGGTTCTCGGCGGCAGCAGTTCCATCAACGGTATGGTGTTCGTACGCGGCCAGGCGAGCGACTTCGATCACTGGCGCCAGCTGGGCAATACGGGCTGGGCATACTCTGACATCCTCCCCTACTTCCGTAAGCTTGAATCTCACATCGGCGGCGATGATGAATTTCACGGCCGAGACGGCCCGATCCAGACGATGCAGGCGGATTGGCGGAATCCATTGACAGAGGCTTTCATCGCAAGCGCGCAGGAACTCGGGATCCCGAGAAACCCGGACATAAATGGCGCCACTCAGGAGGGCGCCGGATACTTCCAGCTCTCGCAGAGGAATGGGGTCAGGAGTTCGACCGCTACCAGCTACCTCAGGCCGGCCGACAAGCGGACCAATCTTAGCATTGTGACGGATGCCTTGGTCGAAAAGATCGAGATCCATGCCGGCCGCGCTGTCGGCGTAGGGTACCGAAGAGGAGACCAGCGCAGCGCGGCAGTAGCCATCCGCGAGGTCATCGTATCGGCAGGAGCCGTGAACTCACCGCAACTGCTGCAGCTCTCGGGCATTGGCCCACCGGAGCTCCTGTCAGCACACGGGATCGAGGTAAAAGTTGCACTGCCAGGCGTCGGAGAAAACCTCCAGGATCACTATGCCTGCCCGGTGGCGTTTCGAGTAAACGTACCGGACACCCTCAACGCACAATTAAGCACCCTGCCGCGTCAGGCGGCCGCAGCCCTGCGATACCTGGCGACTCGGCGGGGCCCCTTCACCGTCGCGGCGGGCGTGGTGGCGATATTCGCGAAAAGCCGCCCGGATCTGACACACTCCGACCTGCAAATCCACTTCTTCCCCTTCTCGAAGGACGGGGACGTGAGCGACCGGCTCCACAAATTCTCGGGGGTTTCCGCTATCGTTGACCAGCATGTCCCCGAAAGCCGAGGTTATGTCCGGATCCGATCAAGCAGTCCTTCTGAAGCACCGGCCATCTGCGCCAACTACCTCGCCGCGGAGGAAGATAGGGCGACTCTCGTCAAGGGGCTGAAGTTGCTTCGCCGACTATTCCATACCCAGGCGATGCGGTCTTACATAGAGGAGGAACTTAGCCCGGGTCCAGGCGTGGTCAGCGATGACGACCTTCTCGCTTATGCCAAGGACAAGGGGGACTCAACCTACCATCTGTGCGGCACCTGCCGGATGGGTCTTGCGACCTCGAAGATGACCGTAGTCGATGAACGGCTGCGCGTTCATGGTGTCGGCTCACTTCGCGTCGCCGATGCGTCGATCATTCCCGCGATCATATCCGGGAATACCAATGCGACCAGTATCATGATCGGCGAGAAAAGCGCAGACATGATCAAGTCGGATTGTCGCTGACTCCGACCATTTGGCTCGAGACGCCGTCTCTTTCAACAGGTCAGGGCCTACACCTTCCACGAAACCGACGACGCTGCCGGCCGGCCGATCACCGAGATTCGGGTGAAGTCGCTGATGGCGCCACCTGGGCTGCCGGACTGGCCGACCCGCCGGCGGCTGGTCGCAACAGGCTCCGTGCCAATCGCTGGACGTGCCTGGTCCGGCGGCGGCCGGACCATCGCAAAAGTCGAATTCGGCGTCGATGACGACTGGCACGAGGCAACGCTGGCTGGACAGGTTGGTCGGTACGCCTGGACCAAATGGCAGGCGGTGTGGCAGGCCAGGCCAGGCGATCACATCCTGCGGTGCCGGGCGACCGACAGCGACGGGCACGCCCAGCCCTTCGATCCTCCCCGGGATGTGGGAGGCTTCGGCAACAATGCCGTACAAGAGGTCACCGTTCACGTCACCGCGCCGGCCTGAAATCCGCCGGCGTGGCTGGGCTTCTTGGACACATATAGAACCATGTGCATCGCTCCGTCGCCTGATTTCCGGCAGGTTCTGGAAGACGTCCGGGAATTGAAGCTCGCGACCTGAATTCCTTTATCAAAATCCGTTTAGTTTATACTTTACATGCGGCGCGCCGCGTGTTTAGGTGTCACTCTACACTCGGCGCGCCCGAGTGTAGAGTGACACCTAAACATATGAGGGAGATTTGCATCATGACCAGTGGGAGGAATGTCAAGTTCGGCGCGTATGTGCGCCAGGAACGCGAGAGAAGGGAAATCGGCCTGCGCGAGATGGCAAAGAAAATCGGCGTCAGTCCAACATATCTCTCGAAAGTCGAGCGGGATGAGTTTCCGCCGGCGGCCGAGGACAAGGTGCGTAAGATCGCTGAAATCTTCGACATCGATGTCGATGAATTGTTGGCTCTCGCGGGCAAGGTATCTTCGGACCTAACCGAGATTATCAGGGAGCATCCCCGCGAATTAGCGGCGCTTCTGAGAACGACAAGGGGCATGACGGCGGATGATGTGGGGCGTTTGGCTCACGAGGCCGAGAAGCCGAAGGAAGAATAGCGACCGGACCGAACGACCGATGCAGATGAGGATGACAGATTGATGGCGAAGTTTGTTCCATATCTGGCCGAAGAGGCCATCGAACGCAACGCGGAGGCGTTGCTCACAGAGTTTGCCCATGCGCGCGATGTCGTCATCGAACCGCCGATTCCCATCGAAGACATCATGGAGAAGTACCTCAAGCTCGGCATTGAGTTCGACGATACCCATCGTCTGTTCGGAATTCCCCGCACCGACCTCAGTCAAGGCTCGGACATCCTGGGCGCGATATTTTTCGATGAAAAGCGGGTTGTTGTTGACGAAAGTCTCGACCCCGAAGAGTACCCGAACAAGGAAGGCCGTTATCGCTTCACCCTGGCACATGAGGGAGGCGGTCACTGGCGGCTTCACCGTTCCCTTTATGCCAGGGACCCTATGCAGGCAGCCCAGTTCGGCGGGTCATCCGCCCCATCCGTCATCTGCCGGTCAATTCAGGCGAATGAGCGGGTCGAATGGCAGGCGAATTTCTATGCGTCCTGCCTCCTGATGCCTAGGAATTTAGTATTTCGAGCGTGGAAACGGGAGTTTGGGGACCTTGAACTTAGGGAATTGATTGAAATTAGCGGAGGACCGGAGGATTACGACCGGGAAATCGAAGAGATCGATCCTGAAGTCAAGCAATTGCTGCGGGAGAAGATGTCGAGCCTTCGTGATCCAGCAGAGATGCTCTCCGAGGAAATTGTGCGACCCTTAGCTGAGCAGTTTGGGGTTTCGCCCATCGCCATGCGCATCCGGTTGGAAAAACTGGGACTCCTGCACCGTGAGGTTCCACTCCGGCGGATGCTCGCCGGTGGATAGGCCCCTTTTTTTTAGGAGTGTGTAAAGTGACAACTGGACAAGAAACAACCAGGGCGGGGCCCGCGAATACGGAAGCGTTCGAGACGCGTGATTTCTATCTCGCCTGTTTCCTGCGTTGCTCCGGATATGCGTTGCTCGACCTGCGCCCCGAAGGCCGCCGCAAGATTTTTGTGTTCAAGGATAGCCCCGAGCGTCAGGCCGATGTGCTGTCCTTCTACGGCGACAACACGACCGTGCCGCCGCTCGCATTCTCTTCCACCATCAAAGACATGAAGGCCCTGTTGCACAATGCATGACGATCAGATCACCAAACCAGACGACAGCGCCTGCGGTCCGCAAGCCCGCGAAGCCATAAACCACCTGACCGAAGTGGTCATGGACGGATTGCGGCACGGACATTTCCGCTGCGCCATTACCAGTGCCATCGGCAAAAACAATAGGCGCGATCTCGTGATCGAAGCGGGCAAGTCCCAGAAGTTCACGATACCGGAGGACGACCTGCCCGTTTGACGCGGTGCCAACCGGCGATCCCTGGGAATGGGACGCCGAACATGCAAATGACGATACGATCCTGCGTTATCGGTGGGAATCCGAGGCCGGAGATCAGAGGCACGGAGCGGCGAAGAGCCGGCCGTGAGATCTTCGGTGAAAGCTGCAAACGACAATCTGCATGACAACCAAATCGAACGAACCCGTGGGGTCTGGCAACCGCGCGTCGGGCGCGACCTGAGTCGCGACGAGGCAAAACAGATCGCCGCCAACGTCACTGGCTTTTTTTCCATTCTGGCTGAGTGGTCGCGGGACGAACTGCCGGTACCCGCGAACGACAATACCAACGGGTCGACCCCTGATGACGAGGGCGCGCGCCATGACCGCTGAGACCATCGCCAGGGCGCTCGGTGGCCGTAAAGCTGGCCTGGGCTGGATCGCACACTGTTCCGCTCATGACGACCGCGAGCCGAGCCTTTCGATCCGCGAGGCGGACGGCAAGGTGCTCGTCCGCTGCCATGCCGGATGCGACCAGCGCGATGTGATCGCGGCGCTGAAGAAGCGTGGTTTGTGGGACGGCAAGGCAACTTCGCACATTCACCAGCTTTCCCGCCGCAAGGTCCCCGAATCTCAGCCCAAACAGCAGCACGAGGAAAGTAGCACCGCTGCGCTCGCGATCTGGCAATCGACGATCTCGGCGGTCGGAACAACAGTCGAAACCTATCTCTCGGCGCGCGCCTGGACCTTTCGCTGCCGCCCTCGCTGCGCTTCCATCGCGGGCTGAAGCATCCGTCGGGCGGTTCTGGCCCTGCATGGTGGCGCTGATAACACGGGGTGCCGACAACGCGCCGACGGCCATTCACCGCACGTTTCTCGCCCGCAACGGCGGCGGCAAGGCCCCGTCGATCCCGCGAAGATGATGCTCGGCCCGTGCCGGGGCGGTGCGGTCCGTTTCAGCCAGCCCACCGACTGCTGATGGTGGGCGAAGGCATTGAGACCTGCTCGCGGCCATGCAGGCAACGGGAAACCCCGCCTGGGCGGCGCTGTCCACCTCCGGGTTGCGGGCGCTCGATCTGCCCGAGAGCTTGCGCGAGGTGATCGTCCTGGCCGACGGAGACGATCCCGGCGAAGCCGCTGCCCGCGACTGCGCCATGGGTTGGCAACGGGAAGACGGCGTGTGCGCATTGCCCGCCCGCCACGCGGCCAAGACTTCAACGACATGCTGACAGGCCACGCGCCTCGAACGGGAAGGGCCGGAAATGACAAGGGACAAGATCGACGAAACCGAGACCCCGGATACCGTTCCGAACGAAATCCCGGATGACGATGAAAAACCCGGTAGCCGCTGCAATCGCCGCTGCCGAGGAAATTCCCGACCCACTCCGCCGGACTGATCGAGCGAACCGCCGACGATCCCGGCGCACCGTTCGCACCCGAGGTGTTGGAGCGGATCTCGGCGATGAAAAAAGAGGATCGGGCCGGCTTCGAGGCTCTACGGGTACAGTTGAAGAAAGCCGGATGCCGTGTCACCGCCCTCGACAAGGCAAGTATGGAGGAAAGCGGCAACGGCGGGCGGAGACCGACTCAGGCTGACATCCTGATCGACCTTGCCGAGGCCGCCGAGTTATTCCATTCCGCCGACGGTACCGCCTTCGCCGACCTCGACATCAACGGTCACCGGGAAACCTGGCCCGTTCGCACCAAGGGGTTCAAGCGGTGGCTGGCGCGGCAATTCTACGAGGGCACGGATGGTGCAGCAAGTTCGGAGGCGCTTCAATCGGCCCTGAACGTGGTCGAGGCGAAGGCTCATTTCGACGCCCCGGAACGGGCGGTTTACATTCGCGTCGGGGGGATCGACGGAAGCCTCTATCTCGACCTCGGTGACAAGGCTTGGCGCGCCATCGAAATCACCACGACCGGATGGCGCGTGGTGGAAGACCCTCCGGTGCGGTTCCGTCGCGCCGCCGGGATGCAGCCTTTGCCGGTTCCCGCACCGGGCGCTCGGTCGAAACCCCTGCGATCCTTCCTCAACGTGCAATCGGATACGGATTTCGTACTTGTCGTCGCCTGGGCGCTGGCCGTCCTGCGCAATCACGGCCCCTATCCGGTGATCGTGCTGTCGGGCGAGCAGGGTTCGGCGAAGTCCACATTCTCGGCCATTCTGCGGTCTTTGCTGGACCCAAATACGGCTCCTTTGCGCGCCCTGCCGCGCGAGAACCGCGATCTGTTCATCGCCGCCAGCAATGGTCATGTACTGGCCTTCGACAACGTCTCGGGCCTGCCGG
>CAXXRA010000014.1:0-54651 GCA_963663975.2 uncultured Bauldia sp. | reverse complement strand
GCCGGTCATCGATAGGCATCGACAAAATTCTTCAGGATGATTTCCGGGACCCTCACGTCCGCCGCCCGGCACATCGCGATCAGCTCCTCGGCAGTCCCCGGGGGAAAATAGCCCTGATCCTTGTAGGTTTTGATGCGGATCTCAAACACCTCGCCGTCGGCCTCCGGATGAAACTGGGTGGCGTAGACGTTTCTTCCGTATCGGATCATCTGGTAACGGCATGTGGGCGAGGCGAGCAGATGAACGCAGCCCCGCGGCAGGTCCTGTACCGCTTCCTTGTGCCCGACAAAAGCGTTGAAGTTTTGCGGAAGGTCCCTGAGCAGGGGATCGGCGGCGCCGTCGCCCGTCAGGCTGCATTCCGCCACCCCGACATCCTCGCCGTACCTTTGCCTGCCGACCTTTGCGCCAAGGTGATGGGCCAGGACGCCGATACCGTAACAGCAGCCCATGAACGGGAAATCCACTTGCGTGATCGCTGGCATAAGACCGAGGATCGCCTGTTCGATGCCCTTCTCCACGTCGGACTTGTCGTCTTCCGGATCACTGACGCAGGCCGGCCCGCCGCCAATGATGACGCCGGCATGGTCGCTGAGCGCGACCCCGGCCAGGTCCGGATTCTGATCGAGCCTTATGCGCCGCGTTTCGGCTGCGGCGAGCCCACCCTTATCCAGAATCGCCTCGAACTCATTGTCGGAGGCTTCGGTTTCCGGTCGCAGCTGAAGGAGGAGAAATGGCTTCATTTCAAGATGTAACAGGCCTGAAAAAGCAAAACGTAACGACCGGGCCGTCCTTCATCGCGGGGAAGGGCAGGCGGTGGCGGGGGATATCCGGTCCGCTCGTCCCGTCGGACGAGCAGACCCTGGTGCGGCTACCTTCCGCCTTGCTAGAGTCCTTTCAATCAACGCTGAGTCAATTCTGTTTCGCGATTGGCGAGGTGATCCGGCGTCGAAACGATCGACGGGCGCTGCTCCGCATCGTTCCAGATTGGTTCAGCGTTGGGCGACCGCCAATCGCGAAACCCGAAGGGACGGGCGATTTTGCGCCAACTCCTATGCCAAGTCTCTCGACCGTATCCGGATACGCTCATCGAACCTTGACTTGATCTTGTCACAAAATCGCTCCGTCAGAATGGCTCAGAGTTGATTGGAAGGGCTCTAGGTCCTGTTGACAGTTATCGGAGCCAGATGATGGCACCGACAAGAAACAGCATGGCCATGTAGGCCGTTGCGGTTTTTTCATAGCGCGTGGCGATGCGCCGGAAGTGTTTGATTTTGTTTATGTAACATTCGACGAGATGTCTTTCTTTGTAGAGTTCGGCATCGTAGGGGATGGCTTGCGCCCGTGACGGGTTGGATGGGATCACCGCCACTATTCCGGCATCGTTGAGACGGGCGCGGAGATGATCGGCATCATAGGCCGTGTCGGCGATGAGGTTTGCGCCGGCCACGTCGGCGATCAACTCTTCAGCCTGGGTGACATCGCCAACCTGACCGCCGGTGAGGATGAACCGTAATGGATTGCCGAGCCCATCGACAGCGATGTGAACCTTGCTCGTCAAGCCGCCGCGCGAACGTCCGATGGCCTGATTTTGAGTCCCCCTTTTGCGCCCGACGCATGTTGATGTGCCCGCACAATGGTTGAATCGATGATCAGGTATTCGAAGTCCGGATCGTCCACCAAGGCCTTGAAAAGACTCTCCCATGCCCCTTGTTTGGCCCACCGGGAAAAGCGCACGTACACGCTGTTCCAATTGCCGAACGCGTCCGGCAGGTCGCGCCATGGCGAACTCGTGCGTGCAATCCACAATACCGCATCCACGAACAGACGATTGTCCCGTCCCGTGGATCCGCAATCCGACGCCTTGCCGGGTACCAAATCCGATATCCGTTCCCATTGAACGTCCGTCAATTCCCTGCGAAGCATGACCGGTTCCTCCTCCACACCCAGGTCTTGCTTGAATCACAACCGCCATTAATAAACCGTTAACTGTCAACAGCACCTAGAGCGTTCGGGCGAGAATGGCGACCATGTCGTCATAGCCGCGCAAACGGGCATGAACGATCGGCCTCACACCCTGGCGGTCACCGATCGTGGTGTCGGCACCCGCTTCGACCAGCAGTGTCACCGTCGCCAAATGGTTTGGGCCGCCGTCGCCGAGCACGACCGCTTCCATCAAGGCGGTCCAGCCGAGATTGTTGACGTGATCGCCGGCGGCGCGCCGCCGGCGATCAGGCGCCTGACCACGTCGAAGTGACCGAGATGGGCGGCGGCGATGAGGGCGGTGCCCTGGTAACGGCTGGTGATATTCCCGGTGCCGGCATCGAGCGACAGAGCCAGATCGACCAGCTCGTGATCGTTGGCGACGGCGGCGATGGTGACGATGTCGTAGAGGCCGTTTTCGAGGGCGTTCATGTCCGCTCCGGCTGCCGCCAAGGTCCGCACCACCTCGTCCTGCGAGGCAAAGGCGGCCAGGTGAAGCGCCGTGCGTCCGGCGCGATCGCGCGCTTCCAGGTCGGTGCCCGCGGCCACCAGTTCAAGCACGACGGCGACGTCGCCGGTGTGGGCGGCCTGGTGTAGCCCGCCATGGCCGGCAATGTCGGATCTGGAGGGCGGGACCTGTGCACAAGCCGGAGAGACGGCCGCGGTGCCGAGGCTGGCCGTCATGGCCAGCGCCATGGCGATGGCAGGCAGGGGTTTCATACCGGCTCTTTCGATACGCGCATGAGGGCCTGACTTACTCAAGAGGTAGACGCAAGGCGAGGTGCGCTACGCTCCTGTTATCGTCAGATCGTGTCTCCCCCCAGCCGGCCGGTACAGCGTTTGGCACCACTAGCAACGGAGCCTAAACACCCATGTCCAGCAAACTCAAAGTCCTGGTGACCGGCGCCACCGGCCAGCAGGGTGGTGCGGTCGCCGACGTCCTTCATCGCGACGGGCACAGTGTGCGAGCGCTCACCCGCAACCCGGACGGCGCCGCCGCACAACGCCTGGCCGACAAGGGTGTGGAGGTCGTTCGTGGTGAGTTCACCGACGAGGAGTCTCTGCGGCGCGCTGCCGATGGCGTCGATTCCGCCTATCTCATGAGCACCTCGTTCGAGGCCGGCACCGCCGCGGAGACGGAGCACGGCCGGCACGCCATCGATGCGTTCACGGCCGCCGGTGTCGGTCATATTGTCTATTCATCGGTTGGATCGGCCGATCAGGACACCGGCATCCCCCATTTCGACAGCAAATACGCCGTCGAACGCCACCTCGTCGCCTCCGGCGCCGCGTACACCATCAGCGCGCCGGTGTTTTTCATGGAAAACCACGTTGCTCCGTGGGCGGTCGCGCCGCTGCTGGAGGGCAAGCTTGCCATGGCCATGCCGGCCGACCGCAAGCTGCAACAGATCGCCCTGTCCGATATCGGCGAGTTCGGTGCACGGCTGATCGAGCGGCGCGAAAGCGTGTTCGGCAAACGGTTCGACATCGCCGGTGACGACCTTGACGGAACCGAGACCGCGGCGGTGCTGGCCGCCGCTTCCGGTCGCAGTATCGACTATGTCGCACTGCCGATGGAAACCGTCCGGGCCCGGTCCGAGGACATCGCCCGAACGTTCGAATGGTTCGATCGCGTCGGGTACTCGGCCGATATCGCCGGACTGCGGCGCGAGTTTCCCGAGGTGACCTGGCACAGCCTGGCCAGCTGGGCCGGCCAGTTGGATTGGAGCGCCATCAGCACACCACCATCGGCGCCGTGATCGCGCCCGCTCGAGCCGCGGTCCCGCCGATGGACGAGGCCTGACGACCGGAGACCTGTGATGAGCCAACCTGAAACCCTGCACATGGAGCGCGAAGCCTGGGACCAAGTGGCCGAAGTTGCACCCGGTTTCTGGATCATCGCAACCCGGCACCGGCCGGGGACGTCGAGTTTTGCCCCACAGATCAACAACCGCTGTCTGATTTTTCGTCTGAACGATGAAAGCCGGGAAGGCGAACCGGTGCTGGTGGTGGTCAACGCGGTCGACCCGGTGGTGTTGCCCAAGGTTCACGATGTCGCCGGTTCCACCGGTCTGACGGTGCGCTATCTTGTTTCGCCGGGGGGCGGCCACAGCTTGTATCTGTCCGAATGGCATGACGCGCTGCCCGAGGCCCGCGTGCTGGTCGGTCCGACCCGCATCCCGCGGCTTCGAACCGGTAAGGCGCTGGCCGACTCGCCGCGATTTGGCACGCTCGACACCGAGGATCCCCTGCCGCAGTTCAGGGGACAGGTCGACTTCTTCAATTTCGACGGCATCAATGCCTTCAGGGAAGTGCTGACCCCGAAGGAAGGCGCCGAAGATTCGCGGTTTCTATTGATCAAGACGTTGTTGTTTCAGCGCCCCGACGATCCGACCGATGAATTGTGGTTGTGCCACAGACCGACCCATACCTGTTTTGGCGGCGAGAACCTTGGCTGGCTGCTGACCCGCGAACACGTCGCCGGCCTGGGTTTTCCGACGCGTCTGGCCTTCAAGCCGGACCAGGTGAAGATCGTCTCCAAGCCGCGGCCGGTGGCTGATGCCGAGCGGGTTGCCGCCAACTGGCGCAGGATCCTCGATTGGCCGACGGACAATCTGTTCACCTACCATGATACGCCGGGCAACGGGCGTATGGGCGATGGCGGCGCAGCGCTGAAACGGGCGGTCGCCGCCGCCGGGCAGATTTGAGGTCTGGCGCTGCCGCCATGCCAGATCGCGTGGGCAATGACGTCGTACGGCATGCTAGGGAGCAACCATCATGACACGGCGTTCAACTGATCGACACGCCGCAGGGCCGGCGGCTTTTGTCCCCGGGCGCCCAAACATCCGATCCGCGTGGTGAAAGCCGACTGCCGACCGCCAAACCTGGTCCCGGCCAGCGGGTTGGTCGGCGACCTTATCCCGTCGTTAGAGGCATCCGAAGATCATCGAATTACCCGATGAAGCAGTAGACCGAGACATCGTTCGCAGCCATACGATCGAACTCGGGCTCCATAGCGGTGTTGCCGGTCGGCACCATCAAACCAATACGGCCGCCCCGTCCGGACGCGCCTAGCCTTCCGCAGGAGCCGAGCGCTGCGGGTCGGGCAGGTCTTCCCGGCGTCCGCCCTTGGCCAGCATGTGCTCGACGACGCCTTCCTCGATGTCGATCTGCAAGGCGTCATTGAACCGGTTGAAGAAGCCGCAGAGCGCTATGCGTAGGGTGAGTTCAACGATCTGTTCTTGGCTGAAGTGTTGCTTCAGGTCCTCGAACATTGCGTCGCGCATATATTGTGGCCGCTCGGTCACTTCCACCGAATAATCGCGCACCAGCCGGTCGACGGCATCAAGACCAGGACAATCGGGTTCCAGAATGTTTGCGACCGTCTGCGCATCCAGCCCCTGGTCGGCCAATCGTGGCGCGTGATGGGCAACGCAATAGGCGCACTCGTTAAGCTTTGAGACAACGACCAGTGCGATCTCCAAATAACGCTTGGGCAGCACAGCCTCATCAGCAAGGTCGAGCAGCAATCCTTGGATATGCTTCAGGGCCGAGGGCCGATGTGCGAATACCTTCACTTGGTTCAGGAACGGGCCATACTCTTCCGCAAAACGCCGGTAGATAGGCTTCACGTCATCCGGAACTTCATCGATTTCAATGTCGCGAACGCGTGCCATGCTGAAATTCTCCGTCTTATCCGGCATCCCCGAGATGGGAGGTCGAGAGTGGTACAGTTGTCGATCCTTGTCGGCGAGGCAAATTTTGATGCCAAGACATGAGGCGTTGGCGAGGGATTTGCGGCGTTTCCAGTCCCAGTCGCCATGATCACGGGGTCGCCGTTCCATCCTTGCCGATGAATGCCGCGCCACCCGCGCCGTGATTTGCCACGCCATCATTGGGCCGGAATACCGACGCCCTTCTCCTGTGCAATTTTCCTCAGCCAACGATATCTTCGATGGACTTACCGGTGTTCGTCACAACCGCAACCCGATCCGCAGGTGTGTTAAACTGTCCTATGAATAACCATGAATAGAACAGTCAGGGCCGCCACAGCGCTCTTATGATCATTCGCCAAGCCACAACGAGAGATGTCACCGAGTGTGTCAAACTTGTCGAGCGCCGACGCCTCATGTACGAAAAGTACGAACCGCGGTTTTGGAAGAAAGCAACCAACTCCGCTCGTTCAAGTGTCGAATGGTTTGGTCAACTTTTCTTGGATTTGAACAATGTGAGCTTGGTCGCTGAAGAAGATGAGACGATCGTTGGATTCTTGATAGCACGCGAACTTTCTACGCCGCCTGTTTACCAACCAGGAGGGCCTACTGCCCTGGTTGATGATTTTTGTGTTGTTGCGCCCGACAGATGGTCCGACGTTGGCGCTGAGTTGGTCGATGCCGCCAGAATAGAACTCAGAAGTCGCGGTTTCGCACAGCTGATCGTGGTTGGGGCGCACAAAGATCACGCCAAGACGAAGTTTCTGGATAGCACGGATTTGTCGCTCGCTTCTACTTGGTGGACAGCGGCGATCTGATTGCCCTGATTGAAAATCACTCGCTGTCGCGACGACGTCGAGTTTCAACGTCATCAGTCTCTATGCGCGCGTCACTTGCGAAGTGCTGAAATAGCTAGGCAGAGGTCTTTTTGCGCTTTGGCGCGGACGCCTTTTTGAAGCGGCCACTGATCGCCTCGCGGTGGGGCAACGCGTGGACCGCTTCATGCCGGATTATCGGGGGCCCCGATGTCGCGATCTTGTAAGACTGAACCTTCGGAGCACGCTTCCGCGCCTCGCTCGGCAGGCTCGCCTCGATCGACAGCGGCACGCCGATGGCTTTGAACGCGGCCTCGAGCTGACCGATGCGGGAATTGTGGTCGAGCCGGAAGAGCCGGTTGACCTGCGGGCGGTGTACCTCGAGGCGGCGAGCCAGCTCCGAGTTGCTGAAGCCCGCCTCCCGCATCGCGATATACAGCGCGACCTTGAGGTAGGTCTGCAGGGGAAGCTCAACCGCGCGACCACGCGGGCGCCTGGCACGGGGAGGGGGGATGTCCTCGTGATAGTGCATGCGGCCCGCCAGAACCTCCAGGACTGCATCAAGCCCCCAGTGCAGGGCGTCGGCCTCGGTTTCGCCGAACGAGTGCAGTTCCGGAAAGTCGGGCGAGTCCACGGCGATGTTGCCGGTCTCCTCGTCGGGTTCGAGCTTCAGTCGATACCAGTGGCCCATTATTTCAGTCCCAAGTCCTTCAATATCCTGTTCACCGTCCCCTTCGGCAACTCTTTCCGGCTGCCATGCATCGGCAAAATCGTCCGGCGGTTTCCCTTCATTGCCCAGATATGACCGGACCCGCCGCCCTGCGTTTCGAACCGGCAGCCCTGCTTGGCGAGGTGCTTTTTGAGTTCCTTCGAGTTCACGACCATACCATAGCGAACATTCGTGTTACATGAAACATAAATGTTGCACGCGGTCGGCGGAGTAAAAGGGCTCGCGGGGGCAATGGCGCCCTATGCAATGTCGACCAATGAAATCGGAGAACCACTCTGCGGTTTTGCAAACCCCATGGCGTCTCTTCAGGTCGAAGACATGATTTATCTCGGCCGCGCGTTCATCAGTCATTCGTCCGAATTGTGGTCGGTATATGTGCGATCGATACCGAGCGGCCGAGAGTACTGATGGCTTTGGCGAGATGCACTTCTTCGCGTTGATCCCGAGCCTAGCAACATGGACATCTGACGCCGTGGGTGTTGATCGGCGTGGAATATTGACCCCCTTGGTGGGGTAATCGGCGTCCAAAATTGACCCCCCTGGTTTTGTGATTTTTAACACACCTCGTTGTTTGGACAGACGAGGTGGGGGAGATGCTGGTTGTGGAGACGATCGCACGGATACGTCGGGATCATCTGGTGAGGGGCGTTCCGATCAAGAAGATCGCCCGGGATTTGAGGGTTTCGAAGAACACGGTGCGCAAGGTGGTGCGGGGCGATGAGACCTCGTACAGCTACGAGCGCAAGATCCAGCCGATGCCGAAGCTTGGGCCGTGGGTGGATGAGCTCGAGCGCCAGCTGGAGGCCAACGAGAAGAGGCCGCGCCGGGATCGGCTGTCTCTGCTGCGGATTCATGAAGACCTTGCGGCTCTGGGCTATGGCGGCGGCTACGACGCAGTGCGCCGCTACGCCAGGACCTGGCGTCGGCGGTGGCGGCTGTTGTCGCCGTCGCAGGGTTTTGTGCCGCTGAGCTTCGATCCCGGCGAGGCCTACCAGTTCGACTGGAGCCACGAGTACGCGCGCCTGTCGGGTGTGACGACCAAGGTGAAGGCGGCGCACATGCGGCTCTGCTACAGCCGCATGCAGCTGGTTCAGAATCTTCCCGCGCGAGAGCCAGGAGATGGTGTTCGAGGCGCACGAACGGGCCTTCCACTTCTTCGGCGGGGTCTGCCGGCGGGGCATCTACGACAACATGAAGACGGCGGTGAGCATGGTCTTCGTCGGCAAGGAGCGCGCCTACAATCGGCGCTTTCTGGAGCTGTGCTCCCACCATCTGGTGGAGCCGGTGGCGTGCACTCCGGGTGCGGGCTGGGAGAAGGGGCAGGTCGAGAGGCAGGTGGGTGACGTCCGCGGCCGCCTGTTCGTGCCCATCCCGCGGGGCCGCTCCTACGTCGAGATCAACGAGTGGCTGATGGATCGGTGTATCGAGGACGCCAAGAAGCGGCCGCATCCGACGATCGAGAGCAAGACGGTGTGGCAGGTGTTCGAGGAGGAGCGGCCCTTCTTGATGGCCTATCGCGGCCCCTTCGACGGCTTCCACGCCACCGAGGTGGCGGTGTCCAAGACCTGTCTGGTGCGCTTCGACAACAACCACTACAGCGTCGCCGCCCGTGCCGTCGGGCGGCCGGTCGACGTGCGGGCCTACGCCGATCGGATCGTCATCCGCCAGGACGGCGAGACCGTCGCCGAGCATCCCCGCAGCTTCGGGCGCGGCCAGGTCGCCTACGATCCGTGGCACTACGTGCCGATCCTGACGAGGAAGCCCGGCGCGCTGCGCAATGGCGCGCCCTTCAAGGGCTGGCAACTGCCCGGCGCGCTCGGCCGCATACGGGCCCGGCTGACGGGTTGCGACGACGGTGACAGGCAGTTCGTGAGGATCCTCGCGGCGGTTCAGGAGGACGGGCTGGAGGCGGTCGAGGCGGCCTGTGCCGAGGCGCTCGACTGCGGCGCCTGCAGCGCCGACGTCGAGCTCAACATCCTCGCCCGGCAGTGCCAGCCGGCACCGCCGGCGACCATCCCGACGCCCGAGGGCCTGCAGCTTCGCCACCGGCCGGTGGCCGACTGTCAGCGCTACGATCGCCTGAGGGAGGCCGGTCATGGAGCGTCATGAGGTGCTGGCGATGATGACGGCGTTGAAGCTCGCGGGCATGCGCGCCGCCTACGACGACATCCTTGCCGACGGGCTCAAGCGTCGTCATCCGGTGCAGCAGATCATCGGTACGCTGCTGCAGGTCGAGATCGCCGACAAGACGGCGCGCTCGATCAAGTACCAGATGGCGTCCGCCAGGTTGCCAACGGCCAAGGAGCTGGCCGACTTCGACTTCGCCGCCTCGCCAGTCAACGAGCCCCTGATCCAGGAGCTCGCCGGCGGCGGCTTCCTGGAGGGCAAGCGCAACATCGTGCTGGTCGGCGGCACCGGCACCGGCAAGACCCATCTCGCCGTCGCCATCGCGCGCTCCTGCATCCGCAAGGGCGCCCGGGGCCGCTGCTACAACGTCGTCGACCTGGTCAACCACCTCGAGGCCGAGCTCCGCGCCGGACGCCAGGGCCGCACCGCAGATCAGCTTGTACGCCGCGACTTCGTCATCCTCGACGAACTCGGCTACCTGCCCTTCGCCCAGGCCGGCGGGCAGCTGCTCTTCCACCTCATGAGCCGGCTCTACGAGCGCACCTCTATCGTCATCACCACCAACCTCGCCTTCGGCGAATGGCCATCCGTCTTCGGCGACCCCAAGATGACCACAGCCCTGCTCGACCGTCTCACCCATCATTGCGAGATCATCGAGACCGGCAACGAGAGCTGGCGCTTCAAGAACCGCTCCTGAGCCGCCGCCGGCCGTGCCTGCGGCCCGGTTGCCCCGGTGGGTCAACAGGTACCCCCCCTATTGACTACCGGGACAACCTCCGCCGTGCCGCTCAGGGGAGTCAATTTTGCACGCCGATCGGGGGTCAATATTGAAAGCCGTTTGACACTACATGCGCCAGACCCGCTCCCACCGCACCCGCTACGCCCACGAAATGACCGACGCCGACCACGCGGCGCTGCTGGACTGCCTCCGGCGGGTTCGGGGCATGGTGGTGCTGTCGGGCTACGCGACGGCGCTCTATGACGAAGCGCTGACCGGCTGGCGGCGGGTCGAAATTGCGGCCATGGCCGACGGTTCGCTGCCGCGCACCGAGGTGTTGTGGATCAACCCGGCGTGCGAGGCGGCGGCGCGTGATGCCGACCCGCTGTTCGCCGCGGGGAGGGGGTAGGTGCGTGTCTATTACAACGATAACGACCCCAAGATCGCCGCCTGGCTCCGCCAGTGCATCGCAGCCGGACTTGTTCCGCAAGGCGACGTCGACCATCGATCCATCACCGATATCGACCCCGCCGACCTCGCCGGCTACGACCAGTGCCGTTTCTTCGCCGGCGTCGGCGGCTGGGCCTACGCCCTCCGGCTCGCCGGCTGGCCGGACGACGAACCGGTCTGGACCGGATCCTGCCCGTGTCAGCCGCTTTCGAGCGCGGGACTCCGAAAAGGCCATGCCGACCAGCGACACCTCTGGCCCGCTTTTCAACGCCTCATCGCCGAGTGCGGCCCTCCAGTGGTCATTGGAGAACAGGTTGCGAGCGCGGATGGGCGCGAATGGCTTGCTGCTGTACGCGCTGACCTGGAAGTCGACCGATATGCCTGCGGGGCCGCCGATCTGTGCTCTGCGGGCGTCGGCGCGCCGCACATCCGGCAGCGGCTTTATTGGGTGGCCGACACCACGAGTTCTCAATCTGAGCGGCAGCGCGAAACGTCGCAAACAGGGCCAGAATTTGGGCCTCGAAGAGGCGACGCAACTGGCGGGCTGGCCGACCGCGACCTCGATGGACTCGAGGAGGGGCGTGAAGGACGCGCGACCCTGGGACACGGGGCGACCGTTGAATCAGATCGCCGCTCTGGCGGGGTGGCCGACGCCGAATACGAGCACCGGCGGCAGCGAGGACCCGGAAGCGAAGGCGCGACGGGGCCTGAATCCGGGGCTGGAGCCGGCGGATGCAGCGGCGCTGGCGGGGTGGGCAACGCCCCGATCGGTGGAGTCGGGTCATTCGAGAGGCAATCCCGAGCGGATGCTCAACAACAAAAGCCGGATCGAGGATCAGGTCCACCTCGCGGCGCCAGCCCGCCTGACATCCGAGGGCATCCTGCTGACTGGCTCTTCTGCCGCGATGGCAAGTGGCGGCCAGTTGAACCCGGCACATTCCCGCTGGCTGCAGGGCTACCCGCCCGCGTGGTGCGATTGCGCGGTTACGGCAATGCGATCGACCCGTACCTCGCGGCGGAGTTCGTGATGGCCTTCCGCGCAGCAACGGGGCGGGCGGCATGAGCGCGGTGCGCCCATGCTGCGGCCAGACCATGCGCGCGCCGCCGGTCGATGCCGTCCAGTTTGTCGAACAGTTGCCGATCGGCGGTACTCATGCGCCACGGCTGATTGCTCGATTGGCTAGGAATTTCGGCCTCTACATCCCCGAAGACGTTCTCGTCGATTCCGTCTACGCCAACGAGCCCGATGGCGGACCGCTGAGCGCCCGAAACGTCGTCGCGGTGCTGACCTGCCGCTTGAACCCGCGACTCGCACCGCACGGCCTCAAGATCGAGTCCATTACCGGCGTCGGACGGCGGCTGAAATGGATTGATGACGGCGAGGTAGCCAAATGAGCTGGCAGGCGCTCGACTGGGTGCGCAAGCAGCACGTCGGCCATGCCCATTCCAAGGCGGTGCTGGTGCAGCTCGCCAATTATGCCGACGAGCACGGCAGTTGCTATCCCTCCAACGAGTACCTGGCCAAGCAGGTCGAGGTCTCCGAGCGCACCATCCAGGATTGCGTCAAACGGCTGGAGCGCGAGCGCTATGTCAGCACCAAACGCGACCGCAACGAAAAGGGCCAACTGACGATCACCCGGTACCAGCTATGCACCCATCGCATGGCCGCCACCGAGGGCGATCAGCCACCGGAAGCTGCTTCCGGTGGTGACCACCGGAAAACTGGTGCAAATCCACCGGAAGCTGACGCACCAGCCACCGGAAGCAGCTTCCGGTTAGATACGCCAAAGGGATCCACCAAGAGAACCATTGAGAGAGATGCGCGCGCGAGCGAAAAGCAAAAAAATCTTCCCAATGCCGACCTCCTCGAGGAACTGATCCGGGCGCACCCGCAATCGGCCCACGACCAGTCGGCCGACATCGAGGCCGCCTGGCGCCGACTCACCCCGGCTGAGCGCCGCGAGGCGGTGGCCCGCATCGCCGACTGGCTGGCCAGCAGGGGCGGGCGCCGGGCCATTGCCGGCCTGCCCGCTTATCTCGGCGACCGCATGTGGATGCGCCTGGCGCCGGTGCCGGGGACCGCGGCGGCCACCGGCGAGGTTTTCATCGAGGCCTTTTCCCGCGCTTGGTGGTCGCTGTTTCACCGCTTCGTCGAGGTCAACCGCGAGCAGCTCAAGGATCCGGATTCGCAGGCGTCGCAGCAACTGATTCACCGCACCAGCATTGCCAGCAGCATGGCGATCGGCTGGCCGGTCCCGGTCGAGCGCAAGCCGGTACTCGAGGAGCAGGCGAGGGCGCTCGTCTCGGTACCGGCCGACAGCGCTGAGGCGGCCCACTGGCGCCGACACTATCGCGAAACCGGCGTCGACATGCCGATCCCCGACAAGCCGGGCGTGTGGGTGTTCCTGCCGGCGGCCATTGCCGTCGCGCCCGCCCAGGCGGAGGCCGGCGCATGAGCGACCGCTATCGGACCATCACCGCGGAACTCCGCCTGATCCGCGGTGCCTCGATCCTGGTGCGCCGTCGCCAGGGCGGCGAGGTCTTCGTCCCGCGATCGGTCATCCATGGCGGCGATGATCTGAGGCTTGAGCGGGTCGCAGTCGGTGCCGAAATCACCATTCGGGTCATGGCCTGGAAAGCCGAGGAACTGAGCCTGTCATGAAGGGCTGGCACGCCGTGGTGACGCAGCCTAAGCGGGAAGACCTGGCCGAGGAGTGGCTGCGGCGCGCGGCTGTGGAGGTCGAATTGCAGGCCGATCATATCCAGCGCGTCGGCGCTGTGGTCGGCACCGTGCGCGAGCGCGCGCCGGGATTCGAGGTCTTCGCCCCGACCGAGGACAAATGGGTGCCGCGCCGTCGCAACGGCCGCAGGCCGAAGCGCGACCAGATCAAGCGGCCACTTTTCCCCGGCTATCTGTTCGTCCGCTTCGACGCCATGGTCGACGCCCATTGGGGCCGCATCTTCGAACTGCCCGGCGTCCGTGGCCTGCTGACCGTCGGCGAGAACCCGGCCAGGGTGCCGGACGATCTGATCGCCGATCTCATGGACGGCAAGCTGCCGTCGCCGAAATTCTCCGTCGGTGACCATGTCGAGCCGAAGATGGGCGCCTTCGCTGGGTTCGCGGCGCGGGTCGCCGACCTCGACGCCAGGGGCCGGGTCGAGGTGCTGTTGTCGCTGTTCGGGGCGGAACGCCGCGTCACCGTGGCGCCGACCGATCTGCGCCTCAAGCCCGGCTGGACTCGGGCCAGCGAATCGGTCTAGCCATCCCGATCGTAAAGTGTTCGCGTGAGTGCGTGTCCGGTACGGCCCGACCGTGCATTCCAACCGCATCGGCCGTCGGGTGTATCCGGCAACCAGGTCCAGGTGATTTCGGGTCAGACCGACTCACCGGCACAGCGATAGCTATGAACCGAGACCCCAGCCCAGCGGCTGGGTTTTTCGATTCCACCATTGGGTAGGATGGCCACCACCGACAACGCCGACGAGTTCCTGGCCTCCCTCGGCCGCCATGCCCGCAAGGTGCCGTTCGCCACCGTCGTGGCGCTGACCCGCACCGCCAAGGAAACGCGCGACCGGTTGACCGGCCGCATCCGGGTCGTGTTCGACCGCCCGAGATCGATGACGGTGCGCGGCCTCTACATGAAGAGCGCGACCAAGGCGGTGCCCAGGGCTGAGGTCGGCGTCAAGTCCAGGGTCGGCAGGGGTAACGCACCGGCCCAATGGCTGGCTGCCGAGATCCTCGGCGGACCACGGCGGCCCAAGCGCTCGGCCAGGGCCATCGAGAGCCGCGCCTCGGCCCGCTTCGCCGGTCAGTGGGTGCCGGCATCGGGCATGAAACTCGATCGCTATGGCAACGTCTCGCAAGCGACTATCAAGCGCATACTGGCGGACATTGGCGCGATCAGCCGAGCACCGGCAAACGACGCGAGCGCTATTTCGTCCCGCCCGAGGGCTCGCCGCAGTTTGACGCCGCGCCGGGGGTATGGGTTCGCAAGGGGCGCCAGGTGATGCCGGCGCTGATCTTCGTGAAGGCCGGTAACTACCGCCGGCGGTTCGATTTCTTCGGCCTCGGCCGCCGCTACGCAACGCAGATCTTCCCGCGCGAGCTGGCCAAGGCACTCGACCAGTTCGTCGTCAAGGGCATCACGTAGGTAGGGGGCACCGGGTCATCGCGGGTCGATCGCCGCGCGGGTCCTTCCAGGGCCTCGCCCGCCGCGCGAGTAATTCACACCGCGTTTGGTGAGACTGTCTGGGGCTCCAGAAAAGGTCAGATTAAGATTGATGTTGTTGTCATGGCGGCCAAGGGAAACGGGCGCTCGACGCTCCCCGACGGCGTCGACGATTCGGAACTGAACCGGGGCCAACTGGCCCGCGCCTTCAACGTCTCGGAGAACACGCTCGACCGCTGGGTTGCCGACGGCATGCCGGTGCTTGAGGTCGGCGCCAACGGTCGACCGTACCGGTTCCAATTGTCGTCGTGTTGGGGCTGGAAAACCGATCGCGACGTCGAGGAGACCCGCGCCCAGGACGAGGCCGAGCGGTCCGTCCAGCAGATGCGGCTGGCGCTGATCGGCGGCCGGGTGGGGACAAGCGAACAGTCGCTGTCGCCGAAGGAACGGGCGGCGCTGTACGCGGCCGAGCAGGGCTACATGCAGGCGGCCCGGGCCCGGCGCGATCTGATCCCGTTCGACGAGGTCGTCGACCTGATCGAGGATGTGCTGGCGATCGTGCGCGACGGCATCACGGCGCTGCCCGACCGGCTGGCGCGCGAATGCGGCCTCGAGGGGCGCCAGACCGAGAAAGCGATCGTCGCCGGCGACGATCTGATCGGCGAATTGAATCGCAAGATCCGCGAGGCCCGCCTCGAGGGTCGCACCGCATCATCGGGCCAGCCAGCGAACGGACACCTCGAGCTGCAATGACGATGATGCCCGATTATCGATCGTCGGACGGCAAGCTGCCGAATTTCGCCCAGGCCGAGGATGCACTGGCGGAAACTCTCGACACGCTGACCGCGCCGGCGCGGGTGCCGGTGTCGAAGGCGGCGGAGACATATCGCCGGATCGATTCCACCGCCTATCGCGGACCGTGGCGGAACGAGGTCGCGCCGTACATGGTCGAGCCGATGGACATGCTCGGCTCGCGTCGGTTCACGGTCGAGATCATGGTCGGTCCGGCGCGCTCGGCCAAAACGGATTCGCTGATCCTCAATCCGGTCGTGCATGCGGTCATGTGCAATCCGCGCAACATGCTCCTGGTCCACATCAGCAAGGATTCGGCGCGCGATTTCAGTCTCGAAAAGCTGTCGCCGATGATCGCCGCCTGCCCTGAAGTCCGCGCGCGGCAGATGACGACCCGCGGCGGCGACAACATCTTCGACAAGCGCTTTGCCGGTGGCATGCGGGTATCGATCGGCTGGCCGGTGCTGGGCAAGCTGTCGGCTCGCGATCTGCCGTTTGTTGCGTTCACCGACTACGACCGGATGGACGATGACGTCGGCGAGGAGGGCCAGCCGTTCGCGCTCGGCCGCAAGCGGACGCTGACCTTCGGCTCGCTTGGCATGACGGTGGTCGAGTCCTCACCCGGCCGGCCGATCCTGGACGAGAACTGGAGCCCGAAGACGCCGCATGAGGCGCCGCCGACGACCGGCGTCCTGGCGCTCTACAATCGCGGCACCCGCGGCCGGTTCTATTGGAGGTGTCCGTCATGCGATGTGGAATTCGAGCCGACGTTCGATCGGCTGCGCTGGCCCGAAGGGAAGGCAACGGCGGCTGAGATCGTCGGTGGCACGTTCATGGTCTGCCCAAACGGTTGCGTGATCGAGTCAACCAGCCGCAACGAGCTCAATGCCGGCGGTCGCTGGCTGCACGAAACCGACGCCGGCAAGCTGGCGCCGATCACCGGCAAGCCGCGGACCGGCGAGATCGTGTCGTATTGGCTGCAGGGCCCGGCCGCGGCGTTCCAGTCCTGGGGCGAATTGGCGCACCTCAATGTCGAGGCGCTGGCCGAGTTCGAAACCACCGGCGAAGAAACTGCGCTCCAGGCGACAGTCAATTTGGACCAGGGGCGTCCGCATCTGCCGCGCGCGCTGGGCGATACGGCGGCGCTGTCTGAGCAAGTGCTGAAGGCCCGCGCGCTGCGCTACGAGACGGGAACCGCGCCGGCGGCGACGCGGTTCATCACCGTCCAGGTCGATGTCCAGGCGAGCCGGTTCGTGGTCCATGTCGACGCCTGGGGTGAGGGCCTGGAGCGGTGGCTGGTCGATCGGTTCGAGTTGCATGAGCCGCCGGCGGACGCTCCAGGCGCCGCGCGGCGGGCGCTCGATCCGGCACGCTATGGCGAGGACTGGGCGGTGCTGGAGGCGCTGAAAGATCGGGTCGTGCCGGTTGCGAAGAGCGATCTCGGGCTGCGGCCGGTGATGGTGACGATCGATTCCGGCGGCGCGCCGGGGGTCACCGATCGCGCCTACACGTTCTGGCGCCGGATGAAGCGCGAGGGCTTCGGCAACAGTTTCCGGTTGCTCAAGGGCGTCGGCGGTTTCCGGGCGCGGCGTGCGATCCAGGGTTTTCCCGAGACGGCGCATGGCGGAAAAAAGAAAGCGGCGCGGGACATTCCGATCATCACCGCGGCGGTCGACCGGCTGAAGGACGAGATCTCGGCGGCACTGACGCGGGACGAGCCGGGGCCGGGATCGTATCACCTGCCCGAGGGCATCGACCCGGCGGTGTTTAGCGAACTGGCGGCCGAGCGGCGCACCGCCAAGGGTTGGGAGCGCAAGGCCGGCGGGCGCCGCAACGAGGCGCTCGATCTGGCGGTGTACGGCAAGGCGACGGCGATCGTGATGAAGGCGGAACGGATCAACTGGACCAGGCCGCCGGCGTGGGCGGCGCCGGTCGGCGAGAACGTGATGGCGGTGGTGGTGGACGAATCGAACAATCCAAAGCCGGTGGTCATTCCGAAGCCGCGGCGCCAGCGGCGGATCATATCGAGGGGCGTTTGATGGCCGGGATCACGCTTGCCCAAGCCGAGGCGCAGCTTACCGCGTGGCTCGCCGCCTCGACTGCGGTGGCGGGCAATCAGAGCTATCAGATCGGCGAGCGCCGGCTGACCCGGGCCGACGCCGGCGAAATAGGCCGCCAGGTCAAGTTTTGGGACGATACGGTCAAGCGCCTATCCCGCACCAAGTCGCGCACGACTTACGTGGTGCCGGAATGAAACAGGTTTCCATTCGCGTCGGCAACCGCACCGTCACCGCCAGCCCGACGCTCACCGACCGGGTGGTCAGTTGGGTCAACCCGCTTGCCGGTATCGATCGGATGCGCGCCCGGCTGATGCTGTCGGCGGCCTCTACCTCGGGAGGCTTTATCGGTGGCCGCCGCGACCGTCGCACGACGCGCAACTGGCGCCCGAAACAGACCAGCGCCAACGCCGATCTGACGCCCGATCTGCCCGATCTTCGCGCCCGCTCGCGCGATCTCGGCCGCAACACGCCGCTGGCCACCGGTGCGATCGCGACCGTGGTCACCAACGTTGTCGGCGACGGCTTGAGCGTGGCGCCGGCGATCGATCGCAAGGTGCTCGGGCTCACCGACGAGCAAGCCGAGGCCTTCGAGGATCTGGCGGCCAAGGAGTTCGCGCTGTGGGGCGATGGTGCCGACTTCACAGGCGTTCAGACCTTCGGCGAAATGCAGGCGCTGGTTTTGCGCGCGGTGCTGGAGTCGGGCGACGTGCTGGCGCTGCGCCGCTTTCGCAAGCGTCCCGGCGAGGCCTACGGCACCAGGGTGCAACTTGTCGAGGCCGACCGGCTGTCGAACAAGGGTCGACGCGCCGACACCGCCAACCAGATCGCCGGGGTCAAGTTCGACGATGACGGCCTGGTGACCGCCTATGAGATCGCCAACCGCCATCCCGACGATTACCTGCCCGGCGCCAAGGTGCTCGAATGGACCGAGGTACCGGCCAGGGACACCGCCGGGCGGCGGCTGGTGCTCCACATTTTCGAGCGCTTGCGCCCTGACCAGGCGCGCGGGATGCCCTATCTGGCGCCGGTGATCGAGACGCTGAAAAAACTCGGCGACTATTCCGAGGCCGAGGCTACCGCCGCCCTGGTCAACGCCATGTTCACCGTGTTCATCACCACGCCCGACGCCGGCGATGACGAGACCCAGGCGCCGGTCGGTACGGTGGTATCGAGCGCGCCGAGCGACAAGCCCCAGGTCGAGCTCGGCCCCGGCGCGATCATCGGCTTGCAGGACGGCGAAAAACCCGAATTCGCCAATCCCAATCGGCCCAACGTCGCCTTCGACGCCTTCATTACCTCGATCATGCGCCAGGTCGGCGCGGCGCTCGAATTACCCTATGAGGTTTTGACCAAGCATTTCACGGCGTCGTATTCGGCCAGCCGGGCGGCGCTCGAAACCGCCTGGCAAATGTACCGCAAGCGTCGCCACTGGCTGGCGCGGCGTTTCTGCCAGCCCTGCTATGAGTTCGCGATCGACGAGGCGGTCGCCTCGGGCCGGCTCACCGCCCGCGGTTATTTCCGCGATCCGCTGATCCGCAAGGCCTGGCTGGGCACCACCTGGAACGGTCCGGCGCGGATCAGCCTCGACCAGGCCAAGGATGCCAAGGCCGATGAAACTTACCTCAAGCTCGGAGTGACGACGCGCGAGCGGATTATCCAGGAACGGCAAGGCGGCACCTTCGAGCAAACCGTGGCGCAACGCGCCAAGGAAAAGCGCGCCCTTGATGGCGCTGGTCTGACGCCGCCGCCCCCGGTTGCCCCGCCGCAAAGCGGGGGTGATACCGACCAGCCGCCGGCGCCCGGCGGCGATGGCGGCCGTGGCGACGAAACCGAGGACGCCGCATGAGCCTGTTGCTGCGCATTGCCGAGCGCGTGATCTCGACCCCGCTCCTGATTCATCCCGACAAGGTGCCGATGATCCTGGCCGTGCTGGAGGGTCGGATCGCGCTCGCCGGCACCGATAAACTCACTGCCGACGCCGACGAACTGATCGATGATCTTCCGCCGCGGGCGCAAGCGCTCATGCGCGGCGCGTTCAATTCGGAAAGCCGCAGCGGCATCGACGCCTCGGCCTTTGTCGGCGATTCCATCGATGTCGATCCGGTCACCGGCGAGCGCTCGCGCCTGGCCTATCGCCGCACGGCGGAGGGCGTGGCGGTGATCCCGGTCATCGGTTCGTTGGTCAATCGCGGCGCCTGGCTTGGCGCCTCGTCCGGTCTGACCTCTTACGAGGGGCTGAAATTCCAATTGCAACAGGCGTCGATAGACCCGCGCACCAGTTCAATCATCCTCGACATTGAATCACCTGGCGGCGAGGCCGTCGGCGCCTTCGAACTCGCCGAAATGGTGCGTGCCATCGCCAAGCCGGTGGTTGCGGTGGTCAACGGCATGGCGGCTTCGGCCGCTTACGCGATCGCCTCGGCCGCCGACAGAATCGTCACCACTTCGGTCGGGGTCATGGGGTCGGTCGGTGTGGTGTTCGTCCACGCCGATCTGTCGCGCAAACTGGACAAGGCCGGCATTACGCCGACGGTGATCTTTGCCGGCGACCACAAGGCCGACGGCAATCCGTTCGAACCTTTGCCCGAGGAAGTCCGCGCCGATCTCCAGCGTCGGGTCAACGCGGTCTATGATTTGTTTGTCGAGACCGTCGCCGCCGGTCGGCCGGCGATGTCGGCGGCCGACGTCAGGGCGACCGGCGGCCGGGTCTATATCGGCGCCGAGGCGGTGGCGACCGGCCTGGCCGATCAGGTTGGCACCTTTGAGACGGTGCTGGCCGATCTCTCTCAGCCCGCGGCCGGAAGGGTCGCATCCAACACGAAGGCAAGGATCTTTACGCATGGGCACGGTTGACAACGATAAGAAAGTGGCCGCGGGTATTCCCCAGGCCGATCACGATGCCGCGGTCGCGGCGGCTACCGAACTTGGCGAGACCAAGGGTTACGACAAGGGCGTCGCCGCCGGCGCCGCGGCCGAGCGCGGTCGCCTGCAGGCGATCGACGATCTGGCCATCGACGGCCATGACGATCTGGTCGCCAAGGCCAAGACCGATGGCTGGTCGGCGGCCGACACCGCGACCGCGATCCTGAAGGCGGAAAAGACGCTCCGCGCGTCGGAACTCGCCGGGATCAAGGGCGTCGAGGCCGACACCGGCAAGGTGCCAGCGGCGCCGGCGGCCGGTGACCTCGGCGGGGGTAAAAAGGACGACAAGCCGGCGGCGGCCAAGACCGACGACGAACTCAAGGCCGATTTTGCGGCTTCGCCCAAACTGCAAGCGGAATTCGCGGACGTGATGGATTACTGCGCGATCGTTCGCGCGGAGGCGGCTGGCAAGGTTCGCGTCCTGGGGCAACCTGCCGCCGCCTGAAGCTCCCGAAAAGACTGCAAAAAGGCCCGGCTGGATTCGCCGGGCCTTTTTTATAGGGGGATTATACGCCTAACTAGCCATTTTCCGCTTGACGCCAGCCTGCATTATCTCCACAATACTAGCCAGGAAAGCGGTTGCAGTGAATCAAGAGGGCGAGGAAGATGGCCAAGCGGGGACCGGGCAATGCACACCGTGAGGGGTTGACGGTCATTGATCTGTTCAAGCTCTTTCCTGACGACGCAGCGGCCGAGCGTTGGTTCGAGGCGCAGCGCTGGCCGGATGGCAGGTTCTGCCCGGACTGCGGGTCGACCAACACGGTTGAGGTCAAGAGCCGCAAGCCCATGCCGTATCGGTGCCGCGATTGTCGGCACCACTTCTCCGTCCGCAAGGGCACGGTAATGCAGTCCTCGAAGATCGGGCTTCAGAAGTGGGTCATCGCGGTCTATATGATGACCACTGGTCTCAAGGGCACGTCGAGCATGAAGCTGTACCGCGAGGTCGGGATTCGGCAGGCGACGGCGTGGTTTTTGATGCAGCGCATCCGGGAAGGCTTCACGGACGGCGAGAATCGGCCCTTCCCCGGCCCGGTCGAGGTCGATGAGACGTACATCGGCGGCAAGCGGAAGAACATGCCAAAGGCGAAGCGCAAGACGCTCACTGGGCGCGGTGCTGTCGGCAAGACCGCCGTAGTCGGTGCGAAGGATCGCGCGACAAATCGCGTAACCGCCCGGACGGTCGCGACAACCGACAAGCCGGCCTTGCAAGGCTTCGTCGGCGAGCACACCGCGCCCGGCGCGATCGTGTACACCGACGAGGCCAGCGCCTATGAAGGACTGCCCTTCGATCACGAGGCGGTCTGCCACTCCGCCGGTGAGTACGTTCGCGGGCAGGCTCACGTCAATGGCATGGAGTCGTTCTGGTCGATGCTCAAGCGCGGCTATCAGGGAACCTTCCACCACCTGAGCGAGAAGCATCTGGACCGCTACGTCGCAGAGTTCTCGGGACGGCACAACGTCCGGGAGTTCGACACCAAACACCAAATGGCCATGTTGGCGAAGGGAATGGTCGGCAAGCGCCTCACTTACAGGGGACTGGTTGCATGACGGAGTCGTATCCCCCGCTTCTCGAAGAGATTGCCTCACAAGTCGAGCCGGAGACGGTCGAGCGCCCGCAATACGCGCCGCTGAGCAGCGTATGGGAAGGGAAAGACGCCGATCTTCTAGAGCGGATGTTTGGGTTCTACGCCTCGGTCCCGGTGGAGCCCATTCTTGATGCGACTTACAACTACGGGCGCTTCTGGAAGGGATCGGCGCGGCGCGTGGTTTCGATGGACATAGACCCGCACTACAAGCCCATGATCGTCGGTGACAACCGGGAAATGGTTGGCGTTCAATCTACGTCATTCGGCGTAGTCGTCTACGACCCGCCCCATGTCGGCCCGCAGGGCCGCGACAAGAGCCGGAAGCGGTTCGATGAGGATTTCGGCGCGACCATGCGGTGCGGCGCCGATGAGGGCTGGACCCTCAGCTACCTATATCCGCCCTTCCTTGAACAGGCGAAACGGGTGCTCAAGCCAAACGGACTGCTATTGGCCAAGATCACCGACATGGTGAACAATCATCGCTCCCGCTGGCCGCACTGCGATTTCATGCGCATGGCGGATGAGGCCGGGTTCACGGTCTGCGACATGATCGTGAAGGTGCGAACAGGGCCGATGGTGTCGAACAAATGGAAGAACGCGCATCACGCCCGCAAGCGCCATTGCTTCTGGATTGTCTGCCGCAATGGAGCCCGCTGCGAACAGTAGGGGCGACCGATGCGGGCCTATAACCCTCTGAGCGTCGATGAGCTCGGGCGCAACGCGGCGCGCGCCCTGATGGCATATCCGTCCGCCAAACTGCCACCGGACGAGTCGTTCAACGGCGCTGGCGTCTACACCATCCACTATCAAGGCGCTTTCCCGGCCTATGCCGACATGGGCGACCAAGAGCCGATCTACGTCGGCAAGGCGGACCCGCAGGGAAAGAGGCAGGGAAGGGATGCGACAAGGCAGACGACGCCGGTCCTTTTGAGGCGCATTTCAGAGCACGCCGGGTCCATACAGAGTGCGGAGAACTTGGCGCTGGATGACTTCCGGTGTCGGTGGCTCGTTCTCGATCCCGTGTGGATCAGCCTCACCGAACAGGTGCTGATCGCTGAATACCGCCCGATCTGGAACGTCCTCGTTGACGGCTTTGGGCACCACGATCAGGGGAGAACGAGACGCAACCAGAAACGGTCGCGCTGGGATACGCTGCATCCCGGGCGGGGATGGGCCGCGCACTCTCAGGATAACGCGGACAGCGCTGACACCATCATGGCAGCCATTTCAGCGCATAGGGGAGAGACATGATCGAGAAGCCGAAGCGCGGCCGGGGTCGTCCGCCAAAGGCAATCCCGAAGCTGAACGCCACGCCGGAGCGCGCAGCCCGCGCCATCTTCTCCGCCGTGAAGCCCGCCGATCCCGCGATCCGCGTCGCGAAGACCCACACGCGGAAGCCGAAGGCAACTCAATAGCCGACGCCGAGCCAGGACGCGCGTCGGCAACATACCTCCTATGTTGCTTTCCCCTCCCCGTTGACGACCCGCCATCATGTCGACATGATGCGGACGGGTGCCAATGAGTTGGCGTCTATCGCGTGGGCGATGAGGCTTGATCATCGCCTGCGTTCGGTGTCGCTGAGCCCGTCGACCGACGGGGCTCCGACTATCAAAGGGAGGCCCGCATGACCGACCGGCCGCATGCCATCAGGTTCGTGATCTTCCATGATGAGGAGGCTCTCGTGGCCGTGTGTCTTGAGCACTACATCGTGGCTCAAGCCAGGGACGTGGAAGAACTGCATCAGAAGTTGAAGACCGTCTATCGCGCCGAGCTGGACGACACCTTGGAGCTCACCGGCATTCCATTCACAGGAATCGCGCCCGCACCGGAGAAGTATCACCGGATGTGGGAGGAGAACGGCGACGGCATCACGCGAGGCACTATTTTCGCCAAGGCCGAAGATTGATGTCGGCCTCGAAGATGTCAAGCTCGCGGCATAGAAATGGCCGCCCATCCGTTCGTGCCGGGATCAAGGGCGTCGAGGCCGACACCGGCAAGGTGCCAGCGGCGCCGGCGGCCGGTGACCTCGGCGGGGGTAAAAAGGACGACAAGCCGGCGGCGGCCAAGACCGACGACGAACTCAAGGCCGATTTTGCGGCTTCGCCCAAACTGCAAGCGGAATTCGCGGACGTGATGGATTACTGCGCGATCGTTCGCGCGGAGGCGGCTGGCAAGGTTCGCGTCCTGGGGCAACCTGCCGCCGCCTGAAGCTCCCGAAAAGACTGCAAAAAGGCCCGGCTGGATTCGCCGGGCCTTTTTTATAGGAGCATTGCCGCGCCGCGGCGCCGGCTCTCGAAATACCGGTTCCATCCATCTAGGAGCAAATCATGACGACTCTCGCAGCCAATTCGCCGCGCGCCTTTGCCGCCGGCGGTGTTCGCAACGCCTTCCCGGTGATTGCGTCGGACATCATCTATGAGGGCGGCGCCGTCGGCCTGGTCGACGCCAGTGGCCACGCCCGCCCGCTCGCCGCCGGCGACCGCTTTGGCGGCTTCGCCGAGGCCAAGGCCGACAATGCGTCCGGCGCCGCGGCGGCGATCAATGTCGACGTGATCGAGTCCGGCCGGGTCCAGCTCCCGGTGACTGGCGCGGTGATCACCGATGTCGGCCAGGCGGTCTACGCCACCGACGACAATCTGTTCGCGTTCTCGCCGGTGAGCGGGGTGTTCATCGGCTTCGTCCATCGCTGGGTTTCGGCCGGCAACGCGGTGGTGAAATTCGACACCAACATCATGATCGACCCGTGGGTCGACTACACCGTTCGCGAGCTGCTGTCGGGCATCAAGACCTTCGACGCCCAGGATTCGGGCAAGCTGTTCTGCGTTGACGCCGCCGGCGACGCCGACGACCTCACCCTGCCGTCGATCGCCGATGGCCTGGGCGGCATTGCGATCATGGCGATCGGCGCCTTCGGCACCACCAGGATCGACATTTCGCCGGCTGCCGCCGACATGATTCTCGGCCCCGACATGGCGGGCGTCGACAATAAGGATCTCATTCTCACCAAGGCAACCCAGCGCCGGGGTGATTTCGCGATCCTCGATCTTGGCGACGCCGACGGCTACGTCGTCACGCGCCTGCGCGGCACCTGGGCCGCCGAGGCCTAATCCCCGGCCTGCACCACAGTCAAACTGGAGCCGGATCGCCCGGCTTCAATCCTCCCCACGAAAGGACAACCAAATGGACCAGAGTCTTCTCACCAGCCGGGCGATCAGAGGTATGTATTTTGCGCGGCTCGAAGCCAATCCGGCGCTGGCCGTCATCGGTCAGATCTCGAACGAGTTCAGTTCCGACCAGGCGAGCGAAACCTACAACTTCCTCGGTCAGACGCCGGCGATGCGGGCCTGGGTGGGCGAACGCCAGGCCAAGGGGTTCCGCGGCGACGGCATCACCATCCTCAATACCCACTACGAGGCCACGGTCGAGGTGCGCAAGGCGGACATCCGCCGGGACAAGACCCCGCAGACCCGCGCCCGCATGGCGGAACTCGCCGACCGCGGCCAGACCCATTGGATGAGTCTGCTGTCGACGCTGATCGCTAATGGTCCGTCGGAGGTCTGCTATGATGGTCAGTTCTTTTTCGACACCGACCATTCGGAAGGCGACAGCGGCACCCAGGATAACGACATCACCGTAGACATTTCGGCGCAGCCGAGCCAGGTCGCCGGCACCACGACGGCGCCGTCGAAGGAAGAAATGCAGTGGGCGATCCTGAAGGCGATCAGCCAGATCATCAGCTTTGTGGACGATCGCAACGAGCCGATGAACGAGGGCGCCCGCGACTTCCTGGTGCTGGTGCCGATCGGCCTGTGGCCGGCGGCGCTGGCGGCGGTGTCGCCGATGGTCAATTCCGGCATGGCCGCGAGTGTCGATCCCACCGGGTTGTCGAAGTTCAACGTCAGCATCGAACTCGACGCGCGCTCAGCGTGGACCGATTCGTTCTCGGTGTTCCGCACCGACTCGCCGATGAAGGCGTTCATTCGCCAGAAGGAGACCGACATCGAGTTTGCCGCCAAGGCCGAGGGCTCTGAGTTCGAGTTCGACAATGCCGCCTGGCAGTTCGGTATCGATGCCTGGCGCGGGGCCGGCTACGGCTATTGGCAACGCGCTTGCTACGTCACCATGATCTGATCACGACGGTTCAATCTCACCGGCCCCGCTTTGCCGCAGCGGGACCGGTGCCATGAACCGCCCCACCCTCCAAAGAAGAAGGACCCGCAGCCATGAATCTCTACACCGTGAAAGAACGGCTCCAGATCGGATCGGACGGCGTGATCAGTCTGGATAATGGTCGCCAGATGAGCCGCCGCTCGCATCGGGTGACACTCGTCGAGCCGGGCGAGGACCGGACGATCGTGCGCCCCAACGAACCGCTCGATTTCAAGCCGGGCGAGATCGTCGGCGTGTTCGGCGATTTATCGAAGTACCTGAAAGAGCGCCTTGAACTGGTCGAGGGCAAGAAGGCGGACGATCCCGAGCAGGAAATTGCGCCGGCTGATCAGCGGCAGGTGGAGATCATTGCCGCGATCGGACGGCTCGACCGCGACAACATGAGCCATTTCACCCGCGACGGCACGCCGGCGGTCAAGGCGCTCGAGGCCGAACTTGGTTATTCGATCGTCGCGGCTGAACGCGACGCCGCCTGGGCGAAGATGCTCGAGGCCGAAAAAGCCGCAGCCTGACCCATGGCGGTGGAATCGGCCGCCGATCGGGCGGCGTTCGTCGATACCGATGAATTCGGGGTGGCGGCGACCTATACCGCCGCCGGCCAGGCGGCGGTCAGCCTCAACGGCATCCTGGACGAGCCGACCGAGGATCGCCTGGGCGGCGCCGGGCCCGGGCTGCGCTCGAATGTGGCCATTTTCACGGTGCGGACCGCCGACCTGCCCGGCGATGCCCGCTCCGGCGAGCGCAGCGGCGACCGCCTGGTCATCGCCTCGCGTACGTTTCGACCCCAGGGCTTTGACCGCGATGTCACCGGCGACATGACGGTGATCATGCTCGAAGAGATGCCGAACGAAGGCTGATGAGATGGTCCAGCATGCCCGCACCACCATCCTCGAGGCGCTGGTCAAGACGCTGAGCAATCTGCCGACCACCGACGACAACGTCTTCACCAACCGACCGGGCGAGCTCGAGGGTGAAGAATTACCGGGGCTGGTGATCGTCATGCCGTCAGAAAAGGTGGTGGCCGACGCCGGCGACTCGAGCACGACGCAACACCGCCAGGCCGAATTCCGGGTGATTGGGTTCGACCGGGGCGAGGACATGGAGCAGCGGCTCAACAGAATAGCGCTCGAGGTCGAAGATGCGATTTTCGCCGACGTGACGCTCGGCGTCGGCGTCAAGGCGATCGGTCTCGACGGGCTGGAGATCACCGTCGAGGACGGAACCCAGCACGTCGGCGCGATCGAGATGCGCTTCGCGCTGCTCTACCGCACCGCGGAAGGCTCCCCGGAAAACATCGTTGCTTGACAGGGAAGGACTGAGAACATGGTCGCACTGACGATCACCAAGGCAAACGTCGTCCTGGACGCCACCACCAAGCGGTTTGTCGATAAGGATCAGGCCGCCGGAGAGGCACTCGATGCCGGCGACTTCGTCTATTGGGATACGACCACGGGCAAGTGGAAAAAGGGCCAATGCGACGGCACGGCGGCCGAGGCAGGCAGCGCCGGCGGCGGCATGGCACTGGCCACGGCCGACGCCGACGGGGCGCGGATTTCGGTGGCACGGCGCGGGGCCATCGTCACCGTCGGCACGGGCGCTGCGGGGATCGTCTACACGCCGGGCACCACGCTGGGCGATTACATTCCGACCGCCGATCTCGCCTCGACCAACAAGGCGACGCTGGCGGCCCTCGGCATCGGGTCCAGCAAGGTCTTGATCCTCGAGGAATACGATTCCGGCGCGGTTCTCGCGTAGGCGCGCGTCCCGGCAATCCCTTTCCAATTCTCAATCCCGCTAACCGGAGGTCCGCCCGATGGCCACGACACATGGCAACAATGGCACGGTCAAAATCGCTGCCAACATCCTCGCCGAGATCCGTAGTTTCAGTTTCAACGAGGAGGCGGATCACGCCGAGGATTCTGCGATCGGTGACACCGCCGAAACCCACATCGCCGGCGAATTCACCTCGCGATGGACCGGCCGGGTGGAGTGTTGGTGGGACCCGACCGACACGCTTGGGCAAGAGGCGCTGACGATCGGGGCCTCGGTGGTCCTCAACATGTATCCCGAGGGCGCGGCGGCGTCGGACAACTATCGCACGGGCACCGCTTCGGTGATCGGCATTGACGCGACCCTGCAGCGCGGCGTCACCGTCGGGGTCGAGTTCCGGTTTCGGGGTAACGGCGCCCTTGCCAGGGCGACGGTCTGATGGGCACCGCGATCGACAAAGCGGTCGACCATTACGAGTCGCTCGGCCTTGGTCACCATTGCGTCGAGGAGTGGGACAACCTCGACGTCTACTGGCGACCGCTGTCGCTGTGGGAGAAGCGCAGCATCTATCCGCCGGACAAGACGCCTGACGAACTCGCTCCGGCCGACGTGCTGATCCGCAAGGCGCTCGACAGAGATCTGAAGCCGCTGTTCACGGTCGAGGACCGTGAGCGCCTGATGCGCAAGGTCGACCAGTGGGTCGTCCAGCGTCTCGCCGTTCTGATTATGGCACCGGTGCGGCCCGACCCCGACGAGCAGGTCAGGCAAGCGGAAAAAAACTGACGGACGATCCCGAGCGCATGATGATCCTGGCGCTCGCGGATCGGTTCAAAAAGCTCCCCAGTGAGATTGAGGCGTTGGACTACACCGAGTTCATCGAACTGATCGCCTATTGCCGCATCCAAAACGAGAAGTCCTGACACCATGGCCCTGCCCGACCTTCGCTTCGGCATCCGCGCCGACGAGCAGACCGAAAAAGCCCTTACCAAGGTGCGGTCCGAAGTCGAGAAAACTCGCAAGGGCTTCGTCGGCATGCGTGGTGACATCGGCATGCTCAGGTCGCTGTTTGCCGGCTTTGCCGGCGGGCTGGCGTTCGGGGTGTTCAACCAATTGACTCGCCTGCCATCGACGATCGGGCGAGTGGTGGCGGCGGCCGACCGGCTGGGCGACACTGCCGCCAAGATCGGTCTGACCACCGATGAACTCCAGGAGATGCGCTTTGCCGCCGCGCAGACCGGCATCGCGGTTACGCAACTCGACATGGGGATGCAGCGTTTTTCCAGGCGGGTGGCCGAGGCGGCAACCGGAACCGGCGTCCTGCTGCCGATCCTCAAAGCCAACAATCTCGCACTGCGCGACCAGGACGGCCGGATGCGCTCGGTCGTCGATCTACTCGACGACTACGCCGATTTGATCAAGAACGCCGGCTCCGAACAGGAGGCCTTGCTGCTGGCGTTCAAGGCCTTCGATTCGGAAGGTGCGGCGATGGTCAATGCGCTGCGCGGCGGTCCGGATGAGCTCCAGAGGATGCGCCAGGAAGCCCACGACACCGGACAGGTCATGCAGAAAGAATTGGTCGGGACCGCCGACATCGTCGCCGATTCATGGGCTGCGTTCACCGGCTTTCTGTCGACCTCATTCTCCAAGGTGGTCCTGGGCATCATTACCGACGCCAGGACACTCGGCGATGTCCTGCAACGCCTGTCGCTCTCTTTGCCCGGCGGGGGCGTCGACCCGATGGTGTCGTTGCGCGGTGGTTTGACGGCGCTCTCTTTTCAGGGACAACGAACCGATTTTCTGCAGTCCGATCCGCTGGGGTTTCCTGACTTTCGCGGTGCGGGCGACTTTGGAGGTGCCGCGACAATCATTCCCGGATCGACCCGCGGTGGCGGAGGCGGAAACAGCGCCGAACGCCGGATCGATCGGGTGAGCCAGGCGCTCGAGTTCCAGGCCGAGCAGCTCAGACGCACCGCCCGTGAGCGTTTCCTTCACAATCAGCTTCAACGGGCGGGAATTGACCAGTATCACAAGGAGGCGCCGGCGATCATGGCAGCCGCCTCGGCGCTGTTCGATCATCGCGCGCAGATCAAGCAGGCGGTGAAATCCATGGATGCGCTGCGCGACTCCGCCAAAGACGTCATGAGTTCGTTCGTTTCCGACCTTCGCCAGGGCGAGTCGCTGCTCGACAGCCTGGGCGGCGCGGTCGATCGTTTGGCCTCGAAGCTGCTTGACAGCGGCCTCGACCGGATCGTTGGAGGACTGTTCGGCGCCAAGGGCACCGCCGCCGCCGGCGGATTGTTCGGTGGGCTGTTCGGCGGCCTCGGCAAGCTGCTCGGCTTCCAGCACGGCGGCTCGTTTGTCGTCGGCGGGGCCGGCGGTCCCGATAGCCAACTCGTGCCGCTGCGGTTGACACCAGGCGAGCGGGTTGACTTCACGCCGCCGGGCCGCGGCGGTGGCGCGAACACCACGACCCTCAATATCAACGTCCATGTCTCCGGCGCCCGCGGCAATCGGGAGGTTCGGGACATGGTGGTCGAAGGGGTGCAGGCCGGGATTGCCGTCTACGACCGCCGCAAGGGCCGGCGGAAATTCACCCACGACGAATAGTGCGCCGGAATGACCATCTTCACCTGGCCGGCGCGCCTCGAGATCGCCGCGGTGGCCTTCGATCCGCGCGGCATGGTGGCGGGAGGGCCGCGCACGCTGACCGGCCGCAGCCAGGTGGTCTCGGTCGACGCCGGCTACTGGATCGCCAGGGTGCGGCTCGTCACGCTCGGCCAGGGTGCCCAGATCAACACCCTGCGGCAGCTCCGCGCCCGCCTTGAGGGCGGTGCGCACGAGGTGCTGGTGCCGGTCGCCGACCGCGGCCAGGCGCCGTGGATCACCGCCGGCGTCTACACGACCGCGTCGTCGGATTTCACCGACGACACCGACTTCACCGACGGCACCGGATTCCACGAGCCGACGATCCGGATCAAGCTCAAGACCGCGGCGGCGCTGCGGGCGAGTCAGATCACGGCCACCGTCACCGCCGCCGGCACCATCACCGGCGGGATGCCGTTCTCGGTTGCCGATCACCTCTACGTCATCCGCGAGGTGGTCTCGACTTCGGGCTCCGATCAGACCTGGTCGATCTGGCCGCCGCTGCGCGGGCCGATCGGCGCCGACCGCCGGCTCGAGTTCGACGCGCCGGTGTGCCGGATGCGGCTGGCCAGCGAGGACGCGCTCGACATTTCGCTCGGCCGGCTGTGGCAGACCGCGCCCGAAATCTCGTTCGTCGAGGTGATCTGACAAGAGGCGAGGACGGCCGAAGGCCGGACAGGGAAGCCAAGATTCATGGCGCAATTCGACGACCTGATCGAGGCCCAACTCGCCGGCGCGACCATCCGCGCCGCGCACCTGGTCGAGTTCGATTTCAAATCGGCGCCCAAACGGCTGTGGCCGGGCTTTGGCGATCTTCTCGCCGGCGGCGAGACCTGGCAAGGGGTCGGCGAACACGGCCGGATTTCCGGCATCGAAAGCGGCACGGCGCTGGCGGCCGAGGAAATGACCTTCACGCTGTTCGGCGAAGCGGGCCTCTTAGACAATATCGCCGACGATGGCGACGAAAGCGCTGGCCGCACGGTCAACGTCTATCTGCAGTTCTTCGATATTCGCCAGATCGACGAGGCCGGCAATGCCGTCGACTGGGCGGTGCTCGACGACATGCTGGTGATGTTCGCGGGCACCATGGGGCCGCTGACCGCAACGATCGCCGGACCCTCGGATGAGCGGCCGGGGACGCGGATCATTTCGGTGCCGGCGGTCAGCGCCTTCTCCAACCGCAATCGGCCGGCCCTTGCCTATTTCTCCGATCGCGACCAGCAGGGGCGATCGCCGGGCGACAATTTCTGTGTGCGGGTGTCGGCATATTCGGAAGGGTCGGTGACGTGGCCGGTGTTCTGAATGAGTAGTTTTGTTCCCCGTCGCGCCTGCGGCGCTCCACGGTCTCTTGTTCCCGGCGATATCGGCCTGGTGCGGCTGAAAGGCCTGGGCACCTTCGGGGCGATCTGGACCGGCCGGCGGTGGGCGGTCAAGGCGAAGGATGGAATCATCATCGCCGACTTTCCGACGGTCGCCGCCTGGCGCTTTGAGGGCTGGCGCCGCGATTGGTTATCCAGCGACAGCGACATCTTGCCGGCCTTCCTTGCCACCGCCGCCGGTCATCCATTTGCGTTCGGCGGTTGGGACTGCGCCCTGACGGTGGCCAATTGGGTCGAGCTGGTCACCTGCACCGATCCGGCCGCGGAGCTCCGCGGCCGCTACGCCACGCGGATCGGCTGGCTGCGCATCGTCAACCGCCATGGCGGCCTGGCGCCGCTGTTTCAGCGCCTGGCGCGGCGCGCCGGCCTGACAAGGATCCGGTGAATGCCAGCGGCGATCGGGTCCGTCGTCGGGCTGATACTGTTCAACGCGGGGTTCTCGCTGGCGGCGGTGAATTTCGTCACCCTCACCCTGGTGCCGGCCGCCCTGCAGGTCGGCCTGTCGCTCGCTGCCGGGGCGGTGTTCAGTCCTCGCGGCGGATCGGCGCCGACGCTGAAACCGTCCGAGGGCCAGATCGCCATCCGCCAGGCGGTGCCGCCGCGGATGAAAAGCTACGGCACGGTCCAGCTCGCCGGGGCGATCAACTGGTTTGATACCGACGCCGGCGTCAATGACGATCTCTATCTCGGCCAAGCCATCAACCAGGGCCGGATTTCGGCGTTCGTCAGCCTGATCATCGACGGCAATGTGGTGACCGTCGACGGCAGCAACGACATTCAGGAAACGCCCTATTCGGGGCTGACCAAGGCGAAATTCTACACCCACCTCGGCTTGGCGACCGAGACCGAATATGCCGAGATCAATACCTCGTTCAGCACCGCCGACGTGCGCGGCGATGGCGTCGCTTCGATGCTGGTGGTGCTCGACAACGAGACCACCTCCGAACTGCAACTCAAGAATTTCCCCGACGGCCGGCCCAAGATCAAAGCGCTGTTCGATGCCAGCGTGGTGTTCGACTGGAATGATTCATCCCAGGACCGCGACGACGACACGACCTGGACCTGGTCGGACAATCCGGTGCGGTGCCTGGCCGACTATGTGACCAGCGCCGACGGCGCCGGCGAGCCCTGGGCCAAGATCTCGGGCAATTTGGCGGAGTGGACCACGGCGGCGGATGTCTGCGACGAATCGATTGCGACCCTCGCCGGGGCCGGCGGCGAGAGCCTGTATCGCATCGCGCTGACCTATTATCTGCCCCTCGACCGGCCCAAGGATGTCATTGCGCGCATCCTGGCGACCTTCGACGGCCGACTGTGGACGCGCCGTGACGGCACGCTGGGCATCCAGGCCGGCAGGTTCGTGGCGCCGACGGTGACCATCACCGACGATCACATCACGTTCGTCGAACTGACCCGCGGCCAGGACCCGATGACGGCGATCGAGGGGGTGCGGGCGCAGTATACCTCGCCCGATCACGACTACCGCGAACAGGACGCCGAGCCGTGGCCGGACGGGGAGACGGTGCTCGCGCTGGTCGAGGACCGGGTCGCCGGCCTTGGTCTGCTCGAGGTGCCGTCGCACAGCCAGGTGCGGCGCCTGATGAAGCGGGAAGCGGTGCGCGCCGCGGCGCCGTGGCGCGGCACCATCCGCACCAATTTCTACGGGCTGAAGGCGAGGGACGAGCGCTTCGTGCGGCTGGAGATCGCCGAACTCGGCATCGCGACCTCATTCGAAGTCACAAAGCATTTACTCGATGTAGCCCGCGGCGAATGCGAGCTCGAGGTCATCGCCGTCGACGAAACGATCGACGCCTGGACCCCGGCGACCGAGGAAGGCACCGCGCCGGTGATTCCGGCCGGGCTGGTCGCCATCACCGTCAGTGATCACACCAATTTCGACGGCAATCTGGCGAGCAACAAATCGATTTGGTTCGACGGCAACACCGTCGTTTCCAGCGCGGATTGCTCAAAGCAAGCGGCCAACCTCTTATGGGCCGGGGTCACCTTTGCCACCGGCAAGGCGTTCGGAAAAGCGATCATCTATGGCTCGTCGAATAAGGGCTTGTCGGACGATCCATCCCCGTCGGTCACGGTTTCAGTGCGCGGCAAAAACGGCGCCGCGCCAACTGCCCACAATGACGGCACCGAGCTCGGCACCACCACGGTCAACGATAGCAACGGCATCGAGGTCACGGTGACCTCGACCGACACGGCGACCAAATACGTCCATTATTGGTGGGTCATCGAGCCCGACTCGCCGGCCGGCGATGACGATCTGCGCGCCGCCGAGGTTTCTCTTTGGGAACACAAGGTCACCTAAATGGCTGCCATTTTCACCAAGCTGTTTGCGGCGGTCCACGTCGACGCGACCGATGTCGACAAGGACGACACGCGGCTGTGGGCACTGGAAGTCGAAACGACGCTCATTGCGTTGCTCGAGACCTTCGGGCCGGCGCTGATCAACGGCAGGATCGTCCCGAGCGTCGCCGGCGGCGTGCTGACCATCGCCATTAAGACCGCCGCCGGGGCCGATCCGTCTGCCGCCGTTCCGGTCCGCCTGGCGTTCCGCGACGAGACCGCGAGCGACGGCAATGTCGACGAGATCAAGCTGACCGCGGCGCTGTCGATGACGGTGTCGGCCGGCTCGACCCTGGGAACCGTCGCCAGCAAGGCCTTTAGGTTGTGGTTGGTGGTGTTCAACGATGGCGGCACGCTGCGGCTCGGGGTCATCAACTGCCTCGACCCGACCGCGGCGGCGCCGATCATCTATCCGCTGGAGGAAGGCGTGTTGACCTCGGCCACCGCCGAGGGCGGCGCCGGCGCAGCCGACAGCGCCGGCACCATTTACGCCTCGGCCGCGGTGACGACAAAACCGTTCCGAATCCTCGGCTACATGACCTGGGATTCGGGCCTGGCCACGCCCGGCACCTATGCCAGCGTCCCGACCGTCTGCCAGCCGATGGGGCCCGGCATCCATCGCCCCGGCGCCACCGTCCAGCGCAAGCGCACCGCCGACGCGGCGGTCAACACCGGCACCAACACCGCCGAGCTCGACGACACCATCCCGCAGCTAAGCACCGATGGCGACGAATACATGAACCAGGCGATCACGCCGACCAGCAAGGCCAACATCTTGCGCATCCGCTCGCGCTTGCACGTCGCGTGCTCGGTTGCCGTCGGCGTCGTCGCCGCCTTGTTCCAGGATTCGACCGAAAACGCCCTGACCGCCGCCATCGCCGACGGCCTTGACGCCGATGAGACCGAGCAAATGGATCTCTTGCACGAAATGCGGGCCGACACCGTGTCGGCGACGACCTTCAAGGTTCACGCCGGACCTGAATCGGCCGGCACTTTGACCTTCAACGGCGCCGGCGCCGCCAGGCTGATGGGTGGGGTTCTGTTTTCCGATCTCGAAATCGAGGAAATCTTTGTCTGATCGGCAGCTTGACCGTCGCGTTTTGAAATCACGATCAGAGTTCCCGTCAGGTTTGAATCAGATCGCGCTGATGCCAGCGCGGCAAAACTAGGAGATGAATTTCGATGAGCGCAAAATACGCAACCAGCAATCTGCTCGGGGGCACCCAACAGAATCTGTCGAGCTCGTTTAAAACCATCGCGGCGTTGACCGCCGCCACCGCCTCGCTGCGCCGAGCGTGGATTTTCGACCTGATGTTCGGCGCCGACGGCACCCCGGCCGACAACGTCATCACCTATGACATCAGCCGGCAGACCGCCGCCGGCACTTCGACCGCCTTGACGCCCAATGCGCTCGATCCCGCCGACGCCGGCGCCGATACCATCGGCTCGGGCAACTTTACCGCCGAGGGCACGATCACCGCGAACTCGTCGGTGCTCGGCATCGCCGTCAACCAGCGCGCCTCGTATCGTTGGGTGGCCGCGCCCGGCTCCGAGTTGGTGATCCCGGCGACCAATTTGGCCGGCTTCGCCGCCCGCGCCAAGTCGCCGGCCTACACCGGCACGGTGATCGTCCAGGCGCATCACCGCGAATAGGTGAGCCAATGCGTAATCCTGGCGGCTACGCCACGATCTCCGGCCCTGATGGTGTCAGCGAGGCCGACACGTTCTCGTGTCGGCACTGCAACCGCGTGACGCACGTCAGGGCCGGAGAGCGTCCCGAGGATCTAGGCGGCCTTTGTAAAGTCTGCATGGGGCTGATCTGCGAGAAATGCCTCGGTCAGCCATGCGTCACGCTCGAGGAACGGTTGAGGCGAGATCTACCAGCATGGCTGCCGGCGTCGACCATTCCACCCCCTGCCGAGCAAACGCCCGGCGGGTGGCGATGGCGAATGCAGGATTGGAGATCCGGCCGGCAAAGATATTAAAAAGCCGGCAATGGTGAAACACCAACTGCGACAGCTTTTTCATCGTGAGATCGGCATCCGTGCCAATCTCATCCGACCATTGCGCAATCCATTGGTATTCGAGAACAATCCGATCGGCAGTCGGACGGATATCACCAGTCAAATCAGGAAAAGGTGCTGGCATTTTAGATTTCTCCGTTTGGGGTTTTGGCCCCGGCGAAACCTTCGACCCGTGGTTCGACTACGTCCACGATGTCGAATCGGGCGAGACGGTGACCGCGGCGACGTTCACGCTCGAGGTCGCCGAGACGGCGACCGGCGAGACCGCCGACGCCTCGCCGGCCTCGCGGCTGTCGGGCGTGGCCTCGTTCGAGAACAGCGCCATCGGCCTCGCCCAGACCGTGGCGCAACAGCGGATCACCGGATGCCTGGCCGGCAACCGCTACCGACTGATCTGTCTCGCCACCACGTCGAATGGCCAGATCCTCGAGGGGTTCTACAGGTTCTGGTGCCGGGACCCGGCTTGAGCCGTGATGGAAAACCACCGCGCCCTCGATCCCTGGGCGGTCCAGGTCTTGGGGATGGCCGACCATCTGCGGGCGCGCGGCTGGCGGCCAGTGTTCATATTCCGCGGCTGGTCGCTTTCGCCCGTCGGCATGTTTGACCCGGCCCACCGGTCGACGGCGGCGGCCAACGACAACAATTTCCCGTTCCGCGACTGACCAGCACCAAATCTTCGGAGGCATGATATGCGCCGGATCGACGGCATTATCGTCCATTGCTCGGCCACGCCCGAAGGCCGCGAGGTCTCGGTCGATGACATCCGAGGCTGGCACAGACAACGCGGCTTCAACGATATCGGCTATCACTGGGTCGTCGGGCTCGACGGCGAAATCCACGCCGGCCGACCGGAACGCCTGAAGGGTGCCCATTGTCTCAACCACAACGAGGGCACGCTCGGGATTTGCTACGTCGGCGGGGTCAGCGCCAACGACGTGCTCGAGGCACGCGACACCAGGACGGCCGAGCAAAAAGCAGCGCTGCGTGATCTGATCGCCACCAAGATCGCGGAATATCCGGCGATCGTCGATGTCTCCGGCCATCGCGAATACGCGAACAAGGCCTGCCCGTGCTTCGCCGCGCGGGCCGAATATGCCGGCCTCCTCGAGGGCCGGGGCACGCCGCCGGCGCCGGCGATCATCGAGGCCGCGACGGTGCGCGCGGCGCAAGCCCTGTTGCGCGCCAAGGGCTACCCGGAGGTCGGCCGGGCCGACGGCGACATGGGATCCAAGACTCGCGGCGCGTTGCTCGCCTTCAAGGCCGACAACGGCCTGCCGCTGACCGCCGATCTCGACGACGCCACCATGGCCGCGCTGGTCAAGGCGCCGGCCCGGGCGGTGGCGCCGGAGCGCAGCCGGGCGAGCCTCGCCGACCTCCGCCAGCGCGGATCCCGGACGATTGCCGCGACCGACATGCTCAAGGCCGGCGGCACGGTCGGCGGCGGCGCGGTCGCGGTCGGCGGCGTGGTCGATCAGACCGGCGTCCTCGACCAGCTCGGCCAGGCGGGCGACGTCGCAACCCAAGTCAACAGCTTCGCCGCCGCCTTCCGC
Source organism: uncultured Bauldia sp. (assembly GCA_963663975.2). Lineage (GTDB taxonomy): Bacteria > Pseudomonadota > Alphaproteobacteria > Rhizobiales > Kaistiaceae > JANQRX01. The sequence continues at coordinate 16,695 of CAXXRA010000014.1, read as the reverse complement.
GGGCTGCTGGCGACGCTGGGCGAGTTCTGGTGGCTGGCGGTGGTCGCCATCCTGGTCGCGGGCGCCTGGTACGCCTGGCGCGCGCGAGCGCGCGCCTCGACGATCACCGCAGCGGCAAGACGGCGTGAAAACAGCCGGCAGCACTCCGGGCGCTACCCCGGCTCCACTTCCGGCTCGTTGCGATCTCCTGGCGCGATCCGCGTGGCCATCGGTGTTTGCGCATGCCGCTACCGGCGTTGCGGTCCTTATCACAGCGGGCGGTCGAGAGGAATAGATATGCTTCTTTCCGTCCTGCGGCTGATCCCCGGCAAGGCCTGGCTGGCCGTCGGCGCGGTGCTGTTCGTCTCGGCGGTCTACCTCAAGGGCGAGATCAACGGCGCGGCCCGGGTCGAATTGCGGGTCGAGCGCGAGGTCGCGGCCGAGCGCGCCCGCCAGTGGGCGGCGGGCGAAGCCGCGCTCGAGGCCGAGCGCGCCCAGACGACGGCCCGCGAGGCTGAACTCGCCGCACAGGATGCAAAACTCACCCGGCTCCAGGAGGTGCTGGCCGCGCGGCCTCCCGAACAGTCGTGCAAGCCGAGTGCAGAAGATGCGGAGAGGCTCAATGACATATCCTAGGGCCTTCGGAATCGTGGTCGCGTTCCTGATCCTGGCCGGCTGCAGCCGGACGACGAACGGTGCCGGTCTGGCCAGGCCCGTCCTGCCGGTCCTGCCGGCTTCGCTGTCCAACCTCTGCACGCCGCCGCCGACGGTCCTGGTGAGCGAGGAGCTCCAGGTGGCAGTCGGTAAGGCGAGGCGCGCGCTCGGCCGGTGCTCGCGCCGTCATCGGGACCTGGTGCTCTTCTACGACGGGCTGCGGGCGGAGCTGAAATGAAAACGGTTCTTTCGTGGATGCCGAAATGGATCAAGAAGCCATGGGGTGCGGTGGCGGCACTATGTGCTCTGCTCGCCGCGATCGCGGGCGCCATTGAAGCGGCCGAAACGATCGAGCCATTCGCATGGGCAAGCCACCGCTGGACACGCGCCGTCGTTACCGAAGCCCAGGCCGATGACATCGAGGCGCGGGGACAGATCAGGGAAGCCCTGTTTACCAACCGGATTGATCTGCTGGCTCTCACGGTGGCGGTCTTGGACGTCCAGCTCTTGGCGCTCGCCAGCCGGCTTGACACGGTACGCCTGCGCCTCGGCGAAAACCCTGGCGACCAACTCTTGCGAGATTTGAAGACGACACTCCAACAGGATCTGAAAAACACCGACGATTTGCGTGACCGGACCGATTGCCAGAAATCACGGCTTGAGTCTGGCGCCGCTGGTTTGTGCCCATGAAACGCACCCTGATTGCGGCGGTGATCGTCGTCTTGTGGATGATGGCGCCGGCCTATGCGGTGCCCGAAGATGTGCAGGATGACGACGTTTTGCCGGCGGCCACCTGCCTCGATCCGGAGACCGTTTTTAACACCGGTCCTCAACTCGGTGCAGTCGCGACTCTCAAGATCGACGGTCCAGGCGTTCTTCAAATCGCCGATCGGGCGTGGTCGCTCTTTGGTCTGCGTCCGCCTGTTGCCGATCGGTTGATTATTGCGGTGTTGAACTAAGGGCAGGATTACCGGATTTTTGCCGTCGATGGTGACTGCATTCGGAGGGTCCTGGCCATACCGCTGCCGATGTTGCTGGGCGTACTGCTGAAGGTGATTGACGAACTTCCCGAAAAGGATATGATTTGGCGCAATATCTCCGATTTCTGCCCCGATCCAGATGAAATCGCGGGCGTGGTCGCTCTTTGGTCTGCGTCCGCCTGTTGCCGATCGGTATGCACCACGATGACGGTTCTCCGCCTCACGATGACGATTCTAAACTCGCCGCCTGGGCGGCGGCCTCGGCACTATCCGCTCAAATAAAAGATAGGCGCCTCCCGGGAGGCGTCGGTTGGCGACCCCGAGGAGGTACTCACCGACTTGCCACGAAATGCTCCAGCTTTGGCGCCATCTGGATTTCCCAAATGCCGCGCATGGCGTCCTCGCTTATCAAGCGCCGTGTCGAACCCAGGCCCCCCATTTACGGGTCGATTTCGACCGTCGCCTCAGGAATTCCATGGCAAGGTTACGTCAGCGCTGGATTGCTCGCCTACCGGGAGCTTGACTGCCCTTGGCCTGACCGAGGTTGGCGGCGGTCTTTTCCAAGACAGTCGTACCGGCAAGAACGGGCGGCATGGCATGACGGGGCAGTTCCGTCAGTCGGTGTTTGGCCGGCTCGGCGGATAGATGATGTCAACGATGCCGATCGTCTGGCTCGCGATCCCGCCATGCGGTGGATTGTCGGTGGCAGGGCGATCGAAAGACAGGCTCTACCAGCCAGATGGCTCGGTTCGAACGGAGTCGGCCACCGCGAGAACACGGAAGCCTTGGCCGCATCAACGGAATGTGGATCGACCGGGTTCATGACCAGCACCCACCGAAGATGATCATTCTCGACATGGACTCAAGCGTCAGCCCGACCCATGGCGACCAAGAGGGTACGGCCTACAACGGCCACTTCGGCTCCACCTGCTATCACCCCCTGTTCCTGTTCAACCAGTTTGGCGATCTGGAACGGTGTTCGCTGCGCCCTGGCAACGTTCACAGCGCCGATAACTGGGCAAGCGTGCTGAAGCCGGTTGTCGTTCGCTACAAGGGTCGGAAGGTGCGACTGTATTTCCGAGGCGACGCCGCCTTCGCCTCACCGGACCTCTATGAGTTCCTGGAAGCCGAGAGCTACAAGTACGCGATCCGCTTGCCAAGGAACCATGTTCTTCAGGAAAGCATTGGCCATCTGCTCACGCGCCCCCTCGGCCGGCCGCCGAACCATGTGCGGCGCTATTACGCCAGCTTCAGCTATCGGGCTGGAAGCTGGGACAGGAAGCGGCGCGTGGTCGCCAAGGTGGAATGGCACCCCGGCGAACTGGTTCCCCGTGTCGGCTTCATCGTCACTAACCTGTCCCGCCCGGCCGAGCGCGTGGTCGCCTTCTACAATCAGCGCGGTACGGCGGAGCAGCACATCAAGGAAGGCAAGAACGCCATCAGATGGACCCGGCTGTCATGCCGGAAGTTCCGCAACAACGAGGTCCGGCTGCAGCTTCACGCCCTGGCCTACAATCTCGGTAACTTCATGCGGACACTGGCCTTGCCGAAGGAGGTGGAGCACTGGTCGTTGACCACCTGCGCGAGAAGCTGGTGAAGCGGTGCCAAGGTGGTCACCATGGCCGTATGTCACGTTCCAATTGGCGGAGGTGGCGGTGACCCGGTGTTTCGGAAAATCCTACGGCTGATCGATGATCTGCGGCCAAGACCCGCTCCGGCGTAGGGCCGAGGAAATCGACGGTGAGGAGAAAGCGACAGGAGAGGTGCGTCTGGATGGCGAGAAAAATGACCGAATCCCTCCAAACGGAGGCCGCTCACTAAAATCAGGCCATCGGATGGCTGCAAAAGGAGATGCCGTTCCCTTGGCGGTGGACCAGTGGTACGATTTCCACGAATTTGGATGTCATCTGGGGAATGTCGGTATAATAGTGTCGTCAATCTGCGCCGCACCAGTCCTCACGCCGCCCGGTCCAGGTCCGCGCATGGCCGGCGGCGATCAGCGCCTCGCCAAGATCGCGCCCGTCGACCGTGATGCGGGCCAGCGTGCGACCGTAGCGGTCGACGCCGTCTCGGTCGATCTCGACCGAGACGGCCTCTCCCAGCATTTTCACCAATTCCGCCCCGGCGATCAGACCGAGTTCGCGCTCGGCCGGACAGTCGGCGCTTCCAATCTCCGGCGTATCAATGCCCAAAATCCTGATTCGCTCGATCGACCCGTTATCGCGGACCAACTTGACCGTGTCGCCATCGGTCACATGAACTGGTCGGCGAGGGCGGGCACCGTGCCCGTGATCAATGCGGCAAGCAAGCATCTCATAGTTTTGATCCGATTTGAGATTCAACTATGCAGCGTACCGTAGCACAAACAAAATCACCACAGTCGGGCCGTCTTTACAAGGCGTTTTTTGGGGTCTTCTCTGGGGTGTAGCCTTATCCCGAAAAGCTAAGTCTTTGATTTTGTTGGTCGGAGTGGCAAGATTCGAACTTGCGACCCCCTCGTCCCGAACGAGGTGCGCTACCAGGCTGCGCTACACTCCGGCCGCTTTGCGGGAGCCGTCTTATAGACTCGGCCCCGGTGGCCGGCAAGCCGACAAATTCTGGCGGCCGAGGCGACCCAACAGGACGTTGCGAGGCCCGCGACCACCTTATATACGGGGCGCGGACCGGCGCCGCCGCGCAGCGACGATCCGGCCTCAAATGGGGCGTGGCCAAGAGGTTAAGGCATCGGGTTTTGATCCCGTGATCCCAGGTTCGAATCCTGGCGCCCCAGCCAAATTGTCAAACGGCTTTCAATATTGACCCCCGATCGGCGTGCAAAATTGACTCCCCCTGAGCGGCACGGCGGAGGTTGTCCCGGTAGTCAATAGGGGGGGGTACCTGTTGACCCACCGGGGCAACCGGGCCGCAGGCACGGCCGGCGGCGGCTCAGGAGCGGTTCTTGAAGCGCCAGCTCTCGTTGCCGGTCTCGATGATCTCGCAATGATGGGTGAGACGGTCGAGCAGGGCTGTGGTCATCTTGGGGTCGCCGAAGACGGATGGCCATTCGCCGAAGGCGAGGTTGGTGGTGATGACGATAGAGGTGCGCTCGTAGAGCCGGCTCATGAGGTGGAAGAGCAGCTGCCCGCCGGCCTGGGCGAAGGGCAGGTAGCCGAGTTCGTCGAGGATGACGAAGTCGCGGCGTACAAGCTGATCTGCGGTGCGGCCCTGGCGTCCGGCGCGGAGCTCGGCCTCGAGGTGGTTGACCAGGTCGACGACGTTGTAGCAGCGGCCCCGGGCGCCCTTGCGGATGCAGGAGCGCGCGATGGCGACGGCGAGATGGGTCTTGCCGGTGCCGGTGCCGCCGACCAGCACGATGTTGCGCTTGCCCTCCCAGGAAGCCGCCGCCGGCGAGCTCCTGGATCAGGGGCTCGTTGACTGGCGAGGCGGCGAAGTCGAAGTCGGCCAGCTCCTTGGCCGTTGGCAACCTGGCGGACGCCATCTGGTACTTGATCGAGCGCGCCGTCTTGTCGGCGATCTCGACCTGCAGCAGCGTACCGATGATCTGCTGCACCGGATGACGACGCTTGAGCCCGTCGGCAAGGATGTCGTCGTAGGCGGCGCGCATGCCCGCGAGCTTCAACGCCGTCATCATCGCCAGCACCTCATGACGCTCCATGACCGGCCTCCCTCAGGCGATCGTAGCGCTGACAGTCGGCCACCGGCCCGGTGGCGAAGCTGCAGGCCCCTCGGGCGTCGGGATGGTCGCCGGCGGTGCCGGCTGGCACTGCCGGGCGAGGATGTTGAGCACGACGTCGGCGCTGCAGGCGCCGCAGTCGAGCGCCTCGGCACAGGCCGCCTCGACCGCCTCCAGCCCGTCCTCCTGAACCGCCGCGAGGATCCTCACGAACTGCCTGTCACCGTCGTCGCAACCCGTCAGCCGGGCCCGTATGCGGCCGAGCGCGCCGGGCAGTTGCCCAGCCCTTGAAGGGCGCGCCATTGCGCAGCGCGCCGGGCTTCCTCGTCAGGATCGGCACGTAGTGCCACGGATCGTAGGCGACCTGGCCGCGCCCGAAGCTGCGGGGATGCTCGGCGACGGTCTCGCCGTCCTGGCGGATGACGATCCGATCGGCGTAGGCCCGCACGTCGACCGGCCGCCCGACGGCACGGGCGGCGACGCTGTAGTGGTTGTTGTCGAAGCGCACCAGACAGGTCTTGGACACCGCCACCTCGGTGGCGTGGAAGCCGTCGAAGGGGCCGCGATAGGCCATCAAGAAGGGCCGCTCCTCCTCGAACACCTGCCACACCGTCTTGCTCTCGATCGTCGGATGCGGCCGCTTCTTGGCGTCCTCGATACACCGATCCATCAGCCACTCGTTGATCTCGACGTAGGAGCGGCCCCGCGGGGATGGGCACGAACAGGCGGCCGCGGACGTCACCCACCTGCCTCTCGACCTGCCCCTTCTCCCAGCCCGCACCCGGAGTGCACGCCACCGGCTCCACCAGATGGTGGGAGCACAGCTCCAGAAAGCGCCGATTGTAGGCGCGCTCCTTGCCGACGAAGACCATGCTCACCGCCGTCTTCATGTTGTCGTAGATGCCCCGCCGGCAGACCCCGCCGAAGAAGTGGAAGGCCCGTTCGTGCGCCTCGAACACCATCTCCTGGCTCTCGCGCGGGAAGATTCTGAACCAGCTGCATGCGGCTGTAGCAGAGCCGCATGTGCGCCGCCTTCACCTTGGTCGTCACACCCGACAGGCGCGCGTACTCGTGGCTCCAGTCGAACTGGTAGGCCTCGCCGGGATCGAAGCTCAGCGGCACAAAACCCTGCGACGGCGACAACAGCCGCCACCGCCGACGCCAGGTCCTGGCGTAGCGGCGCACTGCGTCGTAGCCGCCGCCATAGCCCAGAGCCGCAAGGTCTTCATGAATCCGCAGCAGAGACAGCCGATCCCGGCGCGGCCTCTTCTCGTTGGCCTCCAGCTGGCGCTCGAGCTCATCCACCCACGGCCCAAGCTTCGGCATCGGCTGGATCTTGCGCTCGTAGCTGTACGAGGTCTCATCGCCCCGCACCACCTTGCGCACCGTGTTCTTCGAAACCCTCAAATCCCGGGCGATCTTCTTGATCGGAACGCCCCTCACCAGATGATCCCGACGTATCCGTGCGATCGTCTCCACAACCAGCATCTCCCCCACCTCGTCTGTCCAAACAACGAGGTGTGTTAAAAATCACAAAACCAGGGGGGTCAATTTTGGACGCCGATTACCCCACCAAGGGGGTCAATATTCCACGCCGATCAACAGGCGGGAACAGCTGGTCCCCGAGGTAGAGCTCACGGTATCGGCTCTCGGTCCAGATCGGGAGTTCGGACTCCCACACGTCGGCTAGGCCGCTGTCACTGCTTCACGCTGCGCGATGCCCGTCGCCACTGGACAACGATCCGCGGGCACGATGCCGATCACGCCGCGGAAATCGCGGCGCTTGTCGATCGCATCGAAATGGCAAGGTGCGCACTCCCTGAAAGCGATATTTATCAGATTAACGTTACACCGAACACAACGTCCCTGCGCGACGCGGTGATGGTCCTTGGCGGTCTGGATGGCGGCCTTCTGGTCCAGGCAAGGGCGGCAAGTAAGCCCGCCCGATGGTCCCTTGCCGGATACTCGCTTGCGTGCCAGGACGCCGACAGCCGACCCGCATCGGATACAGCGATCCGGTCGATATCGGCGAAGATGACAAGAGCCTTTCGGTCGAGCACGGAGACCTCGGCGGCTCGACCGGCCTCGAACCTGGCCGAACGATCCGCTAACAGACGAGCCCTATCAGCTTCACGGACACCGGCCAGGGCGACGCCAGCTCTCGCGCGCGCGCCACACAGCAACCGCAAATGCCGCAATCGTCACCAGGGGATCGAAAAGCGGGTTACTCACGGCCGAAATTTACCTCCCTGTTGCCATGGGCGAAAGTTGCGCCCCAAAACCCGCATGAATCAGCGGGATGCAACCGGATCGGTAGACAGCAGAAAGAGAAGCCACTACGGCACGCCAAGCGGCATGCCAACACAAATTAGTCGATTTTAGACTGTTCAAATGCCTTACCCCTCTTGTTGATAGCCGCTTTTCGCAGGAGTTCCGATTTCCGCCCTGTCAAAGGCTTGTCACGCAAAACACTCGCCCTGGCGCCGTGGTGTCGCGCGGGCGGTGTCTACGCGGCCGGCGGTACGACGGGGATGCGCACTGATCCGAAGCGATTCGCGGCGCTCACAAGCGGTCACGTGGTGCTTCATGCGGACGACGGCGAAGGCGCAAGCGCGTATCCAGGCGACCGGCCGGGGATGCCGTGTCGAGTGGTACCGCGACGGCGATCCGAATGTTGATCTCGCCGAATGGGCGAAATTCGGGCGCGCGGAGGGCGTAAGCACCTTTCAGCTCGGAATTGGACTAGCCCAATCCGAACACCCCGTCAGTTCAAGGAAGTCTGGATCGGGAAAACGAACGACGCGCCGAACATTTGCAGCCGGTAACGGACTAACGATTCGCCCTTCATAATCTTCTACAAGTCGTGCAGGCAGGCCTCGGGCCAACGAGGAATCGTCGTACGAAATTTAGTTCGAGTCCCCCATGCCGAGCCAAAAATGCAATCGGTACATTTGCTTCGACAAGGCACGGTGTCCCGATGCAGCTGATCGCTTGTGATGTGACCGGATCACGTTCATGCGAGTTGTAGAGCGCTTCGCCACCCCAGTGACGGAAGAACCGTTCAATTCCGTGTTCGCCAGCCCTCCCCGGAGGGTAGAAGCAAAACCAGACCGCGCCTGCGCGGTACTCCTCGTCCGCTTGATTGCGGAGTTTCAGAATCCGCGCGACATCCGGTGCAAGGCAACCAGCCTCCTCGACAGCGTTAATTCGACGCGTGAGCATCCTTCCATCGGGCAATCCCATGCCGTTACAAGAGATTTCCTCGATCTCTTCATCCGTAAGGCGCGTACAATGCCAGCCTACGATTTCGTAGGGCCGCAATAGATTCGCCAATCGGACGATGGCTTCATCGAATGTCTGGGCCAAAACACTGCCCCTGCTTGGTCTCCCAGCGTAGGAACAACTCGTGATGCTCTTCAAGAAACGCGCACAGCTCCTCAGGCCATGTGGGCGGGTGATCGAGGTCAATTCGCTCCCTGGCGAATGCGCTGTTTGCAATCCGATTCAATTTCGCCTCACCAACCCAGAGTTATGCGGCGTCTCCTGATTTTTGCCAAACGGCGTACCCAAACGGCGTACCGACGCAAGGATACACGTGATGACCGCAAGGCCCGGAGCTCGAATGCGTCCCCTGGCGCCCCTGAGAGCGCGAGAGCGGGCGATCCGGACTCCGGCGCTACCGATTACCGACCAGGACCCCGTGAGCGGGACGCCATCACGAAAGCGTCGATCAACCCCGAGGCGATCGACGCGGCGGGACTCGTTACCGGCCCCTGGCCGCGCTTTCATGTACTGGATATTTTCCGTCTCTGGCGCGAAACGCCGGAGAATCTTCGCGGCCAGTTCCCGTTGTTGCCCATCATCGGGGCATGGCAGGACCGAGCGCTTGCATTGGAAGGGCGCCATGTCATCGCCGCCCGCGATGATGGCCGAGACCGGGCAATCGACACCGCGAAGGCGGCCAATTCGGCTCGGCGCTTGTCTTCGGCCCGCTCGATCTCCCTATCGCGCTCAGCTTGACGTGCGGCCCGTAGTTCGGCAATCGCCCGCTTGACGTGCGGACGCCGGCGCATCCAGTAGCCCTCGACCTTGGCGACATTCGGCCGGGCGGTATATCCCGCCAGTCGCGGTGCTGCCTTGCTTGGTGGGTTAGAACCTGGAAGGCCATCAACGGGCACCCGTCCGGCAGTGACGGCCCGGAATGATCGGCGAAAACTGGTTTTTTGTCTGGCGCGAAACGCCGGAGAATCTTCGCGGCCAGTTCCCGTTGTTGCCCATCATCGGGGCATGGCAGGACCGAGCGCTTGCATTGGAAGGGCGCCATGTCATCGCGCCCGCGATGATGGCCGAGACCGGGCAATCGACACCGCGAAGGCGGCCAATCGGCTCGGCGCTTGTCTTCGGCCCGCTCGATCTCCCTATCGCGCTCAGCTTGACGTGCGGCCCGTAGTTCGGCAATCGCCCGCTTGACGTGCGGACGCCGGCGCATCCAGTAGCCCTCGACCTTGGCGACATTCGGCCGGGCGGTATATCCCGCCAGTCGCGGTGCTGCCTTGCTTGGTGGGTTAGAACCTGGAAGGCCATCAACGGGCCACCCGTCCGGCAGTGACGGCCCGGATGATCGGCGAAAACTGGTTTTTTGAGCCAAAATCAAAATATGGATTTCCTTTGTTTTGGTGTCGGTTTTCTGTTCGGCAGAACTTAAGATTCAAGGCTGGCGTTTGGTGCCACTACCTGGGCATTGCACGGATAATAATCAGGTCAAGACGCAATCAATTTCAGGCACCCGCTGTTGCACCCAAATGCGGTCGGTAAGCTTCCTCGGCGGTTCGCGGACGATCCATGTTTCAGACCTCATGCACTTTCCTTTCGCACACCATCAAATCTCTGTTTGCTGTTCCCAATAGAGTATACCCCGGGAACACCTTTCTTAAATGTGTTTAAGATGTTGATTATAATAGGTAAGTTTCTGTTCAAAGGGTTTATGTCAGACCGCTTGATATTTGAATGAATCACCGCGGTTTCCCGGCTCCACTTCGGATGGTCTTTCCGGCATTGATCAACGTCGTCAGCGCGTTCTTGACGTCCGCCTTGCGCAGCTTCGTGGCGGTCATTATCTGCGCTATGTCGAGCACGTCGCCTTTGTCCAGCGTGCGCGTGACGGCCTCGATAGCCGTAGCCTCGCGTTCCTCGCGTGCCGTCGATCCAAGGGAAAGCCAGCCCGTCGGCCCGAGCGTGAGACTGGTGCGCTCCAGGTCACTGCCCTCGCGCTGGATGGTGTAGATCATGCGCAGCGCGTCACCCTCTCGCGTGATACTTGCCATGACGTCAATCGAGCGCCTCGTGAAAGCCCTGTCCTACGAGGGATCGGTGGTCCTCGATTTCTTCGCGGGCCAGCGCCGTCACCACCCGCGTGGCTATGGAACTCGGGCGGCACAGCCTTTCGTCCGACCTCAGCCCCGACATACTGGACTACTTCGCCAAGCACATGAAGAACTGGCAGCGTCCGGACCTCTTGGGCCGCAGCATTCCCTACCGCCTTCTGAATCAAAGCGCCCTGGAAGACCACCCGGTCTTCGCAAAGGATCGTGCTCGACATGGACAGCAGCGTCAGCCCGACCCACGCCATCAAGTGGACGCGGCTGTCATGCAGCAAGTTCCGCAACAATGCCGTCCGGCTCCAGCTGCATGCACTCGCCTATAACCTCGGCAACTTCATGCGTACCCTGGCGTTGCCCGATGCCGTGGAGCAATGGTCCGCTGACGACGCTGAGGGAGAAGCTGGTCAAGATCGGTGCGAAAGTTGTCAGCCATGGCCGGTACGTCACATTTCAATTGGCCGAGGTTGCAGTCCCAAGAAGCTTGTTCCAGAAAATCCTGAGCTTGATTGATGATCTGCGACGAAGACCCGCTCCGGCGTAGGCCGAGGGAATCGACGGCAAGGAGATTGCGACACGAGAGGTGTGTCTGGATGGCAAGAGAAACGACCAAATGGCCTTCCACGCGCTGGCCGATTACCACAATCATGTCATCGGATGGCTGCAATGGGAACAGAGTTCCCTTGGAGATGGGGCCGTGGTACGATTTCCGCGAATTTGGATGTCATCTGGGGAATGTCGGTTCAGAGGGTTCATCATGGGCGAACAGTCCAATACAGACACAAATCATCCAACTCTTTTTTCGTCGGGAGTCGCCGCCCTTGTTGCCGTGCTGGTCCTGGCGCTCGCGGCGCTCGCCGCGGCAGGCGACAACCGCGGCTCGGCCGAAGAGGCTCAGGACATGGTTGCGCGCGCGATCGCCTACTACGACGAGAGGGGGGCCGAGGCGGCGGTGGCGAGGTTCAACGCCGACCCGGCTCCGGAGTTCCTGGACCACGATCTCTACATCTTCGTTAGCGGACCCGAAGGAACCGTCGTCGCCCACGGCGTCGACTCCTCGCTTCTGGGAGTTGCCCTGGCGAGCTTCGTCGATGCCGACGGCAAGGAGTTCGGCGAGGAGATAGGTTTGATGGCCTCGGCGGAGGGGGCTTGGGTCGACTACAAGTGGAAGAACCCAGTCAGCGGGGCGATCGAGCAGAAGTCAAGCTGGATCGTGGCGCATGACGGCCATATCTTCGGCGTGGGAGTCTACAGGCCGTAAACCGGTGCCTGTCACACTAACATTGGCTTTGTCAAGTTAACTGATTGTAGGCTGGTTTCGGCATTTCTCCATCAGGTTGTTATTCGGCGCGGAAATTTGGGTCTGACTCAATCTCGATGATGGCCTGCTTCAGGCCGTAACCACGGGGTGAACTCGGTGTACATCGCGGTCGGCGCGACCGTACACTAGGCGCTGAAGGGCCTTCAGATCGCCGATCTGCCTTTAAAGACACGGCGCAGCGCTGGGATAACGCGTACGAGAGATTGGTTAACATCCTGGCCGAGGCGGCGCTGATTTCGACCAGCGACGCACACATAGTTGCCGACTACTACATCAAACACAAGATCGCCAAGCTAAGCTACAACGACGGGCAAACGACTTTTAAGCACGGCGCTTTCCTTGGTAGATGAACACGCGGGTCCGGTCCGCGCTGATGGAGATGCCGCAGGTTGCGGCCTCGCCGTTTTTGCCGAATCCCTTGCTCATTCCGGTGCCGCCCTTCGTGGCCATGCGGATGCGCGCGCAGCCGTGCATTTGCAGCGGGGCCTGCCAAGAGCCTTCATTCGGCCGATGACGCGTCCGCCGCGAGCCACCGCGCGAGCGCCTTGCCGGGGTCGGCGATCTCCTCGACCGAGCCGTACCACCAGGCCTCCCAACCCGCCTCCGGCAGGCCGGTGAACACCATCAGGTTCAGCGGATAGGCTTCACTGTCGGTGCAGCGGCGAAAATCGTCACGGAACAGGAACACGGGCTTTCCCCAGGCGATCGCCATGCCAAGCTCCACCATCACCCCCTCGTCCGGAGGACAGCCGTTGACCACCGCAAACAGCCCGTCCGCCTCGCGCACGTCGCGAAGGTCGGCCTGCCCGATCCGCCAGGCCCAGCCGGTGCCCGCCCGGTCGATCTGGTTGTTGCGGGCGAACGGTTCCCAGATCTCCGCGCCCATCGCCTCCAGGGCAGCCACCAGCGCCGTCAGCGGGCCGCCGCGCTGCTGCGCGGAAAATCCGTAGGGGTTGGCCAGATACAGGGTCTTGCGCGATGTCATGCCGCGCAGCGTAGCACCGCGCCGTGGCGCTGTCCGCCTCTCTGCCCGTGCCGCTTGCGGACCTCATCGTACCGATCGAAGTGCGCGGACCAGCCCGTGAAGGGATCGAAGCGATCAAGCGAACGCATTTCGGAATCGCTCAGCGACAACGCGAGCATTCCGGATTTAGACAACTGTTTGAAACCCCAGCACCCAGACACCACCCACACTATCTAATCCCCGCATTCCCTGCCAAACTTCCCGTATGAGAAACCTGACCGCCACCATCTGCCTGACGATTACTGTGCTTCTTGGAAGTGCGGGGGTGAGTTGGAGTGCTGATTTCCAAAAGGGTCTTGCTGCCGCCCAGAGAGGTGATTTCGCAACTGCTCTACGTGAATGGACACCCCTTGCCGAACAGGGGGGATGCCACTGCCCAGAACAATCTGGGTGTAATGTACAACAACGGACGAGGTGTCCCACGGGACGATAAGACGGCGGTGAAGTGGTGGACCCTTGCTGCCGAACAGGGGGATGCCTCTGCCCAGCACAATCTGGGTTTCATGTACAACAAGGACGAGGTGTCCCACAGGACGATAAGACGGCGGTGAAGTGGTACAGACTTGCTGCCAAACAGGGATATGCCACTGCCCAGTCTAATCTGGGTGTGATGTACGGCAAAGGACAGGTGTTCCACAGGACTATAAGACGGCGGTGAAGTGGTACACACTTGCTGCCGAACAGGGGTATGCCCCTGCCCAGTTCAATCTGGGTTTCATGTACAACAACGGACGAGGTGTCCCACAGGACGATAAGACGGCGGTGAAGTGGTGGACCCTTGCTGCCGAACAGGGGGATGCCGATGCCCAGAACAATCTGGGGAATATGTACAGGCTAGGAACTGGGGTGATACAGGACAAAGTCTATGCCCATATGTGGGCAAATCTTGCTGGGTCCAATGGAAGTAAAAAAGGACGGGAGCTGCGAGACTTCGTTGCGGAACGGATGACCCCTGCCCAAATCACAGAAGCACAGAGACTTGCCCGTGAATGTGTCCGTAAGAAATACAAAGGGTGTTGAGTAGACCTCCCGCATTTCAATTTCAACGCCTTCGCTGTCGCATATGACAATGCTGATGACGCTGAGATTAGATACTCGCTTTTTGTCCCCCGTCAGCGCCTATGAGACAGATTTCGGGTATTGAATAACGGAGGATTTCTGGCTCATCGTAACCGCCAGGAGTGGAGATGAGACAGCAATCCGGAACCTGAGAATCGTCGTCTGAGCGGCTGGAGGAGGCGATCACTCGCTACCACACCAATGCCATCACGACGGCGGAAGTCATTCAGGAGCTGATCAAGCTCGCCAAGGACATCCCGCCGCGCACCAACGGGGCGAGGAGGAAGGGCTCACGCAAGAGGAAATCTCCTTCTATGACGCGCTGGCCCAGAACGAGAGCGCGGTCCAGGTCATGGGAAACGACCACCTTCGCGTTATCGCCCATGAGCTATTGAGTAGCCTGAAGAGCAACGCCACCGTGGATTGGCAGCGTCGGGAGTCGGCGCGAGCTCGAATGCGGATCCTGGTTAAACGCATTCTCCGCAAGCACGGCTATCCGCCGGAACTTCAGGACGCCGCCGTTCAGACTGTCCTGCAACAGGCCGAGGTACTTTCAGCCCGGTGGGCGGCATGATTACAACTTCTCCAAAATTCCCATTTAGATGTCGTGAATGAAGGCGCCTGGATTTCGGATTCCCGGTGGATTCCCGAAAAATCCGGGCTGATGCTGGCGATCCACCGCGCCTCGCCCGCCCGCAGGGGATTTTCGCGAGGAAGAACCCGGACATTTTGCGAAACGGATCATTATTCGCCCGTCTCCCGCCGCAGATCCTGAAGCCGCAGCAGCATGGCCAGGGTGCGTTCCAGCTTGCGGTCCAGGTGCACCTCGTAACGGGCCAGCCGCGACAGCTTGTCGGGATCGAGGGACTGGCCAAAAGCCTGCGCCCGTATGAGGGGGCGGTTTTCCAGTTGCTTGCGTCGCTGGACATACCAGGTCCTCAGGTCTCTCTCGATGAACCGGCGAAGACCGTCCCGCATCAGGCGTGAACGGTGTCTCGCCCTCGTCGAAATCCTCCGGATCGCGCGGGAGCACATCTTCCCACCATTCGCGGGTATCGGCCAGAAGTGCCGCGATAGCGTTTTCGTACGCCTTCGGCTTCCCGGCGTCCAGGATGGCGACAGCCTTCGCGGTCATGCTCTCGTCCTCGTTCAGGTCGCGGGACTCCTCGGCGGTTCTCTCGGGCGTGGCGCTGATCGCATCGATAACCCGATCGATCTGCTTGCCGCTGTCCAGATGCACCAGCGCCGCCTTGACCGTGCCTCGATAGGGTTCGGTGGCGTCTTCAAGGCCGTGCTGATAGGGCAGCGGCCTCGGCAAGATGCAGCCGCCGTTTGCGCCACAGGATGCCCGCCAGTTCCTCGACCAGGTGCTCCTCGGTCGGCCCCTGCGGACGATGCTCGTCCGCCAGGGATGACGCCAGGACGCGGTATTCGTCGGCGTCTTCCCAGGGCAGCACGGTGTAACGTGAGAGAACGCCGTGTTTGAGGGCGTTGAAGCGGGTAATCTCGGTTCCAGCGGTCTCCGCCGGCGGGATGTCTTGGGTCTCGGTCATGCCCAGAAGGTCCCTTTCCGTTTGGTTTTGTCGATCCGGGTCAGCAGCTTTTCGGCGCGGATGAGGAAAGCGACGTCGGCAAACCGTTCTGCCTCGAAGGCTTCCTCGCGGAAGCGTTCGTAAGTGCGCCGCCACATGCCCTTGGGACGGGGCGGGAACGGCGCTGCCATGCCGGGTTCGCCGCCGAGGCGCATGCGGATCGTGTTGGCTCGCCTTAATGCTCGATCCCATGCGCCCTCGCTCTGGCTGGTGTGCGCTAGGCGATAGCAATTCCGGCACAGGAAATACCGTCCCGGCCCATGAAGCTTGACGACGCGCCGCCCGCAGGGGATTCCGTTCACGACACCGGGACAGATGAAATAAGACCGCGTGCCGCCAAACCGGCAGGGGACGCGGACGATGCGGACGGTCTCCTCCACGTCTTCCCAGCCGCCGCCGGCGATGCGCACCCGATAGGAGAGATGCAGCCGGTCTTCCTCGGCACGCAGATTGATCGACGCCACCTTCTCGCCGTCGCGGGTCCATTGCCAGCTGCCCCACCATCCATGATGCAGGCAGCCCTCCTGATGCAGCCGATTCACGTCGATGGCGCGGCAGGACTCCACCGTATCGCGCCCCAGGTCAGCAGGCCGTCCCGATCCGATACCGCCCATCATGCGCTCCTGTTTTTTCCGAAATCGTTTGGAAAGTCGGCGGTTTTTCGATGCCCATGACTTCAAGCGCGTCGATGGCCTCGGCCTTACGGGTCTCGTGCCAATCCGGCCAGCAGCGGGAATGCAGCCAGGCATGGCCGTGCGTTGCCGTCCCATGGGGCAACAGGGGATCGCCGGGCCGGTCACCACCTCCACAGGCGAGGCAACGCTCTGGAGACGATGTCGCCGGATGACGGTTCATCCCTTCGCTGACGCAGCAGGCAAACGCCTGGGCCTCCGCTGCCAGACGCGGGAGGACGCCGTCAAACTCGGCGATCCCGGCCCGTTCGTCGAAATAGACCTGCCAGTCCTCGGCCGACCAACCATCGCCACCGGGACGCAGCAGGGCGACAATCCCAGCCTTGTTTCTGGAAAGAGCTTC
>CAXXRA010000013.1:0-120548 GCA_963663975.2 uncultured Bauldia sp. | reverse complement strand
CTCCGCCGTTTGGATGGGAGTATTTTAAGCGCTCTTTGCAGCGCGCGTACCCGAAGGTAAACGAGACGATCCCGCTGCCGCTGGACGATTGACCTGCCCCACCCAACAGGCCTATCCTGATCCCATAGCATAATAGTCTGTAGGCCCCGAGCGGCCGAGACCCTAGGGGGAGAGGGCATGATGCTCAGAATCTGTCATCCGGCGACACTTGGAATAGTGCTCGCTATATTGGTGGCGCTGCCATCAATGGCCCATGCTGGTTCATGTGCTCTAGCAATGGGGGCAGACCAGATTAAACGCTCAACCTCTCGTCTTGATGCAATTACCCAGAAATATCTACTTCTGCTAGAAAGAGTCGATAGCATCGACAACCGCATAGACGACAATGTGGCACTTCATAATACCGCACTCCAAAAAGGTGTAGACCGTGAGCGTATTGCACACGACGCGTTTGTGGATGCGATTTCTCTTTCTGGCAGATTATCGTCGAGTGATAGTCGACTCTCTCACCCTATCGGTTGATCTGGAAGCGGCCTGGAAGGACAGGCAGGCAATATTGGGAGAGATAATCGTCGCGTGTGACCGCTAGACTTCTGAATGTCAAGACCTTAAACTAGGCAATTCCGATCAATATCAAGATGCGCTCGGAGCTTCGCGCGCGCGCTAGGTCCTGTTGACAGTTATCGGAGCCAGATGATGGCACCGACAAGAAACAGCATGGCCATGTAGGCCGTTGCGGTTTTTTCATAGCGCGTGGCGATGCGCCGGAAGTGTTTGATTTTGTTTATGTAACATTCGACGAGATGTCTTTCTTTGTAGAGTTCGGCATCGTAGGGGATGGCTTGCGCCCGTGACGGGTTGGATGGGATCACCGCCACTATTCCGGCATCGTTGAGACGGGCGCGGAGATGATCGGCATCATAGGCCGTGTCGGCGATGAGGTTTGCGCCGGCCACGTCGGCGATCAACTCTTCAGCCTGGGTGACATCGCCTACCTGACCGCCGGTAAGGATGAACCGTAATGGATTGCCGAGCCCATCGACA
Organism: uncultured Bauldia sp.; assembly: GCA_963663975.2. Lineage (GTDB taxonomy): Bacteria > Pseudomonadota > Alphaproteobacteria > Rhizobiales > Kaistiaceae > JANQRX01. The sequence continues at coordinate 119,504 of CAXXRA010000013.1, read as the reverse complement.
GCGATGTGAACCTTGCTCGTCAAGCCGCCGCGCGAACGTCCGATGGCCTGATTTTGAGTCCCCCTTTTGCGCCCGACGCATGTTGATGTGCCCGCACAATGGTTGAATCGATGATCAGGTATTCGAAGTCCGGATCGTCCACCAAGGCCTTGAAAAGACTCTCCCATGCCCCTTGTTTGGCCCACCGGGGAAAAAGCGCACGTACACGCTGTTCCAATTGCCGAACGCGTCCGGCAGGTCGCGCCATGGCGAACTCGTGCGTGCAATCCACAATACCGCATCCACGAACAGACGATTGTCCCGTCCCGTGGATCCGCAATCCGACGCCTTGCCGGGTACCAAATCCGATATCCGTTCCCATTGAACGTCCGTCAATTCCCTGCGAAGCATGACCGGTTCCTCCTCCACACCCAGGTCTTGCTTGAATCACAACCGCCATTAATAAACCGTTAACTGTCAACAGCACCTAGAGTCCTTGCGACCAACTCCGAGCCATTCTGACGGAGCGATTTTGTGACGAGTTCACGTGAAGGTTTGACGAGCGTATCTGGATACGGTCGAGAGGCTTGGCGCGGGAATTGGCGCAAAATTGGCCATCCCTTCGGGTTTCTCGACTGGCAGGCGCCCAACCCCGAACCAATCTGGAACGACGCCGAGGCATCGCCCGTCGATCGTTTCGAGGCCGGTTCGCCTCCCCAATCCAGAAACAGAATTGCCTCAGCGTTGGTCGAAAGGGCTCTAGGATGAGCCGGGGTCCGCGCCCACCCTCGCCCGAGGAGCTGCGCCTGTGGCGGTCGGTGACCAAAAAGGTGACGCCGATCGGACGACCGGCACCGGAGGCCGAAGGCGAGGACCGGAAGCCGGAGACACCTTCGCAAGGCGCCAAACCGTCGCGGCCGATCCGTGCGCCTCGGCCCAAACCCGGCTCCACAACCCCTCGGCCCGCCGATCTGGACCGGCGCACGACCACCAGGGTCGCCCGGCGGGCGCATCACCATTGATGCGCGGGTCGACCTGCACGGCCTCACCCAGGAGGCCGCCCATCGCCGCCTGGCGGCCTTCCTCCACGACACCCAGGCCGACGGTGCCGGCCTGGTTCTGGTCATCACCGGCAAGGGCTCGCCGTCACGGTCCGGACGAGGTCGACGATCGCGATCGCGGCGTGCTCCGCCGCGTGGTTCCGAAATGGCTGAGGTTGGCCCGCCTACGGCCGTTCGTCGTCGGCTTCGGCGAGGCGGCACGGCATCATGGCGGCGGCGGCGCCCTCTACGTCCGCATCAGGTGTCGTCGCGGCTGACCACAAAGCGAACTTGGAATCCCTTTCGACAGTTGGTCGAAAGGGAACTACAGAATGAACCGCGACAGAACGGTGTTGCGGGCGAGATCGCCGATGTGATCCTCGACGTAATCGGCGTCGATGGTGACGCTCTCGCCGGCCTGATCGGCCGCGGTAAAGCTGATCTCGTCGAGCACGCGCTCCATCACGGTCTGCAATCTCCGGGCGCCGATGTTTTCGACACTGGAGTTGATCGACACGGCGATCGAGGCGATGGCGTCGTCGGTGAAATCGATGGTCAGGCCTTCGGTATCCATCAGCGCCACATATTGCTTGATCAGGCTGGCTTCGGTCTCGGTCAGGATGCGTCGGAAATCGTCTTCGCTGAGCGGATGCAACTCGACCCGGATCGGCAGACGGCCCTGCAATTCGGGCAGCATGTCCGACGGCTTGGCGACGTGGAAGGCGCCGGAGGCGATGAACAGGATGTGGTCGGTTTTGACCGGTCCGTGCTTGGTCGCCACCGTGGTCCCTTCGATCAGTGGCAAAAAGGTCGCGGTGCATGTCGGCGGCGAGCGGGCCGGGACGTGGCGCGATTGGGAAGCGGACACGGGCGGCGGCGTGCTCGCGCTTGTCGAGCATGAGCGCGGCTGCGACAAGGCGGCGGCGCTCGATTGGCTCGAATCGGCCGGATTCGGCTCGGCGCTCGGCTTGACGTGCGGCCCGCAGCTCGGCGATCGCCCGGGCGACGCCACGCAGGACTCGTGCACCTTGCGCCTGAATTCGATATTCGCGCGCGCTACAGCAACCGCAAAACCTAACTTTTGTCCCACTCGTAGCGGACCGCAAGTTTGAAATCGTGGGAGACCAGCTTTTTGAAATGCACCGGCTCGCAGTCGGTGTCGCAGCCTACGTTGGGATCGAGATTCCTCAGCAAGCCGGACTTGGCGTCGCCGAGGTTGAGGAAACTGTAACCAAAATCCACAACCACATTGGGGCTTACATTGAAGCCTACGCCGCCGTGGAGCCCCCAGGCAAGATTCCACATCCCGGCCGTGCCGGCTTGGCCGCCACCGCCCTGGATGATGTTGTTGTCGCGGAAATTGCTGATGATATTGTACGAGGCACCGATTCCGGCGCCGACATACGGCGTGAGCCCATGCCAGGTAGCGACGTCGGCGTAGGCGTTGGCCATCACTGTCAAACGGCTTTCAATATTGACCCCCGATCGGCGTGCAAAATTGACCCCCCTGAGCGGCACGGCGGAGGTTGTCCCGGTAGTCAATAGGGGGGGTACCTGTTGACCCACCGGGGCAACCGGGCCGCAGGCACGGCCGGCGGCGGCTCAGGAGCGGTTCTTGAAGCGCCAGCTCTCGTTGCCGGTCTCGATGATCTCGCAATGATGGGTGAGACGGTCGAGCAGGGCTGTGGTCATCTTGGGGTCGCCGAAGACGGATGGCCATTCGCCGAAGGCGAGGTTGGTGGTGATGACGATAGAGGTGCGCTCGTAGAGCCGGCTCATGAGGTGGAAGAGCAGCTGCCCGCCGGCCTGGGCGAAGGGCAGGTAGCCGAGTTCGTCGAGGATGACGAAGTCGCGGCGTACAAGCTGATCTGCGGTGCGGCCCTGGCGTCCGGCGCGGAGCTCGGCCTCGAGGTGGTTGACCAGGTCGACGACGTTGTAGCAGCGGCCCCGGGCGCCCTTGCGGATGCAGGAGCGCGCGATGGCGACGGCGAGATGGGTCTTGCCGGTGCCGGTGCCGCCGACCAGCACGATGTTGCGCTTGCCCTCCAGGAAGCCGCCGCCGGCGAGCTCCTGGATCAGGGGCTCGTTGACTGGCGAGGCGGCGAAGTCGAAGTCGGCCCAGCTCCTTGGCCGTTGGCAACCTGGCGGACGTTTCCCCAAACTTGAAACGAGAACCGTTCCACATGACTACGATCTCACATTTCGCCCCCGACGCATTCTATCGGCCAGCCGATCCGAAGTTGGCGGCGCTCGTCAAATCCCAAACGCTGCGGGTTTGGCGAAGCAAGGGCAAGGGTCCGGCTTATCTGAAAATCGGTAGCCGCGTGATCTATTCCGGCGCCGCGTTGAATGAATGGCTCGAATCTCGGTTGGTCGAGCCGTCCGCCGCCTAAGCCGCGATCCGGTCTATTTCGGCGAAGACGACAAGAGCCTTTCGGTCGAGCACGGCGACCTCGGCGGCGCGACCGGCCTCAAGCCTTGCCGAGCGATCCGCTATCCGCCGAGCCCGTTCAGTTTCACGGACACCGGCCAGGGCGCGCCAGGCGTGCCGGCCCAGCTCGCGCTCGCGTGATCGAGCGTCCGGCATGGCGCGAGCCCGGCGTGACGCGGCGGCACCCTTCGCCCGGCACCGGCCGCAAGTGGTGAACCCGATATCAGGCTCGGCGCCGCAAGCGCACAAGCCGACGATCCGGCGCGCCATTTTCCCAATCCGCGAGTGCGGCGGCCGTGACAGGGCAATCGGAATCACGAGCGCGACCAATTCGGCTCGGCGCTTGTCTTCGGCCAGCTCGATCTCGGAATCGCGCTCGGCTTGACGTGCGGCGCGCAGCTCGGCGATTGCCAGCTTGACGTGGGGCCGCCGCCTCATCCAATAGCCCTCGACCTTGGCGACATTCGGCCGGGCGGTGTATCCCGCCTCGCGGTACGATCCGGCCGCGTTGCCAGTCAGCACATAGGCGCGCACGAACGCGGCTTGCCGCTCATTCAACGGGGCATGGGCGCGGGCGCGGCGCTTCACGGCCCGTTCCTCGGCGGCGCGCTCCATGTCGAGCTGGGCTTGCCGCAAGACGATCTCGGCGCGCCACAAGCGGGCGCCATGTACCAGGCCGTAGCGGCGAAACTCCGCCGGCATGATCGCCCGGAGACGTCGCCAGGGCTCGCGCTTCGCCAGCTTGGCGGCACAACCCCGCCTATCGGTCTCGTTGCAGCGCCGGCAGGACCGCCAGGGCTGGCCGTGGCAGGTCAGGCCAGCCATGGGGGGGCGGCCGCACCGGCATAGCCCCCGCCGCCTGTATCGAGCCGCCAGGGCTATCCGGTTGGCGAAGTAGTGCCGTTCGCAGCGCCGTTCGGCGCCGACGCCCCGCCGTGCGACCTCGCGGCATATCTCGCCGCCGGCGCCCCGGTACATGCAAGGGACGTTGCCGCCGTCGAGCGCGCTGCGCTGGCGCTCCCGCGTCGTCACCAAGGGATCGAAAAGCGGGTTAATCATGGGCGGAAAATTGCCACGTTGTTGCCATGGATGCAAACTTTCGCCCGCAAACCGCAGGGATCGGCGGGGTGCAACCGGATAGGTAGTCCTGCCGCAATCACAAAAAAGGTACCGTCACGGCCTAGACCCAGCTGTGACAAGGGACCGTTGAGTTGTGGCAGACCGTCGATCAACACGCCAAGGCTCGGCATGATCCCGGTCAATCCTCCGGCGGTATGGTGGCATATCACACCCTTGACGGGTCCGATTTCCCGGCGCCCCCGCGTGCGCCATCCGGGCTGCTCTGCGACCTTGAGACCCGCATCTTCCAGCACCTCCGGCAACCAAGTCAGCGAGAAGGCCATCTCACGCCACTCCTCCTACGGCCACGGGCAACCCCTCATCACCGGTCGCCGTGGTTTGGTTGAAATCCAGATCACAACCGTCAACTTCGTCGGTTATGCTCTGATCGTCGGTGTGTCGCTCAACACCACCCGCCGCCGCTGGCAGTCCAGCGTCAGGTGTGGCATCGGCTTCTGTGAAATCCAGATCGCAAGCATCGACTTCGCCCTCGTCCTCCCGCTCGCGGTGGACGCGCTCTTTGGCCGCCATTATCTCGCCTCCAACGATCGTTGGGCCACTGTTATCCGCCAAACCCGTTCGGGTTGCAAGTTTCGGCTAGGACGATCTTGGGTTTTCCCTCGGAATGTGTTGGCGCTGGTCGCCGAGCCGGCTCAGACGGACGACCTCAACCAACCACCCGGCGTTTCGCGTGATGCTTGTCGCGGCAATCGTCCGCACGCCCGATCACCGTCACGGCCCGCCCTCCCGTGACTGCCACCACCGCCCCCGGTTACGCACCGCACGCCGATGCCCTATCTAGGGGAAGCGACCGCGACCGAACCTCGACACACCGGCAACGGAAGGGCGGCATTACTTGAACGACGCGCTGGACGACAGCGACGACGACTGGGTCGAGATCGCGCGCTTCGGCGCGCGCCGCGAGTTCCAACAATACGCGCTGGTGCTGACGGCGGTGGGGATCGACTACCAACTCATCGAAGCCGACGGCGGGGTCGCGTTGTTGGTCGCCTCGCCCGACGTTGTGCCTGCGCGCCGCGAGCTTGCCGCCTTCGCCCGGGAGAACCGTCGCCCCTATCCAAGCCGGGCGCCAGAGCCGGAATTGCGCGACGGGGTCCCGGCGGCGCTGATCTATTGTGCCGTTCTGGTGGCCCTCTTTGCCGTATCGCGCCGCCAGGGGTTCTCTCAGGAATGGTTTTCGGCCGGCGCACTCCAGGCCGGCCTCATCGCCGAGGGAGAGTGGTGGCGGGTGGTGACCGCGCTCGGCCTTCACGCCGACATCGCCCACCTCTTCGCCAATCTGTTCATGGGCGCCGTGTTCGGGATTTTTCTGGCTCAGATTCTCGGCGCCGGTCTCGGCTGGCTGACGATCCTGGCTGCCGGCGGCCTCGGTAATTGGCTCAACGCCCTCGTCCAGCCGGTCACCCACACCGCCGTCGGCGCCTCGACGGCGGTGTTTGCCGCGATCGGCATCCTGGCGGTGCTCAACCTGAAACCGCAGGCATCGTTGTGGAAGAAAGGGTTCCGGCGATGGCTGCCGCTGGCAGCCGGGGTCGCGTTGTTGAGCTTTCTCGGATTCAGCGGTGTGCGCACGGATTTCGGCGCCCACGTCGCCGGCTTCATCGCCGGCTCCGCGTTCGGCGCCGGGTTGCTGTTGACCGCCCCAGCGATTCCCAGGGCGTGGAATGTCCAAGTGCTGTTCGGCGGATCGGCGCTGGTGCTGTTCGCCGGCTCGTGGCTGTGGGCGTTTGGCGCCGCCGGCCCCTGACCGCCGCGGCCACAGGAAGGCGACCTGTCGCTCGCCATTGCCCGACGGCGTCACCCCTGATCGGGCGTCACTCTGCTAATCCAAATGGAGAAACAACGGTGCCGGGCCGGGCTCGTCGGGGTCGATGCCGTGGCGCTCCAACGCCTCGCGCTCTGTCTCACCATCATAAGCTCTGACGGTGACGATCGCAGCGGGAACTGTAATTCGGTTGACCGCCATAGCCAGACTGAACTCGAACCCCGCGCCGATGGCGTACAGCGGTGGATGTCCGCGAACCGTTTCGTCACTCACCGAGTAACCCCGCTTGCGCGACCGAATCGATTACCATTTCCCTAGCGGAAGTATGGTTAATGAAAGGTTAATTTGCGTTCGGTGCTCGAGTTCAGCCTGCCCCGTGGGAGACGCCGGCGGCCGCTGGCCGCCCTCCTCTGTGGAGAGGCGGCCCGGCGCTTCTACAGCGTCACGGACATGCCGCCGTCGACGGCAAGGACGTGACCGTTGACGTAGGAACCGGCCTCGGAGGCCAGAAACACCACTGCGCCGCCGATTTCGGTGGGCTCGCCCCAGCGGCCGAGCGGGGTGCGGCCTTCGACCCAGGCGCTGAACTCAGCAGCGTCGAGGAGCGCCTGGTTCAGTTCGGTGGCAAAATAGACGGGCGCGATGGCATTGACCGTGATGCCCTCAGGCCCGAGTTCGGCCGCCAGCGAGCGCGTCATCCCCTGCAGACCGGCCTTGGCGGCGATGTCGGCGTGGATGGTCGGCCGCGCCACAGTGGCACCCATCGATCCGGTATTGATGATCCGCCCGGATTTTTGGCCCACCATGACCCGCGCGGCCTCACGGCACAGTCGGAAGCAAGCGGTCAGATTGACCGCGATCACCCGCTCGAAATCGGCGTCCTGCCATTCGGTCAGCGGCCGCCGGTGCTGGATGCCGGCATTGTTGACCAGAATATCCAGGCCGCCCTCCTCGGCCGCCAGTTCGCCGATGGCCGCCGTTGCCGCATCGGCATCGTTGACATCGAAAGGGAGGCTGCGGATGTCGAAGCCGGATGAACGCAGCCTCTCGGCGGCCTGCTCGATGTCGCCGGCCTTGCGGCTGTTGAGGGCGACGGTGGCGCCGTGGCAGGCGAGCGCTTCGGCGATGGCGTAGCCGAGGCCACGCGACGAGCCGGTGACCAGCGCGGTCTTGCCGGTCAGTGAAAATAGGTCGGACATTGGTGAAGCCCTGCCTTCCTGAAAAATCGTCGAGCGCCGGTTCGCGTCCGTTTTCACGAAATCTAGATCGAGCCCGCTTCGACCATGTAGTTGTTGGCGGTGCACATCGCCGCGTCGTCGGAGGCCAGGAAGACCACCATCCTGGCCACATAGACCGGTTCGATCAGATCGGGCAGGCATTGCCGGGCGCGATGCTTCTCCAGCGCCTCCGGCGTCGCCCATTTGGTCTTCTGCCGCTCGGTCATGATCCAACCGGGGACAACGGTGTTGACCCGGATGCGATCACCGCCAAGGTCGCGCGCCATGGTCCGGGGGAGCCCGTGGACGGCCGCCTTGGCCGTGGCATAGACCGGGAATCCGCCGCCGGCCTCCCACCACGAATTGGAGCCGAGATTGATGATCGAACCGCCACCGCCGGCGATCATGCCCGGCGCCACCGCCTGGATGGCAAAGAACATGTGGCGCAGATTGTTGGCCATCCGCTCGTCGAAATAGTCGGCGGTCACCTCCCGCCAGTCATGGCGATCATCGCGGGCGGCGTTGTTGACTAGCACCGCCGCTGGCCCCAGGCGCTCGTGGAGGGACGCGAAGGCCCGCCGCAAGGCATCGATATCGCGCAGGTCGCAGGCCTCGAACGCCGCCTCGATGCCGTCTTCCGCCAAGCCCTCGGCGGCCGCCTGACCGCCGACCGCGTCGAGGTCGATGATGCCGATCCGCGCCCGCTGCGCGGCAAAGGCGCGAACGATCTCGGCACCGATTCCCGATGCGCCGCCGGTGATGAACACCGTCGCCCCGGCAAGGCTGGGATAGGTGGCGAAGTTGTCGGTCATATCGGGCTATCCGGTTGTCGGATGAAAAGTCGGGACCGGCAAAGTCGCCGGACGGACCTCGTTTCTCAGTTCGCAGCGGTCGGGGTGCCCGAGACGATGGTGTGCAGCACGTCGTGTTCGTCGGTCTCGGCGACCATGTGGTCGCCGACATTCTCGCCCCGCTTGAGCACCATCACCCGGTCGCCGACCTCGAAGATGTCGGTCAGCCGGTGGGAGATGATGACCTGCGCCACGTTGTGCTTCTTCAGTTCCAGCATGGTTTCCAACAGCCGCTCGGTCGCCATCACCGACAGGTTGGCGGTCGGCTCGTCCAAGACGATGACCTTGGGTTCGAAGGAAATCGCGCGGGCGATCGCCACCGATTGCTGGCGCCCGCCGGACAGGCTCTCGACCTTCTGGTAGACGGACGCGGTGATAGGCGCCGGTCGAGGACACCCCGCGCCTCGCGGTACATGCGCCGCCGGTCGAGCGCTGGCTCGTTGCGACCCAAACCGGTCGCGCCGAGGACCTGCGGAGGTTCCAATTCGCATACGTATGCGCTACCAACATTCGCCGAATCGCGGTCCTTGTCAAGGAGCTCGCTGTGTCGCCGAAAAAGGCCGGTCCCGGACTCCCCGCCGCCGTCACTTCTCGCGATGTCGCCCGTTCCGCTGGCGTTTCGCAGTCGGCGGTGTCACGGGCATTCGCCCGCGTTCCGGGCGTTTCGGAGGCCACACGCCAACGGATTTTCCGGATCGCCGAAGAGCTCGATTATCAGCCCAACGCGCTGGCCAGCGGTTTGATCACGCGGAAATCGGGGATGGTCGGCATCGTCCTGTCGCAGTTGAACAACCCGTTTCTGTCCCAGGCGACCGAAGTACTGCTCAAGGAGTTGCGGCGCAAGCACCTCCAGGTGCTGGTTTTCTCGGCCGCCGGCGACAGCGATCTTGGCGAAGCGGCGGTAGAGTTCGGCCGCTACCGCGTCGATGGCTGCTTTGTCCTCAGCCCGCATCTGCCGCGCAAGGTCGCCAGATTGTATGCGCGGCTGGGGCCGACGGTGATCCTGTTCAACCGTTCCGTTCCCGGGATGAAAGCCTCCGCGGTCAGCGTCGACAACGTCGCCGCCGGCGCCGAGGTCGCGGATTTCCTGATCGTGCGCGGTCACAAACGGTTCGGCTACCTGCACGGACTGGCCGGCGCAACCACTGATCGCGACCGCTTCAAGGGGTTTCGAAGCCGGCTCGTCCAGGCAGGAATGGCGCCACCCGTCGAGGGCAGCGGCGGTTACGACTACGACGAAGCGGCCGTCGCTTCGGGTGCGATGCTCCAGGACGGCGGTCGGCCGACCGCCATCTTCTGTGGCAGCGACAGCATGGCCATGGCGACCATGGACGTGGCGCGCTTCAAGCTTGGTATCAAGGTTCCCGAGGATCTGGCGGTGGTGGGGTTCGACGATGCGCCGACGGCCGCCTGGCCGAGCTACGATCTGACGACCATCCGCCAACCCATTGCCGAAATGGTCGAAGCCGGCATCGAGTTGCTGCTTGATCCCAAACGGACCGCCGACGGTCCGTCGCGCAATATCGTCTTCGAAGCCAAACTGATCGTCCGCGGTTCGGCCTGAGCAGAACCGAAAGCCGCTAAAGCTCCTGGATCGCGCCGGTGATCAGGCCGGTTACGTCTTCCGGCGTGATCTCGGCGATTGGCCTGTCGGCGACCTTGCGGCCACGCCGCAACACGGCAACACGGTCGGCAACGGCAAACACGTCCGGCATCCGATGGCTGATCAGGATGACGGCATGATCGGTCTCCCTGAGGCGACCGATCAGGTCGAGAACCTCGGCCACTTGCCGCACGCTGATCGCCGCGGTGGGTTCGTCCATCAGGACGATCTTGGGATCGGAGAGGCGGGTTCTGGCGATGGCGACGGCCTGTCGCTGACCGCCCGACATCAGTTTGACCAGGTCGTTGGGCCGGGTTTCCGATTTCAGTTCGGCAAACAACGCCCCGGCGCGTCGGATCATCGCGCTGCGGTCGAGGAAGCGAAAAGGCCCAACTTTTCGAACCAGTTCGCGACCCAGGAAAACGTTCAGCGCCGCGGTGAGATTGTCGCACAGGGCCAGGTCCTGATAGACGATCTCGATACCGTTCAAGCGCGCGTCACCGGCTCCGCTGAAGCGGACTTCCTCGCCGTCGAGCATTATCGTGCCGCCGGTCGGCGGATAATTGCCGGCGATGATCTTGACCAGGGTCGACTTGCCGGCGCCGTTGTCGCCCATCAGCCCCAGCACTTCGCCGCGCTGCAAATTCAGATCGACGCCGGCCAAAGCCTGGATCGCCCCGAAATTATGGGAAATGCCGCGCAATTCCAGGATATTCGACCCATCCATCGCGGTGGTTTCCATGGCAGTGGCAGCGGACATCTGGTCTCACATTCCGCGGAATTGTTGCCGGCCCGAGGTGGCGAACTGGTCGAACGCCACCGCCGCCACAAGAACGAGGCCGATCACGATCTGCTGGATGAAGGACGACACGTTGAGCAGCACCAGGCCGTTCCGTAGGACTCCGATCAGCAGCGTTCCCACGACCGTGCCGGCGATGTTGCCGATGCCGCCGAACAGGCTGGTGCCGCCGATCACCACCGATGCGATCACAATGAGTTCGAGCCCATCGCCGGCGACCGCTTCGGCCGAGGACAGGCGCGCCGACAGCAGGAACGCCGCCAGTCCGCAGAAAAAACCGGTGATGACGTAGACCAGCAACGTGGTTCGGGCGGTCGGCACGCCATTGAGGTTGGCGGCGACGGGGTTGCCGCCGGTGGCGTAGACGTGCAGGCCAAACCGGGAATAACGCAGCACGATGTGGGCGATGATGGCCGCACAGGCGAAGATGATGACCGGCACCGGGACGCCATAGACCCGCCCTTGCCCCCACCAGGTGTAGTCGGGTGCGAATCCGCTGATCGGACCGCCGCCGGAGAGCAGCAGCGTGGCGCCGCGAAAGGCGGTCAGGCCGCCGAGCGTCACAACGAAGGGTGGCACCCGCAGGCGGGTGATGGCCAGCCCCTGCAGCCCGCCGCCGGCCATCCCCACCGCCAACGCCGCCAGGAGCGCGAGATAGGCAGGATTGCCCGCATCGACGCTGGCCCCGACTGCAAAACGGTCGGCAAGGCCGCCCTTGGCGACGAACGCTCCAGCCATGCCGGCCAGTGCCAGCAGCGAGCCGACCGAAAGATCGATACCCGCGGTCAGGATCACGAATGTCATGCCGATCGCGATCAGGCCGGCAATGGAAACCTGACGCAGGACGTTAAAAAGATTGAACGGATTGAGAAAACGGCCCTCGGTCAGGATAGCAAACGCGACGATCAGAACGATCAGAAACAGGGGCGCGGCGAGTTTGGCGGCAATGAAGAGATAGTCGGTCTGCCGCGGTGCTTCCGTCGTATCTTGCAGGTGGTTGTCGGCCATGTCCCGCTGATCCCCGCCCAACAATCCCCAGGAAAGCAGTCCTGCTCGGACGACGGGCCGGATTCAATCCGGCCCGCCGCTGTCGCCCGTCAGATTGTATCGGAACCTACTGCACTTCGCCCAGCCGTTCACCCTGGTCAATATTGTCCTTGGTGATCGCGATCGGGCTGAGCAACGTCAAGGCGTCCGGCTGAACGCCATCGCGCAGGAAGCTCACCAGAGTCTGGGTGGCGCCGCGGCTCTGACCACCTGGGAATTGCTCGATGGTGGCCAGCAGGCCGCCGTCGCGAACACTGGCCAGCGCCTCGGGAAGCGTATCGAAACCGATCACGGCGATATCCAGGTTCTGCTCCTGCACCACCTGCAAGGCGCCGAACGCCATGTCGTCATTGGCCGCGACAATAACGTCCGGTGGCGAATCGAGACCGGCGAGAATGGCTTCGGTCACGCTCGCACCCTCCTCGCGCGCGAAATTCGCGGTCTGCTCGACCACGAAGACATATTTGTCGGACATGGAATCAAGCGCGTTGTGCACGCCCTTGTTCCTGTCGATCGCCGGGCTCGAACCAGGCTGCCCCTGTAAGTTCACGATTGTTGCGCCGTCAGGGAAGGTGTCGATGATCAACTGGCCCTGAGCTTCGCCGCCGATCACATTGTCCGCGCCAACATGCGCGAGGATGCCGTTGACGCCCTCGACCCGGCGGTCGATGGTCACGACCGGCACGCCGGCATCGACAGCGGCTTGCAGCACCGGTGCCATGGCCACGGCATCTTTCGGGCTGATGATGATGCCGTCGACACCCCGAATGATCGCCGCTTCCACGTCGGCGGTCTGCTTGGGTGTACTGTTTTCGCCATCCATCTCAATCAGTTCGATACCGCCAAGGGCTGCCGCCTCGGCCCGCAGTTCTTTCTGCATGTGCACGAAGAAGGGGAATTCCAGTCCCGGCATCGACGAGGCTATCGTCAAATCCTGGGCCGCAACGGGACTGGATAGCGTCATTGCAGCGACGGCAAACGGAGCAAGCGCCCCTATAACAAACCTTCTCATTTTCGTTCCTCCTCACTCGACAAAAAAATGGCCATGCCGGCCGATGTTTGGCTGCAGCAGGCGCGATTCACTATGCTGCGACCGGTCAGCTCAAGCGCATACGTATGCGCATCGACCATCAACCATCGACAGGGCCGAGTCAAGATTGACACAAGGAGGTGTAGAGCCATGTCGAGGGCTCTTTCCGCATGGCCGCAAGACTGGCCGATGCAGCTCGCGAGCCGGGAACACCGGGCGTGACATTTTGCCGGCCGCCGGGTCTGGCCAAACTCGCTGAGCGCACTCGAGCCGAACTTGCCAAATGGAAGCGATCGCGGTTCCAATGAAAGCTCGTCGACATGCCCGGTTGTGGGTTTGTGGCTGATCGCGTGACGCGCCAATGTCTCGCGGACGGCGTCCACGGCCGAAAAGGAGGAGAGCGATGCGAGGTGTCCACCTTCCGTTTCTGGCGGTCGCGACTATCGCCTGCCTGACGATGGCCGCCGCCTTTGCCCAGGAGGTTCGATATTTCGACCTGCCGCTGGGTGCGCGGCCGCACGACGTCGCCCCGGCGGCGGACGGCACCGTGTGGTACACCGCCCAGGGCCAGGGAGCGCTCGGCCGGCTCGATCCGGCGACCGGCGACGTCCGGCAGATCCCGCTAGGCGCCGGCTCGGCGCCCCATGGCGTGATCGTCGGCCCCGATGGCGGCGCCTGGGTCACCGATGGCGGCCTCAACGCCATCGTCCGGGTCGATCCGGTGACCGAGGCCGTCGACGTTTTTCCCCTGCCTTCCGGCAGCGGCTACGCCAACCTCAACACCGCCGCGTTCGACCACCAAGGGCGGGTCTGGTTTACCGGCCAGAGCGGCATTTATGGCGTGGCCGACCCGGCCAGCGGCGAGGTCCGGGTGTGGGAGGCGCCCGGGGGGCGAGGGCCGTACGGCATCACCACCACGCCCTCCGGCGACATCTACTACGCCTCGCTCGCCGGCAGTCATATCGCCCGCGTCGACATTGCCACCGGCGTTGCCACCGTCATTTGGCCGCCGACCGCCGGCCAGGGTGCGCGCCGGGTATGGTCGGACTCCACCGGCCGGGTCTGGGTCAGCGAATGGAATGCCGGCCAGGTCAGCCGCTACGATCCGGCCGATGGCGGCTGGCGCTCCTGGAAACTGCCGGGCGACCGGCCCCGCGCCTACGCGATCTATGTCGACGAGCACGACGATATCTGGCTGAGCGATTTCGGCGCCAACGCGATCCTGCGCTTCGATCCCGACACGGAGACCTTCACCAGCTTCGTCTCCGACAGAAGCGGCGCCAACGTGCGCCAGATGCTGGGGCGGCCGGGCGAGGTCTGGGGGGCCGAATCGGGCACCGATCGACTGGTGGTGATCCGCAACGAGGCCGGTCCCTGAGGCATGGCGTCGTGATCCGGCTTGCGCGGCTCACGGTGTCGTGGCAGCCGCGGTTCCGGGCGGCAAACCGGGCGCCAGCACGGCGATCGCCAGGATCGTCGCGGCCACGATTGCGGCGGCGATGCCGACGGGTCGGGGTCCGAGCATGCTCCCCACCGCTTCGGCACGAAGATGGCGCCCGCGATTGCAGTAATATGCGGTGTCGATCGAGCCATCCGGCCGCCGTCGCATCGGCTGCTGTCCTGCCATCATGGTGTTCTCCATCCGTTTCCCGTGATCAAGAATTGGCATCCGCGTGAATGAGGATCATGGTGCGGAAGCGGCCAAAAGACTTTGACGGGAGCTTGATTTGCCGACGACAATCCCTTGAGAATTCGTCCGCGAGGCCGGCGCTGGCCGGCGACAGGCGACAGGCAGACAATTGATCTACCGTTTCGGGCCCTACACCCTCGACACCGATCGGCGAGAGCTCTGGCAAGGTGCCGACCTGACCCCGCTGCAGCCGCAGGTGTTCGACCTGCTGGTTCATCTTGTCGAAAACCGCGGCCATGTGGTCAGCAAGGACGATTTGCTCGAGGCGGTATGGGGTGGACGGATCGTATCCGAATCGACCCTGACCAGCCGCATCAACGCTGCCCGCAAGGCGATCGGCGACGACGGCCGGCAACAGCTCCTGATCCGCACGCTGCCGCGTAAGGGTGTTCGGTTTATCGGCGTGGTCGAGATGTCCGCCGGTGAGCGGGCCGGCGCGAGCGAAAGGTCACCTGCCGACAGGGCGGAAAAGTCGCCGGACCTGCACCAGGATATCCAGTTCTGCACGGCCACCGACGGCGTCAGCATCGCCTATGCCGAAGTCGGTGCCGGGCCGGTGCTGGTCAAGGCTGCCAACTGGCTGAACCACCTCGAATACGACTGGCAGAGCCCGGTGTGGCGCCCGCTTCTGCATAAATTGGCGGAGCGCTACCGCCTCATCCGCTATGACGCCCGCGGCAACGGCCTGTCCGACTGGGAGGTCGAGGACATCTCGTTCGAAGCCTTCGTGCGGGATCTCGAGAGCGTCATCGCCGCCACCGGACTGAAGCGTTTTCCGCTGTTCGGGATGTCACAGGGATGCGACGTATCGATCGCCTTTGCGGTGCGCAATCCCGATCGCGTCAGCCATCTGGTTCTCTACGGCGGTGTGGTGAAGGGGCGGCGAAGGCGCGGCGGGCCAGAGGCGGTTGCCCAGTCGGACGCTCTGCTGACGCTCATGCGCCATGGTTGGGGTCAGGAGAATCCCGCCTTTCGGCAGATTTTCACCTCCCTGTTCCTGCCCGATGGCAGGCCCGAGCAGGTCGACTGGTTCAACGATTTGCAGCGGATGACGACCACGCCCGACAACGCGGTTCGCCTTCGCCGGGCGATGGACGACATCGACATTACTGACCTGCTGCCGCGGGTCGACGTGCCGACCCTGGTCATCCACTGCCGCGACGACGCCATGCAGCCCTTCGAACAGGCGCGACAATTGGCGGCCGGCATCAGGGGCGCGAAGCTGGTGGTGCTGGAAGGCCGCAACCACGTCATTCTGGAGGGCGATCCGGGATGGCAGCGCCTGCACGACGAGATGGCCGCGTTTCTGGCGAGCTGATGGGCCTTGCGGCAAGCGTTCCGCTCTACGAAGACATCGCCTCGGCGTCTGCCAAATCGCCCAGCGCCTCGATCAGCGGATCGAGGTGCGTTCGGTATTTCCGCCATATGCCGACGTGGGATTGGTCGATCGGACCGTGCGTCAACTCCGTCTCCTGCGACCAGGTCACAGGTTCGCCGTTGTCACCGATCAATCCGCCGGTGTCTTGCAGCCCGAGGAAGCCGACGAGCCGGTGAAGTTCAGACTGCGGATCCGATACGAAATTCTCGTAACTGACCTCCAAAATTCGATCGGGCACGACCGTCCGCCAATGGTCCATGAGGCGGCGGTAGTGTCGATAGTAACCTCCCATGACAGTCAGCTTGTTGGTGTAGGGATGTGCGTTCTGGAAGTTCTTCATGAAGCAGGAAACACAGGTGTCCAGGGGACTTCTGCGAACGAAGATAAAACGCGCGCCCGGGAGCAGCAGTGACAGCAGGCCAATGTTGTGGAAATTGCCCGGCATACTGTTGACGATGCGTTTTGCCTTTGACGAGTACCGCCTCAGTTCGTTCAAGTAGCGCGCCGAAAGTTCCTCCGATCGGTCTCGCGTCAACCCCGTCAAAAGACTGGCGTAGCTATCAGGTAGGCCAGCATTTTCCAGTTTTGCGACGACATCGACGCTCTCGATGAGACCCAGGCCAATCTCTCCGGCCCCTTCAATCAAAGGGTGGCCGCCAAGGTATCTTTCGATAAGCGATTTGCCGGATCGTGGCAGGCCGGCGACGAAGACCGGCAAGGGGCTTTCGACGCCGAAGGATTTCCTCTCACGCAGAAACTCGCCGTTGAACAGTTCGCAAATGGTGTCGACCGTTGTGGAGAAGGTGTCGATGTCGAACGCGTGACCGACGAGTTTGTTGGCGGCACCGTAGTGCCTAAACGCTTCATCGTAGCGACCATCTGCTTCTTCAACATGGGCCGCGGCGAAGTGAAGCATGATCCTGTCGTCAGGCGGAGTTGACGGTTCTTCGAGAAGGCTTCGCATCACGCTCGTTGCGGCTTCGTCAAGTGGCTTGCCGGGAAGTTTGGAGACGAAGAACAGCGCTTCGCTTGCTTGTTCGGTGTGTGACACCAGTTGCAGAAAAATGCGTCGCGCAGCGCCTGACTGGCCCACTGACCGTTCTTATCGGCTGTGGCGGGCTGGGATCAAGGGGCGCACGGACCGGTTTTGTCATGATCTTGGCGGATCGCCAACGGCCGCAAGTCACACACCCGGCCGCACCAGATTTGCTCTATGAGGCGGCCGTTTCGACATCTGCATATTCGCCGAGCGCCTCTATCAGCGGAGCGAGGTGGCGGCGGTAGTTCTTCCAATAACCCACATAGGAAGTATTAAGGGCACCTCTAAAAATCCCTGTTCCGAGCCTTGATCGGTTATAATCCGGACGGTTTGGCGCGTAGATGTGGGGAACCGACCATGGGCCAAATGGGCTTTTCCGACATCGCGAATCGGTATGCCGGCCTGGACGCCAAGAACGATCCTTTGGCGAGGATCGACGCGGTGGTTCCGTGGGAGAATTTCCGTGCCCGCCTGGAGGCGATCTGGCGCAAGCCGGCCGAGGAACGGAAGTCGCCGGCGGGGCGAAAGCCCTGGGACGCGGTGGCGATGTTCAAGGCGATCGTTCTCTGCGAGCTTTACAATCTCTCGGACGACCAAGTGGAGTACCAGCTTCGCGACCGCCTCTCGTTCATGCGGTTCGTAGGGTTCGGTCTTGAGGACAAGGTCCCCGACGCCAAGACGGTGTGGCTCTACCGGGAACAGTTGGCGCGGGCGGGCATGGTCGAGGCGTTGTTCGAGGACTTCGACGGCTATCTGGAGAAGCAGGGCTACCTGGCGATGGGCGGCCAGATCATCGACGCGTCGATCGTACCGGTCCCCAAGCAGCGCAACAGCCGTGACGACAACGCGCGGATCAAGGATGGCGAGACGCCGGAGGGCTGGAAGGACCAGCCGGCCAAGCGGTCGCAGAAGGACACGGACGCACGGTGGACAAAGAAGCTATGGCAAGAGCCACTACGGTTACAAGAACCATGTCAACGTGGACCGCCGGCACAAGCTGGTGCGGCGTTACCAGGTGACCGACGCGGCGGTGCACGACAGCCAGGTCGTGGAGGACATCCTTGATCCGGACAACACGGCTGTCAAACGGCTTTCAATATTGACCCCCGATCGGCGTGCAAAATTGACTCCCCTGAGCGGCACGGCGGAGGTTGTCCCGGTAGTCAATAGGGGGGGTACCTGTTGACCCACCGGGGCAACCGGGCCGCAGGCACGGCCGGCGGCGGCTCAGGAGCGGTTCTTGAAGCGCCAGCTCTCGTTGCCGGTCTCGATGATCTCGCAATGATGGGTGAGACGGTCGAGCAGGGCTGTGGTCATCTTGGGGTCGCCGAAGACGGATGGCCATTCGCCGAAGGCGAGGTTGGTGGTGATGACGATAGAGGTGCGCTCGTAGAGCCGGCTCATGAGGTGGAAGAGCAGCTGCCCGCCGGCCTGGGCGAAGGGCAGGTAGCCGAGTTCGTCGAGGATGACGAAGTCGCGGCGTACAAGCTGATCTGCGGTGCGGCCCTGGCGTCCGGCGCGGAGCTCGGCCTCGAGGTGGTTGACCAGGTCGACGACGTTGTAGCAGCGGCCCCGGGCGCCCTTGCGGATGCAGGAGCGCGCGATGGCGACGGCGAGATGGGTCTTGCCGGTGCCGGTGCCGCCGACCAGCACGATGTTGCGCTTGCCCTCCAGGAAGCCGCCGCCGGCGAGCTCCTGGATCAGGGGCTCGTTGACTGGCGAGGCGGCGAAGTCGAAGTCGGCCAGCTCCTTGGCCGTTGGCAACCTGGCGGACGCCATCTGGTACTTGATCGAGCGCGCCGTCTTGTCGGCGATCTCGACCTGCAGCAGCGTACCGATGATCTGCTGCACCGGATGACGACGCTTGAGCCCGTCGGCAAGGATGTCGTCGTAGGCGGCGCGCATGCCCGCGAGCTTCAACGCCGTCATCATCGCCAGCACCTCATGACGCTCCATGACCGGCCTCCCTCAGGCGATCGTAGCGCTGACAGTCGGCCACCGGCCGGTGGCGAAGCTGCAGGCCCTCGGGCGTCGGGATGGTCGCCGGCGGTGCCGGCTGGCACTGCCGGGCGAGGATGTTGAGCACGACGTCGGCGCTGCAGGCGCCGCAGTCGAGCGCCTCGGCACAGGCCGCCTCGACCGCCTCCAGCCCGTCCTCCTGAACCGCCGCGAGGATCCTCACGAACTGCCTGTCACCGTCGTCGCAACCCGTCAGCCGGGCCCGTATGCGGCCGAGCGCGCCGGGCAGTTGCCAGCCCTTGAAGGGCGCGCCATTGCGCAGCGCGCCGGGCTTCCTCGTCAGGATCGGCACGTAGTGCCACGGATCGTAGGCGACCTGGCCGCGCCCGAAGCTGCGGGGATGCTCGGCGACGGTCTCGCCGTCCTGGCGGATGACGATCCGATCGGCGTAGGCCCGCACGTCGACCGGCCGCCCGACGGCACGGGCGGCGACGCTGTAGTGGTTGTTGTCGAAGCGCACCAGACAGGTCTTGGACACCGCCACCTCGGTGGCGTGGAAGCCGTCGAAGGGGCCGCGATAGGCCATCAAGAAGGGCCGCTCCTCCTCGAACACCTGCCACACCGTCTTGCTCTCGATCGTCGGATGCGGCCGCTTCTTGGCGTCCTCGATACACCGATCCATCAGCCACTCGTTGATCTCGACGTAGGAGCGGCCCCGCGGGATGGGCACGAACAGGCGGCCGCGGACGTCACCCACCTGCCTCTCGACCTGCCCCTTCTCCCAGCCCGCACCCGGAGTGCACGCCACCGGCTCCACCAGATGGTGGGAGCACAGCTCCAGAAAGCGCCGATTGTAGGCGCGCTCCTTGCCGACGAAGACCATGCTCACCGCCGTCTTCATGTTGTCGTAGATGCCCCGCCGGCAGACCCCGCCGAAGAAGTGGAAGGCCCGTTCGTGCGCCTCGAACACCATCTCCTGGCTCTCGCGCGGGAAGATCTGAACCAGCTGCATGCGGCTGTAGCAGAGCCGCATGTGCGCCGCCTTCACCTTGGTCGTCACACCCGACAGGCGCGCGTACTCGTGGCTCCAGTCGAACTGGTAGGCCTCGCCGGGATCGAAGCTCAGCGGCACAAAACCCTGCGACGGCGACAACAGCCGCCACCGCCGACGCCAGGTCCTGGCGTAGCGGCGCACTGCGTCGTAGCCGCCGCCATAGCCCAGAGCCGCAAGGTCTTCATGAATCCGCAGCAGAGACAGCCGATCCCGGCGCGGCCTCTTCTCGTTGGCCTCCAGCTGGCGCTCGAGCTCATCCACCCACGGCCCAAGCTTCGGCATCGGCTGGATCTTGCGCTCGTAGCTGTACGAGGTCTCATCGCCCCGCACCACCTTGCGCACCGTGTTCTTCGAAACCCTCAAATCCCGGGCGATCTTCTTGATCGGAACGCCCCTCACCAGATGATCCCGACGTATCCGTGCGATCGTCTCCACAACCAGCATCTCCCCCACCTCGTCTGTCCAAACAACGAGGTGTGTTAAAAATCACAAAACCAGGGGGGTCAATTTTGGACGCCGATTACCCCACCAAGGGGGTCAATATTCCACGCCGATCAACACGTGCCGTTGCCATCATGCTGTCCCTCGATCTGGCGCGGCACCCCGACGCGCAGAACATGGCACATGACCTCACCCAGATGTGGGAGCAGTCCGGCGACACCGAAAAGGCGGCGCGGCTGCGCGCCGGCGACATCGCCGACCTGCTCCCAGTGATCGCCGAGATCGAAGAAGAACACCGCGCCTGGGTCGCAGAAGACCCTGAGACCCGGCATTTCGGCCCACCCTCGCCCTTCGGACCATCGAACGAAGACAAGACGCAGATGATCAAAGCGCTGGCTACCGCCGCCGGTCTCTCGCCGGAAACGTTGCTAGCGAAAATGAAATCCGGCGACATCGACCGGGCGGCGCTCGAGGCGCTCATGGCAAAACGCAACCCAACCTGAGCGCGCTTCTCACAGCGGCAGGGCGGTGGTGTCCTTGATATCCTCCATCACAAAACTGGCCGAAATGTCGGCCAGCGGCACACGGGTGATCAGCTGCTGGTAAAAGCGGTCATAGTCCTTCACGTCCTTGACCCGCACCCGCAACACGTAATCGAGATCGCCGCTCATGCGGTGGGCGCCGACGATCTCGTTCATGTCCCGAACGGCGCGCTTGAAACGCTCCAGCCAGCCGGGTTCGTGTTCATTGGTGCGGATCAGGGCAAAGACCAGCAGGCCGAGATCGACGGCCTCGGGATCGACCAGCGCCACGCGTTTGCGCAGCACCTCGCGCTCCTCCAGTCGCTTGACCCGGCGCCAGCAGGCATTGCGTGACAGATGCACGCGCTCGGCCAGGGCTTCGATGCTGATCGCCGCGTCGCGCTGAAGCTCACCGAGAATGCGACGGTCAGTTTCGTCGATTGATTTCGTCATTGATGGGAGAATATCCCAATATTTTAGTTACGACAATCATCTTTGGGAATTCTTCTCAGCATTTCTTGGTACATTGGTGACGGTCAAAGATCGAGAGAGTCGTTGGGAGGCCCAAACATGTCCGTTACCGAAGCCAAGTCGCCAAGCCGCCGGCCGCGGTTGCAGGCGATCTTTGTCGACCATCCGGAAAGCGTCGACGAGACCTATTTCGAGCACCTGCGTTTCGCCGCCTGGTTTGCCGGCCGGCTCGCCTTGGCCGCGGCCGCGGCCGTGGTTCACGCGCTCATCCCGGCGCTGTGCGAGACCACCGCCAGTGACACGATCCGCGAACTCCATGCGCGCATCGAAAACCGCGGCGCCCAACGCCGCTGAGTGCGACGATGTGCCGACTTGCCGCCTATATCGGTCCCGAGATCCCGCTGGAGAACATTCATTGTCGCTCCGGCTCATTCCCTGCTGCAGCAAAGTCAGAATGCCGAGGAGGCCAAGCTCGCGGTCAACGGCGATGGCTTCGGCGTCGCCTGGTACGGGCGGCACAGGGAGCCCGGCCTCTATCGCGACGTCCTGCCGGCCTGGGCCGATCGCAATCTGATCAGCCTTTGCCGCAACGTCAGCGCCCCGGCTTTCCTCGCCCATGTCCGTGCCTCGACGACGGGTGAGACGACCCGTTCGAACTGCCACCCCTTCACCCACCGCCATTGGTCGTTCATGCACAACGGCCAAATCGCCGAATTCGCCCGGCTTCGTCGGGAACTCGAAACCGCACTCCCTGACGACCTCTATCAAGCTCGTCAGGGCACGACCGATTCGGAACTGCTTTTTCTGCTGATTTTGGCGCATGATCCGTCCGCTCCGCGGCAGGCCTGCGAAAGCGTGATCGCAAAAATTCTTCGTGCCCAGGGCGAGACCCAAAAACCAACCCGCCTCACCTGCGTGTTGTCCGATGGCGACGCCGCCTATGCGTTCCGCTATTCGAGCGACGCCAGGAGCCCGTCGCTGTACCTTTCCAAATCACTCGACAATGGCGGCCAGGCGATCGCCTCCGAGCCGCTCGACGGCAATCCGGACAATTGGACGGAAATCCCGGAAGGCAGCTTCGCCACCGTGACCCGCAACCACGTGGCGATCGAGGCGCTGTTCACCAGGCGCGCCGCCTGACCGGCGACCACGGCAACCACAAATTTCCGTGTCGGTGGTCTGAGTTTTAGAACCGTGTCGTTAGGTCGATCAGCCAGTCCGGTGAAGATTCGACCAGTGCCGCCTCCAGGGTCCTGTCGACACCGGACAGGATCAGCACGCCAACGGCGACCAGAATCACGCCAAGCGCGGTCTTGAACCCCTTGCCGGCACGGGCCATCCGGTCACGCCAACGGATCAGCGCTTCACGCGACAACAGCCCCAGCAGCGCCAGCGGAATACCGGCACCGAAGCCGAACACCAGCATGGTGAGCGCCACCTGACCGAGATTTTCCCCGCTCGAGGCGAGCAGCGAGGCGGCGCCGATGGTCGGACCGACGCAAGGCACCCAGACCGCGCCGAGCAGCAGGCCGAGCGAAAACTGTCCCCCCAGCCCCGAAGTCGAAAATCCGCCGAATCGCTGTTCGGTCCAGTTGCTCACCGGACCGGCGGCGACCGCCAGCCGCGCCTGCAGCATCGGCACCGTCAGGATCAGGCCGACCGTCACCAATAGGATCGCCGCCACCGCCCGGAAGAACTCGGTATCGAGGCCGATGCCGAAGCCGATCGTGGCCACAAACAGGCCGATTATGGTGAAGGAGATCGCCAGACCGCCGGCCAGCGCCACCGGCCCGAATTTGTGCTCCGAGGCCGCACCCCCGAGTACCAGCGGCAGCAGCGGAATGACGCACGGGGAAAGCATCGTCAGGACGCCGGCAAGGGCGGCCAGTCCCAAACCAACGATGTCCATCTCGCCGGGTCCTAGATCGTCAGGTCGAGCAACGCCTCGATCGCCGCCGGCCTGGTGTCGGCAACCGAACGGCGGACTTCGGTTGCGCCCTTGAAGACGATCAGGGTCGACTGGCGCCAGGCGCCGAAGGCCCGTACCACCGATTTCTGCCGGTCATAGTCGACTTCGAAGATCACCAGATCACCGAATTTCGACTTCTTGATCAGTTCCGAAATGATGCGTTTCTGCCGGGCGCAGGTCGGGCACCACCAGGCGCGGATATCGACCAGGATCGACTTGCCGCTGGCCTGGGCGGCCTGGAAGGCGGCGACCTCGAAGGCGGTGTTCTCGGCCGCGGCCGCCGCACCGCCGGTGAGCTGGGTTCCGGCAAACGCCACCACAGCCGCGGCGCCGGCGGCAATGCCAAGAAGAGAGCGACGATTGATCATGCTGCCGGAACTCCACTACCAACTGTCGGCCCCACGCCCGTCAGACATCGGCCAAATACCGCCGATGATCAAATCAGGATCGATCAAATGCTCGTGCGCTGGCCGTCAGCTGTCGGCAACCTCATGAGGAGGATAGCGATGGGTCCGGCCGTGGCGGTCGGTAATGACGGTCTGCCCGTCGTCTTCACGAACCGCCGCCGGCGTGAGCGGCACTTTGCCGTAACCACCCGGAATATCGAGGACGTAGGTCGGCTGGCAAAGGCCCGACACGCGTGCCCGCAGCGCTGCGACTAGAAGCTGGCCCTCGGCGATACCGAGCCGGAAATGGCCGGTTCCCGGGGCCAGGTCCGGATGATGCAGGTAGTATGGTTTGACACCGGCCGCGACCAGGGCGCGCATCAGCGCCGCCAGCGTGTCGACATTGTCATTGACGCCGCGCAGCAGCACGGTCTGGCTGACCAGGTGAACACCGGCCGCGGCCAGCCGCTGCAGGGACGCCACCGCCGTCTCGGTCAGTTCGCGGGGATGGTTGGCGTGGATGGCGACCCATGTGGACAGGCCGGGTTTGATGAGCGCCGTCGCCAGCGCCTCGGTGACCAGCTCCGGCGCCACCACCGGAACCCTGGTGTGAACGCGCAGGACCGCGACGTGATCGATCGCGCCGATTTGTGCGGCAATGTCGGAGAGACGGTTGGGGGAGGCGACCAGCGGGTCGCCCCCGGACAGAATCACCTCCCAGACGGCCTGGTTGGAGCGGATGTAGCGAAGCGCGGCGGCGATGTCGTCGCGGCTCATATTGGCCTCGCCCTTGCCGACCGCCTCGCGCCTGAAGCAGAACCGGCAATAGACCGCGCAGGCCGCCACCAGCTTGAGCAAGACCCGGTCGGGGTAGCGGTGGATCAGCCCGCGCGACACTTCGTGGGCACCGTCGCCGATCGGGTCGGCGCGCTCCTCCTGCGTGACGACCAACTCGCGAGGATCGGGAACGAACTGGCGGGCGATGGCGTCGTCGCCGTCGGCGCGGTTGATGAGATCGGTCATGGCCGGCGATATGGCGATGGCGTAACGCCGCCCGATCTGGTCGACGACCGGGACGTCCTTGGGCGCGATCAGTCCGGCTTCGGCAAACTCGGCCGCGCTGCGCAGGGTGGCCGGCGTCGCACCGATACCGGCTGGCTGCCCGCTCACGGCGCCGCTTCCCCCGGCAAAGACCACGGCGTCCACTGGACGTGATGGACCGAGGGCGCACCGGTCGCCAGCATCACCAGGCGGTCGAGGCCGAGCGCAACACCGCTTGCCGGCGGCATGACCGACAGCGCGTCGAGAAAATCCTCGTCGATCGGGTAGCGCTCGCCATAGATCTCCTGTTTGCGGTCCATGGCGACGACAAAGCGCCGGCGCTGTTCGTCCGCATCGTTCAGTTCGGCGAAGCCGTTGGCGAGTTCGACGCCGCAGGCATAGAGTTCGAAGCGCTCCGCGATCGAGGGCGCGTCCGGCCTGGTTCTGGCCAGCGCCGCCTCGCTCACCGGATAGTCGCACAGGATCGTCAGACGCCCGATGCCGAGTCGCGGTTCGATCCTTTCAACCAGAATCCGGCTGAAGATGTCGGACCAGTCGTCGTCGGCGGCGACGCGAACGCCGCCGGCACGGGCGACCTTGCCGAAACCGTCCCGGTCACCCTCGATTGCGGCGATATCGATCGAACCGTATCGCCGGAATGCTTCGGCGACCGTCAGGTGCACCGGTTCGAGGCGTGGATCGGCGTGGCTGTCCTTCCACCTCAACGTGCCGTCGCCGGCCGCCGCCGCCGCGGCACGCACCAGCGCGATCGTGTCGTTCATGGCAGTTTCATAGCACTCGTTCACGCGATACCATTCGACCATCGTGAACTCCGGCGTGTGCAACAGGGTCACCTCGCGGTCGCGGTAGACGCGGGCGAAACTGACGATGCGTTCCTCGCCTGCCGCCAGCAGCTTCTTCATGGCGAATTCCGGCGAGGTGTGGAGATAGCGGACAGACCGGTTGCCGTCCGGCGCGGTCACCGTCGTGCGCAGCCCATGCAGATGGGTCTCATTACCGGGCGAGGTCTGCAACGCGGAGGTTTCCACCTCAACGAAGCCGGCACGCAGGAACCAGTCGCGCAGCGCCATGGTGATATCGCCGCGGGCGACCAGGAACGCTCGCCGGTCACGGTATCGTTCGGCGTCCCAGTCCGGCGAGATCACATTCGTTGACATGTGCTTCCGCAAATTGGTACCGCAGGCCGTCGGTGGCGCAGACTTCCCTTTCGGGCAATGGGGGCCAAGGGCTCGACACCGGCCGGTTCAGATTCGCCCGAACCTTTCCACTCTCGTTCGAGGACGCAAGTGAAAGTCATCGCAAGCCAGATTCGCAAGGGCAATGTGATTGAAGCCGACGGCCAGCTCTACGTCGTCCTGACGGCGGAGAATTTTCATCCCGGCAAGGGGACCCCGACGACTCAAATCGACATGCGGCGGATCTCCGACGGGGTGAAGGTCTCCCAGCGTTTCAAGACCACCGAGCAGGTCGAGCGCGCCTTCATCGAGGCCGCCGACTACCAGTATCTGTTCGAGGACGGCAACGCCTTCACCTTCATGAACTCCCGGACCTTCGATCAGGTCGAGGTGCCGAAGCGCGTGGTCGGCGACCAGGGCGCTTTCTTACAGGAGAACATGACGGTCAGGATCAGCCTGTACGAGGGCACCCCGGTGTCCATCGAACTGCCGCAGCGGGCAACCCTGGAGGTCGTCGAAACCGAACCGGTGATCAAGGGCCAGACCGCGGCCTCGTCGTACAAGCCGGCCGTTCTGTCCAACGGTACCCGCACGACCGTGCCCCCACACATCGCGCCCGGCACCAGAGTGGTGGTGATGACCGCCGATGGTTCCTACGTCGAACGGGCCAAGGATTAGCGGAAAACACAATGCTCTACGGCATCGACCCGATCATCGGTCCCGAACTGCTTCAGATCCTGCGCGCCATGGGCCATGGCGACGAACTGGTCATCGTCGACGCCAATTACCCGGCCGAAAGCAACCGCAACCGGTTGGTGCGCATGGACGGCGTCGATGCGGTTCGGGCAGCCGAGGCGATCCTGAGCCTGATGCCGCTCGACACCTATGTCGACATGGCCGCCTTCCGTATGCAGGTGGTCGACGACGCCGAGGCGGTGCCCGATGTGTGCCGTCAGTTCCAGGACCTGGTGGAGCGCCGGGCGCCGGGGCAGAAGGTCGGCTCGATCGAGCGCTTCGCATTCTACGAGCGGGCCAAGGAGACGTTCGCCACGGTGGCGACCAGCGAGCAGCGTCTCTACGGCAACCTCATCCTCAAGAAGGGCATCATTCCGCCCGACGAGCGGTAGCGGCACTCCGGCGGGCGGAGTCGACGGCCACCGCGATTAAAGGAGACCGGCCATGGCGCTGGTTGGCGATGATTTCGTCTATCACGACAAACGCTTCTATGATCTGACCATCCCGATCGCCCAGAGAGAACTTCTGTTCGACGGCTGCCGCTGGTCGGAGGGGCCGGTGTGGTTCGGCGATGGCGGGTTCCTGGTGTGGAGCGATATTCCCAACAATCGAATGCTGCGCTGGGTGCCTGATCTCGGCGTGACCGTCTTTCGCGCAAACGCCAACTACGCCAACGGCAACACCCGCGACCGCGAAGGACGCCTGGTCACCTGCGAGCACGGCGGTCGCCGGGTGACGCGCACCGAATGGGACGGCGCGGTCACCGTCATCGCCGACAGCCATGACGGCAGGAAGCTGAACTCGCCCAACGACGTGGTGGTGAAATCGGACGGCACGGTGTGGTTCACCGATCCCAATTACGGCATCATGAGCGACTATGAAGGCCACAAGGCAGAGCCCGAGCAGGACGGCTGCTACGTCTATCGCGTGGACCCGGGCTCGGGCGACATCCAGGTCGTCGCGGACGATTTCGTCAAACCCAATGGCCTGGCATTTTCGCCTGACGAATCAAAGCTTTATATCGCCGACTCGGGGATCAGCCACGACCCCGATGGCCCCTACCACATCCGCGCCTTTGCGGTTGGCGAGGATGGCGGTCTCAGCGGCGGCGAGGTCTTCTGCGAGACCGATATCGGACTGCCGGACGGGTTCCGGGTCGATACCAACGGCAATCTGTGGACCAGCGCAGGCCCCGGGATCAATTGCTATTCGCCCGAGGGCGATCTCCTCGGCCGGATCAAATTTCCCCAGATGGTCTCCAACCTCGTTTTCGGCGGTCCCAAGCGCAACCGCCTGTTGGTGACCTGCACAAACGAGGTCTATTCGATCTTTGTCGCCGCGACCGGGGCGCAGCGTCCCTGACGCCCCAGGAGGCCGTGGACCCGATTCCGATGTCATGCAATCCGGCAAACGCCCATCTCTACGATTTAAGTCGCCCCAATCTCGTCGATGCGTAGGACGGGGGACCGCTGGGGCACCGCCGGCCTGAAAGCGATGAACGGAAAGAGCGGATTGGGTAACCAATACAGCCATCCAAGTGAGGGCTCCTTCGTCCCGCCCTCCGGCACAAAGTCCAGCCAGACATACAGGAACTTGTAAATGCATATGCCCGGTATCCAGTTCGGCTTGAATCCCGTCGTTCTTAGGTAGCGTCGGCTGATATAATAATTGCCTTCAAATGGGGTGATGCCAAACAGACCCACGGGTCCCTCGGCAATGACGTTGCCGCTGGGAACGTGCGTGATACGAATCTGGCGCGCATGCGCCGACCTCGGCTTCTGACGTTCTTATTCAAGGGTTTAGTCACCCGAGGCGGGGTGATCGTTACAGACGCCTGAGATTTTTCTCAGCTCAGTCAACCCGGATTGGATTTGCGCCTTCAGGGCCTGTAGACCTCGATCAAATCGGTCAGTGTGAAAAATGTGCGTGCGCCGGCACCTGTGCCGCCACCGATGACGTACCAACTTTCATCATCGGCGGTGGAATCGAGACCATGGCGTGCAGTCGGCATCGCCTGGTCGCTGGTCCAGCGGTCCATGGCGGGATCGTACGCCCAATGGTCTTTGAAGGTTTTCCCGGACGCCAAGTCCTCTCCGCCAGTGACGTGAATGCGTCCCCTCAGCGTCGCCGCCGTGTGCCCGCCGCGGGGAGCCGGGAGGTCGGCAATGCGGCTCCAACTGTCGATCACCGGATCGTAGACCTCGACGACGGCCAGGTTGCCGCGACCTTTCCAGCGTCCGCCGATCACGTAAACTTTGCCCCCCGCGGCGACCGCCGCCAGGTGCTCGCGCGCTGTTGGCAGCGGCGCCTGCGATGTGTCCCACTGATCCGAAGCCGGGTCATAAACCCAGAGCGCGGTGGAGTCGCGACCAGTTCCGCCGACCGCATAGAGCCTGTCACCAAGCGCGACCAGCTTGTGGGCCGCACGCGGCCCGGGCATGTCGGCAACCCGCCGCCATTCGTCCAATTTCGGGTCATAGGCCCAGGTGCTCTTCCCTGCCGGCGCGAATCGCAAATTGGCATACCCGCCGGACACGTAAATCCGGCCGTCTGCCGCCGCCATCGCCAGATGGTGAGCCGGCTCCGGCAAATCGGCAAGACCGGTCCACGAATTCGACGATTCGACGATGGATCGTAGACATCGAATGCACGCGTCGTACCCCAACGGCCAATGCCACCTGCAACGTAAATGCGGTTTTCATGCCGGGTTACGGCAAGCTCAGACCGCGATGCTGGCATGGCGGCGCCTTCGCTCCATGAACCTCCAGCTTGTGCCGCGCCTGCAAAAGCGGTGAACCACAAGAAAACAGCAGCGAGCATACCGAGGTCGCGCAGGATCCTGTCCGCCATTTCTCTCCGACCTTTGACGTCGAGCATCCGGGTGGAACCCCGTGAATTGCTTAATCTAGAGCCCTTTCAACCAACTCGGAGTCAATTCTGTTTCACGATTGGCGAGGCGTTGGGTGCCCGCCAATCGGAAACCCAAAGCGACGGGCTATTTTGCGCCTATTCCTGCGCCAAATCTCTTGACCGTATCCCCGATACGCTCATCGAACCATCACTTGATCTTGTCACAAAATCGCTCCGTCAGAATGGCTCAGAGCTGGTGGAAAGCGCTCTAGTTGTGAAGCTTCAACAGGTTGTCCCGGTTCAAGCCGAGTCGGCTGATTGGTGTTTGTCGATTGAGGCTGGCATGGGGTCGATGCCAGTTGTAGCGGTGCTGCCATTTCGGCAGATCTGCTTTTCGCTGGTCTGAGTTGTGGAATTCGGTTGCGTAGGCCCATTCTCGCAACATTGTCTGGATGAAGCGTTCGGCCTTGCCGTTGGTCTGAGGCGTGTAGGGTTTGGTGCGGATATGCTTGATGGTGAGCCTTCGGCAGGCATCGCGGAAGGCCTTGGATCTGTAGCATGATCCATTGTCGGTCATGACGCGGGTGATGGTAACGCCGAGGGTGGCAAAGTAGGTTACGGCGGCTTCGAGGAAGGCCACGGCGCTTTCCTTTTTCTCGTTCGGGAAGATGTCGGCAAAGCCGATGCGGGAATGGTCGTCGATGGCGACGTGGACATACTCCCAACCGGGCGCGGTGCCGTTATGGCGCTGGTTGCTCTGGCGCCTGCGATCGCCGGTGATGCGATGGCCGACACGATTGAAGCGACCGAGCTTCTTGATGTCCATATGGATGATTTCGCCTGGCGTTTCGCGCTCATAGCGCGGGCGTGGCTGGTTGGGCTCGAGGGCGGACAACAGGCTGAGGCCACGCCGCTTGAGAATACGGCTGACGGTCGCCCGGCTGAGGCCGAGTTCCTGGGCGATGTGGTCCTGCGTGCAACGAGCCCGGCGCAAGACCTCGACCGCTTCGCCGGTGGCCCAAGGCGTTTGGCTTGGCGAGGAATGGGGCCTGGAGGACCGGTCGGCAAGCCCGGCAATGCCCTCCGCGCGAAACCGGCCCAACCACTTGGCGACGGTCTTGGCCGTTGTCTTGAAACGGCGTGCGGCCTGAGCCTTCGTCATGGCCTCATCCATGACGGCGCGAACCATGGCCTCTCGACCTTTCGGCGTAAGATGGGCATTCTGGTGAACGTCCATTCGGTCCTCCGGAGAATCACTGACGTTGGCTGACATCAGCTTCTCTCGACAGGACCGAATGGACAACGTCCTGAAAATTCACACCTAGGACACGATGTGGCCGACACCACGGCCGATGAGGCGGCGACGATTATTGCAGGCCCTTAGTTCGGCGCCGGCGGTGCGCCGACCGTGCAGGAATTGTGAACCTCGCTGAGCCGCTGGCGCTGGTCCTCGGTCATCTGCTGGAAAGTCTCGATGGAATAGAGATCGGTGTCGAAGATGCCCTCGAACAGACACGTGCAGAACGCCGTGCAGGTGGGGTTGTCGGCCTCACCCGGACACCTCTGCTGGCTGCACTGAACGGTGAAATGATCGCGCGCCAGATCCACATTGGGCGGAATGAAGGGGGCCACCAGAAAGATGATCCCGAACAGAATGGGCTGGTGAATCAGGTAGATGGGAAGCGTCCAACGGCCGGCGGTGATGCCGGCGCGGGCCAGCCTTCCTCCCGGCGCCCAGCCGGCCAGCGCGGTTTGGGTGCCTGAGGCGAGAAAGATCCGTGCCGCCACCATGCCGGCCAACGCCACCCCGAACCAGGGGAACAGCGGAACGTAGTCGATGCTGATCGGATCGGTCGCCGACAAGCCGGCCCACCACAAGAGGGGCGCGTCGAACACTTGGTGCTCGAAAAACCACGGCACGGCGAAGATGAACGCCGCGACCAGCGCGACGAGCACGGTCGGCACCCGCACAAAGGCCAGCCCGAGGACGCTGGCCAGGGCGATCTGGTGCAGGATGCCGAAGAACACGAAGGTCCGGGCATCGAACCACCACGTGCCGGCGCTGACGATCGCCGCCGCCCCGACGATCAATCCAAGGCGCCTGAAATATCTCCGAGGGTGGAAGCCGGCGCGGGTCGCCAACACCAGATTGAAGCCGACCAGCCCGACAAAGGTGCCGGCGATGAGCCGGGCGAACGCCGTCCACCACGGGTCGTTGATGAGATCGATGGCGATCAGTTGCTGCAATGTCAGGTCGAAGCCGGTGTGGTAGATCACCATGGCGAGAATGGCCACGCCCTTGACGAGATCGATGAAGGGAAAGCGGACGGCTCGGGCGTCGGGCAGGGTGGCGGAAATCACGGTGGTGAGGGTTTCCTGTCGGGTGCTGGGCGCCGGCATCTTGTCGGCTGCGGCAGGTTCGTGCAACCGCGTGCGCCGCGACACGAAAGAGCGGTGGACAGGCTGGCGATACGTCTATATTGGGACCGTCTGAACCGGCGGATCGGGAGTCCAGGCGGTCGCTGTGGACCGTTGGTTTGCGCCATTTTCAACCGGTCGGCCTTGGTTCCGATCACCGACAAACCCCCGCGGCTGCGGCAACCGAGATCGTCGGCAGCGCCGGCATGCGCCGAAGCTAGGGAAACGCATCGCCATGTCCTCGACGTTCGAAGTCGTCGCACAAGTCATTGCCGACACCAGTGAGATTCCGCTGGTCGAGATCGGCCAGGAAGCCCACGCCATTGACGATCTCGGGATCGACAGCCTCGATTTCCTGGATATCGTCTTCGCGCTCGACAAGAAGTTCGGCATCAAGATCCCGATGGAGTCGTGGACTCAGGAAATCAACCAGGGCAACGCCTCGATGGACGATTATTTCGTCCTGGCGAATCTGTGCGCTCGCATCGACGAGCTGGTGGCGGCGAAAACGGCCTGACGGGACGCGGTCATGCGCCTCGAATTCTTTGAGCTGATCGATACCGTCGAGGAGATGGATATCGACGGCGGCACCATTCGCATCGTCTCCCATCTCCCGGACGAAAGTCCCGTGTTCGAGGGACATTTCCCCGGTTTCCCGGTGCTTCCCGGGGTCATGATGCTGGAGATCATGAACCACGCCATCGGCTATCTCCTCTACCGGCGCTACGACAAGAGCCGTTTCGTCTTTCTGGGCGGCATCAAGCGCGCCAAGTTCAGGCGCTTCGTCAAACCTGGCGCCAAGGTGACCGTCGACGCCAAGATCACCCATGACGGGTCGGGCTTCCACGTCGCCGAGACCAAGATCGTGGTCGACAATGAGGTCGCCTCCGACGCCGAGATCGTCATGCTCGTCACCGATTTCCCCAATGATTCCCTGGAGCAGGAGATGGTGCGGCGAAGCAAGCTGATCAAAGTCCTGACACCCGCCGGTTCCTAGAGCCCTTTCAACCAACTCGGAGTCATTCTGACGGAGCGATTTTGTGACGAGATCAAGTGAAGTCTCGAAGAGCGTATCGGGATACGGTCGCGAGAGACCGTGCGCAGGAATTGGCGTAAAATCGCCCGTCCCTTCGGGTTGGTCGAAAAGGCTCTAGCGCGATGACCCGTGAGGTTTGGATTACCGGCATCGGTCTTACTTCGAGCCTGGGCGAGGGCCTCGATGCCCATTGGCGGGCCATGGCCGAGGCGGCGCATCCGCGGCCTTCGACCGACCTGTCCTTCACCCCGCCCTACGCCATCCATCCCATGGTGCCGCTCGACCTTGGCGCCCAGATCCCCCGTCGCGGCGACCAGCGGCAGATGGCGCCCTGGCAGCGCCTGGGCACCTACGCCGCCGGCCTGGCCCTTGCCGATGCCGGCATCGCCGGCGACCTCGACATCCTCGGGCGCACCCATGTCATCGTCGCCGCCGACGGCGGCGAGCGTGACGTGGAAGCCGATTCCGGCATCCTGGAAGGTCTCGACGGCGCTACCAATCGCGCCGGTTTCCTCAACGAACGTCTGAGCAATGACTTGCGGCCGACCTTGTTCCTGGCCCAATTGCCCAATCTGCTGGCCGGCAACATTTCGATCGTGCACAAGGTCACCGGCTCGTCGCGCACCTTCATGGGTGAGGAGATCGCCGGCGCCAGCGCATTGGAAATCGCCGCCCGGCGGATCGCTGCCGGCCAGGGCGATATCTTCCTGGTCGGTGGCGCCTGGCTGTCCGAGCGCAAGGACACCATCCTCAATTACGCCCTCGGCGGCCTGCTGTGGGCGGGGGAACCGATCCCGGTGTGGCAACGCCTGGACAGCGGCGGCGGCGCCGTCTTCGGTTCGGTCGGGGCGTTTGTGATGCTGGAAGCGCGCCGGCACGCCGAGGCGCGTGGTCGCCAACCCTACGCACGATTGGCTTCGATCAGGACCGACCAGAGCCGCCGCCGGCCCGGCGATGCGGCGGCCAAGCTCGCCCGTCAGTTCGATGAGATTGCGCCCGCCGACCAGCCGCCGGCGGCGGTTCTGTCCGGTGCCACCGGCGTGGCACCAACGTCCATCGAGGAGCGCGATCTTTTGCGCGACCTCCTCGCCGCCGGACGGGTCAGCGCCGTGCGCGCAGTGGGGACCTTGCTTGGCCACGCCACCAGCGCCACATTTACCGCTCTGGCGGGATTGGCCGCCCTGGCCATTTCACGCCGGGGATTTTTCGGGGCGGTCGACGGTACCGGGCTCGAGGCACCACTGACGGCGGCGCCGGAGCGCGTCGTGGTCACCACAACCGGGATCTGGCGCGGCGAAGCGTCGGGTCTGATCATTCCGGCCAACTGAGGAGGCCAGCATGGCGGGGACAACCAGAGATCACCGCGGACGGCCCGTGGTCGCGGTCACCGGCATCGGCGTGGTGTCGTCCATCGGCCAGGGACTGGAGGCGTGCTGGTCGGCGCTGACCTCCGGGCAGTCGGGAATTCGCGCGATCAGCCGTTTCGGCACCGAACATTTGAGAACGCGCATTGCCGGGGCCGTCGATTCGCTGTGGCGGGACTGCGACACGGCACAGGAACTGACCCTGCGCGCCGGGATTATGGCTGCCGAGGAGGCAATCGCCGCGGCCGGCATTGGATCCCCAGGCGATTTTCCCGGTCCTCTTTTTGCCGCCCTGCCGCCGGCGGAGCTGGAATGGTCCAACCGCGAGGCGCTGTTCCAGCGTGCTGGAAACGGTGGTGACGGCGATGCCTATGACCGCATGATCGCCGCCGCGCGAGCTCAGAACGATCCCGGCGGGTTCCGGCTCACGCTGCTCGGCTACGTCGCAGAAGGCCTGGCCGATCGGCTGGGCACGCGCGGGGCGCCGATTTCACTGACCACCGCCTGTGCGTCGGGCGCCACCGCCATCCAGCTCGGGGTGGAGGCCATCCGCCGTGGCGATACCGAGGCGGTCCTGTCGATCGGCGCCGATTGTTCGCTCACCGCCGAGGCGATGGTCAGATTCTCACTGCTGTCGGCCCTGTCCGGTTCCAGCGACGATCCGGAGCTGGTGTCAAAACCATTCTCCAAGGACCGGGACGGGTTCGTCATCGCCGAGGGTGCGGCCGCACTGGTCATGGAGGATTATGACGCCGCCAGAGCGCGCGGCGCCGACATCCGGGCGGTGGTGCGCGGCATCGCGGAAAAAGCCGATGACTTCCACCGCACGCGCTCGCGTCCCGACGGTTCGGCGATCATCGGTGCCATTGCCAACACCCTCGACGACGCCGGGGTTGAGGCCGGCGCCATCGACTACGTCAACGCCCATGGCACCGGCACGCCGGAGAACGACAAGATGGAGGCCATGTCGCTGTACGATGTGTTCGGCGATGCCATGCGCGGTGTTCCGATCAGTTCCAACAAGTCGATGATCGGCCACACGCTGACCGCCGCCGGTGCGATCGAGGCCGCCTTTGCGATCAAGACCATCGAGGATGGGCTCATTCCGCCGACCATCAACTATCGCATTCCCGATCCGGCGATTGATCTCGACGTGGTGCCCAACCAAGCCCGTTCCGCCCCGGTCGCAACGGTGCTGTCGAACTCGTTCGGCTTCGGCGGGCAGAATGCCTGCCTCGTGATGTCCGCCGAACCCGGCTGACGATCCGTTTTTCGCCGATGCGCGCGCTGCAACTTCTTGATGACCGGTCACTGGCGATCGTCGATCTGCCCGCGCCCGGACCGCCCGGACCCGACCAGGTCCAGGTCCGGATCGGCGCGATCGCCCTCAACCACATCGATGTGTGGGGTTGGCGCGGGATGGCCTTTGTCAAACGAAAATTGCCGATCGTGATTGGCGCCGAAGCCGCCGGGACGGTGGTCGCGGTCGGCGCCGATGTCGATGGCGCGGCGGAGGGGCAATTGGTGGCGCTGTACGGGGCCCAGACCTGCGGCCGATGCACCGCCTGCCGCCAGGGACGGGACAATTTCTGCGAAAACGTCGCCGGCATCCGTGGGTTTCACGTCGATGGCCTGGCTCGTGAGGCGGTCAATGTCGCCGCTCGTCTGACCGTGGCGGTGCCGGACGGGGTGGGCGTCGTCCAGGCCGCCTGCGCCCCGATCACCTACGGCACGGTCGAACATATGCTGTTCGACAATGCCCGCCTTGAGAGCGGTCAGACCGTGCTGGTCCAGGCCGGCGGCAGCGGCATCGGCACCGCCGCCATTCAGCTTGCCAAGGCGGTCGGCGCCACCGTCATCACCACGGTCGGCAGCGACGACAAGGCGAACAAGGCGCTCGAACTGGGCGCCGATCACGCCATCAATTATCGTGAGGAAAGGTTCGAGGGCGTGGTCCGCAAGCTGACCGGCAAAGAGGGCGTCGACGTGGTGTTCGAACATGTCGGACCCGACACCTTCCCCAAAAGCATGTTCTGTCTGAAGCGGGGCGGGGTGCTGGTCACCTGCGGCTCGACCACCGGGGTCAGCTGCGAGATCAATCTGTACCAGCTCTACCAGCGGCAGCTGCGGCTGATCGGAAGTTTCGGCTGCACCATTGGCAATCTGAGGACAGTTCTGGACAAGATGGCTTCGGGGATTGCCGCTCCGGTCGTCGACTCGGTCATCGAGCTGGCCGAAATCGATCAGGCGCTGACCCGGCTCGAGTCTCGCGATGTGTTTGGAAAAATCATCGTCAAGCTGTGACCCGGACGCGCCTTCCCTTGATCTCATCGGCCGTGCAAACTGGGCGGCTGATGATGAATCAATCGTCCGATGTCGAATCGCCGGCGGACGGACGGCAATCGCCGGCCGCGGCAGCCATTCAGCGCGGCGTCGGGCGCATGTTGCGCGGCCTGGGCTTCGCCTGCGTGACCGAATTGACCTTGGCCACCGGCCGCCGCGCCGACATCGTTGGCTTGGGGCCCAAGAGCGATGTGTGGATCGTCGAGATCAAATCATCGGTCGAGGATTTCCGCGTCGATCGATCGCAAGTGGCCGGATTATCGGCTGTCGTGCGACCGGCTCTATTTCGCCACCAGCGCCGATGTCCCGTTGGAGATCTTCCCGCAGGATGCCGGAAGTGTTTGATTTTGTTTATGTAACTGATACGCGCCGACGCCTACGGAGCCGAGATGCTCAGGGAAGCGCCGGAGCACCGCCTGTCGGGGGCCACGCGCAAGGCGATGCTGCTCAGGTTCGCACAAGCGGCCGCGACCCGGCTGCACGGTCTCATCGATCCGGACGCCGGCCGGCCGTTCTTCTGAGGTTAGAGCCCGCTCTAGCGCGGGGCGCGTTTGGCCAGGATGCGCTGCAGGGTCCGCCGGTGCATGCTGAGCCGGCGGGCGGTCTCCGAGACATTGCGGTCGCACAGTTCATAAACCCGCTGGATGTGCTCCCAACGCACCCGGTCGGCCGACATCGGGTTCTCCGGCGGCGCCGCCTTCTCGTCCGGTTGGCGGGTGAGCGCCCGGTAGATGTCGTCGGCATCGGCCGGTTTGGCCAGATAATCCGCCGCGCCCAGCTTCACCGCGCTGACCGTGGTGGCGATGTTGCCGTAGCCGGTCAGGATGATCATGCGCGAATCGGGGCGCTGGTTGCGGATCAACTCGATGACGTCGAGGCCGCTGCCGTCTTCCAGTCGCATGTCGACGACGGCAAAGGCGGGTGGAGCGGCAATCGCCTTGCTCTTTCCTTCGGCCACGGTTTCGGCCGTTTCGACCGTAAAGCCGCGCGACTCCATCGCCCGCGCTAGGCGCTGCAGAAACGGCCGGTCGTCGTCGACGATGAGCATTGACCTGTCGTCGCCGGTCGGCGTCTCGGCCGGAGTGTCAGCCATAACAAATCCGCTCCAATCCCCCGCCGGACGGCGCATGCGCCGGGGTTATAGAGTTTCGTCGGCTTGGCGCCAAGCGACCGGCCCGGCATCGTTTTCGCCGGTGGCCGCCAGGGTATCCATGGTGTCTCGCGGCCATGACACGCGCACCATGGCGCCGCTCCCGGGCGACCGGCGATTGGAGAGTTCGAGGCGGGCGCCCGAACGCTCAAGCAGCGTCTTGGCGATGAACACGCCGAGGCCGAAGCCGCCGGCCTCCTCGCCGCCTTGGCCGGACCGGGTGGTCAGATAAGGCTCGCCGATACGGTCGAGGACGGCGGCGGCGAATCCGGGGCCGTCATCGGAGATCGCGATGGTTACCGTGTCGTCGGTCCAGGCGGTCGAGATCGTCACCCGGGTGCGAGCGAAATCGACGGCGTTCTCGACCAGATTGACCAGCCCCTGGACGATGGCCGGGTTCCGCCGGCCGATCGGTTCCGGGTCGTCGCCGCGGGGCGATTGCACGACAATGTCGATCGCAAAGACCCGGTAGGGTTCAGCCACCTCCTCGACCAGATGAGACAGCGGCAGTCTGACCAGATGACCGTGGCTGTCGTCGGACAGCGATGTCAGCCGGGCGAGAATCTCGCGGCAGCGCTGAGACTGGGAACGCAGAAGTGCGATGTCGTCAGCGTGTGGCGAGCCGTCCGGCATATCGCGCTCCAGCTCCTTGGCGACCAGCGCTATGGTCGCCAGCGGCGTCCCCAGTTCGTGGGCAGCCGCCGCGGCCAGACCATCGAGCGCAGACAGATGCTGCTCGCGCGCCAGAACGTGCTCGGCGGCGTTCAACGCAAGTGCCAGTTGCCGCGCCTCGGTGGCCACCCGAAAAACGTAGATGCCGGTGAAGACGCTGGCCGAAACCAGCGCCACCCAGACGCCGGCAGCATAGATCAATGGCAGCTCGAAGGTCTCGCCGGGCAGCCACGGCAACGGCCGGTGGTAGAGCGCCAGTGCGCTTGCCGCCAGCGCGATGACCACCCCGAGCAGGATGGTCGGACGCGGCGCAAGGGTGGTGGCGGAGACGATCAAAGGTACCAGCATGAGCAGTGAGAAGGGGTTTTCAAGACCGCCGGTGAGGTACAGAAGCGCCGCCAGCTGGACCACGTCGTAGGCAAGCAGCGCGAATGCCGGCCACGGTTCGACCCGGGTGGTGGCGGGGTAGCGTGCCCTGAGCGCCAGATTGATCAGCGCCGACAGCGTGATGAGGGCCGCACATTCGACGATCGGCAGTGGAAATCCGAGCCCGAACTGGACCAAGACGACCGCGGCGGCCTGGCCGGCAACGGCCAGCCAGCGCAGCCGGACCAGCGTATCGAGCCGCAGCCGGGCCGCGGTCAGGGTCAAATTCCGCGATGCGTCCGGCATGGCTATTGACCGTGTACGTCCAGGGCGGACAAGTTTTCTACCACACCCACGCGGCCGGCTAGGGCCCGGCGGACTTGCCAATCGGGCGGCGGTCGATACTGTCTATGTTGCATTGCAGGCGTCAGCTTGGCCACGGTTGGTTGCCTCAACCAAGCGTAATGGTAGCAGGCGACCCATCAGCAACCAAAGTCCCTGGCTGCGACACGACCACGCCATGGTTTGCTTGGCACGTTCGAGCCTTTGGGCTGCAAAACGAAACCCCCAAAACCCAAATCCAACAACGCGGCCGGGCGCGCCTCATGTCGCACCTACAATTTTATTGTTAGGTTGCCCGTGGAATTATTTTCACTCAACCTGCCGCAGTTGACCGAATTTCTTGCGATATGGCGCTCTTCACCGCTGCTCCAAAATCGGTATTGAGCTAATCCGGTCAGCGGCTCTGTAAAGTCACGATCCGAACAACCGTCCTCCCGCGCTCGGGTGGCTTTGACCCGTCGTCCGCCCCGCCGAAATATCCCCGACGGCGGGCTTTTTGGGGGTAAAGTGGTGCGACCGCGGGAG
Organism: uncultured Bauldia sp.; assembly: GCA_963663975.2. GTDB lineage: Bacteria > Pseudomonadota > Alphaproteobacteria > Rhizobiales > Kaistiaceae > JANQRX01. The sequence goes on along the minus strand of CAXXRA010000013.1, from coordinate 79,656 downwards.
AACGGCAGTTCGTGGACGATTTTGTTGATTTCCGCAGTTGGGCTTGATCGGTGGCGGTTGGCGTCGATTCCGTCCTTTGAGTGATTTGCTCGTGCACCGATGGTTCTTGCGATGATGGGACTGCAGGCGGCAAACGGCTTTTCTACGACTTCGCCTTGAGGATCATTCCGAAGCACCAGGCTAATCGATCGGTTTCTCGATCTGGGCGATCTGCCGGGTCAAGCTGAAGCCGTGTCTACAACCATTGGTCACCTAGATCCGGATGGAAGGATTGTCGGCTGTACTGCTTCGCCATGTCCGTCGGAGCGGGGGCTATGCTGAGGAGGATCCATCTCAATCTTGCGCTCGTCGGGGTCTCGGATGGCAGCGTGCCAGACCATTGACCTTCTGTTGCCTCAATCGCAATGGCCGCCCGAGCGCTTCTGCGTCATGTATTCGACATGACGCTACCGTGGTGCGCCGCTGCATGTCCGGGCAGGGGAAGGCGCCGTCGATGCCAGCGCCCTGTTCCGCATGCTCAGGCCGGGCACAGGTGCCAACAAGCAGCGCTCGGGCTGCCAGGCCAGGAATGGAGCGGAGAATATTGGGGACCTGGCTGGACGGCGGCACACAGGCGTCTCCGGATGCGCACGAATGATGCCGCCTTCGGAGCAGCCAGGCAGCGTGACACCGAAGTTCGTCGCCCCGTCCGACCCGGCAGCTTCCGGCGCCCAGCGACGGTCCGGCCTTCTTTGCCTGATCGCCGACAACCTGTATCTGACACCGATGGGATCATCGTCGATGTCGAGGCGTTGTCGGGAGCACCCGCACCATGATCAGACCGAGTGAAGAGCGCTTTGGCGCCTGCAAGCCAAAACGGCTGGCCCTGGCGACCTATGGGGCGGCACCGATGCTGGTCCTGGCGATGGTCAAGGACAGAGGCATCGCTCCGCACCATCCCGGTGTTCGACAAATCAAAGCGCGACGATGGCACTGCTTCGACGTCCAGAGCCGACTTCCAGTGGCAGGAGGATAATAATGGTCTATGTATGCCCGGCGGGAAAGACGCTTAAGTCATCGGGCCGCGCTGAACAGTGCAACCGACCTACCGATATCCTGCCAGCACCTATGACTGCGGCGTCGTAAAAAGACGGTGCTGCCCCGATCCTGAGCGCAAGGATTCCACGCGACATCACGAGGACGTTCGCTCGCGATGTCGAACTCAGGGCGATGTATGCAGGCAAGCGCATCTCGGATCGCGTCGCGACCGGCTGTTTGAGCCCACCTCCTTCAGCGCGCTCTGAAGCTCCGGTTCGATTGCGCTTGCGCGGGCCGCGCGCAGGGTGTTGCAGGACCTCCTCGCTGCTACGGCCCAGCCTGAGAAGGCTCGCCAACACTCAGACCGATACCGCCGCCGACCCTCCAAGTCAGCATGACAGGAACCAATCAGCCCATCATGATAAACGCGCATCTCGGTGATCCCCGACGAACGACAGCCAACCACGGCGGCGACCGAAAAAGTCCGCTTCTTCATCAAGTGCCAGACACCGGAAGCGCAACGACGGCCGACTCAGGAAATCAACAAAAGTCGGACCGTTCCCGACATCCGCAACGTTGTAACTGCCCTGGTCAATCACCTAGTCGGGGAAGGAAGGGGTTGCGCGCTCGCTCGCCGACCAGCCTGCGAACGCCGCCCTGAGGCTCTGGCAACCGGCGTAGTGATGTATGCAGGGCGGGAGCAGGGAGGACTCAGCCATGCTGAAGCGCGTTCTGATGACCCGATGGTTGATTGTGGCGGCGACACTGCTGATGCTGGGCGCAGTAACACCGGCTGCGGCGGACGACGTTGCCGACTGCAACAGCGACAATCCTGACCTTCGCATACGCGGCTGCACCAGCGTCATCGAGGCCGGCAGGTATGAGGGCGACAACCTTGCCATCGCCTACACCAGCCGTGGCACCGCCTACTCCGAGAAGGGCGAGTATGACCGTGCCATCGCCGACTTCGACAGGGCCATCCAGCTCAACCCGGACTATGCCTTCGCCTACTACGACCGTGGCAACGCCTATTTCGACAAGAACGACCTCGACCGCGCCATCGCCGACTACACCGAGGTCATCCGGATTGAGCCGGACGATGCCGACGCTTACTACAACCGTGGCGCCGCGTACCATGAAAAAGGCGACACCGAACGTGCAGCGGCCGACTGCAACAGGGCTCGACAAATCGATCCGAACACCATCTGCGCGGCAACAGCGGCTCAGGCACAGTCGTCAGCCGACGTGAAGCTCGTGCAGGAGAAGCTGGCTGACTACCGGGCCGGCGATGCCGATGGGATAATGCGCGGGAAAACCCGCGCGGCGATCCGGGCGTATCAGGAAGATTGGGAGATCGCGGTGACGGAAGAGGTGACACCGGACTTGATCGCGAGGTTGACGGGCGAACATCCGGCGACCAAAGACCAATGGTCCAAGATAGAAAACATTGACTGTACGATTTGGAACCGATCGCCGCAGGCTCAGGAGGTCGTCACTTGGTCCGGCGGCTGCCTCAACGGCAAGGCAAGTGGTGCCGGGACGGTGATCCGGGCTTTCGTGAAACTGGGCGATGCCACGCAGTCCCAATACGAAGGTGAGTACCGTGAGGGAAAAGCGCACGGGCGGGGCGTTCTCTGGGGGGCCGGCGATCGTTACGAGGGCGAATGGCAGGACGACAAACAGCACGGGCAGGGCGTTTACCTCTGGGCCAACGGCGATCGTTACGAGGGTGCGTGGCGTGACGACGATATTAACGGGCAGGGCGTTCGCGTCTGGGCGGACGGCGACCGTTACGAGGGTGCGTGGCGTGACGGCGATTTTAACGGGCTGGGCGTTTATGTCTGGGCGAACGGCGACCGTTACGAGGGCGAATGGCGTGACGGCCATTCTAACGGGCACGGCGTTTATGTCTGGGCCGACGGCGATCGCTACGATGGTGGGTGGCAGGACGACAAGCCCCACGGTCAGGGGACTGGCACAGTCGATGGCAAACAATACAGCGGCGAAGACGGATGTCTCACAGCAGGAAGTGATACCTGGTCGATAAACAGGAGCGAAGAATCCTGCGGGTTCCAGTGACTCCAGCGCACCAGAAGCCCGCTGAGACTCGCCAGCCGCTTCCGAATCGCCAGAGGTTGGAAATGCGCCGTTTTGCCTTGTGTGCTCATGTGTGGGCAGACGGACCTGTCTAGGAGTTATCTCAATATAAATAACGGCTTATCTTCTATATTGGCGGACAAGTTTCTGCCACACCGGCGGCTGGCCGGCGGCCGACCAGCGCCCGGCGGGCTTGCCAATCGGGCGGCGGTCGATACAGTCCATGCTGCATTGCAAAAGGACCCGAGTCGTTTCACCTGAAACCCGGTCCGAAGGGGGCGGGTTGTACTACCAGTTCTATGAAATGAATCATGCGGCCGTCAGCCCGTTGCGGGCTGCCGCCGATGCCACCAGGCTCTATTTCCGCCATCCCTTGAATCCCTTGACCGGAACCGCGCTCGGGCGCGGGATGGCCGCGGCGGCGGAACTGTTTGAACGCGTGACACGCCGTTACGGCAAGCCGGACTGGGATCTCCACCACACCCAAATCGGCGGCCGCAGGGTTCCGGTTACCCCGATTGTGGTGTGGTCCAGCCCGTTCTGCCGGCTGATCCATTTCCGCAAGACCGCATGGCCGGCCGGCCAGCCGCGTGTGCTCATCGTCGCGCCGATGTCGGGTCACTACGCCACCCTGCTCCGCGGCACCGTTGAGAGCCTTTTGCCCGACCACGACGTCTACATCACCGATTGGGTCGACGCGCGCATGGTACCGCTCGCCGACGGGATTTTCGATCTCGACAATTACATCGACTATGTAATTGAAATATTTCGAAAAATCGGGCCGGGCAGCCATGTGATCGCGGTGTGCCAGCCATCGGTGCCGGTGCTGGCGGCGGTGGCGCTGATGTCCGCCCGAGGGGAGGCGGACCTGCCCTCGACCATGACGCTGATGGGTGGACCTATCGACACCAGGGTCAATCCGACCGCGGTCAACAAACTTGCCGAAAAGCGCGATCTCGACTGGTTCCGGGCAAACGCGGTCATGCCGGTACCGTTCCCCCATCCAGGTTTCATGCGCAGTGTCTACCCGGGCTTCCTGCAGCTTTCGGGCTTCATGAACATGAACCTCGACCGCCATATGGAGGCCCATCAGGACCTCTTCTTCCACCTGGTCGAGGGCGACGGTGATTCGGCGGCCAAGCACCGTGAGTTCTACGACGAGTATCTGGCGGTGATGGATCTGACGGCGGAGTTCTACCTGCAGACGGTCGATACCGTGTTCATCCGGCACGCACTGCCCAAGGGCGAAATGCGGCACCGCAGCGAACATGTCGATCTCGCCGCGATCGAAAGGGTGGCGATGTTGACGGTGGAAGGCGAGCATGACGACATCTCGGGTCTCGGCCAGACCCGCGCCGCCCACGACCTGTGCACCGGGATACCGGCGAGCCGTCGCCACCACTACACTCAGCCCAATGTCGGTCACTATGGCGTTTTCAACGGCTCCCGATTCCGGGCCGCCATCGCGCCGCGGATCGCACACTTCATCGCCACCGATGGCGCGTCTGTTTGGCAATCCTCGAAAGCCGCCGGCAACGGTGTGGCGCGTCCCGCCGGGGCCCGTGAACCGGCCGCCCGCGATGGTCGGCGCGGCAAGCCCCGGATCGGCAAAAGCGCGGCCAAGCGGAAGGCGAATGGCCGCGGTGCGGCAGCTTCAAAACGCTGATATTTCGCCAAAATCACCAGGCCGTGTTCGATTTTTCTTGAAACCGCGTTTTTGAGTCACCACGTCCCTCTCGTTGGTCAAAAAAGGGGAAGGATATGATTTCGGCGCATGCCTTGCGTCCTTCGTGGACGCCACTGACGATCGGACTGATGGTCCTCGGCTTCATCGTTGCCTGGCCGCTTGGGCTGGCCATGCTGGCCTACATTGTGTGGGGCGACCGGATCCCCGAGATCCGCAAGCACTTCGAGGGTATGAAACGTGAACGGCATGGATACCGCTGCGGTCCGCGGGTTCGCTCGCGCAGCGGCAATGTCGCGTTCGACGAATATCGCCAGAGCGAGCTGACCCGGCTCGAGGAGGAGCGGCGCAAGCTCGACGAGGAATTGCGCGAATTCGAGCGCTTCATGAGCGATCTGCGCAAGGCGCGCGACGAGGAAGAATTCCAGCGCTTTCGTCGCGATCGTGCCGCGCAACCTGACGGCGGCGACAACGACAACGGCAACGGCAAGACCATCAACCTCTGATTGGTCGCCTGGCCTGCGAGTTGCGGTTCGCCACAGCCAGCGACTTCGTGAGGACGACAGACGGCCCCTGACGGGGCCGTTTCTGTTTGGCGTCGGACTGGAAAATCGGCGCAAACTTGTCTAGCACTTGTGTCCTTAAACGCCCGATGGATCGGGCTCGGTGGTGGGGATGCTCTTGCCGATGATACTGGCCCGATCGAGGAACGTCATCGCCGCGGCAGCCTCCTTCCTATTGGCCATCGGCATTGGCCAGGCTCAGGCGTCCGCCGGCGAGGCCCCGTCGCTGGTCCAGGATCGGTATCGCCATCTTCCTTTCCGGACTGCTGGCGGTTCTGTTCACCCGCATTCGGCTACCGGCGCTGGCCGGCTTCATCATCGCCGGCATCGTCGCAGGGCCGCTCGGCTTTGGGTTGGTGACCGATGTCGGCAACATCGACACCATCGCCCAGCTCGGCTTCGTCCTCCTGCTCTTCATGATCGGGCTGGAGATCGACCTGACCAAGATCGCCGCGGCCGGGAAAACGATCATCATCACCGGGATCGTGCAGTTTCCGCTGACCATCCTGTTCGGCTTCGGGGTCGCCAAACTCCTGTTGTTGTTTGGTCTCGGCACCGACCTGATGCCGAACAATCTGACCGCCCTTTATCTCGGCGCGGTGATCGCCGGATCGTCGACGCTGCTGGTCATCAAGCTTTACCAGGACGCCTTCGAACTCGACACCGCGCCGGGCCGGATCGCCCTGGGCATGCTGGTTTTTCAGGATATTTGGGCGACCGTCATCATCCTGCTGCAGCCGCGACTGGCCTCTCCGGAACTCCTCCCCATCCTCGGTTCGTTCGCCGGCATCATCATCCTATCGGGGCTGGCGATCCTGATTTCGCGCACGGTTCTCAACATCGCCTTCGGCTGGGTCGCCAAGGTGCCGGAAGTCGTCCTGATGGCGGCGATCGGCTGGTGTTTCGCGCTGGTGTTTGCCGGCGCGAATCTTGACAATGTCGCCCAGCTGTTCACCAGCGCCGACCTCCATCTCACGGTCGGTTCGGGGATGGGGGCGCTGATCGCCGGCGCCACCATCGCCAGCCTGCCCTACTCCACCGAAATCATCACCAAGGTCGGCGTCGTCAAGGATTTCTTCGTGACGCTGTTCTTCGTCGGTCTGGGGCTGGGCATCCCGCAGCCGAGCGGTCCGGAAGTTCTGATCCTGGCCGTGGCCATCGCCATTGCCGCTATCCTGGCGCGGCAGATCATTTTCTTCCCGGTGCTCTATTGGACCGGAACCGATCAGCGCAACGCGGAAGTTTCGTCGATCCGCCTGGCCCAGATTTCAGAGTTCGGGCTGGTGATCGCATTTCTCGGCCTGCAGTTCGGCCATATCTCGCGTGAGTTCACCGCGGTCATCGTTTTTGCGTTCGTGATCACGGCTCTGATCACCACGCCACTGTACAAGACCGCATACGGCATCCACGGCGCGCTGATGCCACTCCTGCACGCGCTGGGCTTCAAGGAGCCCGACGCCGAAGATGCGGCAGGCGAGAAATCCTGGCGCCTGGTTCTGTTGGGCTTCCACCGCACCGCGTCCTCGCTCCTGCACAATATCGCCAAGGACGATCCGGCGCTGGTCGCCGAAACCATGGTGGTGGATTTCAACGTCTCGCTGCACGATCGCATCCGGTCCGTCGGCGCCCATGTCGACTATGGCGATCTGGCCAATGCCGAGACGTTGCGCCATGCCGGGGTCGGCAAGGCCCAGATCATCGTCGCCACTGTCCCCGACGATCTGTTGCGCGGCATCGACAATCGGCGGCTGGTGGCAAGCGTCAGGGGGATCAACCCGGACGCCCTGATCATTGCCAACACCATTACCTATGAAGATGTGGCCGGGATCTATGCGGCCGGAGCCAACTACGTCTATCTGGCGCGGCTCGAATCGGCGCGCGGTCTCGAGGCGGCTCTCGGCGAGGCGTTGAACGGCACGCTGCCGGCCTATCGCGCCGCCCGGATCGACGAGGACGGCGATCTCAGCGACCGCGACGAGGTGCTGGGCTAGACCCCTTTCAAGAACAGCCGATCGGGATAACGAGAGCAGCCCAAGATCGGCAGAATCATGGGTTCGCCGTAGAAGGACCATATGGAGCGGCATTCGATAGTCCTAAGGGCCGCCAACCCCACGTTCGATGAAGGTCTGGCATTTGCCCGCTACCTTGACGAAGCAGCCGAGGGGTTCTTTCGTTTTTGGCTCGGTCGCCGCGCGGCGTACATAATCGCCACGGCGTTCGTCCAGCCCGACCACGACCTCTCCTACCAGAATGTGACTTTCGCAGAACGTGACAACGTCATCGTGGGAATGGTCTCGGGGTACACCGCGGAGCAGCATCGCCGTTCCTCGCGCCAACCCCTGAAGCGGGCTGCCGGAAGGCGTAATCTACGAATGAGGATCGTGCAAATACTGTTTGCTCCACTCATGCGGATTATCGATTCAATCGCCGATGGCGATTTCTATCTCCTGGCCATCGCTGTTGATAAGGAACTTCGCGGCGATGGCGTCGGCTCCGTTTTGATGGACTCCTTTAAAGAGCGGGCTCGCGCGAGCGGATCGACTCGACTATCCCTCGACGTTTCAGCCAAGAATGAGGGAGCTCGCCGATTCTACGAGCGCTGCGGGATGAACGTCGAGTCGCAGTGGCCGAAGCGATTGGCTATACCGGGATTGAAGTTCTATCGAATGACAAAAGGGCTGTGAGCTCTCCTGGGGCGGTCGTTTCCTCGTTCTCTATTGAGCCGTCGTCCTGTTTGCCCGCCGGTCAGGACCGGTCACCGACCGCCCCTTCCAGGCCCAGTTCACGGCGCCTTTTCCTGGGCAGGCCGAGGGCGACGATCCGATGCGACTCCCTGAGATAGGCCTTGATGTCCTTCCTCGGCAGTCCGGGCCTGTCGTAGTGCTGGATCCATGTCATGCCGCGCGAGGCAAAATAGGGCGCCGGTCTCAGCCCGGGCTGCTGCTTGAGAATCTCAAAGCCGAGCATGGAGACCTTGAAGGTGAATCGCGCCTGGGTGCCGTCGTCCCAGCCGCCAATGGCGAAAACCTTGCCGCCGACCTTCCACACGTCGGAGCCGCCCCACTGAACGACATGGGTGGTGGCCGGAAGGGAGCGGCAGAATTTGTTGAATTCGCCATAGGTCATGGCGGCGTGACGTGTGCGTTTTGCCATGACCGATTGTGCCAGCTCGCACCGTCGGGTTGAAGACCCGTTGCCCCGCGCCGGGCAAGAACGCTCCGTCATTGACGCAAGGCGGATGCTGCTCCAAGGATGGACACCAGCCCCCGCCCCAGGTTCGCGCCGTTGAGCACGGCTTCCCCAAACCCCGGATGCACATAAATGGCAGACGCGGACGCTTCGCCGGCCGGCGATCATTGGGGGGCGTTTCGGCACCGCGGTTTCGCGTTGTTTTTGGCATCACGCTTCGCCACCATCTTCGCCACGAACATCATCAGCGTCGCGGTCGGCTGGCAAATCTACGATCTGACCCGCGATCCGTTTGATCTGGGCCTCGTCGGGCTGGTCCAGTTCGCGCCTGCGCTGCTGCTGGTGCTGGTCACCGGCACGGTCGCCGACCGCTATAGCCGCCGCATGATCGTCGCCGTCACCCAGGGGGCCGAGGCGGCGTGCGGCGTCGGCTTGCTCGCTCTGACGGCGGCCGGACTGGTCACGGCTGGGCAGATCTTCGTGGTGTTGGCGGTCTTCGGAATCGCCCGTGCCTTCCTGAACCCGGCGATGCAATCGCTGATCCCCAATCTCGTGCCGAAGAAGGATCTGGCCAGCGCCATCGCGCTGAGCGCCTCGTCGTGGCAGATCGCCACCATCACCGGACCGGTGGCCGGCGGCTTGCTCTACGGGTTGGCCGCCGAAGCCGCCTATGGCGGCGCGATGCTGATGTATGGCGCTGCACTGGTTCTCATCGTGATGGTGCCGAAACCACCTCAGAAAAGCCTGAGCGCGCGTCCCACCTGGACCACCGTGGTCGCCGGGTTCCGTTATGCCTGGAGCGAGAAAATCGTCTTCGGTGCGATTTCGCTCGACCTGTTTGCCGTGCTGCTGGGCGGCGCGGTGGCGTTGCTGCCGGCCTATGCGCGCGACATCCTGGAGGTCGGGCCAGGGGGTCTTGGTCTGTTGCGTTCAGCGCCGGGAATCGGTGCGGTCGCGGTCGCCGCCTTTCTGGCGGTGCGTCCGGTTCGCAATCATGCCGGGGTGTTGATGTTTTCGGCCGTCGCCCTGTTCGGGGTTTTCACCACCGTGTTCGGTATCTCGACCATGGTCTGGCTGTCGGTTGCGACGCTGGCGCTGGCCGGTGCGGCCGACATGGTCAGCGTCTACATTCGCGAAACGCTGATCCAGTTGTGGACCCCGGACGCCCTGCGTGGGCGGGTCAACGCGGTCAACATGGTGTTCATCGGTGCCTCCAACGAACTGGGCGCGTTTCGCGCCGGCACGGTCGCCGCCCTCATCGGCATCGTGCCGGCGGTGGTGGTCGGCGCCGTCGGCACGCTGGCGGTGGCCGCGATCTGGGCCTACGCCTTTCCCGCGCTGCGAACGGTGCGACACCTCGACCGGCAGGGTTAGATGAGCAAGGCGCCGAACGGGTGATCGCCGGACAGGCCGGGCGGGTTTACCGATGCCATCCGGCGGCACATGAATCTTGGTGCAGCGGGTTTACCGGCGGGCAAGTTGCAACATGATAGAGACCGGGGGCCAGCGATCGCTCGAGGAGGGTCCGACAATTGCCTGAGCCGTTTCCGTCCGCCGCGCTGGCCGTGCGCGGGTTGACCAAGACGTTCAACCGCCCGGCCGTCGACCGCCTCGACCTGACAATCCGGCGGGGAGAGTTCTATGCCCTTCTCGGCCCCAATGGCGCCGGCAAGACGACGACGCTGCGCATGGTGTCCGGCCTGATGACGCGGGATTCCGGCTCGATCTCGATTTTCGGCATCGACGCTACCAAGAGACCGGTCGAAGCCAAGCGCCTGACCGCGTGGGTCTCCGACGAGCCGATGATCTACGACAAATTGTCGCCGACCGAATATCTGGAATTCGTCGCCGGCCTGTGGGGGCTCGACGACACCGCAGCGGCCGCCGGCATCGCCGACCTGCTCGACTGGCTCGACCTGGTTGAAGTCGCCAACGAACGCTGCGAAAGCCTTTCGCGCGGCATGCGCCAGAAGGTGGCGCTGGCCGGAGCGCTGGTCCACGATCCGCGGCTCATCATCCTCGACGAACCGCTGACCGGGCTCGATGCAAGGGCCGCGCGGCAGGTCAAGCAGGTGCTTCAGAACCGGGTCGCCAGCGGCGATACGGTGATCATGACCACCCATATCCTCGAGGTCGCCGAACGCATGGCCGAACGCATCGGCGTCCTGTCGGACGGCCGCCTGATCGCCGAAGGTACGCTGGAGGAACTGAGCATGCGCGCCGGGCGCGGCGGCAGCCTGGAGGAGGTTTTTCTGACCCTGGTCGAGGAGGGCGCGGCGGCGTGAGCGCTCCGGGCACCTTCACCTGGCTCGCCCGCCATGAAATCCGGCTGGCGTGGCGCGACTGGCGCGACATGATCACCGCCGGCGGCCGGCGTAGCCTGGCCCGCGCCTCGGCGGTGCTGGTGGCGGTGGCCCTGGTGTTTCACTTCCCGGTATGGGCGATCACCTCGTCCTTCAACATCGGCGCATCCGGGATCGACCGCACCACGCTCGTCGTCACCTCGGCGGTCCTGTTCCTGTTCGGCTCGCTTCTGGTCGCCCAGGCGATGGAAACGGTGACGCGGTCGCTCTATACCCGCGGCGATCTCGATCTGATCGTGTCGTCGCCGGTCCAGCTGACGCTGCTGTTTTCGGTACGCATCCTGGCCAACGCCCTGCCGATCACGGTGCTGGCGCTGGTTCTGTCGATGCCGCTGGTGGACATCCTCGTCCTCAGCCACGGGCCGCGCTGGCTGGCCGGATTCGGCGTCGCGGCGGCGTTCGGTGCCGCCGCCGCCGCGGTCGCCGTCATGATCACCATCGGCCTGTTCAAACTGCTCGGGCCCCGGCGCACCAGGCTGGTGGCGCAGATCGTCGCCGCGGTCGTCGGTGCCGGCTTCGCGATCGGTATTCAGCTGATCGCCATCGTGTCCTACGGGACCATCGCCGGCGGGTCGCTGCTGTTGTCGGCGGGCGTGACCGCACGCCTGCCGGAGCTCTCCAGCCCGGTCTGGATTCCGGCCCGGGCGGCCATGGGAGATGTCGCGGCGCTCATCACATTGGTGGCGTTTGCGGCCGCCCTGGTGGTCGCCGTGGTCGCCGTCGTGGCACCAAAACTGGCCGGTTATTCCCTGGCCGCGACCGACCTTCCGGCATCGACCCGGCGACGGACGACCAGAACGGCAAGGCGGGGCGTGTCCCCATCGCCGGCGCGGGCGCTGCGCCGCAAGGAATGGGCGCTGTTGCGTCGCGATCCCTGGCTGGCCTCGCAGACGCTGACCCAACTGTTCTACCTCATTCCGCCTGCCCTTCTGTTGTCGATGAGCCTGGGTGGCTCGGCCGGCACCCACATCGTCATCGTCATGGTGCTGGTGACCGTCGGCGGTCAGCTTGGTGGCGCGCTCGCCTGGCTGGCGATCTCCGGCGAGGACGCGCCGGATCTGGTGGCGACCGCGCCGGTGCCGGCGGCGATGATCACGCGGGCGAAAATCGAGGCGGTGCTGATCGCCGTCGGCCTGACGCTGGCACCGATGATCGCCATTTTCGCCGTGGTGGCGCCGTTTCATGCCTCGATCGCGGCGCTCGGCATCGTTCTGGCGGCGGGCTCGACCATCCGGATACAGCTGTGGTTCCGGCTGCAGGCGAAGCACAGCCATTTCCGCCGCCGACACTCGTCCTCGCGGCTGGCAACCTTTGCCGAGGCGCTGACCTCGTTTTCATGGGCGGCGGCAGCCGGCCTGGCGGCAACGCCGAGCTGGTTTGCCGTCGTCAGCGTGGTCATCGTCCTGGTGATCCTGGGCGGCGCCCGCTCGGTCAGCCCCCGGGCGGTGCCGGTTTAGGCCGGCTGGCCTGGCGCGCGATCCGCCGGACGGCCTACGTCAGCGGGCGTTGGCCGAGGTCCTGAGCGATCATGATCAGATAGCCGTCGGGGTCCTGCACGAGGATTTCGCGGCTACCGCCCTCGCGGTCACCCCAACGCCTCCAGGTATCGCGCGGGCCGGCATAAAGCGGCCAATCGGCAGCCGACAGCCGCTCCATGATGGCGTCGATCGCGCGGGCCGGCATAAAGCGGCCAATCGGCAGCCGACAGCCGCTCCATGATGGCGTCGAGATCATCGACCGCGACCTGAAACATGGCGCCGCGACCGTACGGCGTTGTCATCGGCGCCGTTTCCCATTTGCCCGATCTTTGGCTGAGCATGATCTGCGCGCCCTCCCCTCGCTCCAGATAGACGAAGTTTTCCTCCGGTCGCTGGTAAGCAATCTCGAAGCCCAGCAGGTTGAGCCAGAACGAACAGCTTACCGCGAGGTCCTGGACGAGGATCTCGGGGACCAGTCTGGCCCAACCGGATTTCGGTGGCCGGCCGTCATCGCTGGCGTTCATCCGATCCTCGGTCGCGGGAAATCGGGTCCATCGCGCTGACGCGAAGCCCGGCAGACATCGTCCTGATCGTTGTCACCCGCGGCGCGAATCGTCCCGCTGGTTGTCGTCGACCACCTCGAACTCCGCGTCGATGACCCGCACGCCCGGCTTCGACGGTTGGTCACCCCGTCGCGCCGCCTCGGCAAGCGCCCGGTTCAGGCGCAGGCGGGCGACGAACAGCGCGATCGCCACCACCGGTAAGAGGATCAGCGCCAGGGTCAGCGACAGGATGATCAGGCCGATGGCGAGCGCAATGGCGACCGTCAGGCCACCGATCACGCTCAGGCGCTGGCGCCAATTCAGCGCGCTGAATCGGCTGAGATAAAATCGGTACAAGGGGGTTCGCTCCGGGTTGTCGGGTTCAGGCCGATGTGGCGTCTGGCACGCGCGGTCGCAAGTGCAATCGGGCCAGAGCCCTTTCTACCAACCCTAGAGTCAAGTCTGTTTCGCGATTGGCGAGGCGATCCGGCGTCGAAACGATCGACGGGCGATGCCCCCGCATCGTTCCAGATTGGTTCGGCGTTGGGCGCCCGCCAATCGATAAACCCGAAGGGACGGGCCATTTTGCGCCAATTCCGGCGCCAAGTCTCTCGACCGTATCCTGATACGCTCATCGAACCTTGACTTGATCTTGTCACAAAAACGCTCCGTCAGAATGGCTCAGTGTTGGTCGGAAGGGCTCTAAACGTCGAGATTGGCCACGTTGAGCGCGTTTTCCTGGATGAATTCGCGCCGCGGTTCGACATCGTCGCCCATCAGCCGGCCGAACAGATCGTCGGCTTCGTCGGCTTCCCGCACCCGCACCTGCAACAGCGTCCTGGCGTCCGGATCAAGCGTGGTCTCCCACAATTGCTCGGCGTTCATTTCGCCCAGGCCCTTGTAGCGTTGCAGCGTCAGCCCTTTGCGGCCGGCGGCGAAAACCGCCTGGACCAGGTCTCTGGGTCCCTGGATCTCGGTATCCTGGTCCTTGCGGCGGAACTGCGGCGGGTGGGCGTAGATCGGCTGCAGGCGCTCGGTGAAGGAGTCGAGTTTACGGGCATCGGCCGAGTCAAGCAGGGCCGGATCGATCATCGCCGCCTCCTGGACGCCGCGCACTTCGCGCTCGAATCGGAAGCCGTCTTCGGCCGAGAACGACCCGTCCCAGCCGCGCTCGGTTTCCTCCGAAAGCACGTCCAGCCGTCTGGCTACATACTCCGCGGCGGCCTCCGCGGCCTTGGTTTCGGACAGAATATCGGGATTGAGCGCGCCGGCGATCGCCACCTGCTCGACCACGGCGCGGTGGTAACGGCTATGGATAGCGTCCAGCACCTGGACGAAGGCCCTGGCCTCCTGAACAATTTCCGCCAGATCGGGGCCGGCCCGTTCGTCGCCGCGCGCCAGCGTCAGCACCGCGTCGTCGAGGCCGGAGGCGATGAGATCGTCCTCCAGCGCACGCTGGTCCTTGAGGTAGTTCTCCGACGAGCCGCGCCGGACCTTATAGAGCGGCGGCTGGGCGATGAAGATGTGGCCGCGCTCGATCAATTCGCGCATGTGCCGGAACAGGAAGGTCAGCAGCAGCGTGCGAATATGGGCGCCGTCGACATCGGCGTCGGTCATGATGATGATCTTGTGGTAGCGCAATTTGTCGGGATTGAACTCGTCCTTGCCGATGCCGGTGCCGAGCGCGGTGATCAGGGTGCCGATCTGCTCCGACGACAGCATCTTGTCGAAGCGGGCGCGCTCAACATTGAGGATCTTGCCGCGCAGCGGCAGAACGGCCTGAAAGGCGCGGTTGCGGCCCTGCTTGGCCGAGCCGCCGGCCGAATCGCCCTCGACGATGAACAATTCCGACTTGGCCGGATCGCGTTCCTGGCAGTCGGCCAGCTTGCCCGGCAGCGAGGCGATGTCGAGCGCCCCCTTGCGGCGGGTCAGCTCGCGCGCCTTGCGTGCCGCCTCCCGTGCAGCAGCCGCCTCGACCACCTTGCCGACGATCGCCCGCGACTCCGCCGGGTGCTCCTCGAACCACGTCCGCAGCCCCTCATTGACCAGGTTCTCGACCACCGGCCGGACCTCGGACGACACCAATTTGTCCTTGGTCTGCGAGGAGAATTTCGGATCCGGCACCTTGATCGACAGCACCGCGGTCAAACCCTCGCGGCAATCATCGCCGGTGAGGCCGACCTTCTCCTTCTTGGACAGCCCCTGGCGTTCGGCATAACCGGTCACCTGGCGGGTGAGCGCACCGCGAAAACCTGCAAGGTGGGTTCCGCCGTCACGTTGCGGGATGTTGTTGGTGAAGCACAGCACGTTCTCGTGGTAGGAATCGTTCCACCACATTGCGACCTCGACCGTGATGCCGGCCCGCTCCGCCCTGATCATCAGCGGCTGATCGATCAGCGGGTGTTTGGCCCGGTCGAGATAGCGCACAAAGGCTTCCAGGCCGCCGTCATAAAGCATCTCCTCGGCCTTGGGCTCCACCCCGCGGCGGTCGGTCAGGACGATGCGGACGCCCGAGTTGAGAAAGGCGAGCTCCCGCAGCCGGTGTTCCAGCGTGGCGTAATCGAACTCGGTCTTGGTGAAGGTTGCCGGCGACGGCAGGAAATTGACCTCCGTCCCGCTGCGACCTTCATAGTCGCCGGTGACCGCCAGCGGCGCGTCGGGCACGCCGTCGGTGAAAATCACCTCGTGCACCTTGCTGCGGCGGCGTATCTTCAACGAGAGACGCGCCGAAAGGGCGTTCACCACCGACACCCCGACCCCATGCAGGCCGCCGGAGACCTTGTACGAATTCTGGTCGAATTTACCGCCGGCGTGGAGCTGGGTCATGATGACCTCGGCCGCCGACACGCCTTCGCCGGCGTGGATGTCGGTGGGGATGCCACGTCCGTTGTCGGTGACCGTCACCGAGCCGTCCGGGTTGAGGTCGACGGTCACCAGGTCGGCGTGACCGGCCAGGGCCTCGTCGATGGCGTTGTCGACGACTTCGGTGACCATGTGGTGCAGGCCGGAGCCGTCGTCGGTGTCGCCGATATACATGCCCGGGCGCTTGCGCACCGCATCCAGGCCCTTGAGCACCTTGATCGACCCGGCATCGTATTCGCCGCGGCCGTCGCCAGGCAGTGCTTCGCACATCTAGCTGTGAAGCTTCAACAGGTTGTCCCGGTTCAGGCCGAGTCGGCTGATTGGTGTTTGTCGATTGAGGCTGGCATGGGGTCGATGCCAGTTGTAGCGGTGCTGCCATTTCGGCAGATCTGCTTTTCGCTGGTCTGAGTTGTGGAATTCGGTTGCGTAGGCCCATTCTCGCAACATTGTCTGGATGAAGCGTTCGGCCTTGCCGTTGGTCTGAGGCGTGTAGGGTTTGGTGCGGATATGCTTGATGGTGAGCCTTCGGCAGGCATCGCGGAAGGCCTTGGATCTGTAGCATGATCCATTGTCGGTCATGACGCGGGTGATGGTAACGCCGAGGGTGGCAAAGTAGGTTACGGCGGCTTCGAGGAAGGCCACGGCGCTTTCCTTTTTCTCGTTCGGGAAGATGTCGGCAAAGCCGATGCGGGAATGGTCGTCGATGGCGACGTGGACATACTCCCAACCGGGCGCGGTGCCGTTATGGCGCTGGTTGCTCTGGCGCCTGCGATCGCCGGTGATGCGATGGCCGACACGATTGAAGCGACCGAGCTTCTTGATGTCCATATGGATGATTTCGCCTGGCGTTTCGCGCTCATAGCGCGGGCGTGGCTGGTTGGGCTCGAGGGCGGACAACAGGCTGAGGCCACGCCGCTTGAGAATACGGCTGACGGTCGCCCGGCTGAGGCCGAGTTCCTGGGCGATGTGGTCCTGCGTGCAACGAGCCCGGCGCAAGACCTCGACCGCTTCGCCGGTGGCCCAAGGCGTTTGGCTTGGCGAGGAATGGGGCCTGGAGGACCGGTCGGCAAGCCCGGCAATGCCCTCCGCGCGAAACCGGCCCAACCACTTGGCGACGGTCTTGGCCGTTGTCTTGAAACGGCGTGCGGCCTGAGCCTTCGTCATGGCCTCATCCATGACGGCGCGAACCATGGCCTCTCGACCTTTCGGCGTAAGATGGGCATTCTGGTGAACGTCCATTCGGTCCTCCGGAGAATCACTGACGTTGGCTGACATCAGCTTCTCTCGACAGGACCGAATGGACAACGTCCTGAAAATTCACATCTAGAGCCCTTTCGACCAACCCTGAGTCAATATCTGTTTCGCGATTGGCGAGGCGAACAATCGTCGAAACGATCGACGGGCGATGCCCCCGCATCGTTCCAGATTGGTTCGGCGTTGGGCGCCCGCCGATCGGAAACCCGAAGGGACGGGCTATTTTGCGCCAATTCCTGCGCAAAGCTCCTCGACCGTATCCAAATACGTTCTTCGAGCCTTCACTTGATCCTGTCACAAAATCGCTCCGTCAGAATGGCTCCGAGTTGGTCGAAAGGGCTCTGGATCCGTTCTTGTCTGGACAGACGCCGGGGCACCTTGTCAGGCGCCCTTGCACAGCCGGCAACATCTTCCCGTGTGGCGAGCAGCGTCGGTCTGAATCACCCTGTCATATATAGCATTGCCGAGCCCGATTTTCGCCCCTTTGGCGACAAAACAGCCGAGTTTTCACCGGGCGATCGGGCGTGGCTCAAAAAGCTCGTCTTGGGGCTGGCCCGGATTTCTCACGCGGGCCCGTGTCCAGCGTGAGAAGTCCGGGCTAGGGCATGCGGACGGTACCCTCGTCGACCAGAACATGTTGCATGGGGAGGCCGGCGACGTCGAAGAGGGCCGCGTCGGTTCCGGTCATGAAGGTCTGACATCCGCGCTGGTCGAGGATTTCGAACAGCGCCATGCGCCTGGTCTCATCGAGATGAGCGGCGATCTCATCGAGGAGTACGATCGGCGTCTCGCCATTGCGTCGCATCACCAGTCCGGCCTGGGCCAGCACCATGCCGACCAACAGCGCCTTCTGTTCGCCCGTCGAACAGGCGTCCGCCGCGCGCTCCTTGGCGACATGCCTGACGGCAAGGTCGGAGCGGTGGGCCCCGGTCAAGGTGCGACCGGCGGCCGCGTCGCGGCCCCGCTCCGCGGCAAGCCGGCTGCGGTAGGCCTCCTCGAGATCGGGCGCCGAGCCCCCGGCCAGACCCGCCTCGAGAAATCCTTCGAGTGAAATCCCGGCGGCCGGGAAGGGACCGTCGTCATCCTCCTCCTCGATCAGCGCCGTGATCAGGTCGCACCAGTCCCGCCGCGCGGCGGCGATGGCCACACCCAGTTCGGCGATTTCGTTTTCAATCGCGTCGGCCCAGCCGGCATTGATCCGCGGTTCGGCGAGAATTCGGTTGCGGCCGCGGACGGCCCGCTCGAAGGCGTTGACGCGCGATCCGTGACGGCCGTCAATGGCCAGCACGGCGCGATCGAGGAAACGCCGCCGGTCCGCCGCTGGACCCGCGAAAAGGCCGTCCATCGCCGGGGTCAGCCAGATGACCTTGAGATAGTCGAGCAACTGATCGGCCGCGCGCGCCGGCTGGTGTTCGATGCGAATCGAGCGCCGCTTCTCCGGGCCGGCAGCGGTCATGGCGATCCCGGTGCCGATGTCGACCGAGCCGTCGCCGCGCTCGACGGTCGCCGCCACCGCCCAGCTGCCGTCGCCCGGACGCCGCGCCACCTCGCCGAGCCCGGCCCGGCGCAGCCCGCGTCCCGGCGATAGAAACGAGATCGCCTCCAGCAGATTGGTCTTGCCGGCTCCGTTGGCGCCCGTCAGCACCACCGTGCGGGATTCGAAGTCGACCGACAGGCCTTCGTAATTGCGATATCCGGTCAGTTTCAGCCGCGAAACCGAGGCGTGGCGGGCAGAGACGCCATACGGTCGGTTGCCGGGGGGGATGGGTGAACCATGTGCCACAGGAGCGTTATAGCCCGCCTCCTAGAGCCTACGCACGGCCGGCCTTGCGCGAGGAAGCTTCGGCGGCCATATTCGGCGTCCCCGTTAACAAATCGAAAGGAGGTGATCCAGTGTCTCATTGTCCCACGCCGCGTAGGGCGGACGTGACCTGGATGCTCGCCTCTGGCGAGGTCAAAGCCTCCTGGACGTAAAACGTCCTGGTCGCACCGCGGCATCACGCGGAGCAGACGATGGAAGGGCCGCCCCAACGGGCGGCCCTTCGACTTTGTCGTACCGGCGGTCGTGCGGACGGCGTCAGACCCGCATCGGCATCAGGACGTAGAGCGCATCGCTGTCGCCGTCGTCGAGGATCAGCGTGGGCGAGCCGGGGTCGGCGAACCGAAACTCGGCGGTCTCGGTTTCAAGCTGTCCGGCGACATCCAGCAGATAACGGGAGTTGAAGCCGATATCGATCGGATCGGCGCTGTAGTCGACGCCGAGTTCCTCTTCGGCGCTGCCGGAATCGGGGTTGTTGACCGACAGCACCATGCGCCCCTCGGCCAGGCCGATCTTCACCGCCCGGCCGCGTTCGGATGACACCGTCGATACCCGATCGACCGATTCGGAGAACTCCGAGCGGCCGACCTTGAGAATCTTGTCGTTGTTTCTGGGGATGACGCGGTCGTATTCGGGAAAGGTCCCGTCGATGAGCTTGGAGGTCAGGATGACGTCGCCGATCGTGGTCCGGATCTTGGCCTCGGAGATTTCGACGAGCACCTCCGCGTCGGGGACGTCGAGCAGCTTTTGGATCTCGCCGACCGCCTTGCGCGGCACGATCACCCCGGG
This sequence comes from uncultured Bauldia sp., assembly GCA_963663975.2. Lineage (GTDB taxonomy): Bacteria > Pseudomonadota > Alphaproteobacteria > Rhizobiales > Kaistiaceae > JANQRX01. The sequence goes on along the minus strand of CAXXRA010000013.1, from coordinate 59,999 downwards.
CAGTCCGTCAACGCCCTCGGGCGCGGCGATTTGCGCCTGGGCGAGCCGGTGACCGTCGGTGGCCACCGCCCTGAGCATTGCGGCGCCATCGATGGTGACCAGGTGCAGATAGATCCCGTTGAGATAATAGCGCGTCTCTTCCGTCGAGATCGCGAACTGGGTGCGATCGATCAGCTTCTTCAACGAGCTGGCAGCCAGGGTAAAGCGGGTCGGCAGGTCGCCGGCGGCCAGGTCGGGGAAGTCGGATTCGGGCAGCGCCTGGAGCGCAAACCGGGATCGCCCCGAGGTCAGCTGGAGTTGCGATCCGTCGCCGCTGTCGAACGAAACCTCGGCGCCGTCCGGCAGCTTCCTGACGATGTCGTACAGGATATGCGCAGGTATGGTGGTACCGCCTTCGCGCTCCACCACGGCCGGGACGGTCTCGGTGACTTCGAGGTCGAGATCGGTCGCCTTCAGCGTAATCCGTCCGCCGCTGGCATGGATCAGAACATTGGACAGAATCGGTATGGTGTTGCGCCGTTCGACCACGCGGTGAACGTGGGACAGTGATCTGAGCAGGTGCGAACGCTCGACGGCCGCGCGCATGACGATGGTTGCCTCTCGTTTTTGGAGTGGCCGGGCCGAAAGACCAACGCCGAAGATCGATCAGGCCGGCCGCCGGTGATTCCCTGCCGACGTTCGGAACCTGCCGCGACGGCCGCCGAAGCGCAAGGGAAACCGCACCCTCACTCATCGATGATGCGTTTGAGGAGCTCGATCTCCTCCGCCAACAGTCTGTCGCCCCGCATCAAATCCTCGATCTTGCGCACCGCGTGCAGAACCGTGGTGTGATCGCGGCCGCCGAAGCGGCGCCCGATCTCGGGCAAGGAGCGCGGGGTCAGCATCTTGGCCAGATACATGGCAATCTGCCGCGGGCGGACGATTGTGCGGGTCCGGCGGCTGGACAGGAGGTCCGCCTTGGAAACGTTGAAGTGCCGCGACACGACTCGCTGAATGTCCTCGATCTTGACCCTGCGTGGTTCACGCGCGCCGACCAAATCGCGCAGCGTGATCTCGGCCGAGGCAAGGGTGACCGGCTGGTGGGTAAACTGCCATTGCGCAACCAGGCGGTTGAGCGCACCCTCCAGGTCGCGCCCATTGTTGGCCACCGATACCGCGACGTATTCCAAGACCGGCGGCGGGATGTCGAGGCCGGGCGTCTGGCTCTGCGCGGCGGCGTAACGCATGGCCACGATCTGTCGCCTGAGCGGCGTGTCGGGAGGGCCAATCTCGAAGGCGACGCCGCCGCGAAGGCGGGAGCGGACGCGTTCGTCGAGGGTCTCAAGATCCGCCGCCGGCCGGTCTGCGGCAACGACCACCTGTCGGGCGCCGTCGATCAGCGCGTTCAGCATGTGACAGAACTCCTGCTGAACCGATTTGCCCTGCAGGAACTGCATGTCGTCGATCAGCAGGAGGTCGATCTCCCGCAGGCTTTCCTTGAACGGGATGGCCAATTGGCCGCGCAGGGCGGCGACGAAGCGGAACATGAAATGCTCCGCCGTCAGGTAGACGACATTGCGGTGCGGATGGGCACGGCGCGCGGCCCTGGTGGTCGCGTGGAGGAGATGGGTCTTGCCGCGACCGACCCCGGCGTGGAGGTAGAGCGGATTGAATTGGGTCGGTGGCCCGACCATCTCGGCGACCGCGCGAGCGGCGGCGTAGGCGACACGGTTGGTCGTGCCCTCGCAAAACGTCTCAAAGCTGTATTTGGGATCGACCGGCGAGCCGCTGAGCCCGCCTTTACCGCCACCGTTTTCTCTGGCCGGTAGCGGGTCGGCCCCGCCGGGCGGTTCCTTCACGGGTGCGGCCTGGGCAGCTTCGGTCGGCTGCGGCCGCAGCACCGCCTTGGTCCGCACAGCACCCCTGACCGAGATTTCGATCCGTGCGATGGCCTTGCGTTCGGCCTTCCACAGCTTCAGCAGCCGTTCGCTGTAATGAGCGTTGATCCACGATTTGAGAAACCGCGTGGCGACCGAGAGGTGAACCTGGCTCGGCCCGACTTCCTCCAGTTCGACGCGCCCGAACCAGCTGTTGAAGACGTCCTCGCCCAACTGGGTCTTCAGACGCACCTTGACCCGGGTCCATTCGGCTTCGGTGGGATTGTCCGCCGCCATTCCGCTCTCCATGTCGTGTTTGCCGCGCTTGCCGGAGACCTTGCCCGGTCGCGCGACGCTTTTGTGGTTGAGGTTGGTCTGGGCAACCATCGTGTTTACGATTGCCGCCATGGTAATCCCGCAGCCTTCCAGCTGCCGTCACTTGCCCGGTGTCCGGCGGGGTCGAGCGCCCCTTCGAAACCGTCCATGACATTGAAGCAATTGAGATATCCCGCGGCGGTCGCGGCAATCGCCGCGTTGCGGCTGCGCTGGCCGGAACGGCAGATGAAATACAGCGGCGCGTCGGTGCCGATGCCCCTGGTATCGAGTTCGACCCGCAGGCGTTCGGAGAAATCCTCAAGCACCCGGCCCGATGGAAACTCGTTCCACGCAACGAAGATCGCCGCCTTGCCAATCGGCTCGAGATCCGGGACACCGACAAAAGTCCACTCAGCCGTCGAGCGCACATCGATCAACGTGGCGTTGGACGCCGATACCAGGTCGTCCCATGCTTTGGTGACAGAGATGTCGCCGCTATAGCCCGTCATGCCGCCCCCAGGCCCGAGAGAGTCCCCCAACACGCACAGACAACAGCCGCGCGGTCTCGCCCAATCAACACGCTTTTTGCTTGCACCTGAAAGCTTTTCCGAAAAGAAATTCCGGGTAAACGCGATAACGCCTACTCAATAAATGCAGATCTTGGAGACAAATAGTTCGGCGCTCGCCATGAAAACTTAATCACTCGACCGTCAGCCCGATGAATACTCCGGAACGTCGCCGCTCTGCCTCATTAACCTGTTCTTGAACTCGATCCCATCAAATTACACAGGGCGGTAGCGCCCTGCAATGGCAACTTGACGGAAGCCGACCCTTCAGCCGCCCGCTCACGCGGTTTCCGGCGATCGGCCGGACGCACGCTGACCGGATAAGTTCTTGGAGTCCTTGAGGTAAAATTTGGGCGCGGTCACGCCGTCGAACACAAAGCTCGCCGAAGATTTTTTTGGCGCCTGGCCTCTTGACTCGACCCGAATCTGCCGCCGGATTCGTTCCGTGGCCGGGACTTGCCCGTAGCACTTTGAAATTCAACGACAACAGGCGTCACATTCTCCGACCCGCCTAAGCGCGCGTGCGAGAAGCCGACCGGCGATGGCCGGCGATGCGCCGTCCATACGACAACGCCCGGCCGGAGCCGGGCGAACCAAAGTCGGAAAAACGCCGGGACGGCTAAGCGCTGATGGCTTTGACCCGAGCCGACAGGCGGGAGATTTTCCGCGACACGGTGTTGCGGTGGAACGTCCCCTTGGATGCGGCGCGCATAAGTTCGGGCTGAACAGCTTTCAGCGCCGCACTGGCCGCGTCCTTGTCGCCGGAGACAATCGCTTCCTCGACCGCGCGCAGGAAGGTGCGGACCCGGCTGACCCGGCTACGGTTGGTCTTCGTGCGGCGCGCAATCTTGCGCGTGGCCTTCTCGGCCGAGCTGGTGTTTGCCATTGCTGAACCTTGAAAAAACGCCGGGCGCGCGTGCCGCCCAACGGTTGGCGCAGCTTATAGACACGCCGTCGGCGGGCGTCAACGGCCCGGCACGGGTGTGTCGGCAGCAGACGATATGTCCGGATGAGGTAGCACAGGAGTTGTCCGGATTTGTTTTCCCGCGGGGAGGGGGGACGATGAAGCGGACAGCGTGGCGACAGGACGACCGGCCGGTAAAGTTTCAGCAGCCGGTATCGATCATCGCCACTCAGCGGTTCTTGAACTGCGGGGAGCGCTTGTCGAGAAACGCGGCCATGCCCTCCTTCTGGTCCTCGGTCGCGAACAGAGCGTGAAACAGCCGGCGTTCGAACAGCAGGCCTTCCGACAGCGGCATCTCCAATGCCCGGTTGATCGCCTCCTTGGCCGCCATCACGCTGGGCCGGGAGTAACCGGCGATGGTGGTGGCAATCGACAGCGCCTCCTCCAACAGGTCGTTGGCTGGAACCACCCGGCTGACCAGTCCCGAACTCTCCGCCTCCGCAGCCGCCATCATGCGACCGGTCAAAATGAGGTCCATCGCCTTGGCCTTGCCGATCGTCCGCGTCATTCGCTGGGTGCCGCCGATGCCCGGTATGACACCCAGGGTGATCTCCGGTTGGCCGAATTTTGCCGTATCGGCCGCGATGATGAGATCGCACATCAGGGCCAGCTCGCAGCCGCCGCCGAGGCAATAACCGGCGACGGCGGCTATCACCGGCAGGCGCGCCCGCGCCACGCGCTCGAGCGCGGCGGCGTGGTTCGACACAAACGCGTCGACGAACCCGGTGTTCGCCATTTCCTTGATGTCGGCGCCGGCGGCGAAAGCCTTTTCGGAGCCGGTGATGACCACCACGGCGATCCTGGCGTCGGCCTCGAAATCGTCGATGGCGCGACCGATTTCGTCGATCATCAAAGCGTTGAGCGCGTTGAGCGCCTTGGGCCGGTCGAGCGTCATGAGGCCGACCGCGCCCCGGGTTTCGACGCTGATGCACTCCAAGACGATTTACTCCCTTTCAGCGACCGGTGTGCCTATCGCTGGCACACCGCACAAAAGAACGTCGAGCGTCCGCCATGGGTTCGACGCCGCACGATTCCACGACAGCTCGGTCGCAGGCAAGGCTCGCCTTGTCGATCGTAGACCGCAAAGCGGGTCTGGAACGCTCCCGGATCGCCGGCGGCCCCGATGTGGTCGCGGAGCGAGGAGCCTCCCGCCGCAATCGCCTCCCCCAGCACCTGTTGCACCGCCACGGCCAGGCGCCCGGCAGCGGGTCGCTTACGTCCACGCCGATCGACCAGCGATCCGGCGCGGCGCTCAGGCGACAGCCGCGCCCGCCACAGCGCCTCGCAAACATAGATATTGCCGAGCCCGGCGATCAGCTTCTGATCCAGCAGCGCCGCTTTCAAGGGCGCCCGGCGGCCGGCGAACAGCCGGGCGAGGGCATCGGCGTCAAAGTCGTGGTCGAGGGGCTCCATGCCGAGATCGCGGAAGCGAGGCGAATCCTCAAGATCGTCCGAGACAATGATGTCCATCAGCCCGAAGCGACGGGGATCGTTGTAAATCAGTCTTGCCCCGGAGCGCAGGTGAAGGACGACATGATCATGGGCGGGCGACTTCGAGGCGCCGCGATGGGTCCTGCCGGGCTCGGAATCGTGGCCGGCGCCGGCCATCCGGAAGGAGCCCGACATGCCCAGATGGGCGACAAATACTGCCTGGTTGTCGAGCCGGAACAGCAGGTATTTTGCCCGGCGGTCGATCGCGATGATGCGCCGGCCGCGCAGCCGCTCGGCGAGCCGCGGCGGAAACGGGACGCGCAAATCGGGCCGCCGGAGATCGACCGACCGGATGACGTCACCGGCGACCATCGCGCTGAGACCGCGGCGGATGGTTTCGACTTCGGGCAGTTCCGGCATGGCTGACCTTCTGGCAAGGCTGGCCAAGATAGCTCTTGGCACCGGCGTCGGCTATGGTGCGCGGCGTCGGAAATGAGCACCGCATGATCTCCCCACCCCCATCACCCTCGCGTCGCAATAGTCCAACGGCGACCTTCGGTTATCGGACGGTTCCAATCGCCGAAAAACAGGCGCGTGTCGATGGCGTCTTCGACCGGGTGGCCGACCGCTACGATCTGATGAACGATCTCATGTCGGGCGGCCTGCACCGGATTTGGAAGGACGCCTTGGTCACCTGGCTGGCGCCGCCGCGGCGGGGTCGAACATCGTTTGCGGTTCTCGATCTTGCCGGCGGGACCGGCGATGTCGCCTTTCGCATCGCCGCACGCTCAGCCACCGCTTCGGTGGTGGTTGGCGACATCAATACAGCCATGCTGGCGGTCGGCAGGGCGCGGGCGCGAACCCAGGCCTGCGGCGATCGGGTGCGCTTCGTCGAGGCTGATGCCGAGGATCTGGACTTCGACGACGAAAATTTCGATGCGGTCACGATCGCCTTCGGCATCCGCAATTTTCCGCGTGTCGACAAGGCGCTGGCGGCTGCGCATCGCGTGCTGAAGCCCGGCGGGCGGTTTCTTTGCCTGGAATTCTCGACGGTCGACGTCGCGGTTCTCGACAGGCTGTACGATCTGGCATCCTTTCAAATCATCCCGCGGCTCGGCGCCATGGTGGTGGGCGACGAGGCGCCCTACCGATACCTGGTGGAATCGATCAGGCGCTTCCCCAACCAGGCGCGATTCGGAGCGATGATCGAAGAGGCCGGTTTCGACAAGGTCAGCTGGCGCAACCTTACCGGAGGCATCGCCGCCATGCACTCCGGCTGGAAACTCTGAGGGTCGTATGGCCGCCGGCCTCGCGGCGCTGATCCGCCTCGCCCGCGCCGGCGTGGTCCTGGCGCGCGAGGGGGCGTTTGCGCATGTCGATCCCGCCTGGCTGCCGCCGGCCGGCCGCTGGGCACTGCGGGTGGCCGGCGTTTTGCAACGCCGCGAGGGTCCCACCCCGGAGGGCGTCACCGCCACGCTCCATCGACTTGGCCCATCCTACGTCAAGCTCGGCCAATTCCTGGCGACCAGACCCGATCTGGTCGGCCGCGAATTGTCGGACATGCTGGCACGACTGCGCGATGAAATGGAGCCGTTTCCCGAGCAGCAGGCGCGGGCGACCATCGAACGCGCGCTGGGCGGGCCGGTGGACGAGCTGTTTTCGGCATTTTCCGAACCGGTTGCCGCCGCCTCGATCGCCCAGGTCCACCGGGCCGAGATGGTCAGCGAGGATGGCGAGCCCATGGCGGTTGCGGTCAAGGTGCTCCGCCCCGGTGTGCGGCGGCGCTTCAATCGCGATCTGAAGAGCTTCTACGCCGCCGCTCGGCTGGTCGAACGGCTCGATCCGGCGGCGCGCCGGCTGAGGCCGGTGGCGGTTGTCGATACGCTGGCCCGCTCGGTGGCGATCGAGATGGATCTCCGGCTGGAGGGCGCGGCGCTGTCGGAAATGGCGGAACTGATCGCCCACGATGACGGCTTCCGCGTGCCCGACGTGATGTGGGAGCGCACCGCCCGCGATGTTCTGACCATGGCCTGGGTGGACGGCATCAAGCTTTCCGATTCGGAGGGATTGCTCGCCGCCGGGCACGATCTGCCCGAGATTGCGCGGCGGCTGATGCAGGCCTTCCTGCGCCAGGCGCTGCGCGACGGCTTCTTCCACGCCGACATGCACCAAGGCAATTTCTTCGTCGACGACAAGGGTGACATCGTCGCGGTCGATTTCGGCATCATGGGCCGGCTTGGCCGGGCCGAGCGCAAGTTCCTGGCTGAAATCCTGCACGGTTTCATCACCGGCAACTACCGCCGCGTGGCCGAGGTTCATTTCGAGGCCGGTTACGTCCCCGACCGTTACAAGGTGGATGACTTCGCCCAGGCCATCCGCGCCATCGGCGAGCCCATCCACGGCCAATCGGCGAGCGACATCTCGATGGGAAGGCTGTTGATGCTGTTGTTCGAGATGACCGAGATCTTCGACATGCAGACGCGGCCCGAACTGCTGCTGCTGCAGAAAACGATGATTGTGGTGGAGGGCGTGGCGCGGGCGCTCGACCCGGATTTCGACATGTGGTCGGCGTCGGAGCCGGTGGTGGCCGACTGGATCGAGCGCCATCTCGGGCCGGCGGGACAGATCGAACTCGCCGTCGAGGGCGCCAGCGCCATCGGCCGCCTCGCCAGCGAGCTGCCGCGGCTGGCCGAGCGAGCCGAAAAACTGTCGGCCGAATTCGCCGATATGGGCGAACGCGGAATTCGTCTCGACCCCGAAACAATCGATCAAATTGGCCGTTCCGAAGCCCGTTCGCGGCGTTGGGGGCGTGTTGCCCTGTGGCTCATCGCGATCGCCGTGCTGGTCGTCGGCTTGCAGTTGACGTAGGATACAGCCTATAAATAGGAAATAACCATCAAACGACACTCAGAGGCACCGTGGTGACCTACGCCGAGCGCTTTCTGGGCGAGATCGAAGCCTTCCTCACCGCCACCGGCATGTCGGCCACGCGCTTCGGCAGGGAGGCCGTCGGCGACCCGCGGCTGGTCTTCGACCTGCGCTCGCGCGGCCGCTCGCCGAGTGCCGATCTGATGGACCGGGTGGCGGCCTTCATGTCCGGATCGGGCCACGGAGCGGGCTCCGACGGGCCGGCACCGGCCGCGGCCGCCGAAGCTGGCCGGCGCGAGGCTTCGGCGCCCGCGATCCTGCTGATCATCGCCGGGGGTATCGCCGCCTACAAATCGCTCGACCTGATCCGCCGGCTGCGCGAGCGCGGCGTCACGGTCAGGGCGGTCATGACCCGGGCGGCGCAGGAATTCATCACCCCGCTGGCGGTCGGGGCGCTGACCGGCGGCCACGTCTATGGTGACCTGTTCGACCGTCAGGACGAGCATGATGTCGGCCACATCCGGCTGGCGCGGGAGGCCGACCTCATCCTGGTCGCGCCGGCGACCGCCGATGTCATGGCCCGCATCGCGCTCGGCCGCGCCGACGATCTGGCGACCGCCGTGGTGCTGGCGGCGCGCTGTCCCCTGCTCCTCGCCCCGGCGATGAACCCGGCCATGTGGTTGCACCCTGCCACCCAGCGCAATGTCGCCATCCTGCGTGGCGACGGTGCCGGTTTCGTTGGTCCGGAGCGTGGAGAAATGGCTGAAAGCGGCGAATCCGGCCTCGGACGCATGTCCGAACCGACGGCGATCGCCGAGACGGCGATGAAGCTTCTGGGCACCGCCGACGGCCTCCTGGCCGGCCGTCATGTCGTCATCACCTCGGGCCCGACCCACGAACCGATCGATCCGGTGCGCTACCTCGCCAACCGCTCTTCCGGGCGCCAGGGCCACGCCATTGCAGCGGCGGCCGCGGCGGCCGGCGCGCGGGTCACATTGGTGACCGGGCCGGTCGAATTACCCGATCCGCCCGGCGTCGATACGGTTCACGTCGAGAGCGCTCGCGAGATGCTCGAGGCGGCGGTGACGGCGCTGCCGGCCGACGTTGCCATCATGGCGGCGGCGGTGGCCGATTGGCGAACGGCCGACCAATCGAGCGCGAAGATCAAGAAATCGCCATCGGGGGGACCGCCGTCGCTTGCGCTGGTTGAGAATCCCGACATCCTGGCAACAATAGGCCAGCGCGAATCGGGGCGTCCCGAACTGGTGGTGGGATTTGCCGCCGAAACCGGCAATGTCGTCAACTATGGCCAGGAGAAACGCGCTCGCAAACGCGCCGACTGGATTCTCGCCAACGACGTCTCGCCCGGATCGGGGATCATGGGCGGCAGCGAAAACCAGGTCCATTTGATCAGCGACGAAGGCATCGAATCGTGGCCCAGAATGGCGAAGACGGACGTGGCCGAGCGACTGATCGGCCGCATCGGCCGGCACCTGAAGGGGCTCAACAGCCCAACCGGGTGACGGTGGTGATCAGGCGGCTGGCCCATGGCGCCGGCCTGCCGCTGCCGGCCGCTCACTCACCCCTGGCCGCCGGGCGCGATCTGGCCGCGGCGATCGAGGAACCGGTGACCATCGGCGCCGGTCAGCGGGCGCTCGTCCCAACCGGCTTTGCGGTGGCGATTCCGGCCGGTTTCGAAGGCCAGGTGCGGCCGCGGTCGGGGCTCGCGGCGAAAAACGGGGTGACCGTTCTGAATGCCCCGGGCACGGTCGATGCCGACTATCGCGGCGAGATCAAGGTCGTGCTGATCAATCTCGGCGGCCAGCCGATCACCATCACGCACGGCATGCGCATCGCCCAACTGGTCCCAACTGTCGAAGCGGATCATCGCGCCGGTGGTGACGGTCGACATCGTCGAAGCGGATGAACTGGAGGCAACCGGGCGCGGCGAGGGCGGCTGATTGGTGTTTGTCGATTGAGGCTTGGGGTCGATGAGTTGTAGCGGTGCTGCCATTTCGGCGACTGGGGCATGCGGGGTAGAGCCCGCTTCGATCGGAACTCCGGCAGCCAAGGCCTTCTGACGGGGCATGACGCGGGTGATTTGGCAAAGTGCGACCACGGATCGGCAAAGTAATGGTCGTCGAGGCTTCGGGCGCGGTGCCGTTATGGGCGTATCTGGATAGGGTCGAGGGACCTGGCGCGGGAATTGGCGCGAATTCGCCCGTCCCTTCGGGGTTGTCGATCGCCGGGCGCCCAATCCCAATCGAGAGACAGACTTGACCCGGAGTTGGTCGAATGGGCTCTAGGATGGCGGTTGCTTTGCTTGCAGGGAGGAGGCCGGCATGAGGGAAACCGAACCCGTCGACAAGGTGCCGCAGCGCGCCCGCGGTCGCGGGCGCATCTACGATTCGATCACCGATACGGTTGGCGACACCCCCTTGGTCCGCCTCGACCGCCTGGCAGCGATGCACGGGGTGACTGCGAACCTCCTCGCCAAGCTCGAATTTTTCAATCCGATCGGCAGCGTCAAGGACCGCATCGGCGTCTCGATGGTCGACGCGCTGGAGGCCGAGGGACGTGTCCGGCCCGGCGTCACCACGCTGGTCGAGCCCACCTCCGGCAACACCGGCATCGCGCTCGCCTTCGTCGCCGCCGCGCGCGGCTACCGCCTGATCCTGGTCATGCCCGAGACGATGTCGGTGGAACGGCGCAAGATGCTCAAGCTTCTCGGCGCCGAACTGGTGCTGACCGAGGGCGCGGAAGGGATGCGCGGCGCCATTGCCCGGGCCAACGAATTGCTGAGCGAGATTCCCGACGCGATCATCCCGCAGCAGTTTCAGAACCCCGCCAATCCGGAGATTCACCGCCGCACGACAGCCGAGGAAATCTGGAACGATACCGACGGCGTTGTCGATGTACTGATCAGTGGTGTCGGTACCGGCGGCACCATCACCGGTGCCGGTCAGGTGCTGAAGGCCCGTCGGCCGGAACTGCGGGTGATCGCCGTCGAGCCGACCGACAGTCCGGTCCTGTCGGGCGGCAGCGCGGGGCCGCACAAGATCCAGGGCATCGGCGCCGGGTTTATCCCGGCCGTGCTCGATACCGCCATCTATGACGAGATCATCAAGGTCGGAAACGACGAAGCGTTCGACCACGCCCGCATCTGCGCCCGGGTCGAAGGCATACCGGCGGGGATATCGTCGGGCGCGGCGATCGCTGCGGCAATCGAGGTCGCCAAACGCGCCGGCATGGACGGCAAGAACATCGTCGTCATCCTGCCCTCGTTTGCCGAGCGTTACCTTTCGACGGCGTTGTTCGAGGACGACGACTGAGCGCCACCACCCGGCAGCCGAACCAAGTTTTCCCATCACGTTTTTGTGAACAGATTGCGAATCGCCGCCCCGATTCGATTCACTGGTTTCTCGTTTAACCGAGGAAGCAATCATGGAAACAGCTATCGCGGTTAGTTGGATCGCCATCATCGTCGCCGCCATCGTTCGGTTCGCCATCGGCGCGGCCTGGTACGCCACCCCGGTCTTCGGCAAAGTATGGCAGGAAGCGGCAGGGGTTGTGCCCGATCGCGCCCAGATACCAAAGGCACTCATCGTGCAGGCCATCGGCGACCTGGTCATGGCCTACATTCTGGCTCGGGTCATCGGTCACTACGGTGTCGAAAATCTGGTCGCCGGCGCCTTTGTCGGCGTGATGATGTGGTTGGGTTTTGTCGCCCCGGTGCTGGCCGGATCGGTGATCTTCGAGAAACGTCCGATGAATTACGCCTACGTCAATGGCGGGTTCAATCTCGTCAGCATCGCAGTGATGGGCGCGATCATCGGCGTGCTAATGTAGACGGCCGGGTGACGCGCGGGGAGGCGTCGGCTCCCCACTTCCATCGCGCAAGAAGAACCGCACCACTTTGCCGGTGGTGCGGGCAGGTTCTCGTCATGCGGCGCTGCGGCCGCTGGAGCCCTTTCGACCAACTCTAAGCCAGTTCTGAGGGAGCGATTTTGTGACGAGATCAAGTGAAGGTTCGAAGAGCGTATCGGGATACGGTCGCGAGAGACCTTGCGCAGGAATTGGCGCAAAATCGCCCGTCCCTTCGGGTTTATCGATTGGCGGCCGCCCAACGCCGAACCAATCTGGCATCGGCCGTCGATCGTTTCGACGATTTCTCGCCTCGCCAATCGGGACACAGAATTGACCCAGAGTTGGTCGAAAGGGCTCTAGATTCCGGGCAATGGACTTTTCATCCGAGGAAATCGAGCGTTACGCTCGCCATCTGGTCCTGGCCGAAGTCGGCGGCCCGGGCCAGCAGAAGCTCAAGCAGGCTCGCGTGCTGATCGTCGGTGCCGGCGGGCTGGGCACGCCGGTCATCCAGTATTTGGCCGCCGCCGGTGTCGGCACGATCGGCATCGTCGACGACGACCACGTCGCGCTATCCAACCTCCAGCGGCAGGTCATTCATGACACGCAAGCGATCGGCGAACCCAAGACGGACAGCGCCGTCAGGGCTGTTGCCCGGATCAATCCCAACGTGGCGGTCACAACCCACCAGGTCAGGCTGGGCACGGACAACGCCGACGAGTTGATCGGCGCCTACGATCTGGTCGCCGACGGTTCGGATAACTTCGACACCCGCTACACCGTCTCGGATGCCTGTTTTCGTCAGCACAAGCCGCTGGTCAGCGCGGCGGTCGGCCGGTTCGACGGTTCGCTGACGGTGCTCAAACCCTATGAGCGCGATCACTCTGGCCGCCCACAGCCGACCTATCGCTGCCTGTTTCCCGACCCGCCGCCGGAAGGCTCGCAGCCGCCCTGCGCCGAGGCCGGCATACTGGGTGCGTTGACCGGCGTCGTCGGTTCGCTGCAGGCCATGGAAGTCATCAAGGAGATCGTCGGGGTCGGCGAAGGACTGGTTGGCCGGCTCCTGCTCTACGACGGCCGGGCCGCGCGTTTCGAAATGATTCGCTATGCTTGGGATCCGTCCAATCCGCTCAACGGCGCCGAACATCAATAAACCGCCGCCGCGCGCCGCGCGCCCCGCGTTGAAACGGCGTTAACCAGGTCTGCTCCACAATTCCCGCCGGCCGGGGGACGGTAGGCGAGGGGAGAGAATTCATGCTGACACGACTTCACGGTTTGCGAGATATCGGCCGGTCAACGGGCGTGGCGCGACGAAGTCTGGCCCTCGTTCTGACAATCGCGCTGTTGGCACTGTCGGCTGCAGCGCCGTCACCGGCAAACGCCCAATCGGGCGCCGCGGTCGGCAAGAGCGGCTTGCCGGTGCCGCGCTTCGTCAGCCTCAAGGCCAGCCGCGTCAATGTCCGCGTGGGACCGGGTCAGGACTATCGTGTCGCCTGGATTTTCACCCGCCCCGGCCTGCCGATCGAGATCATCCAGGAGTTCGACACATGGCGGCGGGTACGCGATTCCGACGGTTCGGTCGGTTGGATCTTTCACAGCCTTCTCTCGGGCAAGCGCACCGGCGTGGTGACACCGTGGGGACGCGAGGAGCCGACGCCGATTTTTGCCAGACCCGGCGCGTCGGTCACCGTGGCGGCCTATCTCGAGCCGGGCGTGGTGGCCGAAGTGGAGCGATGCCAGGACTCATGGTGCCGCGTGTCCGGCCGCAGGTTCGACGGCTGGATCCAGCAGGAAAGGCTGTGGGGAGTTTATCCCGACGAGACGATCGACTGAGGGCAGCGGCGCCCGTCAGCCGTCCTTTCGGCGCAGCCGCACCACCACGTCGACGCGGCTGATTTCGTATCCGGGCGGCGGTTTCGGCATATCGCCCAACCCCATCGCGCCATCAGGGATGTCGATGACCCGTTCTTCGTCCTCGACGAAGAAATGGTGATGGGCGCAGGTGTTGGTGTCGAAATAGGTTTTCGAGCCGTCGACCATGACCTCACGCAGCAACCCGGCGTCGGTGAATTGGCGGAGCGTGTTGTAGACGGTTGCCAGGGAAACCGGGACGTTGCGGCTGGTCGCTTCGAGGTGAAGCTCCTCGGCCGAGACATGGCGGTTGCCGCCGGCAAACATCAACGCAGCCAGCGCCACCCGCTGGCGCGTGGGCCGCAGTCCGCAGTGCCGCAATCTTCCCCGCAGGCGTGGCCTGCTGGCCGAAGAGATGTCGATGTCAGCGATCATGAGAAACGCCGTTTGAGATGGTGACCGTGTGGCCCGCGAATATAAGGGTGGGGCCGGTTCCCGGCAACGCGACCGAATGTCCGGCCGGCGGCCGCGCCTTTATGGCGGACGATCGGATGCTATGTTAAGACGGCCATTGCCGGGCACGGAGCGTACCGATTTGTCGGCGCTCGCCAGCGGACGGGACGAGATGACAGCAGTAGCCGAAACGGCGGATCGCGCCACCAGTTTCGATTACGAAGGGTTGCTGAGTTGCGGACGGGGAGAACTGTTCGGGCCCGGCAACGCGCAATTGCCGTTGCCGCCGATGCTGATGTTCGACCGTATCACCTCGATCGGCGAAGGGGGCGGCGAGCATGGCAAGGGACATATACGGGCGGAACTGGAAGTGAATCCCGACCTCTGGTTCTTCCAGTGCCATTTCAAGGGCGACCCGGTGATGCCGGGCTGCCTGGGGATCGACGCGCTGTGGCAGATGGTGGGTTTTTTTCTGGGTTGGCTTGGCCTGCCCGGTCGAGGTCGGGCGCTGTCGGTGGGCGAATTGAAGTTCTCCGGCATGGTGTTGCCAACCGTCAAGGTGGTCGAATTCGGGGTCGATCTGAGAAGGGTCCTGCGATCAAAGTTGGTGCTGGGTATCGGCGACGGCTGGTTGAAAGCCGACGGCACCACTATCTACCGGGCCAAGGACCTCAAGGTCGGCCTTTTCAAGGGCGATTGAGGCCGGTACCCAAAGGTAGCTTCCGGCAGTTGCCGTCCGGCCCGCGGCGGGCGGATTGAATGAGCCCGCCCCGCCGAAAATGATCAGCGAGGAAATCCACATGAAACGAGTCGTCGTAACCGGCATGGGAATTGTCTCATCCATCGGCAACTCGACCCAGGAAGTGGTCGCCAGTCTTCGCGAAGCGAAATCGGGGATCTCGGGCTCGCAGGAATATGCCGATCTCGGTTTCCGCTGTCGGGTCCATGGCGCGCCCACCCTCGACGTCAGCCAAAGCGTCGACCGCAGGGCATTGCGCTTTCACGGCGGTGGCACGGCCTGGGCCCATGTCGCCATGGACCAGGCCATCCAGGACTCCGGCCTGGCGCCCGATGAAGTATCCGATGAACGCACCGGCATGATCATCGGGTCCGGCGGTCCCTCGACACGGTCGATCGTTGAAGCGGCGGACACCACACGCACCAAGAGCGCGAAGCGGGTCGGGCCATTCGTGGTGCCCAAGGCGATGTGTTCAACCGCCTCGGCGACGCTGTCCACCTGGTTCAAGATCAAGGGGATGAGCTATTCGATCTCCTCGGCATGCGCGACCTCCAATCATTGTATCGGCAGCAGCTATGAGCAGATCCTGCTTGGCAACCAGGACGTGATGTTCGCCGGCGGCTGCGAGGAACTCGACTGGACCCTGTCGGTGCTGTTCGACGGCATGGGCGCGATGTCGAGCCATTACAACGACACCCCCGCGGTGGCATCGCGGGCGTACGACAAGGAGCGTGACGGCTTCGTCATCGCCGGCGGCGCCGGGGTTCTGGTGCTGGAGGAACTGGACCACGCCAAGGCGCGCGGTGCCCGCATCTATGGCGAGGTGACCGGATACGGGACCACCTCGGATGGCGACGATATGGTTCAGCCGTCCGGGGAGGGCGCCGAACGGTGCATGAGGCTGGCGCTCAACGGGGTCGGCGACAAGGTCGACTACATCAACCCTCACGCCACCTCGACGCCGATCGGCGATCTCAAGGAGATCGGCGCCATCCGGTCGGTGTTCGGCGACGCCTGCCCGCCGATCGCGGCCACCAAATCGCTGACCGGACATTCGCTTGGCGCGGCCGGCGCGCAGGAAGCGATTTATTCACTTCTTATGTTGAACAATGGCTTTATCTGCGAGTCGGCGCACATTGATGAGATCGACCCGGACGTGGCCGATATGCCGATTGCGCGCCACCGCCAGGACGGCGTCGACATCAACACGGTGCTGTCCAATGCCTTTGGCTTCGGCGGAGCCAACGCGACTTTGGTACTGCAGCGCTTCAATGGGTGATGCAGCCGCGGTGAGTGGGGACAGGCCGATGACGGCGGGATTGATGGACGGCAAGCGCGGCCTGATCATGGGCGTGGCCAACGATCATTCCATCGCCTGGGGTATCGCGCGGCAGCTGGCGGCGGCCGGCGCTCAACTGGCCTTCACCTACCAGACCCCGGCGCTCGGCAAGCGTGTCGTGCCGCTGGCACGCTCGGTGGGATCCGATCTTGTCTTCCCGTGCGACGTCGCGCTGGAGCCCGGCGCCGACGACCCGAGTTCGGTCGACTCGATGCTGGCGGTATTGTCCAAACGATGGTCGAGCATGGACTTTCTGGTCCACGCGATCGCGTTTTCCAACCGCGACGAGCTCAAGGGGCGCTACGCCGACACCACCCGCGGCAATTTCGTCCAGACCATGGTCATCTCCTGTTTCTCGTTCACCGAGATCGCCCAGCGGGCCGCCGCGATGATGACCAGCGGCGGCGCCATGGTGACGCTCACCTATTGCGGCTCCAACCAGGTGATGCCCAATTACAACGTCATGGGCGTGGCCAAGGCCGGGCTGGAAGCCTCGGTGCGTTATCTGGCCGCCGATTTCGGACATGACAAGGTTCGCGTCAACGCGATTTCCGCCGGGCCGGTGCGGACCCTGGCCGGCGCCGGCGTGGCCGACGCCCGGCTGATGTTCAACTATCAGACCCGCAATGCACCGCTCGGGCGCGCCGTGGCGCTGCGCGAAATCGGCGACACTGCGCTCTACCTTTTGAGCGACTTGTCGTCCGGCGTGACCGGCGAGATCCACTTCGTCGATTCGGGCTACCACATCGTCTCGATGCCCCGGCTCGATGACCTCAAGGAGGCCGAAGCCCGGGCTGAATCCGAGGCCGAGGCCGCGGCCAGCGCGGCGGAGTGAGTTTCTCCGGCACGTTCGCAGCTGTCCCGATCCGGCCGTTTCAACACCGGCTTCTGCCGCCCGGCGGAACTGGCGGAGCGCCGACACGGACGCTTTGCCCTCGCCTCAGCCTCTGCTAATCAGCCCGCCATGACCACCGGACCCAGGGACGAGATTCGCAACTTTGCGATCATCGCCCACATCGATCACGGCAAATCGACTCTCGCCGACCGGCTGATTGAGGCCACCGGTGGTCTGAGCGATCGCGAGATGAAGGCGCAGGTCCTCGATTCCATGGACATCGAGCGCGAGCGCGGGATCACGATCAAGGCGCAGACCGTGCGCCTCGACTATCGCGACGGCCAGGGTCGCCGCTTCATCCTCAACCTGATCGACACGCCCGGTCACGTCGATTTCGCCTACGAGGTCAACCGGTCGCTGGCCGCCTGCGAAGGCTCGCTGCTGGTTGTCGATGCCTCGCAAGGGGTCGAGGCGCAGACGCTGGCCAACGTCTATCAGGCGATCGACAACAATCACGAAATCGTCCCGGTGCTCAACAAGGTCGACCTGCCGGCGGCCGAGCCCGAGCGGGTCAGGCGGCAGATCGAGGAGGTGATCGGCATCGACGCTTCCCACGCCATACCGATCTCGGCCAAGACCGGCGCCGGCATCGGCGACGTGCTGGAGGCCATCGTGGCGCGTTTGCCACCGCCGGCCGGCGACGCCGACGGGCCGCTGAAGGCGATGCTGGTCGATTCCTGGTACGATTCCTATCTCGGCGTGGTGGTGCTGTTGAGGATCGTTGACGGCTCCCTGAAGAAGGGCATGCGGGTTCGCATGATGAGGACCGGGGCGTCCTATGAAGTCGACAGGATCGGCGTATTCATGCCCAAGCTGATCGAGCGCGACGAGCTCGGTCCTGGCGAGATCGGTTTCATGATCGCCGCCATCAAGGAGGTTGCCGATACCCGCGTCGGCGACACCATCACCGAGGAGCGGCGGCCGGCGGCCGAGCCGCTGGCCGGTTTTCGCCCGGCGCAGCCGGTGGTGTTCTGCGGCATCTTTCCCGCCGATGCCGCCGAGTTCGAGAATTTGCGCACCGCAATCGGCAAGCTCCGGCTCAACGACGCCGCCTTCACCTTTGAAATGGAAACCAGCGCGGCGCTTGGATTCGGCTTTCGCTGCGGATTCCTCGGCCTCCTCCATCTCGAGATCATCCAGGAGCGGCTGTCGCGCGAGTTCGATCTCGACCTGATCGCCACCGCGCCCTCGGTGGTCTACCGGCTCACCCTCACCGACGGCAGCGACATCGAGCTGCACAACCCGGCCGACATGCCCGACCCGGTCAAGATCGCCGAAATCGCCGAACCCTGGCTCAACGCCACCATACTGACGCCGGATGAGTATCTCGGGCCGATCCTGGCGCTGTGCCAGGAGCGCCGTGGCACCCAGACCGACCTCTCCTATGTCGGCAGCCGCGCCATGGTGCGCTACGACCTGCCGCTCAACGAGGTGGTGTTCGATTTCTACGACCGGCTGAAATCGGTGTCGAAGGGCTACGCATCGTTCGACTACCAGCTCGACGACCACCGGCCGGGTGACCTGGTCAAGATGCAGATTCTGGTCAACGGCGAACCGGTCGACGCCCTGTCGATCCTGGTCCATCGCAGGGCGGCCGACAAACGCGGCCGCGCCATGTGCGAGAAGCTGAAGGACCTGATTCCCCAGCACATGTTCCAGATCCCGATCCAGGCGGCGATCGGCGGACGGATCATCGCCCGCGAGACCATCCCGGCGCTGCGCAAGGACGTGCTGGCCAAATGCTATGGCGGCGACATCACCCGCAAGCGCAAGCTGCTGGAGAAGCAGAAGCGCGGCAAGAAGAAGATGCGCCAGTTCGGCAAGGTCGATATCCCGCAGGAGGCCTTCATCGCCGCGCTCAAGATGGACCAGTAGGTCAGCCGGTCCGGCTTCGGTGGCCGCGGCCAATCTGGTACGGTTGCAACGACTTGGAAATCGGAGAGCTCCGTCCCATGCGCCGTTCATGGCCGTTGGCGATGATCTGCCTGCTGGCGCCGTTATTGGCGGCGGAGGCCCAGCAGCGGCCGGTCAAGCAGTTTTTCGGCGAGGTCGCGACCGGCTCGCCGGCGGCCGCCCACTCGATCGGTTTTTACGCCAAGGGTTGCCTTGCCGGCGGCGAGGCGCTGCCGGTCGACGGTCCGGCCTGGCAGGCGATGCGGCTGTCGCGCAACCGCAATTGGGGGACCCCGGGGCTGGTCGCCTTCATCGAAAAGCTGGCCAATGATGTGCGCCAGTTCGACGGCTGGTCGGGTCTGTTGGTCGGCGACATGTCCCAGCCCCGCGGCGGCCCGATGATCTCGGGACACTCCAGCCACCAGACCGGCCTCGACGTCGACGTCTGGTTCGATCCCATGCCCGACCGCGTCCTGTCGGCGCAGGAGCGGGAGACCATCGGTGCCTCGTCCTACATCAGGCAGGGTACCAACACCGACCTCGATGTCGCGCGCTGGGGTGAGGCCCACAACCGGCTCATCCGCCGCGCCGCGAGCTATCCGGAGGTCCAGCGGATCTTCGTCAATGCCGGCATCAAGAAGGCGCTGTGCGCCTGGGCAGGCGACGATCGCGCCTGGCTGCGCAAGGTGCGGCCATGGTACCGCCATGAGGATCACCTGCACGTCCGCCTGCATTGCCCGAAGGGCATGAAGAACTGCAAGCGGCAGGACCCGACGGTGGCCGGCGACGGCTGCGGCGACAATTTGACCTGGTGGCTGAACCCGGCTCGCTACAAGCCGGCCAAGGGGCCGATCCGCCTCAAGCCCGAACTCACCATGGGTGACCTGCCGGCGGCATGTCGCAACGTCTTGAGCGCCGGCGCCGACGGGATCGACATCCCGCACGGTCCCTATGCGCCCCTGCCGAGGTTGCGGCCGCAGATCAATTAGCGGGCACGGCGGCGTCTCAGCCAGTCTCTCAGCCGGCTGGCGCCTCGGCGCCGACCCCGGTGCCGATCGGACAGCTCACGCCGGTGCCGCCGAGGCCGCAATAGCCCCGAGGATTCTTCGACAGATATTGCTGGTGATAATCCTCGGCGAAGTAGAATTCCGGCTTGTCGACGATTTCGGTGGTGATCGGCCCGTAACCGCGCTTGGCCAGCACCTCGCCATAGGCGGCTTTGGCGCGCTCGGCAGCGTCGCGCTGATCGGCGTCGGCGACATAGATGCCCGAGCGGTACTGGGTGCCGACATCGTTGCCCTGGCGCATGCCCTGGGTCGGATCATGGGCCTCGAAAAACGCCGCCAGCAGAGCATCGTAGCTGATCGCATCGGGATCGTAGACCACCTGCACCACCTCATTGTGTCCGGTCCGGCCGGTGCACACCTCCTGATAGGTCGGGTTGGGCGTTCGGCCGCCGGCATAGCCGACCGCGGTGACCACCACGCCCGGCAATTGCCAGAACACCCGTTCGGCCCCCCAGAAGCAGCCGAGCCCGAACACCGCTATGCGGCTGCCGGCCGGATGGGGCCCTTTGAGCGGAACATCGCTGAGGTGGTGGCGCTCGGCGCTGGCGATCGGCCGGTCGCGCCCGGTGAGCGCCTCATCGGGCTGCGGCAAATTTGACTTCTTTCTGAACGCATCGAGGATGTTCATCGACAAACTCCTTGTGCCGCCTCACACATACGCGGCCCGGTAGCGTCGCCGGCGGCCGAGATAAATGAGGGCGAAACCGACGGCCCCCAGGACCGCCCATGTGGGTAAGAGCAGGATCCATTGAATCACAGGATCCCACAGCCATTGCCCAATATAGGTCTCGATTTGCCGTTGTACGAACAATTGGCTGTTGACCAGGCTCTCCTGGCCGAGCCCATACCAGGTGGCGCCGAGCGGCGTGACGGTCAATTGCGACGAGGCGATGGTTTTGGTGGCGTCGACGACGAGCGCCACCACGGCGCCGGCGACAATCCAGATACCGGCGATGCGGGCAATGAATGCGATCATGTTGGAGCCGTTGTCATGGCCTTTTTCGGGCTGTCGCGCGCGAAGTCTCTGCGGCCAGACATGATGCCGCAACCGGCGGCCGGGTCAACCGCTGACAGGGGTGCCAGGCGCCGCTTGCGCGGCAAATCGCGCCGACTATAGTGCCCGCCCGGACGACGGTCCCCTAACGGGGTCGGAGGGGTGGCCGAGTGGTTGAAGGCGCACGCCTGGAACGCGTGTATACGGGCAACTGTATCGAGGGTTCGAATCCCTCTCCCTCCGCCAGTTCATTTGGATAAACTGTTGAAAAATAACGATTAAACAAGACATCGTCGCTGCCGCGCCTACTTCTGTGCCTACTTAGCGCAGTCGCGGCGCCCATTTTCCACCCCCTGTCTAGTCGGCCAACTCGCGTTGTCATGTCTCCGACCGCCAATAATGCCGGACGGAGGCGGCCGATGGCAACCGCCCGTGCACGCTACGGACAAATTAACTACATGTAATCAATAACTTAGAGACTTCACGGCCTCTTTCCGGTATCTTGTCCGAAGCACATTTCAAGGTGCGGGAGACAAGCGAATGCGGCCACTGACGCTGAAAAAGGTGTTCACCCTTCGGAGCACTCCGGGCTTTCTGGTCGACCTACACGCCGCCGCCGACGCGGCCGGCATGACTGCCAGCGATTTTATCCGTGAGTCGGTCAACGATCGGATTCAGGGTTGCGTTCGAAAACGCCGCGAGGACCGCTCCACCGAAATGAGGGCGGCGTAATCCATAATGCACATCGTGCCACAAATCGCATCGGATACCAGCCCCCCGCCGGGCGCTGTTGAGCGAGCTGCCGCTGTCGAACTGGCGCAGATTCCATTCGACCTGATCGACGCCGCTTGGCCCTACGCGGCACCGCTTCTGGCGGCGGCGCACCGGCGCATGGGCGGCGACAATCCAGCGAAGCTTTACGATCGTCTGAAGGCTCGCAAGTGCGATTTGTGGTTCGCCTGCAACCCGTCAAACTTGCGGCCACCACTCGCGGCCATGATCACGACCATTGTCGGTGACACGGTTTTTATCGAAACGCTCGGCGGTCACGACATGCGCCGCTGGACGCACTTGCTCGCCGAATACGAAGACCTCGCGCGCCAGCACGGCATGAAGCATATCGAAATCGAAGGACGACCCGGTTGGGCGCGAGTTTTTCCAGACTATGAAACCAAGAAGGTGATTTTTGGAAAGGCACTGTGATAGGCGGCAAGACGGTACAAAAAACCACATCGGAGCCATGGGAGCCGGCGCAACCCTTTCTTGAGGATTTGTTGGGCACAGCGCAGGGTCACGCGCGAGGCGACTTTGTTCAGGGCGGCAGTCCCCAATTCAACACGGCTCTGGATCGGCAGGCGGACATGCTCACGAGCGATATCAATCGCAGCGTCGGCATGATGGGGCGTTCCGGGTCACCGTTCCATGTCAATGAGATTGGCGAAAACGTCGGCAACTTCCGCAACGATGCCATGGCCCGCGAGATCCAGCGCCAACAGGGCCTGCAACTTGGGTACGGGGGATTAATCGCCGGCATCGGGCAAGCTGGCGGAACCGAGACGCAAACCCAGTCCGGCGGCTCACCGTTTGGCCAGGCTCTCGGGGGGGCGCTCGGGTTGGCGCAACTGGGCGCCGGTATGGGGCTGTTTGGCCCGGTAGGGATGGGCGTTGGCGCGTTGTCCGGCGGCATGGGCATCGGCGACCGCTTTTCCGGCCGCGGTCGGCTTTACTGAGGGACACCAGAATGCCTTCTCACTATTTCGACATGCAGTTTGACCCGCGCCGGTTCAATCTGCCGATACCCATGGTTCCGCAGGGTGCTGAATTTCCGCAGCAGGCAGCGGGGCAGATGCCAGGACCTCTTCAGTTACAGCCGCGCTTGCCACAGCAAGGACAGCCCCCGATACCCTGGCCGTCGCATATGCCGGTTCCCGGGAGGCAGCGGCCCCGGCAACAAATACCAGTGGCGCCGCAGTTGCAGCCAGGGCAGCGCTTCGGCGCTAATCAGCGTCCGGGCCAAGGTCAGTTTCCGCCGCCTCCGGGAGCGCCTTCGCAATTGCCGGGACAATCGCAAGCGCAGATGCAGGTGCCGATACCGCAGCCGCCGGGTGTGGATCAGGTTCAGCCGGGATTTTTGCAAAGGCTGGGCACTGCCTTGAATGACAATCCATCGGCGGTTTGGACTGGCGTAGCCGCATTGATGGCGAACCCGCGCGACCAGGCCCGGATATTGGCCGGGATGGGCGGCGCTATCCAGGCGGACAGGAAAGCGCTTCAGGGCGACGCGCCACCGACCACGAATGATCTGACGGAGTATGCCCGCGCCCGCCAGCAGGGCTACCAGGGCTCGTGGATGGACTATCAGCGCGACGTGGCAAACATGCGCAAAGTCGCGTCCACCACCGTCAACGTTGGGCAGAGCCGCTTCGGCACGATACCGCCGGGCTTTGAGTTGCGCCGGGGGCAGGACGGTGGCCTTTCCATGTCGCCCATTGAGGGCAGCCCAGCGGCGCGTGGCTTGGCCGACGCGGAGGCAGCGGCAGCCGCCAAGGATGAACTGACGCAACGATATGGTTCCGTGGTTGCCGAAGACATCGGCCGAGCGATCGACATGGTGGAGGGCGCGAACTTTCCGGTTACCGGCTTTGGCTCGCTTGCTGCGCCGCTTCCGGGTACGCCGCCGCATGATCTGTCCAAATTGCTCGATACCGTCAAGGCAAATGCCGGCTTTGATAAACTTCAGCAGATGCGTGAAGCGTCGCCCACCGGTGGCGCGCTTGGTCAGGTCAGCGAGCGGGAAAACCAACTGCTGCAGGCCGCGATCGGCAACTTGGAACAGTCGCAAAGCACGGACCAATTGCTGTTCAATCTTCGTCGCGTCGGAAGAATTTATAGCGACATCATTCACGGCCCCGGCAACGGTCCGCGGTATGACCAAGGCGGCGGGGCGGGAGTCCGGCAGGGCAGCCAGCCGATGCCGGGCATGATCGAAGACGGATACCGGTTCCTTGGCGGCGACCCAGCCGACCCGAACAATTGGGAGCGAGCGCAATAGATGCCCGGCCCTTGGGAGAAGTACACGCCGATACCAGCGGAAGGGCCGTGGACGAAGTACGGACCGCCCGCGCCACAGCCCGCCGGCACGAGTGGACCACTATCGGCACGGGTTACAGGTCATCAGCCAGGCCCCACGCGCCAGCCCGGCGTTGTTGAAGACGTCGCCAAGTCTGTCGGGTCCGGCTTGGTGACGGGCGCTGAAATGTTGGTCAGCACACCGGGATTTGTTGAGGGGGTGTTCGACGTGGCTGGCCGAAAGGTTGGTAATGCCATTTTCGGACAAGAGGAAGCCGAGCGAAAACGAGCACGGTTGCGCGAACGTGGGTATCGGCCCACTTTCAATTTTCCTTCGGCCGAGGATGTTGCCAGCTTCCAGCGCAAGATAACCGGTTTCACGCCCTACGAGCCTCAAACGACGCCTGGCAGGTTCGCCAACACGATCGCCGAATTCGTCCCGGCGACGGCAGCTCTCGGGCCGGCTGGCGGCTTGAGGCAGCTTGGCGCCAACGCCCTCAAATATGCCGCGGTGCCAGGCGCTGCCTCTGAGGCCGCTGGACAGGCGACCGAAGGGACTGCGGTTGAACCCTATGCCCGCGCCGTCGCTGCCCTTCTCGCCGGCGGCGGTGCTGCGTTCTTCAGCCGTCCGAAAACAGCGGCCCGGGCTCTGCGCAACAATCTGCCAAGGGGCATGAGCGCGGCGGATATCAACGCGGCCGAAGCGCTGATGGTGCAGGCCCAGCAGCGCGGTATCAATTTGACGCTACCGGAGGCGCTCGCCCAGTCGACGAAGGGGCGGATCGACCTGACGGATTTGCAACGGGTCATCGAACAGTCGCACGGCGGGCGCGCCGGAATGTCTGACTTCATGGCAGGCCGACCAGAACAAGCCCGCACCGCCATGGCCGGCGCCATGGATGATCTGACGTGGGGGGCTTCGCTGACCGATCCCGTGCGTGCCGGATTGAGCGTACAACGCCACTCGAAGGGGGCGATACGGTTTCTCCGTCAGCGCATCAACAAGGCGACCGAACGCCTCTATGCAACGGCCGGCGTCGAGTCCGTCAGTGACGCGGTGTTTGCCGGGCTGAAGAAAGACCCTCTTTTCCGCGAAGCCCTTGCGGCCGTCCGCGCTGATCCGGTGCACTCCCGGTTCGGTCTTGGAATGCCGGATCGATCGGTTGCCGTTCTCGATCAGGTGAAAAAGCACCTTGACGATTTGGCGGGCGCTGCCGGCACCAGCGGCAGGAACGCGGCGGCGGCGACTTACGGTTCGGTTGCCCGCGAATCCAGGGATGCCGCGATCGGCGCCGCGCCCGAATATGGCGATGCCCTGTTCCGGCAGTCGCAGCTACGCCGGAACGTTCTTGAGCCTGCCGAGGCCGGACCGCTTGGCAAGCTGGCGGCAACCGATGACATTGGCCGGCAGGGGCGCGCGCTGTTCCCGGCAGCACCGGTCGAGGGTGCCGAAAGGATCGTCGCTCAAACGGTGCGGCGCCTTGTCCGCCAAGATCCAAGTTCAGCGTTTCAAGTTGCCCGAACCAACCTGCGCCAGCAGTTTGACGAAGCGACACAGAACCTTTTGTCGGGTCCGAACCAATGGGGGCCGGCCAAGTTCGCGGCAGTCATTCGCGGCAACTCGCAACAGGCGAAAAACCTTGAGGCGGCCGTGAGGGCGCTACCGGATGGCGCCGCGCGCTGGCAGGGCTTGGATGATTTCTTGCAGGTACTGGAGGCGACCGGCCGCCGCCAACGCCCCGGTTCCATGACGGCGTTCAACGCCGCGGAATTGGAAAGTCTGTCAAAAGGAAGCGCGCTCGCTACCGGTGCGACAAAGGCGGCATCCCCGGCGCGAGCATTTACGGCCGTGGCCGACTTCTACAAGGAATTCATGCTGGGGAGGAACACCGAACAGTTGGCCAGGATCATCACCGACCCGAAATCGGCTCGTCTGCTTAGGAGTCTGAGCCGCGCCCGCACCGACGCGTCAAGGTCGTTCACCGCGCTTGCGCTTATCGAGAATGCGTCGATTCCGCTTCGGCGCGAACCGCGATAGGTCGATGTATTTTTTCGTGAAAACTGGCTCGGTATCTGGTCGGGGCTCGTTTTGCAGGCCGAGTAGATGGCGAATTCCTCGGTTGCTCCAATACACGGCAGCGGTTGCCAGCAAGGCGAAGAAACCGCCGACGATGATTGCAGCGTAAATCGGCCCTTCAAATGATGGCTCCGAATTGGTGATCCACCAGACGAACCCGCCAACAATGGCGATCTGCATCAAACCGTAGGCGATCTGAGACAAGCGCATTGCCGATGACTAGCGCGACCGGTAACTGAGGTCAAAAGTCCATGATGGAAACTCCCGTCCAACGGCTCGCAAGTGAGGTTCTTCGCCTTTCGGCTAAGCTCTATACCGGCGTTGATGCCGACCTCGCTCAATCCGCGTTCGAAGAACTCGCCGAAGCCGCGGAACAGCTACTCCAAAGCGAGCCGGAGAACGCGACCGACGCACTGGCGTTGGCTTGGTGGGCGCGTCAACTCTTTCGGGGGATGATGCGGTGCCAGGTCATCACGCCGGAACACGTCGAGATGTTTGAGCGGAACCAGCATAATTTGGTCCAGTCCCTGGAGCGCCTGAGCGGAAAGAGCGTGGAGATATTTTCCGAGACGCCGGAATCCGGTGGCGGCATCCAATAGGTCCTGTTGACAGTTATCGGAGCCAGATGATGGCACCGACAAGAAACAGCATGGCCATGTAGGCCGTTGCGGTTTTTTCATAGCGCGTGGCGATGCGCCGGAAGTGTTTGATTTTGTTTATGTAACATTCGACGAGATGTCTTTCTTTGTAGAGTTCGGCATCGTAGGGGATGGCTTGCGCCCGTGACGGGTTGGATGGGATCACCGCCACTATTCCGGCATCGTTGAGACGGGCGCGGAGATGATCGGCATCATAGGCCGTGTCGGCGATGAGGTTTGCGCCGGCCACGTCGGCGATCAACTCTTCAGCCTGGGTGACATCGCCAACCTGACCGCCGGTAAGGATGAACCGTAATGGATTGCCGAGCCCATCGACAGCGATGTGAACCTTGCTCGTCAAGCCGCCGCGCGAACGTCCGATGGCCTGATTTTGAGTCCCCCTTTTGCGCCCGACGCATGTTGATGTGCCCGCACAATGGTTGAATCGATGATCAGGTATTCGAAGTCCGGATCGTCCACCAAGGCCTTGAAAAGACTCTCCCATGCCCCTTGTTTGGCCCACCGGGAAAAGCGCACGTACACGCTGTTCCAATTGCCGAACGCGTCCGGCAGGTCGCGCCATGGCGAACTCGTGCGTGCAATCCACAATACCGCATCCACGAACAGACGATTGTCCCGTCCCGTGGATCCGCAATCCGACGCCTTGCCGGGTACCAAATCCGATACCCGTTCCCATTGAACGTCCGTCAATTCCCTGCGAAGCATGACCGGTTCCTCCTCCACACCCAGGTCTTGCTTGAATCACAACCGCCATTAATAAACCGTTAACTGTCAACAGCACCTAGACGGCCGGGCGTACGAAAGACACGGCCGAAGAAACAAAAGCGAGGCCCGCATGGCAAGGACGACTATTGGCGCGTTGGCGGGATGGTCTGTGTTTGCCGCGACAAAAATATCGATATTCCGGTTTGTAAATCGCGAGCAGCCTTGGGTGGAAGTGCGTAGCGATGCTCCGACCGATCCGGCATCCGAAACGTCACGCACACCTCGGTATTGTTACTCAACGCTTGGACCAGCAATTGTTTCGGTCGAGATACAGCACGTTCGTAAGGAACCGTTTTCTGTCGTCGATCCTCCGCCAGTTGCACCGCTGCGTGGAGGTCTACTGCGGTGGCGTAAGCTTCGCCAGCCGATAGTGTCAGCACGACGTCTTTTTGATCGGTTGCAAACGTCAGGTCAACGGTTTCTCCGTCGCCTGACACGGCGTGGTGCTTCAGCCTAGTCGTTTTGACCATCAGTCCCTCCCTGGATTGAGGGGCGTCACCCCTAACCACCGGAACTTAGATGCGCGCCTTTGTCCCTGAAGAACAGTTTTTAGAAGCGCCAGCGCACGCGCGCGAGGGGCGCTTTGCGGCCACGCTCACCCCTTCGAAAGGGGATATCAACTCGCAACGCGCTGTTTCCGTTGATGAACACGATGGTGACCGAATGCAATCACCACTTTCTAACCAACAAGCCGCCGACCTCGTCAATGTCAGCCATCGTGGCCGCCCAGAGCCCCAGGGCTCCCGAGAGGGGCAAATTCCGGTTCAGGTACCGGCCAATCACAAACGGCCGGCCTCGGGCAAATTTTCGGTGGTGTGAGAAAAACGCGCTAACGTACGCGCTCGCAAGACGCAGACTGGGAGACAGGATTATGGCCGCCACGACAGAATTTGAGGAAATGGCCCTGAACTGGTGCCGTGAACAGCGGGCGTTGGATCAAGCCAGTCTTGATATGCTGGAATCGGGCGCTAGCCGAACGGGCGAGGACACCGGTTCGGGTTGGCGGGATACTACCGCTGAACGGATTGCGACGCTGAAGAAGCAAATCGCCGACATGGATCGACTGATTGCCGCCTACGAACGCCGGGAGGCAGATCAGGTCTAGAAGCATTGGGCTCTGCGCCTGCTAGCAGGGCCAAAACAGGCAAACCGGAAACGGGCAAGTATGCTCACGAAAAACCAGCCGTCCCAACAGGTTGCGGATGCTTTGCGGCCGATCTTTCTGGACGGGCCGCACCCTACTTTCCAAATGATTTCGTAAAATAATCGGGGCTTCACGAAAAATGGGCGGCATGGGTCCGGGGCGGCAGCACGGGCGATCGAAGGTCGAATCGTTCCGCTCGATCAACGCGAACCGCCTTAAGGTTGTCTTATCTGGTTCGCACGCCGGAAGTCTCGAATGGATGGAGGATGGCGAGCGCGCCGCCTGGATAGAGTTTTCATTCGCAGATGACCGGCTCCGCCTCGTTTACAGATACCGCGTCAACGATGGCGAATGGCAGCCCGTCGATCAGGTCATCAACATCACTCGCGTGCCCTGCCGATATGGTGGAACCCGGCCGTATTTCATCTGTCCGTCGTGCGATCGGCGCGTGGCGAAATTGAACGGTGCTGGCAAGCTCTTTCTGTGCCGGCACTGTCACGGCCTGGCCTACTACAGCCAAAGTGAGGGCGAGGTCGATCGGGCGATGAGTCGAGCGGACAAGGTTCGGATGCGGTTGGGCGGTCAAGCCGGCATAGCGCGCACGTTTCCCCGCCGGCCGAAAGGCATGTGGAATCGGACCTACAACCGCTTGATGGAGAAGTCGTTTGCAGATGAGGCGTTCGTTAATCGAGCGGTCTTAGAGAAGTTTGGACTATTGGCATGAGGACGGCATTCACCACCGGCCGCCATCTGCAGGCTGCCCGTATCTTCGCCGGCATCACGCAACGGGAAATGGCCGAACGCGCCGGTGTCAGCCCGAACACGGTGAAGTATTGGGAGCGCAGCAAGGGCAAGGTAGCCGGTTGGGCGCCCGATCGGTTCAAGACAGCGTTGGACGTGCTCGGGTTGGGGCCCCAGGCGCTTACTGTTGTGGCACACGTCTTACCTGGGGGGAATCGGCGTCTGGTGGGGGTCCTTAGGGGGACTCACCTTTTTCCGTTGCAGAAACGAAACCGTCTGTGGTGACCGGCGGTATCAACGGGTTCTCATCCGGCAACGAGCGGGAAAGTTGTTCAGTTTTCGAGTCGGTCCTCCACCGATGTATGCGGTCGGTGAACCCATGGCCTCGAGATGATTTTGAGAGTTCACCGCGTTGGTTGGTTTGCGGTTCGTAGAGCATGTCGGTGGACCACGTTCTGTCGAAGCCAAGTGGCGGTTCGATCCCACCAGCGCTGATCGAGTTATTCAGGTTGAGCAGAGCCGCGTTGGCTTGCTTCGGCGTCTGGCCCTCGCTGGCGGCCCGGCGCTGCCAGTGGATGTACCATTTTAGTCCCAATAGCCCGGTTAGCGAAGCGCCTCTCAATTCCTGGGCGGGCGCGCGGGCCGGTCACACCCCGCTACGCTTGGAGCATCTGGATTGCAGCTGTGATCAGATCAGAATTACCGTTAAGCAGATCGTTCCGTGTTAACCGGTGGATTTGATCGGGCTCGACTCCCAGGTCTTCCAAAGGCAGTCCCGCATTGTCGCCGACACGCGTCGTTCTACGAATGGCGACCCGCATATTGGCCCCTCCCGGAAGTTCCCCGAACGGCGAGTCTGGCCCGGGCAGCACGGAGCGAAGCAGATCGTGGCCGAAAACATTGGCGCCGCCAGCACCAGTGTTCTCGTCCACGCCCAGGATCGGGCCAAGCTCGTTGTCCTGGAAGCCGGCCGCGAAGATGTCGGTCGTGCTGTAGCAGCGGCCATCGGTGATCAGGACGACCGAGCCTTCATAGCGTTGGCCAATGGCATTAGTCTGGTCCGGATCCTCAATCGGAAACCCCTGGGAATAGACCGCACCCGTCACCACGGACAGTTCTATCGATCGTTCCCACGTATTGGCAAAGCCGCCCAGCGCCGGAGATTGGGCGATCGCGAGCGTCACTTCGTTGTTGATGAAATGCAGCCGCTGGGCCTCGACGCGGCCCGCGCTGAACAGCTGCAGCATGCGTTCGCCATTCATAATAATGCCGCCGCCATTGCCACGCACATCGATGATTAGGCCGTCTTGCGATAACAGCCCAAGGATGCGGATCACTTCGTTGATGAAAGCCCCAGGGCTGGGCTCGCCGAAAGTCCGAATGCGCAAATAGCCAACGTCGCCCTGTTCCGTATTGATTGTCCGGAACTGAAACGTATCTGGAAAGAAGCTATTATTGCCTATGAAGGTATCGAGTTCTTCCTCGGCCGCCGCGCCTCGGCTCCGCAAATCAACAGCTTTTGCACTCAGTTCGGCGGCGCCCTCAACGAACAGTGCTTTCCTTGCGCGATTTGTGAGTTCCATATTCAAATCGAGGCCAATCGCAGCGCTGATCGCCTCGGCCGACTCTCCTTCGTCGGCGCCCCCTTCGGCGATGGGGTCGGGCCGGAACACTTGCCAGGGAAGCCGGATTTCTTGGCCGTCGCCATCGCTACTATATCCGACCATGACCCACTCCGCCGCAGGCGGAAGAGACATGGCCATTGGCCGAACGGTCATGGCATCAAGGCCGCGCACATGCCGGGCCGCCTCGTTGCTTCCTGCTTCTAGGTCCGCATTGATCGCCACCGCCTGCTCGATGGGCACCCCGCTCCAATGGGTGATTTCGACGCCTGGAACGAAAGTCGGATGCTCGAACCCCAAGAGCATTCTGGAGACAAGGTAGTGGCGCTTGCCGTCCCCATCGTAGAACTCCTCCATCAGGAAGGGCAGGAACGCCGTGTGCTGGTTGTAGGGCGCCGGCAGGATGTAGTTGGTATGCAGATCGCGCAGGCCCTTGAAGATCGTGATCATCTCATTGTGGAACTGACGCTCCGTCAGTCGACCGACTTGCCGTCTTAGAAGCTTCAAGCTTTGCACCGGGTCGACCGCGTGCATGGCGCGTTTCAGCGGCAAGTGGACATAAACTTCATCGATAACGGTCAGCGCCTGATCGACGAGCGTCCGACGTTCCGCGGTAGTCAGCTCGCCGGTCGTTGCTAGAAATTCCGGAAGCCCACGATGGCCCCTAGATTCGGATTGTCCGCCTGGGCCGCGCCCAACCCTTTGACTTCGCTGATTTTCATTGGATCGTCCTCCCAAGGTTGCACGCTGATGCCGCGCCAACCATCCTCGGGCCGGCGTTCGGCTTCGTCGATCTGGCCGTGGGTCATTAGCTCGACGACTATATCAATCTAAAGTAGTGAAATCTAGTGGAAAACGGAAGCCGCCAGCGGTGGGCAAGGGGCGGCGTCGATAGGCGGAGCGTTCCCGACAGTTTCATTTCAGCGACACGAGCCGAGGGCAAACCTGCCGGCCGAGAAGCCCGTTTTCCGAATACCAGTAGGAGTTCGTCGCGAAGCCGGTGCCGTGAAAATAGGTGCACCTGAGGCTATCTGCCGCGTCGTTGCCTACCCGTGCCGGCCCTTCGCTCGCAACCAGAACGCCGGACGAAGCGAAGAACAGCAAGGCCCAGGCGGCACCTACCGCGAGAAGCACATATCGCATAGCGTTCAGTTTAAACCAGCTTGGGCGCTTGACGCGAGAAGCACGAAGCCCCGCGCTGTGGCGGGGCTCCGGGACACGATGTCATTTCAGTCCGGATCAGTTAGAGCGTGCGGCGGCCCGCGTCTGCCCGCCGTTTGGCTAAGTTTTCTTAGGGCGTCAGCGTCGCCAGCGGCCACAGTGATGTGCATAAATAATTCTCCTTGGTGCTGTTTTGTGGCAGTGGCGTATCTTCGGCAATGTCGCGAGTGTACCACGTTGAACGATAGCATCCCTTTTGCGGCGCTGCCCTCGTCTTCACGGCTAATCGCCTTTCCGCCGCATGCTTCTTTTGGCCCGGTCAAGCGGATACCGGAAGGCCATCAATCGGCACCTGCGCAGCTTGGTCCGCATGAGTGCCAGCAACAGTTGCCTAGTGGACGATCTGTCATGACTACCTCCAATTGGCCGGCGAGCCGCGTTGGCTCTTTTCTCCGGCCGCTCCGGTGAGCCTCACTGGCTCAATCCCGAATTCCTGTGCGGGTAGGGCAGGCGCTACCCAGCCCAGCCGCCTGCGCTATGCCGGTTCGTCCGGCATTTCGGGCACGATGGCGAGAGGCGGCTGTGACCGCCCCTCGGGTTCCTCGGGCGGCGAGGCGGCGGCATGGATGGCGTTGAACTGTTCGCGCAAGCTCCGGCCGATATCGACCAACTGGTATGCGGCGGCCTGTAGGCCCTCGCACGCTTCCTTGGAAAGCCCCAGCCGCGTGTCGAGCGCCTCGACCAATACATGCGCCCAATTGGTGACCGCCTGAACGTCTTCCTCGGAATCGTTGACGATCCGGTGAATGCGGTTCATCGCAGCGACGGCGCCGGTTACCGGTGCATGTTTGTCATCCATAACCGGCCCCCTAGAACGCCACTTCGGGTTCGCGGTCGTCACCGTCCGCTTCCCGTTCATCGGCGGTAGCGTCACTCCCCGCCCAATGGGTTTGATCCCAACAAGGATCACGGTTGGCGTACACGCGGGGTTCGTCCTGTCGGCCGAGGCCGAGACCCTCGAAGCTGATCCCGGTTGGGCTGATGCACGAAACCGAGCCGATGTTCGGTTCAAGGTCCGGGTCGCCATCAAGCCAGTCGAGAAACGTCAACAGCCGCTCGACCTCTTGCTCTGCTTCCTGCCGCAGATCGGCAAAGTTGGCGGGGCTCATTGTTCCGTCCCCGGCCCCTTGCCGATCCCGTTGACGGCGACGAATTCGAGCAAAGCGTCCCACTGCTCATATTTGGCGTAATGGGTAAGAACGAAGCTCGCCCACATTTCCGTTTCGTCTCGGTTGGACGGCCCCCTACCGATGATTTCCTTCGCTGCCGTATCCTACAAGCCCTCAAGCACTTCCATGTGCTTTGTAAGAAGATCATAGGCTGCGCAGTCGTCGAAGATGGAGCGTGTCTGGTTCATGATGCTGTACAGGCCCAGGGCGCCGGCTTCGAAGCCGTCGTGCACAGTAATCAGTGAATCGATCGACAGTCTGTTGAACGGCATCGGCTCCGCACCGGAGCGAAGTTTCCACTTGCTTATGCGGATGCCTTTCCCCTTGGCTGCAAAATCAACCAGCATCGGGACGGGGGTGGCGGTCATCGGCCCGCCTCCGACC
Organism: uncultured Bauldia sp.; assembly: GCA_963663975.2. Taxonomy (GTDB): domain Bacteria; phylum Pseudomonadota; class Alphaproteobacteria; order Rhizobiales; family Kaistiaceae; genus JANQRX01. Next base: position 26,053 of record CAXXRA010000013.1, on the reverse strand, counting down.
CGGCCACGATCAGCACCAGCGCGGCTTCCGCCTGCTGTAGAGCGATCAACCGGTTTCCGTCGGCCGTCCAATGGCCGGCGCGTGACCGTTCGTTCGCGATCCGGGTCCGGCATTCGGCCAGAAGATTAACGGCCGTTCGTTCGTTGCCGTTGTCGTCGACCATCGGCCAGACAGCGCGCTGGTTGGGGTTGATTGCGCGAACGATCCGCCAAGGGTTTTCCAGCATCTTGGCGACGCCGGTTGCCCGGACCTTGGCCATGCTGGCCGCCGCCTGTTCCGCCATGTCGGCTTCGATCTTGTCGAAGCTGCGAGAGGCGCGCTGGTGATCGCCCTGAAGGTCGTCATTGAGACGCTGAAGGACAACGCTCGCCCCGAAAAGACGGCGGACGGCCTGCCGGGCTGGGGTCGTGGGTTGTGGGTTGGAAGGGCCGATCGGGTTGTGTTCACCGGTCGGGGTGGCGATATGTGCGGTAGCCTTCGACATGGGTCACTCCATGTTGGTGGTTAGGGCCGGAGGTGAAGTTAGCGCTTCCCTTCGGCCTGCTTACAGGTTAACATATATATATGGTGAAGCAAGGGGAAAAGCAGCCCGGTCGCCCAAAAATTGGCAAAGGTTTTTTAGTCGGCGTGCGGTTCAGGCCAGAGGGCCTTGACCAGATCGACGCCTACATTGTCGCACAGAAAGTTACGCTGACCCGACCCCAGGCTATCCGCCGGATCGTGGCGGATTATTTCCATGACCGTGGCCCGAACGGGCGGCGGAAGACGTGACGCCTCGTGCCAAACTGACATTTCTGAAACATCCACATTCATCCACAACCCGACGCGAGCGGACACGCCGCGAGATCGTCGGTGCCGTAGCGTTAGCGGCGCCGGCAACTGTTTTGGCAACGTCGGTGCTCGCCGGCGGCACCGACCTGGAGGAAAAAATGACAGATCCAATCATCACGGCAATCGCTGTTCACAAAGCTGCTTGGCAGGAAGAGGAGGCAGCGTGCATTGCGCGCGATCGATTTGAGCACGAGTTGCCACGCGAGGTGACCAGCGATGTGTACGCAAATATTAATGGTCGGAACGCCTGTAGCCATGAGGAAATCGACGAGATCATGGACTCGGAGACGGTCGGGTGTCCGGCGACTATGGTTGCCAAGGCCCGCGCGGAGGCCCACGCGGCATTCGACGCGGCACTGGCCGATCAAAAGGCGAAACGAGACGCCGCGGGCCTGACACCCTTCATCGAACGGCATGAAGCGGCGGTAAATGCCTCTGATGAAGCTTTGATCGCGGTTTGCGAGTCCGTGCCATGTTCTTGGGTTGGAGCGATGGCCCTGATCAAATGGCTACAACTCAACGGTTCTGAACTTCATGCGTTTGACCACGGCCTGCACGGAGTGCTCGGCAGCCTAAAGGCCGGGCTCACATCGCTCGGCGCGCGGCCGGCCGTAGCGGCTGCGGCATAACGAGCCGAAGGGACTGAAAAAGCGTCTGTCAACTACCTAAACGGACTGTCGGCGGCGGACCAGCCCCGGTCTCGCTTCGGCGGGCCGGGGTCTTTTTGCGTTTCGAGGGCGCGCGAATTCCACAATAGTCGACGGACTTTGGCCGCGACTGTTGACGCGCCGCGACAACGCGCCCAGACTCACAGGTCGTTTAGGAGATTCGGCAAAAAAGAGCGGGACCAGGTTGGTTCAAGATCGCCGGTACCGCATGGCCCGACCAGAGAGGCCAAATGGCGGGATACTCACTAGAACCATTACTGAAACTTCTCAATCCTTGGTACAAAAAACCAGAGGCGTGGTTTTCATTCATAGCAATGATTGCAGCTATAATAGGCGCCATACTTTTAATTTGGGACAAAATAAACGTGTAGGCTATCTGGCCTCCCTCTCCCGAATGACCATCGCCCCCTTGCGCAGCCGGATCGTCGACTTCGGCCGAATCCGGATCGCCACCCAATAGGCGGCCGTCGCCACATGTATGTGGCCAGCGCGGGCAAGCACGGTCACCAGCCGGTCGCCGTGCCATTCCTCGATCGAGTAATCCAAATTGTTGTGATACCGTCCTGGCATCGGCGCGGCTCATGTCGGCCGCCGGAGCTGACCCGATTTTACGATAGTCGATTAGTTGGCCGACTCGCCCGAGATTTCCCACAGAGCAACGGTGCCCGTCCTGGGGGTTCGCAGGTAGGTCAACAGCGCCCCGCCCCTGTTGCTCTGAATGGTCGCCCGATCCGGTTTGACCGAGACGACTTCCCCGCCGCTGATCAACAGCGCCAAGCCGGCAGCGTCGTATCGCGCGCCGGGAGCTATCGAATGAACTCCGAACACGTCCAAGGCGGACCAGCCAAGCCGGGCAGCCTCTTCGCCCCACCGGGCGAGAAACTTGCCTCCGTCGTCGATAAGGGTCCGCCACCGCTTCCTGTCGAAACCGGTAGGCGGCAAGGCCGGGTCAAGCCGCGCGAAGCCCTCCATCCATTCTCGAGGCACGCTAGCGGAGTCGCCTGACGGCAGGCAGGACGTGTCCGGGTGGTTCGGTACCGCGGCAACGTCGGGCCGTCCTGGGGCTTCCCCGTGGCTTCGTTCGATGTCGGATTAGGTTCGCACTTCTGTCCGGGCGCAAGATTTCGAAACTTCACGCCGGCGTGAAGTTCTGTCCTGGTTGCCAGCACTGCCATGATGCCGGGCTTGTTCTCGCGGATGGCGTCGATCAGATCCTCAGGCGGTTTCTCGGCCGCCTTCATTTTGAGGCGGTCGCCGTCGATGGTGAGGTGCACACCATGGGCACAAGCACGCTCCAGGATGTCTCGAACGGCGCTCACGTCGAGTTTTCCCAGCCAGGGGGGTTTTCATCCGTCACACCGTCACCTTCCCCGGATTTCTGCGGTTTTGGCGGATTCTCATCCGTCACATTCAATTCAGGTGTGACGTTTCGATTTCGCCCTAAACCAAGTGTTTCCGCCGGTTGTGCCGGTGTGACGGTTCGATTGGGGAGGTAGCTGGAAAAAGCTGACCGGAAGGACGACAACCGATAGCCCTTCATCGTCGTCCCGCCGTCGCGAATGGTACCGGGCGCGATGGTGAACGGTTTCAACAAGCGTGCCATCTGGACTTTTGTCATGGGTTTACCGCTTCGCCCATATTCAGCCCATGGCCCATCTTCAATCTGATGAAGTCGGGTTGTGATTTCTTCGGATGACAGCTTGTCCCGCCCGCTTACTTGGAAAGCATCTCGTATGTCGGACAGGAGGCGCTCGCGAATGCTGCCGGTGTCGCCGCCAGCTTGAACAAGGAATCTTGCGGCCGCACGCGCCCGGTCGATCCAGCCGCCGCCAGCCACGGCCGCTATTGCGAAGAGAGGGCGCCAGTTGTCCGCCAGCCGGTTGTGGATGCCGTCGGGTAGTGCCGGCTCAGCGCTGGCCAACGCGATTTGATTGTCCAGTGTCCAACGGACGATTTGCGCGTGGAGGTCTCGCAGGTGGTCCGCTCGGTCGTCTCGAAAGTTGTCAATCTGCTGGTCTGGCCGGCGACGTTGTAGAACGATGGTCAACGACCTGTCGGCAAGGGTGCCAGGCAGGGCGCCTATACCGGCAAGCGCAGCGGGCGCAAATGTGTTGAACGCCTTAACTTCGTTGTCGTCGCCGACGCACCGAAGATGCTTCCCGCCGCGGCGATGTCCGGCGTTAAGGCACCCGCGAAGTTCCTCATTGTCGCGGAGAAAACTATCAACCTCGTCGATCAACATTGTCGGCCTGGCCTTCTCGATAATCCTGAACAAGACCGCTGTGGAAACGCTGTCGGTTTTGATGGGCCTGGGAACAAGGCAGGCTAGGACATCAAGCAACGTGCTCTTGCCGCACCCCTTCTCAGGGGCAGTGATATTCAGGCGCGGCGTGTGCTGCCATGTTTCAAATGCGTGGCAATGAATTGCCCATAGGGCGACCACCACGGCGCAGTGTTCCGACAAGACGATATGGCGGTGCAGCGCCCCGATCAGACTATCCAACAGATAGGCGCTGGCCACCGGGTCCGGCCACGGCTCGGGGTCGTTGAAGGCGAGCCCGTGCCCGCCTTCATCGGCCTTGCTGGCGCCCTTCGGAATCCGCCTCACCTCGCGCTCTAGGTGTGAATTTTCAGGACGTTGTCCATTCGGTCCTGTCGAGAGAAGCTGATGTCAGCCAACGTCAGTGATTCTCCGGAGGACCGAATGGACGTTCACCAGAATGCCCATCTTACGCCGAAAGGTCGAGAGGCCATGGTTTGCGCCGTCATGGATGAGGCCATGACGAAGGCTCAGGCCGCACGCCGTTTCAAGACAACGGCCAAGACCGTCGCCAAGTGGTTGGGCCGGTTTCGCGCGGAGGGCATTGCCGGGCTTGCCGACCGGTCCTCCAGGCCCCATTCCTCGCCAAGCCAAACGCCTTGGGCCACCGGCGAAGCGGTCGAGGTCTTGCGCCGGGCTCGTTGCACGCAGGACCACATCGCCCAGGAACTCGGCCTCAGCCGGGCGACCGTCAGCCGTATTCTCAAGCGGCGTGGCCTCAGCCTGTTGTCCGCCCTCGAGCCCAACCAGCCACGCCCGCGCTATGAGCGCGAAACGCCAGGCGAAATCATCCATATGGACATCAAGAAGCTCGGTCGCTTCAATCGTGTCGGCCATCGCATCACCGGCGATCGCAGGCGCCAGAGCAACCAGCGCCATAACGGCACCGCGCCCGGTTGGGAGTATGTCCACGTCGCCATCGACGACCATTCCCGCATCGGCTTTGCCGACATCTTCCCGAACGAGAAAAAGGAAAGCGCCGTGGCCTTCCTCGAAGCCGCCGTAACCTACTTTGCCACCCTCGGCGTTACCATCACCCGCGTCATGACCGACAATGGATCATGCTACAGATCCAAGGCCTTCCGCGATGCCTGCCGAAGGCTCACCATCAAGCATATCCGCACCAAACCCTACACGCCTCAGACCAACGGCAAGGCCGAACGCTTCATCCAGACAATGTTGCGAGAATGGGCCTACGCAACCGAATTCCACAACTCAGACCAGCGAAAAGCAGATCTGCCGAAATGGCAGCACCGCTACAACTGGCATCGACCCCATGCCAGCCTCAATCGACAAACACCAATCAGCCGACTCGGCCTGAACCGGGACAACCTGTTGAAGCTTCACATCTAGGTCGGTGACGTTTATGCCCAGACGTTCCGCCTCTGCCTTTTTGACGCGGGCAAATTCAAGGGTCGGCAGGGACGCCAACCGCTCTAGCGTTGCCTCCTCTGCCTCGACGGCCGGTTGCTCCGGTGTCGGCAGAACGATCGGCGCGGGATCGCCTTCCGGTAATTCGCCCTCAAGCGGGACGACGTTATCGGGCCTGTCGGTCATGCCGCCGCCCTCCTATTGCTGTGAGCGGTGATGACGGGCGGCGGGACCACCAAGGCGCGGCGAAGATCAGCCGCGTGGTCGGCGTCCTCGGCTTCGATGGCCACCCCTGCGAGAACGTGTGCGGCGCGTTCGATATCGACGATGACCAGACCGCGACGGCCGGCCTTCAACCAACCCAGTGGCGAACGCCAGACGCAAACCGGGCGCCCTATGGTGCCAAGGCCGCCCCAGCCGATTTGGGCCTGCCCCAATGCAGCGCCGATGCCGGCGAATGTGGCCAACCTTCCAGATCCCGGCGCCCATGCAATGGCGTCGGCAATCCCATCGTCAGCCATGAGCGGCAACACGAAGCTGAAATCACCAAGGCGGTTCAGTTCCGCGCGCCCCTCCCCGAACACGACGCGACCGGTTCGCAGCGGCCACGGTTGCGTTATGGCCTCATGGTCGACGCCGTGTCCTTGCAGCCAGTTGAGCGCGCGCTGGTCGAGCGGGCTACCCAGCGCTTCGCTGATGTGCGGGTCGGCATTCATGCCGCGCCCTCACGTCCGTCAGCCAGGTCAAGCGTGTCGAGCAATGTCCCGATCGGTCCTTCGGGGCGACCTTCGCTGTCGCGCTTCATTGCGTTTCGGAACACTGCTGGCGGACATCCATGTTCCAGCCCGAGCGACAACAACACCGCGGCATCTCTGACGGCGATATCGACGGCGGAGCCGATCTTGGCACCGGTCACGAAAACCTCGCCAAGCGCGCCGTCATTGTAGAATCCGAGTTGGACCGTGAACTGTTGGCCGCCGCATTCGAGTTCGAAGGATTCGCAACGACGACGATTGGGCAGGCGGGCGCGATCGGTCATGACTGCCACCACGCTTGTGCCTTTCGCCGCGACTTGCTCTTAGAGCGGGGCGGCGGTGAGAACGGCGGGCCTGCCGCTTCAAGCCCCCATGCGTCCCAGCCAGGCCGGAGCGGTTCCTGGCGACCGACGAGGCGCCGGCCGTCGCCCATGCCGATGAACGCGCCGTCGCCGCCCATGTAAATGTTGCCATTGGTGTCGACGAACTGACACTGAGCCGTCACAACCTGTGACTCGGTGAGGCCGCTCGCCTCAGCTTTCTGTCGTATCAGTCGCCAAAAGTGGAGACGCGCTTCCTCGACTTGCCGGTCGAGATCGTCGGATTCGTCACGGGCGCGACATGCGCGCTGGCGGCACTTGCCTGAACAGTAGAGCGCATCGCGGCGGTTCGACTTGAACGACGTGTTGCAAACAACGCAGCGGCGCCGCGTGACACGTCGTGACGGTTTCGCCTGGAGGGTCACGACCGAGCCCTTCCGAAGACCATGGGTGCGATCGTCAGCGCGACCGACGCGAGGCGTGCATGATCTAGTCGATCAGGGTGTGCTCGCTGGCGAAGCCGGTTCGATCTCCAGGTCGGCAAGCGGGAAGATTTCGGCCGGCGACGACCGCGCCTGTCATGACGGTTGGGATTTGCAGGGGGGCAATTTTGCGTTATGTAGGCCATATCGTCGCCTCCTTCGTTGGGGGTTGATGGTGTGTCTGGCAAAGACAATCGAACCGGTCGCAGTTTGCCGCTGCGACCGGTTTGCTTTTGCGGGTCATGTTGCGAACTTGCGTTGGTCTGGTCGAATATGAGCCATCGGCAAAGATGCGATGTAGTCGTGGACTTCATCGACGAGGAAGACTGTTTTCTTGCCGATCTTTCGGGGTTGAAGGACGCCGGCGCCGGACAGTCGATAAAGATTGGTCCGACCGATTCCGATAACCTCCATCGCCTCGGCGACGGAGTAGGTCCGTTTGAGGGTAATGTCGTGCATGTGGGTGGATAGTCCGGTGGGCGAGACGGCCACCACGCGGCTTCCGCGGAAAGGCGAAGCCGCTCCCCATCATTCACATACGCGCGTAACTGTCACGACAACCACTTCGCGAGGTTTTTACCCTTTCCGAAGGCGGGCGATATTTGCGTCTCGCCTCGGGCGGTTTTCGCGGTAGGCGTTCCGTACTGTCTCCGCGCTTAAGCCGGCTTCGCCGGCGACCTTGTCGAAGATGTCGTCGAATGACGTGTCAGGTTCAGTGATTTCAAGCTCGGTCACCCTGTTGGCCAATCCGATGTCTCGGTTGACCCGTTCGAGAACCTTAGCCGCGCCCTCCTTACCCTGTCCACTACCCTCGATGCCGAGGGCCTTTCCCAGCGGGGTGATGTCCCCCGCTGCGATGTTCTCGCGGTACTTAAGCCACCCCTCGACGAGAGGCCGCAGCAGTTCACGCGGGACCGGAACGGTGTCCGTTCTCCACTCTTTCACGGGGAGGTGGCGAATGAGTTCCGCGCGATCATTTTCGGACTCATCGCCCGCATAGAGGGCGACCAGAGCCTCAAACGAGATGGCTGAGGACTCCAATTTCTTCTTGCTGAACTGGTCGATCAGGCGGGCAAAATAGTGTGCGTTGGTCTCATAGATCGACACTTTCGGCAGCATGTCCTCCGTGAGTCGCTTGCGTCTCTTACCCATGCAGCTTCACGATCTTTTCGGATGGCGCTGGCAGGCAATAATCCGACCAAGCTTCCAGCAGCGCGCGCCGTTTCTCCAATGCGTCGCTGCGTCGGTACGCATGTTCGACCGCGCTGCCGACACCGTGAGCCAGACAGCCTTCAGCGACCTCTCTGGCGAAGCTGGTTTCGTCCCCGGCCCAGTCTCTGAATGCGGATCGGAAGCCGTGAACGGTCACGGTTTTCATCTTCATGCGCCGGAGCAGCATTTCCATCGCCATGCCTGAGAGCGGCTTGTTGCGCGCTTGCCCCGGAAACACCCATTCGGAAAACCGAACTTTGCTCAGGGGCCCCAGAATGGCCATCGCCGCATCGATCAACGGAACACGGTGTTCCTTCCGTGCCTTCATGCGGTGCGCCGGGATCGTGAACAGCCGCGCGTCCAGATCGATCTCTTGCCAGCGAGCGTCGAGAACTTCACTTGACCGGCAAACCGTCAGAATGAGGAACTCAAGAGCCCGGGCCGCGAGCGCCTCGTGGTCTCGCAGCCTCACCATGAACTGAGGAATGTCGGCGTAAGGAATTGCCGGATGGTGCCCACTGGTCAACCTGGCGGGCTTGGGCAGCACATTCTCAAGATTGCCGCGCCACATTGCCGGGTTCTCACCTTCGCGCCAGCCCTTCACCTTGGCGTAATTCAGGACGCGTTCGATCCGGCCTCGAAGACGCGAGGCAGTCTCAGGTTTCTCGTTCCAGATCGGTTGCAGAACGCCCAGGACGGTGCCGAGCTGGATCTGCGACACCGGCATGTCCGATATTGCCGGGTGATCTCAACGGGTCGACGCAACACTTTGTCTTGGACTTGAGATGGAGGATGTTGCGATGGCTCGAAAGGTGCGACTTGGATATACGGCGGCAGAGAAGACGGAGATGTGGGATCGCTGGCAGCGAGGAGAGTCGCTGAAGTCGATCGGTCGTGCGTTCGGCAAGCAGTCGTCGTCGATACATTTCCAGCTGTCGCCCTATGGCGGGATCAGGCCGGCGCCACGGCGGCGTTCACCTCTGGCCCTGACGCTCACGGAGCGGGAAACGATATCGCGCGGCATCGTCGCCCGGCGGTCGGCCAGGTCTATTGCCCGGCGGTTGGGTCGGGCGGCGTCAACGGTGAGCCGTGAGATCAAGCGCAATGGTGGTGGCGACCGCTACCGGGCGACACGTGCCGACAATCAGACCTGGGCCCGCGCCCTGCGTCCGAAGCGATGCAAGCTGGCACGCCACCCATGGCTGCGGAGCATGGTCGCGCGTAAACTGAGACTGAACTGGTCGCCGGAACAGATCGCCGGCTGGCTGAAGAGAGCCTATCGGGGAGAACAGAAATATCAGGTGTCGCACGAGACGATCTACCGCAGTCTGTTCGTTCAGGCCCGCGGCGTGCTTAAGAAGCAACTCATGTTGCACCTTCGCTCGCAACGCGCGATGCGACGTCCGGGTGCGAAGAAATGGCAAGGCGATGCCCGTGGGCAGATCAAGGATATGGTCTCGATCAGGGAACGCCCGGCCTCGGTCGAGGACCGTGCCGTCCCGGGTCACTGGGAGGGGGATCTCCTGACGGGACCGAACAACAGCTACATCGCCACCCTGGTGGAACGTCACACGCGCTATGTGATGCTGGTCAAGGTCGCCAACAAGGAGACGCAGACGGTGATCTCGGCGCTCATCAGGCAGTCGAGGAAGCTGCCGAGCGAACTGAAGAAATCGCTGACCTGGGACCGTGGCAAGGAGCTCATGGATCATCGCAAGTTCAGCTTGGCGACGGACATCGATGTCTACTTCTGCGATCCACGCAGTCCATGGCAGCGGGGATCCAACGAGAACACCAACGGCCTCTTGCGGCAGTACTTCCCCAAGGGAACCGATCTGTCGGTATATCCTCAGGCACACCTGAACAAAGTAGCCCGGCAACTAAATGAGCGACCGCGCAAGACGCTGGGCTTCGAAACCCCAGCAGAACGTTTTAACGCCTGTGTTGCATCGACCGGTTGAGGTCACACCGTACAATAGACGGTGAGGGTCATCCGCCATTGAGCACGATGCTTGGCGTTGCTCCACTGGCCTTGAACCGCGCCACCAGCACAACGCGAAATCCCGCGGCAGCCGCGGCCGCGTCAAAGATCGCCCACACCGGTCCCGACGAGTAGGCTGGTGCCCGGCGCCAGCGCTCATGATCTGGCAGCGGACGAGCGCGCGCGCTTCCGTGCTCAGCTTCAATAGGCCGATCGCCGTGTAGGTGGCGCCGCTAGGTGAGTGAGGTAGGGCGACGAGATGATCGTCAATCGCCTGCCGTGTCTGTTCATTGATTTCGAATTTGACGGGTCGCCTGGCCTTACGCTGGCGGACGGTCGCACGATCAACGGCGTAGCCGCGCGGTGCCACATCCTCAATGCTCAGGCTCACGACGTCACATCCACGCAACTTGCTGTCGATGGCGAGATTGAACAGCGCCAAGTCTCGAACCCGTCCTAATATCAACAATCGCGTCCGGATGGCCCAGACGTGTTTGGGTTGAAGCGGCGGTTTGGAACCAGTCAACCTGCCCTTGTTCCAGGGTTGGTGCGGCAGAAGACTGCTGTTTTCGAAGTGGGGCATATCCATACTCCTTTCTCCCTCGTTGAGAGGGTGAGCATGAATTGTCGACGTCCGGAATCGGAGCGATTTCGGAGATCATAGGATACCGCCGATGGTGGCTTTTGGACCCACTCCGGACATCGAACGCGGCTGACGATCACGGGGTCCTGGTGACAATCACCATCGCGCAGGGGCGCCGGCTCCGATTTTGAATTTTCTCCAGAACCGCGGCCTTGCCAACGGTTCAAACCTGGGCGTATCGCCAAAGTCACGGGGATCGATCCCTTAGGCGAGGAATGCTACCTGACTCGCCAGCAGGCCCTGCGAAGGTCGTTACAGCTCCCCAATCTTGATGGCCGGCTCGCGCCAAATCGTCGGTCAGCGCCCAGAGAAAGTTGGACCCCAGTTCCTCTCCCTCCGCCAGGCAGACTGTAATAATCGACTGATATTGCAGAGATTATTACCCAACCGCTTGGTCCAGCCACTATCCACCCCATCCCATTTGATCCGTGGCCGGCGTTGGGGCGCTTGGGGCAGCTGTTTTGGCGTCGACTGGCAGAAGCCCAGCCGGGGAAAACGGCGCTGCGGCGGCCTCTCGGGCTGTCGCAAGCAGAGCGGCCGGTTACCGCAGCAAGCGGTGCGACTGGGGCGAGGCCGCTCGAAGTCCGGCGGATCGCGTCCTCTCGCAGCCGCTAACTCTTTCTGGCTCCGGCCCGGCCAACTCGTCCACGTCCCTTGCCTAAGGTGTGCTTGAGATTCGGCGGGGCCACCCTGTGCTTCGGGCCGCTCTTGATTGCCGCGCCAACCCCGCGCTCCAATCGCCGCCAGCCATCGATGCGTGTTTCGATGCCTTTCGACTTCTTTGGTGTTTTTGCCATCATCGAACAAGTACCTGTCCGTTATTTTCGCCAGACATATCACAACGCCATCGGCGTGATGACCTGCCGGCGCCTCGGAAGCTGGACAACGCCCCCTCAACCAGCCTCCCTAGGCGGGCCGCCGAGCCAGGTTTCCCAGGCCCCCGCCATTGCCCGACACTAGGCCGTCCCCTGATGAGGACCGCTCAGCAAACCCTCCCCGGCCATCTGCATCTCATAGTCGTCGAGGATCTGGGCGACCGCCTTTTCGATGTCCTCCCGGGCCACGCCGTTCTGGATCATGAACGCCATCAGGCTCGCTGCACCATGAACCGCGAGCGAGTGGCTCGGCATCTGGTAAGCCTCCTCCCAGGCGGCAACGGCCGGCACAAGGCTGTAGTTGACGATATCCTGCGCCCGGCACACCGGACAGTCGTCCGATTCGTCATGGGTGATGATCTTGTCGAAAGTGGTGCTCATCATCTTTGCCTCGGTCGGCGACATCACCGGTGTCCAATTGTGGAGCGCGACATCGGCATTGAAAAGGCCCGCGCCCGGCGGTTTCCGGCAAACCCTATCACGCCGCACCTCCGATCGAGACTCAGCCCTTGGCGGGCCCGGTCGCGTGACGCGCTTCAAGATCGATCAACTGTCCGGCCGATGCCAAGGCTGATAGGGCATTTGCGCGTCGTCGCGGACGTCATCGCGGGCATCCAAATTACGCCCGTGTCACGACAGTCAACGGCAGCCTGTTGAACGATCTACAGGCCGGCCAAGTGAAGCATCTGGCGGCCAAAAATTTCACCCGCATCTTCGATTTGCGGCTGGACCCTCTCGACGAAGGCTCGCCGTTCGCCGGCGGTCAGATCGATGATCTCGCCGCCCATGTCCTCGATCTGTTGTCGGGCGTCGCGAGCGGCCTGTTCGGCGTGGCCGCGCTGAAACACGACGGCGTCCCGCACGGCGTCGGCGAAAACCTCCCGCAAATCATCGGGCCAACTCTCGATCGTTGGGCGATGGGCGAAGATCGGCCGCGACACGTAGAGGTGGTTTGACAGCGTATGGTAGCGATGGACCTTGGCAACGCCGTAGGTGATGGTGTTGGCGAGCGGATTTTCCTGGGCGTCGACGGTACCGTCGACAATCGCCTCGATCGCCTCGGTCAGATCCATCTTGATCGGTTCAGCGCCAAGCAGGCTGAAGGTTCGGGCCTGAACATCGCTCGGCAGAACCCGAATTGTCATACCGGCGAGGTCTTGCGGGCGGCGCACCGGGCGAAGCCGGTTCGAGAGCTGCCGGAACCCGTTCTCGAAGTAACCGAGGATGCGGTAGTTCATCCGCGCCTCGGTTCGTTCGGTCAGATAACTTCCCAGGGCGCCGTCGATCGCGGCGCGGGCGGCGGCATTGTCGCCGAACAGGAACGGCAGGTCGACGAACCCCAGTTCCGGCACGCGGTCGGTGAGGTAGCTGCTCGACTGATAACCCAGGGTCAGAAAGCCATCTTCGACCAGCCACAATATGTCCGCGGCGCGATAGCCTAGATCCATGATGTTCCACACATATTTGATCTCGACGCGGTCGCCGAACTCGGCCGCGACTCGGTCGCCGACCCGTTTCAGGGCCTGGCTGAACCCGGTCGTCGGCGGACCGTATCCGCCCATTCGGATTGGAATCGGACGAGAGGCCGCGACGGTCGGACGCGCAGGTTCACGGCCGCGCTCGGCCGACTCGCGGCCGGCGGCAGAACGGGCTGCTTGCCCGTCTTTGATCGGACCGTCGCTTGGCACCATGGCGCTCTCGCCGGCTCCCTCATTGTGCGAGACAATCCATGCCCGCCCGCTTCGGTCAATGTAGCAGATGGAACCGTCGACAGGTAATCCTCGTGGGGAATTGCGGCGTCGAGGTCGAGCGGCCTTGCTTGGGCAACCTCCGGACTGATCTTGTTCCGACGAGCGCCCGCCAAGCCGGCGCGGCGCGACCGACTTTCTTGACCGTCTACGCCCTTACCCAGGCCGGCAGCCAATCGCCATGTGTGGACGGCTCCGAGTTGGCAAGGGTTTTCTGAACGATATCGCACGGGCTGGTCGGAGCTGCCATGTGTTCGGCCTGTTGATGCGGCGTCTTCAAATGGCCGCTGGCCATAATGCTCTCCGCGAGATCGGGTCCCGGTCATAAGCACGCGCTCTTTAGGCGCCGTGGCACTTGTGGGTTGTCCCGATCTCATGGGCCGACTGGCTTGGGTGCGTTATCTGTTCACTGCCCTTTCCAACCTCGTTTGCAGGACATCGTCTCCTGCGCGTCTCGATTGCTCCTACGTAGCTACAGGCTGTGTGGACGGCTCCGAGTTGGCAAGGGTTTTCTGAACGATATCGCACGGGCTGGTCGGAGCTGCCATGTGTTCGGCCTGTTGATGCGGCGTCTTCAAATGGCCGCTGGCCATAATGCTCTCCGCGAGATCGGGTCCCGGTCATAAGCACGCGCTCTTTAGGCGCCGTGGCACTTGTGGGTTGTCCCGATCTCATGGGCCGACTGGCTTGGGTGCGTTATCTGTTCACTGCCCTTTCCAACCTCGTTTGCAGGACATCGTCTCCTGCGCGTCTCGATTGCTCCTACGTAGCTACAGGCTGTGGGGCCCGATATTTCTCATTGCGCGCCATCATCGCCCAGGCGATCCGGGCAATCTTGTTGGCCAAGGCGATGGCAGCGACCTTGATTGATCGCCGCTCCATGAGCCGGACCAGCCAGGGGTGGCGGGTGTAGCCTAACTGTTTGGCTCGCTTGATCACGGATAGTGCCCCAACGAATAGTAGTCGCCGCAGGTAGCGATTGCCCGCCTTCGAGATCGAGCCGAGACGCTCCTTGCCGCCGGTGGAGGATTGCTTTGGCACCAGCCCGATCCAGGCACTCAGATCACGCCCTGAACGGAAGACGTGGGGATCGGGGATGCTGGCAACAAGGGCCGTAGCGATGAGCGGGCCAACACCGGGAATGGCTTCAAGGCGCTTGCTGGTCTTGCTGCTCCGGTGGGAGACGAGAATGCGCCGATCCGCATCTCGGATCTGCCGCTTCACCAGCTCAAGCTGTGCCGCCAGGGCCATCAGGCAGTCGCGTGCTGCCGATGGAAGGCGGTCATCCTCCCCCTTGGCGATGAGAGCCAGCAATTGCTCAACACCATGGCGCCCGACACCGGCAACAATACCGAACTCGGCCAGGTGGGCGCGGATTGCGTTGATCAGTGTCGTGCGCTGGCGAACGAACAAGTGCCGGGTCCGGTGAAGCATCAAGACCGATTGCTGCTCGGGGGTCTTGATCGGCACGAAGCGCATGGTCGGGCGTTGGACCGCCTCGCAGATGGCTTCAGCATCAGCCGCATCGTTCTTGTTCCGCTTCACGTAGGGCTTCACATAGCGTGGCGGCATCATCCGCACCTCATGGCCCAGTTGCTCAAGCTCCCGCGCCCAGTGGTGTGACGTTGCACACGCCTCCATCCCTACCAGGCAGCGCGGCAACTTCTCAAAGAACGGCAGAACAGACCGGCGTCTCAATTGCCGGCGGACCACAGGCTCACCTGTTGCATCGATGCCGTGGACCTGGAAAACACTCTTCGCCAGATCAATTCCGATGGTGGTAACGTCTTTCATGGATGGCTCCTTCCTCGCGGTTCCTTAAACACCGCACTGTGGCACCTTCAGATGCCGGTGGAGGAGCCGTCCACAGCATCATGAGCGGCGATGAGTTGGTCGACCAGGTCGTGGATCTGCCTGAGATCGAGTTCGGCCGCTGTGTGGGGATCGATCATCGCGGCGTGATGGAGGTGGTCACGGCTTTCGTTCACCAGCGCGCCGAGGGCCGCCGAAGTCGCCCAAGAAACGGCGGTTCCGTCAACCCGTCAGCCGCGTCAGGACAGTCCGCGCCAATCCCGCGCAACGGCGTCGTTGTCGGAAAACAGGCTTCGGGACTCGGTATCGCGGAAGAATACGTATTCCTTGCGTCGCGGCGCCACCATGTGCGGCGCGAAGCGGGCCGTGTCGTCGGGCGCGTTGGCGTGCAGCGCCAGCCAGTGAAAGCCCGGCCCGGCTTGCGAAAGCATGGCCGCGTAATGGTCCCGCACATCGACACCGTCGGGGCAGAAGCCGATCAGAAAGCTGTCGAAGATCGGGTTGCCCCGACGTTCGAGCTCCTGCTCGATTTCCTCCACAGGGCCCATGTCCGCCTTGGGTAGGCCGACGATGTCGATCAGCTGCGAGAAATCGCGACACATCGTAACCGGGATGGCGTACCGGGCCGCGGCGTCCAGCAGCGCATCGACGAAAGGCCGCAGAAAGGCCGTGCCCATATGGGCGTCGAGATGGGTGGGCCGAATGCCATCGGCCTGGACGCGCTCGATCTGAGCGGCGATCTCGTCGGCCACAGCGGCCGGGTCGGCCAGCCGCGCCACGGTTTCCGGATGGCGATGGAAATAGCCTTCATCGTCGGTCAGGCCGGCCGCCGCGCCGGTCAGCGGCCGCCATCGATAGGCCGACCATTCCGACGTCAGCGTGATGTGGACGCCAAGGTCCTGGCCCGGATCTTCGTGCCAGTCCTCTACCGCGGCGCGGTACCAGGGGCACGGCACCATGACCGAAGCCGAGCGCACCACGGCCGCGCGGCGCAGCTCCTTCCACGCCTTCACCGAGCCAAAGCTGACGCCGACATCGTCGAGGTGGGCAAGGATTTGCCGGCTTGCCATCAGCGCAATCCCGGTTCGGGTTGATCGAAGACGTTGTGTACGATGTGGAGCGACAGGGCGGTATGCCGGCGCGCCAGCGAGGCGGGAAAGCTGCCTGCGACCGGTCCAAACAGCAACCGGCGAATGGCGGCACATTGCCAGTCGGTCCCCGCATAGCGATGATCGTCGGAGGCGTGTGTCATTGCTGGAATGCATCCGTCATTCGGTCGATCTCGCACGGCGGCGTTCAGTAGACCCTCACCCGGAAGACCGGCTCGCTTCGCTGGCCCGCTGGCCGGAACCGTCCCTCACAAACACGCGGCGATCAGCCGCCTGGTATTGTCGATCGTCATCGCCACCGGATTGCCGGCGGCGGTCGGGTCGTCGACGGCCATTTCCGCCAGCCGGTCGAGATCGGGTTCCCTTACCCCGAGTTCGGTCAGGTTCGCCGGGATATCGAGCGTTGCGTTCAATTCGGCGACCATGGCGGTGAAGCCGTCGAAGCCGCCGGAGAGGCCGAGATAGGCGGCCACGCGTTCGATCCGCTGCTCGATCGCCGGCCGATTGAAGGCCAGCACCTGGCCCATGACGACGGCATTGGTGGTGCCGTGATGGGTGTGGAAGGTGGCCCCGATCGGGTGGGAAATCGCGTGGATCGCGCCCAGCCCCTTCTGGAAGGCGACCGCGCCCATCGCCGCCGCGCTCATCATCTGGCCACGGGCATCGAGGTCGCTCCCGTCACGATAGGCGCGGGGCAGATTGTCCTTCACGATGCGCATGCCCTCCAGCGCAATGCCCTGGGACATGGGATGGTAGCTCGGTGCGCAATAGGCCTCCAAGCAGTGGGCGAAGGCGTCCATGCCGGTGCCGGCGGTGATGGCGGGCGGCAGCCCGATGGTGAGTTCGGGGTCGCAGATGGCGATGGCCGGCAGCATCCCCGGGTGAAAGATGATCTTCTTCTCGCCGGTCGCCGGATTGGTCAGCACGCCGGCGCGGCCGACCTCCGAGCCCGTGCCGGCCGTCGTCGGGACCGCGACGATGGGTTTGATCACGGCTGCATCGGCGCGCTGCCACTGGGCACCGAGATCTTCGAGATCCCAGACGGAGACGGTCTGGTCGACCATCAGCGCGATCAGCTTGCCGAGATCGAGGCCCGAACCGCCGCCGAAGGCGACGACGCCGTCATGACCGCCGGCCTTGAACGCCTCCATCCCGGCAACGAGATTGTCTTCGGTCGGATTGGGATGGACCTGGCTGAACAGGCTGCGGCCGAGGCCGGAGGCGTCGAGAATGTCGAGTGCCTGCGCGGTGATCGGCAGGGACGCCAAGCCGCCATCGGTGACCAGCAACGGCCTGGCGATTGCCGCCGCCTTGCAGGCGGCACCGAGTTCATCGATTCCACCGGCACCGAACCAGACTTCGGTCGGATAACTCCACCTGCCGGTGAGAGCCATGCCCTACAATCTCTTGAGGTGGTACGATTTCGGCCGGGTGAGGCTGTGATAGCCGAGCACCGACAGCGAGGCGCCGCGTCCGGTATCCTTGCATCCGCCCCAGCACAGCGCCGGGTCGAGATAGTCGCAACGGTTCATGAACACCGTGCCGGTCTCGAGCCGTCCACCGATCTCGGCGGCCGCCTCGACATCGTTGGTCCACAACGAGGCGGTGAGGCCGTAATGGGCATCATTCATCAGCGCGACCGCCTCCTCGTCCGATGTGACCTTCATGATGCCGACCACCGGCCCGAAGCTTTCCTCGCGCATCACCCGCATCGAATGATCGACATCGAGAAGAATCTGCGGTGCCAGATAGGCTGTCTCGCTGGTGTCGGCCGGGAATAGGTCGGGTTCGACGAGCGCCGTCGCGCCAGCTTGGACGGCCGCCCTGGTTTGGCCGCGCACCTGGTCGGCGAAGCGGACACTGGCCATCGGCCCCAGCGTCGTTTCCGGCTCCAGCGGGTTGCCGAGCCGGAAACCCTCGACCAGTGCCTTCGATTTCTCAACGAAGCCGTCAAACAGTTGATCGTGCACGTAGATGCGCTCGATCCCGCAGCAGGATTGGCCGGAATTGAACATGGCGCCGTCGATCAGTGTCTCGACCGCCGCATCGAGGTCGGCGTCGGCACGGACATAGCCCGGGTCCTTGCCGCCGAGTTCGGTGCCGACACCGGTGAAGGTGCCCGCCGCCGCGGTTGCGATGGTGCGGCCGGCACCGACCGAGCCGGTGAAATTGATGAAACCGAAACGGCGGCGCTGGATGAGCTCGGCCACGGTGTCGTGGGTGAGAAACACATTGTGGAAGAGCCCGGGAGGGAGGCCGGCGGCGAGGAAGGCGTTGGAAAAACGCTCACCGGCAAGCAGGGTCTGGGTGGAAGGCTTCAGCATCACCGCATTGCCGGCGATCAGGGCGGGAACGATCGAATTGATCGCCGTCAGAAAGGGATAGTTCCACGGCGCGATGACCAGAACCGTTCCCAACGGCTCGCGGGTGATATGGCGGTGAAAACCGTCGCTCTCCTCGATCACCAAATTCGCCAGCGCGTCCTCGGCGATCGAGGCCATGTAGGACGCCCGCTCCTTGACGCCGCCGATCTCGCCGCCATAGCGCACCGGCCGGCCCATCTGCCGGGCGAGTTCGGGCACGATCTCGTCATTGGCCGCTTCCAGGGCATCGACCGCCTTGAGCACGATGTCGCGGCGCTCGGCGATTGCGGTCTGCGCCCAAGCCTTCTGTGCGGTGACGGCGAGCGCGCACAGCGCCTCGACTTCCTCCACCGGTTGCGCGTTGCGCTCCGCCAGAACGCTGCCGTCGATAGGTGAAACGCAGGTCAGTTTGGTCATGGTGATGACCTAAAGCCCTTTCGACCATCTCTTGGACTTGATCTTGTCACAAGATCGCTCCGTCGGAATGGCTCAGAGTTGGTCGAAAGGGCTCTGAGTCACGAGCGCTCGAAGCCGCGCTTCAGTTCCCAATCGGTGACCCGCCGGTCGTATTCCAACTGCTCCCACTCGGCGGTGTGGAGGTAGTGATCGACGACGGCATCGCCGAACGCCTGGCGCAGCATTTTGGACCTGTTCATGAAGCCCATTGCCTCGCGCAGCGTCTTGGGCACATCGCGCAGCCGCTTGTTCAGGTAGGCGTCGCCGGTGAACGGAGCGCCGAGTTCCAGCTTTTCCTCGATCCCGGCCAGCCCGGCAGCGATCAGCGCGGCGAAGGCGAGATGGGGATTGAGATCCGCCCCGCCGATCCGGCACTCGATGCGGATGGCGTTCGACCCTTCACCGACCAGCCGAAAACCGGCGGTGCGGTTGTCGCGGCTCCACACGATCTTGGTCGGGGCGAAGGTGCCGGCCTGAAACCGCTTGTAGGAATTGACGTAGGGCGCCAGGAACCAGGTGACGTCGCGGGCGTAGGCGAGCTGACCGGCGACAAAACTCTTCATGGTGTGCGACATGCCGTAATCGCCTTTGGCATCACGGAAGATCGCCTTCTTGCCCGCCTTGTCGCGCAGCGACATGTGGATGTGGCAGGACGATCCGGCCAGGGCGTAGTCCCATTTGGCCATGAAGGTGACCGCCTTGCCCTTGAGATGAGCGATCTCCTTGATGCCGTTTTTCAGGATCGCGTGGCGGTCGGCCATGGTCAGCGCGTCGGCGTAGCGGACGTTGATCTCCTCCTGGCCGGGCCCCCATTCGCCCTTGGAGCTTTCCACCGGAATGCCGGCGGCGCTTAGGCCGCGGCGGACCGCGCGCATCACATCCTCCTCCTTGGTGGTCTGGAAGATGTGATAGTCCTGGATGTAGTGCCCGGCGGTGGCCAGATCCTGATAGCGCTTTTGACGGGCCGCCTCGTAGTCGTCGTCGAACAGGTAGAATTCGAGCTCCGAGGCGGTGAACGCGGTCAGTTTGCGTTGCGCCAGCCGGGCGATCTGCCGCTTCAGGATGGCACGCGGGCTGTGCGGAACGTCCTGAAGATGATGGTGGTCGACCACATCACACAGGACCAGAGCCGTGGCCGGCAGCCAGGGAATCGCGCACAGCGTCGCCATGTCGGGACGCATCGCGAAATCGCCATAGCCCTTCTCCCAGCTGGCCGCCTGGTAACCGGGCACCGGCTCCATATCGATGTCGTTGGCCAGCAGATAATCGCAGCCATGGGTCTCGTCATGGGCCTCCTCGACAAAGAAATTGGCGTCGAAGCGCTTGCCGATCAGGCGACCCTGCATATCGACCATGCACACCAGGACGGTGTCGATCTCGTCGGCCTTGGCCGCCTGCTTGAGCGCCGCGAAGGTGAGATTACCGGCCATGTGGTACTCGTCTTGAAATGTTCCGCTACTCTTAGCCGCGCCCGCGCGAGGTTGCCGCGGCCGGCATGGCCAGGGCGCCGCGGGCGTCTTCCACCATGTCGGCCAGCAAGCGGGACATCGTCCGCTGATCGTCCGCGTCGGCGACCAGATCATTGCGGATCTCGATCATGACATTGAGCAGGCCATTGGGAATGGCGTGTTCGGCCAACATATGGGCGACGCCGTCTTCCGGACCGTAGGGCTGGTTCCTGGCCGTGTTGAGTCGGGTCAGGCGGGCAGCAGCCTGCAGCATCGCCTCGGCGAAACGATCGTCGCGGTCGTGCAGGATGCCCAGTTCGACCGGCCGGGGCCGACCGAAATAGACCGGGGTGAAGGTGTGGATGGCCACCAGCACCGTCTCCTGGCCGCGCTCCCGCCTGGCACCAATCGTCGTGGCCAACGCGCGATGGAACGGCCGGTAGAGTGAATCGATCCGCGCCTGGCGCTCGTCGTCGCTGAGGTCGACATTACCCGGCACGCGGTGGACCTCGCTTTGCGCCCGGATCGCCTCGGACGAGGAGGGCGGGCGGTTGAGGTCGTACACCAGCCGCGAATAACCGGCGCTGATCAGGGTCGCGTCGAGGTGGTCGGCCAGACCGCGGGCAACCCCAATGGCACCGAGGTCCCAGGCCGCGTGACTGGACAGCACCGCGTCATCGAGGCCCAGATTGCCGAGCACGGCCGGGATTCGATTGCTGGCGTGCTCGCACACCAGCAGGAAAGGGCCGGCGGCGTTCGGATTGTACGCGTGGAAGGCGGGGGTGGCTTCGCCCGCGAGGAAACCGTCGTCGGTCAAGACGTATTTTGCGCCCCTCTTTTTTGGCGAGAAAAGCTGACCGATCGCGGTCGTGCTGTCAAATTGTCCATGGCATCGCACAGCAATCGTCCGGGCACCCGAGCCCGGCGACATCGACCTGGAATGCCGCAACGTCAGGCGGGCGTTCGGGACCTTCTTCGCCGTCGATGATGTGAGCTTCTCGGTACCGTCGGGCCGTATCCGCGGCCGTGGTTGAGGGCGACGTCGCAAAATGCGCGGATCAGGCGCGAGTCCCGTCGCTCGCGCAGATATGCCAGAAAATACTCCGTCTTGATCAAGACATCGTCGAATGCGACGGTCTTCAGCCGCGGGTGGTGGACGAACTCGAAGTCGGCAACCGCGCCGATGCCCAGGCCACGCTCCACCGCTTTCCAGACGCCCTCACGGCTGCCGATCTCGAGCACCGGGTCGATCTCGATCTTCGCCCGCGCCAACCCCGCCTCGAACGCGGTCCGGGTGGTGGAGCCTTTTTCGCGCAAAATGACGCGCTCGTTCCGCAGCTCGCGGAGGGAGATCGTCTCCCTCTCGAAAAAGGGGTGTTCGGCGTTGACGAAGATGACGACCGAATGTCTGCTGTAGGGCATCATCTCGACGCGGTCATCAGGCTCAACCCTGGCCGTCAGGCCCACATCGGCATCGTAGCGCAGCAATCTGCCGATCGTTTGCTGCGAGTTACCCAGCAAAACGGAGATCTCGACCGCAGGATAGGCCTCGGTGAAGGCGCTGATCATGTCGATGGCGTGAAACGGGCCGACCGCCGCGACCCGCAGATGCCCCGTGGCGAGACCCTTGTGGGCAAGCAGGAGATCATGGGTCTCCTCCTCGATGCGCGCTGCTCTAAGGCTCAGCTCATAGAGTTCCTTCCCGGCTTCGGTGAGCAGCACCCTTCTTCCGGTCCGGTGGAACAATTCGACGCCGTAGCGCGCTTCAAGCGCCTTGACCTGGGTCGTCAGGGTTGGTTGGCCGACATTCAAGACCTTGGACGCGGCCGTGAATCCGCCATGGGCGGCCACCGCGTGGAACGATCGAAGCTGCGTCCGTAGCATTGATCTTATCAATAGTTTTTATCCAAGATATGTATTGGAAGAATGCATCCGCTTGGCGCTATCGTCAACGGGCGGTCGACACCACGGCTTGCCGGCGGGGCGAAGAGCATTTTATGTGGAGCTACGCGAATCCCGTGCAGATCCGGTTTGGATCCGGAGGCTTTGACTCTCTCGCTTCGGAGATCGGAGGGCGGCGCCATGCGCTGGTCACCTATCCGGACGCGATGTTCGGCGACCTGGCCGCCCGCCTTGCCGACGCCGCCGGTGACCCGGCGCTGATGATCGACGATGTCGCGCCCGACCCGGACTACGGTCTGCTCGGTGAGCAATGCGCGCGTTTTGCCGATCTGGATTCGCCGGTCGAGTTGATCGTCGCGATCGGCGGTGGATCGGTGATTGATTCGGCCAAAGTCTTCGCCGCGGCGGCCGGCGACTTCGCAACAGTTCAGCCTGTGCTGGAACGCGGGGAGGGCGCAGACCAGCTCTCGGCCGTCCCGATCATTGCCGTTCCCACGACCGCGGGCACCGGCAGTGAGGTGACCTCCTGGGCAACGGTGTGGGACAAGGCGGCCGGCAGAAAATACTCACTGTCTCGACCGAACCTCTATCCCGAGATCGCAATCGTCGACCCATCGCTCATGTTGGGAAAGCCGCGCCGACTGACGGTTTCGACAGGGCTGGATGCGCTTTCCCACGCACTCGAAAGCATCTGGAACGTCAATGCCAATCCGGTCTCGGCCTGCCTGGCGGTAACCGCGGCACGCGAACTCCTCAAAAGCCTGCCGATGCTGGTTGACGATCTCGGCAACCTCGACTTGCGCACGCGCGTTGCCAAAGCGGCGCTGTTTGCCGGGCTGGCGTTCTCGAACACCAAAACCGCGCTCGCGCACAATCTGTCTTATCCGATGACGCTTGCCTACGGTGTCCAACACGGCATCGCTTGTTCGTTCACCTTGCCGGTCATTCTCAAGAGCGTGGCCGGCATCGGCGGCTTCCGCGAGGCTTCTCTGAGGGCGATATTCGATGCCGACCTTGCAGCCGCCGCCCAGCTTCTCCGACAGTTCCTGTCGGACCTCGGCGTGCCGGTCCGGCTGGAGGCCCACGGCGTGCCTGCAGAACGCTGGGGTGAGATCGTCGAGGCTGCCTTCGCCGGCGAACGCGGGCGGAATTTTGTCGGTGACAAGCCCAGCTTCCACGCTGCCGCGAAGGCGCTTGAGCTTGTGTGACCGGGAACTCCGTTGACGATCACGCGACGGAACATCCACAACAAAGGATCAAGAAAAACCCCATGTCCGATTTCGTTTACAGCCGCTCCTATCGCGGCAAGGTCAAGGCCCTCGTCCTCGACTGGAGCGGTACCACGGCCGATGCTTATGTGGTCGCTCCCGCCGTTGTCTTCGTCGAGGTGTTCAAGAATAAGGACGTCGAGATCTCGATGTCCGAGGCGCGCGGCCCCATGGGATTGCGCAAGGACCTGCACATCAAGGCGCTGACCGAGGATCCCGCGATCCGCGAGCGCTGGAGGGGCGTGCACGGCAAAGATCCCGACCAGAGAGATGTCGACGCCATGTTCGCCGACTTCGTACCGCTGCAGCTCGACTGTCTGCGCAAGTACACCGATCTGCTCCCCGGCGTGGCCGAGGTGACCCAGCGCCTGCAGGCCCAGGGCATCAAGATCGGCAGCACCACCGGCTTTGTTCGGGTGATGGTCGATATTCTCGAAGAGGAAGCCGCCAAGCAGGGCTACCGGCCCGATGCCTCGGTGGCCGGCGATGAAGTCACTCATGGTGCCCGGCCGGGTCCGTTCATGGTCTACAAAAATCTCGACATCATGGGCGTCTACCCGATCCACTCGGTGATCAAGGTCGACGACACCGTCTCGGGCGTCGGCGAAGCGCTCAACGCCGGCTGTTGGGGCGTCGGTGTTGTGCGCTATTCCAACTACATGGACGTGGATACGCCCGAGCAAGGCGCGCAATTGCCTGACGAGGAGATCGCTCGACGGCTGGCCACGACCCGGGACATCCTTGAGAAAGCCGGGGCGCACTACGTCATCGACAGCCTTGCGGACATCGAGCCGGTGATCGAGGATGTCAACGTGCGTCTGGCACGCGGCGAAAAACCCTGAAAATTTTTTCTCGACAAGACTGTCCGGTCGTACTGCTAGTAGGGGCGGATGGTCTCGCAAGTGTGGGAGCGCGAATTGGGGGCTGTTCGGCGCGGGCCAAAGTCGCCAATGGCTCGCCGGTCCGCGTGGAGTTCGGTTGGCCATGGAGTCGCGTCATGACTGAAGGTTCCAACACCTCGCCGATCGTCGGTGCCGGCGTGCGGGTGCATGATCTGGAGCGCATCGACGGTCTGTTGGCATTCATCAGGGACAGTGATCGCGACGTGGAGATCCGCGGATTCGCCTCGGCCGACATCTTGCGAGGCGACTGGTCGCCGCTGGCCGAGAAAGTGCGCGGCAAGCTCGATGGTCATCGCGGCCGTATCGGCATCCACGGACCGTTTTTCGGCTTCCAGCTGGACACGCCCGATCCCGAAATCCGTGCAATCGCCCAGGCGCGCCTTCATGCCGGTCTTGATGTGTGCCTGGCTGTCACGCAGTCTCCGGCGACCGCCCATATGGTGGTCCACAGTCCCTACACGACGTGGGACTGGCACAATTTGGACCGCGACCCGAGCGATCGCGCCAACAAGATCGAGCGCGTCCACGAAACGCTTGCGGGGGTCGTCAAACGGGCCGAAGACGAAGGCGTCGTGATCGTTATCGAGAACATCGAGGACAAGGACCCACGGGACCGGGTGGCGCTCGCCCAATCGTTCGACAGTGCGGCGGTCAGAGTGTCGCTCGACACCGGCCACGCCCACTACGCCCATGGTGCGACCGGAGCACCGCCGGTGGATCACTATGTTCGGGCCGCTGGCGCGATGCTGTCGCACGTGCACCTTCAGGATTGCGACGGCTTCGCCGATCGGCACTGGCGGATCGGCCAGGGCTCGATTCAGTGGCCTTCGGTCTTCAAGGCCCTGGCCGAGCTGCCGGACATGCCGCGACTGATCCTGGAGCTTGCCGACTCGGCCGACATCCTGCCGTCTGCTCAATTTCTGGCGGAGGCCGGGCTAGCCCGCTGACGGCAATACCGGGCGGCATTTGCTGGGTGGAGACCGCCGCAGGTGAATCCACGGATGCAATAAACAGGCACCACTACCCCGCCGAAACTGCTCTTTCGGCCATTCCGCTTGACTACCCGCCGACTTGGACGGCCGCAGTGCTGCCAGCGGCATGCACGTTAAAATAGTGTTTTACATTATATTCGTGTACTCTGGGGCACCACACCGCAATTGAGCGTTCCGCTTTCAACAGGAGATTTGTGGAATTGATCGCGCCAATGCAAATCTCCGCGATCTGTTTGACAACTTTTTCTTAAAAGAGTGATCGGGGAATTCGGAACAGGAGGAATATGTGATGCGCGTAGCACTAGCTCTTCTTCTTGGCTTATCCCTTGCAGCCCTTGCCCATGCCGAGACGGCAATGGTGCTTTCGCATGAATTCACGGCCAGGGACCAAGACGGAAATGTCGTCCGAGATACAGGCTTGGAATTCGGCGAGAAGATCGAGGTCGACCCAGCGGAGGACGGCTCTTTCTCTTTCAATCTGAAGGGTTCCACCGCGATTGCAGAGGGTGCCGACCTAGCTATCAAGATGAAAAGCGGCTGTTTTGCGGTGACGCTGGAGCAGGCCTTCGAATCGCCTGACCTGTTCGAACTGTCG
>CAXXRA010000012.1:0-32104 GCA_963663975.2 uncultured Bauldia sp. | reverse complement strand
CGCTCGCTCCAGTCGGTCACGATTCACACCGGGCTCGCCTCGGAGATATCACGCGCATTCATCGGTAGAGTCACCGGCTGATTCCTGGCGGCGGACAGGTCCGCGGCCATGTACACCTCCATCACAAGGCGGGCCTGTTCAGGCGTCACCAGGATCGGTCGGTCCAGCGCCACGGCTTCGATGAAGTGCACCGTCTCGGCGTGCATCGGCCCGGCAAAGACATGGTCGACCCGTTCGCCGGGCATGGTCGACATCGGATGAACGATGCCGCCATCCATGGTGCTGAGCATGACGTCCTTGTGGCTGTCGTCGATCATCAGCGCACCCTTGCTGCCCACGAATTCGATCATCGTGGTGGAGAAATTGGGATAGGCAGGTGGTAAAATCCAGCCCGCGCCGACCGTCAGAACGGTGCCGTCGTCCATGGTCACGACGATCCACATGCAATCCTCGACGTCGTGGGTCGGCCGCATCACCTTGTTCACCGCCTGGGCGTAGACGCGGACCGGTCGCGCCGGTTCCATGCACCACAACACGAAATCGAGGTCGTGGGTTGCCTCCATGGCGGCCGGCGACAGCTTGATGCGGCTACCGATCTTGTCACCGAGGCTGCGGGTGATGTGGCGACTGACCAAGGCGCTCACCGGATCGCCGAGGACGCCCTCGCTCAGGCTCTTCTTCACATAGGCGAATTTCGGATTGAAACGCTGCGAATAGCCGATCGTGAATTTCAGTTCGCCGTCGCGCGCCAGATCGACCAGTTGGTCGGCCTCGGTCAACGTCAGCGAGATCGGCTTCTCCACAAACACGTGCTTGCCCGCCGCCAGGCAGTCGCGGGCCATCGGGAAATGGGTCGTCTCCGGCGTCGCCGAGATGATGAAAGCGTCGATGCCGTCGATCGACAAAAGATCCCTGTAGTCCTTGGTGGTGGTCCTGGCCGCGGTCTTGCCGGCGATTTCGACAAGCCGCTTCGAGTTGGTTTCGGCAAGGTGGAGCTCATTCACCAAGGCATGGCCGGCGCAGGCTTCCGCGCGGATTCCGCCGCACCAACCGGTTCCGATAATGCCGACATCGATTGCGTTCATCCCGCCTTCCCTCACCGCCCGTTCACGCTCGTCATGTCGTTGGGATCGCGATCACGATCACCACCGTCGGCCAATTGAATTATACCGACGCCCGAGGTCCGACACTTCATCGTAGTTTCCCGATGATATGAAATGTAATTCAAAATGAGCCTGATGATATGCTAATGTCGCATAACAGTCGCAGCAAAGCCGAGCCGTCTGGGAGAAAAACGCGACATGAAGCTCAGGCAGTTGGAAGCCCTGCGTGCCGTCGTCGCCACCGGGACGACCACCCAGGCGGGCGAACTCTTGGGCCTCACCCAGTCGGCGGTCAGCCGCCTGATCGCCCAGCTGGAGAGCGAAATTGGCCTGAGCATCTTCGACCGCAAGCACGGCAGGTTGCGGATCACGCCGGAGGGCCAGAGCTTTTACGACGAGGCGGGCAAGCTTCTGTCCGGTATCGACCAGATCATGGCGACCGCTGCCGACATTCGGACGATGAAATCGGGCTCGCTCAAGATCATCGCCATGCCGGCGCTCGCCTATGGCCTGCTTCCCAACGCGATTGCCGACATCAGCAGCCGCTACCGCCAGATCAAGATCTCGATGAAAATGGGTACTCGGCCGGCGGTCGAAGAAGGCGTCGAAACTTCGCAGTTCGATATCGGTGTGGCGACGTTGCCGATCAACCGCCAGGCCATCGATGTCGAACCGCTGTTCAAGGCCAATGGCGTCTGTGTCATGCCGCTGGACCACCAGCTGGCGGAAAAAACCGAGATTCACGCCGAAGATCTGGAGGATGTTCCGTTCATCTCCATGAATCCCGACTCCGTCCTTCGTTATCAGACCGACCAGCTGTTCGGGCGTTTGGGGGTTCGCCGGTCGCTCAGCATCGAAGCTCCATCGACTTTGCTCGCCACCAATCTGGTGGCGAAGGGATTGGGCGTTTCGATCCTTCACCCGTTCATCGCCGAGGCCTATGGCGACAAGGTCATCTCTCGGCCCTTCAAGCCGGCCATCCAGTACGAATACGGGCTGCTGTTTCCGGCCGAGCAGACCCGCTCACAGATTTCGCTGGCGTTCGTCGAGGCCCTGCGCAAGGACCTGCAAAAGGCGGGCTACGCTTGAACAAGCTATCCGGTTTTCGTCCTGGTGACATATCCCGCCTAGATACACCTGAATGATCGATCATCAATTACACTGGTGGGTAGGTTGTGACCGTTTGGAAGTGGGCGGCTAGACGGCAATTCCGGCCAGCGCAAGGATTTTGACCCAGTTCGACCCGAGCCATGACGTCACCGAGGCGAGGCGTGGGGCCAACTTCCCGACATGCTCGCCAAACTCACTTGCACCCTTGGCGTATTTTACCGCACTCTCGATCGCGCTGCCGATCTCGTCCTTGTCGGGCTCGGGCTTGGCGGCTTCTTCCTCCGCGTCCTGCAATGCACGTTCCAGTTTGCCCTGGTCTGGCACGTTCAGGGACACGAGCAGATCGCGTAAAGCGGAAAGCTCCGCTTTGATGTCCACGGTATCCGCCCGAGGAAGGGACACCTTCACGCCCTTCATGGTGGCTGTGTTATCGTCGCCCGTAACAACCTGCGCACCAATAATATCTCTGGCCCGCACCGATCTGTCGTCACCGTTTATCGTCATCACCATCTCCTTCATCCTGCAATTTTTGAAACACCTCGCTCAGCGGCCCGATCAGCTCCGCATCCAGCTCTCTCCCCAACTCATCGCTGAGTTGAACATAACGCTGAAGATGCGCCCTCATCCAGCCGGCGACAGCCTGGGGAATTCGATGGAAGGTAGGCGCCAGGACACGGACGGCTTCCGCCACGGCTTCCAGCGCGCCGTTTTTGTTCCCGCTGGCAATTTTGATGTCGGTCAGCATACCCAGGGATACCGAGAGATCGACGGTGAAGGCGTCGGGCCGGGCAGCGGCCAGGGCACGGTGGAGTTCGACCGCCTTTTCGGCAGCGGCGAGCGCCTCCTCCCGTCGCCCGAGATCGCGCAGCTTGCTTGCCAGGTATTTGAGGGACCCGGCTAGATCGGGGGTGAAGACGTTGGGCCGGGCAGCGGCGAGGGCACGGAAGAGTTCGACCGCCTCCTCGACAGCAGTGAGCGCCTCGTCCGGTCGCCCGAGGTCGCTGAGGATGTAGGCCAGGTTGTTGAGGGACGTGGCGAGATCGGGGGTGAAGGCGTCGGGCTGGGCAGCGGCAAGGGCACGACGGAGTTCGACCGCCTCCTCGCCAACAGTGAGCGCCTCCTCCGGTCGCCCGAGGTCGCCGAGCCTGTTGGCCAGGTTGTTGAGGGACGTGGCGAGACCGGGGGTGAAGGCGTCGGGCCGGGCAGCGGCCAGGGCACGGTGGAGTTCGACCGCCTCCTCGTCAACAGGGAGCGCCAACTCCCTTCGCCCGAGATCGCTGAGTATGTTGGCCAGGTTGTTGAGGGACCCGGCGAGATCGGGGGTGAAGGCGTCGGGCCGGGCAGCGGCGAGGGCACGGTGGAGTTCGACCGCCTCCTCGCCGACAGTGAGCGCCTCCTCCGGTCGCCCGAGTCCGCTGAGCGTGCTGGCCAGGCTGTTGAGGGACCAGGCGAGATCGGGGGTGAAGGCATCGGGCCGGGCAGCGGCGAGGCCGCGGTGGAGTTCGAGCGCCTCCTCGCCAACAGTGAGCGCCTCCTCCGGTCGCCCAAGATCGCCGAGCGTGGCGACTAGGTTGTTGAGGGACGTGGCGAGATCGGGCGTGAAGGCGTCGGGCCGGGCAGCGGCCAGGGCACGGTGGAGTTCGACCGCCTCCTCGCCAACAGTGAGCGCCTCCGGTCGTCCGAGATCGCTGAGCCTGTTGGCCAGGTTGTTGAGGGACCCGGCGAGATCGGGGGTGAAGGCGTCGGGCCGGGCAGCGGCGAGGCCGCGGTAGAGTTCGACCGCCTCCTCGGCAACGGTGAGCGCCTCCTCCCCTCGCCCGAGATCGCTGAGTTTGGCGGTCAGGTTGCTGAGCGACATGGCGAGATCGGGGGTGAAGGCGTCGGGCCGAGCAGTGGCGAGGGCACGGTAGAGTTGGACCGCCTCGTCGACAGCGGCGAGCGCCTCCTCCCGTCGCCCAAGATTGCGGAGCCTGTTGGCCAGGTTATTGAGGGACCCGGCGAGATCGGGGGTGAAGGCGTCGGGCCGGTCAGCGGCGAGGGCGCGATCGAGTTCGAGCGCCTCCTCGCCAACAGTGAGCGCCTCCTCCGGCTGCCCGAGTTGGCTGAGCGTGTTGGCCATGTTGTTGAGGGACGTGGCGAGATCATGGGTGAAGGCGTCGGGGTTAGCCTCCACTAGCGCGCGGCTTAGGGTCGTGGCCGCTTCGGCTGCCGCCAGAGATTCCTCGTGCTCGCCCAAGGCGCTGAGCCGTCCTCCAAGGTTGTTGAGCCAGACGAAGGCGCGGTAGGCGTCAGTGCTTCCATGGCTCCCTGCGAAGGCCGCCTGAAATGCCTCCGCCAGCCGCCGCGTCAGCTCCAGCGCCGCGTCGCGTAGGACCAGGGTCTGCTCAGGCAGTGCGAAGGCGAGAGGTTCCAGGTCCAGCAGCGTGTCGATCCCGGCGGCGAGCTCGGTCAGCCAGGTCATCAGCCGCCCGGCGGTAGCCTTTTCTTTCGCCGTAGCGGTCGCATCTTCTAGTGCGTAGGCGTAGTCCTGCAGCAGCCGCTGGAGTTCCCCCGGTTCCGTGGACAGTTAGGGACTTACAGACTCTAGCCGATCTTGGGCGCTCCTTTCATAGTTGACGGGTGATTGGTAACCGAGGGCCGAATGGCGCCGGCCGGGATTGTACCAGCCCTCGATGAACTGGAAGATGGCCATGCGTGCTGCGGCCTTGGTCTGGAACTTCCGCCGGTCGAGCAGCTCGCATTCGAGGGTGGCAAAGAAGCTCTCGCACATCGCATTGTCGTACGCGTCGCCAACTGACCCCATGGACGGCCGGACGCCGGCTTCCTTGCATCTGAGGCCGAAGGCGACGGAGGTGTATTGAGATCCCTGGTCGGAGTGATGGATCACGTCGGCGGGTCGTCTTTGCGTCAGCGCCATGTTCAGGGCATCGAGGACGAGTTGGGCCTTCAGGCTGTGGCCCATGGCCCAGCCGACGATGCGTCGTGAGAAGGCATCCAGCACAACGGCCAGATAGAGGAACCCGGCCCAGGTCGGGATGTAGGTAATATCAGCGACCCAGAGCTGGTCTGGCGCGTCGGCGTAGAAGTTCCGATCGACCAGATCGCACGCCGGCCGAACCCTCTCGTCCCGGAAGGTCGTGCGGGCGGCTTTACGGCGACTAACACCGGCAATACCGGTCGCTTTCATCAGGCGCTCGATCCGCTTGCGGCCCACCTGGACGCCTTCATCGACAAGTTCAGCGTGGATACGCGGCGCTCCATAGGTTGCTCGGGAGTCCGCATGGATCGCCTTGATCCGGTCCGTCAGAGCCGCGTCGGCGATGGATCGGGCAGACGGCGATCGGTCGCGCCAAGCATAGTAGCCGGACCTTGATACGCCGAGGATTCTGCTCATCGTCTTGGTAGGGAACATGGCCTGGTTTGCCGTCATCAATTCGAAGACCGAGACGACATCGCGTCGCTCTGAGCAAACCAGGCCGCGGCCTTTGCCAGGATATCTCTCTCCTGGCGTAGCTGGCGGTTCTCCCGGCGAAGACGGCGGAGTTCGTCGCGCTCCTCGCTCGTCAAGCCGTCCGTGCGGCGGCCACCATCACGGTCGGCCTGCTTGACCCAGCCATGGATCGTCGCGGCACACGGCTCGAATTCTCTGGCCAGGTCTTCAATGCTGCGCCCGGTACGGGCCAGGGCAACAATCTGGTCCCTGAAATCCGCAGGGTACGGGGTTCTCGTTCTCGGCATGATGACACTCTCCTCTCAAGATCAAAAAGTGTCCATCAAACCGGGGGAACTCCACCGCATCAGCGACTCCGCCGCTAAGCGCTTCGTGAGGCCATAGGCGCGGCGCACCGTTGCCGCACCCTCCGCCTGGATCGCCGGAGAGGCAGCCTCGAAGGCCTCGATGACGACACCCTCACCGATCAGGTCCGGCTGGGTCATCCCCAGACGCGGCGCATCTGCCGCCCCGGCTTCCCGCGTCACAGAGGGCGGCAGCTCCTGCTGCAGCAGCTCACCAAGCGCCCCGGCATCGCCATCGAGGCCGACCTTGCCCAGTTCCGCGTCAAGTGTCCGGTTCAATCTCTCCAACGGCAATCCGCCCGCGAGCCCGTTGAAGGCGGCCAGATGGGAGATCGCTCGCGCCTGACCCTCGCTGCCTGCCAGAGCCCGGAACCGGTCGAGCTCGCGCCGGGCCAGGTGTCGCGCTGCATCGAGCCGCCGCAGTGCCAGCGCCTCTAGCGCGCGCCGTTCCCGCGTGATCACGCCCGCCATCACCAGCGACAGGGGGTTGGCGAACTGCTCCTCGGCCAGGCGCTTATCAAAAGCCGGGTCAGCACCCGCCGGCGGGATCGTTTCGTCAGCCACCTCGTCGTGAAGCGCCCGTGCCTGTTTCAGTGCGGCCGCGACGACGCGCCGCCGATCTTCGAGATCGTTGAGCCCTGAAAGCTCCTGCGGTCGCAGGGAGGCCTCCCGGAACAGCCCCAGCCGGTCCGCCGCCGAGTTGAGCGCCGAACCGGTCAACTCGTGCCACCAGCCAAAACCCTGCGGCGCTTCGCGCTCCAGCAGCAGGATGCGCAGCTTGACTTTGAGCTTCCTGGTGGCGAGCCGGTCGAGCCAGCGCCCAAGCGCCGCACGGCCCTGTCCGGCATAGTCGATCACCAGTAGCGTCGACTTCTCCCAGTCGAATGCCGTGGTGGCATAGACCTCAGCGACACCCTCAAGCTCGACCGGCGACAGGAAGCCCGCCGCCCAAGCCTCGCCCGGTTCCTGCCCGCCATCGATGGCCGCACACAGCTCGATCGCAAGGCGGGTCTTTCCGGTTCCCGCCTTGCCGGTCAATGCGTGCACCGAGATGTCCGGCTCGTCGACGAGCCAGCCCCGGAGGTCGGCCAGCACAGCCTCACGGCCGATCAGCGGCAACCGGCTGCGGCTGGGGTCGAGAATATCCAGCTCGCGCTGCCGCTCCCCCGCTGCCTGCGTGCGGCGACGCTCCGGCGACCGGATTTGCTTGCGATCCAGCGGCAGGACAAGGCCGGACGTGCCAAAGGTCAGCGAAACCGAATTGCCGCTGCCAGTGACAACAACGCTCTGTAAAATTTTTGTCGCTGATACAGAATGATCGACCATCAATTACCGCCAAGCACAGCTTTCGCGCTCGAATAGAAAAAGAGGGCTACAACCTTACCGCGCTGCTCGCGATTACGCCAACAGGCTTAACCGCAGCGAGCGTCACGGCCCTATCGATCCTTACGGCTGACCACATTTGCGAATTTACTGCTGCGCCGAGCTTAGTCCTGCCAGCGAACCACGCCTGCGACCCCGTCGACCGCGACCAGGGCGCCATCGGGTATGCGCCGGGTTGCATCCAAGACGCCGAGCACCATCGGGATGCCTCGCTCGCGGGCGAGCGATGCCAGATGGGTGGTGCTGCCGCCGAGTTCGGCCACCACACCGGCGGTGCGCGGTAGGATCTGGCTCAGCGCCGGTCCGGCCACGGTCGTGATCAGAACGTCACCCGGCGCCACGCGCCCCAGTTCGCATTCGCAGTTGATCACGCGAGCTCGGCCAGACGCCCAGCCGACACCGCCCGGATGCCCCTTGATGCCCGGATGACGCTGCCAGATCTCGTCCGGCACCGTAGCCGCTTCGACGTGCAAGGGCCGCGCCTGGAGCATCTTGATACCGGCCGCGTCCATCGCCCACTCGACCTCGGCCGGTCCACCCACGACAGCCTCGGCCGCCCGCATCATCGCGCCCAGATCCCTCACCTGGGAGTCATTGAGACAGCGTTCCGTAACGCGCTCGCCGGCAACGGCTTCACTGGCCGGCCCCGACTGATGGTGCCTGCAGCCGACCGCGTGATGCTTGCGGCCGGCAACCGCCTCGACGAGCTCGGCGTCGTCGCTCAGCTCGTAACGATCGGGAACGACCTCGCCCTGGGCGATCGCTTCACCCAGACCCCAGGTCGCCGATACCGACATCCCGCCGGTCGCCGTCCGGCTCAAGCCGCCGCCGGAAGCGATCGCCTCGACCAGCGGTTGAACCAGCACCGCCATGGCGGTGTCGACCGGCCGGATGTCCTTGCTGTCCATGTAGCGAAGCGCCCGGGACGACCACAATGCCCCCCAGCAGGCGCGCACCGCGGTCAGGAAATCGGCCTCGTTCTCGATGCCGAGAAACGTCTGGAACTGGCCGGCAAAGGAGGCACCTTCGGTATCTTCCATGAGCGAGGAAGAGCGCACCGCCACCGCCATGCCGGTATCGGCGACCAGTTCCCGATAGGCCCGGATCAGGGGCTCGCTGACGTCGGCGGTGATCGGCTTGTCGAACATGGCCAGGCGGACCTGCGAGATGAATTTCCGCGCCTCGACGAACTCGAGCGTGACGGCCTTCTCGGCAATCTCGGTCAGCCCCAGGGCCACGACCTGCGCGCGATAGGCTTCAACGCTCAGGCAGAACCCGCCCGGTGTCGGCAGGCCGGCATGGGCCAGTGCTGCCTGGTTGGCGGCCTTGGGGCCAAAACGTCTGGCGTCCTTGGCAGCCGGGTCGAATAGCGCGACGACGTACTCGCTCATCCGCTTCAGTCCATCGGGTCGACGACGGTGATCTTATCCACCGGGAAGTTGGAGATGATCTCGGTCTCGTCGTCGTGGACGATCAGCATTTCCTCGATCCGGACGCCGTATTTGAACGGCTTGCCGTGCTGGGTTTCGAGCGCGAAGACCATACCGGCCTGGATC
Source organism: uncultured Bauldia sp. (assembly GCA_963663975.2). Lineage (GTDB taxonomy): Bacteria > Pseudomonadota > Alphaproteobacteria > Rhizobiales > Kaistiaceae > JANQRX01. Next base: position 23,157 of record CAXXRA010000012.1, on the reverse strand, counting down.
TCGACCGGATGGTCGAGCGACCAGATGCGCGAGATCACCGGCGGATCGTACTGGGCCAGTCCCAGCCCGTGACCCCACAAATTCGCCGCCGCCTGGTCTTCCTCCTCGTAGCCCCAGGCTTCCTTTGCCGACGGCCATGCCGAGGCGATCTCCCGTGTCGTGGTGCCCACCCTGACCGCCTCGATTGAATCGTTCAGCCAGCCAAGCGCCTCGGCGTAAGTATCCTTCATTTCCTGGGTGGGCTGCTTACCGACGCAGTAGGTGCGGTAGTAGCAGGATTTGTAGCCGTTCCAGGTCAGTGCCGCCAAATCCATGAACACGATGTCGCCGGGCTGGATGATGCGGTCGGTGAAATTGCGCCAGTTCGGCCAGGTGTTGGGACCGGACGACACGATGACGTCCTCGACGTCCTCCATGCCCGGGATCGAATACAGGAATTCCATGATGTGAGCGGTCACCTGGTTTTCGGTGATGCCCGGTCTCAGAAACTTCATGGTCTCCCAATGGGCGGCATCGCCGATCGCGGCGACGATGCGCATACATTCCTGTTCGTCGACGTTCTTGACCGCACGCGCCTCCATCATCGGTGTCATACCGTCGACCCAGGTAACGCCGGCGGACTCGAACGAGCTGATCATGTTGATGTCAATGAAATCGACACCGAGCTTTTCACCGGTCACGCCATGGCGCGCCATTTCTTCCTTGATCGCGTTGGTGAATTTGGTCACCTGCTGGGTCGAGGCCGAGCCCGCCGCTCCCTTGATCCAGGCGTAGGAATAGCGAACGTTCTCTTCCGGAATCCACGGTGAGTGGCGTTTGATCTGGGCGCCGATGTCGCCCTGCTCGAACAGAACCGGCGCCCCGTCTCCGACCAGCAACGCGTAACGCAGACCAGGCTTCAGTCGGTTCCAGCCGGGCGTCAGGGTGCCGGTGATGTAGCGCACGTTCTCGTCATACATGCACAGGATCGCGCCCAGGCCGTGGGCCTTCATGCGCTCGCGGGCGCGCTCCAGCCGGTAGGTACGGAGCCGTTCCCAATTGATCTTCTGCTGCCAATCGGTACCCGCGATGCCGAAATTCGCCGTTCCGTGCCTGATCATGATCTATCCTTTTATGGTAACGATTGGCCTTCGCGAGAAAAACGAGAAGCAGCCAATTTTATTCCGGATTTTCGTTCGGCAAACCTAGCAGTTTCCAAAAAAACAGCGCAAGTCGAACCGCCCATCAAAAACATGCGAATTTGTCATTGGATCAGTGAAAATTGGAACTTAATCTTCGCTCGTTCGCTCCTTACCTTGGCGCCTCTTCGCTGGTGTCTTGTCGTCCGACGCGACGAGTTCTTGATGGTTGAAACGGCTTTGCCGAAGCACCTGCACAGTGACGACATCGCACGCGCTCCGCATTTCGTCGCGGAAGCCGGCGGAATTCATGTCGGCTTGCCTCGCCGATATCGCCGAGGCATCGTCGAGCGCCGGAGGCGAATAGGCGGCAACGTCATCCAAAGTGTTCGTGGGTCGGTTTTTACGAGCGCATGGTGATGGGGCTCGTCCATGGCTGATACGGCCATCGCCGTTCTGGCAACGCTCGACAGCAAAGCTGCTGAGGCGCGGTTTGCCTGCAGGACGCTGATCGAGGCGGGGGCGATGCCGGTGCTCATCGACATGTCACTGCGTCCCCATAACGTCGAGGGAGCGGCGGTGTCAGGAGGACTCATGGCCGAGGCCGGCGGCACGTCCTGGCCGGCCATGGCGAAGTTGGACCGCGCCCAGGCCGCCGAAGCGATGGTTGGCGGCGGCATCAGGATCCTCGACGACCGATATCGAGACGGCAAGATCGCCGCGTCATCGCCCTCGGTGGTGCCAACGGTACCTCGATGGCCTGCGACATGATGCGGGCGCTGCCGGCGCTGGTTCCCAAGGTGATGGTCAGCACCATGGCCGGGACGCCGGCGGTCGAATGGTATGTCGGCGAGAGTGACATCGTCATGTTCCCGTCGATCGGCGACATCATGCTCAACCGCATTACCGGCTCGGTGATCGAACACGCCTGTTGGTCGATCGCGGCGATGGTGGAGCGCGGTCGCGACAGGACCAGCGCCAACGATCGCAGCGCACCGCTCATCGGTATCTCGTCGTTCGGCGGCACCGCGCCGTGCGTCGACCGGGTCACCGAGCGATTGGCCGCGGACGGTTATGAGGTCATCCATTTTCACGCTTCGGGAGCGGGCGGACGGGCGCTGGAACATCTTGCCGCGGCCGGCGAATTGGCGGGCGTCATCGGATGTCACCACCCACGAACTTGCCGATCTGGCGGTCGGCGGGGTGTTCAGCGCCGGCGACGGGCGGTTGCGTTCGGCCGGTCGGACCGGCCTGCCCCAGGTGATCGTCCCCGGCGCGCTCGACCACGCCAATTTCTGGGTCGGCCGGGTGCCGGACAGGTTCAGGCATCGGGAGTTCTACCGGTTCAACAAGACCAACCTTCTGATGCGCACCAACGGGTCGGAGTTCGAGGCTCTCGGCCGCATGGTCGCCGAGCGCCTGAACGAGGCCGAAGGGGAGGTTGTGGTCCTGATTCCGGCCAAGGGATTCAGCGAACACAGCGGGCGCAGGACCCACGATCTCGACGGTGCCGAGATGGGCGCGTGGAGCAAGCCGACCGTCGATGCCCGTTTCGCCAGGTCATTGCGGCGCCACCTGAAGAAGGGCCGGATTGAGGAACTGGACATGCACGTCAATGATCGGAGCTTCGCCGACGCCTGCGTCGAGGCCCTGTTCGGCATGAGAGACAATGCCCCATGAGTCCCGGCATCCCGGTTGAACACCATCGGACCGACGTTCTGATCGTCGGCGGCGGCGCTGCGGCGACGATGGCCGCTTTTGCATGCGCCGAGGCCGGCGTCGATGTCATTCAGGCGACCAAGGGCCGCGCCACCAGCGGCACCACGACCGTCGCCCGCGGCGGGTTCGCGGCGGCTGTGGGAGACGACGACACCCCTCAGCGTCACCTGCAGGATATCCTGACCCATGGCGGCGAGCTGATCGATCCGGACCTGGCTGCGATCTGGACCCGTGACATCGTCCCGCTGGTCTCCGATCTGATCGCCTGGGGTGCCGATTTCGTGACCGACGCCGCAGGCAGGCTCGATCTCAAATCGTTTCCCAACCACTCCATGCCGCGCGCGGTCCACCACCACGACACGACCGGCAATGCCTTGACCAAGGTGCTATCCAGAAAACAGCGCGCCGACACCCGCATCGGCCAGCATTCCTTGACCGCGATCGCCGGGCTGGTCACCTCCAATGAGCGCGTGTGCGGTGCGTGGGGCGTCGATTACGGCCGCGGTTGTCTGGTCTGCTATTCGGCAAGCCAGACCATCTTGTGTACCGGCGGTGGCAGCGGGCTGTTCTACGTCAACGACAATCCGCCGCAGGTGACCGGTGACGGCTACGTGCTGGGATATCGCGCCGGGGCCTCGCTCCTCGGCCTCGAGATGATCGATTCCAGGCGATGTGCTGCTCGCCGAAAGAGCTGTTCGGTTTTGCCCCTCACCCGACCGGCTTCATCAATGCCGGCGCCGTTTTTCGGAACCGCCAGGGCGAGGAATTCCTCAAGCGCCACTTCCCCGACACGGCCGAACGGAGCACAAGAAGCGAGGTTATTTTGGCAATGGCGAAGGAGATTCACGCCGGCCGCGCGGGCCTCACCGGCGGCATCTTCATGGATGCCACAAAAGTTCCGATGGAGACGATCCGCCAGCAGATCCCTCACGTCTACAAGACCTGTCTGCACCGCGGCATCGACATTTCCACCACGCCGCTCGAGGTCGCTCCCGGCAGCCACACCTGGCTCGGCGGCATCGCCATCGATGTCGACGGCGGTACGCAGGTCGACGGTCTGTGGGCGGCTGGAGAAACCGCCGGCGGAATCCACGGCGGCAACCGGATCGGCGGATCGGCACTCTCGGCCTCGCTGGTGTTCGGCCGTCGGGCGGGGCGCGCGGCAGCCGCTGCGGCCAAGGCAATGGGCGGCGACCGGCCGCCGCCGGCCGCCATACCGCAGCAGGAATCGGAGTGGCTCGACGCGTTGCTGTCGCGGCGCGATGGCCCCTCACAGTGGGAGGTCCTGCGACGCATCAAGATGCTCGCCCACGAGAAGCTGGGACCGATCCGGGAGCGCGAAGGGGCAATGGCGGCGGGCGCCGAGTTCGAGCGGATCGAGCGCGAAATGGTGCCCATCATGCGCCTGGACGAGGTGTCCAATTCGTCCGACAAGGCGCGCGGACGGGAACTGGAAAGCGCGCTCGGCGTCAGAAACCTGGCCCTGCTCGGTCGCCTGCTCGCGACCGCAGCCATGGCGCGCGAGGAGAGCCGCGGCGCCCATTACCGGCTCGATTTCCCCGAACGCGATGACCGACACTGGCGCGTCGTCACCAGCTTGCATCGGGGCAAACAGGGCGAGATTGAATTTGGCACCAGGCCGATCAAGGTTGGCGACAACGGTCGGCAAACGGCCCGGGCTTGGTAGTCGTTCGGCGTCCTTGGGAGGATTTTAGATGACGGAAACCATCGGCTTCATCGGCCTCGGCGTCCTCGGATCGGCGGTCGCCGAAAACCTGGTCAAGGCCGGCCTCGGTGTGATCGCTCACGACATTTCTGCGGACAAACTGACCGCGTTCGAGCGCCAGGGTGGCCAGGCCGCGGCCTCGCCAAACGATGTCGCGGATAGGTCGAACGTGGTGGTCCTGTGCCTGGCGACGGTCAAGGCGCTGCATGACGTGGTCGGCGGCAAGGACGGGCTGGTCCGCGGCGGCGACGACGGGCAAATCATCGTGGACATCAGCACCTTTGCCATCGCCGACAAGGAAAAGGCGCGGAAGGTTCTGGCCGCGGCGGGTAAAATTCTTCTCGACTGCCCGGTCAGCGGCAATCGCATCCTCGCCCTGCAACGCAAACTCACTGTCTTCGGCAGCGGCGACCGGGCGGCCTATGAGGCGGTCGAGCACATCCTCGGCGCCTTCGCCCATCGTACCTTCTATGTCGGCGAATTCGGTTCCGGCATGAAGATGAAGTTCTGCGGCAACATCCTGAACCTGGTGCACAACAGCGTTGCCGCCGAGGTCATGGTGCTCGGCATGAAGGCCGGTCTGGACCCGGCGATGATCCACAAGGTCATCAGCGGCAGCGGCTCCAGCTCCAGCATGTTCGAGGTGCGAGGGGCGCTGATGGTCAACCAGGACTACGCCACCGAGGGCATGAATTTTTCCATTCCCCTGAAGGATGCCAGGTTGATCAGCGCCCATGCGGCGGAACATTTGTGCCCCACGCCGATCTACCAGGCAGCGCTGCAGCCCTACTATGCCGCTGCTTGGCCATGGGCTTTCTCCTTGAAAGCCCGGCTTCAATAATCCGATTCGCAACGACCTAACTGTCCAACTCCAGGGGTGCACTCCAACGCCAGTTCCGTTTTGTGCCATGTGTGGACGGCTCCGAGTTGGCAAGGGTTTTCTGAACGATATCGCACGGGCTGGTCGGAGCTGCCATGTGTTCGGCCTGTTGATGCGGCGTCTTCAAATGGCCGCTGGCCATAATGCTCTCCGCGAGATCGGGTCCCGGTCATAAGCACGCGCTCTTTAGGCGCCGTGGCACTTGTGGGTTGTCCCGATCTCATGGGCCGACTGGCTTGGGTGCGTTATCTGTTCACTGCCCTTTCCAACCTCGTTTGCAGGACATCGTCTCCTGCGCGTCTCGATTGCTCCTACGTAGCTACAGGCTGTGGGGCCCGATATTTCTCATTGCGCGCCATCATCGCCCAGGCGATCCGGGCAATCTTGTTGGCCAAGGCGATGGCAGCGACCTTGATTGATCGCCGCTCCATGAGCCGGACCAGCCAGGGGTGGCGGGTGTAGCCTAACTGTTTGGCTCGCTTGATCACGGATAGTGCCCCAACGAATAGTAGTCGCCGCAGGTAGCGATTGCCCGCCTTCGAGATCGAGCCGAGACGCTCCTTGCCGCCGGTGGAGGATTGCTTTGGCACCAGCCCGATCCAGGCACTCAGATCACGCCCTGAACGGAAGACGTGGGGATCGGGGATGCTGGCAACAAGGGCCGTAGCGATGAGCGGGCCAACACCGGGAATGGCTTCAAGGCGCTTGCTGGTCTTGCTGCTCCGGTGGGAGACGAGAATGCGCCGATCCGCATCTCGGATCTGCCGCTTCACCAGCTCAAGCTGTGCCGCCAGGGCCATCAGGCAGTCGCGTGCTGCCGATGGAAGGCGGTCATCCTCCCCCTTGGCAATGAGAGCCAGCAATTGCTCAACACCATGGCGCCCGACACCGGCAACAATACCGAACTCGGCCAGGTGGGCGCGGATTGCGTTGATCAGTGTCGTGCGCTGGCGAACGAACAAGTGCCGGGTCCGGTGAAGCATCAAGACCGATTGCTGCTCGGGGGTCTTGATCGGCACGAAGCGCATGGTCGGGCGTTGGACCGCCTCGCAGATGGCTTCAGCATCAGCCGCATCGTTCTTGTTCCGCTTCACGTAGGGCTTCACATAGCGTGGCGGCATCATCCGCACCTCATGGCCCAGTTGCTCAAGCTCCCGCGCCCAGTGGTGTGACGTTGCACACGCCTCCATCCCTACCAGGCAGCGCGGCAACTTCTCAAAGAACGGCAGAACAGACCGGCGTCTCAATTGCCGGCGGACCACAGGCTCACCTGTTGCATCGATGCCGTGGACCTGGAAAACACTCTTCGCCAGATCAATTCCGATGGTGGTAACGTCTTTCATGGATGGCTCCTTCCTCGCGGTTCCTTAAACACCGCACTGTGGCACCTTCAGATGCCGGTGGAGGAGCCGTCCACAGCATCATGAGCGGAAGGCAAGTGCGATGAAAGCGATGGTTCTGTCGGCCGCCAACACCCCGTTTGTGATGGAGACGCGGCCCGACCCGACGCCGGGACCGGGTGAGGCGGTGGCGCGGGTGTTCGCCTGCGGATCGGGGCTGACCATCCAGCACGTCAAGGCCGGCCGGGTGCCGGCGCAGTTCCCGCGGATCATCGGTCACGAGATCTGCGGCGAAATCGTTGCCGTGGGAGCCGGCGTCGCGAGCCCGGCGGTCGGTGACAGGGTAACCGCCTACTATTATCTCAATTGCGGCCACTGCCGGTGGTGCGTGGGCAACCGTGAACCGCTGTGCGAAAACCTTGCCGGCAATGTCGGCCGCGACATCGATGGCGGCTACGCGGACTACGTCAACCTGCCCGCCACCAGTTTCATCATTTTGCCCGAGGCACTTGATCATAAGCGCTATCCGGCCGAGATCGGCGTCATCGCCGACGCGATCGCCACGCCCTACAAGGTCTTGCGCCGGGCCCGGGTCGCCGCCGGCGAAACCGTCGCGGTGTTTGGCGCCGGCGGCGGGGTCGGCATTCACATGGTGATGATGGCGCACTGGGCCCGAGCGCGGGTCATCGCCGTCGATATCGCGCCGACCAAGCTGGACGCTTGTCGCAAGGCCGGTGCCGACGAGGTGATCGACGCCTCCGGCGCCGACGTTGCCGAGGCCCTTATCGAGATGACCGGTGGCCAGGGCGTGGATGTCGCCATTGATTTCGTGTCGGCAACGACGACATTGGAGGCGGCCGCCAGCGCGCTCGGTCGTGGTGGCAGGATGGTCACCCTGGGCGGCGCCGGCCATACCTTCCGGGCATCGGCCCGTGCGATGCTGCACAAGGAGCAGGATCTGCTCGGCAGCCGCTATGTGACGCGGAGCGAAGTGATTGCCTCCCTCGACCTGGTGGCGCGCGGCGAGGTGTGGCCGCTGGTGACCGATATCGTTCCGCTGGAAGAGGCCGAAGCGCTGCACGAGCGGGTCGAAAAGGGTATCGTCACCGGACGTGCGGCGGTGACGATCGCCTGATCGGACGGCTGGCGGACGCTCAGCCTTCAGCGAAAGCGGGTGCTAGCTCGAGATCAGGTCGGCAGGTTCTATCGGCAGTCCCACCAGCCGGTTTTCCCTCGCCGACAGATCCATCGCCATGGTCAGCATAAGGTTCGAGTGGGCTTCGGCGGCCGTCGCATGCGGGGTCTCGAGGCCGGTGTGGATGCGCGCCAACCACTCGTTGGTCTCTTCGCGCATCGGACCCCACAGCTGCTGCTTGTAGATATCGCCGGGCGGATAACTGGTCAGGAACTCGACGTAGCGTTTGTGCTCCGGCTCGAAGCCCTCCGGTGAATAGCCGGCACCCTGCGGCCGTTCGGAGGCCATGACCAGGTCGCGATGGGTGTCTTCGATGTCGATGATACCGGTGGTTCCGACGATACCGATCTCGAGGCCATAGACGGCGCCCGGCCATACCGTCGGCAGGGCCCAGCTGATGTTCATGCTCCAGATCGTGCCGTCGTCCATGGTGAACACGCCAAAGGTCGCGTCCTTGGTGCCGTAGCGCGACAGCGCCTTGTCGATCGACTGGGCATAGACCGTTCTCGGGTTCTTGCCCTCCATCAGCCACATGCACATGTCGAGGCTGTGGGTGCCCGAGACCACCATCGGCGTGAGATTGTCGCGCTGATTGGTACGGGCGGTGGTGGCGATCGGCACCATCCGGTTCATGAAGGCTCGCGTCACCACGGAGGTGACATCGCCGATATCGCCGTTGAGCAAACGCTCCTTGACGGTCAGGAAACGGCGGCGAAAACGTTGGGTGTAGCCGACGACGGCGTCGACGCCGTTTTCGGTGATGGCGTTCAGCACGGCCAGCGACTCGCCGGCGTCGGTGGCCAACGGCTTTTCGATGAACAGGTCATGCCCCTTGGAGGCTGCCAGGATGGATTGCCGTGCGTGATGGTTCTCGTCCGTGGCAACGATGGTTGCGTTGACCTCCGGCCGGTTGATCAGCTCCTCGTAGTCGGTGGTGAAATAGTCAGCTTCGATCTCGCCCGCCAGCTGCCGGCCCACGTCTTCCTTGACGTCGCACAGGCCGATCCAGCCGACGCCGGGATACCGACGAGCGAGCGTCGCCCGGATGCGACCGACCACGCCGCAGCCGATGATGGCCAGCCCGATTTCCTTTCTTTTCATGGTCACGGCATTCCCTTTTTTTGCTTGTTGGAGTTTGTTGGTCGCTCACCGACCGCGCCGGAATATCCCGTCATAGAAGGTGAACAGGACGACGACGATCAGAACCGCCCCGATCGGGTGATCGGTGACAATGTAGGACAGCGGCTGATCCTCAAACAGGAGCAGCGCGCGGCGCAGGTTCTCGTCCGCCAGGGGACCAAGAATGACCGCCATGACCATCGGGGCAAGTGGAAAGCCGAACCAATGCAGGATATAGCCCACCAGCCCGGCGGCCAGCATCACCCACACGTCGAAATAGTTGAGGTTGACCGCAAATGCGCCGATGACGCAGACCGGGATGATCAGCGTCAGCAGGAGAGTACGCGGCAGGCTGAACAGCTTGACGCACGGTTTCACCACTTTTGGCGAGGCATGTTACGGGCATCGGAGTATGAAGGATAATTCTAAATGTAGATGACTCTATGCGGCATTCGAATGCTCGATGTCCCCTCGACTGGTGGTAGAGAATCGCAGAGGACCGCTACTCCGCTGACCATCATGCGCACATGACGATCGAGATCCTGCTGCCCGTTTTTGGCTACATCCTGTGCGGATTCGGAGCCGCAAAGGTCGGCCTGATCAAGCCCGGCGGCGTCCACGGGCTGATGAACTTCATCCAGTATTTCGCCGTTCCGGCGCTGCTGTTCCGGATCGTGGTGACCAACGATTTCATCGCGCCGGACAGCCTCGCCATCCTCTTCACCTATTACGGTGGATGCCTTCTGGTGTTCGTCACCGCCGTGTTGGTCGGCTGGCTCATTTTCGGGCTGCCACTTGAACAGCGCGGCATCATGGGCATGGGCTCGATCTTCTCAAACTCGATCCTGCTGGCACTCCCCCTCGCCTTGACAGTGTTCGGTGAAGCCGGGCTGGTGCCCATTCTGCCGATCATCGCCGTTCACAACCTCCTGCTTTTTCCGCTGGTCATCGTCTTTATCGAGATCGGCCGCGGCCGACGGGAAGCCATCGGCAACGGGCTTGGCTCCGCCGTCGTGTCGACCCTACGCGGCACCGTCCAGAACCCGATCATCATCGCCCTCATCGTCGGCTTCGCCTGGGCTTCGCTCGGCTGGGGCATGCCGGCGCCGCTCGACACCTTCACCGCAGCGATGTCCAAGGCGGTGTCGCCGACGGCGCTGTTTGCAATCGGCGCCTCGATGGCCAGCTACCGGCTCGGCGGACAGTTGAGCGAAAGCGCGACGATGGTGCTGTTCAAGCTGATCCTTCATCCGGCAACGGTCTGGGTTTTGGGACGGTACGTCTTTGAATTGTAGCCCTTGTTCCTTGCCGTCGCCACCCTGACGGCGGCGATGCCGATCGGAGCCACCGTCTTCATCCTGGCACACCGCTACCAGGTCTATCTGGCGCGGGCGACGTCGGCCCTGATGATCTCGATGGTCGTCTCGGCCGTCACGCTGAGCTTTGTCTTGACGATCCTCGCGCCGCGCTGAGCGGGTCGCCACGCGGTTCTAGCCGAGGCCGGGAACCGCCAGATCCTCGGCCAGGGATTGCAGGACGCGCAACAGATCGGGAGGGATCGGGATCCCGTCGCGACTCCGTTCAACGAAGGTCGCGGCACTGCCCTCGCCCGGCACGCGAATGCGATCGATACCGGGCAGACGCTCCGAGCTGCGCATCTCGCGCACGATCCGATCGACGTCGCGTTTGAAGGTATCGACATCGGCGAACACCTTGACGTCGATCGCCAGAACGAACTGCCCGGTGTTGGTCGCGGTGGCGTCGTCCTTGTTGAAGTCGACCACATCGCGGCCCAACGCGGCCCCGTTCAGGGTGCCGGCAAGGAGCCCCAGCACCATCGCCAGGCCATAACCTTTGTAGCCGCCGATCGGCAGCAGGAACCCCTCTTCGGCGCGGGTCGGATCGGTCAGCGGGTTGCCGTCGCGGTCGATCATCCAGCCTTCCGGTATGGATTCGCCGCGCAGGGCCGCGGTCTTGATCTTGCCGAAGGCGGCAACCGTGGTGGCCATATCGAGCACCACGGCCGGTTCCTCGCGTGCCGGAATGGCGACGGCGATCGGATTGGTCGACAGCAGCATATCGACACCGCCCCACGGCGGCAGGTGATTGGCGCTGCCGACCGCGCTGTAGATGCCGATCATGTCCCGCTCCAGCGCCATCATGGCATAGACCGAAGCGGCCCCGGCGTGATTGCTGTTGCGCGTGCCGACCCAGGCAACGCCGCTTGTCTCCGCCTTGTCGATGGCAAGACGAGCGGCCTTTTCGACCGCCAGATGTCCGACGCAATTGTCACCGTCGACTAGGGCGGCGGCCGCGGTCTCGCGAACGACGCGGATGTTTGGAGAGACGTTGATGCCACCGGCGCGAATGCGCCGAATGTACTGCGGCAATCGGAAGATGCCGTGTCCGTCGGCGCCGCGCAGATCGATGTCGGTCATCAGCTTGGCGATGGTGTCGGCCTGATCGGCCGGGACACCGACGGCCTGGAACGCCCGTGCGGCGAAGCTTCTCAGATCGGCGGCCGGATAAAGGTGGTGTTCACCGATGGCTGCTGGCATCCGCTCCGTCCCCGATTGGTTCGCTTGCGCATGATGTAGTGGCACCGCGCACCGTCAGTCACCTTCGACGATCACCAGTTCGTTGATCCCGGCGCCGTCGCGCCGGAATGACGCCGCCTCCCGATACTCCGGAGAATTGAAGCAGGCCACCGCATCCTCGAGGGTCGGAAACTCGACCACCGCGTGGCGCTCGAACTTTGCCGGCCCCTCGAGTTGTTGCTGGCGTCCGCCCCGTGCCAACGGTTTGCCGTTGTATTTATTCAAGAAGGCCGGGACCCGATCGGTGTACTTCTTGTACTCGTCCGGATCGAGGACGTGGGAACGCGCGAGCCAATAGGCGACCATTGCCGCTTTTTCTCCACCAACGCATCCGCCCCCGGGGCGGATCATCGACAATGTCCGCCGCGTCCGATTGGCGGCGGTTCGATATAGCCGGATTCGATATGCGCTGCGATTCGATATAGCCGGATTCGATATGCGCTGCGACGCAACCGCCGACGACCGGTGCCAGTGCCGATGCCGCGAAGGCGGCGTGGTGCCCATAACCGGTGCCGATAACCGCGACACGCTCCAGGGCTGCGCCACGGGGTCACCTGAACCAGCCTCAATCGGACGGGTCGGCGCTCGCCAAACGCTTCAGCACGCCGAACAGACCGGCGGTGTCTTCGTTGCCGCGACCCTGGGCGAGCGCGGCGGCATAGAACGGCACGGCGGCGGCCATCAGCGGCGTCGGGCATTGAGATTCGCGGGCGAAGTCCAGAATGAGCGAAATGTCCTTCATGTGGACATCGAACTTCATCGCAGCTGGTTCGTAGCTGTCCTTGATCATCAAAGGTCCGCGCAACTCGAAAATGCGCGAGTTTGCGGCACCGGCGCGGATGGCGTCGTAGACCAGTTGAAGATCGAGGCCGGCCTTGTCGGCCAGCAGCATGGCTTCGGCCGTGGCGAGATTGTGGATGGTGACCAGCAGATTGGCGACGTATTTGAGCTTGATGCCGGCGCCGAACGCACCGACGTAGCGCGTTTCCCTGGCGATTTCATTCAACACCGGACGGACACGGTCGACGATCGATTCCTCGCCGCTGGCGTAGAGGACCAGATCACGACCTGCCGCCTGGACCCCGGTGCCACTCACCGTGCAGTCGAGCATCGCAGCGCCGGTCGCCTCCAGGGCGGACCGGCACTCGTCCTTGATCGCCAGAGGCAAGGTGCCCATTTCGACGACGACCGAATCTTTGCCGGTGCCGGTCGCAATCCCGTCCGGTCCGAGGCAGGCCGCGCGCAGGGCATCGACGCTCGCCAGCGCAACCAGAATGACATCCGCCCGCTCGGCCAATTGGCCGGGGCTCGCCGCCGCGGTGCCGCCCCCACGCTCCAGCTCCTGCAGGCGGCTGGCGTCAACGTCGAACCCGTGGACTTGGTAACCCTCGGCAATCAGGTTGCGCGCATAGGCCAGCCCCATGATGCCGACGCCGACAACACCGACGCTGACACGCTCGGCTTTGGGTAAGTTCATGCTCGTTCTCCGCAAACGTCAGTCCGTGTAGATCTCCGGATTGACACATTTCGGCGGCTGCTCGCCGTCCAGAATGGCAATAATGTTGTCGACCACTTCGTTCGCCATGGTCTCGCGCACCGTGTCAACTGCGCTGCCGAGATGGGGCACGGTCACCGCATTGGTGGCTTCAAGCAATCCGGGATGGACCGCCGGCTCGTTCTCGTAAACATCAAGGCCGGCGGCCGCGATGCGCTTGTCCCTCAACGCATTGACCAGTTCGGCCTCGTCGACGATGGGCCCGCGCGAGGTGTTGACCAGGATCGCCGTCGGTTTCATCAGGTCGAACTCCCGCCGACCGATCAGGTGACGGGTCTCCGGCCGCATGGCGGCGTGCACCGAGACAAAGTCGGACTCCTTGAGCAGGTCCTCGAATTGCACATAGGTCATGCCAAGTTCCTGCTCTTCGGCCTCATCCATGCGGTTGGGACCCCAATAGAGGATCCGCATGTCAAAACCGCGCGCACGCCTGGCGACCGCGCGGGCAATACGGCCCCTGCCCCCGACCAGCCCGAGCGTTTTGCCGAACACGCTGGCGCCGACGAAATAGGACGACTGGGCTCCGGGAAAGCCGCCGCCGCGCAGGAACTCAACCCCCTGCGGAATATTTCTGGCGGCGGCCAGGAGCAGCCCGAAGGCCATGTCCGCGGTCGAATTCACGGCCAGCGGCGCCACCACCGTCACCGGGATTTTGTTCGCCGATGCCGCCGCGATATCGATGTTGTCCGGCGTGATCGACATGCTGGCGACGGCACGAAGGTTGGGGTTGGCGTCAATCACCTCGGCGTCGATCTTGTCGTGCAGAAGGCTGAACAGGATGTCGCGTTCGCGGATGCCGGCGATGATCGTCTGCTTGTCGGGGATGCGGCTGGCATCGGGATTGACCTCGACCTCGGCGATCTCGCGCAGGCGCGCAATGGCGCTGTCGGCGACCGGTTGGGTGACAAAAATGGTCGGGCGCATGATCAGCTCCTTGTATTCGCCAACCTCAGCTCAACCGCCAGGCCGGTCGCTGCGTCGTTGTCTCGCTTCTGAGCGCGCTACAGAATCAGCGCGTCGTCGAACGGCGCGCGGGACATCACATGGGGACCGTCTTCGGTGATCAGCACCATTTCCTCCAGCCGCACCCCGCCACCGCCGCGCACGCCGTCGATCCAGATCAGCGGTTCGACCGCGAACACCATTCCCGGCTCGAACTGGTAGGTCGGGGCACCCGGCAGCGTCTCGCCGAGATAGGGCGGTTCGTTGGCACCGATACCGACGCCGTGGCCGATGAACAGGGACAGAAAGCGGCCGCCAAGCCCGAACTCGTCTGCCGTTTTGATCAGCGCCTCGGAGGCATCCTTGTTGGTTTGGCCGGGGCGCATCTCGGCAATCCCGGCTTTCAGTCCCTCGTACACCGCGGTGTAGATCTTCTTCTGCTCATCGCTCGGCTTGCCGCAGATGACGGCCCGGGCGACATCTCCGAAATAACCGTTCCAGCAGGCGCCGATATCAATGAAGACGATGTCGCCGTTGCGGATGAGCTTGTCGCTGCAGATCCTGTGCGGCGGCGCCATGTGCTCGCCGGAAGCCACGAACGGCGTCATCACGTGAGCGTATTCGCCGCCGAGCCGGAACAGCGTGCGCATGGCTTCGGCCGCCACCTCGCATTCGCGAACACCTTCGGCAACGGTGGCGGTGGCGGTGGCGGTGACGGCATCGGCAAGGGCGGTCGCCTCCTCGAGCAGCGCGATCTCCTCGGGCAGCTTGATCATCCGCGCCTGCTGCATCGGTGTGTCGCCGTCTTCGATGGCCAGGCCGGGAAACTGTGCGGCCAGCGCCTTGGCAAAGACGATGTTCGACTCGTCCAACCCCAACTTGGCCTCGGTCAGTTTGTAGTTCGTCAAAACCGGACCGAGGATATCCTTCACCATGCCCTCGACCAGCGCCTTCTCCTCGATGATCGGAATGGTGTGGGCCTCTTCGATCCATGGCATCGTCCGGTCGACACGATCGCGTTCGCCGCCGGAGCAGAACAGGATCGGCGCCCGGCCCTCGACCAGAAGCGCACCATTGAGCGCGGTGGTCTTGCCGGCGATCAGTTGCGGTCTGAGATCGGTGAGATAGCGGCAGTTCTCATCCTTCCACACCAGCAGAGCATCCAGCCCCGCCTTCTTTCGCTGCTCATCGGCCTTGGCGATGCGCTTGGCGCGCAAAGCACCAAGATCAATGCGCCGCTCATAGCCAACTGCAAACGGCCCGCGCGCAAAGCGATCCATCAACGTCCTCCGTCACAAGGGGTTACGTCGGGCGCTTGAAGTGCGCCCATCCAAAGCGTGATTACCGGGAGATCAACCCGACGTTCCGTGGCCAAAAATTCATCGCCTGTCCGCCATCGAGCGCATCACCCACCGGCGACCAGCACCAGCGGGGGGCGACTGTATATGGAGCGGTCCTGCACTCGTCAAATTGACCGAGCTGCGGTGTCACCTGAGGCAGGCGGAAGCAACTGGAACCCACTTTCTCGAATGGATGATACTTGATTCGCCGGGAGACTTTCAGCGGCTACTATGACGATGCCATTGGAACCCCTGTTTCGCCGGGGTTCATTCCGCTAGGCTCGACTGGCAACCCGCCCCCTGACGAGGGCGAACGGCTCATAGGGTGGGGCAGAACGAGAGCGAAGGTTCGATGGCGGAAGCGAGCGCGCCCTCTGGCAGCCCCGAACCCCTGGTTCAAATCAGAGGCCTGAAGAAGCATTTCCCGGTCACCAAAGGGGCGGTCCTGCAGCGCATCGTCGGGCATGTGAAGGCGGTGGACGGTGTCAGCCTTTCCATCTCCAGGGGAGAGGCCTTGGGGCTGGTCGGTGAATCGGGTTGCGGCAAGACCACCATCGCACGCTGCATTCTCAAGTTGCTCGAGCCGACCGATGGCGAGATCCTCTTCGATGGCCAGGATATCGAGCAGCTGGACAAGCGGTCGACGGGCCTTTTTCGGCGGCGTGTGCAAGCCATTTTCCAGGACCCCTATTCGTCCCTGAACCCGCGCATGAAGGTGGGGGAGATCGTCGAGCGCGATGCCGGCAAGCCGCTCGCGCTTGATGCGCCCATTCCGGAGGCCTGATGAGGAGCGAGGGCGCCTTTCCGCGCCGGTCAAATTGCGGCCGGGCCCGGAACCGCCCTGCCCCAGGCCCATGAGCGCGAGCTTCACCACCCGCCCCGAGATTCTCGGCACCTTCGGCGTTGTGACCAGCACCCACTGGCTGGCCACGGCGGTCGGCATGGGCATTCTGGAACGCGGCGGCAATGCCTTCGACGCCGCGGTCGCGACCGGCTTCGTGCTGCAGATCGTCGAGCCGCATCTCAATGGCCCGGGCGGCGAGGTCCCGATGCTGCTTCATCGCCCGGGCGAGGAGGCCCCACGCGTGCTCTGCGGACAGGGCGTGGCGCCGGCCGCCGCCACGATCGCCCGCTTCGACGAACTGGGCTTGAGGATGGTGCCGGGGACCGGGTTTCTGCCCGCGGTCGTGCCGGGCGCCTTCGACGCCTGGATGCTGCTGCTCCGGGACTACGGCAGCATGACGCTGGAGGAGGTGCTGTCTCCGGCGATCGGTTACGCCGAGCAGGGCTTTCCCGTCGTGTCACGCGTCGCAGAGGCGATCGCGCCGATCGCCGGGTTCTTCAAGACCGAGTGGCCGAGTTCGGCCGAGGTTTGGCTCCCCGGCGGCCGGCCGCCAAGGGCGCGAGAGATCTTCGCCACACCGGGGATGGCACGGACCTACCGGCGCCTCCTGGACGAGGCCAAGGCGGCGGGCGCGGACCGTACCACCCAGATCGAGGCGGCGCGATCGGCCTTCTATCGGGGGTTCGTTGCCGAGGCGATCGACGATTTCTGTGCAAACTTCGAGGCCATGGACACCTCGGGACGGCGCCATCGCGGCCTCTTGACGGGCGACGACCTCGCCAACTGGCAGGCGAGCTACGAGGACCCGATTGGGTACGACTACGCCGGCTACCGAGTGTTCAAGACGGGACCCTGGGGCCAGGGGCCGGTGTTCCTCCAGCAGCTCGCCTTGCTCAAGGGCTTCGACCTCGCGGCCATGGACCCCTTGGGTCCGGAGTTCGTCCACACGGTGGTCGAGTGCGCCAAGCTCGCCTTCGCCGACCGTGACGTGTTCTACGGCGATCCGGACTTCGCCGAGGTGCCGCTCGGAACGCTGCTCTCGGACGACTACAACGACGCCCGGCGCGCGCTCGTGGGCGAGGTCAGCTCGGAGGACCTCCGGCCGGGCACCCTGGCGGACAGCGAGCGGCGCCTTCGGGTCTTGCTTGGTCTTTCGGGCAGTGAGGTCGGGGCCGGGGCGGCGGCCGGCGTGGGCGAGCCGACCTTCGTCGACCTGCCCGAGGTCGAGGGCGACACGGTGCATCTGGACGTGATCGACCGCCATGGCAACATGGTCTCGGCCACGCCGAGCGGCGGCTG
This sequence comes from uncultured Bauldia sp., assembly GCA_963663975.2. Lineage (GTDB taxonomy): Bacteria > Pseudomonadota > Alphaproteobacteria > Rhizobiales > Kaistiaceae > JANQRX01. The sequence continues at coordinate 5,483 of CAXXRA010000012.1, read as the reverse complement.
GCTGTCGAGCTCGCCGGTCGTGCCCGAACTCGGCTTCGCCCTCACGACCCGAGGTCAGATGTTCTGGCTCACCGACGACCTGCCGTCGGGCCTGGCCCCCGGCAAGCGCCCGCGCACCACGCTCACGCCCACCATGGCAAGCAGGGACGGAACGCCGTGCCTCGCCTTCGGGACGCCGGGCGGCGACCAGCAGGACCAGTGGATGATACCGGTGTTCCTGCGCCACCTGCACCATGGCATGAACCTGCAGGCCGCGATCGACGCGCCGATGTTCCACGGCAAAAACGCGCCGTCCTCCTTCTATCCGCGCGAGCGGCAACCGGGCGTCCTGGTGATGGAAGGGAGGTTTGCCGAGCCGACGCGCCGGGAGCTGGCCGCGCGCGGGCATAAGATTACGGTGGAGGGCGAGTGGGCGCTCGGGCGGGTCTGCGCCGTCGGCCGTGGTGACGGCCTGCTCAAGGCTGCCGCGACACCCCGCTTCATGCAAGGCTACGCCATCGGCCGATGAGTGGTCCATCGGGCGCCAGAACGCGCCCATCGAAAGGGTGATTGCCGAGAAATCAACCCGACGTTCCGTGGCCGAAAATTCGTTGCCAAACAGTCCGTCGAGCGCTTCATTCACCGGCGACCAGCACCAGCCATGATGCTGATGATGGCCAAGGCGATGGGGTCGTAGCCGATGCTCACGGCGATCGGCTCGAAGATGACCACCGTCAGCAGCAATTGGAGCGCATCGAAAATGGATCAGGGGATCTGGGCGACCTGGTACGATTTGCCGGACGGTGACAACGACGACTACCTCGCCTGGCTGCACGACAGCTATCTGCCGGAGCTCCTACGGCGGCCGGGCTATGCCTGGGCCGCGCATTATCGCATCACCGGCGGCGGACGCCGCATGCAGGAAATCCATGACCGCCTGCAGCGTGCCGATACAGCCGAAGTACCGATGGGATCACAGTATCTAATTCTGGTCGGCGCGCCCTCTCCACATGTCTTCTTTCATACCGCGGCGATCTTGAATGAGCGGGAGGAAGGTGGCGAAACCGGAGAAATGCTGGCTCGCCGGATCGGCTCACGGACCTGCGTGTTCTGCGAGGAGGCCAGGATCAACGGCCCGGACTATTTTCGCGCCGCGCCAGGCAGCACGACCGGGCCGGCGATCCAGATGGGTTCCTTCCGCACCGCCACCGTCAACGACGAATACGACCTCGCCGCCTGGTACGCGCAATACCGGCTGCCGGCGATGAGCCGGATGCCCGGCTGCATCCGAACGCGCAAGCTGATCTCGGTCGCGGGCTGGGCCAAGCATTCCATTGTCTACGAATTTACCTCGCTGGAAGCTCGGCGGGAGCATTTTTAAAACCACGAATCACTGGGTCTCGACGACCGGGAGTGGACCAGCAAGATCATCGGTTACACGGTCCACGCGCCCGGTTCACCAAGCGTCGGCAGCCGCATCTGGCCGCCGGTCCGCGACGACGAAACCTGACGCCTTACCGGCAAGAACTGCCTCACCCGAACCTGGGCTGCGGTCGAAAACGGCGGGGGAGAAAACTTCCTCGCCAGTGCACCTGAGCACAAGGACGCCTGTTTTCGGATGCTTCCACAAGGCGCGATTGCGAGGCCTGGCTTTTGTGACCGTGACCGCGTCCTTGTAGGCTGATCAGATGCCGTTTCACACCGCCTGGAAACCAGGCCCGAATTTGACGAGATAGACGATGGCCATCGCCAACACGCCCGAGACCTACAACTACCAGCGCTACAAAATATCGAACTACGACGTGAATTCCTTCGACGGTCCCAAGGCCGGCGAGGAGGCGTTGTGGGATTTCAAATTGACCGATCTGGACGGCAACACGGTTCAGCTCTCGGACTATCGCGGCAAATGGGTGGTTCTGGAAACGGGCAGCCTGACCTGCGGCATGTACGTCAAGAATCTCAACCGCAAACAGGGTGTGGCGCACCTCGTCGAGCACTATCCGGACGTCGAATTCCTCACCATCTATGTCCGCGAGGCCCATCCCGGATCACTGCAGGGGCCGACCACCAGCCTCGACGAAAAGATCCGCCTCGCGCAGCGCACCAAGGATGAATATGACGACCCGCGCACCTTTCTTGTCGATACGGTCGACGGTGAGATGCATCGCGCTTACGGGTCGTGGCCGAACATGGTCTACGTGTTCAATCCCCAGGGGAAGGTCATCTACCGCTGCGACTGGGCATTTCCGCACCTGATCGAAAACGTTCTCGACGATCGCCAAGGGCTTCACACCAGGGAACGACAACCGATCATCACAGCGCCGCTGCACGTCATGGTGCCGGTGGTGCTGCGCGGCGGCTGGGACGCGTTGTGGGATCTGGCGATCGCGCTGCCGGTGCTCACCTACAAGCACTTCATGAAGAATGTCCGTATCATGTTCGGGCGGCAGCAGTCGTAGGGCGGCGGCAACCATTGGCGCCGACGCGCGCCGCCACGGCGCCAGCGAACAATTAACGCCGCCGAATTGGCGGCGGTTACTCGACCAGTTTGCGATCGATGCCGGCCGACGTCTCCACCGCCTTGCACACCGCCGAGGTGTCGAGATGGCCGAGCCCCTGGGCGATGGCCGAGTTGAATTTCTGGCGCGACGAAACGTAGAGATCGATCGGCGCTTTCACCTCGGCGGCAAACTCGGTGATGATCGAGGCGTCCTTCTGGTAGACCGCGAACATGGTGCCCCCGCCTTCGCGGTAGTCGGATTTGGCCATCATCGCGCCGCGAATTTCGAACATCTTGGAACTACCGGCGCTGGCGCTCAGCACCGAATGGATCATGTCGGGATCCAGCCCGGCCTTTTCGCCCAGCACCATGCATTCGGCCGCCGCCGCGATGTGAACGTGCACCAGATAGTTGGCCAGAACTTTCATCCGGCTGCCATTGCCGACCGCGCCGACATAGAAATTGCTGGCGGTGAAGCCCTCCAGAACCGGCAGGCATGTCCGGTAGGCGTCTTCCGAGCCGCTGACGTGGATCGAGGCCATCATCTTGGCCAGCATCGCCGGCGTGGCGCTGATCGGAGCATCGAGCATCACCCTGCCGCCCTCCTCAAGCCGCCGGTGCGCTTCAAGCTTGTCGGCGAGGCTCAACGTGCTGCACTCGATAACGATCTGGCCCGGTTTGGCATGCTGTATCAATTCGTCGACGGCCTGGCTGACAGCTGCCGCGGTGGGCAGTGAGGTGATGACGACATCGGCGAACTCGGCGACGCCGGCAACGGATGCGCCGGCTTTCAGGCTGACGGAATCAAGTTCCTGCACGCGTTGCGGATCGATGTCGAAACCGGTCACGCTGAACCGTTTGGCGAGCAGGTTGCGGGCAATGTTGCCGCCCATGGGGCCGAGGCCGATGACGCCGATGGCGAGACTCATGAAGTTGGTCCTTTCCGGTGTTGAAAACCACTTTGTCGCCGCCACGGCCGAGGTCCGTTACCAACGGCCGGCGGTGCGACAAGCAATATCAGTTGAGGAGTTCGAACAGCGCGCTGCCGAGACGCTCGCGCTGCCTGGCCACCAGGGGCGCAACCGCGTTCTCGAAGACCGCCCGTTCTTCGCGCTCAATCGAACGATTTCGTTTTCCGTGGGGTCGAGCCGGGCCAGGATATCGTCATCCTCCATCGCCGCCAGCCGCCGCTGGACCTTCGTCGCCCGGGCGGCAGCCTCCAGCACGGCCTGTCGGACCGCGGCCGGCCAGGCCTGGAAGCTGGCCTCGTGACACAGCATGAGAATGACCCCGAACAGGTGGCCGGACAGAGTAATGTGGCGGTGGTAGTGGTGGGTTCCGAAATGATAGGTATTGGTCAGCGGATTTTCCTGAGCGTCGATCCTGCCGGTTTTTGCCGCCTCAACGAGGTCGCGGACATCGACGAAGGTCGGCTCGAACCCGAGAGCGCGAAAAAACTCCTGATGTAACTCGCTGTTCATCGAACGGATGCTGAGACCGGCGCAATCGGCGGGAGAGTGAATGGCCCGGACGCCATTGGTGAAATGGCGAAAGCCGTTATCCCAGAATGCCAGCACACGCAGGCCCGAACCGGCCAGGAATTTCTCGGCGATCAGCCTGCCGAGTTCGCCGTCGAGCGCGGTCGCGGCGCGTTTGCGGTCGCGGACCACGAACGGCACATCGAAAATCGCCAGTTCCGGCACGTGGCCGGTCAGATAACTCGAGGCAAAATAGCACATGGTCAGTTCGCCGCGTTCGACCATCTGCGGCAGATCGGTGGCTTTGACGCCGCGCGACTGCACCATATTGCCGTCGAAATCGAACCCGACATGGTCGCCGAGGCGCGCTTGCAATTGGCGGCCGAATTCCTCGCACCCCCGATTGTTGACCGAACCGGGCGGCTGGTAACCGCCCATGGTGATGATCGTCGGCGGCATATCGACCTCGCTGTTGAAAGACCCGGCCCCTTACCACAACGCAAGCCTGCACGTTACCACAACGCAAGCCTGCACGTCGCCAGCGAAAACGAGGCGCGGCGCGACGCGCAGGCTGCGTCATACAAATCATCTCGGGTGGTGGACGGGGGCGCGGCTGCGCCACTTCCGAAGGCAACATTCCGTCGATTGGGAGTGACCCTGACTGGGGACGGCGCCTCGCGGCTTATTTGTGTGCTGAACTGAGGCTGGAGCCGGTTTTCCCCGCGGCTTCGGTCGCGCGCCTATTGACAATGAAGGCCCCGAGATGTTTCCGGTCCTCCTCGGCGCGGCGTTGGCCGTGAACGCACCGCCGCCTGCGCCCAGATCAATATATTTACATTTGCCCGGACTTAACCAATTTTCGCCGCAGCCTTAGTATATTGGTACCGGACGGGGCAGCGAAGATCGATCGATTCGCACGATTCGCGAACGGAAAGGCCCGTATTCCATGCGTGACATAACCGTAGCGGTTCTCGGCTTTTTGACCCTTGCAATGCCGTCGGCTGCCACGCCTGGCGAGCTGCAATCGGTCCATGGCGCCTTGCTGGCCGCCAACGCCATGGCAGCCGGCGTCGAGGTTCCGCAACAATCGAACCTCCTGTCCTATCAGCAGTTGGCGTTACCGTATGTGACGGACCAAGGCCCGGCTTGGACAAGTCAGACTGTGGCAGAGCCACAGTCTGACTCGCTTGCCAGCTTTCGGGTTCCACGCAACGCGCCGTATTTTGCCAACGAGATGATTGAAGCCGCCAAGCTGGGAAATACCAGAACCGGCATCGCGGCCATGGCTGCCGCTTCGGCCAGGGTCACGGCATCAGCCAAGGCTGCAATCACCGGGGACGGCTTCGGCGGCATCACCAAAAGAACCGTGTCCAAAGACATCGCCAATTATTTCTTTGCAATAGCCAGGAGCAACCCGGCCGCCGCCATAGAGTTGTCAGAGGCCATAGCACCGGGCACGGGTCTGCGAAAAGCGCTCAAGCCTTCCGCGGCCGTTGCTGAGACGTTGCGCCGGATGGAGGCCACCG